>NZ_AVBG01000003.1 GCF_000770675.1 Pontibacillus chungwhensis BH030062
TTTATGCCAAATTTTCTAATACCCCAACAAATATTTTAGAGCCAAAAAAAGAGCGCCTCTATGAGACACTCTTCTTTCAGAACGGTTTATTGTTCAACAACTTGTTTACCATTGTACTGTCCGCAAGATTTGCAAACATGGTGTTGTTTAGTGTATTCACCGCAGTTTTGGCATTCTACCATTCCTGGTAAGTGAAGTTTCTTGTGAGTACGACGTTGGTTTTTAACCTTTTTTGAAGTTCTACGCTTTGGTACTGCCATGTGTTACACCTCCTTCATGCACGATCCAGATTGTATGTGATGGATCTCTTACTCTTTGTTATCATCTAAAAATTGTTGAAGCTTTGCAAGGCGAGGGTCCACCTTTTCTTCTTGCTTCTCCTCTGTGACTAGCTGCCAGCCATGCCCCTCAGAAAGAGCATCCTCTAGCACCTCGTCATCAGCGAACACTTGCAAAGGAACTTCCAATATTACATTTTCCTTGATATAAGGCGTTAAGTCAAGAACTTCTCCAGCAATTTCATGGATCTCATCTTCACCTTCTTGGTGGTATGGAGATAGCGAGAAGACTTCTACCGCATCGAAGGAAAACGGATACTTCACATCCGCTAATGTACGAGCACATGGGAGCGTCATCGTGCCAGAGACAGAGAAACGAAATGTAACCGTATCTCCATTACGAGTAGCTTCACCCTTTACGTGTACATCAGGTATGGATCGGATGTCATTAGGCATTTCTTCTAATTCAGAAATGTCAACGTGATCATCAAACGTTACCGGTTCTAGATCAGCTGCTTTTAATTTTTGTAAAGCAAATTTCATTCTAATCACCTCAAGGCAACAAGAGTTATTTTAAAAGGAAATAGACAATTTGTCAACATTTTTTCTTTACAGCAATATCACTGTTTATCATTTCGCTTTTATAGTCTTCTCACTATGCCACAACTTAACCCGTGACGCAAGTAACACACGACAAAATGCCTCCTTTATATTGATTTCGCTTCCCTATTTCGTTAGTTTATAATCATAGTAACTCTAAGTACTTGAACGGAAAATATATGATGAAAGAGGTTAAACGCCATGAAATCGTGCGGACTTATTGTTGAGTATAATCCTTTTCACTTCGGTCACCAATATCATCTCAAGCAATCTAAGGAAGCATCTGGTGCGGATTGCATGATTGCAGTAATGAGTGGAAATTTCCTTCAAAGAGGAGAGCCAGCTATTATAGATAAGTGGCATCGAACTCAAATCGCCTTATCTCAAGGGGTCGATATCGTTTTAGAACTCCCCTACGTTTTTGCAGTACAAAATAGTGATTTATTTGCAAAAGGTGCTGTATTCACTCTTCATGAAATCGGTATAGACACCATTTGTTTCGGAAGCGAACAAGGTGATATCACTCCTTTTATGAAGGCATATGATCACTTAAATAGTCAACAAGAGTATTACAAAGAGTCTCTCCACCACTTTTTAAACTTGGGTTATTCATTTCCAGAGGCTAGCCGACACGCCTACAAAGCAATTGGTTTGTCAGAGGATTCTATTGACTTAACTCAGCCAAATAATATTCTAGGCTTTAGTTACACGAAAACCATTCTTGATTACAACTTACCGATTGCCCCTATGACCATACAACGCACTAAAAGCGGCTATCACGATGAAACGATTACCCATAAAATAGCAAGCGCTACAAGTATACGAAAATCCATTCTCAAACAACAAGAAATGACTCAAGAAGCTGAAGGAGCTTTGCCACCTTCTTCAATAGATAAACTAAGAGAATATGGGCATAAAGCGAATGGCTGGCATTACTGGGATCGGTATTTCCCTTTACTACACTATAAACTAACTACCCTTTCACCAGAAGAGATCAGAACATTTCACGGTGTTGAAGAAGGACTTGAATTTCGATTAAAGCATACAATAAAAGAAGCCACAACATTTGAAGAATGGATGAACTTACTGAAGACGAAACGATATACATGGACACGACTTCAACGGACGATCACTCATATTCTTACAAATACAAAAAAGGAAGAACTTCGTCCATTACATGAACTTGAAAGAGTGCCATACGTCCGTTTATTAGGAATGTCAGAGACGGGTCGGAAGTATATTAAGGAACAAAAGAAAAAAATGAACGTACCTATCCTGACAAATATGCAGTCAGGAGAACATGAATTTGTTACAATAGAAGAGCGTTCTGTGGACGCCTATTTCTCATGTTTGCCAATGGTGCAAAGAAAATCCTTGCGAAAGAGAGAGATAGGCCCACCTGTAATGCCACATATGTGAAACTTTTCTAGTGGACCTATCGTCCAAAGATTAAAGGGGGAATGAGGTTGCGCAATCTGTTACGATGGTTCAGCATTACATTCCTTGCGCTGTTCATCATTGTCGGGTCTATTGGATTCGCATTTAAAGACACCTTATTTCAAGAAGGTAATCCAATCCCCGTGATCAGCGGCATCGTACAGCTTAAACTTGGCGACAAACCTTATGTGCAGATTGATACTGAATCAGAGACCTACATTACACCACACACCCCTGTGGAGGGCGATTATTACTACATCGTCAAGACCTTTATGGGAGAGAAAGGATTCGCTTTCCTAGAACAAAAAGGAACGGATCTAATTTTCTCTAAAGGAGAAGACAAAACAACCGTGGAAACACGGATGTATACTTCTGATTACTATATTTTTTCAATCGGCCAGTAGCGCCACGACATAGCGAAGAAAGCTGGACCTCAGATATTGGCCTTCAACTAAGTCAAAAAGGCCCCAAATTGTATTCTGTACAATTTGGGGCCCTTTCTAACCTTTATTCTTCTGTTTTAGGATCTAAGTCCTTTAAATACTGCAACGCTTCCTCAAAAGTGTCTACAGGCACAATTTTCATGTCTGTCCCAATATCTTCAGCTGTCTTTTTAGCTACCTCGTAATTAGAACCCTCTTTTCCTCCTTCATTTGGAGCGAAAAAGATTTCAATCCCTTCTTCGTCAGAAGCTACGACTTTTTTGTCGATTCCACCAATACGCCCTACTTTCCCTTCATATGATATTTCTCCTGTACCAGCCACTTGATAACCTTTTGTAATATCACTTTCTGTTAATTGATCATAAATTTCCAACGAAAACATGAGTCCCGCACTAGGTCCTCCAATTTCTCCACTTTTGAAGTTTACTGGAGGATCCACTTTAACACTGCGATCGGTCACAAGCCCGATCCCCATAATAGCTCTTTCTTCTTCAGGATGTTTTTGTAACGATACCGTTTCGGTCATTTTCTTATCTTTTCGTTCAAACGTTACTTCTACGCTATCCCCTACATTAAGCGGGGCTATTAAATCAATAAGTTCTTCTGACTTTTTAATCTCTTTACCATTTACTTCTATAATACGATCCCCAATTTCAAGCTTCCCTTCTGCTGGCATATCTTGACCTACGCTCATAACGTAGACACCCTCATAATTAATCGTAATATCTTTCCCTGCAGCTTGATAGGCTACGACTTGGGCAGCTTCTTGAGACGATTCCATAACCTGAAGTTGGGCATGGTGATACTCATTTTGACTAACTCCTTCAGGTAGGATATCTTCAATGTCATAAATTTCATGATATGGGAGAATTTTAGCAATTACATACCGAATTGGCGTTGCAGGCCCACCGCTAACGGTAACCAAGTGCATTTCTCCATCACTATTGAATCCATCTTGAACTTGTACTACTGGATTTAAGTCATCAGCCGATCCAGGCTGATAAATGTAATACGGCAAGCGGTACTGAGCCAAGAAAAAGGCAAGTACCACTACTACCGCAAATACTATAAAATATCTTTTATTCTGCTTCATGGTCGGGCTCCTTCCAATTCTCTATATACGTTCGAATCGCTTCAATGTGGCGATTCGCTTCTTCCTCTCCCTCACTTACGATCTCAACTGTATCCGTAAAGGCTCTCGAACTAAACTTCTTCACATCCGGTTTCAACATAAAATCAGCATCAAGATCAATCTGGCTGAGCAATTCATCTTGCATGATTTCTATACTTTGAATAATCACATCATAGATGGATTGAACATCATTACTGCCGTCAAAGTGGGCACAATCCACCCCAATTACAATATCTGCTCCCATCTCTCTTGCTACAGACACCGGAACCCGATCAACAACCCCTCCGTCGATCAATAAACGGTCTCTAATCTTTACAGGCACAAAAATGCCAGGGATGGAGATGCTTGCTCTAACCGCATCTGCTGTATTGCCTTCTTTAAAAATAACTTTCTCACCCGTATGCAGATCTGTTGCAATGACGGAGAATGGGATATCTAAATCCTCAATATTTTTTCTGTACGTAAATAAGCTTATGTACTCTTTAATACGCTTACCTTGAATGAAACCCATTTTTGGAACGGTAAAATCTAAATAATACTTACGCTTAAACGTTTTAGCCAGCTTATATAGCTGTTCCATATCCTGCCCAGCACAATACAAAGATCCAACGAGTGCTCCCATACTACTTCCCGCAATTAGATCAACTGGTATACCCGCATCTTTAAACGCCTTTAACACACCCAGATGGGCAAACCCTCTCGCCCCCCCAGAGCCTAAGGCCAATCCAACAACAGGTCTCTTCACTCTAAGACCTCCCTTTTTCTTGCCATTCTTTTCTTATTTTATGGCATAAATCCCTTTCTCATGAGCGTATAGTGATATAGAAACGCTTGTACTGTATGTATATGTTATGAACATTTTACTATTTCCCAAAATAGAAGTACAGTCGGTCAATTTGTAGGGGGCTTTATATGAAATCACAAATTAAATCATTAACACTCGCGTTATTGGCATTATTTATTGCTTTCTCGCTAATTCGCTTCCCTGATCAAGCTCTTGAGGCGTCCATCCGGGGATTAAATATGTGGTGGGAAATTGTGTTCCCCTCCCTGCTCCCATTTTTCATTACGGCTGAACTTTTAATAGGCTTCGGAGTTGTTCGTTTCATAGGGATTATTTTTGAACCAATTATGAGACCAATCTTTAGAGTTCCTGGGGTTGGAAGCTTTGTATGGGCAATGGGTATGGCTAGTGGTTACCCATCTGGGGCTAAGTTAACAGCCAGGTTAAGGCAAGAAAAGCAGCTTACAAGGATAGAAGCTGAGCGACTCGTTTCTTTCACTAATGCTTCAAATCCACTGTTTATATTTGGAGCCGTTTCTGTAGGATTCTTTCACGACCCTACCTTAGGAATTTTACTAGCAGCAAGCCATTACTTAGGAAATACCTTAGTAGGCATATGCATGCGTTTTTATGGTCGAGAGCAAACCCCTACACGAGATCGTTCAAGAGACAGAATCACTTTAAAAAAGGCTTTCTTAGCCCTTCATCAGACACGCTTGGAAGAACCACGCCCATTTGGTAAATTTTTTGGAGATGCTGTTTTATCCTCTATCCAAACTTTACTTATGATCGGTGGATTTATTATCATGTTTTCCGTGTTTAATAAGCTATTATTTTTAGTAGGAATTACCCCTATTATTGCCGGGGCAATAGGTATACTATTCCAGATGCTTACACTACCTCAAGAATTGACCCTACCGTTTATTTCCGGATTATTTGAAATTACACTTGGTTCTCAGATGACGGCTCAAGCTGAGAATTCAGTTCTATTACAACAAGTCATTTGTGTCAGCTTCATACTAGCTTTTAACGGTTTTTCTGTACAAGCACAAGTAGCTAGCATTTTAGCTGATACAGACATCCGGTTCCGTCCTTATTTCTTGGCGCGTATTCTTCACGGTCTTTTTGCTGCCGGGTTAAGTGTACTTCTGTTTGTACCCCTCTATGTGGACCGGCAAGCCTTCGAATCCGATGAATCTCCGGTTTGGCTCAGATTAAGCAAGCATGAAACATTCTGGTCAGAGCTTTTCGAGAAGCTTGTAAATATAGGCCCACTCATGACTATAGCTTCCTTAGCTATTGCCAGTCTTATTTTGTATAGAAGAATCATAAAAAAATAGCCCAACTAACTTTTGGTTAGGGGCTATTTCTTATATTTAGCTTTTAAGGCTTTTTCTATTTGTGGAGGTACCAATTCAGATACATCTCCATTATATTTTGACACTTCTTTCACGATACTTGAACTTAAGAATGAGTACTGATTATTTGTCATGACAAAAAACGTTTCAATGGAGTCATTCAATTTTCGGTTCATGGCAGTAATTTGCATCTCATATTCAAAGTCACTGACAGCTCGTAGCCCTCTTAGTACAACATTAGCACCTTTTTCTTCAGCATAATCAATTAGTAAACCGCTACTAGAGTCAACAGTTACATTATCAAGATGACTCGTAACCTCTTGTATCAATTCAATGCGTTCTTCAACAGAAAATAGCGGAGATTTAGCGCGGTTATGAAACACCGCTACCGTTACATGATCAAAAATCTTTGCTCCACGCTCTATTATATCAAGGTGACCATATGTAATCGGGTCAAAACTTCCAGGACAAATTGCTAATGTTGCCATTGAAATCCTCCTCTATTCTTGTTTATAAAGACTAATGGATATAATACTTGAATAAGTTTCGTGACGAAAGCGCTTAAAAGGACCTAGTGTATCAGGTAAAGATTGTTCTGAGGAATGTTCGCAAACAATAGTTGTGCCTTCATGAACTACGGTATGCTCAAGCATAGAATCAATAAGCTCCTGATATGAGAATTTATCATAAGGAGGATCTAGGAATACAAGGTCGAAACATAACCCTCTTTTTCCTGCTGCTTTTATCGCTCTGTAAGCATCATTCTTATAGACTTCTGCATGCTCTTCTAATTTAAGAGTCTTCAAATTCTCATAAATCGTCGCAATAGCTTTTGGATGCTTATCCACGAAAATCGACTTATCCATACCTCTACTTAATGACTCAATACCAAGACCCCCACTTCCAGCAAATAAGTCAAGGCACACGCCCCCTTCAAAGTATGGGCCAATCATTTGAAATAATGCTTCTTTCACTTTGTCTGTCGTTGGACGTGTCAACCGATGAGGCACTGGTTGAAGTTGTCTTCCTTTATGTTCTCCTGCTATTACGCGCATAGAGTCAACACCTTTCTCTAACCATTTCGTACATAATCCTACCATAAACGTTCACAAAGAGAAAACTCACACATCCCCATCTACCCTCAACCTTTTTTCATCATCCTTAATTTTATTTAATAAGAGGTGTATAAATGGAACTGAAACCGCTCATACTGTCTAAGGAACGGTTAGGGTTCCTCCTAATCGTTCCCGAAGACGGAGAAGACTTACGTTCCCCATAAGTTCTTCCTCCGGTTTCTCCTCTCCCTTTGCCTTTTTGATTTGATGAGAATTAAATCAAAAAAGGTGCCTGCAGACAAATGTCTGCAGGCTTTTTTTATTCCTTGATATAAAGAGTTTGGTTCCCCTCTTGAACATCGATCCTTAATATATCCTTCATATAACGCTCTTGAATATAAACCTCTTTGTTAACTTGTATGAGTACCTCACTAGCTATACCGAATGACTCCTCGTTTTCAATATAGGTTTGTTTATTAAGAGAGAACCTCCAGGTGTCATCTGCTTTTCTTACTATATAGACATTTTCACTAGGAATACCTGTTATATCCATATCAATTAATGTAGCTAAACCACCCAGGGGATAAAAACGGTCTCCATTGATTTTTATTGGTCTCCAGCTAACCTTAACTGGATTACTATTTACGAGAATATCTTTTGTCTCATAAAAGTATAAAGGAACATAAGGCGTCTCGAGAGACATGTTTTCTTTAAAGAATGATGTTTCGAGCCCTTTTACTTCTCCGAGCATTTCATCTAAGTATGTTGGGATTTGAGTTTCTTCTTCCCTTGAGAGAGAGGTTAAAAATTTCTCACTCTCTTTTTCAGTTAACTGTTCTATTAATGCCGTTTTTATTTTCTTGCCTTTTTCCGTATTAGGACTTGTATTAGCAGCATAAGCTACAACAGAATCTATTAACCATTTCATCTCTTCAGGAACACTAGATCCTGCAGTAAGTAGTGAATAATACCAAGATTCTTTGAAGGAATGTAGGTTCAGTGAAGCAACGTGTATAACTCCTTTTTGAGACGGTTTGGATTTACTTCCTACTATCACGATAAGGGGTTCGTCAGATAATGGTTCATATACATCTTGTATTTGCTCTAAAGTCTTTTCAGGTAAACGATCTTTGGAGTAAAACGTGATAAGACCTTTTTGCTGTTCTGAATAACCTTCTGCTTCAAAAGGATAAAGCGGAAAGGAATCTGCTTTTCGTTCTTCCCACTGATAAAAATCAATATGGTCTTTTTTAATTTGTGCAACTTCTAAGCCAGGGCTCATCCAAAGCCATTTAGAAGGTTGTTTCTCTATAACAGATACTTCTATTTCTATCGGCACAAAGGAATCATTTCTTTCTAGCCCAATAAACCATACACCAGAAATCCAATCCTCATCCTCAAAAGGAAGTTCATATGTGAAGTGAAGTTCTTTATTGGCGGAAACTGTAACGACAGTAGAGGATTTTTCTAACAGACAAGGTTTCCCTTCCTCATAGACACATTCTATATTTTTGATACCTTCTGGGATCCTTAAAGAATAAGTCCCTTCTCTAACAGCTGTAAAAGACTGTTCCACATAAACACTAGCACCTTCATGGGTTATTCGGACGTTCGTTTTCGGTGAAGGTGCGCTAGCATCAGCCTCCTGATCACCATACGTATACATACTCCACTGGTATAAAACAAGAAGTGTCAGTAAGAATATTAGTGGGATTATGTAAAGTAAAGATTTCCTAATCATAGTCTGTAACTCCTCAATATTTCAAGCGGTATACAATAAAATCTATCTATCCTCTTTATTTTTTGCTAAAGTATCATAAGAGATGATCATGAAAGAGGTGGCAAAATGATTCAGCGTTTTATTGAACTAGGTCAAGGGTATTCCGATTTATACGAATTACTTACAATAAGCAGAGGTATGCCTGAGCGTATACAACATCTGATGGCATTTCACACTACCACAGGAGAAGAAAAGCGCACCTCCCTCGTTGTTGTGATGAAACCTACAACTCCAGGAGATTTTCAACCGCTTTATATTTGTCGTGAAGGAATTCCTTATCCACATGACATTCCTAATAAACGATATGATTTGTTCCAAAGTCTAGCTAAAGATCTTCAAAAGGAGATTATTGAACTCACGGTTCAGCCTAGTCATATTTTTGGTGAGCGCGAACTGTTTTACCAGCACCTTATAGGTATACTACGAATGAACCGCTACATTGCTCCTATGAGTTAAGCATTAAAAAGAGCACGGGACCATCATCCCATGCTCTTTTTATATACTGCCGTATTTATAATCATATTCTTTTGCTTTATCTGGTTTGGAATTTTCATATTCCGTTCGTATAAAAGGCTTGTAAGAAGGCTCTACCTTCTGAATATAATGAAGTTTAGAAAGCTTAGTCATAACGTCTTCTATTTCGTCCTGATTGACGTATAAAAGAGCATACTTATGTTTTTTCGATGCATGTACTAAATGACCATAACGTTTAATCTGGCGGATATTTTTCATATGTTGGAACCATATGACCAATCCTTGTCTCTTTGTAAACATAGGGCATCCTCTTTCATAAATGGTTTTAAATAAGTTTAGCAAATATTGCGAAAAGGTTCAATCGCAGAATAAATATCTTTTGTAACCTGGGGGGAATGAATATGACAGACGTAGAAAAAGCCTGGCATTTATTCATGGTGACATTAAATCAAGACCCGTGCACTCTTACATGTTATAAAAAGACAATTACAGGGATCCCTTTTGTTTATGTAAGCCCTTCTTCTCCCAATATTGAAAGAACGATGATTGAAGATAGCCTTAAGAAGGCTGCTGCTTCTGCCATGAAAGGAAAACGCCTCACCCTCTCTATGAGCTTCGTGAGAGAGCATGAGGCGCTATATGTGTATCGAGTCCGCTTTCTTGTTCCTCAGCAAAAAATGTTTTGTTGTGGAAACATGTGCATAGACTGTATTCGATTCCAGTAATTTTGGTTAAGAGCAGCCACAGCCGCCTCCACTACCGCAACCACAACCGCCGCCTGTATCTTGAAATACCGCTCCATCTTTTGGAACTTTAATTTGCGGACTTATGCTTCCGGCTATGATTTGGCTAAGTTCATCAAGTAACTTCTGAAGTTCACGTTCAGCTACCTTATAAGCGGCTACATAATCATTCATATCCATATCACGCTTTTTCTGACGTACCGCCTTCATAATTTGGTTGTAATCAGGATGATATCGACCGAACCTCTCAACCTCTTCATACTGTGTTTTACTATCTTGAAAAGCACGAATCAGGCGCTGAGCCTCTCGATCCCGCTCCATATCTTGTTTAGCTTGGAGGTATCTTTCATATACATCTGAACCTGATACCAACTTTCCTAACTGTTCACTTTGATCCAGAATTTCAACTGTCTCCGAAGTAGCTAGCAAGTAAATCACCTCCACTAGCTATTTTACCAAATTCTTTTAGAAAAACGAAATATTTATGAACATTTTTTTACTCTTTCATCGCCTGAGCCATTTGCATAAGCATTTGAACCATTTGCAACTGATTGGTCATCCTCTCCATTTTCTGAGAAGTCGTTTTTCCAAAGAAGTATTTGGCTTCCTCTTCCATGTTAGGCAAAACCCCAGGATCACGCGTGATTTTACGATACCATTTGGGATTTTGCCGAATAAAATTGATTAAATCAGGTCGATTATTTAAGTACTGATAAACACCTGGTTGCACAAGAGCCCTCCTTAATCACGGCCAAATCCAAATGGCGATTTTTTTTGGGCGTTTCCTTTAGTAGGATTTGTCTTTTTCATCTCCTGGAACTGTCCTACAAGATTTTGTATATTTGATATGGCTCCATTTAATTGTTGAATATGACCTTGAACTTTGTTTAAGTCTACATTTTCAATCATATTCATAAACTGGCCCATCATCTCTTTATTGTTTGTAGAATCTTGAGCTTCTCCCTCTGTTTGTTGATCATTCGTTTTTCCTTGTTCACTTTCCTCAGTAAACTGTTTCCAGTATGGGTCATCCTCCCCTAACAACACCCACTTTTCATAGTAAGGCTGCCAACTCTCCTGATTATCACGAACATGTTTTATTAACTTTGGGTATCGTCCAGTAAATTCTTTAAACTCTGCAACAGACGGATGTAAGTTTGAACTCATTCTGTACCACCTCACATTTAGATCTTTCTTTAAGATAGTATATGAGTGACAGAAGAGTCGTGTGCATCTGCCTAGTAGGGTTGTTCGAGAAAGTTCTGAGTATAGTAGTATCTATAAACACCTACGCCTAGGTGTGTGTAGTTTTCATTCAATAATGCTTCCCTGTGTCCTGCACTATTCAACCATCCTTCCACAACTGAAGGAGCATCTGGGTACTGAGCTGCAATATTTTCTCCAGCTGAAGCATATTGTATCTTACTTTTTCGCAAACGTTCTTCTAAACCGTCTCCATCAAGGGAAATATGAGAAAAATAATTATGGACAGACATATCTTTACTATGTCTGAAAGCAACCCCAGCAGTTAATTCATCCCAAACTAAGCCTTCTTTACCAAATCGGCTGCGAATCTGGTTTGATATGGCATGGATTTGTTTCTCCATCCCATATTCAATTGCTTTCCAATCCTCATCCATGACGAGAGGAAGTTCAGGCAGTTGTCCAGAATAAGAGACGTTGTAAGGACGGTGTAAAAGAAGTGTATCATTTGTTAACAAACGAACAGATGACAAATCATTTGTAATGGAATCGAAGTACAACTGCATAACTACAGTATCATCTAACTTAACAAGAGGACGTTGAATGTAGTCTTCACTTGTTAAAGTAAAAAGGAAAGACCCCTCACTTGTTACAACTTCGACTTCCTCTTTCAAGGATAGAATCCCTTCAATCTCTTCCCTTGTTTGTCCGATCTTAATAGATTCAAGTACCAAAGAAGGACCAATACCATAGACTGATACTACTTTGTTTTGATTCATACCAATTTGGTAATAGTTTTCACCGCTACCATAAATCCACCATTTATATCCATAAGGGGTCGGGTCCTTTCGATCAGCCTTTCCTAATAATAATTCTACCTCACTGGCGGTCTTACCAATGAATTCTTTTAAGGGAATAGAAGAAACCTGACTATTATCTTTAATAGAAGTATGCACTGGAACTGCTAGGCTTCCCTCATTCTTTCCTTTCATTTCTGAGGATGGAGCTACGGATTTTTGTGGTACCTCTTTCTTTTCGCTAAAGCCCATTATATACACACCAACGATAAGTGATAAAAAGAAACTAATTGCAAGGGTACTCTTCAAGCTCTCACGCTCCCTCTATACTGATACTCTAGTATAATGGCACACAAGCTAAAATATGATATAAATCACAGAACGAAAAAGCCCCCTCTATCTTAGAGGGGGCTTAAAACGTATTAATGAAGTTCTGGACGCTCAGAAATTTCTTCTAATGCATGTCCAGCTGCTTCATTGGATTTTTGATCTAATGAAAGATCTCCAAGAGATACAATACCTACAAGCTTCCCATTTTCAACTATAGGCAACCGACGAATTTGTTTATCTGCCATTAAGTCTCCAGCTTCTGTAACAGACGTTTCAGGGGTCACAGAAACCATATGATCACTCATAACCTTTTTAATTGCTGTTGAACCTGAATGCTTTCCTGCATAACCTCTTATGACAAGGTCACGGTCTGTTACCATTCCTAAAAGGTTTTGTTGATTATCACATACAGGAATCGACCCTACATTACGTTCCTTCATTTTAACCGCAGCCTCATAAAGAGTGTCATCTGATGTGCAACATGCTACATCTGTTGTCATAATATCTCGAACTGATTTCATCCAAATCTCCTCCGTTCGTTGTATTCTTGGATGCCTCAATAATCATCCCACGTTTTAATGTGTCCTAATTTAAATATTTCTTGCATGATACTTGGATGGATTTGATTTTTATCATTAGTTATTACAGTCCCCGAGCCTGCCCTGACGTTAATTAGTTGAACGGGCCCGCTTATTGTAGTTACTCATGAGCCTCCTGCCTTCCATCTAAACAAGCTAATACGGGAGATTTATATCGCCAATACAATGATTTGCATAAGTGAAATACAAACAAATGAACGTCAAGTTACTTTTTATAGGTAAATAATTGCAAGTTGGGCGACTTTTTTATATGATTAAGTAAGAACACGTTTACATAAAGACATGATGCGAGGTGGAAACACATGAGAATTGAAGGTAAAGGTATTGAAGGCGCAATCGTGGAACTGAAGAAATTAGACCACTTGATGAAGAAAGCTGGGTTTGTCAGAGGCGGACAATGGGACTACGAACGTGTAACTTACGATTATAAAATTAATACTGCAACAAAAGGCGAAACGTACTATTTACGCGTGCAAGGGTATGCGCTTGAAGGTGACGTAGATAAGCATGACGCAACTATGCAGCTGTTAACCCCTCTCCTAGGAAAACACTATTATCCTCACGGCGTAGAATACGGCGACGGGGAAGATTTTCCTGATACACTTGTAGACAAAAGCAATAAAGTCTTAGATCGCGTCAAAGACATGATTGACGAATTCCAAAATGAACATTTGCTTGACCGAGCTAAGAAGCTTATTGATCAATATCAATTTGACGGCGCAAAAGAGATGCTTGAAAAATACCAGAAGAATAATTAAAGGGTTAGACTGTTAACGATTAGAATCGTTAGCAGTCTTTTCCTTATGCTCTTGAATATGAATAATTGGTGATTTCTTTATTCCTCCTTTATTTTCTGACTGTTCTTTAATGATATCTCTAATATCACCTAATATTTGATCAGTCGTCTCTTTCTGAAACTGAACTTGTCCTTTTGACTCCCCTTTAAGCTTTAAAATCACTTTAAGAAACAGGAAAATAGCAAATGTAATGATAAAAAAGTCGACTGCGGACTGTAGGAATGCGCCATACTGGATGTATACGGTTCCTTTACCTAAGGTAAATTGAACGTGGAGTGCTTGGAGGTTTACGCCCCCCATTAATAAACCAACAATAGGCATTACGATGTCGTCTACAAGTGATTCAATAATTTTCCCAAATGCTCCTCCAATGACAACAGCAATAGATAGATCAAGCACGTTTCCTTTTGTAGCAAAGGTTTTAAATTGTTTCCACATGGACGCTCCCCCTTCTCGTTCCATCGTATGTATATTTACAATAAGACATGTATCCTATTTAAGTTTTTTAACTGTTCAAAAGAATATGTTCATGCTATATTTTCATTATGAGAGTGTTGATTGAAAGGAGCTTCTGAAAGCAAATTGTTCCGTTATATGAGTAAAAAACATTGGATCCTGATTTTCCTAACCATCATCTTAGTCATTGGGGCATATTTTATATTGCCTGTATCCTTGCCACTTTTACTGGCATTCTTTACAGCTTTATTCTTAAATCCATTAGTACGATGGTTACAGTACAAATTTCGCTTTAAGCGAAAACTATCCGTGATTATTGTCTACATTACATTTTTAATTATTATGGGACTAGTAGGGTCCCTACTAGTAACAAAAGCCGTAACACAGGTTATAAACATTGCAAATAACGCTCCTGTCTATTTTGAACAAGTGGAAGAGTTCTTTGATGAGAGAGCAAAAGACACAAATCAATTCGTTGAACGGTTCCCGACAACTGTTGTTGAAGAAGTAAGTGGCACTTTAAAAGAGAAGTTTGATACATATACAAGCGAATATAAAGTGGACGACCAGTTAAAGAAAATAGGGAATTTCCTGGCTGAGATTCCAAACTATTTAGTCAGTTTCCTAGTATACTTAATTGCTCTGTTCTTGTTTATGTTAGAGATACCAAAACTGAAAGCGAAAGCTTATGATCACATGACATCTAAAACAGCTGAGAAAGTACGTTTTATGAACAGTCGTCTTTCTTATGTCGTGTTTGGATTTCTAAAAGCTCAATTTTTAGTCAGTATCATCATCTTTGTCGTATCTTTAATAGGCTTGCTTTATATTTCTCCAAAAGTTGCTATCCTCATGTCCCTGATTATTTGGGCAATAGATTTCGTCCCTATTATTGGTTCAATTGCGGTACTTGGGCCTTGGGCACTTTACGCCTTTATTGTTGGTGACATTGCTATGGGAACGCAACTTTCAATATTAGCAATCGTCCTCTTGGCAATTAGACGAACTGTAGAACCGAAAGTTATGGGACGGCACATCGGGCTCTCTCCTTTAGCTACACTAATTGCAATGTACCTTGGGTTAAAACTAATTGGCGTATTAGGATTCTTTATTGGTCCTTTCATTGTAATTGCCTTTAACTCAGCGAAAGAAGCTGGAATTATTAAGTTTAACTATAAGATATAAATAAAAAGGTGTTATAGCCATTAGGGCCATAACACCTTTTTATTTTTCTATTTTTGCCAAGAGGTTTTTTTATGAGTTTCAAAAACAATTAAACCATCTTCTTCGCCTGTACGTTTAAATCCATTTGCTTCAAGTACCTTACAAGAAGGAACGTTCTGTGATGTACATGTTGCAGCAATCGTATCTACTCCTTCTTGAGAAAACGCCCAGTGAACCATAGAATCTATTGCTTCTTTGGCGTACCCTTGATTACGATGAATATTGGAGATGAAATATCCAATTTCCACCACACCATCAACAGGCTTTCCTTTAAAGCCTATGTCCCCTATGACCATATCTTTATGTTTATGTAAGATGATCCAAGGACCAAATCCATATTCATTACGATCGTTTTCTAAAGCTTCTACATATATAGGAAGCATTGCCTTTAGCCCATCATCCGGCCATAAAGAATCGTATTTGACACTGAGCCAGTCTGGGTAACTCTCTGGGCTAACCATCAGCTGCTGAGCCTGTGAGATCGTTATAGGCGTCATCATTAAACGCTGATTTTCTATATTCATTGTGTAGCCACCTTTCATTTAAAAGTAGTCGGAAATCATTCAGGTCCATTATGTATGTAACTGCTTCTTCCTTTACTACTCTTACCTTTTATCTCAATAAGTTAAACCAAATCACTTGTCTTTTACTCATATTATTTTAAACAGAGACCTAGCCTTACCTACTTTTCTTTTTTTAAATTAACGCTCGTTTCATGTTTGTTGATGTTGTTTAACCTCTTCTACATAAGACTTTTTGAATACTCTATGTTAAGATATGTCACCAGGAAAGGACCGTTACGTTTATGGTCAACTGCCTTTTTCAAAGAAACCTATGTCTTCTAACATAAAAAACCTTCTACCTATTTAATAATAGATAGAAGGAACCCACTAAATACCAAGGATAGCTTTTAACATGCTGGTTGTTTCTCCACCACTATAAATGACATAAAGAAGCAAGTATACGGCAACCCCTGTTATTGCAGTAAAGAACCATATTACGCTTGTAATTGGTCCAAGTTTGCGGTGTTTAGTAATGTTCCGTTTAAAGGCTAAAACGAGTGTAACAATACCAAAAACTCCACCAGTTGTGGCCAAAATGATATGGAAAATCAAAAACAGCGTATAATAGATTTTAATATCATCTGGTCCTCCAAAGCTTGTGTTCCCCACAAAAATCGTTCTTGAAAGATAGATAATAAAAAATGTAAGCGCACTAACAGCCCCTGCAATCATAACCCGTTTGTGCGCCACAACATTACCCTTTGCAATGAGCACCCAGCCAATAGCGATAAAAATCGCACTGATTACAATAAAGGCGGTACTAATAGTAGGTAAAATTGGTAACATCATCGATTCCCCCCATACTCCTCTAATGAAACATTTCTCTATTATGTAAGAAAAAACTCCTCTCTCTCGAAGAGGAGTTATACTTAGTTCGACTCACTTGGTAGCGGATCAATGTTGGTGCTCTCTTTATTAAACCAAGAGAAGAAGATAATCGCCAAAATCGTACCATATACAATTTCTTGTGTTATTTTCATAATAATACCACCTGTCGCTTGGTCTTCGCGAATTGACATTGATGAAAAGATTTCAGGTCCACTTAAGGATAGTCCATCTAACACACCAGGTGGAACACAAAGCTTCATAGCTTCAGCCCAAGACGAAGGATCGCTATATGTGCTATACAGAGAAGTCTCCGCAAAAATAATAAGACCACAAGCTGGTGTTATTAAAACTCCATTAGCAAAGATGAAGCCAATTTTTAGTAATGGCGACAACGTATCTAATTTTTCTAACGGAGCAAAAATGGGGAGCCAAACTAGAAATGCAGTCACAAGTATAACCGTCGTAACCACCGCATGTGCCATTGCATTTGATTTAGTAAAATCAAATACTACAGGTATGTGATATAAAGAGAACAGACCATTAAATAGCAGCAAAGCAATAAGCGGCTTTGCTAAGAGATACAATACATTCTTCAAGATCGGAACGGAGAATAATTTCTCCCACACCCATGAGGGCAACCCTTTTATAATTAAGATGGGAAACACTAAGTAATATAAAGCCATTTGCAACATATGTGCTGTAAATAAAATATGTCCTAGCAAATCAACAGGAGAACCTTTGATAACATAAAGAAGCACTAACCCTGTATAAAACATGCCTTGTTGCACATTAGTAGGCTTTTGATATTGCCCAAAACGCTCCCTTAATGGACCTGTTAACAGAAAATACAACACGCCCAAAGTTACGACAAACAAGAAGTAATAAGGACTCCATAGAGCTCTAAAACCAAATATTTGTATTTCTAACCACATTTATCTCACTCCATGTATCTGTCTTAGGTGTACAACCTATCACCATTATACCTTACTTTCCACCAAAAACCCACGTCGTTCCTCACATAAGAGTGACAAGTGTTTGACAAATTGCTAATTATGAATAACAAAAAAGGTTGGAGAGGAATCCCCTCTCCAACCTCCTTTTCCTTACCACCAAACAATTGTGACCATCGCTAGGACCGTTAGAAGTGCTACAAATATACCGGAGTATAAAAATAGCGCTGGTAAGCCGTGCCCTTTGTGGCTCATATGCATAAAGTAGTAAAGCTGAAACCCAACTTGGACGCACGCTAACAGAATGATAACTGGTATCGTGAACATCGGATTATATTCCGCTATAACCATCCCAAATGCAACGAGCGTAAAGATAATCATCAAAGCAAACGTAATAAGTTGGTACTTCATTTCTTCTTTATTTTTTTGTTTGTAAAACTCATAACTAGTGGAATTGGTGTTTTTTGCCATAAATTAGCCCCCCAATTTTCCCATTAGGTATACTACCGTAAAGATAAATACCCAAACAACATCGATAAAGTGCCAGTACAAACTTGCAATATAATACTTTGGTGCATTATATAAGTTAAGGCCTCGTTTAGAGTTACGTACCATAAGCGTAACGATCCATAATAACCCAAACAGTACGTGCCCACCATGGAAACCAACGAGAGCATAGAATGCAGAACCAAAAGCATCAGATGTAAAAGTATGCTCTTCATGCATAATATACTCGTAAAACTCGTAAATTTCTAAACCAAGGAATGTTAAACCAAGAGCAACCGTAATCCCTAGCCATAATTGCATCTTACCAAAGTCTAAATTTTTCATATGGTAAATCGCATAAACACTTGTTAATGAGCTGGTCAATAGAATAACCGTCATAATAAAGACAAGTTCAAGACCAAATAACTCTGCTGGACCTGGGCCACTCGTGTTAGACTCAGGTCCATTTAAAGCTAAATACGTTCCGAACAAACTTGCAAATAAAACTGTTTCTCCTCCTAGGAAAAACCAAAACCCTAGGAATTTATTTTTCCCTTCGAGGGTGGCTTTTTCAGGCTCGTGTGGGCTTTGCCCTGGTTTTAGTCTTTGTAGTTGATCGCTACTCATTCAGAACCAGCCCCCTTTTCTAGGTCTTCTTTATGAATGTGATAACCGAGGTCATCTTTAACAGATCTTACGAACATAGATCCAAGAGTTATGAGCATACCGGCGATACCTACGATTAACCAGTTCTTGTCATCAACTTGGTAAATGAAACCGAAACCAGCAATGAATAGTCCGAGCGACATAACAAATGGAATAAAGGAATTATTCGGCATGTGAATATCACCAAGAGGTTCAGCTGGAGTCATTTTTCCATTACCTTGACGCTTTTCAATCCATAACGGGTCAAGTCCACGTACAAGTGGTGTTTGTGTAAAGTTATAGAATGGCGGTGGTGATGGAATAGACCATTCTAGTGTACGACCATCCCAAGGATCACCGCTAACTTTCTCACCTTTCACAGATGTTACGATAACGTTGATAAGGAAAATGACAGCACCAATGGCCATTAAGAAGGCACCAATTGTACTTACCAGGTTACCTAAATCAAGATCTTGGTTCGGCAAGAACTTCCAATAACGACGAGGCATTCCCATTAAACCTAGGAAGTGCTGAATAAAGAATGTTAAATGGAAGCCAACAAAGAACGGCCAGAATGCAAGCTTTCCTAATTTCTCACTTAACATCGTACCGAAGAACTTAGGCCACCAATAGTGTAGTCCTGCAAATACGCCAAACACTACTCCTCCTACAATTACATAGTGGAAGTGAGCAACAACGAAGTACGTATCGTGGTACTGGTAGTCAGCCGCTGCTGCTGCAAGCATAACCCCACCAAATCCTCCAAGTGTAAAGGATGGGATGAAGGCCACTGTCCATAGCATCGGTGTTGTCATTCGGATGCTTCCGCCCCACATTGTAAATATCCAGTTAAAGATCTTAATACCAGTAGGAACAGCAATAGCCATGGTGGCAATCGCGAATATGGAGTTCGCTACCGGACCTAAACCAGTTGTAAACATATGGTGTGCCCATACCATGAACCCTAAAAACCCAATTAGGACTACTGCGAAAACCATTGCAGAGTACCCAAATAGACGTTTCTTAGAGAACGTAGAGATGATGTCACTAAACAATCCAAAAATCGGCAATACGAGAATGTATACTTCCGGGTGTCCGAAAATCCAGAATAAATGCTCCCATATGACATGGTTTCCTCCCATTTGAGGGTCGAAGAAATTCGCACCAAACATGCGATCGAACATCATAAGGAACAGACCAACTGTTAGAGCTGGAAATGCAAAAAGAATAAGTACACTTGTTACAAATGCCGTCCACGTGAAGAGTGGCATACGCATGTATGTCATACCAGGTGCACGCATGTTCACAATTGTCACAAGGAAGTTAATTCCTCCAATTAGCGTACCTGCACCAGAAATTTGAAGACCCATTACGTAGTAATCTACACCATGTCCTGGTGAAGTCGTTGACAAGGGTGCATAAGCTGTCCAACCAGCATCAGGTGCACCTCCTGTAAACCAAGAAACATTAAGTAAAACGCCTCCAAAGAAAAAGAGCCAAAAACCTAATGAGTTTAGAAATGGAAATGCGACGTCACGTGCTCCGATCTGTAATGGAACCGCAATGTTCATTAATGCAAAAATCAATGGCATTGCAGCTAAGAAGATCATGGTTGTTCCGTGCATTGTAATCAGCTGGTTATATAAACCAGCAGAGACAAAATCATTGTCAGGCACCGCAAGCTGTATTCGAATCAGCATTGCTTCTAATCCACCCGCAAGGAAGAAAATACCACCAGCGACTAAGTAAAGAATCGCAATTTTCTTGTGATCCACTGTGGTCAAGTAATCCCATAGGGTAGCGCCAAAGCCTTTCTTTTGCGCAGTAGCTGTACTCACGCTACGACCTCCCTTTTCTCTCTATTATTGTGCTTCAGCATCCTCAGGTGTGATTTCTGTAGGATTAAGCTGTAGTAAGTAGTCAGCCAGTTGTTCCGCTTCCTCTGAAGTTAACGGATTGTCGGCATCAGTATTCCCGTATTTACCTGTCATCTTATTACCTGGTTTGATATCTTCTGGGTGCTGTAGCCAATCAATAAGGTTTTGCTTATTGTTGTCTAAAATACCAGCGATTTTCACACGAGAACCAAAGTTTGTTAGATTAGGTCCTGCGGCAGCTGGAGAAGATCCAATCGCATGACAAGCGATACAGCTTTTACTATTAAATAACTCTTTTCCGGCTTGTGCCGATTCAGACTCAGGTGTAGCGTCTGGATTTACGTTTTTCATTTCTTCTACCCACTGGTCAAATTCTTCCGGGCTTACCGCTACTACTTTAAAGCTCATTAGAGAGTGTGAAGGACCACATAGCTCCGCACACTTACCGTAATAAACGCCCTCTTCATAAGCATTAATCCACATTTCATTGACGTTTCCAGTACCAGGGTTTGTATCCATCTTTCCTGCAATTGCTGGAACCCAGAACGAGTGGATAACATCACTAGCTGCTAATTTTAAGTATACACGTTCCCCAGTAGGGATATAGAGATCTTGACTAGCTTGAACCTCAAGACCGTTATAATTATAATGCCACCAATACTGTTTTCCTGTCACTTCAATCGTAATAGCATCTTCTTTGTCTTCTTCTGCCGGAGTTGTATCAGCCAGCATAAATGTCTTTTGAACAGTTGGTACAGCCAAAACAACTAGTAGTAAAATTGGAACCACTGTCCATAACAATTCAAGAAACTTGTTTCCTTCTGTTTGCTTCGGAATGTAGTCTTGATTGTCCTCCTTCTGGCGATAACGAATCAAGACGAAGAAATAAAGCGCCATAACTATGACCCCTACTACGACCATTATGATAACGCTTAACATCATAAGATCATAAATGACATCAGCGCCTTCACCTTTGGGTTCTAGAGCTGTAAGATTCGGCAGCCCACAACCGGTCAAGGTCAGCAGCATAATGCCAAAAAGGAACAGAACGCGAGACTTTCCCATCCATCCTTTCATTAAAGATACCTCTCTTTCTCTTTGTAATATTGCAAATATTTATTATTAAGAATCAGGAAAACTCTTTAAGAGTTTTCCTGATCAACTTAAAAAGGGTTAGGCAATGTAACAACAATCATTGCTACAAATAGAATAGTCAAATAGTTTAAAGAGTAAACAAACATCCATGTTGCCCATTTCATATCATCCTTCATGAAGAAGCCTGCTACCCCTATGGCAAACCATCCGACACTTAGTAAAGCGGCGATTACCATGAAGACTGTACCTAAAGAATGAAGATAGAATGGAAATGGCAATAAACATGCTGTATAGATTACAATTTGGCGTTTTGTGATTGAGAATCCATGAACGACAGGTAGCATTGGTATGCCTGCCTCTCGATACTCTTCTGTTTTCTTCATGGCAAGGGCCAAGAAGTGAGGTGTTTGCCAAATAAACATGACGAAAAATAATCCCCACGCTACTGGGTGTAAACCAGGATCAATCGCTGCCCATCCTATCAGAGGTGGAACAGCACCTGAAAAACTACCAATAACCGTATTTAATGTGTACCTTCTTTTTGACCACATTGTATAAAGAACAACATAGGTAAACCATCCAAAAGCACCGATTAAAGCAGCTACCCACGTGGTAAATAGTAAAAAGAGTAGGCCTAATGATGTCACACTAACGCCCATTATTAGGATGTGTTTTAATGCGATCGTTCCTGTTACAGTTGGCCGGCTTTGGGTACGAGACATTACTTTATCTATATCCCGGTCGTAATAATTGTTAATAATACAACCACCTGCAATAACAAAAGCAATCCCAATCATAGACATTAAGAATGCTTGCCAATGATCAAAAAAGGATGCCTCGGTGAAGTGTACCGCTAGCCAAAAACCAGCAAATGCAGTCATTAGATTTGAATTTATAATCCCTATCTTAATCAAAGAAAGGATGTCAGCCCATAAGGATGAAGTGGTTTCATCTCTGGCTGAACGATTCATCACTTGTGATGTTGACTCAACAGTTCTTGGATTGTTCATCGTTCTTCGTATTCCTCCTTCAACCTTCCCTCACAATTCGTTCATATTCTACTTAGTATAAACAAACTCCTAACATTTTAAAGGAGGGCGTGTTGTAAAAACTTTTATGAACGTGCAGATTCTAAACATTCCATCCTATTGTATCATGGAATAGATTTTCTATCTATTTAATCAGAGATATTTTAAGTTGTGAAATATCTGTGAACACCCCTATAACAAGACATAGATGACATGTTTTATATGAGGAGTTAGAGAGGATTATAGGTTGGATAAGAATTGTAAGTATCGGAACAAATCCCCTATTTATTTCTAGCAAACAACCGTTTACATTGCAAGCACTTTCTTTACATTTGTTGTGAAAAATCCAATTCTATATATAATAGACCAATCACCAGCACAGAGGCTAAACTGAAATAAAAGTAACAGTTGGGACACGTAGAGTCCATGGTTACTAATCGATCAGGGATGAAAGAATCCTACTAGCTTTTCGTCCCCCTTACTAAACATGTATTTTACATAAGTCAAACATTTTAAATTTCCTACACTTTAAAAATCATGGTATCATAGAGTTTGTGTCGATTTGGTGAACATTACGCTCGATAATTGCACTTATTTTTTTATTTATATTAATATAGATATGTTCCACTAAATATACAGAGAGGTGGAGAAATGATTAAATTATTAAAATGGCTTTCCGTTCTATCGTCTCTTGGAATGCTATTTGTCCTAATAGGCGGCGCGCTGGTAACAAAAACAGATTCAGGTATGGGTTGTGGAAAAAGCTGGCCGTTATGTCACGGTCAAATCATCCCAACTAACATTACTCCAGAGCTCATTATAGAAATGGCTCACCGTCTTGTTTCCGGAGGCGTTGGATTATTTGTATTAGTGTTATCCATTCTAGCATGGAGATATATAGGACATATCCGAGAAACAAAGTTACTTGCATTTTTATCCATTTTCTTCTTAGTTGCTCAAGGGCTAATTGGAGCAGCTGCAGTTAAATTTGGACAATCAGATTTTGTGTTAGCAATGCATTTTGGTATCTCATTGATTTCTTTTGCATCTATATTCTTATTAACCCTATTGATTTTTGAGATTGATAGGAAGTTTGATGCAGATTCTCTTTATATTGATCGAAGTTTGCGCATTCAATTTTATAGTTTAGCTATTTACACATTGGCTGTGGTTTATACAGGTGCACTTGTTCGCCACGTTGGAGCAAGCGTCGTATGTACAGGCTGGCCATTCTGTGACAATAACAGCCCGTTGCAACTCGGATCCTTTAATATGCATGAGTGGGTCCAAATGGGACACCGCTTAGCAGCTGGTTTAATTTTTGTTTGGGTGGCTTATTTGTTTATCAGAATTAGGAAGCAATATAAGTCAAATGGAGTAATGAGAACAGGCTGGAACCTTGCATTTCTCCTTATGGCTCTTCAGGTGTTCTTAGGCGCAATGATTATTGTTACACAGCTCAACTTGTTTATTGCCCTTTTACACGCCCTCGTAATAGCATGCTTCTTTAGCTTGTTAACTTACTTTATTTTGTTATCTTCTAGAAGTGCAAAATATGATAAAACTAAAAATAATTAGTTGGAACGAAAAAGACCGTAGAGATCTCTACGGTCTTTTTAATGTTCTGTGACAATTTGCCAACGCACCCCAAAACGGTCTTCTAGCCTCCCAAACATAGCTCCCCAAAACATTTTCTCAAAAGGCATGAACACTCGCCCTTCTTCAGAAAGCCTACTAAATACTTCCCTAGCCTCTTCTTCTTCCTCAAACTCAAGCGTAAGATCCATTTGATTTCCGGAGATTGTCTCCCCTTCTATTCGATCCGCCATAAAAAAGTGCTGTCCTTTCGCTTTAAGCACAAGGTGCATCACACTATCCTTTATCTCACTTGGCATATCAGGTGCCTCTTCAAAGGTCTGAATGCTTACAACTTCTCCATCTAACGCATACGTATAAAAATCTGCTTGCTCCCTTCCATCATCACAAAAGAAATATGGATAAAATACCGCCATTGAATCCCTCCTTGAAATTGATTATGCCTGAATTTATTCTAGAATATCCCATAAAAAGCGCTTAGAGTATTTGGCTCTAAGCGCTTTAAATGCTAGTCTTCACTGTGTACCACGTTATTCGAACTCGATTAACAAATCACCTACATGAATTGCTTCTCCATTTTTAACGTAAATGTTTTTGATCTTCCCATCAAATGGGGCCTGAACCGTAGTTTCCATCTTCATCGCTTCAGTAATCATAAGATGGTCACCTTTATTAACGGTTTCACCTTTATTCGAGATAACACTTACAACTGTACCAGGCATCGTAGCCCCGATGTGTTTTGGATTTTGCTTATCCACTTGAGGACGCGCCTCTACAGATGCTTTAATATTTTGGTCTTTGATAACGACTTCACGAGGTTGGCCGTTCAATTCAAAGTAGACCACTCTTGTAGCATCTGGCTGAGCTTCACCAATCGAAACAAGTTTAACAATTAACGTTTTTCCTTGCTCGATTTCTACTTCAATTTCTTCGCCAAGACGCATTCCATAAAAGAACGTCAATGTATCTAATACTGACATGTCCCCGTATTGCTCATAAAACTGATGATAATCCATAAACACTTTAGGATAAAGTGCATAGCTAATCATATCAAAACTCGTCACTTGACGATCTAGCTTTTGGAAGAGATTTTCTTTTAGATCTTTAAAGTCCACAGGTTCAAGAAGTTCACCCGGCCGTACGGATAATGGTTCCTTCCCTTTTAGAATGATGCGCTGAAGCTCTTGAGGGAACCCTTGGTACGGTTGACCCAAATACCCTTGGAAGAATTCAAGAACAGAATCAGGAAAATCAATTGATTCACCCTTTTCATACACATCATCTTCAGTTAGCTCATTCTGCACCATAAAGAGCGCCATATCTCCAACTACTTTGGAAGAAGGAGTTACTTTAACAATATCACCAAACATATCGTTTACCCTGCGATACATACGTTTCACTTCGTCCCAACGTGATTCAAGACCAACTGCCTTTGCTTGCTGTTGAAGATTACTGTATTGCCCGCCTGGCATTTCGTGTTGATAGACTTCAGAATGAGGTGCCATCATGCCGCTTTCGAAATCTTGATAATACTTTCGAATATCATGCCAATAATGGCCCAACTCCTCGTAAGCATTGACATCAATGTTTGGTTTTCGATCATTTCCCTCTAGAGCATAATACAGACTGCTTGCACTTGGTTGAGAAGTTAAACCAGCCATCGTACTAGCAGCAACGTCAACTACATCTACACCTGCTTCTATAGCCCGTGCGTAAGTGAAAATTCCATTTCCACTTGTATCATGGGTATGGAGGTGAATTGGTATATTTACTGTCTCCTTTAACGCTGAAACCAATTGAAAGGCCGCTTCAGGCTTCATGACTCCTGCCATATCCTTAATTGCTAAGATATGAGCGCCAGCATCCTCTAATTCTTTCGCTAAACTCGTATAATAGGCCAAGTCATATTTAGGGCGGGATGGATCTAAAATGTCTCCTGTATAACACATTGCCGCTTCAGCAATTTTCCCTGTGTCTCTAACCGCTTCAATGGCTAGCTTCATTCCTTCCACCCAGTTTAAGCTGTCAAAGATACGGAAGACATCAATGCCTGCCTGAGCACTCTTTTCAACGAATTCCTTAATGACATTATCAGGATAGTTCTTATACCCAACTGCGTTACTAGCACGAAGAAGCATTTGGAATAACATGTTTGGCATTTTCTCACGCATGGTTAACAGGCGTTTCCAAGGATCTTCCTTTAAGAATCGGTAGGATACATCAAAGGTTGCTCCTCCCCACATCTCTACAGAAAATAGATTAGGAAGTAATCGTGCTGTAGGTTCTGCAATATGCTCCAAATCCTTACCTCTAACACGAGTAGCTAATAGAGATTGATGGGCATCCCTGAAGGTAGTGTCAGTATATAATACTTCTTTTCTATTCTTCAGCCATTCAGCGACTGCTTCTGGTCCTTGTTCATCAAGTAATTGTTTCGTGCCAGCCGCAATGGGTTCAGAATGTTTCACTACCGGCTCTCTAGGTTTAGGCAAAGCAGGTTTCTTTCTGTGAGAAGTACCTTCAAAACCATTAACCGTTGTAGCTCCAATATAAGAGAGCATTTTAGTCCCTCTGTCTTTTCTTTTCGGAAATACAAATAACTCAGGTGACTGGTCAATAAAGGTTGTGTTGTACTCTCCTGACAAGAACTTATTGTGCAGAATAACATTTTCGAGGAAAGGAATATTTGTTTTAATCCCTCTTATCCTGAATTCCCGTAAGTTACGCACCATCTTATGAGCGGCCTGATCGAAGCTTAGTGCCCAAGTGGAAACCTTCACAAGCAACGAGTCATAATAAGGCGAGATGACAGCACCTTGGAACCCATTTCCTGCATCTAAACGAACTCCAAACCCACCTCCAGATCGGTATGCCATAATTTTTCCTGTATCAGGCATAAAATTATTAAGCGGGTCTTCTGTTGTTACACGAGATTGAATGGCAAAGCCATGTGTACGAATATCTTCCTGTTTAGGGATGCTGATTGGCTTATCAAACAAATTATATCCTTCAGCAATCATAATTTGAGCTTGCACAATATCAATACCGGTGATTAATTCTGTAATCGTGTGTTCTACCTGGACACGCGGATTTACTTCGATGAAATAGAATTCATCTCCTGAAACAAGAAACTCAACTGTTCCGGCATTTAAGTAAGTGACATTGTTCATTAATTTAACAGCAGCTTCACACATCCGTTCACGGATATCGTTATGTAAGGAAACGCTAGGAGCGACCTCCACAACCTTTTGGTGACGTCTTTGAACCGAACAATCTCGTTCATATAAATGCACGATATTACCATCGGCGTCCCCTAAAATCTGCACTTCAATATGTTTTGGATTTTCAACTAACTTCTCCACGTAAACATCATCGTTACCAAATGCCGCTTTCGCTTCCGATTTGGCACGGTCATATCCATCCTGGAGGGCAGCTTCACTACGAACAATGCGCATTCCACGACCGCCACCACCTAGGGCTGCTTTAATCATGATTGGATAACCGTGTTTTCGACCAAATGCTTTTACTTCTTCGATATCTGTTACAGGCCCATCTGTTCCAGGAATTACTGGAATGTCTGCTTGAATAGCTTGATATCTCGCTTTAACCTTATCACCAAACATATTTAAATGTTCACTTGTTGGCCCAATGAACGTAAGTCCCTCTTCTTCACATCTTCTTGCAAAATGAATGTTCTCAGATAAGAATCCATAACCAGGGTGGATGGCATCAACACCCACACTCTTCGCTATTTCAATAATGCCTTCAATATCCAGATAGGCGTCAATTGGCTTCTTTCCTTCACCGACAAGATAAGCTTCATCAGCTTTGTAGCGATGGTAAGAACCACTATCTTCCTTTGAATAAACCGCTACTGTTCTTATATCAAGTTCTGTACATGCACGAAATACTCTTATAGCAATTTCGCCTCGATTGGCAACTAATACCTTATTGATCTTCTTTCGTTCACCCATTGTCTTCCTCCCCTAGCTTTTCTTTGTTGCTGTATTGTAGGTGCATTTGTACTAGATCTACCATCATCAGTGACATTCTTGTTGTAAACCTTCGGCTGATCTTCTAGACGCACCTGTCTAGCTATATTATTTAAAATTCCCATAGAGGCCAATAAGACCACTAAAGAAGAACCTCCATAACTAATAAATGGCAACGGTACTCCCGTAATAGGAAGGAGACCACTTACAGCCCCCAGGTTAATAATTGTTTGAATACCAACCATTGATGAAATCCCAATTGCCAAAAGACTTCCAAATGCATCTTTACACTGTCTTGCGATAAACAATCCACGAAGGACGATGACTGTCAGAAGTCCGATACCAATTAATACACCTAATAAACCTAGCTCTTCAGCGATTACCGCCATAATAAAATCTGTGTGTGGTTCAAGAAGGTAACCTAGTTTTTGAACACCTTGTCCAAGACCATCACCACTTATACCACCTGTTCCAATTGCAATATACGACTGTATTAAATGATAACCATCATCAGCCGGATCTGAGAAGGGTTCATAAGCTCCTGTAAAACGAGCGACACGCTCTGAATCCGTCACAACGGACGTTAATATGAAGATGGTAATCAAAGCTCCACCAAGAACCGCTAACATGCTTATTATTTTCGGGTGAATACCAGCACTCAAAAAGATAGTTGCTGCAATGAGCGCGATGATGGAAGCCGTCCCCACATCCGGTTGCCAGATGATCAACCCAAGAATTAGGAACGTAATAAATAATGGTGGTATAACACCTCTTCTAAAGCTCGATAACCGATCTTGCTTTTTGGCGAGTGCGGAGGCAAGGTACATAATTAAGCCTACCTTCGCTAACTCTGCCGGCTGAACTCGAATAGGACCTAATACCAGCCAGGAATAAGCACCATTTACATAATCCCCAAGCGGAGACCAGACTAACGCAAGCAATATGGCAACGCCGAACAAGATTAACGGCATCCATTTCTGATACTTCTGATAGGGTATACTAATTGTTACTATAAATGCAATCAACCCTAAACCACACCAAATTAATTGCTTGTTTAGATAATGATCTGGAGAGTAACCCCACTTTGCAACGGCATAAACCATTGATGCACTATAAATCATAACGACTCCAAAAGCTGTTAAGATCAACGGTGTAAAGATTAAAGTGAAATCAAAGTTTTTCCATAATTTTTTCATTGTTGTCCATCCTTATGTAATTGGTTTTGATCCCTTATATTTTTTTACTAGATTAAAGCATCAAATTCCTTCTTTGCAAGAAAAATATTATCATCTACTATCATACTTTTTCCTTATGCCAGATATACATCACTCCTTTTCCCCACTACTCATTGCCTAGATAGTAAAAAAACTCAAATGTTCACCAGAGGGGTGAAATTTGAGTTTATCTGTCAGGACTTTTGAGAGGCTTCATGCAGAGCATTCATTTCTTGCTCTAAGTTTTCGAGAAGCTTCTTGCCATCCTCTTCCCTTATTAAATTCAAGCGGACAGCGAAATCAATCTCTCGTGATAGTCCGAACATTTGGGTATCTAGAACCTCTTCATATAGAGGACACTGCGGCATGGTTAGGTTATCCATCTGAACTTTGATGAGTTTTGCTATTTTATCCGCATCAGCCTTAAGAAGGGCGTAGGCTTGTTGGCGATGATCGATCGCTACTTCTGATGACACGTTAATCCCCTCCGATTAAAACAGACTTTCTTTTATTTATATTATAGGTTAAGGGACAAAAATGCAAGGAAAGTTCAGAAAGATAACTACGTTTTTACTTTATTTTAGACTCTGTCATTATTGGGTGTTAATTTCCTATATAAGCCCAATTATATGGGAGACTCGAAGTTGAGAGGATGCTTCCGTTTGCCTAGATTGAGGATAAGGTGGTTCGGGAAATTACTCGCTTTCCGCGGCGAGCTGGGGAGCCTCCTCGTTCGCTACGCTCTCTGTGGGGTCTCCCCTAGGCTCCTACTGCCGCAGGAGTCTCGCAATTTCCCGAACCACCTTTGCCATATATTGAGGGAACGGAAGCGCCCGTGGAAAGCGAGTCGTTCCCCAGACACCCCCTAAATCTCAATAAACGTAACGCCCCCATACATAAAAAAGTGTCTCAGCTTTAAGTATTCAACATTCCTGCCCTATTCTTGAATAAATAACAACAGTAAACTTTTACAAAGCCTTACTTAAAAGATCGATAGCTCTAACCGACTTGAGAGCATTTCTAACAATTGCATGCCCACGACGCTATTACCTTTTTCATCAAGAGCAGGACCAAAGACTGCAATTCCTCCAAAGTCTTTCACAGAACCCATTACAGCACCAGACACTCCACTTTTAGCTGGTATACCTACTCGTATAGCAAATGAGCCAGATGCATCATACATGCCACAGGTTACCATGAAGGTTTTACATATTCTTGCTAGCTGTCTTGGTATGATTTGACGACCTGATTCAATGTCTTTTCCTTCGTTCGCAAAAACCGCTCCAATACGAGCCAATTGTTTAATATTCACTTCAATAGCGCATTGCTTAGTATAGGTATCTAACAACTCTTCAATTGAACCTTCAATAACATGATGTTGTTTCATAAAGAATGCCAGTGATCTATTTAAATAAGCTGTTTCATATTCTGAATTTGCTATCTCTTGATCGTATTGAATACTATGATCATTGGCCAGTTCATGAACGAATGCTAACAAACGTCCAACTTTCTCATCAGGTGTAGTTCCTTCAATCATATTTGTAACAGCTAATGCACCTGCATTAATCATTGGGTTGAGAGGTTTTGAAGGGTTCGTTGTTTCAAGCTTAGCTATCGAATGGAATGGGTCACCGCTTGGTTCTTTTCCTACTCTTGCAAACACATAATCTTCACCTTGATCCATTAGAGCTAATGCTAATGCTAAAACTTTAGATATGCTTTGTATCGTAAATGTGTTCTCGACTTTACCTGCCCCAACACATTCTCCATCTAAATGATAAACCCCAATTGCAATATTCTCACGATCTTGCTTTTCTAGAGCTGGAATATAGTCAGCTACTTTACCTAATTGAGTAAAAGCACTAACGTGTTCTATCCATTCATCGACCATTCCCTGACTTACTTTTTTCTGCATTTGAAAACCTCCTTAGTGCATGATTGGTTTAAGTTCGTTATACTAGGTTCAGAATCTTTTTACAACGAAGGGTGGTCTACCATTGATCATACAATTAACTGGAAACGTAAACTATAGCATTACATTAGACCCTACTGTTTGGATTTTTGACGATCGCAAAGTATCATTTGAGGAAGCGTTCACATTTCAAACGACGCCAGAAGCAACGGAAGAAGATGAAATAAGAAAAGCTTCTGAGTTCTGGGATCGTGAGGTTTATCAACAAAAGCTTGATCCTCCTGTAAATAAAAGCATCTCCAAATACGATAAGAAAAAAATATTAGAGGGTACTTATGTTATGCCCATTCATCATTTTTTAAAAAATGCTGAGATCAAAGATGAAGCAAACAAAGCTTTACTTGTAACTGAATCTGGTGACACTACAATTACGTTAGACGAATTAAACCAGTCCCTCTTTTTATTTTCACAAGATGGCAAGCCTTTAAACCAGGAAGGTCCCGTCCATGTGTATTTTCAAGATGGTTCAAATAAGGACCAGCCTATAAAAGGTGTCAAAAAAATTGTAATCGACTGATATGTAAACGAATAAACCCCGGTCATGTTTTTGGCCGGGGTTTTTTCCTATAGGAAATCTGCTGATAGCTGAGCTAAAGGTGATCGTTCACCTTTTACAAGCTTGACGTGCCCACTTAAGTTTTGATCCTTAAATTTTTCCACTACGTGAATAAGACCATTATTGAATTCATCTAAATAAGGGTGGTCTATTTGATGAGGATCTCCTAAAAGGACAACTTTACTCCCCTCACCAATCCTAGTAAGTATTGTTTTCACTTCATGTTTGGTAAGATTCTGTGCTTCATCTATAAGGATTAGCTGTTCAGGAATGCTTCTTCCTCTTATATAGGTGAGCGCTTCAACTTGTATTGAACCGATACCAGATAAAATTTGATCAAGTTCCCCTGGCTTTTTTACATCAAATAAATATTCTAAGTTATCATAAATCGGCTGCATCCAAGGCCGTAACTTTTCCTCCTTCTCCCCTGGAAGGTAGCCTAAATCTTTCCCAAGCGGTACAATAGGGCGGGCTACAAGAAGTTTCTTATAGAAACCGTAATCTTCAATTTGCATAAGTCCTGCTGCTAAAGCAAGCAGCGTCTTACCTGTACCAGCCTTCCCAATCATCGTAACCAAAGGGATATCCCGTCTTAACAATAACTCCAAAGCCATGACCTGCTGAGCGTTCCTTGGGCGAATCCCCCAAGCTTGTTCATTTTGGAATCTGCATTTCTGCAGAAGACCTTCATGATGTTTTACAATCCCTATAGCAGAGTGAGAAGGGTTAGCCCTGTTTTTTAAAATCATAAATTCATTTGGATGCAGGGATGCTAACAACTCTTTTGATAGAGCTAATTCCCCCGTTTGGAAAAATAAATTAATTTCATCTTCATTCACGTAAAGTTCCTTAAATCCATTTAAAATTGTGTCTTCATTGACGGCTCTTTCGCTAAGAAAGTCTTCAGCAACAAGTCCAATAGCATCTGCCTTAATTCTCATCAACATATCTTTTGAAACTAAAACAACTTGTCTTCCTTCGCTTTTTTCCTTCTCCTCAAGATGCAAATTAAGCGTGACCGCTAAGATACGATTATCATTTGTACGTTCCATAAACACTTCTTCTAGCTTCGTAAATGACCTGTGATTTAATTCCACACGAAGTATACCGCCACTCTCAAGTTTCACTCCCTCGTGCAGCTTACCCATTAATCTCAACCGATCCATAATTCTTGAAACTTCTCTGGCATTCCGCCCAACTTCATCCATGTTTCTTTTTTTTGAATCCACTTCTTCCAGTACTATGGCTGGAATAACGACCTCATTGTGACCAAAAGTGTAAATTGATCTTGGGTCTTGTAACAACACATTTGTATCTAGTACATAAATTTTTTCCATTCAGCCGCCTCCTGAGAATTAGTCTACATTGTTTGGCAAGGCTTCCTACTTCCACTATATGCTTGTATGTATAAAGTTAGACGAACTTCAAAATATAACAACAAATAAAGGAGTGAGAACTGTGAAATTTATCGTTATAATTGGTTTAGCTATTGCTTTAACGGCTTGTCAATCAAATGAACAGGAAAGCCTGCCACAACAAGAGAATCAAAGCCCAACTATCCAGGTTCAAGATTCTGATCCCGCTCCAAAAGAGAAGATGAGCAATCGAAAGCGTTCTAAACATTTAGCCAGAGTCGCTAATGAGGTGCCAGATGTTCATAAAGCAACGGCTGTTGTCGCTGGTCCATATGTAGTCGTCGCGATAGACGTGGATAAATCTCTAGACCGATCTCGTGTGGGGTCAATTAAGTATTCTGTAGCTGAAGCTTTAAAGAAAGATCCATACGGGAAGGATGCAATTGTCATAGCTGATGCTGATGGCTACGAACGCATTAAACAGATGGGTAGAAAGATAAGACAAGGACACCCGATTCAAGGAATTACAGATGAACTGTCTGCTATTGTGGGAAGGTATATGCCAGAAGTTCCAGTTCCAGAAAATAAACCAACAGAGCCAGATCAAGACAAAGGCAAATTACCTACTGAACAGAAAAAAGAACTGGAAGAAATTCAAGACGAACAATCAAATAATTATAAAGACAAAAAAACACCTAAATCTGATTAAGATTTAGGTGTTTTGCTTTTCTAGCTCCTTTTCTTCCTCTTGCAATTCATTATAATATTGAACCCCAAACTGAGAGCCTTCATCTACCATCTTCGTATTTTCCGTGTGATCGAATTCAGGTACACCTGCTTTCTCAACAGGAAGGTCCTCTTGGTTGTCTTTTTGAATGGAATTTTGTACAGTTGTTGATAAAGATTTAGCTCGTTCTTTCAAATCATTTCTTCTCTTTTCGTCTTTAAGTACGTACATTGCAGCTCCTGCACTCGCAGCTCCAACTGCTGAATAAATCCAACGTTTCTTCATCGTATCATCCTTTCAACGTTTTCTATTAATCCTTTTCCCGTAAAAGAGTACCTCTAAACGAACGAATTCAACTTCCAAGCTTCCCACTTCTTACAAATTTTCGAACATCTATTAGTACATAAGACACGAACATGTTATAATACAAAAGCAAAGAGAGAAATAATTGAGGTGAAACCGATGCGTGTAAAATGTGTATTATGCGATGATGTCCATTCGATTGACGGAAACTCTTTGCAAGCGAAACGTATGCGTAACAAACGAATTAATACGTATATGTGCCCAACCTGCAACGATCGAATTGGAGAAAAGACAAATGCCAGGAAAGCAACAGGCAACTTTAATCTTTACAGAGAACCAAAGAATGATGAAAGTTTAATATAAAGAAAAAAGCCTGCACAATTTGCAGGCTTTTTTCTATTTATGAGGCTTCTGTTTTCCTGCCTTTTCGTTCATTGTGTAAACGTACCCTGTAAATTCCTAATACAAGTGATGATACAAAAAGACCCTCTGCAATTGGCAGGGACAAACCAAGTGGGACTGTTAAAATCGTGCATCCTGCAGCTAAAACAACGTAGATAACCGCAGATTTCAGGACTGGTAACTTTTTAGCAAATCCTAATTTATACGTTACAATCGCTAAGCCTAGAATAATTAAGTATAAAAATAAAACGCTTCGAATAGCAAGCGCTACTTCATCATCATTATTCAGATTGATTTCTCCACCTAACCCACTAAATAGAAAGCTGGCTACCGGCGATAGATCATTAGGAATTTGAAGAATATTACTCGCTTCATTCATTGGTGCTTCCCCCTATTACTCGTAACATAGATCTATTTCTATCATACTAAAACTTCTGCATACCCGCTACCCTCTTATTGGATTCGTTTTCAAAAGGAGTAAAATACGGTAAACTTATTACTAGCATGCACACAAGAGGTGAACATATATGAAAAATTTAAACATTCCACTATTCCTTCTAGCACTGTTAGCCGTTTTTTGTTTTATGTTAGTAGGGGTAGCTATAGGATACCGTTCTGTAATCTTTTCTCTACTATTTCTTTTGTTAGGGTTCTCAGTTATGGGCTTTGGGTTCGTGGTTAAGCGTAAACAGCGTAACCAAGAAGCTTAACTTACTACATGTCAGCAAAAGCTCAAGCCACCCCTAAACGTTAGGTGTAACTTGAGCTTTTGTAATGCGGCTTAAGCCCTTATCAAAAAAAGTAACAGAAGGCCCTATCAGAAGAATGGCAACCGCTGTTCCTATCCCCACAGGCCCTCCTATTAACAAAGATATACCTAAAAGAATTAGGCTTACAACAGTTTTAGACATCCCCAAACTAAAACCTGTCAACTTACTCACAACAAACATAGACCCATCCACAGGATTGTAAGCAAATTTACTACGTACGTAAGTCGCCACACCAAGTCCTAAAAGGAGAATACCGGCTATAAGAAAGCTATATGCCAGCCCCCTGCTATCAACTTCCATTGAACCAAGAACGCCATGCAGCCAAAAATCTATCCCTATACCGGTCACCACTGCTGTTCCAAGAGCGAGTATATCTGGTTTCTTCCGTATTAAGATTCCATTTATAAGAACGAGTAAGAATCCGTTAATAACCTCCCAAGTGCCAGTGGTCAACCCAACGGCATCTGCCATACCCACGTTTAGGGAGTCAAAAGGCATCGTACCAAGATCAGCTATAATTGTGAGGCTGATACCAAGAGTCATAATTCATATACCTATTAAATAATAGAGTATTCTATGCACCTAGAACCCTCCTTTTCAAAAAATGGTTCCATTATTTCTTAAGTTCGATATGTTTATCTATGATTTCGCGATGAATAGCACGATTAGAAGCTATTATTGAATTAGTCGTTAACATGTCCACTTCTGTACCATCCGCTTTTGTAGTAATGCCCCCTACTTCACTTAAGAGCACGATTCCAGCAGCTACATCCCAAGGAGCGAGACGCATCGTCACATAGGCATCCATATTCCCTTCAACGACATAGGCGAACTCTAATGCAGCCGATCCATATGAACGTGTTCCTCTTACTTTTCTGATAAGCTCTTGCATTCCCCTTTTATCTACACGAGGGTTTTCTGTAGCCCAGAAGGCATTTAAACCAACAATTGACTTTTCCAATACGATATCAGATGAAAGAGGAGAAAGCTTGTGGTCATTCTTGTAAGCTCCTTCCCCACGCTTACTCTGATATAGAACATCTCCCATGACATCGTAAATAAAGCCTATTTCTCCAATACCATCTTTATATATCCCAACCGAAATAGCAAAGTTTTGTTTTTGGTGGACGAAATTCATGGTTCCATCTATAGGGTCCACAATCCAAACAATGCCATCCAAGTCCTTTAGGTCATCCCCAAACCCTTCTTCCCCAAGCACGCGATGATCAGGATAAGTTTCTCGTATCTTCTTAGCAAAGAACTGCTCTGTATTCTGATCAATCTCTGTAACAAGGTCATCCGGGGTAGATTTCGTCTCTATTACAAATGGTTCGTGCATTTTCGCTCGAATTCGTTCTCCTGCTTCTAAAATCCACTGTTTAGCTTGTTCAAAAATCAGTTGCTTTTGTTGATCATTCATGCGAGTCGAACTCCTTCTATTAGTTAGGTTGCTTCCTATGGTATCAAAATTTTGGTATTCCTTCATCTTTTTCACTCTTTGCTATGGAGCGGAGAATTACAAGGCGTAAAAAAGAACGAGCTATGAACTCGTTCCCCGGTATAGTTATGAAGTCAAGTGAACCCATTCCATCCTTAATTGCTCTAAACGCTCTTTGGATTGTCTTACTTGATGTTTATCCTCTTCTTCCATCGCTTCAAAAAGTGTCATTAATTCATAATCAATTTCCATTTTCACAACAGGTAACCTCTCCATCACTTCCCTCTTACGTAAGCTATCCATCACTCGTTTCATTTGCGACTCCTCCTAGAGAGCTCTTTTAGTATATATATGTGAAAACCATCAAATCTGACAAATGTTTTATTACTTTTATTTAACCAAATAGCGCCCGATTTAAACCTCAACCGTGCAGTTAGGCGCCTTAGTAAGATCTATGATAGAATTTTATAGTATAACGTTTGGAAATAAAGAAAGGAGTTTATATATGACACAATTTAACGGATTTACTGAGAAAGATTTTGATGTCTTTAAAATTGATGGACTAGAAGATCGTATGAGTGCATTGAAGAGTCAAGTTTCCCCGAAATTAGAATCAATTGCTGAAGAGCTTGCACCTGTTTTAACATCTTTAACAGGAGATGAAATGCATGTTCATGTGGCCAAACATGCAAGGAGAACAACCAACCCACCTAATGACACATGGGCTGCACTTGCAAGTAGCAAAAGAGGTTACAAGAAACTTCCTCACTTCCAAATCGGGTTATGGGAAAGCCACATTTTTATTTGGTTTGCTATGATTTATGAAAGTCCGATTAAAGAAGACTATGCTCAAGTACTTAAGAAACACCAAGAAGAAGTTCGGGAACATATACCTGCTGATTTTGTTTGGTCAAAGGATCATACTAAACCTGGTGCAATACCTAACAAAGATTTAAACGAAGATGAATTCACACAATTGTTGGATCGATTACAATCTGTAAAAAAAGCTGAAATTCTTTGTGGTATCCACATCGACCGTAATGATGTTATCCTAAAAGATCGGGATGCTTTTTTGAATAAATGTGAAGAAACATTTAACACCCTTTCTTACTTGTACCAGCTAACGAAAGAGATCGGTTAATGGTTTAAAAGGGAAAAAAGTTGTCAAAGCTATTGTTTAGTTTCTAGAGAAACGCCTTCCACAGGCGTTTTTTCATGCTTACAATGGATTAAACTTATGTAAATTATCACGCTAAACACAATTAACACCGTGATATATGTTATAATAACTTAGTTCAATGAGAACGCCATTCGAACTATAGAGGAGAGTATTAAGGAATGAACGTAAGACAAGACCTAAGAAATATTGCAATTATCGCCCACGTTGACCACGGTAAAACAACGTTAGTTGACCAAATGCTTCACTACTCTGGTACATTCCGTGATAATGAACACGTAGACGATCGTGCAATGGATTCCAACGATCTTGAGAAAGAGCGTGGAATCACAATTTTAGCGAAAAACACAGCCATTTCATATAACGATACGCACATCAATATTTTAGATACACCTGGCCACGCCGACTTTGGCGGTGAAGTGGAACGGATTATGAAGATGGTAGACGGTGTACTACTTGTTGTTGATGCCTATGAAGGGTGTATGCCTCAAACTCGCTTCGTTCTTAAGAAAGCGCTAGAGCAAAAATTAACACCAGTGGTTGTATTAAATAAAATCGACCGTCCAAATGCCCGTCCTGAAGAAGTCGTAGATGAAGTATTAGATCTATTCATCGAATTAGGCGCAGACGAAGACCAGCTGGAATTCCCGGTTGTTTATGCTTCTGCACTTCAAGGTACTTCAGGAGTAGAGCCAGAAGACCAACAAGAAACAATGGATCCAATCTTCACAACGATTATGGAGAACATCCCAGCTCCAGTAGACAACTCTGACGAAGGACTACAATTCCAAATCACCTTACTAGACTATAACGAATATGTAGGTCGTATCGGTGTTGGACGTGTTTTCCGTGGAAGTATTGCTGTTGGACAACCTGTTTCCCTAATGAAGAAAGATGGTTCTGTTCAAAACTTCCGCATCTCGAAGCTTTATGGCTTCATTGGCCTGAAACGAGTTGAAATTCAAGAAGCGAAAGCAGGTGACATTGTCGCTGTAGCTGGTCTTGAAGGAATTAACGTTGGAGAGACAGTAACGAGTCAAGATTCACCAGAAGCGTTACCAATCCCTCGTATTGATGAGCCTACTCTACAAATGACGTTCTTAGTAAACAACAGTCCATTTGCAGGTAAAGAAGGTAAATTCATCACTGCGCGTAAAATTGAAGAACGTCTTCTAACACAACTAGAAACAGATGTTAGTTTACGTGTTCAAGAAACTGAATCTCCTGATAAATGGATCGTAAGTGGTCGTGGTGAGCTTCACTTATCAATTCTTATTGAGAACATGCGCCGTGAAGGTTACGAGCTACAGATCTCAAAACCACAGGTTATTATCAAAGAAGTTGACGGTGTAAAATGCGAACCAATGGAACGCGTACAAGTGGACGTTCCAGAAGATTATCAAGGTACGGTTATGGAATCTCTTGGCTATCGCAAAGGCGAAATGTTAGACATGATGAACGATGGTAATGGACAAGTTCGCTTAGAGTTCAAAGTTCCTTCCCGTGGCTTAATCGGTTATGCAACTGAATTTATGTCTCAAACACGTGGTTACGGTATTCTTAACCATACATTTGATGGCTATGAGCCTGTTGTAGAAGGTACAGTTGGTGGACGTCGTCGCGGAGTACTTGTTGCTCTTGAGAACGGTAAAGCTTCCACTTACGGAATTATGCAGCTTGAAGACCGTGGTACGATCTTTGTTGAACCAACTACAGACGTATACGCAGGTATGATTGTTGGTGAGCACAACCGCGAGAACGACTTAACGGTTAACATCACAAAGGAAAAACACCTTACAAACATCCGTTCAGCTAACAAAGACCAAACGAATACAATCAAAGGTGTTCGTAAAATGACCCTTGAAGAAGCGATCCAATACCTTGACGACGACGAGTTCTGTGAAGTTACACCAGAAAACGTACGTCTGCGTAAGAAGATCCTTAACAAAAACGAACGTGAAAAAGACGCTAAAAAAGGTAAGCAATAAATCCTTTTAAAAAAGACTGTTCCTTCTAAGGAACAGTCTTTTCTAATGCGACGGATTTTGACACATTACACTATTACGATGAATAAGTGCTAAAAAAAACTAAACCTTCATGAAGGTTTAGTCTTTTTACGTTAGTTAAACTTTAACGATGTCGCCATCACTAGCGTTACGAGCCAGTTTTACCGTCTTATATATAGAATAACCGGATTGTCGCTCAAATTCTGCTCCTAGCGTCTTCTCTTCACTTTTAGAAGGCACAATTTGCTTAAAACGATTATAACTAAGCATAAGGTCTTCCTTCTTAACCCCATCTTCGTTCGCCTTTTCTATTAAATGATAAAAGTTAACGACATCTATTACCTCTTCCGTTGTCCAATGTTCTGTATCTAATGGATAATTATAATCAGCACTCATGGTTTCACTCCTTATCTCTGCCACGTTGTTCGAATCTGGTCTGCTTCATCAACTATACTTTGTATCAACGTTTCTACAGTAGGTATATCTTGGATTCTCCCTATCACTTGTCCAGCCCAACCAAATCCTTTATTGTGGTTTCCTTCATAAATATATTTTTTGTTTGCTTCCCCGTCGATATACGATTTTAACACGCTTATACCTGGATCGTCTTGTTCTAATTTCAGAATTTCTTCTGTCCAAGGATTTAGTAAAGCTCTCGCAGGTGTTCCAAGAGATCGTTTAATGACTACAGTCGCTTGTTCGTCTCCATCAATGATAGCTTGTTTATAAGAGGGGTGAGCATGGCGACATTCCTGTGTTGCAATAAAGCGAGTTCCCATCTCAATTCCTTCTGCCCCAAGAGCAAGGGCAGCCATGAATCCCCTACCGTCTCCAATACCACCTGAGGCGATAACTGGTATGGAAACCGCATCAACAACCTGAGGAGTAAGAACCATTGTTCCTACATCCCCCCTTCCAAGGTGCCCTCCTCCTTCTTGCCCTACGACCATCACGGCATCGGCTCCTAACGCTTCCGCTTTAACAGCTTGACGCTTTGCCGCAACCAGAACAAGTGTCTTGATAGAGTGAGGTTTCACCATATCTAAAACCGGTTTAGGGTTTCCACCTGTAACAGATATAACGGGTACCTGTTCATTTATTGCTACTTGAACCATATCTTCAAAAGTTCTTCCATGTTGTCCAATAGCAAAATTCACGCCAAATGGTTTCTCTGTATTTTGTTTTACCTTATGTATTTCTTCCCTCAAAGCTTCGGGTGACGATAAGCTCATGGCTGTAATTTGCCCAAGGCCTCCTGCATTTGAAACAGATGAGGCAAGGTCTGAATAGGCTAAATAAGCTAAACCACCTTGAATAATCGGATACTTTATATTTAATAAACGTGTTACACGAGTTTCATACATTCCCTCGACCACCTTATTCAAAATATTCAATCTTCTCCTATCGTATCAGAAAATGTTTTTTTGTGTGAGTATCTAGCTTTTCTTCCCCTCTTTTGCTATACTTTCTTTGCTTTACTAAATGATTAAGAGGTGTTGCATTTGTCTCAACAGCGCACGCCCTTGTTTACAGGGCTATTAGAACATGCAAATCAAAAACCTGTTCAATTCCACATACCAGGTCATAAAACAGGAAAAGGGATGAATGAGGAATTTAGACAGTTTATAGGAGATCAGGCACTATCGATTGATTTAATTAACATAAGCCCATTGGATGATCTTCACCATCCACATGGCATGATTAAAGAGGCACAAAACCTTGCTGCAGAAGCATTTGGTGCCAATCATACATTCTTCTCTGTTCAGGGAACAAGTGGAGCTATCATGGCCATGATTATGTCAGTTTGTCACCCCGGTGATAAAATTGTCGTCCCGAGAAATGTTCATAAATCTGTGACATCAGCCATTATATTTTCAGGAGCTACTCCTGTCTTTATCCATCCAGAATTAGATGAGAATTTAGGTATCTCTCATGGAATCACACCAGAAGCCGTCCAAAAAGCCCTGACCGCAAACCCTGACGCTAAGGGAGTATTCGTCATTAACCCTACTTATTTCGGTATATCAGCTGACTTAAAGAAAATAGTTGAAATCGCCCATTCATACGATGTACCAGTTTTAGTAGACGAAGCTCACGGAGTGCATATTCATTTTCATGAGGAATTACCTCTGTCTGCCATGCAAGCCGGAGCAGATATGGCAGCGACTAGCGTACACAAATTAGGAGGATCTTTAACACAAAGCTCTGTACTAAACTTAAAATCTCGCTATGTGACTCCTGAGCGTGTTCAATCTGTTCTTTCAATGCTGACCACTACATCTACATCTTATATATTGTTAGCTTCTTTAGACGCTGCTAGAAAGCATTTGGCCATTAATGGACGCACTCTGATTGAGAATACGATCAAGCTTGCTGAAAAAACTAGAAAACAAATCAATAATATTTCTCACCTTCTATGTGTTGGAGATGAAATTCTTGGGAGTAACGCAACGTACGATTACGATCCAACGAAACTCATCATATCGGTTAAACAGTTGGGAATCACGGGATATGACGTAGAGGTGTGGCTTAGAGAACGTTTTAATATTGAAGTTGAGCTCTCAGACCTCTATAACATCCTTTGTATCGTTACACCCGGAGATACAGAAGAAGAAACAAGTATTTTAGTCCATGCATTACAAATACTTTCAGAAGAATTTGAAGTAAAGAATAAAGATGAAGAAGCATTGCAGGTAGAAGTTCCTGATATTCCGGTACTTGCATTATCACCGAGAGATGCTTTTTATGCGGATACAGAAATTGTTTCCTTAGATCATTCTATCGGAAGAATTAGCGCAGAGTTTGTTATGGTTTACCCTCCTGGCATACCAATATGGCTTCCAGGTGAAATCATTACAAAAGAAAACATTCAGTACATCCACTCCAATATGGATGCTGGCTTACCTGTTCAAGGACCAGAAGACGAAACGCTTGAAACCATTCGTGTAATTAAGGAACATAAAGCGTTTCGATAAGTGAAAAACAATTTCAATTAAAATGAGCAGAGGACGAAATCTAGTTTGATTTCGTCCTCTGCTATCTTTATGTGTTTTGCTTTTTGTTATTCTAGAACCCTCTTAGTTATTCATCTTCGTTACAAGTGGTGCACGTTCCGTAAAGAGTTGATACCTTCTCATCCTCATAGTGATCAATGATCCCCTGACAATCCTGACAAACAATAGTACCCATTGAATATCCAACTCCTTTGTTAGCGTTTTCATTTAACTTAATTACATTATAGTATGACATATAAAAGATTTCAACCCTTAATTAGTATGTCATATTATAATTTGGGCAATACTATTAAATTAAGTAAATTTCCCTCCTTTACACTGGTATTCAAGTTAAAAGTTCCAACGCCTTACTTAGTAAACTATACGCGGGGCGTGCACTAAATATAGCTTGTCTTCAGAAAAATGTTGTTTTTATTCATATATTAATTAGCGGTTATTTAGACATGATTAACAGCGGTAATCTTGAGGATCGAAACAAAGACATTGTTATTGTTTATGTAAACTATGTTGTAAGTTAAGGTGGTTCTCTATCCAGCTCTAACGCGCATTTCACAAATAGGAGCTTACATAGAAAAAAGAAGCCTTCTGCAGAAGACTTCTTTAGGAACCGTTATTCACTTTGTGTTTGAATTTCAGCAGGATTTACAAAATCATATCCTTTATCTCTTAGACCTTGAACAATATCTCCAAGGGCTGCTGATGTCCATTCACGGTCATGCATCAGTAAATTTGATCCATTTCCAAGTAGCGGAGTGTTCACCATAATATCTGTAATGGATTCTTTTGTCATGTAATCAGCCTTAAAATCATACCCGTAGCTCCAGTTCATCTGGACCATTCCTTCTTCCTCAACCACTTGAAGGGCATAATCAGTGTTTACTCCGTGTGGTGCACGGAAGAACTTTGGTCGTTCACCTATAATCTCCTCAATTTTGTTACTAAGGCTAATGATTTCTTCTCGTTGCTTTTCCTGGCTAACTTCGTCAAGCTTCTGGTGAGTATAGGTGTGGTTCCCTATTTCAAAGCCCATTTCATGAATTTGTTTAAGTATCTCTTGCTTTTCCTTCGATTCAATAAAATGACCATTTACGAAAAAGATTGCAGGTGCATTTAGTTCTTTTAGTGTTTTCGCCATTTCTAACCCATATTCATCAGGGGCATCATCAATCGTAAGTAAAACAACTTGTTCGTTTACCCCCTCTTTTCCTTCTAAGGGAACAACTGATGAAACACCGTTAATTTTATACTTTGTCTCAACCGGCTCTTCCGTAGCTACCTCCTCATCTTCTTTTGCTTCTTCTTCTGAATCTTTTTCTTCATCAGAGGTACTATCACCTTCCTCTGCCGTCACGCTATCATTTGTGTCTTCACTCTTCACATCTGTATTCTCTTCTTCGTTGTCTTGTTCCTCTTGATTGGTTGATTCATCTTCTGTTTTTCCGGTTGTTTCATCTTGAGCACAAGCGGCTAAACTAAAGATGGAAACAAGCAATACTAGCATCATCCATTTTTTCATTTTTGTTTCCCCCTATATATGTAATAACATGGTGCACATTACCATTATAATAAAGACATTTCCGATATCCTATTGTTTTTTAACAAAAACATTTAATAAAATAAAGAATAGGACTTTGTTCCTTCAATAAAATTGATAAGGTGAGATCAATGGTATCTTTATTAAAAAAATTCAATTTCCTAGGTAGCCGAACTCTTAAGACAGGTATTTCTGTCTTCTTAACAGCTTTTATATGTTTATTATTTGATTTACCCGTAACCTTTGCAGTCATAACAGCCATTGTAACGGTTGAAAACACTGCTGCGGATTCCATAAAAAAAGCACTTGTTCGATTCCCTGCATCAGCAATCGGAGCTTTACTAGCAGCATTAGCATTTGGTCTACTAGGTCAAAATGCTTTAACATTTGCTTTAGCAGCAACCTTGACCATTGCCGTTTGCTACAGACTTAAGCTCTATGATGGTATATTAGTTGCAACTATAACGGCTGTTGCCATGATTCCTGATTTCGATAGCAATTACATTCTATCCTTTTTCACCAGACTTGGAACAACATCAATTGGTATTGTCGTTTCAAGTCTTGTGAACTTTTTCTTGCTTCCACCAGATTATTCTAAAATGATCTACAGAAATGTAGAGAATCTATTTTGCCAAGCAGCAGATATCTTAGACCATACACTTCAAACATGTATGGACAAGCAATCTCAAGAAAGTAAACGTATGCAGCGCGCTTACAGGCAACTAACCTTTAAATTGGAGAAGACGTATCAGCTTTCCCAATTCCAGCGTGAAGAATGGAAGTACCATAAGCATTCCACACAAGACATGCAAGCCTTCCAGTACGCACAAAAGAAATTAAACACATTACAACAAATTGTTTATCATTTAGGAAACCTACAGTACGTTAAATTAAATGTGAATGCCTTTAGTAAAGATGAAAAATCCCTAATCTTAAGTATCATTTCTTCGATGGCGGAAATATTAAGAACACCATCACATGAAATGACAGATGAACACTTCAAACAAATTGAAGCATTAGACAAAGAATTCTGGCACTGGAAAGAAGAGCATATTGAACAAAACTCGAAGTATCGTCACCATTTCCCACCCCAGACAATCGTCATTTATGAGCTACTTTGTCTACATGATGTATTAGAGGAACTAGAGGAAATTTCACGTGATAAATATACTCTAATACAGCTTCAGGATTAATGTTTGGAATAGCTCATCAGGTCATTCCTTGCCTATTTAAGCAAGGTATCCTGAAAGGAATGAGAAGCTTTAATGAAAAACGTAACAAAGGTATTTTTCCTTTCTATTGGTGTAGCCATTTTATTCATCATTTGGGGAGTAATCCCGAAAGAAACACTACCCAATTACAACTTAAATACTGTAACAAGTAACATTCAAGGATTTTTAGTGGAGAAGTTTGGTTGGTTTTACTTGTTGTCTTCAACAGGATTTTTGATCTTTGCTATTTTTCTCATCTTTTCAAAGTATGGAAATATTAAGCTTGGAAAAGACACAGATGAACCAGAATACCCGTATATTACATGGTTTGCTATGCTGTTTAGCGCAGGGATGGGAATTGGACTAATTTTCTGGGGAGCAGCTGAACCTATAGCTCATTTCCATAACCCTCCCCTTGCTGAATCCCAAACTCCAGCAGCAGCACGAGAAGCACTTCGATACAGCTTCTTCCATTGGGGGCTTCATCCATGGGGCATTTACGCAGTCATCGCCTTGGCCCTTGCCTACTTCCAATTTAGAAAAGAAGCTCCAGGGCTGATCAGTTCTATCTTAACTCCCCTACTTGGAGAAAAACGTACTAGCGGGGCTTTAGGAACATTAGTCGATTTTATAGCAGTGTTTGCCACTATTTTTGGAGTAGCTACTTCTCTTGGATTTGGCGCCAAACAAATCTCGGGGGGAGTCACGTTTTTAATTGATGGGTTAGAAGATACGTTTATGGTACAGTTAACCATAATATTAATCGTAACGTTCCTTTACATGATTTCGGCTCAAACCGGTCTGAATAAAGGGATTAAATATTTAAGTAATACCAATATCGTATTGGCTATTGCATTAATGCTGTTCCTCTTATTTGCAGGGCCAACAAACTTTATTATGGACTTATTCACCACCACATTCGGCAGTTATTTACAAAACTTGCCCTCTATGAGCTTTAAATTAAGCCCTTTTGAACAGAACTCATGGACGCAGGACTGGACAATCTTTTACTGGGCTTGGTGGATTGCCTGGGCGCCATTTGTAGGCACATTTATCGCACGGGTTTCCAAGGGACGCACCGTTCGTGAATTTATTCTAGGGGTTTTGCTTGTTCCGACTATATTCGGAGCCTTATGGTTCTCTGTGTTCGGTGGAACCGCGATAAACTTAGAGTTTTTTGAAGATGCTAAGATACAAGAACTAGTAGCAGAGAATGGTTCAGAAGTGGCTTTATTCAGCGTACTTGATCAAGTACCCATTGGTGGAGTTATGTCTGTTATAGCCATCTTACTGATTAGCACATTTTTTATTACATCAGCTGACTCGGCAACATTTGTGTTAGGAATGCAGACAACTAATGGCGATCTTAACCCATCTAATCAAGTAAAATTTATTTGGGGAATTGTACAATCTACCGCAGCGGCTGTCTTACTTTGGCAAGGAGGCTTGGGGGCATTACAAACGGCTGCCATTATTGCTGCGTTTCCTTTTGCTATGATTATGATTTTAATGGTTTTCTCCCTTCTAAAATCATTTAAAGAAGAGGCACAACGGTATCCGTTAACCAGACAGAAAAGAAAACCAAAACAAGAGAATTAACCTATAACGACACAACGCTTAGAGTTAAAAACTCTAAGCGTTTTTATATTGTCCATCAATTTCATAGCAGTGTAATCCAAGTATATAACATATGCCCTCCCGTTATTAATGCAAAGCTCGCTATCACGTGTGGCAAGCTTTCTTTTTTAGAAAAATGGTACCTGTTCAGAAGCTGGGTTATAACAACTAGAAACAAACCAAACAATATAGCTTGAAACATCCAATGGTCTTTCCTTGAAATATGAATAACAAGTAAATAACCACTCCAAAAGATAAAGAGGACATTATATAAAAACCAATATTTCCTGCTCAATTCTAACCACCTCCCCTACTCGGACATGCTTTATTACAGTATATGTTTCAGACATGTAGAGTATTTTTCATTTAGATAACATTTAGATAACATTAGGAGAATAAAAGAAAATGTCTGATACAATGAACATAACAATATAGCAAGTAGGTAGGTGAAGCATGTTTTGAGCATGAAGTGGCTTCCATTGGCATTTTTATTAGTCCTATTTACTGGATCATGCACGGACCAACAAGATGCTTCCGTGGATGTATATAAAATGAATCCAACAGAAGATTATGAAGTTTTCTTCTACTCGAATAAGGCTACAATTGAGCTAGAAGAAGAATATATTAACGCACTCTTAGAATTAAAATTGTCAAATGATAATCATACGTCTCCTCTTACCCTGACGAAAACCCGGTCTACAACAGAAGCCAAAGAGAGAAAAACAATCCATCAATATCCAGCATTAGTCATACAAAGAGAAGGAAGTACAATGGCAACCATTTCTGGCAAGAAAGCAAAGAATGACATTCTTAAAGTCATAAACGATTCCATACAAAAGCTCCCCTCCTCCTAAAACGTTACCACATCGGTAACGTTTTTTTGTCCTGATGGTATTTATTCTCATAAAATTGCCCCCCCTTAAATGGATGACTCGAAGTTTAGATGGTTTTGTTATGCGATAGATGGAGAGAGTCGTTTCCGTTAACCTAAATAAAGCGTAAGGTGGGCCTGGAAATCACTCGCTTTCCGCGGCCTCACATGACGTGGGGTCGTTCGACGTTGTCACAGGACGTGACGGTCTTAGTCGAACTTCCTCTATCTTTTAACAGCCTCCTCGGGAAACCACCCTGCGGGGTCTCGTCGACCTCTTTCCCTCGCAGGAGTCTCGCAATTTCCAGGCCCACCTTTGCCAAATATGAATAGACGAAAACGAGCAATAATTGGGAGTTTGGGGGCTTAAGAGCAACTTCAATAAGCGGGTCCGTTCACTTAATTAGCATCAGGGCAGGCTTGGGGACTGCGAGACTCCCGCGGGGTAAGGAGCTTAGGGGAGACCCCGGAAAGAGCGTAGCGATTGAGGAGACTTCCCAGCTCCCCGCAGGAAAGCGAGTTGTCCCCAAGCCTGCTCAACCACTATTCTAGCAACGGACCTATCCTGACCAAGTTTCTTGGCTTCGAGGTTTTCAAGACTGCCGCCCTATTCCTGAATAAGCATATAAGCAAGACCAACAACATTAAATTAAACATAAAAAATCCCCTGATCGGTACGATCAGGGGATTTTGATATAAAAGATTAGACAGTGTGAATTGGTTTACCTAGAGCTACTTCTGCAGCTTCCATAGAGATCTCACCAAGAGTTGGGTGAGCATGGATTGTAAGAGCTAAGTCTTCTGCAGTCATGCCAGATTCGATCGCTAAACCTAGTTCAGCAATCATGTCACTAGCGTTTGCACCAGCGATTTGAGCACCAATAACAAGACCGTCGTCTTTACGAGTTACTAGCTTCAAGAAGCCATCTGTGTTGTTAAGAGAAAGCGCACGTCCATTCGCAGCGAATGGGAACTTAGCAGCTTTCACTTCGTAACCAGCATCTTTTGCTTCTTGTTCAGTGTAACCAACGCTTGCAAGTTCTGGCTCAGAGAATACAACAGCTGGGATGCCGTGGTAATCAATTTCAGAAGCAAGGCCACTAATTGCTTCAGCCGCGATCTTACCTTCGTAAGATGCTTTGTGAGCAAGTGGAGGTCCAGCAACGATATCGCCAATTGCATAGATGTTGTCCACATTAGAGCGACACTGTTTGTCGATCTTGATTAGGCCTTTATCATCCATTTCTACACCAGCTTGTTCTAAACCAAGCTCGTCTGTGTTAGGCTTACGACCTACTGTTACAAGAACGTAATCTGCATCAACTTTTTGAGTTTCACCTTTAGCTTCGTAACTTACTGTTACGCCACTATCTGTTTCCTCAACACCTTGAGCCATTGCGTTTGTAACGATGTTAACACCTTTGTTCTTAAGGTTCTTTTTAACAAGCTGACGCATTTGTTTTTCGAAACCTAAAAGAATGTCATCTTGACCTTCAAGAATCGTTACTTCTGTACCGAAGTTTGCATATGCAGTACCAAGTTCAGTACCGATATACCCACCACCGATAACAACCATTTTCTCAGGAATCTCATCAAGGTTAAGAGCACCTGTTGAATGGATTACACGCTCACTGTATTTAAACGTAGGAAGCTCGATTGGACGAGAACCTGTTGCAATAATACAGTTGTTGAACGTATACGTTTGAGCATTCTTCTCGTCCATAACACGTACAGTATTTTTGTCTACGAAGAATACTTCACCTTTTACGATGTCAACTTTGTTTCCTTTAAGAAGGCTTTCAACACCGCTAGTCAGTTTGTTTACTACTTGGCCTTTCCACTCTTGAACTTTAGAGAAGTCAACAGAAACGTTTTCTGTTTTAATTCCCATTTCGTCAGCACCATGTGCGTGCTCGTAGCGGTGACCAGCTTGGATTAGTGCTTTAGATGGGATACACCCAACGTTTAAACAAACACCACCAAGATTACCTTTGTCTACAATTGTTACGTTTTGACCTTCTTGAGCGGCACGGATGGCAGCTACATAGCCACCAGGTCCAGCACCGACAACAAGCGTGTCAAGTTCGATTGGAAAATCTCCTACTACCATACGATTACGCCTCCATCATGATTAGTTGTGGATCGTTCAGTAAACGTTTGATTTGGTTCATTGCGTTCTGTGCAGTCGCACCATCGATTAGACGGTGGTCGAAGCTTAGAGATAATGCAAGAACCGGAGCTACGACTACTTCGCCATCTTTAACAACTGGTTTTTCTGCAATACGGCCGATACCAAGGATTGCAACTTCTGGGTGGTTAATAACAGGTGTGAACCACTGACCACCAGCAGAACCAATGTTTGTGATTGTGCAAGAAGCGCCTTTCATCTCCTCACCTGATAGTTTACCATCACGTGCTTTTCCTGCCAATTCATTGATTTCAGAAGAAATACCAAAGATTGACTTACGGTCAGCATCTTTAACAACTGGTACAACAAGACCTTTATCAGTGTCTGCAGCAATACCGATGTTGTAGTAGTGCTTGTGTACGATTTCTTGAGTTTCATCATCTAGAGAAGTATTCAAGATTGGGTACTTCTTAAGTGTTGAAACTAGAGCACGTACTACGTATGGAAGGTACGTAAGTTTGATATCTTGATCTGCAGCAACTTGTTTAAACTTCTTACGGTGAGCAACTAGCTCAGTTACGTCTACTTCATCCATAAGTGTAACGTGAGGAGCTGTTTGCTTAGAGTTAACCATTGCTTTAGAGATCGCTTTACGCATACCGCTCATCTTCTCACGAGACTCTGGGTACTGACCTTGAGGTGCAGCTTGTGTTTGAGTCTCTGCGTCTTCTTGAGCTGGAGCTTCATCAGCTTCTGTTTCAGTTGCTTCAGAAGTTTGACCACCGTTTAGGTAAGCGTCAATGTCTTCTTTAAGAATACGGCTATTCTTACCAGACCCAGATACTTTCGCAATATTCACGTTGTTCTCACGTGCGTATTTACGAACCGATGGCATTGCAATCACGCGCTTGTCGCTTGCTTCGTCATCTTGTGCAGCTGGTTCTTGCTCTTGGTCATTTTGAGTAGATTCTTCTTTAGGAGCTTCTTCTTGCTTCTCCTCTTCTTTAGAACCTTCATCAGAACCGCCAGTGTTGTCTTCATAATCAGGTGCGTCAAATGTGATAATAACCGTACCTACAGTTGTAACTTCACCTTCGTCAACGTGAACGTCTGTAACCGTACCATCAACTGGAGAAGGGATTTCTACAACTGCTTTATCGTTTTGGACTTCGCAAAGAACATCGTCTTCTTTAACTTCGTCACCTTTTTTTACAAACCATTTTGCAATTTCGCCTTCGTGGATACCTTCACCGATATCCGGTAGCTTAAATTCGTAAGCCATTATGATTCCCTCCTATCGTAAGTTGGATTAAAAGTTCATTACTGTATTTACTTTTTCAAGGATGTCGTTGTGGTTTGGTAACCAAACTTCCTCAGCTGAAGAGAATGGATAAACTGTGTCAGGTGCTGCTACACGAAGAACTGGAGCTTCTAGGTGTAAGATTGCACGTTCTTGAATTTCAGAAGCAACGTGTGCAACGATACCCGCTTGCTTTTGAGCTTCTTGAATAACTACGACACGGTTCGTTTTCTCTACGGATTCAATGATTGTTTCATAATCTACTGGGCTTACTGTACGTAAGTCGATTACTTCAGCATCAACACCGTCTTTTTCTAACTGTTCTGCAGCTTTAAGAGCAGAGTGAACCATAGCACCGTATGCTACTAATGTAACGTCTTTACCTTCACGCTTAACGTCTGCTTTACCTAATTCAATTGTGTATTCTTCTTCAGGTACTTCGCCACGGAATGAACGGTAAAGTTTCATGTGCTCTAAGAAGATAACAGGATCGTTGTCACGGATAGACTGGATAAGAAGTCCTTTCGCATCATATGGAGTTGATGGGATAACAACTTTAAGTCCAGGCTGTTGCGCCATTAGTCCTTCTAGAGAATCCGCGTGTAGTTCAGGTGTGTGTACACCACCACCAAATGGAGAACGTACTGTTACAGGCATGTTGTAAGAATTACCAGAACGGTAACGGTAACGTGCCATTTGACCGCTGATTGCGTCCATTACTTCAAATACGAAACCAAAGAACTGAATCTCAGGTACCGGACGGAATCCTTGAAGTGCTAGACCAATTGCCATACCACCAATACCAGACTCAGCTAGTGGTGTGTCAAATACGCGATCTTCACCAAAGTCAGCTTGAAGACCTTCAGTCGCACGGAATACACCGCCGTTTTGACCAACGTCTTCACCGAAGATAAGCACGTTTTCATCATTTTTAAGCTCTGTGCGCATTGCATCAGTAATAGCTTGGATCATTGTCATTTGTGCCATGGCTTACTTCGACTCCTTTTCTTTATATTCTTCCATTTGATCTTGTAGGTTTTGTGGAAGTTCTTCGTGCATAAGAGAAATTAGGTCAGTAACCTTTTGTTTTGGTTGCTCATCTGCTTTCTTAATCGCAGCTTTAATTTCTTCTTTAGCGTTTTCGATTACTTCATTTTCTTTATCTTCAGACCATAGGCCTTTAGCTTCTAAGAATTTACGGAAACGAACTAATGGGTCTTTCTTTTCCCATTCGTTTTCTTCATCTTCAACACGGTAGCGAGTTGGGTCGTCCCCTGCCATCGTGTGTGGACCGTAACGGTAAGTTAACGTCTCAATTAGAGTCGGGCCTTCACCGTTGATTGCACGCTCACGAGCATCTTGAGTAGCTTTGTAAACTGCAAGAACGTCCATGCCGTCTACTTGTACGCCATCGATACCAGCTGCAACAGCTTTTTGAGCAATAGTTTGCGCAGCAGACTGCTTTTCAACTGGAACAGAGATTGCATAGCGGTTGTTTTGTACGATGAAGATCGCAGGAGCACCAAATGCACCAGCAAAGTTCATACCTTCGTAGAAGTCACCTTGAGAAGCGCCACCGTCACCAGTGTACGTAACAGCAACATTTTTCTTACCGCGTTTCTTCATACCAAGTGCTACACCAGCAGTTTGTGTGATTTGAGCACCGATAATAATTTGTGGGCTTACTGCGTTAACTTCGCCCATTTGGTTACCGTGGAAGTGACCACGAGAGAATAGGAATGCTTGGTATAGTGGAAGGCCATGCCAGATTAACTGAGGCACATCACGATATCCTGGTAGTAAGAAATCTTCTTTCTCCATAGCAAAATGACTTCCTAGCTGAGAAGCCTCCTGTCCAGCTGTTGGAGCGTAGAATCCTAAGCGTCCTTGACGGTTTAAAGCAATTGAGCGTTGGTCAAGAATACGAGTATACACCATACGGCGCATTAACTCTTGTAAGTCTTCATCAGAAAGATCAGGCATAGCGTCTTGGTTCACAACTTCGCCGTCTTCGTTTAAGATTTGAAACGTTTCAAATTGGTTTTCAACATTTTCGATCGTGCGTTTCAAAGTTCTTCACCTCTTCCTTTCTTATCCATATTAAATTTACTTTTATTAGCTTTCCCAAAAGCAAAAAAAATGTGTACCGAATTTGCTCTTATAATGTTTACCCTCACTTTGAGGAACATAATCGTTTTATAGCAGCTTATATAAGTATCTGTTTCATACGTCTGGCAAAAAGTAATGGTACAACTTTTTCAACACTTAGTAGTTTAGCTTATGAAGAACTATTTCGTCAAACACTTTGTTCCCACTAACGAATAATTCGTTCCCATCCTTCAAAAAGATCAGTCACACCCAAATGCTCCCATATCTGTATCAGTGTATTTTCAACACTGTATCAATAACAGCTAACGAAATGGAGACAGACATTCTTTTGTTCCTCTTTCACAAAGCCCATGACAAGGCATTAAATAAAAATAAGCTGTCCTATATGGACAGCTTATTTTTCGTCATTATTCTGATCTTCTTCTGATTGATCCTCATTCGTTTCTGAACTTCCATCTTCCTCTGATGAAGAATTATCTGAAGAGTTTGTTTGGTCTTCTTCTGAAGAATCATCAAAATCAATGTTTAATTCTGCAGCTTCATAGAACTCTCTTTTTAGGTCATTGTACTCTTTTGTAAGCTTATTAAAGCTTTCGTTCTTCTCAATGACAGTCTCGTAACTCTTGTTAATCTTATCAACTTGTTCCTCTAACTTTTCTTGAGTCAATTCTTGATCTTGGAACATATTATAAAGTTCTTTATCAAGTTCATTAGATTTCTCATATGCTTTATAAAGTTCCTGATATGCGTCAAATCGTTTATTGAATGCTTCTACTAGTTCATTTGCTTTTTCTTTTGCTTCATCAGACTCTAAATCCTCTATGAGGGGTTTTACATTATCGAATTCCTCTTTAGCTGATTCAATGCTTTCTTTCTCAACTTCAAGCTTTTCCTGACGTTTCTTTACAATCTCTAATGCTTCTTGAGATAATTTTTCAATTTCCTCAAATTCTTTCATTCCAAGATTGATAATTTCGTTATAAAGTTCCGTTTCTTGTTGTTCTAATTGAACAAGTGGGTCTTGCTGGTCCTTGAATGTATCTTCTAATGTCACAGCTTGCTCTAGATGGTCGTACATTTGTTCAGCAGCAGACGGACCATTATTACACGCAGTGAGAAGGACAGCAGATAGTACCAGTACAGAGATTAATTTTCCTAAGCGCAATGTCTATTTCCTCCTTAAGGCGTTTCATCCTCCCAAATTGAAAGAATCTTCACCAGTATATCATATATAATCAACAAAAAGTTACAAAACTGTTACATCTATGCATATTATGTAACAGAATGTTCCATTCGTACTTTATGCAAATAAAAAGCAAACATACCCCAAGATGATGCCAAATATTCCATACCAGCTTCTTTGTGTGGTACACTATACATTATGAACAAGCTAGAAAGGATTGTGTAAATCTTATGATTACTATGGATGATATCGTTCGTGAAGGGCATCCAGTCCTACGCGAAGTAGCTGACGAAGTCACATTGCCTCCTACAGAAGAGGAGCAACAACTATTAGAAGAAATGCTTCAATTTATAAAGAACAGCCAAGATGATGAACTAGCTGCTCAATACAACTTACGCCCGGGCGTCGGTATTGCAGCACCACAAATTAATATTAGCAAACGCATGTTGGCTGTTCACTTTACTGACTTTGACGATAAAGTGTATAGCTACGGATTATTTAATCCGCGAATTGTCAGCCACTCGGTTGAAAAAGCATACTTATCCTCTGGGGAAGGTTGCTTATCAGTAGATCGTGATGTACCAGGTTATGTTCCTCGTTACGCTCGAATTACTGTTAAAGGAACAGATCTTGAAGGGAACGAAGTTAAACTTCGCCTCCGTGGTATGGCAGCTATTGTGTTCCAACATGAAATTGATCATTTAAATGGTGTAATGTTTTATGATCATATTAATAGTGATAACCCATTCCAAGAGCCAGAAAACGCTTCAGTGATCGATTCTTAATAAGCTTGGATCCTAACTAAAGTCACTTATCACATTAAACAAAGAACGGAAGTACCGTTTAATTGTCATAACGAAACGTTCTGGGATATCCAGGACGTTTCTTGTTTCTCATCTATACCGTAAACTTCCTTTTATAATAATCCCCTACTCTTTCAAGGTATAAACCCTCATTGAATCACATTATAAACAAGATAAAAATAAGCTCCTTGATACTATAGGAGGCGAAATCGACAAGATTTCGCCTATGAATATCATTATTAACTTATAGCCTCACGTAAGTTAATCATCTTTCAACAGACCAACTAAACGAAAACCATGCGAAAGTCCATTATCAGAAACATCTTTTGTCACATAGTTTGCTACTGCTTTGATTTCGTCTGAAGCATTCCCCATTGCAATACCATTTGCCACAAAGCCTAACATTTCGCGGTCATTCAATCCATCTCCAAAAGCATATGTATTACGTTGTTCTACACCTAACACCTTCATAAAATGTTTAATCCCTTCTGCTTTAGACCCACCTCGCGGGATTACATCTATTGAATAATCATGCCAACGTATAAAGTCCAACTGACGTGGTTGTTCTTTGTATTGCCCCTCTTCACCATGTTGACAAAAAAGTAAAGCTTGATAAATGGATTTGCCTTTATAGAAATGGGGATCAATTTCAGGATAAGATAACTTTAAGCTTCCTATACTCTTTGAGATATGATTGTGCTCTCCAACAGATGCCCTCATACCTTCTTCATTAAGGAAGACCATTGGGTGTCCAGTTTCATTGGCCTGAGTATATAAGGCTTCTAAATCATCTTCTATCAAAGGGTTTTCGTATATAACCCTTCCATCATGTACAACGTACTGACCGTTAAAACTTATATATGAATGAATGCCTAGTTCATCCCTAAGATCAGCAAACATAAATGGAGCTCTTCCAGTAGCAATAGCTACTTCCACTCCCTCAGCTTGGAGGCGAGCGATGGACTTTTTTGCCTCCACCGGAATTTCTTTATTGTGATCCACTATTGTTCCATCAATATCAAGAAACACGAGTTTGTTGCTCATGTTGTTTCCCCCTTTTTGAATCCTTCATCTCTTGAGCTAAGTATACTCCTATAAGGATAAGAGCAAGCCCAAATACCATTTGATAGGTAAGTGTTTCGTTCAGAAAAACAGATCCCCATACGAGAGCAGACACGGGCACAAGATAAGTTACCATAGTTGCAAATTCAGCAGACCCTCTTTGAATGAGATAATAAAAAATATAGATGCCCACGCCAGAACCAAATACGCCCAAGCCGATTAAAGCACCAAATATAGAAGGATCTGATACTAAACTCCACTTAATCGTACCACTCATCTCAGCAAAAATGAATGCATATAAAGATGCCAGGGTCAATGTCACGGCTGCAACTGTTATTGAAGATACCTCATGCAAATGCCTTTTTATGTATTGAGAGGAGAAACCGTAACAAACAGCAGCAGCAACCATAGTACCTATACCTGCCAAGCCGTTTTTAAACAAACTCGAATTACCAAGGTCTGAGAGAATAATGATCCCTATAAAACCAACCATAATACCAAACCATTGTTTTCCACTTACTCTAATCCCAAAGCACAGCAACCCGATGATCCCTGTCCATATCGGTGTTGTTGCATTTAAAACAGATGCTAAACTTGAGGAAATATTCGTTTCACTTAAGGCTATGAGCCCCCAAGGTAGAGCATTATTTGTCAGACCGACTAATAGCAAGGACCCCCAGGGAAGTTTAGATAACTGATGCTTCCCATGCCAAATATAAATTCCCCATAACACAGTAGCACCAAATGTACAGCGCCAAAACACAACTTCCCAAATCATCATAGACGAGACCAAAATTTTAATAAATAAAAACGACGTACCCCAAATGAGAGAAAGTGCTACTAAACCTATATAAAGTCTCTTCAAATAACCCCTTCCTTCCTATAATCCTTTTTAATGTAAAGGAATTTCCATCCAAATTCAATAAGGGCTAAAAATTCTAAGAAAAACACCCTTAAAGAACTATTTTGTGGAGCATACTACAAGAAAGAATAAGAAAAAGTAAAATTCTCTTTAACCTATCTATTCATTTCTAGCTTAAAAGGTACTATACTAGAGATAAGAGGGATATGGTCGGCAATACGTTTTTTTACAGCTTTTCTTCGTATAAGGAAAGGAGTTGTATGACATAATGTTAAAACGTTTGAAGAAAAAGCTTAAAAATCGTTGGAAAGATATCTTGAGTCGAAAATTGTATGCTTAAGCTTTCACTTTATGATGCGGTGGATTACTACAATCTCTTAGCTATAACATTCTATTGTTACCATATAGGTGCAAAACGTGCTATTATATTTACAGGACAAGAATACGGAAATTACTAGGAAGTTAGGAGAGATTTATAATTATGATCTTTAAAGTATTATTTCAAGAAAGGGCTGAAGAAGCTCCTGTTCGAGAACGAACCAAGAGTCTTTATGTAGAAGCAAATACAGAACGTGAAGTACGAACAAAACTGGCCGATCGCAATATCAATATCGAATATGTTCAAGGGTTAAAGGAAGACCACTTAGCATATGAAAAACAATCTGAAGATTTCGAAGTGGAGAATATATAACCTATGAAGTTTGTTAAAAACGACCAAACCGCTGTATTTGCACTAGGCGGTCTAGGTGAGATCGGTAAAAATACGTACGGCGTTCAGTTCCAAGATGAGATCATTTTGATCGATGCGGGGATTAAGTTTCCTGAAGATGAACTACTTGGAATTGATTACGTCATCCCAGACTACACTTACTTAGTGCAAAACCAAGATAAAATTAAAGGGTTATTCATTACCCACGGCCACGAAGACCACATTGGCGGGATTCCTTATTTGCTTCGCGAATTAAACATCCCGATCTACGGTGGCAAATTAGCGATCGGATTAATTAAGAACAAATTAGAAGAGCATGGTCTTTTACGAAATGCGAAACTTCATACGATTCAAGAAGATGAAATCGTTAAATTCCGTAAAACGTCTGTGACATTCTTCCGTACAACGCACAGTATTCCTGACTCCTATGGTATCGTAGTAAAAACCCCTCCAGGGAACGTTGTTCACACTGGAGACTTCAAGTTCGACTTCACACCAGTGGGCGAACCTGCAAACTTGCAAAAGATGGCTGAGATCGGAAAAGAAGGTGTACTTTGCCTTTTATCTGACAGCACAAACAGTGAAATCCCTGATTTCACACTTTCTGAAAGTCGCGTAGGCGAAAGCATTAACGATATCTTTACTAAAGTAAAAGGTCGTGTAATCTTTGCAACCTTCGCTTCAAACATCCACAGATTACAACAAGTCGTGGAAGCATCCGTTCAACATAATCGTAAAGTAGCTGTTTTTGGACGTAGTATGGAAGCCTCAATCAATATTGGTATTGAATTAGGTTATATTAACGCTCCTAAAGATACGTTCGTAGAACCTTCACAAATCAATCGACTTCCAGCACACGAAGTAACGATTCTTTGTACAGGTTCTCAAGGCGAGCCAATGGCTGCCCTATCTCGTATCGCCAACGGCACACACCGCCAAATTCAAATTATGCCAGGAGACACTGTAGTATTCTCCTCTTCCCCTATTCCAGGGAACACTGTAAGTGTAAGCCGCGTCATTAACATGTTATATCGTGCTGGTGCAGAAGTTATTCACGGTTCATTAAACGACATCCATACCTCTGGTCATGGTGGTCAGCAAGAGCAAAAACTTATGCTACGTTTAATTCAACCGAAATTCTTCATGCCAATTCACGGAGAGTTCCGGATGCAGAAACAGCACGCTAAATTAGCTCAAGAAATCGGAATGGACCCAAGTGATTGCTTTATCGCAGACAACGGTGATGTCCTTGCCCTTGGTAAAGATAATGCTATGATTGCTGGTAAAATTCCATCTGGCTCCATCTATGTAGATGGTAGCGGTATCGGTGACATCGGTAACATTGTTCTCCGCGATCGCCGCATCCTTTCTGAAGAAGGACTTGTGATTGTCGTTGTAAGCATTAACATGAAAGAATTCAAAATTGCTTCAGGACCTGACATCATATCCCGCGGGTTCGTTTACATGAGAGAATCAGAAGACCTTATTAACGAAGCTCAAAAAATTGTTTCCAAGCATCTTGATAAAGTTATGGAACGACGCACAACTCAGTGGTCTGAGATTAAGAACGAAATCACAGACACCATCGCTCCATTCCTTTACGAGAAAACAAAACGTAAACCAATGGTCTTACCTATCATTATGGAAGTGTAAGACACCCTCTTAACGGTTTACCTTATACGAATCGTAAAACAATATGTCATACAACAAGCCCCCATCCATTAGGATGGGGGCTTCCTTTTTCCCTTGTCGTTATTTCTTTATAATAAGATTGTTGAAGACTCGCGGCTAAGATACTTGGTTATGTTTGGTCCGTTGCCTGAAGAGTGGTTGGGCAGGCTTGGGGACAACTCGCTTTCCTGCAGGGAGCTGGGAAGCCTCCTCGTTCGCTTCGCTCTCTGTGGGGTCTCCCCTAGGCTCCTTACCCTGCGGGAGTCTCGCAGTCCCCAAGCCTGCCCTGACGTTAATGAGGTGAACGGACCAGCTTATTATAGTTGCTCTAAAGCCTCCAAATCTTCCAAACGTGGTGAATTTCCGTCTCTCCCCCTTTGGCAAAGGTGGGCCTGGAAATTGCGAGACTCCTGCGGGAGAAAGAGGTAGGCGAGACCCCGCAGGGTGGTTTTCCCGAGGAGGCTCGACAACTCGCCCGCGGAAAGCGAGTGATTTCCAGACCCACCTTCCGCTCCATTATAGCTGACGGAAACCTCTTTCCATATATCGCAATACATCTCTATCACAGTTTCAAGTCTTCCATATAAGGGGGCTTATATGGTAGAAAAACTAACAACAAATTTGAACAGAGTCATAAAAAACGAGTGTGGAACTATATGTCCCACACTCGAAAAGAATTAGTTAAACAAACGTTTCGTCGCTGTCTTCAACGGTGGTAATTCAATTTTACCACTTTCAAAGAACTCTTTAATTAAATACTCTGTATAATGAACCGCTTGCTTATATCCAATATTCCCCGGAAGTGGCGCTTGGTCCTCTATTGCAACGTCAATAATAGCTGGTTTGTCAGAGAGGAAGGCTTTTTGCATAGCTCCTTCAAGGTCTTCCCTTTTCTCAACACGATAGCCTTCACCACCACAACTTTCTGCAAATTTAGCGAAGTCCATGTCACCTAATTCTGTTGCATAATGAAGGTGTCCCATAGCTTCCTGCTCGTATTGAATCATACCAATCTTACTATTATTTAAAACAATAACTTTAAGGGGTAATTTGTATTTCACCGCTGTGATGAAGTCCTGCATGTTCATGGCAAAACCACCATCACCACATACAGCAATAGATTGACGATTAGGATATGCTAGTTGTCCGGCGATTGCACCTGGTAAACCACACCCCATCGTGGCTAACCAACCTGATATCACCATCTTCTGGCGAACCATAGATAGATATCTTGCGACCCATACCGTCACGTTTCCTACATCACTTGATATGATGGCATCTTCAGGCATAATTTTCTCTAGTTCATACATAACTTGAGGTCCGTTAATTGGATCGGTGTTTGCACGCTTTTGCATTTGCATACTTACACGCCACTCATCCATCTGTCTTTGATATTTTTCAAGATGTTCATGATTATCCTTTGTTTCTATATGATCATTCAACCATTGAAGTGTATCTTTCGTGCTTCCTGCAAGGCCAATTTGGACAGGATAGTGTTTGCCGATTTTACTTGGGTCGATATCTATCTGTATGGCCTTTGTATCTTTAGGCAGAAAATCACGATAAGGGAATGATGTACCAATCATTAGAAGCAAGTCTGCATCTTTCATTGCATTATAAGCTGGTTGTGTTCCAATTTGACCATGTTGCCCCATGCAAAGGGGATGGTTGTCTGGAATTATCCCTTTGGCTAATAACGATAAAATGACAGGGGAATGAATCGTCTCTGCAAATTTCACTAATTCCTCTTGTGCATGAGCGGCACCTTTACCCGCTAAGATAACAGGCTTCTCTGCAGCAGCAATTGCCTCTTTTGCTTCAATCAGGGATTTCTCAGACGGAAAGACTTCTGTTTTTGCATAGACAGATGACGTTAATTTCTCTTCATACTTTTGCTTTACAGCTGATAGATCATCTGGAATGACAAGAACGGATACACCGTTGTTTACATATGCTTCCCTTAACGCTTGATTGACTAAGTCTGGGAGCTGTTGTGCGCTTTGCACCCGTTTATTAAATACAGCAACACCATCAAACATACGTTCTAAATTCTCTTCTTGGAAAGCCCCTGTCCCTACTTCTTCACTTGGAACCTGACCAACAAGAGCGAGTACTGGAGCACTGTCAGCTTTTGCATCATAAAGGCCATTTACTAGGTGAGTAGCCCCTGGACCACCAATTGATAAGCAAACGCCAACTTTCCCTGTTAACTTGGCATAGGATGAAGCCGCAAGTGCCCCGACTTCTTCATGTCGAACTTGAATAAATTGTAGTTCATCTTGACGACTGCGGAAATCATCCATAAGTTCATTTATGGAATCTCCAGGCATCCCATAAATATGGTCAATCCCCCAGTCATCTATAAGTAAGTTGGTTATAATTTCTCCAGTTCTTTTTTCGAACATAGCGATTCATCCTTTCTAAGTACAATACTTTAATGCTATGCCCGTTCTGAGGCAGAAAAAAACTTTTTTATGATAGAAAAAAGACAGCACTCTAAATGAGAGCGCTGTCTTCTAAACATTTTTATTCATCATCTTCTACTACTAAGTTCTTCTCAAAACGAGAAATATCTTTATCTTCCCCAATAATAATGAGTACATCTTCTTCTAAAATTACTTCTGATGCTAGTGGAGAAACATTGATTTCTTTATTTCTCTTTATGCCGACTACGTTACAACCGTAACGAGCACGAATGTCCAAGTCTACTAACGTTTTTCCAATCATTTTCTTTCCGGCCTTAACTTCTACAACTGAATGATCATCTGATAATTCTAAGTAATCTAGAACGTTATTTGAAATGATATTATGTGCAATTCGTTTACCCATATCTCGTTCCGGGTGAACCACTTGGTCAGCACCGATCTTATTTAACACTTTTTCGTGATAATCATTTTGGGCTTTAACAGTAATCTTCTTAATACCTAATTCCTTTAACATTAGTGTAGTAAGGATACTAGCTTGCTGATTATCACCTATGGCTACGATTACGTGGTCAATATTTCGTATTCCTAATTCTTTTAGAACGTTTTCATCTGTAGAGTCCGCAATGACAGCATGGGAGGCGATATCTTTATATTCATTCACCTTATCTTCATCAAGGTCTATAGCCAAAACTTCCATTCCTTCGCGGCTTAATTCCTTACATATACTACCGCCAAATCGGCCAAGACCGATAACTGCATATTCTTTCTTCATGCCTGTTCCCCCATTCTTTCACATTTACCTTACATCATATTATCATAGATCTCTTTGATATGGAAAGTTCATCTCGGATAAAACAACCACAGCTCACAAAAGTGAAGTCAGCCCATAGATAAAGAGACGTTCTTATTAAGAACGCCTCTCATTAAATTACTTTTTCCCTTTTACATATTCTGCATCAAATAAAAACATGCGCATTAAAAGAATAAGAGAAGGGATGAGAAGAAGCAACCCTGCAATAAATACAATTACAAGCGCAAGCCCCATTGCTTCATTCGTAACAGAACTCTCTATCGTAATAAACGGTTCTAACAGATATGGTAAGTGCCCAGCTCCGTATCCAAAGAAAGCAAAGAAAAACTGGAACATAACAAATATAAAGGCTAGACCATAACGTTTTTGTTGATAAACAAGAAGTAAAGCACCTAAAAAGAATGCCACACTAAGACCAAACATCCACCATAAATCAAGCATATTCTCAAAATGACGAGCGTTATGCTGACTCATAGCTATAAATGTAGTCAAACTAGCGATAATAGTCGGGGATCCCCAGAAAAGCGTATATTTCCTCATTAATTCAAGAGCTGGCTGATCATTAGCTTTTGATGCATAGTAAGTTAAGAAGGCTGCACTAATAAACAAGACGGATACAATGGCAAGGAATACCACGCTCCATGAATAGGGACTCGTTAACAGCTCACCTGTTAGTAGGCGCACTCCATCTTCGGTTTCTTCGATAAAGCCTCCTTCTGATATGGTCATGGCTGTGCTTAATGAAGCTGGAATTAGTAAACCTGTTGCTCCATATAAAAACATAAAGAAATTACTTTTCTTAGACCCATAGTTTTCAAATGCGTAAAATGAACCCCGGATTGCAATTAAAACAATAGCAATACTTCCTGGTATGAGTAAAGACTGTCCAAAGTAATAGGCGGAATCCGGAAAAAAGCCTACAAGACCAACGAAAAAGAAAACAAAAAACACGTTTGTTACTTCCCATACCGGCGAAAGATACCTGCTGATTAACTGATTAATAATATGATCTTGCTTTGTCGTTTTGGCGTAGTAAGCAAAGAAGCCTGCGCCAAAGTCAACAGATGCTACGATTAAATAGCCGTATAAAAAAATCCACAGCACCGTAATCCCTATCATTTCATAACTCATTTTTGACCTCCTCGCTTCGCTACATCTGGATACCTTTTCTCTAACTCTAGCTCTGCGGGATTATTCTTAAACATCTTACGTAAGACAGATATAGCTCCTCCTCCAAGTACAATGTACAAGCCAAGAAATAGTATGAACATCCAGCCTACGTGAGGAGAAGTAGTCGCTCCTTCTGCCACCTTCATAAACCCTCTCAATATCCAAGGTTGGCGGCCTACTTCCGCAAAGATCCAACCAAACTCAATAGCAAGCATTGCACCAGGTCCATTAATGACAATAAGCCATAGAAGCCATTTATTATTCTCATTCCACTTCTTAAGTTTTGAGAACAGCAAGTACAAGAAGGAAACGCCTAAAGCGTACATTCCAAGCATCACCATAAGGTCAAACATGTAATGAATCCATAGTGGAGGTGTTTCATCTTCTGGAAATTCATTTAAACCCGTTACTTCACTGTCAAATGATCCATGAGCAAGGAAGCTTAATGCATTAGGAAGACGAAGTGCATTTTCCACTTCATTATCTTCATTCAACGTTCCAAATAAGATTAAATCCGCATTCTTCTCTGTCTCAAAGTGCCATTCCGCTGCTGCTAATTTCTCTGGCTGTTCATTAGCTAGGAATTTAGCTGAGAGGTCTCCGGCAATAGCTGTAGTAATAGCAAAAATAAACGTAGCTATCATCGTAAGTTTCAAGGCCTTCTTATGATAGTCAGAAGCATTCTTTTTCAAGATCGCAAAAGCTGCTATAGCTGCTAGTATTGCAGCAGATGTTAAGTAGCTTGAAGATACGACGTGAAACACTTTCGTTGGTGTTGCGGGATTAAACATAGCTGCTAAAGGGTCGACATTCGTAAGCGTTCGACCTTCAAGGTCAAATCCTTGTGGTGTATTCATAAACGCATTCACAGTGGTAATAAAGAAAGCAGACATTGTAGCACCTATTACAACTGGTATGGAGAGTAACCAGTGGTAAATTGGATTTTTGAAACGGTCCCATGTATACAAGTAGATTCCTAAAAATATAGCTTCAAAGAAAAATGCAAATGTCTCCATAAATAAAGGAAGTGCTATGACATTTCCGGCAAACTGCATAAATTTAGGCCATAACAAAGAAAGCTGTAGCCCTATGGCAGTACCAGTTACAACACCTACCGCAACAGTAATGGTGAAACCACGCGTCCACCTTCTTGCAAGCAATGTGTAATTAGCATCCTTCTTCTTAATACCTATAAATTCAGCTATTGAGATCATGACTGGGATCCCAACACCTACTGTTGCAAATATAATATGGAAAACCAGTGTTAAACTCGTTAACATCCGGCTCATCATGGCACTATCTAATTCCATTGAGTATGACCTCCCCTATATAAGTAAAGTTCATTATTATTTTATTATTTCATTACTCTATTTCCATCGTAATAATAGTATAAACCCTCTAACTAGCCCGTTGGGAATGAACGAATGACAGTTTTGTGACACATTTCACAAACTCATTTAAATAAAAAAAGCTTCTCTTTCATGTTTACTGTCAATCAAGTGATTAGCAATCCCCTTCCTTCTAACTTCATTTTCAGATATTATAACGATCTACCATTATTCTTTTCAAAAAATATGCCCACTCTCCAATTAGGGGAGGTTCGAAAGACCAGAACTTATTAAAGTAAAAGGTCTCGTTTACAACAAACGGTGTCCTAGCTCTGTCCTAGTTTAGAAATTAAACCTAATTACACAAGAATAAACCTCTAACTTTTTATAAAGTTAGAGGTTTTTTTAGAGATTACATCGCATCAAGCATTTGGAATTGAGTCTTTACTAAATCAAAGTACTCTCCTTTTTGCTCCATCAACTCACTATGATTCCCTTGTTCTAAAATCCTGCCGTGTTCAAGCACTATGATATTATCGGCGTCACGGATCGTAGACAAGCGGTGAGCGATAATTATTGCTGTTCTACCTTTTAATAAACGGTTTAACGCTTCTTGAATTTTCACTTCTGTTTCTGTATCTATTGATGAGGTTGCTTCATCTAATATTAATATTTTTGGATCAGCCAGCAATGCCCTGGCGAAGGATAATAGTTGACGTTCCCCAGCAGAGAGTATATTTCCCCTTTCCTCTACCTCCGTCTCATAACCATTTGCAAGCCGTTGAATAAAGCCATCAGCCCCGACTACTTTAGCAGATTCCATAACTTCTTCATCTGTAGCATCCGGACGTCCAAATCGAATATTCTCCATAATCGTTCCTGAGAATATGAATGTATCTTGTAGAACTACACTAATTTGTTGCCTGACGCTATTTAACTTGACATCTCTCAAATCTTGCCCGTCTATTTTAACAGACCCGTTCGTAGGGTCATAAAAACGACTAATAAGATTGGCAATTGTTGATTTACCGCTACCAGTATGACCAACAAGAGCTACTGTCTGACCTTGCTTAATTTCTAAAGAGATGTCATGTAAAGCAACGCGATCTTCGTCATAAGAGAAACGGACATGATCAAAATCAATGTGCCCTCTCATGTCTTTCAATTCAATCGCATCTTTTCGCTCTTCAACATTAGGCTCTTCATCTAAAAATTCAAATATACGCTCTGAAGCAGCCATCGCCATTAGAAGCTGGTTATACATTTGACCAAGTCTTGAGATTGGTTCCCAGAACATACCCAAGAAGGTCGAGAACGTAACAAAAGTACCTACTGTTATTTGCCCATTAATGATGAGGAACGCACCATACGAAATAAGGATAACCGTTCCGACTGCGTTACTCATTTCTACAAACGGGCGGAACATCGCACTTTTCTTAGTTGCATTACGCCAAGATTCAAAGTTGTCACTATTGACCCCGTCAAAATACTCAGTATTCTCTTTCTCCTGTGAAAATGACTGAGTTATCCGAATCCCTTGTATACTTTCATTTAAATGAGAATTTAAACGAGACTGCTGTATGCGAACATCTTGCCAAGACCTACGAATATTTCGTCTAAGTTTGGTTGAAATAAAGAACATAATCGGCAAGATAACCATAATCGCTAGCGCAAGCTTAGGACTCAATACTAGCAGGATAACAACAATACCAATTAAAGTTACGACGTCCATTAACAAATTGATAATTCCGTTGGTGAACAGTTCTTGAAGTGAGTTAATATCGTTCATAATTCGAACGAGAATCGATCCCGCTGATCGGTTATCAAAAAACTTATGACTCAATCGTTGAACGTGGGAGAACAAATGTTTACGTAAGTCGTATATGACATTCTGCCCTAAAATATTTACCCACCTTATACGTAACGTGTTCCCCACATAGCTCAGCACGTATAAAATGGAGATTCCTACAACAAGTTGAACTAAAAGATTAGGATCTTCCCCTTTTATAGCCATATCAATCGCAACTTTACCAATTAACACTGGAACTATAAGCCTTACGATGGTGGAAATGAGCATCGCTATGATAGCAGCTGGTAACAGCCGTTTAGAATAAGGCTTTACATATTGAAGCATACGAGCCATTTGCTTCCAGTTAAACTGCTTTTCGATTGCTTGGTCTTGTGTATATTTGAACCGTTGTAAATGAGGACTCTTGTATTCTTGCTTTGGTGCTTTCGCCATCTTTCTCCCCCCTTAGACTTGACTTGAAGCTTGCAATATAGCTTCTTTATCTTGATATTGTATATCATAGATACGCTGGTACGGACCTCCGTTGCCTAATAACTCATCATGAACACCACGCTCTACGATTCGACCATCTTCTAAAACTAAAATTTCATCCGCGTGTTTTAAAGATGATATACGGTGAGCAATGATAAATGTTGTACGACCTTCCATTACCTCTTTTAATGCTTTTTGAATTTGCAGTTCTGTTTCCATATCAACTGCCGATGTTGCATCATCCAGCACAAGAATACTCGGATCAATTAAGATCGCACGAGCAATGGCAACGCGCTGCTTTTGACCACCGGATAGCCCCATACCTCGTTCTCCTAATAAAGTATCGTAACCATTCGGCATTTCGAGAATAAAGTCATGTGCCTGTGCTCTTTTAGCTGCATCAATAATGTCTTCCATTGAAGCTTCTGGATTTCCATACGCAATATTCTCTTTAATCGTTGTAGAGAATAAGAAAGATTCTTGTAGAACAAATCCGATATTACTCCTTAATTCTTTCAGACCATAATTTTGAACAGGCTTCCCGTCCACTAAAACTTGACCTTGTTCAGGCTCATAAAAACGAGTGATTAGCTGAGTAATACTTGTTTTTCCAGACCCAGTAGCTCCGATCAAGCCAATGGTTTTCCCAGGTGGAGCGTCAAAGCTTATATCTTTCAATGCTGAATCATCATCTTCCTCATAAGAAAGCGTAACGTCCTTAAACGTCACATGGCCATTCAATCGTTTTTGACGAATGGCTTCCGGGATCTCTTGAATGTCTTCTGTTGCTTCAAGAATCTCTAATAATCGTTCTCCTGAAGCTTTTGATTGAGAAAACAAATTAATTACGAATCCAAAGTTCATAAGTGGCCCTAGAATGTACCAGATTAGGTTAAAGAAAGCCACCAGCACTCCAATTGTTACCTCACCTTGAATATACAAATAGCCACCGAAACCTAATAACGCTACAACGCTAATATTCCCTATAAACTCCATAAGCGGGAAATACTTAGCCCAAATATTTGAGGTAGAAAGATAATTCTGACGATAGTCATCGTTTTTATCTGTGAATCGTCCTACTTCAAAATCTTCTCGTGACAATGATTTCACCGTATTCATTCCACTAATATTCTCTTGAACACGTGTATTCAACCGACCAAACGCTTTACGAATCCCTCTAAAGGCGGGGTGTACTCTTTTATCAAAACGGTAGACTACTACTGCCAAGAATGGCATAGAGGCCATCGTTACTAATGCAAGGGGGATAGAATAATAGAACATTACGCTTAAACTTATGACTATTAAGGAAACAATCCTAATAAATTCTGCAAACCCAAAAGATAAAAAGAAACGGAACGCTTCTACATCAGCTGTCAGACGAGACATCAAATCTCCCGTACGAGCATTATCATAATAACGAAATGGTAAGCGCTGAAGCTTTTTATAAAGACCATCTCGAAGGGTATAAACTGATTTTATTCCAAATAAATCCCCTAAGTATTGTTGAATGTAAGTCGCTACTCCTTTTAGAATCATAAGACCAAAGAATATAGCTGCTAAATATGGTATAAGATTATAACGTCCTGGATCTACGACATCATCAATCGTGTACTTCAATACAATGGGATAGACCACCGTTACCCCTGTTACAATAAGCAGAAAAAATAAGGATATAAAGAAATACCGTTTGAATGGTAAGTAATACATTTTTAGCTTTTTAAATGTATCCAAAATGACCCCTCCTTTTAATGTAAAATTTTTCACGTACATATAAATATATCGAGTTCCGAAATAAATTTCCACCCATTTGACTTATTTTTTTGAAAATTTTTATTTCTAACATATTCAAAACTCTACCCTCCCCTTATATTCCATAAAAGGGCAGGGTTGTCGAAGACTCGAAAATGAGAGAATATTTCCGCTTGCGTTATTTGAGAGTAAGCCGGTTCGGGAAATCACTCGCTTTCCCATACTCCCCAACCACTCGACAAGCGTAACGGACCTATCTTCACATACAGTTTCTCAGCTTCTAGTGTTCAGCGTAAGGGGGCTTATATGGAACAGCGTTACTGGATGCGTTTAAATGAACCATTTTCTATTTGATGGAATCTACCACCTTGAGGTATGATAGAAAACGTATTAAAAATTGTATGTGGTTAGGGAAAGGAGTATACGATGCTTGATTTTTTAGGTAATATTGACTTTGTCAATATCTCAATGATTGCATTAAAAATTGTATTAGTTTTACTTGTTTACTTAATTATTTCTCCTATTGGGAAGAAACTAATCCAACGCTCTCTTTATAAAGCTGGTAATAATCAAAAGCTTACAGAAGCAAGAGCTAAGACGTTGGAAAAACTCATGATTAGTATTTATTCGTATGTATTAGGTTTCATCCTAATCGCAACGATTTTTGGCTTATTAGATATTAACCTTGCTCCGTTAATTGCCGGGGCTGGTATTATTGGGCTGGCTATTGGGTTTGGTGCTCAAGGTCTTGTTAGTGACGTTGTTACTGGTTTCTTCCTATTATTAGAGAAGCAAGTTGAGGTAGATGAGTATGTAACAGCCGGTGGAATGAATGGTGTTGTTGAAGAGATTGGTCTTCGTACAACGAAGATTAGAAGCTTTGACGGGACATTAAATTTTGTGCCGAACCGTCACATCTCTACTGTTAGTAACCATTCACGCGGGAATATGCGCGCGCTTGTTGATATTGGCATTGCCTATGATGAGAACATTGATGAAGCTATGCAGGTACTTCAAAATGTATGTGATGAGTTCGCTCAAAATGATGAGCGTTTCAAAGAAGGCCCAAACGTACTAGGTGTTCAAAGCCTTGGTTCTTCCGATGTTGTCCTTCGCGTTCTTGGACAAACGGAAAACATGCAACAATGGGCTGTTGAGCGTGACTTACGAAAACGGATGAAAGAAGCATTTGATGAAGCAGGAATTGAAATTCCATTCCCACATCAAGTTTATATCGAGAAAAAAGAAAGCTAATACAAAGTGGGAATGAGCAAACAGAGCTCATTCCCTTTCTATTTTCCATAACTCTATTTTTTGTATATGGGAATCATCCATTTCTTTGACTTTCAGACGGTAGCCACTTACATTAATCTCTGTCCCTTCTACTGAATTAATATTTTGAGTTAAGAACCAGCCAGAAATTGTGTCTACATCATCATGATCAAGGTCAAGGTCAAAATAATCGTTTACATCTTGAATGGCCATTTTCCCATCTAACAATTTATGTCCATTTTCAAGCGTATCCATAGGTAATTCTTCTTCGTTATCGAATTCATCACGAATCTCTCCAACAATCTCCTCTAAAATATCTTCAACCGTTACAATACCAGATGTTCCGCCATATTCATCCACAAGGACAGCTAAATGAATATGGTCTTTTTGCATTTTAAGCAACAAATCCCTAAGAGGCACGTTTTCGAAGATTTTCGGAACAGGTCTTACATAAGATAAAATGTCACTCGACTCATTACAATCATCATAGAACAGTTCTTTCATATGGATAACACCGACAATGTCATCTTTATCTTCATCTATAACAGGGTATCTGGTGTATCGCTCGTCACGCATGATTTCCATATTAACTTTCATCGTATCATTTATATCTACAACGACTACTTCTGTTCGTGGTACCATAATCTCTCTGGCAGTCCTATTATCAAATTCAAAAATGCGGTCTACATACTTGTATTCCGCTTGTGTAATTTCACCTTGTTCATAACTTTCCGATAAAATATGTCTTAACTCATCTTCTGAATGCACTTCATCTGATTCATTCGCTGAAGCAAAACCGAGCATCCTTGTTAATACATTTGCACTTCCATTTAACAACCATATAAATGGGAACATGATTTTGTAAAACCATATAAGTGGCTTAGCTATAATTAGTGTTACTGCTTCTGCTTTTTGAATGGCAATCGTCTTTGGGGCCAGTTCACCAAGAACAACGTGTAAAAAGGTAATAATGAAAAAGGCAATTGCAAAGGAGATCGTATGGCTTAACGCCTCCGGAACAGGGGATTGTTCAATTAAAGGATGTAATAGTTTATCTACAGTTGGCTCACCTAACCACCCAAGACCTAGTGAGGTTATGGTAATACCTAGTTGACAAGCCGATAAATAATCATCTAATCGGTCTAATAAATGAAGAACAGCTTCTGCTTTTTTGTCACCTTCTTTTACTCTCGATTCAACCTTAGACCTCCGCACCTTCACAATGGCAAACTCGCTAATAACAAAAAAAGCTGTTAAAACGATAAGTAGAGCTACCAAAATTAAATTTAATGTAATCATCAGAACTCTCCCTTTACAGCATCAATCTTCTATTACGAATTTCCCCCTTAGAATACAAAAGGGATACTGAACGTCTCGTTAGGTATAAAAAAATAGCTGAACCACAATAGTGGCTCAGCTATTTATTATTGTTGCTGGCCGCGAGAGTCTACAGCTTGGCAAACTTCTTCTGCTGTCATCCCGTTCGCATTAATAACGGATCCTTGCATAGCTGCATCAGCCATGCCCATCACGTTTTTATCTTGACCGGAAATGACACAGCAATCACAGCCTTGTGTATCCTGCTCACTTTTCAATTCAACAATATCGTGACCTTTTGATTGTAAAGCTTCACGTACGTCAGAAAGGGTACCTTCTACACCAATTCGTGCCAAAGTAACCCACCTCCTTTTTATTTAGGAACGAGTCCTTCAAGGAGTAGTGTATCCACATTAAGTTCGGGTATACGTCTTGCTTTTTTACAGAGACCTGATCGTCCGCTCTACAATATTCACCCCTACTTCTAATGCTTCTTCTTTTGGCTTTAAACTTCCATTATGAAGGCCATAATCAGAATCAACACCAAGCCAGAACATAAAGCCAGGGATTTCTTTTAACATATAGCCAAAGTCTTCCCCTGTCATGGCTGCTTTTGACTCAACAAACGAATATCCCAAATCCTCCACAATTCTCTGGAAAGGTTGCATATAGGTTCCATCATTTTTTACTTGATAATAATTTGAACCATAATCAATTTTAATTTCACATTCATGACTATGTTCAATTCCTTTAGCTAATCCTTCTATTTTATTCTTTAGGAGATCCATGGTATCAGCTTTAAATGTTCGCATCGTCCCTTCTAATCGAGCTGTTTCCGCAATACCATTTTGTACGGTTCCCCCTGTTATCTTCCCAATAGTCACAACAGCTGAATCAAGGGGATCAACAGCACGGGACACAATCGACTGGGCTTGTACAGTGTACTGACTCGCAGCAAGGACCATATCTCTAGTTAGATGGGGATAGGCTGCATGTCCACCTTTCCCTTTAAAATCAATGTACAACTCACTTGTATTTGCAAATAGCAAACCTTCTTTTGTAGCTACGGTTCCTACCGGATGTTCAGGAGCAATATGTAGGGCAAAAATTTCATCTGGCCACCATGTTTTCATCTCTTCACTTTGAAGCATTGGTAATGCTCCCCCTGGATTCTCCTCTGCGGGTTGGAAAAGGAATAAAACATTTTCACGAGGTGGCGACTGTGATACTCGCGCAAGTGTTCCAAGCGCAATTGTCATGTGAAAGTCGTGACCACAAGCGTGCATTTGTCCCTCATGAGTTGAGGCAAAAGCATACCCCGTTTCTTCAACAATCGGAAGTCCATCAATGTCAGCGCGATAAGCAATCGTCTTCGAAGGATCTGTCCCCTGCACTCTAACTAGTAGTCCTGTACGCCACTTTTTAACCTCAATATAATCTTGCGGTAGCTCTTCAATAAATTGGAGAAGGTACTCTTGAGTTTTTGTTTCTTGAAAACCTAGTTCAGGGATCTTATGAAGATCTCTGCGAACCTTCTGTAAAGCTTCACTGTTCATCTCTTGTCACCTCTTTAAAAATGAGGCTCCCCCTAAGGAGAACCTCATACTAATTAATTATCTAATTTGCGCAATTCTTGTTTGATTTCTGTCTTCCCTTTAGTTTGCTCATCAATTTCTTTGATGACTTTAGCAGGCGTTCCTGCCACAACTGTGTTCGGAGGAACATCTTGAGTCACGATAGAACCTGCTGCTACAACAGAACCTTTACCTACCGTCACGCCCTCTAAAATTACAGCGTTAGCACCAACTACTACTTCGTCTTCTACTACAACTGGTTTGGCGGAAGGTGGTTCAATAACTCCTGCTAATACAGCTCCTGCACCAATGTGGCAGTTCTTACCGACTGTAGCACGTCCACCAAGCACAACGTTCATGTCGATCATTGTACCTTCGCCTACTACAGAACCAATATTAATGGCAGCGCCAAGCATAATAACGGCTCCATCACCAATTTCAACCTGATCACGAATAATCGCACCAGGCTCAATACGAGCATTTATGTTCTTTAGATCAAGTGTTGGGATTGCAGAGTTACGGCGATCATTTTCAATCACGTAATCTTCAATAGAACCTTTATTACTTTCTAATGCAGGTTCAACATCTTTCCACTCACCGAATAGAACGCCTGTTTCATTATCAACAAAGGCTTTAACCGTTTCGCCAAAATCAATTGACTTTAGGTTTTCCCCTTTAACATATACTTTCACTGGTGTAGATTTCTTACTATTTGAAATAAACGAAATAATTTCGTTTGCATCCATCATTTCCATGGCTGCTCCTCCTTTATGTAGTACAACGTTATTTTACTACTTTATCAGACTCAAGAGGGGGTGACAAGGCATTAGGTTTTTTCACCTTTTGGCAAAAATAATATCAATACGAGTGAGATAACTGCCAAAACCAATAAGCCTAAATATACTTGGTGTAAACCAAGCGTTAGAGCCTCCTTTAGCGCGACTTGTGTACTTGAAGACAAATTAGCTCTTCCTTCTTTGTCTAGCAGTTGGTTAACCGTATCAAGTGTAACTGATTCGCCTAACTGTTTCTCTTCAATTGTCGTCTGAATGACACTATTTAGCACCCCACCAAGGATTGCAGCTCCTATTGCACTTCCAATACTTCTCATAAACATATTAGAGGCAGTAGCAATTCCTCGGGTCTTCCAGTCCACTGTACTTTGAATAGAAACAATAAATGAAGTGGTTGACATTCCCATACCTATCCCAATGAAGAACGATCCTATCGCTGCCCAGACAGGGCCCTTGTCAGGAGATAAAAGGAAGAAGAAGAGTCCTCCCACAACCAAAGCTACCCCTCCAATTAGAGAAGTTGCACGGAACCCTATTTTTAATAGCAGGCGACCTGCAATCATAGATGAAACAGGCCATCCAATGGACATTGTGGTGAGCGTAAAACCAGCAACCGTTGCCGACATTCCCATAACGCCTTGAACGAAAGCCGGAAGATAGCTTGATACACCTATTAGAATCATACCCGTAATAAGAGATGTTACATTCGCAATCGTAATAGAGCGGTATTCCCATATAGAAAATGGCATCATTGGATCAAGCGCACGCTTTTCTTGAATATAAAAACCGATCAAGCATATGCCAAATATCAGCAATAACCCTATAGCTAATGGAGATTGCCAAGGTATACCTATCCCCCCTTCTACTAAAAGGACCATTAATGATGAAATTCCGATCATCAGTAAAGCTGAACCTGCAAAGTCAATTGAATGGCTCTTTTTCTCGACATTTTCATGGAAGAACCATACTACTCCAATTATAGCTAATACTCCTAAAGGTAGGTTCATCCAAAACACGTAGCGCCAATTTAAGTAGTCTACGAAAAAACCCCCAAGAGCAGGACCTGTTACAGCTGAAATTCCCCATACGCTAGAAAGGTAGCCCTGTATTTGGGCTCGCTCCTCTTTGGTGTAAAGGTCTCCTACAATGGTAGATGCTATGGGCATAAGAGCCCCTGCACCGATTCCTTGCAGAAAACGAAATACGATAAGAGTAGTCATTGAAGTAGCAAAACCACAGAGCAAGGAGCCCGTTAAAAATAAACTAATTCCAATTAAGAATATAGGCTTTCTCCCAAACAAATCGGAAAGTTTCCCAAAAATTAAAACCGTGCTGGCATTTGTTAATAAGTAAGCTGAAAACACCCAACTATATAGAGAGAATCCTCCAAGCGCTGCTACAATACTTGGCATTGCTGTAGAGACAATCGTAGCTTCTATCGCTGCCAAAAACATCGCTAGCATAATTGAAGCGAGCACAAGGGGTCTTTTAGACGTCTTTTGGTTTGGTGCAATCGATGTATGCGCTTCCAATTATCTCACCTCCTATCTATAAAAAACAGAGGCGTCCTCAAAAGAGAACACCTCTTATCTGCTACATTTTATTGTTATAAGTGTGAAAGTGTTTGTTTAATGGTTTTAAGATGGCTCTTCTTGTTAGAATTCCGTCGAAATATCCATTTTCATCAGCTACACATACGAATGGATGGTTGACTACTTCACCTAACGCTTTTGAAAAACTATCCTCTTTCTTTAAACACGGAATATCTGTATTCATAACTTCTTCTACGCGTACAGAAGATAGTTTGTCGAGCTCAAATTGCTCTACTCCTAGCATATTTTCGATTATGATGGTTTTACTAATTGTTCCTTGTAATCTGTATTTTGCATCTAGAACTGGAACAGCAGAATATCCTGATTTCACAAGTACTAATAGCGCGTGTTCAAGAGGATTACCTCCTTGAACATGAGCTACAATCTCCGAGGGAATCATCAATTCTCCTACATAATACTTCTCTAATTCTTCTCTTTGCAAACTAATCATACGTTCGTACACTCCTTCTTGTTCACACACGGAGGAGTAAGCAATTGTTATATGCTCTATAAATCCCGAAGAATATTATAACACAATCTATAAGAAAACGATAACATAACTTACACCTCTTTATCCCAATCAAGATTTGAGATCCGCCAACCTTCATCTGTTTTGGAAATCGTAATGATTCTTCTAATTTCACTTTCACCTAAGAGCTCAGATCCTTCCTTCTTTTCTTCCTTAATGATAATTTGGTGTTTTTGTTTTTTTATGACCGAGAAACCTTCTATATTCTTTGGAATTACGTAAGGCGAAAAGTCAGTTCCACCAAATTGAAACATTTCCCCGTCCATTATAAGATGCTCTGTAAAGACCGTCATCATGCTCTCTTTGGTGAACAACTCGATAAAAGAGCTTCGAATCTCGCTATAAGTAGACTGTTTCGAAGCATGTTCTGACTGTACTTGATGGGCTTCTTTGAGAATTTGTTGCCATTCGACGTCACGGTCTTGACCTGCTTGTACCGTTTTAAATGATAAAAATACAATCGCAAGCATAAGAACTACTCCGAACAATAACGACTTTCTCATACCCCATCCCCCTTTAATTTAAACCAGGGCGCACCTTATATTAGACATTTTTGCTAGTAAGGCACACCCTCTAAGACCTACTTTTTTTCTTGTGAATTGTTATGAACCTCAATCTTAATAGGCTTTAAACCATCATGCCCACAAGCAGGACATTGCTTATTCTGTGTAGACAACACACAGCATCGATCACAGTGATAATGCATAAGCATTCCTCTCTTTTCTTTATCTTTATTCTATCAATATACAGTATGCAGTGTAGGTACTTTCGTTCGTAAAATCCCCCCAATGGTAGACAAGCATCCCTAACCTTTGTATAGGAACGAAACACATATTGGAGATACTTGGCGAAGTAGTGAATATTTCAAACATAATTTAAATTTATCAGCATATTTTGCTTATTTTTGGGGAAACAATACGATAGATTCTAACATTCGACTTTAGAAAATATGGAGTTAATATGAGTATATGATCATATACAGATATTTAGGAGGATGGATATGAATAACCATAATCAAGATTTGAAAGAAGACACGCTTGTTAAAACAACTCAAACGTTCAAAGCACTTTCAGATCAAACAAGGATACGCATATTGCATTTGTTATTTTATAAAGAATGTTCTGTTAATGAGATTGCAGAATCTCTAGGTCTTCAACAATCTACCGTTTCTCATCAGTTACGTTATTTGAAGCAGCAGCGACTCATTAAGTATAGAAGACATAAAACAACATACTATTACTCCCCTGAGGATCATCATGTCTTTCATTTACTAAACCAGGCGATCGAACACGCTAAACACACTTAAACAGGAGGTACACTCATGGGACACTCTCACGACCACGGACACAACCATGGACATGGCGCTAATAAAACAGCTTTATTATGGAGTTTTATTCTTATATTTGGATTTATGATAGTTGAAGTCATAGGGGGACTTATAACTAACAGCCTTGCTCTTCTCTCAGATGCTGGACATATGTTAAGTGACGCTGCAGCACTAGGATTGAGTTTAGTGGCATTTAAAATCGGAGAAAGATCAGCCACGAAGGCAAAAACGTATGGATATAAACGGTTTGAAATTTTAGCCGCCTTTTTAAACGGGATAACTTTAATCGTTATTTCCCTTTATATATTTTGGGAAGCTTATCAACGCTTTCTAGATCCACCAAACGTCAGTATGGGAATGATGATCGTTGCCATTATTGGTCTAATAGTGAATATACTTGTAGCTTGGATCTTAATGAGAGGGGACACAGAGGAAAATCTAAATCTTCGCAGTGCCTTCTTACACGTCCTAGGAGATCTGCTTGGTTCCGTTGGCGCTATTATTGCTGGACTTTTAATTTATTTCTTTAACTGGAATATAGCAGACCCAATCGCAAGTGTTCTTGTAGCCTTACTTATTATAACGAGCGGTTATCGAGTGGCAAAAGATTCTTTCCATGTTTTAATGGAAGGTAAGCCAAAAGGAATTGATGTCGAAGAACTGCATAACTCCTTAAAGGGATTACCTAATGTAGTTGATGTTCACGATTTACACGTATGGTCCATTACAAGCGAATTTCCAGCTTTGAGTTGTCATATTGTAGTCGATCAAGACTGTGAACGAGACCTTTTACTACAAAAAGCCGTTGGTTTATTAAAAAACGACTATCACATCACCCACTCCACTATTCAAATAGAAGGTCAGTCAGTGCTTCCGCATGAGGATGATGACTGTTGTAATTAATAAAAAAGAGCTTGGATCACCAAGCTCTTTTTTGTATACAGTACTATGTTTATGTGGATTGGGCCGTAACGTTTTTAAGTAGTTGGGGTGACTGGGGAACGACTCGCTTACCGCGGCCCCACACGACGTGACGACCTTAGTCGAACTTCCTCTACCTGTTAGCAGCCTCCTCGGGAAAACCACCCTGCTGTCTCTCGTCGACCTCTTTCTCCCGCGGGAGTCTCCCCGTTCCCCAGCCACCCCTGGCTAAATTTTGAATAATCCCCCATTAAATAAACTAGATATTTAAATCAACAAAGATTCGTGATCGTAAATATAGGCATATTTAATATCAATAAATATGTAATGATGGTCAGAGAGTGGAAAGCTGAAGGTCCGGATCATTTCTCTTGTTTCGATATCAGAATATAAATCAGATAACCTCCCTTTATTCCAAAGCCTCATTTGGACCATATTCTCAAGGAAATAAGGACGAAACGCCCAGTTTGTTCCTAGTATATCAGTTTCTTTTTTCCATGTTTCTTCACGCTTCCTAAAGTTAGATGAGATTTGACGCCCATTACTGTCGCATACATACATACGGAAGCTTTCTTCATCGAAATATCTTGTTACCTTCTCAAGAAAAGAGTCTACCCTCTTTGGGCCGTCCCAATGATCCAACAGTCCTCTTGTTCGTTGGTCCCACTTTAATACGTGGGCAAGCCTTTCCTCTATTAAGTTCTTCTCTCGTTTAATAAACCCGTCTACGTGTTCTTTTATAAGTGGCTGTTGACTAAAGGGCTCAAGAAATGAAAAAGAAGGTCGAGCTAAATAAAATCCTTGATAGTAACGCCCGCCATGCTTCCAAGCATAATATAATTGATAAGCATCTTCGATATTCTCAAATATAAGTGCTGCTCCAATTCTTCTAGCAAGCATAGAAAGAGAATAAATAATATCTTGATAACCGCTTGAATCTACACCTGATAGAATCTTTGAATCAACTTTAAGAATATGAGGCTCCAACTGCCGCAACCTGTCTAAGTTAGAGCTTTTAGCACCGACATGGTCAACTGCAATTTGTATGCCGTATGTTTTGTAATAAAGCAGTAAATGATTCAACATTTCAAAGTCCTCATCAAAATCGTGCTCTGTAATCTCAAGAACAATCCGACTCATATCAAACCCTTTTTCTTCATAGTGGTGTAAAGTTGTAAGTAATGGCTCTCCACTCTCAAGCATAAGTTGTTTTGCATTGCGATTAATAAATAAATCGCCTTTCATATCGTGTTCTACCATATCTTCAATAGCAAGATGAAGAATATGTTGATCAACTTCTAATTTAAAATCTTCTGGTACTTGGGCATCATGAAAGAACCCACCTAAACTAACCCATTCGCCCTCATGCCAATATCTCCCTAATATTTCGTATCCGATAATATCATGCTTCACGGCAGAGAATACAGGCTGGTACACAGGTTTGACTCTTTCTAAGTGACTGACTACATCTAATGGATCCACGCGCGCATCCCTCCTGGTTATCTCAAGAATTTCACTATAAACGCTTACTCTATTATACTATTTTATCGGAATTATGTGAAAAGAGATAGGTGCAGTTAAAAGATTGAATCAAAAAAGACCAGCAACAAAACTGGCCTTTTACTTTCATCAATCTTCTTTTTTATAACTAGTACGTTTATGATCAAGGTGTTTTTCGAAGTTCTCATCAAATTTCTGTAAAATTGCTTGTTTCTTCTTTTCTGTCATCCACTCTTCATCCACTTTCTTCTGTAATGATTCTTCATGCTTTTTCTTTAAAGACTGCTTTATTTCTTCAGGCGTCTTTCCAGCTTTTATGATGACCTCCCTTAAAGTGTGACCCTCCTCTTGATACTTATTAAACTCTTCCTCTGTAAGCCCTAATTCGTCAATGAGAGCTTGCTTTGCCTCTGTTTTGTGATGATGTTGATGACAATCTTCTTTATACTCATGTGCATAAGTGGGAGGGATTACAGCAAATCCCATCATTACGGTAGCAACGATATAAACAATCCATTTTTTCATATGTACTCACTCCTTTTCGTATTACTTTTAGTGTTTCCTATTATTTAATTAAATTATATATTTATTGATATTTTCTAATCTTTATCAACTAAACTAAATAAAGCAGAGAGAAACATTTGGTAGAAATGGTTAAAAAGCGTTATAATTAAATAAATTATATTTATGAGGTAGGTTCTGAATGTGGAAACACATACGTATACAAGGCGCGAAGAAATTGTGAATGCTGTTACACACGGGATTGGAGTCTTATTAAGCATTGCTGCTTTAGTCCTCTTAGTCGTTAATGCGTCTATAAATGGCAATGCATGGCACATTGTATCTGTATCCATCTATGGAGCAACAATGATCTTCTTGTACCTATCATCAACGATGGTACACGGAATGCCAGAAGGAAAATGGAAAGACCTATTCGAGATCTTTGACCATGCTGCAATCTACCTGTTTATTGCAGGCACGTACACTCCTTTATTACTTGTCGTTTTACGAGGTACACTCGGTTGGACGTTGTTTGGTATTGTATGGGGAATAGCGATTTTCGGAGTCGTGTTCAAATTTTTCTTTGTTAAGAAATTTGTTGTTTTATCTACTGTCTTTTACGTATTAATGGGGTGGATTATTGTTCTTGCTTGGAATCCTCTTGCTACAAAACTTGCTTTTGGGGGATTAGTTCTTTTGGTTGTCGGCGGCGTGCTGTATTCTGTCGGGACAATCTTTTATGTCTGGAGAAGTTTTACATTTCACCACGCTGTGTGGCACTTATTCGTGCTGGCCGGATCAGCTATGCATTTCTTCACCATTTTCTTTTATGTAATATAAGAAAGAGGCAACTCCTTAGAGTTGCCTCTTTTTACGTATGACCCACTTTTTTAGACACTTAAATTAAAACGGGAATTTATTTAACCACTGACCACCGTCTAATGTAACAACTTCTCCATTCATATAAGAAGCTTTATCTGAAAGAATGAAATGAGCTAATTCAGCTATTTCTTCAGGTTGCCCTAACCGTTTCAATGGAACTGACTCCAAGGTTCTCTTTGCCGCTTCTTCTGACTCAAATAACTTATCAGCTCCTCCAGTACGTTCAATAGGCCCAGGGGCAATCGCATTCGTCCGAATACCGTATTTGTATCCCCATTCAACAGCTAATGTACGCGTGATTGAAAGAACACCCGATTTTGCAGCTGCAGAATGTATAACTCCTGCTCCAGCATCCCATGCATATGTAGCGACCATGTTCAAAATGTTTCCTTTTATTCCCTCTTTCATCCAATAGTCCCCTGCGGCACGACAGCAATAAAACGTTCCATTTAATACAATATCAATAACCGAGTTCCATCCATTAACGGACAACTTATCAGCGGGACAAATGAAATTTCCTGCAGCATTATTAACTAAATGATGGAGACCTCCATATGTTTCAACGGTCTCTTTTATCATTCGTTCTACATCCTCAGGTTTTCTTACATCCATCACTATCGTATGTACGGAACCTTCTGCGCCGATCATAATCTCACTCTTTGCTTGGTCTAACCGTTCCTGATTACGTCCAGTAATGACTACATTAGCGCCTTCATTGGCAAATTTTTGAGCCATGTATTTCCCCATTCCACTTGATCCACCTGTAACAATAACGACCTCGTCTTTCATCAGCTATTCCTCCTTTTTGTATGAATTCTTTATAAACTGTTGAAAACCCTTTCAAAGTTGTGTATTTTTTCAATTTCATTTCATCTCAGGAAATTTTCCAATTTAAATAAACATACATGCTATAATGCTACTATCCCTACTTAAGGGATTAACAGATTCGTAAAAAGGCGTGAACAACTTATGTCAAAACCTATTACTCGTCGAACATTCATGAAGCGCCTTTTTGGTAGCGTTTTAAGCTTGTTCGGGATTGGTGGAGGGACCTATTATTATGCTAGACATATTGAGCCTTCCATGCTTACAGTTCAAGAAGAGGTCATTGAATCTTCTCGTATACCATCCTCTTTCCATAACAAAAGGATTTTACAATTTAGCGATACACATATTGGTTTTCATTACGATCTAGCACAGTTTGAAAAACTAGTAACATCCATTCAGGCGCAACAGCCTGATTTGTTACTATTTACCGGGGACCTAATTGACGCTCCAGACGAAGTGCCAACTCTTACTTTTGAGAAAGTAGCAACTATATTAAGCAGATTGGATGCTCCAATGGGCAAGTTTTGGATTTATGGAAATCACGATCACGGTGGCTATGGAACAGAAATAATAGCCGATACAATGAAGAAAGCTGGCTTTCAACTCCTCCAAAATAGTCAAACTCTTATTGAAGAGCAAGGTAATCAAATTTTATTAGCTGGCCTTGATGACGTTATGCTCGGAAGGCCGAATATTGCCAACGCGCTACAAGGAAGAGAAAGAGACTTTTTCACTCTACTTCTTTGTCACGAACCAGATTACGCAGAATCAGTTAAACAATATGAAGTAGATGTACAGCTTTCAGGACATAGTCACGGTGGCCAAGTACAAATCCCCTTCATCGGACACCTTATTACTCCTCCACTCGCTGAACGGTATGTTGAAGGTTGGTACAAAACAGGCAATTACCCACTATCTATATACGTTAGCCGTGGTATTGGTACCACTCGTGAACCATATAGATTCCTATGCCGGCCCGAATACACCATCCATACGCTTAAACAAACTTAGACTACTTTCACACGAAAGTAGTCTTTTTCCGTAGGCTCTATTAAAGTTTTGTCGTGATGTTTTTAATAGCTTTCTTCAAGAATAGGATAGTAATATGGGAGACTTGCAACTGACACAATAGGATTTAAATGGAGCCTTTACATTTATTGAGTGTTAGGGGGGCTTAGAAACGACTCGCTTTCCATACCCATCTTACACTCTAATAAAGCAAACGGAAACATCCTTACACCTTCAATCCTTTTGTATATCGGAGCTTATGTGAAAGAATTGAAAATTCAATATTAAGTATAAATATAGACGATACTTAAAAGGACAGACTCAACATCACCCACATTCACATAGACTGATTAAAGAGTCTATAGTGAAAGGAGAGTCACCTATGCATCAAAACCAACTCTTTAATCATCAAGGAATGTACAGAACTATACCTCACGCAGGACAAAGAGATCAGCGCTTTGTCGGACCATTTATACCATTTTTAACAGGGTTAGCCGTTGCTCCGCTATTTTACGGTGCATTCAGACCACCATACCCTTATCCACCATATCCATATTATCCGCCATACGGATGCCGCCCATATGCTTGCCCTCCCTATTACAGGCCGTATTTTTAACCTTCAAAACCGTTTCACGAAATGTTCATAGCTTCCATTCTAAGCTTCATGTTAAACTATTCTTTAGGTAGAAACTTGAGGCAAAATGGGGGATACGATATGAAACGAAGGTTTATAGGAATTGGGTTTCTTTTAATGATTCTTTTATTAACGGCCTGTTCTAACTCAAAAGGCTATGAAGGAGATTACTCGTACGATGTCAAAGAATTTGAGTTTACAAATCAGGACGGGGAAACCGTTTCTAAAGAAGATTTAAAAGGGGATTTTTGGGTAGCAGACTTTATTTTTACAAATTGCACAAGTGCCTGCCCTCCTATGACGAATAATATGGCAAGATTACAAACTATGGTGGAAGAGGCTGGCCTGGAGGACCAGGTTCGCTTTGTCTCTTTTTCCATTGATCCAGAATATGATTCACCTGAAGTTTTAAAAGACTACGCTAATAAATTTCAGGCCGACTTTTCAAATTGGGATTTTTTAACTGGTTATGAGCCTGAAACGATTAAAGAGTTCGCCTTAAAATCCTTTAAAGCTCCTGTTGAGAAATTACCTTTAAAAGACGCCCCTGAAGGTCAACCTGATTATGACTTTATGCATTCTTCTCGGATGTATATTATCACCCCTGAAGGCAACGCCATAAAAGGGTATATTGGAACAGACATAAATAACATGGAACCTTTATTCGAGGATTTAAAAGGTTATATTCAATAACTTAAAGGTGAGGGTCTCTTCTATTAAAGAGCTCTCATCATTTTTTAAATTTGCTTTTTCCGACCACCTTTTGTACGATGGTAATAGTTATGATAAAGGAGGAAGTTTTTTGAAAAATGATGTAAAACATTCTTCTACAAAGGAAATTGCGGAAGCTATATATGTCGTTAACCGCCATGCCAAAACGGCGCCAGATCCCAGACATTTGTATACACTTAAGAAAAAAGCGATTCAGCAACTAATCGCCCAAAAACATGCGAAAAAGATCGGCCTCCACTATTCCGACCACCCGAAATATAGCCATCAGCACTCCACTCTTTTGGTACAAGTTGCTAATTACTATTTCCATATTCCCCCTCGAAAAGAAGACTTCCAAGCGCTTAAGCACTTAGGTAACATCGATCAATCCTATCGAAACCCAAAACCAAGTCTTTCTTTATCAAAAGCAAAAAAAGTGCTTTATCGCTATCTAAATTGGGAGGAAGAAAGCAAAGTAACTGCGGAACAAAGAAACAAAAGACATACAAGGTCTCCATACAGTAATCCTCACTATGCACCTTGGGGGCAGCTTGTTTCCTGGGAGCAAAAGGATAGACGAAGATAACAGCCTATTTAAAGGTTTCAACTCCTCCAAGGGAAGGAATTCCTACCATAAGGAGGGATGAAATGTGAGCGAAATGAAGAATTTCATGTATGAGCTCAATCAGTTTATGAAATGGTCTGAAGAAATGAAGGATGCATATGAACGTCTTAGTGAAGAGGAACAGTTGCTTGTAAATAAACATACCCCTTTCACAGAAACTCCAAGGCAGTTAAATAAAGAAGTTACAAAATGGTATGAAAGTATGCACGAAAAGGTCTCGTATTGATAGACAAAAAATAAGCTATAAAAAAATCGGCTACTATAGCCGATTTTTTTATAGGATTAATTGATCGATCTTCTTAACTAGTTCTACAATTTCAGGCTTCGAAATTTGGTCGTTCGCTCCCACCATTTCCCCTTTATGTCTTAAGTCATCCGTAATAAGAGAAGAAAAAATAATAACAGGAATATGTTGCAAAGAAGGATCTTCTTTAACTTGCTTCGTAAAGTGGTGCCCGTCCATGCGTGGCATTTCAATATCCGTTATGATGAGTTGGTATTCGTCTTCCACAGCTTTCCCTTCATTTATTACACTATAAAGGTGATCTACTGCCTCTTTACCATCCTCAAACAAATGAACATTTTCATATCCAGCTTCCCCTAGAGTTTCTTCTAACATGCCCCTTAACATCGCAGAATCCTCAGCTATTAATATGCGCTTTTGGGAACGCTCACGCACACCTAATGTCTTCATTTGATCGATGTTTATGCTTGATTCAGGGTTAATATCCGCCACCATCTTCTCAAAATCAAGCATAAGAAGCATTTCACTTTCCCTTTTAATAACACCCGTTATTTGAGTCTCTAAACCTTGGTACATCTTACCAGGTTTCTCTATATTCTCCCAGGATATACGATGAATTTGTGTAACGGTATGTACGTGAAAGACAATTTTCGTTTTATTGAATTCAGCTAGGATAAACTTATCTAACTCTGGTTGGTCGGATTCCGGAAATCCTAATGCATGAGCTACATCAACTACCGGTACAACCTCCCCCCTAATTTCAATAATCCCTTCTACCGAATGATGAGCATGAGGAATTTTTGTTACTTGTATAGGATTAAGTATTTCTTTAACCTTGATCACATTAATTCCAAACTTGTTTTGCCCAATGCCAAACTCAACAACCTCTAATTCATTTGTTCCACTTTCTAATAAAATACCATTATCATATGAATCCATGCTGAAACCTCCCTAAAAATGGCTTACACTTCTCTATTATAGAAGGAACCCCAATATTTTCATAGGTTTTTAGTACTAAATTATTCCTCTAAAGAAGGAATCACCACATAAGCGGGTCCTCATCATTAAGGAATTGCCTGAAACTAGCACAACAAAAAAAGACGAAACCATAAAGGGTTTCGTCATAAATCGTATCTACATTATTAGACCTTAGTCGTTGCGGATAAAGAAATAGACAATAAGTCCAATGAAAGGAAAAATTATTGTTAGAATTAATACGATAATAGCATACTCTTTACTTTTCCCTTTACGTTGAGCATCTCTATATGCCCAAATACTTGTAACAATATTCAATATAAATAAAGCTATAAGAATAAACGCTGTGATTCCGACAAACAATCCAGCAATACCTAAACCAGTTGCTGCTCCTAGCATGTCATCTCCTCCTTCTCATTACCTATATGTACGTATTCTTAGGATACTAAGTTCCACTTATTTTGTACCCTGTACACCATATCATTCAAACAAAAAGAAGGAAACTTAAAATCTTCACACACCTTTGGGCTTTTGCTTTTTAGATTGCTTCACATATTTTATGACTCGTTCAATAGCGTAGGAACAAATAACAAACCCACCAAAACATATTAAAGCAAATGCTCCATTTGCTACGTCCCTTACCTCAACGTCTCCAGTTTCAGTAGCCCCTTGGTACACTTCATAAAATGTTAGTATAAATAATACGGTCAGACCTGCAACCATATAGCTTAACAATCTATCCCATTTTAATAAGATCATCCAGTATATAATAGGACGAACGATATTGTAGAATAAAACAATCAAAATCATCCCGAAAAAAAAGTGCAAATGGAGATCCGTGATACCAAGAGGGGTTAATTGAGCCTCTTTTATAAGCCAATTAAACGTTAAAAATTCTTCCATTCCCATACCTCCTACCCGTAATTAGTACAAGTATCGTCACCAGGTAGAACAGATATACCTATACCCAGACAAGAAGGGCGTTATCTATTTGAGAATAGAACGAATAAGGATCTATTGTAGATATAACAGTGATTCTATTTAAATTCTCAAATTCATCGTTATACAACTGTGATCATTTTATAATGTAACAGGGCTCATAGATGATTCAAGAAAGTGAATCAAATCGCCGTATTGCTCTTTTGCCTCTTCATATCCTTGTTCATATAAGCAATGCAGTTTGTTCCGATTGCGTTCAATTCGGCTCACGGCAAGCGGTTTTTTAGGCTGTATAACAAAGGCTTTCCCTTGTTCCACTAGGTCATCTACCTCTTCTACGGTGTCATTATAGCGTAGGTGTCTTCTCTCTAAAGCGTTCGTCAAATTGGGATAGCTTTTAAATTTCTGTTTTACCAACCAAGAAAACTTCATCTTCTCCTTACGATAGCCTGGATTACGCGTAGAAATTATAACGTGCTTGGTGTTTCCATTTTGAATAGAAGCAGATATAGGTATAGGGTCTGCAATACCACCATCAAGAAGCTGTTTGCCCTCATGAGAGATCATGGGAGCAATAAAAGGCAAGGAGCTTGAAGCACGAATGAGTGAAATTAAAGTAGGTCCATCTTCAAAAAAGTCATAATAAGTAGGCTGGCCAGTATGAACATCTGTCGTTCCGACAACGAATTTCGTTTGCTTTGAATAATGAAAGAACCCTTCATAGTCAAAGGGAACAAGTTCATTTGGAAGCTTATTAAAGATAAAGTCCATCCCAAACAACTCACGCTTGGTAATAGCCCTTTTATAAGATATGTACTCAGGATGACCACCATACTCTACCAAAACTTTATAATTACGTCCTTTTTGTCTGGCTACATAAGAAGTACCATTACAAGCCCCTGCTGATGCCCCAACAACATACGGGAAATGTAGCTCTGCATCTAGAAAGAAATCCAATACACCAGCTGTGTAAGCACCTCTCATGCCTCCACCTTCTAACACAAGTCCAGTTCCATTCATAACAGGCCTCCCCTTTCTTCGTTCATATATTGTACTTATTATAACAACAACTCTTGACATAATAAAAAAATACACGTTTCAAATGTATAGACAATGTCACGGATAAACTGAAAGCCATTCCTCAAATCTTACAAGCTCTATACAACCTAATTTCCTTCAAACAATAAAATCATGTTAAGATGGTTATTAAAACGTCAACCACTATGGATGACGTGTATATGACAACCGGAGGTGACAACAGTGCATCATTTAATAAATCCGCACTTACAATCCATACAGATATCAGGAATTCGCAAATTTTTTAATATGGTTTCCGGGAAAGAGGGTGTTGTCTCATTAACAATTGGACAACCAGATTTCCCAACACCCCAGCATATTAAGCAAGCTGGAATTGAAGCCATCAATGACAATCAAACCTCGTATACCCACAATGCAGGTATGTTGCCACTTCGAAAAGCTATATCTAAATTTGCTGAACAAGAATACGGTCTTTCCTATCAGCCGGATACGGAAATTATTACAACCGTAGGTGCTTCACAAGCTATTGATCTTACGTTTCGAACAATTCTAACACCTGGAGATGAAGTCATTCTTCCAGCTCCTGTCTATCCTGGATATGAACCATGTATTCGTCTTGCTGGAGGAATTCCAGTCCATGCTGATACAACTCATACCGATTTCAAATTAACGGTTGATACTTTAAAAAAACATATTACAGACCAAACCAAATGTGTTGTGTTGCCTTATCCATCTAACCCAACAGGTGCAACACTTACAAAAGAAGAAATAGAAGCCCTTGCTACATTTTTGAAAGAAAGAGATCTATTCGTACTCTCAGATGAAATCTATAGCCAGTTAACATACGATGAACCACATACTTCCATAGCAACTCAAGAAGGGATGAGGGAAAAAACCATTGTCATTAACGGGGTATCTAAATCGCATTCTATGACCGGTTGGCGTATTGGTTATACATTAGCTCCTGTTTGGCTCTCAAAAGAAATGTTAAAGGTGCATCAGTATAATGTATCTTGCCCAACTTCTATCAGCCAACACGCTGCCTTAGCAGCAATTGAAGGTGGTAAAGCAGATACAGAAGCAATGCGGGCAGAATATAAAGAACGGTTAGACTATGTTTACCAGCGCCTCACAAACATGGGAGTACCTTGCACGAAACCAGGTGGAGCATTTTATGTATTCCCTTATTTCCCTGGACTTGAAAAAAGCTCTTTTGACTTTGGTGTAGACTTAGTTGAAGAAGCAAAATTAGCTCTTGTCCCAGGTGATGCTTTTTCTTCACATGGCCAAGGCTATATGCGCATATCTTATGCCTATAATATTGATACCTTGAAAGAGGGATTAGATCGATTAGAGGCGTACTTGACTAAATCAACTCTCATATAACAGTAAAAGTGAGGCATCCTATATATGAGGTGATTAGGAGATGAGTCATCAAAAACGACGAAAAGAGCGTGCTTTACGTCAACGAAAAGAGAAGCAAAACCCTCATGGCAAAGTAAAAAGCTTCGAGGAACTAAGTGAAGAAAAAGACCAAAAAACAAACCAGTAGGCTTATCCTACTGGTTTGTTATATGATTTCTGCTTTTACCCTGTTGATGATATAGGTTTAATAACTCGTCCAACTGCTGGCTAAGCCTTAGTGATTCCTCACAAGTAAAGCCTTTTACCTCTGCTACTACGATCATTCTGTGCCGTAACCGTTCTATCCGCTCTAATAATTGACCTCTTGTTAATAAGCAAGCAACCATATCCCCCACCCTCTCCACCAACTATATATCCTTAAATTAAGTATTAAAACGACAAGTAGACGTGTTCTTTCTACAGATTCAGCATTGTTATAAAAAGCACTAACTTAAATGTCTTAAAGAAATGATGTATTGCCCCTTAATCCCATACGAATATCCATTCAAAAATGTAACATATTGATAAAGAACAACGAACTAAACACCATATATTGTATATAAACTCATTATGCCAAACAAATGATCCCCTTGTAAAGCTGATCGCAAAATAAGACAAATCATCCCATAAACTCCTAATTCGGCTCCAATCTATTTACAATTATCGACAAATATTCCTATTGCTATTTTAATAGAATCTTTTTATAATTTGTTTAGTTTTGGTATTATGATTAAATTATAGAAAGGAAGTTGGGCTGGCAACATTTTAAGAATTCCAAGATTCATACGCACAAAAGCCCACTTTCATAATTGAACAAAAAGCATTCTTCTAAGCTTATGCTATAAAGAATGCTTTTCCATTTTATCTTCAAGGAGGTATTCGATGTACTTTAAAAGAAATGAACCATTCCGATACACGTTTGGTACCCCAGTTATGGGCCAATTGAAAAATCCCACAAATGAAGAAGAAGTCGAAATGAAGATATGGGATATTAGTCAACACGGAATTCGGATTGAACCATTAGAATCATTAGACTTGAAAACTGAAGAAACCGTTCATATTTTCTTCACCCTCCTTGATCAGGAGTTCTCTGCACCTGGAACCATTAGGTGGAACAAATCCATCGCCGGTGTACCACAAGCGGGTATTGACCTAGACACTGATCGTACATGGCGCAACAATTTAGTACAAACATTAAAGCAATATGCTAAAAAACATATCTAGACATTTCCTAATCTATGATACGATAGACAAAGAAGAGCTCATCAGGAGACGAAAGGAAGATCATACTTGAAGAATAAAATTCTAAAAGAAATATTGGACTGGACAAAAGCCATTGGTTTCGCCCTTGTACTAGCTTTTGCAATTCGACACTTTGTTTTTGCCACATCTATTGTAGAGGGCACAAGCATGGACCCCACTTTAGAAGATGGAGAACGTGTCATGTATAATAAATTCGTATACTTGGTGGGCGAACCAGAACGTGGAGATATTGTGATTATCCAACGCCCAACTAAAAACTATGTCAAACGTATCATCGGTTTACCAGGGGACACGGTTGAAGTAAGTGAAGACCACTCTTTATATGTAAATGGCAAAGAAGTAGAACAAGATTATCTGAATAAACAGGCTATTCAAGGTACTTTTCCTTTTTCTGAAAAGGAAGTTCCAGAAGATGAGTACTTTGTAATGGGAGATAATCGTATTGTTTCTAAGGACAGCCGTAATGGACTCGGATTTATTAATCATGATGAAGTTATAGGTCGATCAGAACTTGTTATTTACCCATTCGATGAATTGAACTGGACACGCTAATACTATCTTTAAAAGGAGACCCGTTATACGGTTCTCCTTTTTTCTATTAAAAACATGATTAAACTGTACCTCTCTAAATAAAAAAGCCCCTTCTGTAATGAAGGGACTTTTGTTTATTTTAACCATGATCAAAAATGCAAAAACCAATATTTACTAGCAGGATCACTAAGGAAACAATCCCAAACACGACTTGAAACATTTCACCCATTAAGTCCACCCCCTAATATGTACATTCATTTGTATTTTATCAGAAAATGCCACAAATTATTTACTTTTTTAAAAACAAAATGTGTTAAGTTCCCCCTCGACGTTTGCCCTATAATTTATCCCCAAAATATGGGTGCTTCTTCCAGAAGGATTATGATAAACTACTAGTATCAACATTAGATGCTCGGAAGATGGTGAAACTATGGCATATTGCCCCTATTGCGGAACAAGAATTAATAGCAATGAGATCTATTGCGTCTCTTGCGGTAAATCTGTTCCTGAAGATATACATACAAGGTCAAAAGAGTATAAGAAAAGCTTTAACACATGGTGGGTGCTTCCCTTATCTGTTCTTCTTTTTTGTATTACATTCACAGCTGGTTCTTATTGGTTCATTGATTATCAATCTAGTAAAGCAGAAGAAAAACTAGAAAAAGGGGAACAATTGGCATTAGAAGGAAAATATGAAGCTGCTAAAAAGTATTTTAACGATTGCTTAAGACTCACATATAAATTCCCTGCCGCCAATCAGAATAAACAATATATGGATCTCGCTATACAAATTGATTCCCTCATTAAGGACGCCAAATATCATATAGCAAATGAACAATTTCAAGAAGCTCTAAAGAAGGTAGAGAGAGCTGAAGGAAAACTAAACAACATGGATGGTGAGTTAATTCAAAAGCTTATAGAAGATATTGTAACGATTCGCAATAAAGCAAAAGTAGCTCAGATCAAAGCCAATATTAATCAGGATTCCTCCATATCAAAATTAAAAAGTGTTTTATGGCAAATTGAAGCTATACAAAATGAGAAAGCTCAAACTATGGCCAACACTATACAAGAACAAATTATCTCTCATGCTTTCTCAAATGCCAATGAAGCTTTAAAACAAAACCAATTCTCTATAGCTCGAAGCTTTGTAGAAGAAGGACTACGTTATGCACCAGAAAGCCAGAAACTTCAAAGTTTAAAAACTACAGTTGAGAAAGAAAAAGCAGCCTTTGAAACAGCACAGCAAAATCGAATCGAACAAGCTATGATTACAGCCGAAGAAGAACATAAGAAAAATAAAAATGATGCTGTAGAAATTGTTAAAATCGAAAAGAATCTAAATAAGCAAGACAACCTTGTTGTAAAAGGAAAAATGAAAAGTGTCGCGACTGTACCGATCACTTCCGTTTCCCTCTCTTACAATTTGTTAAATAAAGATGGAATGGTAGTCGATACGAACGAAGTCTATATCTACCCAGACACATTATATCCTGACGAGGTGGGCCAATTTGAATTCACTCACTACGATTTACAAAAGGCTCTACAGGTGAAAATTAACAAAGTAAAGTGGTTCTTAAATTAACACAGAAGGATGAGACTATGGAAAAAAACAGCAAAAGACTTCCAATTACCATTACACTTTTCATTGTTGCCATTACAGCTATAGCCCTCGTATCCATCTATAAAACAACATACAAAGAGCCTATAAAAAAGCCAAGTGCACTGGCTCAGGAAGTCACTGGGAATAAACAGTCAAGACAAATTGATTTAAAGACACTCATCCATGAAGCTGAAAAGAGTGTCGTCCAAATCGAAGCCTCAAATGAAACGGAGTCAAGTATCGGCTCAGGATTCGTATATAACGAAAAGGGTGACGTTGTTACTAATGCTCACGTAGTTGAAGGTTATGACTCTGTTTTCATTAAAACTACGAATGCCAGAATGTATCCTGCTGCTGTGATCGGAGTAGGTAAAGAAAAAGATATTGCCCTTTTGCGTATTCCACAACTATCTAACCGAACACCTATGAATATGGACTTAAAGGAAAGTGGTGAGATCGGTGATGATATTATTGCCGTAGGAAGTCCACTTGGATTGCAGAACACGGTCACCATGGGTACAATTTCTGGAACAGATCGAGAATTCACCATTAATGACTTCACTTATCATGATGCTTATCAGATTTCTGCACCGATAACTCACGGGAATAGCGGTGGGCCTTTAATCCACCAAAAAACTGGGGAAGTTCTCGCGATCAACTCAGCAGGTGCTGAACAAGGAGCTATTGGTTTCAGCCTTCCCTTGCAAAACGTTAAAGACCAGTTAGATAAGTGGTCAAAGGATGCTGACTCGAAGGATCTAACGTATGAAAGCTTTTCAGAAAATCGCAACCTTACTGAGTCACAATTAAAAGAAGACGCTAAGTACTTAGTTCATTACTTCCACGAGAGCCTCCTCATGCGAGATTACATTAGTGCATACTCTATGCTTGGAAGTACATGGCAATCTAAACAATCTTATCAAGAGTTCCGAGATCAATACATTCATACTATAGATATTGATTTGTCAGATCTTTCTTTGAACGTGAATGCAAATAATCAGGTCAATGCAACCCTTGAAGCTAAAGAGACAGTTCATAAGAAGAACCAAGAGAATCATCAAGACAGCAACACCAAAGAACGTATAACTAAAACATATGATGTCACATTCCTTATAGGCTATGAAAATGATCAATTAAAGTTATTGAAAGGAACTAAAGAGAAAACCACGTCAAGATAAAATAACTACTCAAGCCTCTAAGTAGAAAAGGTATATCCTTTTCTACTTTTTTCTCTCCTCACTTCCTTAAAAATCATAACTATATTAAGGGGTTGTTACTCGCTCCATCCTCCTGTCACACATTAGTCATAAAACCTTGAACAGTTTGTGAACTGATTCACAATCCCGTTCGTTTAAGCTATTTTAATGATATATTATAAGTGTAGAGAAAACATCACTCACCAACAGCCGGCGCATCCTGAGTGACCAAAAAATGAATGGTACTATATTGTACCCAAGGAGTGGTTCTTATGTTTAACAAAGTATTGCGTGAGAACAATATTGTAGCTGCACTATTAACTATTATACGAGTATATTTAGGTTACACATGGTTTATGGCAGGTATACACAAATTGACTGGTCCAGGTTTTGACGCCAACGGTTACTTACAAGGGGCTGTTGGAAAAGCAAGTGGTGAACATCCTGCCGTTCAAGGCTGGTGGGCTGCTTTTCTAGATACGGTCGCTATCCCTAATAGCGGATTGTTCACTTTCCTTGTTATGTGGGGAGAAATTCTTGTAGGGGCTGCCCTTATATTAGGTATCTTTACTACATTCGCTGCGCTTATGGGAATAACCATGAATTTCGCTTTCTTATTAAGTGGAACAACCAGCACAAATCCCCAAATGGTGATCTTAACCATCTTTATCCTTGTTGCGGGATACAACGCTGGAAAGTATGGATTAGACCGCTACGCAATTCCATTCTTACGTAAAAGTGTAGATAAAAAAATACATCACAAAACTGCTGAAGCATATCGTTAATATAAAAAAGGGCGCAAGGTCAACAATCTGACCTTGCGCCTTTTATATGAACGATCCAATAAGGGACCGCTTCATCTTCCACATAGATTCCTATTGTGTAAACATTTGGTCGTGTCACATAACCCTCAAGAGAAACAGTATTCAGTTCCTTACTTTGATTAATGTCGATTGGCACATCCATTGGGGTATACAAAAGAATAGGTCCTATTGCGCTTTTGTAATCAAGGCTCTTGTGTAATACGTCTCCAAACCTGGCTTTCACAATGACTGGGTGTTTAGAAGGATTTAAATGAAGGAATTGAAAGTACGTTTCTCCTATAGGTGGCTCCCTTAAAGGAATGGTAAATAGCGTCACAGCTATTGTTGATTCCATAAAAGGATGGATAATGTGAAATAAAGGCTCACAATCTTCCTTCTCCTCTTCACTTCTAACCATTTGATACTCTCCACTTTTAAGGGCTACGTCTGGCGTGAGATGTACTTCTTGATTCGTGACATTCAGAATAACTGAAGATACGTAATCATGCTCCATTGTTATTTCTTTAAATCCAGCCATAGCACTCCCCCATTCATATTGCTAGCCATTAAACCAAGATGAGAACATATATCCGGTACTCCCTTTTTGTTTAGCACAGTATAAAGCCTGGTCCGCTTTCTTCAACAATTCAGATTCACTTGTTGCATCATCAGGAGCCATAGCAATACCGATACTAAAGCTGAAATGAATGAATTGACCGTCTACAGCAATAGGCTCTTTCATCTTATTTATTACACGAGTAGCAATTTTCTCTAGTTGTTGCTGTGTTTCAATATCAGGAAGGAGGATAGCAAATTCATCTCCACCTATTCTAGAGACAAGATCTTCTTCCCTCACTATAGATAAAAGTCTATTAGATAACGAAACTAACAATTCATCACCTACATCGTGGCCTAGCGTATCATTCACTTTCTTAAACCCATTCCCATCCAAGTACATAAGTCCAAAATGATAATCATCAGACCGTTTCACTCGAGCCATCGCTTTATGAAGGAATTCTTCAAATACCCTTCTATTCGTGAGTCCGGTTAAATAATCTGTATAAGCCATTTCTTTTAATGACATTTCTGCTTCTTTTCTCTTTGTAATATCCCTGGCTGTGAAAATGAGCTTTGCCACATTCCCCTCTTCATCAGAAACCGGTTTTACGTTCGCTTCCATCCATATCAGCGCATTAGAGGATGATCTGGGCATACGATATTCAATTCGTTGTCCTTTTTTAGATCGGATAGAATAATCAATTGCAGCCTTTACATCTTCCCGGTCTTTTGAGTATACATACTCATACAAGTTGCCCCCAATCATACGAAAGGGACCAATGCCAAGTACAATTTCATGTGAGGGGGATGCATAAGTAATCGTCCCATTACAATCTAACATTTGAATCAGATCTTGGGTGTTATTTGCAATCAATCGATACCGCTCCTGAGATTCCACTAATGCTTGCTTTGCCATCTTTTCCTTTGTAATATCTTGTATGAATGCTACCACAGCAACTTGGTCTCCGGACTCATTCGGTAGTGTTGTGAAGTTTGTTGATATCCACACAGATGATCCGTCTTTTCTTTTCCACTTTGAAGAAAACCGAGAAATGTTTTTTCCCTCGTTTAAAGAATCAAAATGAGAACGAATAGTCATTGTTAACTGAGGTTGTATTCTTTCTAATTTCACATTCAATAACTCTTCTTTACTATAACCAAACATTTGGTAAAAGGAATGGTTGACGTTTAGAATATGTTGATTCATATCAAACATGACTAGTGCTTCTTCAGTGTTATCAATGTAAGATCGAAACAGGCGATCAACATGACGCACTTCACTCGTCTTAATCGACAAATGACTCAAATTCCTCGTGATTCCAATAATATGGGTAAGCGTATCGTTTTTATTGTGAACTGGATACAAAAAAGTTTCGGCTTTGAATTGCCCATTTGGTAAGATAACGTAATCTGAATAGGTCACAGATCTTTGAGTAGTAAAAGCTTGATCGTATTTTTTTTGCAAAAAGTTCGCATCTTCCTCAATCATACAATCCTGAATGGATGAGCCTATGTAAAATGATGAAAGCCTAGCTATGTCCATAGCCGCTTCATTTAAATATTCGTAGAGGTACTGTTGTTGTGTTTCCTTCCTTTTTACTTTCATAATAAATATACCGTCTGTTAGGACTTCAGCAAATTGCTTAAGTGTCTGAAGCTGAGCAGTGTGAAAGTTTTGAAGGAATTTTTCCATGCAAATCCCTCGCTCTATTCAATCCTTTTTCTTTGAAAGTCTCATATTAATAGTATCATAATTCTTGTTAAGGCTGATAGGCAATAACCTTATAACTCCCCAGATTATCAGAAAAGCATAATTATTCTACAGGATCAATGTTTTATAATACAATCAAGTAAACACACCTATATCATGTATATGTTAAATATAAACGATCATGAAGTGTTTAGGTTAAAAGGAGGAAGAGATTTGGTTTGGATATTTCGCTTTTTTGTATTTTGGTACGTTTGTGGGTTTTTCCTGCTTACCTTTGATTTAATCCCCCCGGCACTTGAATGGGCTAACGCTGTCTTTTTAATCGTGGCAGGATTAATAGGTGGAATTTATTTCGTTAAACGCTTTGGAATAACAATTGGTTTCTTATATAGCTTATTTATTGTGGTTTTTTCTATAGCTGTTGAGCATTACGGGGTTCAATATAATTTGTGGTTCGGAAGTTATCATTATGAACAAGATTTTGGGCCCATGGTAAGTGGTGTTCCCATCTCAATCGGTTTTGCATGGCTAATGGTAATTGCTGGTTCACATGAGATTGCTAGAGTTTTATCTCCACACGGACGATATTTCTTTATTTCTTTCTTATTAATCGGAAGTGCTCTCGCTGTATCTATTGATCTAATTTTAGATCCTGTTGCTTTCCATGTAAAAGAGTATTGGATCTGGGATGAACCGGGTATGTATTATAGCATCCCTTTTTCAAATTTCACAGGCTGGTTTTTCTTGAGCTTATTCTTTCACTTAATTGGATATTCAGTTATGAGAAAAAGCCAATCAGATCCTCAATGGGGATATCGTATGTTTCTTGTGTTTGAGGGTGTACAAGGAATGTTTGTCTGGCTAGCTATTATTGGAAACCTTTGGCTTGCAGCTACATTAGTAGGAATCATTATGGTCATTACCATCAGATGGTACATACAGAAAAGGAGATTACTATGATACCAGCAAACAAAAGCCCATTTTGGGAATGGGGATTTCACCTTGTATTAAAACGGATGTTCAAATCTCAATTTAACAACCTATTTTATACAGGAACACTTCCTTCTTCAACGAAACATACACTATTTCTCGTTAATCATAGCACTTGGTGGGATCCACTAATTATTTTTCTTTTAAACAAACACTTATTCAAAGCAAATGGATATGGCATGATGCATGAAGAGGGGTTAAAGTCGTTTCCGATTTTCAGAAAGATAGGTACCTTTTCTATTAATCGTTCAAACCCAAAAGATATTATTGCCTCTTTAAATTATGCCAAGGATCGTATTGACGAGGGCAAAGCAGTCTGGATCTTCCCCCAAGGAGATGAGCGTCCGTTAGAACAACGCCCCCTCCAATTTCAGGCGGGAGCGTCTTATATCATTGAAAAAAGCGAGCAAATACAAATCATTCCTGTTTCGCTATACTATGCTTTCGAACAACAGAGAAAACCAAACATTTATGTCAGCATCGGTGGAGATCTTTGGCCACAAGTTCCCCCGGAACAAGACCGACATAAACGTACTCAGTTCCTAGAGAGTACATGTACGGCTCAATTAGACCATTTGAAGAAACAAGTAATAGAGAAGACTTCTTTCTATAAACTTTTTTAAAGGAGGCCATACATATGTCAATTTACTTATGGGGACTTATCGGCCTAGAAGCCTTCTGCCTCCTATGGATCTTATTAAATAGTACGTTTATAAAGCCATTAGCAAACCCTTTAGACGATGCTTCCAATCCAACTGTTTCTTTATTGATCCCGATGAGGAATGAAGAACGAAATATAAAAGAACTCATACAGTCTTTACAAGCATTAACCTATCCCTCATTTGAGTGCATCTTATTAGATGATCAATCAACAGACCAAACGAAAAAGCTCACAAATGAAGCCATTAAGGATGATGAGCGTTTTTCTCTTATAATAGGGAAATCTCTACCAGAAGGATGGAATGGGAAAGTTCATGCCTGTCACCAGCTTAGCCAACATGCACAAGGAGAACTTCTTCTGTTTATTGACGCGGATGTACGGTTAGCACCTGACACCGTTGAAAGAACCGTCGCAACATTTAATAAGGAAGAAGCCGGGATGATAAGTGGCTTCCCTCATTACGCGGATAGAAGCCACTTATCCCAATTCCTTGTAACACTTCAACACTTCGTTGTGTACGCCCATCTTCCTATTTCCATAGCGAACACAACCAATCATCCTTCCTTCACTGCAGCTTGTGGAGGTTTTATCGGTTTTACTAGAAAAACATATGATGCGATCAGAGGGCATGAAGCTGTCTCCTCTTCCCTTTTAGAAGATGTTCACTTAGCTCGTGAAACAAAAAAGAGCGGCCATACAATGAAGCTAATGAACATTTCATCATCTGTCAGTTGTTATATGTATGAATCTCTAAAAGAAGCGATTGAAGGCTTTACGAAAAATATTTTTATTGGAATTAACAAATCCGTTGGACTAGCTCTATTACTAATTACTTGGTATATTTTGTTGTATATATTGCCTGTAGCCTTATTGATGATCAGTATAACAAGTGGACAAATTCTTTATGCAGTCCCATTATTGCTAATCGTGCTTCAGAAGGGATTAGTAGATTACAAGAATAAGACGTCTCTAGTGTATTGTCTCTTTATGCCTTTTTCGGCTCTGCTCTTTGTGTTCGTCTTAACTCGTTCTATGTACACATCAATAAAAGGAAAAGCTTACACATGGAAAGGAAGGTCTTACTCATGAAGAAGATTTCAATCGTAGGAGGAGGCTTAGGTGGTCTATCAGCTGCTATTCATCTTGCTGCTGATGGGCATCACGTTAAAGTATTTGAGAAGAACGAACATTTCGGGGGAAAGATGAAATCTATAGATATAGATCGTTATCATTTTGATTTTGGTCCTAATACCATCACAATGCCGCAGGTCTTTGTAGAAACGATTCGTAAGGCCGGTCTAGACCCTGAAGAGTATATTACTTTTGAAAAAATTGAACACCATACTAGAAATGCTTTCCCTGATGGGTTTGTTTTAGATTTCTCTTCCTCTTCTACTTTTATGAAGGATCAACTCAAACGACTAGATCCTAAAGGAGCTTCTAGATATGACGAGTTCCTCAATAAAATTGAATCATTGTACCAATTGTCTCATAAACATTTTTTACATCGTACCTTTACTAGTTGGAAGGATTATTTATCTCCCTCATTAGGTAAAGCATTTTTAAAAGTACGACCAAACCAAACGATGCACGATTTCTTTCATACATACTTCGAAAACCCGAAAACCATACAGGCACTTGATAGGTACGCAACTTATATTGGATCCAATCCATATATAGCCCCTGCAACATTTGCTATGATTGCACACCTAGAACTTACTGATGGCGTTTATTACGTACCAGGGGGTAATACAAGAATTGCCGAGGTCCTTGTGAAAGCAGCTAAACATGTAGGCGTCGAGTTACACAATCACTCAAAAGTAAAGGAAATCATAACTTCAAATGGTAGAGCAACTGGTCTGCAAATGGAATCTGGGGAGTATGTAGAAGCTGATGAGGTTGTGATAAACGGGGATTTGTTAAAAGCTTATCCTGACCTCGTAAGCGAACAAGATCGCCCTAACTTTCCTAATAAGAAAGTAAGAGGTTTCGAACCTTCTATTTCTGGATTCGTTATTCTAGCAGGTCTTGATGGAAAAGTGGATCAACTCCACCACCATCACCTCTTCTTCTCCACAAACTATAAGAAGGAGTTCACACAGCTCCAAAACGGAGAGTATCCAGACGATCCTACCATTTATATTTGCACCTCCTCCAAGAGTGATTCAACTGTCTCACCTGATGGAGATAACTGTTTTATTTTAGTGAATGCCCCAGCAACCAGTAAGGATAAAGAGCCAATCGATCCTGAAGCCTACAAGCAAGTGATTTATAACAAGCTAGAACGATTCGGTATTCCAATAAAAGATAAAGTAAAGGTTGAACAAATTTATACACCTGAAGATATTCGAGTTGATTTCGGAGCTTTCAGAGGGTCTATATACGGTCCTGCAGCTAATAAGAAGCTAGACGCCTTCCTACGGCCTTTCAATCGCTCACAGGACCTTGAAAACATTTGGTTTGCAGGCGGAAGCACCCACCCAGGAGGCGGAAGTCCTATGGTCGTACTAAGCGGTCGTAATGTGGCTAGAGCGATTCACAATAAATAAGTATGATTAACAGCAAAGGCGTAAACCATTTTGTGGTTTACGCCTTCATTAATTGAATATCAGATAAGATATCTTTTTTCACTTGATCACTAACAAAATTACGTTCATGAAAGACTTGGTAATGATTATCACGAATAGATGGCAGGATTGCTCTGTAAAGGTAGGCAGCACCTTTTACCGGTGTTCTGGAATATAGAGGGTATTCATGAATGCTCATTAGGGATGATTCATAAAATTTCTCAGCTTTACTGGCCAAATCTTCCCACAATTGTATAAAGGCTTCGTTTCGTTCATGATTACGTAATTGCTCATATGAATAGCCATAAGTATCTAAAAGTGACTTGGGGATATAAATTCGTCCTCTTTCTATATCTTCCCCTACGTCCCTTAGTATATTTGTTAACTGCATCCCTTTACCAAGATCAATCGCACCTTGCCTTAGTTCAGCTTCTTTCCCTGGTGCTAAGACCGGAAGTAACATAAGTCCGACGGTACTCGCTACTTGATAACAGTAAAGAAGCAGTTCCTCCTCTGTTTCTACTACGTGGGAATTAATGTCTTTTCGCTGGCCATCTATCATTTCTTGGAAATAAACTGGGTCCATAGAAAACGATGAAAAAACATCCTCTAACGCAATCCACATTGGATCATTTCCTGGTATTTCACCTTTTAAAAAGTTGTGAAAATTCATTTCAAATTCATCTAATTCTGATTTAGGTGCACTTCCCTCATCTACAATGTCGTCAACTTTGCGACAAAAAGCGTAGATCGCCCATACGGCTCTTTTTTGCTTTTTTGGCAATAAAGAGAAGGCCTTTGAGAACGTTTTAGAATGTGTTTCTATAATCTTCTTACAATGGGAATATGCATTGTTTATATGTCTCAACCCTCGACCACCTCACTTACGTTGTAGTATACCATATGATGGTCCTTTAGGTAATCTGATAAGAGTTTGGCTCCTTGCATGACAATTGGAACACCACCCCCTGGATGAATCGATGCCCCTACTGCATAAACATTGTCAACTTCATAAGGTTTGAGCTGAGGACGAAAAACACCTGATTGGAATAATGTGGGTGCAATTCCAAAGCTGCCTCCGCCGAATAACCCTTCTCTCATTGACTCTTGCGGCGTCTTGACCTTGATCCACTCGATATGTTTACGCAAATCTTGGTACCCTCTAGCTTCAAGAAGATCTAATATCTTCTCCGTAAATGATTCCTTATAAAGGTCCCAGTCATATTCTTCCCCTGAAGGTACAGGTACGAGTGTATATAACACACCTTTCCCCTCCGGTGCGAGGGAATCATCCACTAAGGACGGGTGAAAAGTGTAGATACTCGGATCATCAGGCAACTTTTTATGTTGGAATACATCAGACATGTGCTGGTCGAAATCATTGCTCATAATGAATTTATGAATGGATGGTTGATCATAATTACGATCTAATCCCATATAAACCAGGAAACAACCAGAAGACGGTGTATAGGTACGGTTAAGCTTCTTCTCTTTTGGTAAGAGATTATCCATAATTGGAAAATCACCATTTAATACAACGTCATCAAAGGATTTCCACTCTCCATTTACAACAATTCCATCACAGTGATTATGTTGTACACCAATGTGTTCTACTGAGCTATTTGCTTGTAAAGTAACCCCCCGCTCTGACAATTTTTGAAGCAAAATGTCTACTAAACTAGCATATCCACCTTTTAAATACCATATACCATGTTCATGTTCACTGTAAGAAACAAGAGAATACAAGGCCGGAGATTCTCCAGGGTGACCACCGATATAAAGGGTTTGGAGGGCGTAGGTATTTTGAAGCTGTTCACTTTTAAAATAACTTTTCATCATTCTCTTTACATGTTGATACGCTCTGAGTTTTACGAGCATCTGAATGTTTTTAGGTGTAAAGAATTGACGCTTCTTCACAAATTGTTGTTCAAGAAAATGTTGCTGTCCCATGTGAAATCTCCACTTCATATCTTGGATAAAACGTTCAAAGCCTTCACCATCACCAGGGAAAAGTCGTTCAATTTCTTCCTTTTGTTTTTCAATGTCACGAAATTTAAGCATTTGTTCACCATTTGTATAATCTACAGAATACAAAGGATCACAAGCAACCAGTGGAATTTCGTCTCTTGTTAATCCACCTTCTTCAAGGATAGACAGAAGCATTTCAGGCAAAAGAACAATCGTGGGACCTTCATCCACTTTATATCCCTCATGTTCAACAAATTGGAGGCGTCCCCCAAAGTGATCTTTTTGTTCGTATACGGTAATATCATAGCGTTCGTCTTTAGATAGTAAAAGAGCTGTCACAAGACCTCCTACTCCTCCTCCTACAATACCTATCTTTCGCTTCATGCTTGCTTCACCTCCCCTGTTTCTGATAGCCAGTTCGCTGTAATACGTGCAGATTCTAATATCGTTGGCAAGCCACTCCCAGGATGAGTCCCTCCTCCGACAATCCAGCAATGATCTAATTCATTAAAACGATTGTGGGGTCTGAAATACATCATCTGAGATAATTGATGGCCTAAATTAAACGTTGCTCCGCGATAAACGTTATAATCTTGTTCCCACCCTTTAGGTGTTAAGATCTTCTCTTCCTCAATTTGGTCTTCTGAAATGGTAATACCACCTTTGTCTTTTAACACATCTAAGACAAGATTTCTAAATGTGCCCTTTTCTTGGTCCCAATCAATTTCTGAGAAATTATTAGGGACAGGTGCTAATACATATAGAGCTGTCTTCCCTTTGGGAGCTAATGTTGGGTCTGTAACAGATGCGTTATGAACGTATATTGAGGGGTCTTCTGATAGATCAAGAGATTTGGTAACCTCTTCGACATTCTTTCTATAATCGTCTGAAAAGATTATGCTGTGATGCGGAAGGTCTATCTCTCCATCAATTCCTAAGTACATCATAAAAGTCGAACAACTGTATTTTTTCTTTTCGAGCTTCTCACTTTTGTATTTCTTTAAAGAGGCCTGATCCACAAGCTGATCCATAGCTTGAGCAAAGTCCGCGTTTACGATAACCTCATCTGCTTGAACTTCTTCACCATCTTCTAGTTGTAGTCCAGTTACGGTTTTTCCGTTTGTTATTAACTTTGATACACCTCTATTTAAATGAATGTGACCTCCATATTCCTGAACAACTTTCGCCATAGAATTGGAGATTTGATTCACGCCGCCGATAGGGTGAAATACTCCATATTCATGCTCCATATAGGAGAGTATTGAAAATGCACCAGGACACTCCCACGGAGACATTCCTAAGTATTTCGCTTGAAATGTGAAAGCGAGCTTTAACCGTTCATCTTTAAAGTATTGAGATAATACCCCATGAAGAGATTTGCCTAAAGCTAAATGAGGAAGCGCCTTTAGCGTTCTGGGACGGACATAATCTATAAGTCGGTGATGACGATTTTGAAGCATGGGCATTAAAGCGTTCATGCGTTTTCTAGTCTCATTCATAAACCGATGGTACCCCTCTTCACTACCGGGGAATTGCTCGCTCAGTTCGGAAGTCATGCGCTCAGGGTCCCTGTACATCGTGACCTTTTGATCTTCAAATATAAGGTTATACATAGGATCAAGCTCAATTAGATCCATATAATCATGGAGGTCTCGACCAGCCGCTTCGAATAACTCTTCTAATATATGTGGCATACTGAAAAACGTAGGACCTACATCAAATTGATATTCTCCTAATGTTAATTTTGCGTTTCTTCCACCGATGACACTGTTTTTTTCAAACACATGTACATCATATCCTTTGGCTGCTAGCAACATAGCTGAGGCTAATCCACCTGGCCCGGCACCAATTACGGCAACTTTCTTCATATTCTCACCCACCGTTATACATTTATTGTACATTAATTATACAACTAGTTCCCTTAGACCGCAATTTTAAACTCTGCTTCATCTTAAAAGTTAGGCTCTCTCTATTTACACTTGTACAATATTGAGTTCGCTCTCTCCCTCCCTTATGTAAAATATGGTAAAATTTGAATAGGAAAATTTTAAGGAGTGTTCGTAAAATGAAAGTAATGGTTTCTACTTTAAATGCGAAATATATTCATACGTCCCTTTCTATACGATATTTAAAAGCAGCTGCTGAGCCTGATTACAATGTGCTCATACAAGAATTCACCATTAATGACCCCGCCCTATCCATTGCAAGCGCAATTTATGCTGAAAACCCTGACGTTGTTGGGTTTAGCTGTTACATATGGAATATAGAAGAAACTATTCCAGTTCTATCGATCCTAAAAAAAGTGTTACCAAATGTAACCATTATACTTGGTGGGCCTGAGGTAAGTTACGATAGCAACTATTGGATGGAACGAATTCCAGAAGTCGATATTATAGTCCGAGGTGAAGGTGAACAAACCTTTAAAAAAGTACTGAAAGCTTTGGACGCTAAAGAGGGGCTCCATTCTATACACGGCCTTACTTACAGAGAGAAAGGAATGACCATTAAGGAAACAGGACCAGCACCTAAATTCCCTTTAAATGAAATCCCCTCCCCCTTTCGGTTTGAAGAAGACAAAGTGGAATTAGCAAAACGTATAACTTATGTAGAAACAAGCCGAGGATGTCCTTTTACATGCCAGTTTTGTCTTTCATCAATTGAGTTTGGCGTTCGCTACTTTGATATTGATCGAATGAAGGACGAAATTACCTATTTAATGGACAATGGAGCGAAGACTATAAAATTTTTAGACCGAACATTTAATATAAACCGAAAATACGCCCTTGAAATGTTCGACTTTCTTATTAATCACCATCGCCCGGGGACGGTTTTTCAATTTGAAATCACAGCCGATATTATGAGACCTGAGGTATTAACATTTATCAACGAAAATGCTCCTGCTGGATTGTTTCGATTTGAGATTGGGGTACAATCTACTAATGAACAGACAAATGAATTAATCAAGCGAAAACAGAACTTCAAGAAGCTGAAACGAACGATTACAATGGTTAAAGAAGGCGGGAAAGTTGTACAACATCTTGACCTTATTGCTGGGTTACCCGAGGAAGACTATCCCTCGTTTAAACAAACCTTCAATGATGTATTCGCTATGAAACCAGAAGAGCTGCAATTAGGCTTCTTGAAAATGTTGAGGGGAACGGGGCTACGAAACGACGCTCATAAGTGGGAGTATCAATTTATGGATAACGCTCCTTATGAGATGCTTTCAAACCATGTATTATCATTTTCAGAAGTATCAGCGATAAAACGGGTCGAAGATATACTAGAGAAGTATTGGAACAAACACTTTATGGATCATACTGTTGATTACCTTACAAAGGAAGTGTTTGAAAGTCCGTTTGATTTTTTCCAATCCTTTGGTGAATACTGGCACCTTCAAAATTGGGACAAGATTGGTCATCAATTAACAGATTTATTTAAACGTCTATACCAATTCTTACAAGAAGTAGCACCTAGCCACTTAGCCATCATCAAAGGGTTAATGAATTTAGATTATTATGGGAATTTCAAACAGAAGCCCAGGACTACATGGCACAGTGATCAGTGGAGTAAACAGGAGAAGCAATCCATGTATGACTCATTATGGAATGAGCTCAATTATGGTGAGAAAGGCTACACAAAGCGTGATCTCCATAAGCACTCCATGATCGACGCTGTTCCCTTTAATGTAAAACATTATTTAGACACAGGAGAGATTGAAGAAACCCCTGATATCTTAATGGCTATATACAGTCCAAGTAATCAAAAAGTATCCTTCTCATTTGCCTCTTCAAGCAACTAGCTAATCAGTTGTTTATTAGAAAATTTGTTTGAGATTAGTAAGGTTGAGACTCATAAATGGAGATAGGCCCGTATCGTGTGCGGTTGGGGCAGGCTTTTGGACCACTCGCTTTCCTGCGGGGAGCTTGGAAGCCTCCTCCTTCGCTGACGCTCCGTCCGGGGTCGTCCCTAGGCTCCTTCCCCCGCGGAAAGCGAGTGGTTTCAAGGCCCATCTTACGCTCCAGTAAAGCAAACGGAAACGTTCTCCCAGTTTCGAAACTTCAGTATAAGGAGGTGTGGATGAAAACAAATACATAGAACTAGGCACTCGTCTATACCAAATCAGCTCTTATCACATATACATATAACTAGATAGGAGGTGATTTGGATGTATTGTTGCGGATATGGCCAAGGCGGCTATGGCTACGGAGGCAGTTTTGCGTTAATTGTTGTACTATTCATCCTTTTAATCATCGTTGGTGCAGCTTTTTATTGCTAACCTCTTATAAGATTTATAAAGAAAAAGGCAGCCCTTTCTGGACTGCCTTTTTCTCATTAGACGGTTTGTTTTTGAAACATTTCGTTAAGATGTTTAGGTGGAAGTGGCTTACTATAGAAAAATCCTTGCATCTCATCACACCGTTCGTTTTTAAGAAATGTAAGTTGCTCTTCTGTTTCCACCCCTTCTGCAATTACTTTCATATCTAATGAGTGGGACATATGGATAATCGACTTCACAATGGCTTCATTTTGTTTGCGATTTTGAATAAACACTTTATCGATTTTGAGTTTATTAACTGGAAATCTGCTTAAATATTTTAAAGAAGAGTACCCTGTTCCAAAGTCATCAATAGATACATACACACCTAAATCCCTTAATCCTTCTAGCGTTTGTATAATATCTTCCTCATTACTCATTGCCATACTCTCAGTAATTTCTAACTCTAAATGGGAAGGTTGAAGGCCCGTTTTGTTCAAAATCGATGCCACGCGCTCTACAAGATCACTTTGATGGAATTGTTTAGCTGACAAGTTGACCCCTACGATAATTGGATCATATCCTTCATCTTGCCATTGTTTATTTTGACGACATGCTTCATACATAACCCAATCCCCAATCTCTAATATGAGACCTGTTTTTTCAGCAAGGGGGATAAACGTTCCCGGAGATATAAAGCCTTCCTTAGGATGGTTCCATCGTAGCAAAGCCTCTACCCCTACTATTCTGCCTGTTACAATATTCTTCTGAGGCTGATAATGGAGTTCAAATTGACCCTCCTTTAGTGCTTTGCGGAGTTCTGTTTCCATCGTCAAAATGCTCTTAAAATCCTTCGATATAGAGGATTCAAACATCTTGTAATCATTTCTATAATGTTCTTTAATCACGTTCATTGCAGAATCAGCATGCTTAATCAATTCATTTGCATCTTGACCGTCATCTGGATACAAGCTAATTCCAATACTTACTGAGGTAAACAATTCAAAATCATCAATATGAATAGGTTCTTGAAACTGGTCTATGATCTCTTGTGCTAACGCCTCTGCTTCTTCTTTCGTTTTCACATAGCGTTGCAGAATGAGAAATTCGTCTCCTCCCATCCGTGCCAAGAACGTATGCTCATTTTGTAAATACTTTAAACGGCGGGCACACGATTGAAGTAATTTGTCTCCAAATACGTACCCCATCGTGTCATTAATTTGTTTAAAATAGTCAATATCCATAAAATATACAGCAAACATTTCCCCGCTTGCTTGAGCTTGATTGATAACATCCATAAGTTCTTGAAGGAAATATGTACGATTTGGTAAGTTTGTTAACTCATCAAAATAAGCCATAAATTCGATCCGCTTTTCGTTCTCAACGCGTTCTGTAATATCACGAATGACAGCACCTCTAAGGATCTTATTGTCATACGGATACGGGTGAGCCATAACTTCGAGATGAATTCGCTTGCCACTTTTGGTTACAGCAGCGATTTCATAAGGTTCATTTGGGATTATGTCTATTTTTTCTTTTAAGGCCCTAGAATATTGAGGGTCTACGATATCAAACACACTCTTATGTAGGAGCTCTTCATTTTCATAACCTAGGATTTCAGCAAAGGTATCATCACATTCTACAATAATCCCATTATCATGAAGGACCATTCCTTCAAGACTAGAATCCATGAACTGATGTATCTGTTGCCTCAATTCCTTAATCCGATCATAAAATGATGAATCTTGAAGGGATAAACAGTAAAGCTTCTTATTATTGCAGTTGAGCCCAAGTACTTTCACACTGAGTTGGCGACCTGAACCGTCAATAACTTTCATCAACCTTTGTACATCTTCATCTACTATCAATTGATCAAAGTCAAAATAAGAATAAATAGAAGTTGGTTGTACAACAGAAATATCCAGGAGCTCCTTAGCTGGCTGGTTCCACTCCACTATCTCACCCCTCTCATCCACAAAAAGAAGGGCATCCCGGAGATGATCCAGGAGCTTCTTATGGATAGGAAGGGATGAGTGATCACATGGATTCGACATGTCTTATTCCTCCCAAAACTTAACCCTGCAAACTATAGGTCTAGGTCTATCCAATAATAATGCGTTCCGTTGGATAGTGATAGTTGCCTTTTTTCTCTTCTTTCTTAAAGGTGAACAGGAATGACAAGATTCCAATTCTTCCGATAAACATTAAAGCCATTAAAACAATTTTACTAACAGTTGTTAAATATGGTGTAATCCCTAAAGAGAGTCCAGTGGTACCGAATGCAGAACTAACTTCGAAGAAAATTTGGGTTAAACTGAAATCTTCAGCAATTGTTAATATAACTACAGCTACAAACACTGAAATGGATGCAAACATCGTAACAACAACGGCCTTAATCAGATCATCATCGTGCACTTCTCTCCTAAATATGCGTATGCGCTGCTGGCCTCTAGCATATGTAAGCAAGAATATGATGACTAACGCAAAAGAAGTTGTTCTTATTCCACCACCTACACTACTTGGAGATGCTCCTATTATCATTAGAACAGACATAAAAATATGAGTTTGTTCCGTGAACATGTTAACATCCATTGTTGTAAGACCAGCACTTCGTGTCGTTACAGATTGAAACAGTGCATAAAACAAAATTTCATGCCATGGTTTACCTGCAAAGAAATAATTCGTTTCAAGCAATATAATCACTAACGTTCCTACAATAATGAGAGCAAGGAATGTAAAGGTCGTTAACTTTGTAAACAATGAAAATCGCATAAATTTACGCTCTTCGTTAGAAGCAAACAAATGCTCTCGAACTTCAATGAGAACAGGGAAGCCGATCGCGCCTAGTACAATTAATCCCATATGAATAAATTGCACGAAATAATCATCCCTGTAAGGGATAAGGGATTGTCCCGTTATATCAAAACCTGCATTTGTTGTAGCGCTTATAGAGGCAAAAAATCCTTGATAAAAAGCTTCATACCAGGTGGGAAAATACTGCATAAAGTATACTCCCAAAATAATAAAGCCTATAAATTCTATAACAAATATTAAGAATAAAATTTGTTTAATTAAACGAACCATGCCTTGGAAAGTAGTTTGGTTATGATCCGTCATGATTAGCCTTCGCTCTTTTAGACCAATTTTCTTCCCTAACAAGATCCAAATCATCGTACCCAATGTCATAATGCCAATACCACCAAACTGAAGTACAAAAGCGAGTAAAAATACGCCTGTTACACTAAACGTTTCCGAGATATTCACAACACTGAGTCCTGTAACCGCCACCGCACTTACAGCAGTAAACACGAGATCAATAAATGATATCGTAACTCCCTCCTGATGAGCGACTGGAAGCCCTAACAAAATACAAGCTGTTAAGACAGCAAATCCATAGAACAGAACAATGATTTGAACGGGAGATAAATTGTTAAGCCAGCGCAAGCTATGATGCCTAATCCACATTCAAATTTCTCCTTTTCTTACAAGAATCCTTACTAAACCAACATTTTATACCATTATACCAATACGAAAAGGAGAATTCTTTTTTAATATCGGTTCATTTGTTGGTTTTTGAAGGATTCCCATTCTTTTTTAAAATATATTTTAGTTTTTACTACTTTCCTATTTAATATAATCTGAAGAGATAAAACTTCTTACTCCCTAAGGAAAGAGCAACTATTATTTTAGCGGTTTTGTATGCTACATCAAGTGTCTAAGAGTAAATTTTAATTTTCAGACTCATGTCAAACTGAACACTGACCAATGTATATGTATAAGAAGTTTTCTTTTTCGCAGAAATAACGAACTTCACTAACCCTAATTTGTTTACCAGAGCAAACGAATTCTATAGTTTCCCAGAAGACAAAAAATACCCACTCATTTTAGTGGGTATCCCAGTTCACTTATACAGAGTTCTCGGCTTCAGCTTGCTCTACTCTATTTTTAAATTCTTCAAGAAGCTCTTCACCTTGATATCCCTCTTCAATTAATCGACGAAGCATGTGTTCGACTTGATCCTTTTTATGATCAACAATATTCCCCATGAAAAGCACATTGAAATGTTCACCAATTTCATTTACATCCAGAACTTTAACTAAGAAAACAGCAGGATGGTTAGAACTCTTGGTGATTTTAGCTTCTAACACCATTTCCTCTTCATTCTGTCGAAAACGTAAGAATTCATCAAGGTATTGTTTGTCCAAATAAGCTTCGATGATCCAACGGTTTTGTTCGTCTTCACGGTTTATAATTAACCCATCAATAAGTGGTATAGACCTTTTCTGAAAATCTTCTCCACTTTCTTTAAGGATGTTTAATTTAATCAACTTGAACGTCTTCAATAAGAGAACCCCCTCTCTTTTTTTAATCTATAGTAAATATTATGTAAAACGAATAGTCTAGGCGAATCTACATTCTCTTACATGTAACATAACAAACATTCCACATTATTTCCATAGACAGGTGTGTTCCTTGAAAAAGTTTTATCTCCCCACTGATATGTAGTTTTTAGGGAGTATGAACTTTGTACTCCCTCCGGGCTTGTTACCCTTATCTAGCCTTGTAGTCAACACGTTTTACGAATTGTCTCTTATACTGGGTAATTTAAAAGATGCCCAAGGTTTCGGAGCATCTTTTTTTTAACTTGATTGTTCATTAGGGATATTCTGTTTGGCAAAAACGACATCGATTTTTTGGTCCAATTGATGAAGCTCTTGAATTGCATCGCTGATCTCCATTTGTTTATAATGGTGCATCCCTTTAGGTTGCTCATCTTTATTATCAGCTAGGGTCACCACTTCTTGTAGAGGCGTTTGTTTCCCGTCTAACTTAAACGGCAGATAAGAATCTGTATGAAGAAGGATGGCCACCGATATTTGCTTAGCAGCTACCCGATCTTCTCCTAATCTTATCAATAACTTATGAGCGCGTTCTGCACCCTTTATGGCGTGAATATCATTTTGACGATAGTCATCATAATCCCATTCGCCATCATTTGTGTACCATTCGTAATGTCCTATATCATGAAGAAGTGCTGCTTTAGAGGCCTGATCCACATCTACGCCTCGTTCAAGCGCAATTTCAAAGGCATAATTTGCGGCCGTTACCGCATGATGAACCCCTGAGCGACGAAGGTATTTCCGAGTGATATGGTGTTTAAATAGATCTACTAATGTTACGTTCCTCATCGTAATCCCTCCGATTGTTTTCAGAATAATATACCACACGATTCTCGTACATACAATCCTCCTTATATTCTTTACCTGATTGAACAAATGATAAACAAAATACCTCGTTTAAGGGAGACTCCGTGATGGTATTATAGGAATGTAGTAGTTAGGACGAGGAGATGAAAAATGTGGAGTATCATTTTAAAAAGGATACAGTAATCATTACAGGAGCTAGTCATGGAATTGGAAAGTCTTTAGCTCATGCATATGCAAAAGAAGACGCAACTGTGATTTTGATGGATAATGACAAAGGTAATGGGGAGAAACTCGTAAATGAAATATGTGATACGGAAGGAAAGGCTGCGTTCTATTTTTGTGACGTACGGTATGAATCCTCAGTAAGATCTTGCTTTGCTTCTATTTTAGAAGATGGATATTCTCCTACTATATTAATTAACAATGCCGGAGTAAGTCGGTTTACAAATTTCTTCGACATGTCTTTATCTGAATGGGATGATGTGCAATCTACAAACTTACGAAGTGTCTTTTTACTATCTCAGGTAACAGCAACGTACTGGAGAGATCATGGCATTCATGGAAGAATAGTAAACATGGCTTCGACAAGAGCAATGATGGCAGAACCACATTCAGAAGCATACGGGGCTTCAAAGGGAGGAATATTGGCATTAACCTATACCATGGCGATGTCCCTTGGCGATTACCAAATTAGAGTGAATGCGATTAGTCCAGGCTGGATTCAAACGACACATTATGATGAACTTAGAGATATTGACCATAATCAACACCCATCTAAACGAGTTGGTCACCCAAATGATATCTCAAAAGCATGTTTTTACCTTACAGATAAAGACAATACATTCGTAACAGGTGAAAACCTTGTCGTTGATGGCGGGATGACGAGAAAAATGATTTATGAACACTAACGGAACCCGGATATTCCGGGTTCTGTTTTTAGTTTGGCTTTATTACTGTTTAATACTGTTTCCGTTAGCTTTACTCATAAACATAACGGCCCCTTTTATCTCTTTAAGACCTTTTTTACGTTTCAATATTGAGGAGGAGGGTATTCGATATGTAAGAAAAGAAAAAAACAAGTAGAGGTGAAAACCTTGGAGCAGCTTACATCGTACCAAGTCCAATTTAAACAACAAATTGATATGGAAGAAGTTATGAAGATTCATCATTTTATAGTAGATAGCTCTTATGATTTATACTTATACCAAGACCATTTGATTGCAGACGTTAGTAATCTTCCTAAGTTATTGTCTTTCTTTTTCTATTATAATACTGACCGTCCTTTGGTTATGATTATCGATGGGAAAGATGTACAGTATGCCTATCAAAGAATCATGAACATTTGTGAGGAACCTATTGAAAATTGTGTGGTACGTCGATTTCATGAAGCAAACCGTGACCAGACTATTTTGGTCTAACAAAAGGTGGGTTACAACCATCTGATAAATGCAACGCTAAATGGTTACTTTAAAAAGAATTTTAGAAAACATCTATGGAAAATGAAATCAATAAAAATTAAAAAGGGACAGGATCTGCTTTATTTTTAAAGATAAAGCAGATCCTGTCCCTTTTATTCTAATGATTATGAGAATGTTCTATTCCGACAGAAGATATAGGTAAAAATTGAATGAATACTCCTAAAACTAACATGAGTATTGCTATACTAAAAGGGTTGTACACCCATCTGATTAGAGGATGCGAAACGTGCAGATCATATATTACTAACATTCCAAATGTGAAGGTACATAGGGTCATTACTTTAAAGAGCGTATTCCACTCTGCAACAGGAAGCATCCCGCTTAGCATTCCTCCCATCATTCCTCCCATAACCGCGTGCATGCTACTATGTATGATTCGTTCAGAATTTGGATACCGAAAAAAGAACGGAAGAAGTAACCCGATTCCCGATGCTATTCCCATGGACATTAATAAATTTTGAGTTACAAAATATATAGTCATTCCAAAATAGATACTCGCAAACATAACAACAGCATGTACAGTTCGCTCTTTATGTTCATTCTTGCTAATCCGATGTAAAAAGGATAAAACACCTATACCTAGGATCATCATTGTCCAAATAATTCCAATAGCCACTTTCATTCATGTCCCTCCCCCCTCATTACTATATGAGAGAACAACAAGAAACATGTCCATGGCCATCTGTATCATAGGACGAACTTCTTTTGGCGTATAATACTTTAAAGAAAGACAGAAAGAAGGGATCCTTATGGATTGGAAATTATACGCTTTCATACTTGGTACCACCGTTAGCGAACATTGGTACTACTCAAGAATCCCTAAAGTCTATTATTTTTCTACGAAGAACAAGAGCATCTAGCTTACCTTTACCCTTTCAAAACATTCAGTGCACTTGCTAAACAGCGTTGTATCCATGTTGATTTTAATTTATATTTCATCGGATCAGAATGGATAGCTACTTTTTCAGGCTTTCTCTTGTCTATAAGATCACGAATTTCCATTTCAGTTAAGATCACGAAGACCACTTCCTTATTAAGAAATTTCCATCTTTAGCTTTGATGGTAATTCTAATTATAAGGAGGTGGGGCATTCTTTTTAACGGCACAAGGCATGAATTGTTTTCATGCTACAGACTGAAATGTATCTACTTCTTCAGACGAAAGCATAGAATTCAAAAAGTTCAAAACATCAACAAAAAGCATGTACTTCCATGATGGAAGCACATGCTTTTCCCTTTGGCTAATCAAACCAACCTTTACGCTTAAACCACAGAAACATTAAAATCGCTATAACAAACATAATCAATAACACAACGAAATAAGCGTACCTTTCATCTAGTTCTGGCATATAGGAAAAGTTCATTCCATACACCCCAACAATAAACGTTAAAGGCATAAAGATTGTAGATATTACAGTTAGTATTTGCATGGTTCGATTCGTTTCATGTGAATTTAAAGACATATAACTGTCTCGGATATCCTGAGTCATTTCCCGATTGGATTCAATCAGCTCAGATACCTTCAATAAATGATCGTAAATATCTGAAAAATACTCTTTCCTCTCACGCACCCCATCGAGCCTGTGAGAACTTAAAATTCTATACATTAAGTCTCTCATCGGGTGAACGGTTTGACGCATTGTTAATAAATCTGCCCTTGTATCAAATAATTGCTCAAGCAACGTTTCCATAGATAATTCTTTTGTATTATCTTCTATATCGTTAATATGATCCTCAATGGCATAAACGATTGGAAAATAATTATCGACTACCTTGTCAAAGATCTGGTGGAGCACGTGAAACTCATCCCAAACGTTGAACGACCGTTCTCTCAAAAGTCGATTCCAGACTTGTTCAAGCTCAGGACAGACATGCTTATGATAGGTAACAATGTATCCATCTCCATTGAACAAATCCACTTCTTCTTTCTCCAAGGTCTTAGCGTTAAGAGCATGCATGACAAAAAAAGTATGGTCATCATAATAATCCAGTTTTGGACGCTGTAAATTATGTATACAATCTTCAATCGCCAAAGGGTGAAATTGGAACACTGTATCCAATTTTTGCGTTTCACTAGGTGTTGGTTCAGAGAAGTCCACCCAGAACCACATGATCCCATCCTCTTTGAGCTGCTCCAAGGGCAAATCCTTATGTAATTGCTGGTCTTTTGTGATCGCTATAGTTCTGATCATATTGACCTTTCCTCTCCTAATCTATTCCTATCCACTGATATAATTTCACATTTTGCCATTCATCAAACTTATTTCCGACCTCTTTTAAAGTACCTACATGAGAAAATTGATATTTATCATGTAATCGTTCACTTACTTCGTTTCCTTCTGTAATAAGTGAAATAATGGAATGAAATTGATAATCTCTCGCTTTCTCCAACAGAGCCTTCATTAATCCGTGCCCAACTCCATAACCTCTAAAATTTCGGTTCACATATAAAGAAAGTTCTGCCGTCGTTTGATAGGCAAGCTTGTCATTATAAGGAGATAAATAACCATACCCCGCCACTTTATCTTCCCATTCTGCGACAATAATTGGGTAGATGCCATGTAAGTTTGCAAACCACTTTTCTTTATCAGCCAGAGACTTTTCCTCAAGATCAAATATCGCTGTTGTATGAGTGATTGCATCGTTTTCAATTTCATTTATAAAGGGTAAATCCTTTGCTTCTGCGTTTCGTATCCACATCAATTGGTCACCTGCCTTTTGTTCATCTTATCACAGCAAATAAAAAAAGAAGACCCTAAATAAACTTCAGATTGTCACTGTGAATATCCTCAGGTAAGATTCTATTCTCTGGGGAATCGGTTATTCTTCAGATCCATTCTTTTTCAAGACACAAAAAAGAGCTAATCGAATTAGCTCCCTTTTTGTTATGAGATTAATTGCACCTGAATCTTATGTCCTTCCTGGTCCTTAAAATAGAACGATTCCCCAGGGGTGCTTTCTTCTATTTCTACCCCAGACTGCTGAAGGGATTTTAAATCTTCTTCAAGGTTTGTGGAACCCAATGTGAATGGGTGCTCTATTACGTTATGAAGATCACTTGGAATCTCAACTAGCGTAATACCCAAATGATCCAGCGTTAAGGCTCGCATTTCTCCATACATTGGAGTATTGAAGGAAAAGTCATATAACTGCTCCACATTCAAATGGGTCTTATACCAAAAAGAAGCATCCTCTAAACTTTTTACGGGTAGGAAATATCCGCCTAATTTTGTAACAGGATTTTTTGCTTTTGCTTCTTCTTCCCATCCAACAATTCCAATTTGTATATTATTCGGATCGGTCACCTCGTAACAAAGCATGTCAAAGAAGTCATCAATGTCTGTTAATTTTGCCCCTTTTAAGAATAAATCTCTATGTAAATATTGCGGTTCATTCACATTAATATTAAACGGACTAAATGGATATTCTTGTGTCACGTTACTTTTATAAAAAACTAAATCGGCTCCCTCTGCAAATGAAATGGTTACTTCTTCTTGATTCCCTTTAGCCTCTAACTGCAAATGATCTTTGTACCATTCTTTCGTTTCTTGAAGATTCCTACACGGTATCCGTATTGAGTTCAGTTGTTTTATTGCCATACTATTTCACCTCTCCATTTTTCTTACCCTCTTTTTAACTCGATAAACCGATTCAACTTCAATTTAAATTTGACTGAATTTTATAACAATTATACATCTTTACAAGATAAAAGAAAACAGTAATGGAAATGAATCGTATATTACGCATGTCTTTCGAAAAAACTATAGGTGGAGGTGTTCAAACTGGAACATATTAAAGCGCTTGGGATCAAGTGGGTTATTTTAATTGCTGCTGTCTTTCCAGTCTATGGAGTAATTGCTGGGGCTTCCTTAATAAATGTATTTCTTATCACATTTGTATTACTTGGAGTAACTTATGTAATTGGAGATTTATTCATATTAAAGCGGTTTGGGCTTATTATTACCTCAATCGTAGATCTTGTTTTAACGTTTAGTATCCTATATCTATTTGGAAATGCAATCAATGGAATCACTACACAAACCGTACTACCTGCTATAGCAGGGGCTGGATTCATTGTTGCATTTGAAACGTTTTTCCATATCTACATGGAAAATCGCGTTTTACACCTGGGACCACATGTCTATGATAAACGCCGCCAATTACTCGTGCCAAAGAAATTACGAGTAGAAGCTTCTGAAGAATTATTTCCATATGAAGCGCAACGTAAAGAGGCGCAAGAAGAAGATACTCATCGCCCCGAAGAATAAGCAGCCAGTCTTTTCCTGGCTGCTGTTTTTTTAATGATGTCTATATACTTTTAGCACCCATACTCTAACATGAGAATTTCTTCACTTGTCACGTTTATTTCACCTTTATTCACAGCTTGAATTCTTTCACTATGAACTGAATTGGGAGTCTCTGTTTGCTTCCCTTCGGCTGAGACCCATCCTTTTTCGTTTAATTGCTTATAGGACAACATACGATCAATTAGAATAGTTCCCTTGCCCTCATACAAATTTGCTTCCTCATTTGAAGTGAAAATATAGTGCTGATCTACAATAAAAGTAGCAAAGCGATCGCTATGCGAAACCTTTATAGGGATATTGGTATTCCCTATCTTCGGTACATGACTTTTAGTGATTGGTTCATAAGACAAAAAGATTCTTTCCTCTACTTCGGGTAACCAATACGTTTCTTCCACCTCTTCTGCTAAAGTTGGCCCACCAGAAACATGTGTATCGTGCAGGCATGTGTCTACAATATGCCTAAAGGTAAAGGCTTTATCTTCAACAAAATCTAAGTATGGCTGGATCCAAACGTCCGGATTAAGTAGAAGGATCTCAGCTTCACTTATAATCATATAAGAAAGATGTCCTGTGCTTGGTCGTATAAATTGGTAGATCTCTCCTCCGTCTGTAAGCTCACCGACTTGAACCGATTCGATATACATTGCCCATTCCTTCATGCCGCCTTTAACATAATACATTTCTATGCCTAGCTGTTGTTCAAGTGTAGTAACTTTATCAAGTGACGACTCTTCATCTTCCCCTAAAAGAATAAAATCCAGCTCTTCACTCTTAAATCGTTCATTGTTAAGACCTTCCTCAATTCTTAGCATTTCCACCGGAAAAGATAACTCTTTTAAGTACGATTTGTTTCGAACGTCGATCATTGCAAATTGCCTTTCTTCCCGACATCGCCTATACAATTGACGCGGCGTTAATGATTGAGCCATAGTACCCCTCCTTATTCTGTTTTGGTCTTCTTATTTTGGCAGTGGTAATCATTTCTATACCACTAGAATTGGGCCACTCCTAGAGTCTCCGTTAATTTGTAAAGGTGCGCCCGGAAATTGCGAGACTTCTGCGGGAGAAAGAGCTAGACGAGATCCCGCAGAAAGCGAGTAATTTCCAGGCTTGCTAAAATAGACACTAAAAAAGCGAAACCCTATAGGGTTTCGCTTCTAGCTTGAGCTTCTTTAATAAAGCATAAGATACCTTTTTTGGGAAAAGGGACTTACTTATTTGTCAACGCTGCCTTCCCATGCAAGCATGCCGCCATCCATGTTGATGACATTGTAGCCGTTTTCTTCTAAGAACGCTGTAGCTTTACCACTACGTCCTCCAGAGCGACAAACCATTACATATTCTGTGTCTTTATCTAACTCATCTTTACGTTCATCAAGAGAACCTAGAGGAATGTGCTTTGCTCCTGGAATTTTCCCTTCTTCAACCTCTTCAGGCTCACGTACGTCAACAATGTTAATTGTTTCGTTACCTTCTACTTTTTTACGAACTTCTTCTGGTGTAATGTTTTTCATCATTAATTCCTCCTTAGTATTAGTTCCAGGCGTTTAAACCGCCACGAATATTTGTAATGTTTGTAAACCCTTGTTTTTTTAACAATCGAGCTGCCGCCATACTGCGTGTCCCACTTTGACATAGTAACACGACTTCTTTAGACGAATCCAACTCGTTTGAAGCTGATTTCAAGGATTGAAGAGGGATATTTGTGAACCCTCTAATCTGATTTCTATTATACTCCCCAGGGGTACGAACATCAACAAATTGATCTGACTTCTTTTTGCTTCGTAATTTTTCCTGTGCTTCTTTTGGAGTAATCTGTTGCACACCCTTTGGTGGAATCATTGTTTTAACAATGAAATAGATCGCTATTCCAACGAGCAGAACTGTTATAATTGTTTCCAAAGAATCCTCCCCTTAACCTCTCTTTTAACCCCTATGGGTATATTTTAATAGGTGGGGAGGTATACGTCAATCCCCATCTTATTTTGTTGCAACGATATAGTACACTTCGTTGTTTAGATGACCAACTTCAACGTCATAACCTTCTTCTGCTACTTTTTCAGCCAGTTCATTAGATGCAATTCGATGTGCTTTAGGTGGTCCCTGTTCCCCGTCAACCTTTTCCCAGTCTAAAATGAGAAGACGACTGTTTTCCATTAAAATTCGATGAACTTCCGATAATGTTTGGTGAAGATCAGGAACTTCATGCAATACAAATGCCGCTACTGCTCTGTGGAATGATGCATCCGGGAGATTTAAAGCGTCTAAACTGCTCTTCATACGCTCTATATTTGTAATGCCTTCCCCTTCAGCCCTTGAAGCCAGCAGTTCCAACATTTCAAATTGAAGATCCACTGCCGTAACGCGATCTTTTGTTTCTTTCGCAATAGGTAACGTTAAATACCCATTACCAGCACCTAAATCGGCTACTTTCTCCTCACCTGATAATTGAAGTAATTCTAAGACCTTTTCAACAGGTACCGTTTCTTGACGACTTGGGTCGACTAGCTTTTCTGCTTTTTTTGGATCAAATACCTCTCCTGCCATGCTGAAGCACTCCTTTTATCTAAGTTAAATGGTTTTTTCGTTTACTACTGTAATTTTACCAATTTTGGAGAAAAGCTAAACATATACCCTTACATTGGTTGTTGAAGTAAAGGGGTTGGAATGTGTGAAAAAGGTGTCATGTCTCGCTAGGTCCTTCACACCCGAAATAGGCAGACTCCTATTCCCGCTGAATTTGCGCAATCCCGAGCAAGCTCTGGCATTATAAAGATGGACGGACCGCGGTTCACATCAAAAAATCTCACCCTTACCTTCACCCTCTACTGACTGCTTTTTTTGCTGACAAAGCAGCAAATGTTATTGTAATGGCGCATGCAATCATGATGGCTATAATTCCTTTAGCAATACCCCAGAACTTCCAACCGTCTATTAAAACCGTACGCATACTTTCAAAAATATACGTAGTAGGGTTAATGGTTGCCGCTACTTTTAACCAAGAAGATTCAATGAGCTCATAAGGAACAAACGTTGTACTTAAAAATATTAAAGGAAAGAAGATTAGTGTACCTGCTTGAGCAGCTTGAGCATTTTTTGTCTTGAGAGCTATTCCTGCTGAATACCCAGCAAAAGCAAGCCCCCAACCAACAGCTAATAACAAAACAACGAGCACCCCTAAAAAGCCAGTAGCTACTTCCAACCCCATCAAAAAAGCAACAATGAGTATTAATATAGTCTGAACGAATAACTGCAACATTCCTGCAATAATAGGACCAAGAACGATAGAGAGTCTTGAGGCAGGTGTAAGCAGGAGCCTTGAAAAGAATCCATTCTCAATATCCTTCACAATTCCTTGACCCGCTCCTCCGGCACCGCCAATCGCTGCTGAAACTACAGAAACTGGCAATATAAAAGCTAAATAGTTCGCTCCATCAAACGCAGGAAGTTGTGATATACCACTCAATCCACTATCGTAGACGAGAAGGAAGAAGGTCGAAATTAGTAAATTAGGAATAAAGGAAAATGGGCTCCGAAGGGTGGTTAAAACACTTCGCTTGGACAATACCCATATATCTTTTACTAATCCATTACCCATGTTCAACCCCTCCTCTCTTCTGTTCGCTTTCTGCCGTAATCTTTAGGAAAATATCATCAAGAGTAGGTGTATTGACATTAATGGTTTGAGGGGCCAAATTTTCCTGATCTAATAACCGGACGATCTCCATTAGCCGTTTTGTACCATTTTGAACATACAAATTCAATTCTGTAGATCTTTTCACAAAATCCGTACCAGGCATATTTTGTGTAATGGCAGCTTCTGCTTTTTCAGCCTCTCCCTCATTTTCAAAATTCATTGCAATAATATCATTACCGATTTGAGCTTTTAACTCCTGAGGTGTACCAGTTGCTACGATTTCACCATCATCAATAATAGAGATACGGTCTGCTAACGTATCTGCTTCTTCTAAGTATTGCGTGGTGAGAAAGATTGTTGTCCCCTCTTCTTTGTTTAACCTGTGTAAGTAGTTCCATATACTCTTACGGTTAGATGGATCAAGCCCTGTAGTTGGTTCATCCAGAAAAAGAATTTTAGGCTTATTCACCAACGTCAAAGCAAGGTCCAACCTCCTTCTCATTCCTCCTGAGTAATTTCCACAAATTCGGTCAGCTGCTTCTCTAAGCTGAACAACTTCCAGTAATTCACTGGTTCTCAACTTAGCTTGTTTGTTGGTGAATCCAAATATTCTGCATTGAAGATGCAGCATCTCTCTACCAGTTAAACTTGGATCAATTCCTGTTTCTTGAAGGGCCACACCAATATGCTCCCGTACTCCCTTAGGATTTGTTAGTACGTCCTGCTCTGCGACATACACCTTTCCTGCAGAAGGGCTAATGAGTGTTGTAACGATTTGCACCGTTGTTGATTTCCCGGCACCGTTAGGTCCTAAGAAGGCAAAAAACTCTCCTTCTTCAACCGCAAAACTTACATCTTTTACCGCTTGAACATTTCCTTTTTTAAAGATTTTTGATAAATGTTCAACGTAAATTGTTCCTTTTACCATATCCATTAGCTCCTTTCATGACTTACGTACTATATTCCATCTTACTCTCTTCATTCCTCCTTATTTAAAATAGATCAAGCTTGAATAAGCTTTTAATTTTAATTCAGGATGATGTTTAAGTGTTATTTAGTAGGGGTACATTCAATAAGATAGCTAAAGTAATGAAAGGATTTGAACGAACATGGAAAGTTTATTACAACTCTTTATATACATAGCTGTAATGATTAACGGTTTTATCGGATTAGTTAGCTATAAAAAAAGCCAGCACCAATTTGTGCTCGCTACCGGTTTCACTCATATCCTCTTAAGCATACCTTTATCTTGGACGTTTGGACCTCTCGTGTTTGCGATTGGCACGACTCAAGTTTTTTACGGTATTATTCACACGCAATCTCGAAAAACAGTAGAATAAAAAAAGGGTGCCCTCCTCTTTGGACACCCACCCCCCTTAATTATTTGACTTTCTTACACGCTTCTCAATAAACCAACAAAGGTCCTCTACGGTTTTAAAGTATTGAAATTCTTCTCCATCAGGAACTTCATCCAGGCCACTGCCTGGTAAATCCCAATAGTTCATTAATTCACCAAACGAAGATCGAAATCGGTCACTTTCCCCTTGGAAAACATAAGAGAGTGGAGTTTTAGTATTAATATTCTCAACCGGCTTCTCATACTGTTTCTGTAAGTTTTCATTTACGTACTTTACTACTGTTAGGTAGATCTCGTAAATAACCCCTTTATCCCCTGCAGATTTCTTTAAATCTTTTCTCGCTCGTCTAGTTTGAAAATCGATCAATTCCCCCATGAGTTATCCACACCTTTTTTAAGAACTAAGCAAAAGTGTACAGTTTTAGTGACTAGCGTCAGAACGATAACAACTCCTATACAATGATTAGACAATTATTCTACGAATCTTGCAATATAATATGACTACTAATGTTATTCCAATAAAGCTATAACGATACTGAAACTTAGCATTTAGAAGAGGGTACTGAGTGAAGAATCTGCAGATGATTTGTTTCCAAGAGGTTAAGAGGAAACACGTGATATAAGGAGGTAATTGATTCTCTACATTATATCCTAACACAAAGCAGGACACTTTTAACCACTATACCATTTGTTTCCTCTATTATGTAACCCGTCTCACAATAATATTAGTGTTTTCTTAATATAGATTTTATTTTTCGCCTGAATTGATATTATTACACTTATTGTTCCCTCACAAAAATAAAAAGCAATCATATTTTTTGAAGAATTGCTTCAAAAAGAGGTACCATAACAAGTATCAAACGAATAGTGAAGGAGATCTAATCTATGAATCAAACACTAGAAACTCTATTGCAACATCGCTCAATTCGGTCATTTACAGACACAGTGTTAACAGAAGAACAAATTAATATAATTGTGGAAGCTGCTCAAATGGCTTCAACTTCTAGTTATATGCAAGCCTATTCGATTATCGGTGTTACAGATCTAGAGAAAAAGAAAGAACTAGCAGATATAACGGGACAGTCATACGTTAAAGACAACGGACATCTCTTTATCTTTTGCGCTGACTTATACAGACACCAGATTCTAGCCTCTGATTTGCAAAAACAAGACATGATTCAAAATATTGAGAATACAGAACATTTTCTTGTTTCTTCTATTGATGCTTCACTTGCTGCTCAAAACGGAGCCATTGCAGCAGAATCAATGGGGCTTGGGATGTGCTACATCGGAAGTATTAGAAATAACATTGAGCGAGTAGACCAACTATTACAATTACCAGAACACGTCATCCCATTATTTGGTATGGTTGTGGGTTATCCAAATAAGCAAACCGAGCAAAAACCTCGCCTACCAAAGCAAGCTGTTTATCATGTAAATTCTTATAATAAAGAACAGTCAGGTGACCTACGCTCCTTTGATCATACGATACAAGATTATTATAAGAGCCGTAAGCAAAATGCGCGATTGGACTCATGGACAGATCAAATGATTCGACGTTTCAGTCATCCTATGAGAATGGATGTTAGTGATTTCGTGCAATCCAAAGGATTTAACAAGCGCTAATTTGCTCTTCAGTTCGTCTTAGTGTGTTTGCTACAATAGTACAAAAGCATTAAAGGATAGGATAGGATGAATCAACTTATACAAGAAATAAACCGAGCTAATCATATTACCGTACTAACAGGAGCAGGTGTAAGTACAGCAAGTGGCATCCCTGATTTTCGCTCTACAAGTGGCATTTGGACAGAAGACGAATCACGAGAATACTTTATGTCTAATCACTATTTTCACTTGGACCCGGGTGACTTTTGGAAGAAGTATAAAGATATCTTTCAACTTAAACTTCTTCGTAACTATTCACCAAATGAAGTACACGGTTTCATCCATAGTCTAGAGGAAAAAGGGAAAGAAGTTGCTGTTATCACCCAGAATGTAGATGGATTACATCAACAAGCAGGGTCCTCTAACGTTATTGAGTATCATGGTTCTTTAACCACTTCAACTTGCCCTGTTTGTGGAGATTCTTATGATATGGATTATATCAACAATACTTTGATTCCCCGTTGCGAACGAGAGACGTGCGGAGCTATATTGAAACCTGATATTGTTTTATTTGGAGATGCCATTACTGAACACGACCGAGCTGAAGCGATTATTGATCAGACCGATCTTGTACTTGTTCTAGGAACTTCTCTTTTGGTAATGCCATTTAATTTCTTGCCTGAGTACGCATACTCCAGAAAGATCCCGACGGCACTTATTAATCGAGAAGCAACTCCAAAAGACCGCTTATTTCACTATGTCATTCACAATGATTTGATTAGCAGTTTACAACACATCGAGAGTCAATTAGCTAGATAATATGGACGCATTGAAACTGAGATCAAATTGAAAGGTCCGTTATGGTAAAAGTGCTTGGGCACACTGACTTTTACTGAACCCAATAAAACAAGTCGCTTGCGTGGGCAAGCGACTTGTTTATTAAGAAGCTTCTTTAGCCATATTAAATTTCTTAATAAGAGGCTTAATCGATAGGCCTTGCACCACTAAAGAGAAGAGAACGACTGAGAATGTAAGAAGCAATATGTCTTCACGCCCTGAAAAATCAGATGGAAGACTAAGAGCTAATGCAATGGATAAGCTACCTCGAAGACCAGCCCAGTTCACGAGGAATCGCTCTTTCTTAGTCAGGTGTGAAATATAACTAGTTGCTGTATAAATCGCTATCGCTCGGCCAACTAAAACAATAACAATTGCCAGCGCAATAATGCCCCACTTCCCTGTAAAATCAATCTCCCTGATTTCAATTCCCACCATCAAAAAGATAATGGAATTAGCCAGCAAGGTAATCGTGTCCCAAAAAGTATTAATATTAATCTTAGTCTCTTCCGACATCCCAATTTTCTTCCCATAACTACCAAACAGAAGTCCACCAATTACTACCGCAATAACACCTGAAACTTTGAAGTGTTCAGCAATAAAGTAACTTCCGAAGAACAGGAGCATAGAGAGGGCAATTTCAAGCGGATAATCATCAAAAATACGAATGACCTGCGAAAAGATAAACCCGATTACTATGCCAACAAGCGCTCCTCCAATGGCAAATTTCAAGAATAAAAATACCCCATTACCAAGGCCAGCTAAGCCCATATCCATATATGTTAACAAATAAATAGAGGAAATTTTAAACAGAACAACTGCAATCCCGTCATTAAATAACGATTCACCTTCCATAATGGTGGACATTTTCTCCGGTACTCCAAGATCTTTAAATATTGAGATTACACTAATTGGATCAGTCGCACTCATAAGAGCTGCAAATGTAAAGGCTACTACAATCGGCAAGCCTAGTAGAAAATACACACTAAATCCAATCACTACAAAGGATATAAAGGTACCTAAAAAGGCAAGCGATAGAACCAATTTCTTCATCCCATATAAATGGTGAAATGGCATCTTGAGTGTAGCATCACCTAATAAGATAGGTAAGAAAAGCGAAATTATAATCGCCTGAAAAACTGAGGACTGAGTTATGTAGGATTCTGCTTCTTCAATGAAGGGAATCTCAGTCATCCCTAATAAAACTCCAACAAGTACAAGTGCAATTGAATAAGGCTCTTTGATGAGCTTAGCAACCCCTATCACTGTGATTGAGATCGCCAATAATACTAATATCTGTATAAATACTTCATGAAACCCGTGCATTGACCTAGCCTCCATCCACTTCTAAAATTGATGTCTTTGTTGTATTTAGCTTTACCTTACTAAAAAATCTGATGCACACTCATTAAAAGAATACCCTCCTAATCAAATTCCATAACTTTCCTCGAGATAAATATGCACGCAAATAACAAAGCTTAACTATATGAAATAAAAAAACAAGCTGACCCTAGTTAGAGTCAGCTTGTTACTCAAGGAGTAAGGATCAATGTTTCTCCCTCAGGCTTTGTTAGACTTGTATCATGATAGTTTCCGTTTACCCAATCCTCACGTTGGTCATGATACCAAGGGCTTCTAAAGTGACCAGTCTGACCAGGCCCCACAATATGTGAAGCTGAAGTGAAATCAGTTCCATCTAAGACAAACCGCCACGACGCACCGTGATTTACTAGACCACTTTCTTCTTCCTTATAACTTGCTGCCATAACCGTTACCTGACTTCCCCCCACAGGTATTGGAGCTTCACTATTAAAGAATCGCTCTAGAAATGATATAGAAGAAAGGGGATGTTCAAAAGATACCTTGTGGTAATCTCCCCACGCCCATTTCTTCAGAGGTTCTCCATATTCCTCCGTTAAGACTGTGATTGTTTGTGTAAATGTCTCTTGTATTAGATCTTGTAATCCTCCTTGCTCTTCTATCCATATTGCTTCTTTACCTGCATTAGCCTTCCTAAGCAGTTCATCTGTCGTTTGACCCTTCCCTTTAAATAAACGATCCATTGATTCTGGGATGTCAGAATACAGTTGGTCCATGATCATGTTCATCCAAGTATGAAACACAAGAGGCTGAGGTGCGCCTACTTCGTCAACATAGTCCCAGTCTTTTAACAAGTTGACCGCTTCTGTTTCCCTCTCTGACAACCTTTTAGACCCTACATACTCGAGAAACATTGGGGCGAACTCACGAGCTTGGAGATTCACCTGGTCCATTTGCAGATCTTTCATGTCTCCTTTTGTAAAATCATTTCTTGCTTGAAGTACCTCCTCAATACGCATATAACGATAAGGTTGAGCCCAATTATTAGATAGGTGGTAAGGATATTGTTCACCAACAACTTTATTGTTTGCCGTTTCTATGAAACCTTTATCAGGATTTATAACTGTTGGTAATTCCTCAAAAGGAATAAATCCCTTCCATTCATTTTCTTCCTTCCAACCCTCAAGAGGCAACAAGGCGTCTGATCCGCTCTCATAAATCGGAATTTTACCATTTGCTTTATAAGCAATGGTTCCATCCTTACTAGCAAACACAAAGTTTTGGGCAGGGACGAGAAATTTTTCTAATCCTTTCTCGAATTCATTCCAATTGGAAGCTTGATTGATCTCAAGAATTGCCTCAAGCTCAGTTGTTGCATCGAGAGCTGTCCATCTTAAAGATAGAACCGTATCCTCACCACTACTTTCCGCAAATTCAGATAGAACGGGACCATGTCTCGTCTCAACTACTTCATATTCAATAGGGTCTTCATCTTTTACTTCAATCGTTTCTTTAAAAATTCTCGCTTTTTCATACCTTCCCTCATACAAAAACTCATCCTTATTGTCTGGGTTCCTCTTTTCCAAATAGAGCTGTTGTACATCTGGCCCTGTATTGGTTACCCCCCATGCTATATCTTTGTTATGTCCTAAAATAATACCTGGAATGCCTGCAAAAATGACACCACTCACTTGATAGTCAGGAGAATGTAACTTCATCTGCAACCACACCGATGGAGTTGCTAAGCCTAAATGTGGATCATCTGCTAACAAAGGTTCTCCTGATTTTGTTTTACTTCCGCTCACCACCCAGTTGTTACTGCCATTGAACGCATGTGGAATAACCGCACTCTTAAAGCTTAAGTCGATATTGAGTTCCTCGTCTTTAATAATGGTTGGTGCTTCTTCTGGATAGCTAGAAAACAATTCATAGGCTTTCTCTTGTGAATAGTTCTGAAGCAAATAATAGTGAAAAGCCTGTCTCTCCCAATGACCACCAAGGTCAAACGCCATGTACTTTCCAATCGTTAATGAATCAATAGGAGTCCATACATCTGGAGCTGCCCCCATTAAGGTAAATTCAATAGGAAGTGCGCGATTGTTCTTTGCCTGTTTAATATAAGCATTCACCCCATCTGCGTACCATTCCATTACTTGTTTAGCTTCATCTGAGTATTCATTATAAGACGTTGCAGCCGCTTTCCTAAGTCCTAGTGTGCGGAAGTATTTATCTTGATCTAAAGCTTTTATACCTGCGACTTCACTTAACGTACCAGAAGCTTGTCTCCTGGCCATGTCCATTTGAAACAAGCGTTCTTGTGCTTGAATATATCCTTGAGCCATAAATAAGTCTTTACTGTTACTCGCCTCAATATGAGGTACTCCGCTTTCGTCTCGTGTTACGTTGACAGGTGCTTTTAATCCCATAATTTTGATACTCCCATTCGTTTGAGGGATACTCCTGTCTATGTAACCGTTTACAAAAATAAGCACACCAATTCCTGCTGTAATAAGGAATGCGATTAGCATCAAACTTATTTTATGCCACCTTTTAAACTGCCTTTTATTTTCATGTTGTGTTACGGTTTCCATGCTTTCCCCTCCCATATCTATATTATAATATGAATTTTCAGATAATTGTACAATGGCATATAGAAAGCCTTAACGAACAGATCGTTAAGGCGTTTTTCCTCTATTGTAATGAGCTCAGCAATATCTCCCACTCTTGTACAGAAAACGTTTCGTTAGTTGATACAGCATATACATTCGCACCCTTTTCCCAAATCACATAGTCTGCTTTTTCATTTTCAATATTCATATGGAACACTTGTCCATTTACCATGAGTTCTGTCATATCCGTTGATTGTGATGAGATGACTTCATTACTCGCAAATTTCGGTCCTTGTTCAAACGTCATTTTACCATCGGGATAACGTATGAAAGTCTGCCTTGTCAGAAAAGATTCCTCACCTATTTTTTTGTAACCCATACTGATTCGTTCGAAGGAGTCTGGTAGTACATTAAATGTAGAGACGGATGTACCAACTTGCTCCTCAAGTTGTTTAACTGTATCTACGTACGTGATGGCTTCAGGAAAAGCAACGGTCTCCTGAGAAAATGATCCGTCTGGCACAATCACATCTTCAGCACGCATAAGACCAACCCAACTTAGTATAATAAAGAAAAGTAAACACAAAATAAGAACGGATCCTTGAGACACTTTAACCATTGTAGAAACCTCCTCATAAAGCTAGTACTACTCTATTCAATAATAATTGAATTTATGAAAAAGTTTGTATAAGCACAATTATTGTGAACGCCCCCATAATCATGTAATGTATAAGCATACCAACTGGTTGGTTTTGAAAGGAAGGGTTTTCTAAATGAATAAAGGTGCCTTGGCAAAAGAAGAAATTGTATCGGTTGCTGCCGATGTAATCCGATCGAAAGGATACCAATCCACTTCCATAAATGATATTTTGGTCAGTTCTGGAATTGGGAAAGGAAAGTTCTTTCACCATTTTAAAACGAAACATGACCTCGGTATCGCCGTTGTCGATCGCTATATTGACACATGGAAAACGAGAATGATCGAAGAGATTCTTCAAGGAGATTTCCCTGCTAAGACAAGAATTCTTCATATGCTTGAAGAAACCCTTGGGTCTTTCCAAAATTCAAATGTAAAAAAAGGTTGTCCGTTTGGAAATTTAGCAATCGAAATGAGTGAACATGACGCTTCTTTTCGGGAACGAATCGCTTCCTTTTTCCATGAATGGGCTATGGCCCTTAGTGAAACATTAAAAGATGCAAACCTTATCCCCGAAGACCGTGCCTATGATTATGCAGAGCATATCATTAGCTCTATTGAAGGCGCGATCCTCATAGCGAAGGTAAAGCAAACGTCTAAACCGATTGAAAACACTGTTTCGATTTTAAAAAATACACTATTACATCAAAGGAGTATTTCACATGAGTAATGTTCAAATGAGAGTTAAAGCAACGGCAGAAGGTACAAAAGTAGAAGCAAAAGCTAAAAAACATACTATTATTATTGATGAGCCTAAACAGCAAGGTGGAACGGACGAAGGGGCTAATCCACTTGAAACGTTATTAGCTGCATTAGCCGGTTGTGAAAATGCTGTAGCAAACATGGTGGCAAAGGAAATGGACTTTGACTTGCAGGCAATAGAATTCGAAATTCGCGGAGAATTAGACCCTCGAGGTATGATGGGAACAGAAGGCGTACGTCGCCACTTCCAAACTGTGACTGTTAATGCTCAGATTAAAACAAGCGAGTCTGAAGATCGTATTCAAGAATTAAAAGATAAAACAGATGACCGTTGTCCTGTATTCCAAACTTTATACAACGCAGATGTTGATATGATTACAAACTGGACGAAAGCTTAAGTTAGCAAAAGACCTCTCTTTTGACCAAAAGAGAGGTCTTTTTTCATGCATTTGAAAAACCTATTTAAATGATTAGCCCATATAGGAAGCGGGTAAACTTCGCATGAGAGTAGTTAAAGCTACTAACCTATGGAGGTGAAACAATGGAACATATGCAAGTCAGCAATACAGGAATTGAAACTTCACGCATTGGTCTAGGTACATGGGCCATTGGTGGTTGGATGTGGGGTGGAACTGATGAAAACCAATCTATTAAAACGATCCACGCTGCTTTAGATAAAGGCATTAAACTCATTGACACCGCTCCAGTCTATGGTTTCGGTCGTTCTGAAGAAATTGTCGGTAAAGCCGTTCAACAATATGGTGGCCGTGATAATATTACACTAGCAACGAAAGTAGCATTAAACTGGAAAGATGAACAAGTCTTTCGGGATGCGTCTAAACAACGCATCCATAAAGAGATTGACGACTCCTTACGTCGACTTCAGACAGACTATATCGACATTTATCAAGTTCATTGGCCAGATCCTACTGTGCCAATTGAAGAAACAGCTGAGGCACTTTACTACTTATATAAACAAGGTAAAATTCGTGCCATTGGGGTAAGTAACTTCACTCCAGAACAAATGGATACATTCCGTGAAGCCGCCCCAATCCATACGGTACAACCCCCATATAATATGTTTGAGCGAGGTATTGAAGAAAATATTCTGCCGTATGTACAAGAACACGGTCTTCATACGTTACTATACGGAAGCTTATGCCGAGGTTTATTAACAGGAAAGATGACAAAGGATTCCCAATTTAGTGGTGATGACCTTCGTAATAATGACCCTAAATTCCAGCAGCCTCGATATGAACAATACCTAAATGCGGTGACGGAGCTCGACCAATTAGCTCAAGATCGGTACGACAAACGTATTATTCACCTGGCCCTTCGATTTATTTTAGATCAGCCTGGCACTGGGACAGCCTTATGGGGTGGACGAAAGCCAGAACAAATGGACCCTATTGATGATGTAATGGACTTTAAGATCGATGAAGAAACACAAAAAGACATTGACGAAATACTTGTTAAAAACATTAAAGATCCTGTAGGTCCTGAGTTTATGGCTCCTCCTACTAGAAGAGATATCGAATAATTAAATCCCCCGTCTCCTGGCAGACGGGGGATCTTTATGTGTACAATATTCCTAGAAATCTTTCTTCATTGTATATCAAAAGTAACTTCAAAATCACTTAAGTAGCGATGAGAATCCATTTCTGTTGTGTGAAGATAAATGTCTCTCTCAGCAGGGAAATCGTAAAACGTTTGCTTAAATGTGTTGTCATCCACACGTGCTTCAACGCGATTCTCTGTATATCTATTGTTTTCACTGTCCTCTATCCAAAACGTGCTCGCCTGCATGGATTCGTCTTCCCCGTCTACTGTATAGATAATAGTGACATCTCCCTCTTTCCTTTCAACACTCTGTACAGTCAGATTACCCATTTCACCTTGCGAGAGGGTTATAGGTTCACCAGTCCATTTCTTCGTTGTAAAAATTACCGGCTCAACTTCTTCATCCTCCAATGGTATGTTCATAAGGTATGGCTTGATTGTGATTCTTTCAGGAATCTCGTCTCCATAAGGTTCCATATCAAATGTATACTGCCCCTGAACCGTACCATCATGTAACCTAGCAGAACTACTGCTAGCACCTATACCTCTTAATACTCTTCCATTCTCGTCCTCTATTTGAATATCAAAATGCTGTCCATTTTGAATGAGCTTAGAATCTTCTGTTGTAAGTAATTGAAACTGAATTCTCGTAGAAGTTGATGTAAAGCTAAGTGTACTGTAATGCAAATGATTCTCTCCACTTGAAAGGCTTTGGTTAAGTGGAATCACCTTTTCAGTGCCCTTTTTTACTACAGGCAGGTCTACTTGCCACTGCGATCCGTTTGTTTCGCCACTGAGCGTCAGTAAAAACTCATCAGGGAGTTCTTCCGGGGTTCTAATCGACATCGTTTTGCCGTATATTCCTTCTTTCACTTTCTGGCCACCAGCCCCAATTCCATAATCACCTAATGGCTCCCCATCAACTAATACCGTTGGGAATCCTGATAGAATACGTTTGTTTAGGTCATTGGATGTATTAAGATAGCTAATGTAAATACTATTGCCATCGTAAAGGGTTTCAGTAAAAAGGATCGTTTGGCCTCCAATTTCAACTTCCTCACCTGTTGAAACAACTAAGCCTTCTTTTTGTCCGTTCTTCTCACCTAATCCGCCTACCTTCTCCATGACAGAGCCAATAACAGGCATAGTTTTTAGCGAATCTGCGATGGTTGTCGACATTGATGAACTACTAATGACTATGCCTGAAGCCAATACGGCAGCTGAAACAGAATACAACAACTTCTTTCTACCCGTTTTCTTAGTCGGTAAAGAGTGGAACGTTTCTTCGATTCGTTTATCTACTAACTGAGGTAATTCCCTATTTATCTCTTCATCTAGCTGTTGTTCCCACTTTTCCATTGCAGATCCTCCTTAACTTGTAATTGTGCCCGTTTCTTGGCGCGGCGCAGCTTTGTTTTGACCGTATTCTCAGGCATATCCATTACTTCTGCCATCTCTTTTATCGTAAAGTCCCTTATGTAAAATAATTGTAGAACCATTGCATCTTCATGAGATAAATTAGAAAGCAACTCTCTCACTTCAATATTGGCATAGCCATTTTCGAAGCGACTCTCTTCAGGTAACTCTTCTAATTGAATGACTTTTTTCTGTTTTCTTATAATGGCATAGCACTCATTCATCACAATACGAAGCAACCATGTTTTAAAATAATGCGGTTCTTTAAGCGTTCCGATTGAATGGTATGCTTTCAAAATGGCTTCTTGTATAGCATCAGCACAATCTTCGTCTCGCTTCAGAATTGTTTTAGAAACACGGTACATCGTCATTTTATATTCTCTTATTAACGTCTCAAAAGAAGCTTTGTTCCCTTTCCGAGCTCGTTTCACCTCTTTACTTATATTCACAAGGCTTACCCCTTTCTGTGTTCTCATTAGTTAGAGTCACATGATGCACGAAAAGTTTCAGGAGTATTAATTATTTTAGTAATTATTCCATATAAGCACGTTTATGGAAGACTTGTAGTTGAGGTGTTTTACAGGAATGGACCGTTGCGTTAGATGAGTGCTTGGGCTTGCTCGGGGACTACTCGCTTTCCTGCGAGGAGCTGGAAAGCGAGTGGTTTCCAGGCCCACCTTACGCTCAATTAAAATGAACGAAAACATCCTCTCAGTTTCGAGTCTTCAAGTTTACTCCCATACTGTTGAATATAGCAGATATGGTGAGGGATGTATCACACATAAAAGCAGCGTTCCATTTTAAGTGGAACGCTGCTTTTCTTATCAATAGCTTACTGTTGAGTAAAGACCCATTCCCCATTAATCATAGTTTGAACAGGACTGTTCCTGAGATCAAATGGATCACCATCCCATAGGACCAGGTCTGCGTCTTTTCCTTCTTCTAATGATCCTACGCTGTCTTCAACCCCAAGATGCTTAGCTGCGTTATACGTTAGAGCTTGCATAGCAACGGATTCGTCTAAACCGTTTTTCACTCCCATAATCGCGCTTGTAATAAGATGTTCGATTGTTACGACTGGGTGATCGGTTGTAATCGCAAATGGAATGCCCGCATCAGCAAATGCTGTTAGCGTATGCCACCCTCTGTTAGCAAGTTCTACTTTAGACCTTGATGTCATTGTTGGTCCAACAGCTATACTCACATCATCATGTTTAGCAATATAATCTGTAATAAGATGTCCTTCTGTTCCGTGTTCAATCGTTAAGTCTATATTGAACTCTTTCTTAATACGAAGTACCGTTGCGATGTCCTCAGCTCTGTGGGCATGGACCCGAAGGGGCATTTCCTTCTTTAATACTTTAGAGATCTGTTCCATTTCCAAATCGCGAGCTTTGTCCTCTTTTTCTTGAGCTTCTATGTAATTTTGAGCTTCAACGAGCTTTTGCCTTAATATAGCAGCAACGCCCATTCGAGTATTTGGTTTTCTTCCTTTTCCTCCGTGGACACGCTTTGGGTTCTCACCTGTTGCAGCTTTTAGCCCAGAAGGTTCACGTACGACCATTTCATCAACGACTGTCCCTGCTGTTTTGACGATGAGCATTTCCCCACCAATAACGTTCGCGCTACCAGGTAAAACCTGAACGGTTGTGACGCCTCCTTGACGTGCATCTTCAAATCCTTGATCGAATGGATTGATACCGTCGAGTGCTCGGATTTCTGCTGTAGTCGCACTACTTGTTTCATTGAAATCATGCCCCTCAGAACCAATACCTTGCTCGAAGACCCCTAAATGAGTATGAACATCGATCAATCCAGGTGTTATCACTTTCCCCTTTGCATCAATGACCTGAGCAGCCTCGGGAATGGAGACATTCGTCCCAATAGCTTCAATTTTTCCGTTTTTTATTAGTATGGTTGTGTCTTCAAACGTTTCTCCTCTTCCGTTATATCCTGTTACATTTTTAATTACATGCATAATAAATCCCTCTCCTTCTTGTTCTAGTTTACATTAATTCTAGTAGCGAAATAAACAGAAAATTAGCAACAGAAGAATATAGGACCGAGCTAAGCTCAAAAGCGGTAATAAATACAAGTGTTCTCCTCATGAAATACTCAGCTTACAGAAAAAGCGATTCATAAGTTAATTATGAATCGCTCCTTTCTGGTTACGCTCTTCTAGCAGCTTGCTGGATAGGATCCCACACACTATTAAAAGGAGGGGCATAGGACAGATCTAAATCTACGAGTTCATCTACTGTCATGGAGTGATATAAGGCGGTTGCTATTACATCAATCCGTTTATCAACACCTTCTCCTCCAATTATTTGAGCGCCTAATAAGGCACGTGTTTTATCATTGTAGACTAGCTTAACTTTCATTGGATCATCTTTTGAATAATACCCAGCAGCATGAGTAGAATCAATCGTGACGGAGGTATAAGGAAAATGAATCGCTTCAGCTTCATGTTCAGATAACCCAGTTTTACCAAGAGCAGCATCAAAGAACTTGATGATTGAGGAACCTACAATCCCCTTAAATGGTGTAGGGGTATTAATCATGTTTAATCCAGCCACTCTTCCTTGCTTATTAGCATGTGTTCCAAGAGGAATGTAGTCTGGACGCTGTTTCACTCGGTGATACTGGGTGGCACAGTCACCAGCAGCATAAATGTCCTTAATCGTACTTTCCATATAAGCATTCACTTCAATGGCTCCATCGACGCTTGTGAAGATTCCCGTTCCTTGCAAGAAAGATGTATTTGGCGTAACACCGACAGCTACTAAAACGAGATCTGACGGATGTTCTCCTTGGTCGGTCACAACACATCTGACACGACCATTATCATTTGTCTTAAAACCTTCAACCGATTCTTTAAATGTAAGCTTCACATTTTGTTGTTCTGCTTGCTCATGGATCAGCTCACTCATGTCTTCATCGAAAATCTTAGCAAGACGCTCACCACGTTCGATAATTTGTACATTTTTCCCTATATCGCAGAGCGTCTCTGCCATCTCAAGACCAATGTAACCTCCTCCGATAATGGTTACATTTTTCACATCCTCATTTATGTAATTCATTATTTGCTCTACATCAGGAATCGTTTTTAATGTGAAGATCCCTTCAGACTCGATTCCTTCCCATGGAGGGCAATTTGGACTAGCCCCTGTAGCTACAAGAAGTCGATCATAATGATCTTCGAAACCTTCCCCTGTGTGATGATTGGTTCCATATACCATTTTTTTCTCACAATCAACTTTTGTTACTTCATGTAGCGTGTGAGTTTTAATTCCATATTTCTCTTGAAACGTTTCTGGTGTCCTTGCAATAAGGTCATCAGTTGAATCAACGATGCCGTTAATTGTATAAGGCAATCCGCATTGGCCATACGAATAAGTTTCACCTTTCTCATAGGTTACGATTTCATTTCCTTCACTGTTTCGTACAATTTGCATGGCGGCACTCATTCCAGCCGCATCTCCCCCGATAATAATGTATTTCATCGTAACACCTCTCTTTATATCATGTATACTAGTATGTTCCTCTATTACCATTCCCATAAACCCAATGTGGTATAGCTATTTGCATAATTTTGTCTTGATGAACCCTATAAAAACCCTGCTCATTATGAGCAGGGTTAAGAGTGTTTTAGTATTTCGGGTCAGCGATTTTTACTAGTTGTTTTCCTAAGTTTTTCCCTTGGAATAATCCAAAGAATGCATCTGGAATGTTTTCAAAGCCATCTGTGATTGTTTCTTCATATTTAAGCTTACCTTCAGAGAGCCATTTGGCAAGGTCTTGAACACCTTCGCCAAAGCGGTCTGCGTAGTCTCCAACGATAAATGCCTGAAGCTTGGCACGGGATTTGAGTAGCTTGGTTTGAACGCGTGGGCCTAAGTCGCCATCTGTGCGGTTATACGATGATATCGCTCCGCAAAGAGGAATTCTGGCGAAAGAGTTTAAGAGATTAAGAACAGCATCAGAAATCTCTCCACCTACGTTATCAAAGTACACGTCTACACCATTTGGGCACAGCCCTGAGAGCGCTTCTTGAATATCGTCTACTGTTTTATAATTAATTCCTGCATCAAAGCCTAGTTCTTCTGTGATATAGTTTACCTTTTCATCAGAACCGGCAATACCAACTACGTGGGCTCCTTTTAGCTTTGCGATTTGACCAACGATCATACCAACCGCTCCGGCAGCACCTGATACAACAACTGTTTCCCCTTCTTTTGGTTCACCAATATCAAGTAAACCAAAATAAGCTGTTAAGCCTGTCATACCTAATACACCAAGGTATGCAGATAACGGCGCTTGCTCACCGTCTATTTTGCGAACTTGACTAGCAGGTGTTGTATTATAGTAACGCCAACCAAGGAAGCCTGTTACTTTATCTCCCACCGATAATTGATCGTCTTCTGATTCAACGACTTCACCTACAACCGTACCATTAATGGTTTCATTTAAAGGGAAAGGTTGAGTGTAGGATTTCTGGTCACTCATACGACCTCGCATATAAGGGTCAACAGAAATGTATAAGCTTCGAACGACTACTTCTCCTTTTTGGGGAGACTTGATTTCTACATCTTCATAAGTGAAATTTTCATGTGTTGGCATCCCTTCAGGACGCTTAGCTAGAACGATTTGTTGATTCTCTTTTGTCATAGTAAAAATGCTCCTTCCATTTAGCACCTTGAATATTCAAAATAGCAAAATACTGTATCAAAGATCAACTTATTCGACTTTCGACACAATTATTGATATACATAGTGCGTGTATTTAGAGCTTCTTATCCCCTTACATATCATGTCATTCACTAGAAACAAGATTCTTAAACGTTTGAGTTCTTTCACTAGATCTTTGATAGTAGAGGAGGAATATTTCCTGAAACCTATTACGCTAAAATCCTTCTAATTAAAAAAGGGTCACCACTGTTAAGGTGTTGACCCTTGTTTTATAATCTTCACATTCTCCAAAAAACGCTCTGCATCTTTCGTGGTCTTAATGATATGTACTGTCTTATGCAAGGATGCCTTATGAAGTCGCTCTTTCAACTTTGGTCGTTTATCCCGATTAAAGTTCCAAACGTATTTCATAAACTCCCAGTCTAGCTTTTCTTCACAACCTTCTCCCATATCAGGCCTCGTTCTGTTACGATTCAAAGCGTACCGCTTCAAAATGCGATATAAACACACTTCCCTTGGTGGGTCTAGCCAAATAACCGTATCAGCCTTCTCTAAGCGAACAGGAAGGGTGGCCCCAAAGTTTCCATCAATCACCCATGACTCCTGGTTCATAACTTCCTGCTGCATTGATATAAACTCTTCACGCTCTCTCATAACCCAACCAGGTAGCCAAAATAATTGATCTAAATGGTACACCTCTTCATTTAAAACACTCCCTAGATGCTTCGAAAAGGTAGACTTTCCAGCTCCAGGGCACCCCACTACCATCACTCGCTTCATACATCCCCCTCCTCATTGTAATAGTTTACCATATCAAATGGTGTCAGACACCCTTCATTACTTTAGAGTGAGAACGCGTGCCAGACACCCTTTACTGGAGTAAAGGGTGTCTGGCACGCGTTGTTGCTTTACTTCGGTGCAGTGAATAACTATAATGGGTTCATGTTTAGATTAGGGGGAATCGTATGGATAGTCGTCATTTAAGGTATTTCGTAGAAGTGGCCCGTGTTAAGAGTTTCACGAAAGCGTCTCATTCACTTAAACTATCACAGCCAGCATTGAGTAAAATGATTCGAAACCTTGAAGAAGAATTAGACGTTACACTAATTGACCGTTCAAAGAAACAAATTACATTGACAGATTCCGGGGAACTAGTTTACACCCAAGCTCAGCGTGTTCTTGGTATGATGGATGATTTAACGAGTTCCCTTTATGATATGGTACACTTGAAAAAAGGTACGATTGAACTTGGCCTGCCACCATTAATTGGAACGCTTTTCTTCCCTGAACTTATTGCCGGGTTTCGCCAGAAATTCCCTGGTATTTCTATAAAGATCACAGAATATGGTGCTAAAAAAATTGAAAAAATTCTTGAAGAAGGACATGTCGATGTGGCTGTAGCTGTTGCGCCTATAGATGAAACCGTATTTAAAGCTTATCCCTTCAATGAAGAAACAATGGACGTCGTGTTACCAACTAACCATAAATTAGCTCATAAAGATTCGGTTGATCTAGCAGAATTAGCTCATGAAAAGTTCATCCTTTTTCAAGAAGATTTCGCAATGCACGATATCATACAAACCTATTGCCAATCTGTAGGGTTTACACCTGAAATTGAGCTAGAGAGTTCTCAATGGGACTTTATTGTAGAAATGGTGAAAGCTCACATAGGGATTGCGATTATGCCTAAATCCATATGTGAAAAGATTAATTCTACTGAAGTAAAGAATATTCCAGTAGTGAATCCATGCGTTCCTTGGACATTATCCATAATTGTCAAACAAGACCGCTACTTACCTTATGCAGCAAGGGAGTTCATACAATTTATCCATGAATCCAAACTATAACTTTTATTTATAATTCAAATAAGAAATATGTATTTTCATTATGAATATATACGTCATATAATGAATACACGTCAACATCATGGAAAAAACAGCTCCCAACCTGTCTTTTTCATGAAAGGTTCTCCCAAACCTTTGACTCCCAAAAAGCTTCAAAATTCAAAAGATCGTTTATGAAAAGAGCCCTTCCCAAGGCTCTTTTCGTATGTTCAGGGGGTGTAAGCATTTACAAAACGTTTCTAAAGCTAGTCTTACAATTTTTACTCATCAATGTTTTTTTCTTTTTAGGAATAGGCGTCCAGCAGCTTACACAGTTTCCGATACCTGGAAGTATCTTTGGATTACTATTTCTTTTCATAGCCCTATATTTTGGTTGGGTAAAATTAGAATGGGTCGAGGCAGCTGGTAAATGGCTTTTGGCCGAACTTCTATTATTCTTCATTCCTGCAGCAGTTGGGATTGTCCAATATCCTGAAATGGCTGGGTGGAATGGATTCCAGATACTCATTATCATCATGATCAGCACTATTCTAGTGATGGGAGTTACCGGCATTGTAGCCGATTTTCTTTCTAAACGAAGAAAGGAAGATTCAAAATGATTTACCTAATTGCAACGATACTCATTTATATTATGAGTAAACGTATATATAAACAATATCCAAAAGCATATTTAACACCATTACTTGTTGTTCCAGTTGTATTGGTGACAGCACTAATTGTACTCGATATTCCTTTTCAGAACTACGAAAAAGGAACAAGTGTCATCAGTTACTTTTTAGGACCAGCGACTGTCGCGTTTGCAATACCTATTTATAAACACTTTGAGCTAATCAAGAAGTTTATGGTGGAGATCTTATCAAGCATCGTAGCTGGCTCTGTCGTAGCTGTGTTATCGTCATTTTTCTTAGGGTATATCATTCATTTAAGTGGAAGCTTTATGACAAGCATTATACCTAGATCGATCACGACACCCATTGCAATGGAAGTTTCTAAAACAATCGGAGGCGTACCAGCATTAACAGCTGCTTTTGTTGTAGCAACTGGAATAATTGGATCAATTGTAGGCCCCCATGTCATAAGATTATTCTCCTTGACATCCCCAGTTGCTCGCGGTGTTTCTTTCGGAGTGGCTGCACACGGAGCAGGCACCTCGAAAGCATTTGAATTTGGCGATCAGGAAGGAACGTTCTCAAGTCTTTCCATGATTATAGCAGCAGGTGTTACCCTTGTATGGGGGAACACCTGGATCCCTCACTTCCAACATTTATTTATTCAATAATAACAAAGAGGACCAGGTTGCAGTTTATGCAACCTGGTCCTCAATTTTTTAGTTAAACTATTTCTTTCCTTCTTTTAAATCGGCTGAAAATGATTTGAGAAGTCCCCAAACCATAACGAGTAATATCACTGTGAGCGGTAGCCCTGTTATGATTGTTGCGGCTTGAAGACCATCTATTCCACCTGACCACATAAGGATGGCTGCAATAGCTACCATTACAATACCCCATGCGAACTTCACGAAGAATGGCGGATTTAAACTACCATTGTGTGTCTGCATTCCAAGTACGAACGTAGCAGAGTCTGCTGAGGTAACGAAGAATGTAAGAATAAGCAAAACAGATACCCCAGAGAGAATAAAACTAAAGTTCATCTGTTCAAATACATAGAATAGAGCTGTCTCTAAACTTTGTCCAGCCACATCAATTCCCATAATGTGATCATAGTATATACCTGCACTCCCGAAGATGCCAAACCATATAGCACAAACAATTGATGGCGCTATAATGACCGCTACAAGGAATTCGCGAACGGACCGTCCTCTAGATACGCGGGCAATAAATGTACTAACAAACGGTGTCCAAGAAATCCACCATGCCCAGTAGAAGATTGTCCAGTCTTTTACCCATTGGTTATTCTCTTCTTGGAATGGGGAGAACCTCAGACCCATACTAGGGAGGTTCTGTATATAAGACCCAAACGTAGCAGAGAACGTTTCCAACATAAACTGCGTTGGTCCAAGGAATAAAAAGGCGAAGAATAGGGTTACCGCTAAAATTAAGTTCGCATTACTTAAATATCGTATACCCTTTGATAAGCCACTTGCTGCTGAAGTGATAAATAAAACTGTCGTTATGGCCATAATAATTAGCTGTACGCCGAAGTTATTTGGAACATCGAATAAGAAGTTTAACCCCCCATTGATTTGCGATGCACCAATACCAAGTGATATGGCTACCCCAAATAATGTTGCGAATACAGCTATGATGTCTACTACCGTTCCTATTGGACCGTTAGCGCGATCACCAATAACCGGCCTTAATGTGACACTCATTAACCCTGGCATGTCTTTTTTGAATTTATAGTAGGCAAGCGCCAGAGCTACAATGGCGTAGATTGCCCAAGCATGGAATCCCCAGTGCAGGTACGTATAGCGTAAACCTACTTTTGCTGACTCGATTGAATTTGCTTCTCCAAATGGAGGTGTCGAATAGTGGGACACTGGTTCTGATACTCCATAAAACAGGAGTCCTATTCCCATTCCTGCACTAAAGAGCATAGCAAACCAAGTTGATGTACTATATTCAGGTGTTTCTCCTTCTTTACCTAATTTAATCTTACCGTACTTACTAAATGCAATAACAAGAGCAATGACAAAGAAGAATGTAGTAGCGAACTGATAGAACCAACCAAACTGATCAAGCACAAAACTTTTACCCGCACTCATTACATTAAACATTTGCTCAGGAAGGATAGCTCCCCACAGTACGAATGCCACCCCGATTGTTAATGAAATCCAAAACATCTTCGTGAAACTCTTCACGTATTTTCCTCCTCTTTTTAATGGACGCCCCATTATTCTCCGGGCGCAGGAGAGTTTATGTAACTCAGAAACTCTTTTTCCTCTCCCATAGAAACCTTCTACTAACTAATCCCTTTTATATACCTTTTCAAACCTTTACCTTACTAGAACACGTTCCACCGCCTTATTCAGGAAGAAATGATAAAATATCTCTTTTTTCGACTCATTTCGCCCTTTCGCTAGTAATTTATGTTACAATAATGCCCCAGAAATTTCAAATAATTATATGGAATAGGTGAGCATCATGAAATTATTACGTTGGAGTTTCGACCGTAAGAATAGAATTCGAGGATATTTCGACAAGTTCCCAAATTCTACGATCTATTTCAGAAGAATTAAACGATATTATAGTGTATACTCCTTAGACTGGAGCCAGGAAGATCCTATGGTTACAATGAAAGACCGCGAAGAGATGCAACAACTTTTAAATAAAGAGATTGGCAGATTAGAAGCTTATGAAAACAGAAAATCGCGAGAACATTTATAAATGTTCTCGCGATTTATTTTAGCTTATAGTGCTCTGTTATCAGTTGACTGTGGAGTTTGAATAGTTGATGTAGTAGGAGTTGTTTGCTCATCCTCTTCTTCGTAGGAGTTTGTTAACTCTTCTTTTGCTTCCGCTGCTTTTTCACCTACATCCTTTAACTCTTCTCCTGTCTCTTTCACCGTAGAGACAATTTCTTCTGATTCTTCTTTTACATCTTGCATTTGTTTCGCTAAGTCCTTGCCTTGGTCATTAATAATGTTCTGGATTTGATTGACTGCTTCTTTTGTTGCTGAAGCAGTACGTTGAATGCGGTCTACAAGGTCATCTTTTGTACCTTGCGGGTCTTCTTTAACCGTTGATACATAACTGCTTACAGAATCTTTCGTAGAAGAAGACTTCTCTTTAAGTGAGTTGCGCGTGTCACGGTTCATAAGTGTAACCGCTCCACCTACTAAAGCTCCGATTGCCATATAAAATGTAACTTTTCCTAATCCACTTTTTTGATTAGCCATATCCATTCTCCTTTGTTTGATCATTTATTTTTGGTTCGTGTGCTCTAATGCGTCTTTCATTGCTCTTTTACGCTTGGTCAAGAAATAACTAAACGCAATCGCTCCATATAATCCTCGTAGATTTTCTTCATTCACAACGGTTCTACCGTCTTTAGTATTCTTCTTTAACGAAGAAGTCATATCGACTAAAGAAGAGGTTAACTTTCTAGAAGACTCTCCAACATCGCCGATTATGTAAAACAAGGGGCTTAGCGTGCGAATCTTTTCATTTACATCTGCTAATGTATCTTTACTTTGACCTAACACTTCTGCTGTTTGGTTCATTACTCCGTCTAATTGCTCAGGCAATTTCTTTACCGTTTCGTCTACCCCATTCAGTACATGAGCTAAGTTATTTAGGGTACGGGCTACAAAGATCGAAATAATAGCAAAAGCGATCCCAATAATGAGTACTCCAATTCCTACTAACGTCAAACTTACTCACCTTCTTTCCAAATTTAGTGTGTCTCTTGCTTGGTCATCTTCCACTTTTGATAGAGAGACAGAGCTGTCGTCCCCCAGTGATAAGCTTCCGTCATTTTACCGGAGTGATCGGCTGTGTATGACCTAAGCGTACTTGGGACCCCATCAATAGACCGATTTAATTGAATAAGGGAAGAACCTAAACCATGTAAAGATTGAAAAACCGGTTGAAGGGCATCCGTTTTTTCCTTTACATCATCAACAATGTGATGCGTTTCTTGAACCATCTCTTCTGTTTCTTGTGTAATCCCATGAAGCTGTTGCTCCACTTCAGATAATGTGTTCCCTAAATCATTCATTGACCTTGATACTGACGATAATAGTTTCGCAATGTAGATCGACAGTACAGCAAATGAAATGGAAACGATCAGTATTCCAATATAAAGATAAATCATCTTCGCTGTCCTCCCTTCTCTACGTTTTACCACAACACTATCTAATCAAAACACATTCTTTACATCTTGACGATTAAAAAGTTTTCCAAAAGGGGAAGGAATGTACATAAACAAATAAAACGGAGGGTTTTCGTTGAAATCAATCATTAGTTATGTAAAAGAGTTAAAGAACAAGTTTCAAGAAAATAATATCCCCATACTTGCTGCAGCCCAAGCCTATTACTATTTATTAGCAATCGTTCCGCTACTTATACTAATGCTCTCTATTCTTCCATACTTACAGATAGACTCACAACTTGCTATTGAATTTATGGGAAGTATAATACCAGATGAGACGATGAGTATCTTTAAGGAGCAGATCATCAGTCTAGTCGATTCCCCTAAAGGAGGGTTATTAACCGTTGGTATAATTGGTACGCTTTGGTCTGCATCCTCAGGAGTAATGGCATTCATTAATTCAGCGAATCTGGCCTATGAAGTTGAGGAAACAAGATCTTTCATTAAGGTCCGGTTATTATCGATCGTCCTTACATTAGGTATGATTGTAGCCATTGCTGTAGCACTAGTACTGCCTGTGTTTGGTGATCTCATCATTCAAGGAATCAACCAAGCTTTAAATCTCCCTGAACAATCCGTCATTATCTTCCAGTTTTTAAGATGGGCGATTGGGATTGTTGTAATGACAGGAATTTTAATGGCTTTATATCATTTTGCACCGAACAAAAACTATCCATTTAAACACATACTTCCAGGGGCTATGATCACTGCGATCTTATGGCAACTCATTTCCCTTGCTTTCTCCTTCTATGTTAGTAACTTTGGGAATTATTCAGCTACGTACGGTAGTTTAGGTGGGATTATTATTTTATTATTATGGTTCTTCCTAACAGGACTTATCCTTATGATTGGAGCTGAAATAAATGTTCTTTACCATAAGAGGCACAGAAAATCTTCCGCCAATTCTACGTTTTCAGCATAAAAATAGCCCGGTCCTAAATCGTAAACACATGTAAGGATCGGGCTAGCTTTTTATTATTTTTCTTTGTTTTCTACAATTACTTATACTTCCGGACATTTATAACACTCATCTGACTGAAATGTAATATTTTCAATAGCGAAGGGTGTTTTCCCATCTAGTGCAAGGAATCCCGCAATAGATAATAGAGCCAAATCAAGTTCAAACCCCGCTCTTAAGTTGGTGCCTAAAAACCCAATCGGTAGGTTTAGTTGTGTAATAGAAAGTAACATGACCACCGCAATGATCGATGACGTTATTTGAACTTTAAATCCAATCATTAAGAATAGCCCTCCTATTACTTCAATAATACCTATTGAATATAACAAGGACATAGGGATTGTGATCGATTCAAGAGAAATTGATGTGTTACCCATACCGATTTTAAATTTTGTAAGTCCATGTATAAAGACTGTAAATCCTAAAAAGAGGCGTAATAAAAAAATGCCAATTTGATGTCGCTTATGACTCATTCTTCTCATCCTTTCTATAGGAACGTTTTTCACTCAACAAGTTACTTTATGTAACTAATTATAATCATGTAACCTCGATACGACAAGTAATTTGTTTATGGTATGCAATTAGGTTACGGAAAGGTAGAAGTTATGTTACACTATAAACGAAGGAGAGATCGACTGTGGAAGACTCTAGTTTATGTCCGAGATTTGAAAAAGCTGTAGGGATTATTAGCCAGCGTTGGAATGCACTTATTATATACCAATTATTATCTGGCCCTCAGAGAAACCATGAGATTAAAGACGCAATCGGGATCAGCGGCCGTTTATTATCTGAACGGTTGAAAGATTTAGAAGCTGAAGACATCATTCACAGAGAAGTATACGCTGAAACGCCTGTAAGAATTGAATATTCTCTAACAGATAAAGGACATTCTCTTAAACCATTAATGAAAGACATCAAAGCATGGGCGGATGAGTGGATTGATACCCCCACCCATAAACAATGCAAATCCTAATGAAGCTTATTAAAACAAAAGAAAAAGAGAGTGAAATCTTGGCTTAAGATTTTACTCTCTTTTTTAATACCAATTAACTATAGTTAGAAGCCCTTCACCTTACTGATTCTGAGATTGTTTACGAGCAAAGACTGCTGTACCAGCCAGCATTGCTAAAACGGATAAGATAATCCAAGTGAAGTTGTTTGACTGCTCTGCTCCACCCATTCCCGTATCTGGCATTTCTGTAGGCATGTCAGAACTAAATTTCTCTGGATATTGATTTACAAACCCTGAGGATAGGGCTTTTGCTGCTCCGAACATGTGGCCATAAGATTCACGAAGTGTTTCATAGGCCATATCATAATCTTCTTGTGCATACTGATCAAACGTAGTAATCAAGTAGTCAACGTGACTCTGCAGATTCTTCGCTAGAGTTTCAGATTTCAGCTCTCCTTCTGTGGCTTTCTCTAAGAACATGGAGAAATCCTGACGATACTGATCAAGAGCATCTAATGCTTTTTGTTTCATTTCCTCATCATCAGCACCAGTAGCTTTTACATAGTCTACAAAGTGGCCGATATGGTTCGTCCACATTTTCTTAAATTGCTGGCCTGCATCCTCGCCATAAATGGAACTAATGGCTGCTGCAAGATCATCCGTGTTATTGCTTAGAGCTTGTGTAGATGCTTTAAAGTCTTCTGAACCATCAATACCATTTTGCATGGCCATCATAGCTAAACCTGCGTGTTCTGACATTAAGTGATCAAGGTTAGAGCGCAAGTCAGCTGCCGGCGTTACTGCTTTTGTCCCATTAAATTGATCTGGGAATTGATCGACAATGGCGCTTGAAAGGCCTTTACTTACGCCGTACATATGCTCAATTGCTTTACGTTCATATTCATAAGCTTTTTCATAATCTCCAGCTACATAACTATCAAAAGCTCCGATAAGTTGGTTAACGTGCATTTGAAGTCCATCTGCAAGTTTACCTGCTTTTAAGCGTTCCCCTGTTGCTTTTTCTAAAAACTGCGAGAAATCTTTACGATATTCATTTAATTCCTGAAGAGCAGCTTCTTTAGCTTCAGCATCTTCATTCCCTGTCGCTTTCACATAATCTACGAAGTAACCTATATGATCAGACCAGATTTGTTTAAACTGTTTACCTGCTTCTTCCCCATATACAGAAGCGATCGCTTTTGATAGACCCTCTGTGTTACTGCTTAGTGCATTTGCCGAAGCCTCAAAGTCCTCAGCTCCTTCAGCTCCTTTTCTCATCGTTTCAACAGCTAGGTATGCGTGCTCACTTAAAAGGCGATCCAGGGAAGCTCTTAATTCAACAGCTTCTGTCATTACAGTAGGTTTTGCTGGGCTGTGATCATCCGCGCTCACAATACTTGCTGTTGTTGGTAGTAATAATGAGAAACTTAAAGGTACAGTTACAAGTGCTTTTTTCATGTTCATAGACAGATCCACTCCTCTTTGTTTTTGTTTATTCACTAAGCTATCGAGGCGGATCTATATTTGGATCACCTTTTTTTAAAAAAATTTATTCACCGAACTTTTTCAAGTATAGAGAAGGAATATGAAGAAATGAACTATATCACCAAAACCAATTTAGAAAGTCCCTTCCATGAGTGGAGAAAGGACTGTATAGATGGAGAAAACGAAGACCACGTAAAAGGACTTTGATCCTATCCTTCCCTTTAGTAGTTCTTGGCTCTTCCCTTTACTTCGATGAGAGATAATCGAATAAACACAAAACAAAGATAAAGAGATTCCAAACCAAAGCTTCCCTATGTTACCCATATAAGAAATCCCTGCTTGTTCATAAAGATTACTAAGACCATATTCACTAATAAAAAAGCCAAACGCAATAAAGGTCAATAGTTCACCTAACGTAATCAAGTACCCTTTCACTATATCCAACAAGAACACCTCTCCTTTTCCGCTTTTAACTTAATATCACTTTACAATTTATTACAATAAAAAAGAAGACCTGGGCCAATAATGGTTCAGGTCTTCTTTCCTTTAAAGTTTCGAGGACAAAACGATGTCGCCTCGAGGAGTTTCACTTGTGGCGTCAGGCTCTTTCGTAATGGCGATTGTGTCAAAATCCCCTTGATCTTTTAACTTTTCTAGTGAAAAAGCTACTGCTCCTTCACCATTTTGATTGGTCACAAAACTTCCAGCTCTGTGTGGGGTCTCTCCATTAATGAGCCATACTTGATAAACTTCTTCTCCTTGTAACTGGTTCAGCTGTTCCGCTTCTACAACGAGCGTCCTATCTTCTTGTTGTTTAATGATGGAGGCAGAGGCCGTACCATTTTGCTGGCCAGATAAAGTGACTTTCTTCATCACCTCGTCTATGCTTTCCACCACAGGGTCGGTCCCTTCATTCTCTTCATTTAATAAAGTATAAACATTTCCCGACACAGATAATAGTAATCCCGCTGCTAATAACGCTGTCCAAGGTTTTCTAACACGCTTCCCCTGTTTGTGAGTCGTGAGTGATGCTATTTTATCATCTTCATAAGGTTGTTCTACATCTTCAGATACGGTACCCGGTTCAGTTTGTTCTTCCTCGAACACACTACCAAGTACTCGGTTCTTCATGCCTTCAGGTGGGTCTACTGGCTCTGCAGCAAATGGCAGGTCTTTCATGATGCTTTCCATTTCTTCTACTTCTTCGCGACATTCAGAGCACTCTTTTAAATGATCTTCAAATGCACGTTTCTCTTCTTCATTCAGTTCTCCACTTATATAATCAATCAAACGATCACAATGTTCAGGCATCACTCACACCCCCCTTCTCTTCGATGATGGCCAGTTCTTTTTTCAGTCGTTTTAAAGCTAACCTAATGCGGCTCTTTACGGTCCCTAAAGATATATCCAAATTCTCAGCGATCCGCTGTTGTGTCAATCCTTTAAAATAAAATAGCATAATAATTTTCTTCTGTTCTTTGGGAAGTTGCTTCATGGCTTCCCTAATCATACTCCCTCTTTCCTTCCATTCAACCAGATCCTCAACAGAAGGTTCTTTCTCATTTGGTGCATCCCACTCTTCATCTAAAGCATAGTTTTGATTTTCCTTTTTACGTAGTACATCAATAGCTGTATACCTAGCTATCGTAATGATCCATGATGAAAATTTCCCTTTTGTTTCATCGTAGGTAGCCTTTTGTGTCCATATTTTCATAAAAACTTCTTGCATTACTTCCTCTGACATTTCCCTATGCCCACATGTCTTATAGGCAAAGGAGTATAGCAATTTTTCGTATTTATCATAGATCTTTTCGAGGGCATGTTTATCGCCTGTTAAGATCTTCTGATAAAGATCATAGTCCCGCTCCTTCATACCATTCTCCTTTTACGACCATTAATACCCATATCATAGCATACTAAGTGGGATTGATGAGAACACGACAAGATGAGAGTTATTAAGAAATCGTTCCATCTCCCTTTTCAGATCACTTTCAAACGAAAAAAGCCACCTAATAGGGTGACTTTTAACTTGGTTCTATTAAACTCAAATATTTTATTTATTTAATACTCCCAATAACACTTCTAAATTATGATTCATTAAGCTAAAGTAATCCTCACCTGCATTAAGATCCTCTTCAGTAAGAACCGATAAATTGTGGATTCGTTTTATGTCAGCGTCGATTTCTTTTTGAATTACAGACGCCACTTTTGGTGTTACATTCTGTTCGAAAAGAATGGTACTAATTTCATTCTTTTTAGATTTTTTTATGATACTCTCTAATTGCTTTTGAGATGGCTCGTTTGTAGGAGATAAGCCAGAGATAGCAATCTGCTCGAGTCCATACGCTTTTTCCCAGTAGCCATAAGCAGCATGGGATACAAGAATTTTGTTAGTTTCGGCTGTTTCTAGTTTTTCATGGAATGTTTGATCTAACTCCATTAAATCTTGCTTTAATTCATCGAAGTTCTTTTCAAAATCTTCTTTAGCCTCTGGATTTAATTCTACCAGTTGGTCTTTAATATTCTCTGCTAACGTAATGGCTCGAACAGGATCTAGCCAAACATGCGGATCCTGATCACCATGGTCATGACCTTCATGTGCATCTGTTTGTTCGTTGTGATCTCCGCTCTCGTTAGCTTCTTCTCCCTCTTCATGAGCGTGGCCATCGTGGGATTCTTCTCCTTCTTCATGAGAGTGCTCCTCGTGGGATTCTTCTCCTTCTTCATGAGAGTGGCCCTCGTCGGATTCTTCTCCTTCTTCATGAGCTTGGTCCTCTTGGGATTCTTCTTCCCCCTCGTCCGAGTGATCATGGACATGAGTTAATAGCTCAATCCCTTCTGAAGCTTCTAGAATTTCTACGTCTTCACCTTCGATCGCTTCAGAGATTTTAGTAGCATAGGCTTCTAGGTCTGCCCCGTTATAAATAAATGCGTCGGCTTCAGCAAGTTCAACCATCATTTTGGTCGTCGGCTCGAATGTATGGGGATTAGCCCCTGCCTGTAAAATTGACTCTACTTCAACATGGTCTCCACCAATCCGTTCAGCAAAATCTTGCAATGGGAATAGTGTCGTATAGATTGTCAGTTTATTAGTTTCTTCTGATGTATGACTAGATGCGCTCTGATCTTCTGCATTCCCACAAGCCACAAGCCCGAGTAACAGTAAAATCGAACCCAACATTAGAATTCGCATTTTCATCATTGTCCCCTCCAAATGAGTTATGTATAAGTACAAAACACATTTTATCGTAACGATTACGCTTTGTAAATAGTAATCGTTACGTTTTATTCACCAAAAAAAGACAGGGTCTTTATCCAAAAGACCCTGTTTAATGACAAGCTGGGCACTTACCATACACTTCAAACTTATGATTATCAATTTGGTGACCTGGTAAAGATAATGCTACATCTTCAACAGGGCACAAGTGAATGGCGCTAGTTTTCCCACACGCTGTACAAATAAAATGATGGTGGTGATCACTTGTATCACAATGGAATCGAAATTGTTTTTCACCGTCAAGTGACGTCGTTTCCAAAATGCCAATATCAGCTAGTGTATATAGATTTCGGTAGACTGTATCATAACTCGCACCTGGAAAATCCTCACTGAATTCTTCCCATAATTGCTTCACAGAAACATAAATATCATCGTGTTGATCTAGCAAAGTTAATAATTTCTCTCTTTGTTTCGTATGCTTATAACCATGCTCTTTTAAAACTTCTAATGCTCTAGTGGAATTCATTCTACCATTCCTTTATCTGTCTTCTTCTTACATTATAGTAAATCTAACGCTTTCTGTACATTTTGCAATATTTACGTTGCAGTCGAACAAGGGTTACCGTATCCTCCTTCACCTCATTCTATTAATCACACCTTTTCAGTCTGTATATATATCAGACTCTTTAAAAAAATAGGTATACACATCTATTATATTTAATAGTATAGTGTTAAATGATAATGATTACGATCTAGGAGGTGCTTGATCTACATGATCTCTCAAAAATTCTCAACATTGATAGGATACATATTGTTACTTTTATTTTTCACTCTCTTTTTGTTCGGGGATTTAATTCCGATCCCTGACAGGTTCTCACCATCTGAAAATATATTAAATGTAAATACCATCTTCTTGAGTATTGTTTTAGAAGCTATTCCATTTATCTTGTTGGGGGTATTTGTATCGTCCCTGATTCAACTTTTTGTGAAAGAAGAACATCTAAACCGATTTATTCCGCGTAATCCAATACTCGCTCTTGCACCAGCTGTCGCAATAGGTGCTATTTTCCCTGTTTGCGAATGCGCAATCGTACCTATTGTTAGGAGACTAATAGCTAAAGGAATGCCCATGCATGTAGGAATGGTCGTTCTTGTTTCGGCACCAGTCTTAAACCCAATTGTTTATTTGTCTACCTATCATGCTTTTCAGTCCACCCCTTCTATTGCTTACGCGAGGATGGGACTAGCCTTTGTAATCGCATTGCTTGTTGGTTTGTTAATGTACCTTTTATATGAGCGTGCCAATCCATTAAAACAAAAGCAGGTTCAAGTTGAACATCACCACCATTCAAAGTCAAAGAACCGATTCAAAGAAATGTTTGATCATGCTAGTGATGAATTTTTTGATATGGGGAAGTTCTTAATAATCGGGGCATTCTTAGCTGCTCTTGTGCAAACCTTTATGGATCGAGATACACTAGCTGCCATTGGTAACGGAGTATTTACAGGACCAGTTGCCATGATGGGGATGGCCTATGTTTTGTCGCTATGTTCTGAAGCAGATGCATTTGTCGCCTCGTCCTTTCAGGCTTTTACAACTCCGGCCTCATTGCTAGCCTTTCTTGTATATGGTCCTATGATTGACTTAAAGAATACAATTCTTCTCTTCGCCTATTTCCGAGCAAGATTTGTGGCTTCACTCGTATTTGTAATAACGTTAACTACCTTTAGCATAATCATGATCTACCAAAACTTCTTTTAAGGAGGCTAATCTATATGAAACGTCATCATCACATTTTTATTAGAAGCGTCATCTTACTAGGATTTACGTTATTACTTTTTAAGCTTATGGTTACAGGTAATATTTATAATTACATCGCACCTAAAATGCTTCCTTACTTTTATTTCGCATTAATCGTTTTTATGATCCTTGGTGGTAGGCAATTTTTAAGAGGAGACCGGGCACAAGAAGCAGCATGCGGATGCAATCATGAACATAGTTATTCCTCGTCTACAATTAAATCCTTCAGTATCTACCTGTTATTTATTATACCAGTAATAAGTGGGTTTTTATTTTCAGAACATACACTAGGGGCTTCTGTAGCTAAGAAAAAAGGGTATCAGTTTGCTCAAATAGACGAGTCAACAGAATCTACAAATGGAATTCTAAGCGAGAGTAATCAGCAGGAAGGCGTTAAACAATCAGAAGTTACACCAGACCCAGATGAAACATCTCTAGAAGATAGTGTGATTACGCCTAAAGACATGTATCCAGAACGATACACAGAAATGAGTACAAAAGAGAAAATCGTGTTAAATGACGATAATTATATCAGTACGATTAACCTTTTAGAGGAAGAACCTGAAACATTTGCAGGTAAATCGATTGTGATTCGGGGGTTTGTATATAGAGAACCAAACTTCCCTGCTTCAAGAATTGTGGTTGGCCGTTTTGGGGTAAGTTGTTGTGTAGCCGATGCGGGCATCTATGGCATTATGGCAGAAGGAAAACAAGTCCTTAATTACAATGAAGATACATGGATTGAAGTGCATGGAACCGTTCAAACGGCTATGTTCAATGACTGGAATATGCCTATTATAGAACTCTCCTCAATCCACGAGATCAATAAGCCTAAGCAAACCTATGTTTACGAAGAAATTGATTACAGTAATTTAGAACAATGACAGAAGCCTTGGAAGTAGTCTTCCAAGGCTTTCTTTACCTCATCACACCTCCACCTGATATTTTTAATGATTCCCCTACAATATTCTCAGCCGCATCAGTAAGTAAAAAAAGAATTGAATTCGCTACTTCCTTTGGCTGCGTGATACGTCCCGAAGGTAACCCTTGTTCTGCGATCTTTAACTGTTCCTCAAAATCTCTTCCTTCTCGTTCACCTATAGAAGCAATAGAGTTCCTCCCCATCTCTGTATCAACGAATCCAGGACACACTGCGTTCACTCGTATCTTATGTTGAATCGCCTCATGAGCAAAAGATTGAGTGAAAGCTGTTATGGCAAATTTCGATCCGCTATAAGCTGTATTCCCGTATGTACCTCTCAAACCCGATAAAGAAGAAAGGTTCACAATCGCCCCTTTTTGATATTGTTTCATTTCCCGATAAACCTCTTGTGTAAATAAAACAGTTGAGAAAAAGTTTAGTTCCATCGTTGAACGAAGCTCCTCTTCTGAAAGGTCTTCTACCGTTCCACCACCTGTTTTCCAAGCTGAATTCACAAGCCCATATACAGGGCCAATTTCTTTTATAGCTTCTTGAATAACGTGTTTTCTGTGGTCTTCCTTATTTAAATCAGCAGGGACACTAAGCACATGAGCACGACCATCAAGCGCGATGCATTCATCTTTCAGTTGATAGAGCTTTTCAGAATCCCGACCTGTAATTGTAATTGCAGCACCAGCTTGCACCGCTGCTTTTGCTGCCTCATATCCGATGCCACCTGTAGCTCCTGTAATCATAATATGCTTCCCTAGTAAAGCGTCTTCTGCGAAAATGGCCATCATTCTCCTCCTCTTTCATTTACCTACCTATTTATCCTATTTACCGGGTGACTAAACGCTTGCCTTACCAAACAAAAAAGCTGTCTCTAAAGTAGGCACAACTTTAGAGACAGCTCTCGTTAATATGAATAAAGGTACTTCTTCTCATGTGGAGAGGAAGTTGAGGAGGGCAGCATCAATTCTTGATCCATAGATACAATTTGAAATGAATAACGTTCGTAGCTTCCTAATTCTTTGAGTGCATTCACAAAGCGTTTGGCGGCTCCAAAATCATTAAAAACGAGATCCTGGTTGTCAGTACTCTGAAAAGTAATCTTCGTCATTTGGTTATAGTATGCAATAACTTTGAATCTCATGGGAAGTCGCCTCCTCAAAGGTGAAAGTTTTCTACCTTTTCATCTATTATCCGCCAAAATTTCTGAAAATTCAATACGTATATTATTATTCTTAAAAACTTAATAAAATAAGACATACTTCGACAAAGCCGTTTTTGACCAAACCTTCACCTGAGGTCATTCATTTCGTTTAGACTGCCTTTCTGCAACTCTTGCTCCCTATATACTGCGTACCCACCTATTGTCGCCACTCCTATGAATAGAATCCCCGCTAATAAACCTAGTGTAGTAGGGGAATAATAAGTCAGTAGTAATCCGGTCCCAAACATAGACAGACCCATAACGACATTGCTTACCATGTCAAATAAAGAATAAACAGCACTTTCCTCTTCATTAGATAATCGTTTCATAACCATTGTATCCATCGCACCTTTTCCCACCCCTCCACTTAAAGAAATAAGCATAAAGAGTAAGATAGCATAATAAAACCCGTTAGCCTGGCTTAGGAAAACTTGAAAAACCCCCTCAGTCAAAATTGCTCCCACCGCAACAGGCATTAGATATTTAAATCGTGTTACAGATACCCACATGCTTGCTACAAGTCCAACACCTAAGGCTCCATAAAATATACCAATACCTACATCTCCTGTTTGGAATCTTTGATAAGCATACACACTTATGAGCACATTAAAGATTCCATCTGCCATTGATATGAAAACGTCTATGAAAAATATTCTACGTAGTAGTGGAGATCTCAAAGTAATTCCAAAGCCTTTTTGAATAACCGTATAAACCGCTTGTTTTGATGAGGTAAACTTCGACTTCTCTTCGTAAACTTGCAGCAGGATCAAAGCAGCAACAAGGAATGTAAAAGCATTTACTATGAACACAAGTTGGGGACTGAACAGATAAGAAACAACCCCTCCCCCTGCAGAACCTAAAATAAGAACAAACCCTAACAACACTTGTTCTAATTTATTTACAGTGAACATGTCTTCCCGTTTAATATGGCGTGATAGATATGTACGTCGAACAGGCTGGTAAACTGCTTCTGATGCAGCTAGAACAAATAAAATGGCATATACAATCCAAAGATCTTGACGATTTTCGACCAATAAAAGAGAGAGCGCAAAGAAAACCCGCACCAGGTCTGTCCCCACCATAATCTTCCTTAACGAAACCACTGTAGCAAGCCATCCCCCAACCGGTGAAAAAAATAAATAAGGTACAATACGTATCGCAAGCGCCCCGCCCACAGCGACCCCTGACCCGGTAATGGTCAGAATCATGGCTAAAACAGCCACTTGATTAAACCGATCGCCAATTCCGTTAATAATACCAGCTAAAAATAATTTACGATAAGGAGAACGGGAATTAAAAGTCATAAAATCCCCCCTAACTTAATTAGATGATCATCTAATTAGCTATCTGAAAGAAAGAGTGTCTAGTTGACACTCTTAAAATTCTAAAGGCCACATTTCCTTAGGGTTAAGCTCATACTTGTTGTTTTCCCGGTACATAAAATGATTCATTACCCATTCACGTCGAATGGTTGCATAGTCTTCATGAAACTGCTTAATATACTCATTTATTTCCTTTTCTTCATACACCTTACCCGTCTCTATACCACGAACCAAATAGGCAAGTACCACAAGCTTTTTCTTCCTCTGACTCGGAATCTGCTTAAGTGATCCATCTGTGTCAAAGAAGTTTTTCACAACTGATAACTTATCTTTATCTTCTATATTCATTTCAGGACGCACGTTCGTCACCTCCCCAATTTGTAAAATAGCGTTGGCGCTAGCTTTGAGCTTCTTTTGATCTAAATAAAAATAAATTGTATTCTTATCTCTTCTCTGATAAACAATCCCTATTTGTTTCAGCTTTGCTACATGATGAGTAATAGTAGGAGGCTTTAACCCTAACTTATTAGCAATTGCCTGCCCATGGAGAGGCCCTAGTTTAAGAAGTGAAATAATACGTATTCTCGTTGGATCCCCTACTACTTTATGAAAGTTAACCACTTTATCTAATTGCATCTACTAACCCCCAATTTAGATGATCATCTAATTAGATGTTAAACTAAGAACCAACTTTTGTAAATAATTAAATCGGTTTTTAGCGTCTTTGAAATCCCGACAAGGAGTAAAATGACATAAAAAAAGGAAAGCCATTATTGGCTTCCCTCTGCTATTTCCCCTAATAATCCTTCTTAATTAGCAAACCTTGCTATCACTTGTTCTAACTGACTCGCAACCGCACGTTCTCCTTTTGCAATATCAGCATTGGTTAACCGTGTACGAACATGACTCTCGTCAGCATCAAGCGCTTCTGCTAATAAACCTCCTAAACCTTTAGCCCGGCGGTCTACTTCTAGAAGAAGTTCTACTCCGTCTTCTTGTGGGAAGAATACGACTTCTAACTCATCAAGATCACCTCGGAAACGGCCTCCTGGCAAGAACTCAAATTCTTGAACAATTTGACGGTGGCGTGCCTCTTCCATTTCCACTTTCCGTAAAGAGAATCCAAGCTCATGTTGAAGAGCTGTTAAAATGGTTTGGACAGATTCAGATGGATCTACATGAATAAAATCACGATCTTGAGGATCTAGAGCCATTGGGATATCAAGTCCTGTTTGGAACCAAATCGGAAGGCGCCCAAAACTTGCAGGAGTATTTAAAGGAAGCTTAAAGGAGAAATCAATTTCTTTGTCCTCCCCTTCCTTCAATGTAAAGGATTCTGTGATGTTGAAGCTATGAATGATTTCTTCTTCACGTACTTTTCGATCATCCTTTTCTTTCACAACTTCTGTCATTAAAAACAAGTTGATGCGGTCAATTTGTTGTTCTGCATTTCCGCCTTTCATCACAACCTTGCCTCGTACCTCTTCACCAGCTGAAAAGCGCTCTTTCTCTAACTGTGTATCAACTTTTGCAGCCCCTACACCAATGCTTGCCATAATCTTTTTAAACATCGTTATCATCCCTTTCTTCTTTATTGCGTCATACCTTTTATACGTTCCATTATTTCAATACGTTTCATCCATTATAAAGATAATTATATTTTAACATTTTCAGAGATATAAGAGCACGAAAAAACAGGTGAACATATGTCCACCTGCATGAATGATTACCAGAATAGTATGCCAAACATTGTTGCAGCTATTAGGCCAATTATCACTGGAAGGAAGTTTCTCCTTACAAGCTCCATTACTGAGACACCGCAAAAACCAGCGATCGCAATGACGGACGACCAAGCTATAATCGTTCCTCCACCAGTCCAGATCGATCCCATTTGACCGATGGCCGCGAGTGTTCCTGCGTCCAACCCTGAAGAAGCCATCGCTCCTGCTAAAGCCCCCGTTAGAGGTAACCCGGAGAAGCCTGATCCATCAAGCCCCGTTATAATTCCGATGAGCAGGATACTAAAGGCTACTAGAATTGAGCTTTGGGGCAAAATCCCCTGACTCGATTGTACAAGGTCAAACAAAAATGCAGGAGGCGCAGCATCACCAAGAGACAATATACTACCTGAGAAGTCTGAGCTTCCTAAAAAGAAAAATCCAGCAATCGGGATAACAGGCCCCATAGCCTTAAATGCAAATACAAATCCATCTGTTATATGCTCAGTAATATAGTCAAGTGAATGGTGACGCCCAAAGGCGACAGTCGCTAGTAAAAGCAGGATAACAGCTACGCCCCCAATAAATGCTGCGCCGTCTCCTCCTTCTAACCCTCCCATTCGCCCTGAATCCAATTTCGTTGTAACCATAAAGACCATCACGCCTAGCATAGATAAAGGAACCAGTACAGCAAATAGTTTGCTCCACATACCTATTTCATTACTTTTCGGTTCCCTTTTAGATTCCTTCCCTGCTCCTAAACCTTGCAAAGATCGCAATTCCACTTCATTTTGCTGATCAAGTGGCGACCTTATACTAGAACGATAGAATAAATATGTCATCCCTAGAGCAATCACACCTGTAATAATAGATAAAACAAATGCTTTGTCTACGACTTCGCTTGTTTCTATACCTGCTGAAGTTGCAGAAAGTCCAGGTGCAACTTGCATAATGTAATCAGATGACAGCGCCATCCCCTGGCCTGCAAGAGCAACAGCCATGGCTGCCAACATAGCAGGTAATCCAGCTCGAACGGCAGCAGGTACTAGAAGGGCACAGATTAAAGGAACTGCTGGCGTTGGCCAGAAGAATAAAGATATAACATAAGTAACAGCTGCTAACACGAAGTAAGCAATGTGTCCATTTGTCATGACTTTTTGAATCGGGGTAATCATCCTTCGATCTGCCCCTAAATCACTTAATGCCTGAAGTAAAGCAACCATAAACGTAATAATTAAGAAGATGTTAAATAACTCTTTCGCTGCTACAAGATTTGCATTAAAGACAGATGTAAAGCCACCTATTATACTCCCTTTGTAGACCCAGGCAATTAAAAACGTACCAAGGAGTGTTGGTAACACAACCCCTTTTCTTAACATCATCGTAGCAATGATAACGATCGTTATGATCCCGTACATCCAATGCGCAACGGTTAATTCCAATTCAGGATCACCACCCTTTTCTTCTACACATTCTGTGTGTGCTAATACACTATGCAAGAATGCCCAGAGTGGTGTGTGTGAAGCTATAAAAGCATTAGAAAAAGGCTGTGCAAATGCACAGCCTTTTCCTACTTTGTCTCTATATATCGTCGTCTCTTTTTAGCCAATCCAAACGTGTTTTCTCTAATTATCTCTTTTTCTTGGAAGGTGAGCTCACTCTTACCAAAAGTGATGACCCACCTAAACGGCCTATGTGGGTAAGATCAAGCATTTAATTGAGTATGTTTCCCCGATCGGTCCTTACGAATCGTTGATGGTGGTTTTCGAAAGAACCCTATACTCAAATCAAATCAGGTAATTGATATCATTAAATAAGTAACTCTCTATTTACCTCTCATTGATCTTGTTTATAATGTATCAGTTTATTCCTTTTAATTCAAAGTAAAAATGGTACTTTAGACCAATTCCTACCCCCTTTAAGACATTTAGAAGAGCATTTCAAACAAAAAAAAAGACCATTTAAAGCAATTTTTAATAAAAAATTGACATATGTCCTAGACGCATTCAAAATTTTTAAGTATAAGGAGTAGATTTCTATACAAAAGGATCTGTTAAGTTTAATGTTGTTACTTTTTAGAACACGCTTCTTCTTAAATAAGACAGAAATCTTGAAGACTCGAAGCTGCGACACTTCATTGTGTATGGGGCCGTTGCATTTATAAGTGCTAGGGCAGGCTTGGGGACAACTCGCTTTCCTTCGAGAAGCTGGGAAGCCTCCTCAATGGCTACGCGCTTTCCGGGGGCTCCCCTAGATTTAAAGTGCCGGAGTGGTGCCTAGGACCGTACGGATAAGTCAGCTTTTTTGGAAAAGGCGATTAGCCCTTTGTAAAAAAAGGTGGCTTATCTCGCTAGGTCCTCCACTCCGGAACTGGATAAGCTTATTACCCCGAGGGGGGCTCGCAATCCCAAGCCTGCCCTAAAGTTTATTAGATGAACGGCCCCTCATCATGGTTGCAGTAAAGCCCCACTTACTAGATGTGGCTCGCTACCGTCTCTTCCCATTTGGAAAAGGTGGTCCTGGAAATTACGAGACTCCTGCGGGAGAGAGAGCTAGACGAGATCCCGCAGAGAGCGTAGCGAACGAGGAGGCTCGACAGCTCGCCCGCGGAAAGCGAATGATTTCCAGGACCAGCTTACGCTCTATAAAAGTTGACTGGAGCGTATCTCTTTTCACAGCAAAACGTCATCATCTTGAATTCAAGTCTCCCATAAAAGGGAGCTTATATGAAAGAAACAAAAAGCCCGTCTGATCACGACGAGCTTTAAACCATTACAAAAAGTCATTCATCATATTTTGAATGCGTTGAATGTTTTGCTTTGATATCTGAGCTGGCTCTTCATATCCATGAAAAAAAACTAAATAACTTTTACCAGACGTTTGAATCCTAGAAATTCGCTCTAAATTGATTATGAAGGACCGGTGGGACTGGACAAATTTATCATCCAAATATTCCATAAAATATTCTAACGTTTCGGGCGAGGAATACTGTTCATAAGACGTATGTATAACTGCTTTTCTGTCACTTTTCTCTATAAATAAAATGTCATCCACCTGTACATAGTAAAGTGAACGATTAAAGCGGACAGGGATTCGTTGATATTCCTTTGATTTCATTTCTTGTTTTTCAGTATTAAGCTGGTGTAATACTTTCTTTGCCCTTTCCAAAGATAATAGTAAACGATTAATTTGAATAGGCTTCATAACATAATCAACCGCGTTTAAATTAAAAGCCTCTACCGCAAACGTGTCATACGCTGTAGTAAAAATAAACTGAAGGTCTGAATTTACTTCTTTACAAGCCCGTATTGCTTCATTTCCCTTTTGTTTTGGCATTTCAATATCACATAGCACAAGGTCAGGTTCAGAGACAATCACTTTTTCAACAAGCTGCTCCCCGTCTGTTGCTTCATCAATGATTTCAAAGGCGTCACCAGCAATCTTCTCCACCATTTGCCTAAGCAACTTACGTGAGGCATCTTGATCATCGGCTATTAATACTCGATACTTCATTCTTCACATCATCCTAATAAGACTAGTTTCCTAATAATTAGTATACGATAAAGCTACCATTTTGTTTAGGTAAATACAAAAATTTAATGAAGATATATGAACGTCTACAAAATATTTTAATGTAAAAAGCAGCTGAGTAAGTCTTCTCAGCTGCTTATCCTTTAATCAGATTGTTTAAATAAATTAGTTTCAACCATTTTCATGAACTTTCCTACTTGAATCGGCTTTGTTAAATAATCGTCAAACCCAGCTGCTAATCCCTTCTCAATGTCTCGAGGCATAGCGTTTGCACTAATGGCTATTACAGGAATTTCACGAGTTTCAACCATGTCCTCTAAACGCGAGAGAACGGTGAACCCATCTATGCCTGGTAAATTAAGATCAATTAATATAAGGTTAGGCTCATGAGCCTGGGCGAGATCAATTCCCATCTCACCTGTGGTAGATGAAATTAACTCAATTTGCTCGTATGTTTCCAATATGCGCCTGACTAAATGTAAGTTTGCCGGGTTGTCTTCTATATACAGCACTTTTTTCTTCTCTGCAAACTGTATAGGAGCGCTATCTCGCTTATCGTACCATTGACCTGATAAGCTATCAGGTGTATCCACAAGCGGAAGTTCAATCCAAAAGGTACTACCTTTACCTGATTCACTTGTTAAAGATATTGAACCATTCATTAAGGACACTAGCTGCTTCGATAACGTTAATCCGATCCCAGTCCCTTCTACGATATCATTACTTGGAACGCGAGTGAACGGCTCGAAAATACTGTCCATTTCTTCCTCAACAATCCCAATGCCTGTATCTTTAACGGAGAACGAAACCTTATCATTTTGAACATGACAAGTGAATGTAATTTCTCCACCTTCACGATTATACTTTACTGCGTTAGACATTAAATTTAGAAGAACCTGTTTTAGTCTTGTTCGATCAGCAAACACAAATTGGTTATGACAAGCACGATCTTCTACGATGAGTTTAATATCACGCTTTTTAGCAAGTGGCTGCGTGATGCTAACAACTTCATTAATCACAGGTGAAACCTCGACTGGCTCAATGGAGATCGACATCTTTCCTGACTCTACTCGAGCTAAATCTAAGATATCATTGATAATGGTTAACAAATGATTGCCTGCTTTTATAATTTCGTCAACACTCTCATCTTGAGTAGGGCTCAACTGATGATCACTGTCATATTGTAAAAGCTGAGCAAATCCTAATATCGCATTCATTGGCGTTCTCAATTCATGACTCATACTTGATAAGAAGTCCGATTTAGCTTGACTTGCACGCTCGGCTTCTTCTTTTGCATCCCGGAGAGATTTCTCCATTTCCTTTAATGAGGTTATATCTCGAGCTGTTAACACAAAATGTTGAAATTCGCCAGACGAGTCAATAATCGGAGCAATCCTGCCCTGGAACCACCTAGTTCCTGTTAATGTCTCAATAACATATTCAATATTCTCTGCTGTTCCTGTTTCGTTTACGTACTCGATTGTTTCCATGAATAGATTAGCTTCTTCTTCAGAGAAAACTTTATCGATCGTTGTTTGCAGAAGTTCGTTTTTTGGCTTAGAGAGCTTTCCTTCATCGTTTGTCCATACGTTGAGATAGGTACCCTTTCGGTCCAACTGCATAATGACATCATCAATAGACATAACAAGCGCTCGAAGATCTCCTTCCTTAGAACGAATCTCATCTTGTGCTTCTTTTAAAGCTTTATTAGAAAGGCCTAAATTTTGCCCCATTTCAATTATGCTTTTAGACGTTTCATCTAACTCGTCAATATCAAAGGCTCGCCTCCTCTGGAAATAGTTCCCTTCCCCTATTTCCTTAACCATTTGATTCATCTCTACAAGAGGCTTGGAGATGGTTTGACTAACTTTCCGAGAATTCCTATACAAAACGATGAAGAAAAAGATATAGAATAAAATTAAACCTACAATCATTAGCGCACCAATTTTCACTAACTTTTCATTCATCGTGTAGACGTCTTTAAAGATAGCAGACTCATCTACAAAAATTAAAAAGCGCCAACCTGTCCCTTCGACGGTCGACCAAGCTGCAAATTTCTTCTCACCTTCCCATTCTAAAGTCTTCAACCCATTTTCCTGCCCAACTAAAACCGTTGCAAGAGGCTTTGCATAAGGATGTTTTAACATATTGAATGTATTTGGCTTATAGATGTCTCCAGTATTTGAACCATCACGTTCCTGATCCTCAAGTGCTTCTAACTCTAATAATTCCTCCCCATCCTCAGATAAGGCTAAAATCTCAGCATCATCTTGTACAAGCACCCCCACTCCTTGCCAAGGAAGTTCGAGGTCTTCGATTTTATCTCCAATTGTACCGATGGATATATCTATTCCTACGACTCCCTCAAGTTGGTTCCCGCTGTACACAGGTGCAATTGAAGAGAAAATCCATCCATTCCCCGCAGGATCCCAGTAAGCAGGTGTCCATAATTGTTCTCGAGTCTGATTATGGTCTGCGTCAGCTCTATAATAAAAGCCAAATTTCGTAATATCGAGGTCTGATTCAAATTCAACTTCCATTCCATCTACAAATGGATAAATAATATTAAGAGAATCCGAGGTATTAAAGTAAATGGAGGAAGCTAATGGCTGTGAGTTATAAATGTTCTCCATTAACTCTTGGCTCCTAAGTAACTGAGCCACCTTCTCACGCTCTTGCCCCTTCCTTGTACTATAAAAAATCGCAGCACCACCGTCCTGCTGATCATGATCAGTATACAGGACCCCTTCTTCCGTTTCCTTCAGCCTATTAAAATCTATTTGATCGTTATCGTCCAATGTGGTGGGTTGTTGAAAGGTTTCTTTAATTTCTTCTTGAAATAACTTCGTTGCATTTGAAATGGGCCGAACTTGATTAGAGATAATCTCAGCTTCCCTTGAAGCAGTTTCTCTCATATCTTCTTCTGCCTCACTTTTTATCATGTCGGTCATTTCACTTTTTGACCATTCGCTTGCTACAAAGTAGATCCCAACAAACGCTAGTTCCACTACTAGCAAAGGGATCAAAGCTACTTTCAAAAAGTTTTGCCAGACCCACCTTGTCAAAGGATAAGTCTTATGTTGCTTAAACTTCATCACCTCAAACTCCTTATTCCATTTATGTAACTCAATGAATAAACTACTATAATGTAATTTTTTATGTTATACAGTCTTTTCCTATTCTAAGGCCTTTTTACCTCGCGGACGACTTTTCTTCCTACCATTCAACCATACTTTTTATAGCTACAGGAACAATTATTGACTTTTCAAGCAAAAAACAGTACTTCCCACTACATTATACTATGTAAAGACACAAAAGAAGCCCTTCTGTTACAGAAGGGCTTCTTTTAACGTTACATTTTCACAATTGTACGACCTTTTATTTTACTCTGTAATATATCAGTTAGCGTTTGAGGAAGTTCATCTAAAGTAATTTCATTCTCTATTTCGTTCATCTGATCTGGTTTTAAGTCTGTTGCAAGACGATCCCACACTTGTTTACGCATATCCATCGGACAATAAACAGAATCAATTCCTAATAGATCAACGCCTCGCAGAATGAATGGCATAACGGTTGTAGGAACCTCCACACCTGCTGTTAATCCACTTACTGCTACAGAACCACCGTATTGAATGGAAGCTAACACACTTGCTAATGGTTTGCCTCCAACTGGGTCTATGGCTGCTGCCCATTTTTGCGATTGGAGAGGGCGCACTTTTTCAGGTGTTACCTCTTCACGAGATATAATATCTGTAGCTCCAATTGAACGTAAATAGTCATGCTCAGATTCTTTACCTGTAGAGGCAACCACATGGTACCCTTTTTTTGAAAGCATAGCCACAGCCATACTACCTACACCACCAGTAGCTCCACTAACAAGTACAGGACCATCTGCAGGAGTTAATCCATTTTGTTCTAAACGGTGAACAGATAATGCTGCTGTGAACCCGGCTGTACCAAATGTCATGGCTTCACGAAGAGTTAGACCTTCCGGTAAAGGTACAACCCAAGCACCGGGAACACGCGCGTATTCACTAAAACCACCATCATGAGAAACACCTAGACCATAACTTGTTACGATTACCTCATCCCCTTCTTGATAGCGTTCGTCATTAGAAGACGTAACTGTACCTGCAAGGTCAATTCCAGGGACGATTGGATAATCTTGTACCACTTTCGCTTTAGGATTTGTAGCTAATCCATCTTTATAGTTTACACTCGAATAGGCTACCTGAATGGTCACATCACCTTCTGGAAGCTCTGATTCTTGTCGTTCTATTACATTCATTGTAACTTGATCTTGTTCTTTCGTAGCTAATAAAGCGCGGAATGTCATATTCTAATTCCTCCTCTTTATGGTGTAGTCTTAACTTTGGTTCTTTTTTTATTCTGACTGGTCAAATTAAAAATGTCAATTAATTTGTCCCACCGGTATAATTTTTATACAATAGAGATACTATAGACAATTCGGAGGCTGACATGAAGAAAAGAGAGCAACAACGAAAAGAACAATTACTTCAAGCAACTTTTGAAGCAATAGCAGATAAAGGGTATAGTTCAGTTACACTTCAGGACATCTCGAATTATGCCGGCGTAAGCAAAGGCGTAACCAATTACTATTTTAAAAATAAGGAGGATGTTTTTGCTCACCTGTTAGAATGGCTTACCAATAAAATATATCAAAAAGAAGCAAATGCGGTACAAGCTGCTGACACAGCTGATGATATGTTATCTGCCTATGTGAACGCTGTATTCGTTGGCCCGAGGGAGAATGACCGGTTTTACAAAGTATATCTGGATTTTCTCTCTTACGTTCCTAAGACCCCCCGATTCCAAGAAATCAATCAACGTTTTTATAACAATTGTTTTGCTATTGGGCAATCTATTATTTCTAAAGGGAAAAGTGAAGGAAAGTTTCTTAATGTAGACACTGAAAAGGGACCTAAAGCGATCAGGAGCCTAATTGATGGGTGTATTATACAATGGGTAATGAGCGGAGATCATAGTCTGCATAAGATGTACAAAGACTTGTGCTATGAGTCCATTACAAATATGCTTAAAGATTAGTCAATAGAAGAGACCTCCTTATCGGAAGTCTCTTTTGCTCTTTCTTTCTTGCATGCGAATTTGCGAACGAAGATCTTCTATTTCTGAAACGAGGTCTGTAATCATCTCGTCACTCTTACGTAACTCTTCTCCTAACATTTTGATCGTTTCCTCTTCCCACTGGAATGGATCTCCATTTTCCGGAGTGACGGGTAAATTATGGTACTCTTCTCCTTCGCTCTCTTCATTCTGGTTCAAGTGAATTACGACCCGGCAGTGATCGTCTCCAACAGCAATCCGTTTATCGAGCTTGACTTTTGAGTACCCAAAATGCCTTGAAGCGATTCCGCCCATCACACTAGATGTCATCTGACACAAGTGAGGAGCATCTTTCACCATATTCCCAAATGGACATTGAGTTCCTTTAACAACAATTCGTTCAGGCGTAACCTCTTCTATTTCAAAATGCCCTCCGATATCATTCTTAATGGCAAGGATTACATTGACATATTGATCGACAGACCGTGTAGATTTAGCATCTACATAATGTCCTTCCATCCATTCTCCAGTCCGTATTCCTAGTTGTTTTATATATTCTTCGGCACGATCACCTATCGCTTTTTCATGTAATGTTGCGTACTGAGTAAGAAGTTTAGAGAGAAATGTTTGCGCCGTTAGTGTTTGGTTTTGACTCATTTGTTTATTTCCCCCTTTAAGATATATTCCACATACATCTTTACCCTGTTTATGGACTTATGAACCTTTTTCTATGAATTATTTATAAGCTTTTCTCTAAATATATTTCTTTAAATATATTTTCACCTAATAATAGATAAGATTCCTCTTATTTCCTATGCTCGTAACTGAAGTCCTTTCAAGGCTAGTTCTTCCTCAATCAAACCGCTTTCAAACTCTATATTTAAACAAAAAACGTGTCGCAGGTGAATTCTCCTCTGCGACACGCAATTAATTAACAATTATATTAATAATGTTTAGGCTGATTTAATAGATTGAGATCCTCCGAAATGGAGTAACTTTGACTGTTTGTATAAGATGATATTCAATATTACAGCACTGATAATGAAAGATGGGAGCATATAGCCGATGTTATAGGTCAATGAATAAACCCAAACAGGTGTACCTTCTGGTGCAAATGAAGAGAAGAATACAATGCCACCTACAAAGTGACTCATGAAGCGAAGGCCACTACCAATAAGCGTACCCAAAATGATATAAATCGCAAAAGACTTTGCATGCCCTTCACGGACAGCTTTTAAAGCTGGTTTTGAGAAGATCCCGGCCACTCCGACTACAGCATATGCAAGAGGATAGTCCATGACATACTGCACAGGATGAACGATAAATGGATTAATCAGGGAGTTAAATACACCTACTAAGAGACCTGTCGTTAAGCCTCCTTTTAACCCCCAACGATAAGCCATAAAGAAAATCGGTACCATAGCAAAAGCGACGGATCCCCCTTGTACCCATAACGGTATCGTTAAAAAGGGTAGACTAAGCACCGCACCTAATGAAGCAAACATGGCAACTTCAACTAAAAAAAGAATTGGACTACGTTTCATCTTTACTCTCCTCCTAAAGATAAATTTACACACAAAAAAAGCAATGCAAGGGAGAGCTTTAAGATGGATAGTCCATTTGCATTGCGCCATCAATAAAGCCACATCCCTACGCTAGCACTAACTAACAGGTTCAGAGGGTCAGAACAAATTGTTCAATCTCAGCCATAAGGCTCCCCTTGTGGTCTTCTTACTTATGCTTTTTTCGTTACTCTTATTATAGGTGAATAAATCTTGGGACTCAAGTCATCTATATATAAACTTCTATCATTTTATCCAATATTTTCTTTTTGAATGTGATATACTAATAAATGGACAGCTTGTCACTTAGCTATTACTTATTCACTTTTCTCAAACTGATCGTACAAACATCCGTTCTATCCCCCTTTTTCTCTTCTACTTGCGAAAAACCCCCTATATCTACTTATAACCATGTGCCTTTTCACCTAATTTTCGAGAACACTTCTTATTTCCCTCGCATCCTCTTGATCTATCACACTCGCATGTCTCAAAGATTTTCACCCCACCTTCGTATTACAATAGAATCAACTACTTAAGGAGGGATTCTATTGAAACGTTTTTTAATCGCTATACTTAGTTTCACGTTCATCTTATCTTTATCTATTGGACCGATCGCAACTTCGGCGCAACCATCAGAGAAACCTCTAGATTACTTAATAGGTTTTAAGACAGGAGTAGATAACCAAGAAGTATCTGATATCAAACAATTAGGTGGAAAAGTTAAGCACCAATTCAAGTACATGAATGTCGTGCAAGCCAAGCTTCCTCAAAAAGCTGTAGAAGCTCTTCAAAAGAATCCAAACGTTGCATACATTGAAGAAGATGCAAGTGTACAAGCATACGGCCAAACAACTCCATGGGGCATCCCAGCGATTAACGCTGATGATGTTCAAGCAAGCGGCAATTCTGGTAACGGTATTAAAGTAGCAGTTTTAGACAGCGGAATCAGCGCTAGTCACGAAGATTTACAGGTGGCAGGTGGTGCGAGTTTCGTAGATGGTGAGCCTGACCCATTCAATGATGAAAATGGTCATGGTACCCATGTAGCTGGAACAATTGCTGGCGTTAATAATACTCTTGGAGTACTAGGTGTAGCTCCAGCAGCTGATCTTTACGCTGTTAAAGTATTAAGCAGTAGCGGTAGCGGTTCTTACAGCGGTATCGCAAAAGGTGTAGAATGGGCAATTGACAATAATATCGATGTTGTCAATATGAGTTTAGGCGGAAGCCGCGGCTCGACTACATTACAACAAGCAATGGATAACGCTTACCAGCAAGGTGTTTTGTTAATTGCTGCAGCTGGTAACGAAGGATCTAAAGGCAAAAAGAACACAATTGGCTACCCTGCCAAATATACATCAGTTGTTGCTGTTGGTGCTGTAGATGAAAGCCTAAACCGTGCTTCATTCTCATCAGTTGGAGAGGAATTAGAAGTTATGGCACCAGGTGCTGATATCCTTAGCACACTTCCAGGTAACACATACGGCTCTTATAACGGAACGTCTATGGCGTCTCCTCACGTAGCCGGAGCTGCAGCACTCATCTTAGCTGAGGATAGTTCTCTTACGAATCAAGAAGTGCGTAGCCTATTAAATAGCACGACAACGCCTCTAGGCGATGCTTTCTACTACGGTAATGGTTTAATTAACGTACAGGAAGCAATCAACACAGCTACTACTACTTTTGCAGTAGCACAATAAATGAACCTTCCCCTTCGTTCCCCGGGTCCTTCCCGGGGAATTTTTTTGTCTTTAAGGTTTAATGTTGTTATATTTTCAAGGTTAGAGCAGGATTGTTGAAGACTTGAAAATGAGAGAATGTTTCCGTTAGCTTTAATTGAGACTAAGGCGGTTGGGGAAATCACTCGCTTTCCGCGGCGAGCTTGGGGAGCCTCCTCAGTCGCATTCGCTCCCTCCGGGGTCTCCCCTAGATTGAAAAGTGCAGGCGTGGTGCCTAGGACCGTACGGATAAGACAGCTTTTTGGAAAAGGCGATTAGCCTTTGGAAAAAAGATGACTTATCACGCTAGGTCCTCCACGCTGGAACTAGACTGGCTCCTACTGCCGCAGGAGTCTCGCAATTTCCCCAACCGCCTTTGCCATATATGGTGTAACGGAAACATGCCATATGGGGAAACCTCCCAACTCTCACCACTCTTAAGATGTGGGGCCGTTCGGAAAACTATAGCAGGGGTTTCTGGGGAACGGGGAGACTCCTGCGGGAGAAAGAGGTCGACGAGACCCCGCAGGGTGGGTTTCCCGAGGAGGCTCGACAGCTCGCCCGCGGAAAGCGAGTCGTTCCCTAGACACCCCAACCACTCGACAAGCGTAACGGACCTATCTACACAAAAGTGTCTCAGCTCAGAGTCTTCCACATAAGGTGTGCTTATATGGAAGACTTTATAAAGCATATACCTTTACAAAGATCCTTGATAAGCCTATGATGTTCCTTGGTGTTTAACATCAAGATTCCATCAGGAAACGAAACACCATAGGAGGACTTATTATGACACAAACAAAATTACCTATATGGACGAAAAGCTTCCTTTTCATTTCCTTAAGCAACTTCTTTTTATTCCTGACTTTTTATGCTCTGTTAACCACTTTACCGATCTTTGTGACAGATAATCTACAAGGAACAGAAGCACAAGCAGGTTTAATTGTTACATTGTTTTTACTATCAGCTATCCTTGTAAGACCGTTTTCCGGAAAACTTTTAGAAGACTTCGGAAAGAAAAAGATGTTGCTCATCAGTCTATTACTATTTATGTTGACTACCTTCGTTTATGTAGCAGCAACTAGTTTCTACTTATTATTAGCTTTACGATTCTTTCACGGTATTTGGTTCGCAATTGCCACTACAGCAGCTGGTGCCATAGCTGCAGACATTATACCTGATAGCAGACGTGGAGAAGGACTTGGGTATTTTGCTATGTCGATGAATCTAGCCGTTGTTGCAGGTCCTTTCTTAGCTTTATCCCTATTAAAATGGATCTCTTTCTCAACGCTCTTTATTGTACTTGGTGCCCTTTTAGCAGGAGCTCTTCTTTTCACAAGCTTAGTCACTGCTCCCACTATGAAAGCACCTTCTAAGAAGAATAAAGTAACGCTTCATGATTTATTTGAATTGAATGCTTTACCAATTGCATTAGTGGGAAGTTTACTAGCTTTCACCTATTCTAGTGTCATTTCTTATATTTCCATTTACACGAAGTCTCTTGGATTGCTAGAAGCAGCGAGTTTCTTCTTTGCTGTATTTGCTGTGGCGATGCTCATTTCGAGACCCTTTGTAGGACGCATATTTGATTCTAGAGGTCCAAGTATTGTCATCTATCCGTCTCTTGGACTATTTGCTTTAGGTTTATTTACATTGGGCATGACATCTTCCCCCTTTATGCTCTTGCTGTCAGCAACACTAATTGGACTAGGTTATGGTAGTCTTGTCCCTTGTTTCCAAACGTTAGCTATTCAGTCTGCTGATCATCACCGAAGCGGGCACGCCACTGCGACCTTCTTTACCCTATTTGATATAGGTATCGCAACTGGTTCATATGTGTTGGGGATTGTAGTAGCTCTTGTCGGTTATCAACCATTATATTTCATCATGGGATCATTTGTATTCATTGTCATGTACCTATACAAAACTATGAATAGAAAAAGAATAGCTCACCCGAATTCTCAATCAACTGTTCAATCATCTTAAAAGGACTCCAATCAAGTAATATAACGAAGGGAACGATTCCCCCTCATCATAACCCACCCAAATGTTTCAGTTCTTGTTTCCAGGGTAAAAAAGCAGGAAGCAATATGTAGGAGGGGTATATAAATGAAACCATTTGTACGCGAATACCATAATGATGAAAAACTACAGAATGATGTGCAGAAGCTAGCGGATAACGGCATTACGAAAGAGCATATTTATTTAATGTCACATGATGAAGATCGTACTGAGCGCTTGGCTAACAATACAGATGCGAATACAGTCGGTACACAAGAGATGAATCTTGCAGAAGTAATTGGGAATATTTTTAACAAAAAAGGCGATGAACTTCGTAATAAATTACAAGATCTTGGCTTTTCTCAATCTGAAGCTGATGCTTATGAAGAGGATTTAGATGAAGGAAAAGTCCTTCTAATGGTTACGGAATCTAAAGATATTAAAAAAATTATCTAATTCACCTTTAGAGAAGTTTATATTGTGGATATAAGAACTAAAAAAGCCCCTGGCTCTTTTATAAAAGAGCCAGGGGCTTTTACTTTTTTAGATATCTGTTAATTCAATTGTTGTTGGTTCTGGTTCTTCATCAAGTGCTAGTTGAGATGTTGTGAAACCTCCCAATGCTGAAAATGCAATTGCCCCTACTGCTAAAGCTGAAATCATCCATTTTTTCATACTTCCCACTCTCCCTTTACGTAATTGATAATTTTTTATATGATTCATTAGCTAGAGATAAATAGTAACAAGCGTCCTTATACCTTTTGTGCTTTTGCAGGCACTCAGCCAACAACTCACAATATAGTCCGATATAGAACTGGTTCTCATTATCGACAAAATAAGGAATGACTATTTCTTTTAAATAATGCTCTAGACTAATGAGATCCTCGAGAAATCGGTATTTATATACCTGAAAATAGTAGCGTAGAATTTGAAAATCGTTCTGTTTTTCAATCATTATTAACCCTCGATCAATCCATTCCAACGCCCTGCCCCGTTCACTTAATTCAAATAGTGATTCTACAATAGAGGCAATACTTGTTAACTTTCCTTTTACGTTATGATCATCTTTAAACACTAAACTCTTCTCAAAATGGTCTATTGCTTTTTCATGATGCTTAAGAGCTGCATGAAGAGCGCCGAGGTTGTGGTAGGCAATTCCCTTTAAGTAAGAGCTTTGCAAATTCCCTGCCGCCTTTACAGCTAGTTGGAAGCACTGTTCTGCTTGTTCAAACTGGTGAATCCGTTTATAGCAAATTCCAAGTAAAATCTGACAATCTCCACTTCTTTTAAAATCGAATTGAACCGTGTATAAATTTAGTGCTAACCTAGCGTAATGAAGTGATAAAGTCACATTTTGGAGAGAAGATTCATTAATGGCTGTTATAAAGTACAAATCAGCTCGTTCACTATCACTAAGCGTATTTTGGTGAACAAGTGCTAATGCCTTCTTATAGTATTGCTGAGCCTCTCGATATCTTTCTTGCATATTATGATAAAGGCCAGAGAACTTTATATAATAGTACTGATGTTTTTCTTCAAACAGATCTTGCATTCTATCTAACTTATCTAACAAGACCGGCACTTCCCCAAAGTGACGCATCAACAAATGATAGCGAACCTCATACAACTTAAATAAGGCTAGTATGCTCGGAGTTGAGAGTGTACTTAATTTTTGCTTTAACTTTACATATAACTCTGTTGCCTGATCTGTTTCTCTTTGCATGATAACGGTATACCATTCGTGTAGTTCTTGTTCTAGTAACTCTTCATCTACGCCTTCTTCTAGCACTTCAACTGGAATATCCAGGCGATGTAAGAGTAGTTGAACAATTTCTTCACTTGATTTTGTAAGCCCATTTTCAATTTTACTTAAATAAGAAATCGAACAAATTCCTTGAGCCGTTTCTTCAAGAGTACGATTTTGGTTTAACCGATGTAACTTGATTGTTTTGCCCACTTCAGACCCTTTTAAGATTTGAATCAACTCACTCTCTCACTGAAGCAACCTCCTTTGCTAGAGTATATGCTTCAGATGTTCCAACTACCCCTCTCATATCCGTTTTCTCGTTTGGGAAAGTATATCTATCAATATAGCCATAAAGACTATATTCCATCTAAATTTTTCCCAAACATAATTGGAATATAGGATGTAAGTTATATTCATCATAATCAAAAATTAGAAATATATCAATATTCTGATAATTTTAGGTACTAGAGGACTAGGTCATATAGCTCAATCATTTCTTTAACTAAGTTCATTTGACCTACGTAATGGTAATGAATTTTTTATTAGCTGAGTTTCAAAACCGTAATTGCGTAATGAATGATTTCTACGAGTTTATAAAACCATTAAGCTGGGTATAAAATCTATAGAACATAAAAAATCCCCTTTGGTTTTGAAACCAAAGAGGATATATAAGCGTACATGTAATATAGACTTACTGTTGGTGTTGGTAAAGTGTCTCATATAATGTTGAAGAAAAATCAGCGCGAGTTACATTTTCTGCGGAATAGCTTTTTACACTTTGATCCTTTTTAATACCTGATGCTTCAAACGAATTTAAAACCATTGTAGTCATTTCACTAAATGTGATTGTTTCGTTGGGTTTAAATTCTCCGTTTAGGAAGCCATTAATAATGTCTAGCTCTTTCATAGCTGCTATGTCATTAGCGAATTGGTGATTAGGGTCTACGTCTGGGAATGTCGTTTTATCAGAAGCTTCATGCTCAATGATTCTGTTAAATAAAGCAGCTGCTTGCCCTCTAGTTACATCCTTGTTAGGTTTAAATGTACCATCATGGTATCCTTTTATAATCTCACTACTTACTAGAGCTTTGATCGCTTCATAAGCCACATGATTTTCATCTACATCAGCAAACAAACTATCTACATTATTTAAGTCTGCTACACGGCGTGCCGTAGCAAACTTAGGGCCCCAGTAAGGATTACTAAGTGAAACAATATCAATCCCCTTGCTAGAAGTAGCACTAATAAACTTATTATCACCCACATAAATCCCAACATGCGAGATGCCTGCTTTATATGTGTTCTCAAAGAATACTAGGTCTCCTGGCTTCATATTGCTTTTACTAACTGCTTGTCCTACTGTAGCTTGACTTCCCGTTGTACGAGGGATTGAAATACCCACTTTGTTAAAAACGTATTGTGTATATCCTGAACAGTCAAATCCACTAGGGCTTTGGCCACCAAATACATAAGGTACTCCCATATGATTTTTAGCTACACCTAACAAATCATCTTGACTTGTAGCCGCTCCAGCTACAGATGCGCCGCTAAACGTAAACATTACAGCCATTCCACACGCTACAATTTTCTTCAACATATTCCCCACTCCATTTTCTTCTAGTATCGTCTGTTTTTTCTTCTACGACCATTCTACCAAAAGTTTGTTTGTCATAAAGTTACGTTTATATTACAATTTGTTTTCAAAAAAGACATATTTTTTATAAAAGTACAACAAAATCCCTTCATTCCTTCATTCTTGTTGTAATAGGTAAATATAGGAATCTTTAGAAAATAAAACTTTTGTACAGGATTTAGATATACGTTTATTTAGGTAGTTGTCCCCAAAAGGTTTACCTTTCTCATTCCGCAAGCCCTTCTTTTCTTCTTCATTCATTGACAATAAACCACGATATAAGTAAACTTAGGTACTGCATGTAAAACAAAAAGTGAATACTCCTTCTTATCACGAGAGGCGGAGGGACTGGCCCTACGATGTCTCGGCAGCGGGCTCATTGCAAATGAGTGCTGTGCCAAATCCAGCAAGATTACACTTGAAAGATGAGAAGAGGAGCTCAAAATAAACAGCCCTCTTCTGATCAAGAAGGGGGCTTTTTTTAATCATGACAAGTGATCTATCACACAATATTATTAACAAGCAAGAAAGAGGTGCAGCAACATGAATATAAACAAAGGGAATCCACTTGCTCTGTTACCCTTATTCATTTTCTTAGTTATCTTTGTAGGATCAGGTATAGTAACAGGTGATTTCTATTATATTTCAATCTTAATCCCAGCTCTAATAGCAGCGATTGTCGCCATTTTACAAAATCGTAAGAAGCCAACCTTCGAAAAAGTTGAGCAATTTGCAAAAGGTGCAGGCCATCCTGACATTATGATTATGGTCTTCATTTTCATTTTAGCTGGCGCGTTTTCTTCTGTCGCAAGCAGTATTGGTGCCGTAGAGTCTACAGTAAATCTTGCATTAACTTATCTTCCTGAAAACTTAATCATTGTTGGAGTCTTCATCATTGCTGGCTTCATTTCACTTTCTATGGGAACATCGGTTGGTACAATCAGTGCCCTTGCACCAATTGCTGTCGGTATCAGTGCCGAAACAGACTTTTCTGCGGCCTTATCGCTTGCAGCTGTTGTTGGGGGTGCCATGTTTGGTGATAACCTATCCATCATTTCTGATACGACGATTGCAGCGGTTCGAACACAGAAAACCCAAATGAAAGACAAGTTCAAAGCTAACTTCTTCATTGTTCTCCCTGCAGCTATTGCGACAATTATCTTGTTAATCATCATCACTTCAGGCGGAACATCCTCTATTGATGCAGATAGCTTCAACTGGTTAAAAGTAATTCCTTATGTTGGCGTTTTAGTAGGTGCATTAGCAGGACTAAATGTGATGGCTGTTCTCATTGGAGGAATTCTGTTATCTGGAATAATTGGAGGAATTAGTGGAGATTATTCTCTAGATGCCTTTATGTCTAACATAACATCAGGAATTAACTCCATGTCGGAATTAATTTTCCTTACTATTATAATTGGCGGAATCGTAGCCATGATTCAACACAATGGCGGTATTCAATTCCTTCTTCATACTCTTACAAAAGGAATTCGCTCTAAGCGTGGTGCAGAAGGAAGTATTGCCGGTCTTGTAGCCACTACAAACTTAGCTACAGCAAATAATACAATTGCCATTATTACGACTGGCCAATTAGCAAAGAACATTGCTGATGAATATGAAATTGATTCCAGAAAGTCGGCAAGTTTACTAGATATATTCTCTTGTACAATCCAAGGCTTAATCCCCTATGGAGCGCAATTATTAACAGCAGCCCAAATCGGAAGCCTATCACCAATAGAATTACTACCGTATTCTTTCTATCCTATATTAATTGCAATCTCCGGTCTCATAGCAATTACAGTTGGATTCCCACGTTTTAAAAAAGCAGCGTAAATTACGAAAAATGACGGGATACATGTATCCCGTCATTTTTTATACCTTGGGAACTATAAGAAAGAATCAACAACGAACAATTGTCCCGCCATTGTCTCCCGCTTTGTGAAAACAAATAATACAAGTAAAAAGAAAATCGTAAATAATGGAATGGTCCACCACTTCCCCATGCGACTCCCCCCCCTATACATCACGCTTCCGGAATAATGTAATCGCTAGCACGAGCGCCACACAACCGTACATAATGGTATAAAGAATCATCACATTATTAGGAGCAGAAGCACTTGCAAACATCCCTTGCTGAGCAAGACTCACGGGGTTGTCTGCTGTTTCAAATAAGAATACGGTCATTTTTCGGTACATAGCATCTACAGGAAAAATGAGGCTTGAGATAATTCCTATATTCACAAGTGCACCCTTTTCCATTATGGTTCCTATTTGCTCAACAAATCCTCCTATGAAGGCAGATCCGTATAGGATGATTAACACGATACCCGCATTTAGTGAAGTCATTCTACTACTTAACATGACACCTAATGTCACTAGAACTAGAGGTTGCAACATATACGTTGCTAAAGCACTTGCAATCTGGCTAATGGAGAAATCAAGGGATACAACTTCGCCCCCTATGCCTTGGTGCAACATGATGATACCCGCAAACAATAAAGCCGCGTAAGTAATCAACAGACCTCCAAGTCCGATTACTTTACCTAAAAGAAATTGTGTACGAGTTATGGGGCGCATTAGCCACGTATCTATTTGATGACTCTCTATTTCACTAGCAATTGCACTGACGCTAGATAAAATAGTGAGCAAAGCAACAATGAATGAAGAGAAATAAAGCCCAATACTAAGTAATTGTGATGAGAACAGTTGTTGTTGCATCATTTGGTCTACCGTTGAGGCTCCAAAACTTTCCCAATCTTTCACTGCATAATGAATCGCAACGCCATATAAAATAAGGAAGACCGCTGTCATAATCATCGTAATAAGGAAAATCCTTTTAGATACTATCTCTTTAAACGTTAACTTAGCGATGGTCCACATAACGCTGCTCCTTTTCATTCACCCAGTACATAAACACATCTTCTAAATGAGGAATAACGGGTGTTACTTCATAAATAGGAAGCTTGTGACTCGCCAAGAAGTCGACAAGCCTTGGAATATCCTCTTCGCTTTTCAACTGGTATAAGGCTTTAGAACGGTCATTCAAGACTTCCTTGTTTTCTGCATTACGTACAAAGTCAGGAAAATCAAGATTGGTTAATCCAGCTGTAGCTGAGGACATAATTTCAACCTGGGCTTCCACCATCATGAGTTCACGCCATTTTCCCTGAACGATCATTTCACTCTTATGTACAATAGAAACATGATCACAAACGGACTCCACTTCATTTAACAAGTGGCTATTTAGGAAAATGGTTTTACCTTGATCTCTTAAATGAAGCATCAAGTCACGTACATCTTTCCTTCCAATTGGGTCAAGAGCTGAGGTGGGTTCGTCTAAGAAGATCAATTTTGGATCATTAATAAGCGCGCAGGCAAGTCCAATACGCTGGGACATCCCTTTTGAATACCCTTTAATCTTTTGTTTGTCACGCCCCGTCATGCCAACGAGGTCAATCACTTCTTCAATTCGCTTCTTCCTTTCACGAATTGGCACCTTACATAGTTCTGCATGACTCTCAAGAAGTTTACGCCCTGTAAGCCAATCTGGATATCGAAATAACTCTGGCAGATAACCTACCTTTTCTCTTGATTTAGGAGTCCCAATCGGCTCGCCTAAAATTCGCCCCTCTCCACTTGTTGGATTAAGTAAACCTAACATCGTTCGCACAAATGTACTCTTCCCAGCACCATTCGGACCAAGGAATCCATAAACCATGCCCTCTTCGATCTCTAATGACACATCACGTATACCAGCCTGGCCATTGTATGTTTTCGTAAGCCTTTTAGCTTCCATTACATTCATAACTGACTCTCCTTTATAAAGAAACGCACAAAATGGGCTGCTAAAGCAGCCCTTTACTATTATTGTGCTAATTCGTTGGCGATTGATTTTAGTTCTTGATCTGTTAGTCTAGATTTTTCAATACCTTTTTGGCCATGTACCGTATAGGAATCTACTACATGGATGTGTTCGCCTTCTTGCCACATAATTGTAGCCACTTGATCGCTACTCATCATATACCCCTTATTGCCTGCAATGGTCAACTCTTCTACCTTCTCACCCTCATTTTCAATGTAAGGAAGAGGCAGGGTTTCTTCGATACTCTGTATTTGTTGAATTTGACGTTTCACATTATATGGCACAAACGGAAGCTCCAATAAATTATTCTTCAATTCTTCAACCGAAGTACCTTCAGGGACCGTAAAGGTAGGAGCGTCTATTTTCGAATAATTTATTTGGTTCTCTCCTCGTTTAAAATCGAAATTGTTCGATTCCCCAACTTGTAACGAGAACGTTTTTCCATCCAATGCTTCATCAAATTGTTGTTCCACACCGAACTGCGTTAACAAATTATTGGCTTTCGTTACATCTAGATTAAAGCTCATTGTATATCCGGGATCAATATTTAAGCTTTCAAACATGAGAGAATCGATTTCCGGAACTTGATATCCAGCTTCCTCCGCATCTTGAACTCGATTAAACCGGGACTGTTCACTATAACTGTTAAAGTCAGTTGTCCTTTCTGAAATTCCTATTTCACCAAGTCCCTTTAATTCATAGGTGCCTTCTTCTTCCCGGCTTAACCAACGATCGACTTCGTTCATATCCTCTTGTGTCAATTTAACCATTTCAACTTGATTAACGCGGAACATAGAAAGGAATTGATCAGCAGCAACTTGAACTTGCGGGAAAGCAAGAGATCCAAAAATTGTAGCCGCTGCTACTCCAGAAGCAATAAAACGTTTGGTCTTGGTAGTCAATTTCAACACTCCTTTTGGTTTTGGTCGTTTTTCACTATTTTGTATTACGATTGTGTTATTGTTCATTTCCTTCCCTTGAATCTTATTTTCAAATGAACGCCAGGCGGCATCTACATCGATGTCTACATCTGGTTCTTGAAACGAGAATTCGATTTCAGATTCTAGTGCTTGTAACTCTTCTAATTCTTCACGACAAGAAGAACAAGTCTCCAAATGTTGCATGACAACTTTTTTCTCATCACGAGTAAGTGCATCGTCTAGGTAAGCTTGTAACGTTCCATTCTCAATACATGCCATCCAGGTCATCTCCTTTCATCTTTGAGTACACATTTTTAAAGCGCTTCTTTGCCCTTGCAATCAACGTGCCAACGGACGTTCGCTCAACGTTTGCTGTTTGAGAAATCTCTCCGTACTTAAAGCCAGAGAATTTCATCATCAGTAACAGTTGATCCCTTTCATTTAATTGAGCTAGCGCATCTTTTACTTCTTGGCGGTGTTCCTTTTTCATATAAGATTCCTCTACGGATGCCATTAAGTCATGACTATATTCTGCTTGTTTCTCTGCTTTCTTCTTCTGGCGTTTTTCTGTTCGTATGTAGTTGTAAGATAAACGAACAGCAACTTTCATAAGCCAAGCAGGGATGGATTCAATGTCTCCCATATCAGAATGATAAAGTTTCAGAAATACTTCTTGAGCAATCTCTTCTGCTGTTTGCTGATCGTGTACAATCGTTATAATTTTACGAACGACATTTGGGTAGTACTGTTTAAATAATTGCTGAAACTGAGCTACTGATGGCTCTGTTTCATTTGAATAATTGGAATCGAACAAATTTGCTCTCACCTCCAAAGCGGCCCCTCCTTTCGAACAGCTTTCATAATAGAGACACCAGATTTATGGTTTTTGTGACAAGTATAAAGATAAAAATGAAAAGAATTTCTTTTTTATGTACAATTTCATACTCCCTTATTCATTATAGTTCAAAAGGTTAGAGAGTTGAGCGACTCACTCAAGCTTAGGGCCTGCCAACCCACGGGCGTAGTCCACACCTTCACTAAGATTCACAAAAAAACTCCACCCCTTTTTTCAAAAAGGAGTAGAGTCTCAATAGCTTTATAGTTGCTTGTGTTTCATAAACTCAAGAACCTCTAAGTCAAGTTTACCATGTTCAAGAGCCCGTTCCTCGAAGTTCTCTCTGTGTAGAAATGAAGTAAATGCTTTATACATAATGGATTCTACAACATTCACGGTAGGGAGGTATCCGAGTCTTTTCAATTGAAGTAAGAGTTCTTGCTTAACTTCTCCTTCAATGAAGGCCACATTTTCTTCTTTCGTAGCCCCAAAGTAAAGTTGCTGAAGGTGATAAATTCTCACTAGCTCATGAATAGGTTCTTCATGCTCATCCACCCGAAGATCAATGAAACGGTCATTAAATCCACCATAGCCCCCATTTTCTTTAACGACAAGAAGAGCTGCAGATTGCTTCCCACGCTTATCTCCACCAGCCATCTGTCCAGCTTGGAGCGCCTGTAATAAGCGATCAGCCAAAGACCCTTTACCTGATTCGAAGGCAGAAGCCATCTCGGTCACAGTTTCTTCATTGACCAATATGTTTCCTTGAACGGCAAAATTCGATCCTGTTAAGCCCCCTGCCCATTCATAACAGCCGTCACCTGTATAGTTAGCTGACTCACCCTTCGCATTCACGATTCCAACCTGTCGCAATCCCCTTTCTGGATCAGCTTCCGTTAATTGTTTTACCACCTCATCAGGAGCAAAGCCTTCTTCTAATAAGCGAAGCCCTTCAGGACCAAAAGAAGGATTAGCTAAGGATTGGGTGGCAACAGCACCTACACCCGCTTTTGCCCAAGGAACAACAGAGCCAGAACCTAAGAACTTAGACTGAACGGCAACTCCTAACTCACCTGTTTCAGGATCGTATCCAACAATTGAAAACGTTGCAACAATAGGATTAGCAACTCTGTTCATTTTACTTCTCCCCTTCTCGTACCATAAATTAATCTAACTATAATAAAAAAAACACTTTACTCGCAAGCATTATTTTTTAAGTATTATGTAAATTTTTAGCCTTGTGAATCACTTTTTAAACATGTGTCAGGTTTTATTGCCTCTCTCTCATTTTTTAATTAGGCTCTGTTAAACTCAGTTGTTGATATTTGCTAAAATCGAACAAATGTTCTACAATGGAGTCAGAAAATATTAGTGGGTGATGACTGTGAGAGCAACCGATATTCTTAAAGCCATTCAAAAACTTAATCCTTCGGAAAAGCATCGTTTACGAGAATATTTAATAGATGCTCTTACTGCGTCATCCTTAACGGGAACCGTACTGGATGAAATCTCTGAACGTAAAAATAAGGATGGTTATCGTTGCCCCGATTGCGAGTCAGAACATATTGTGCGTTTCGGGAAATACTCCACTATCGTAGAGGGTGAAGAAGTGAGGAAACAACGTTATCGCTGTAAAGCCTGTCGAAAGACCTTTACTGACCTCACCAATACGGCATTATATAGAACTCGTCATCTCCATCGTTGGATGAAGTTTATTGAATGTATGATAGAAGGATATTCGCTTCGTAAATCAACAGAGTTGATTGGTGGCGTTACTCATGTGACCTTGTTCTATTGGAGGCACAAACTCTTGTCAGCACTAAAACAAATGGAAAGTTCAAAATTCCAAGGTATCGTTGAAATGGACGAGACCTATTTCCTATACTCAGAAAAAGGACAAAGGAAGATTGCCGATAGAAAACCTCGCCAACGGGGTGGTTCCGCAAAGAAACGCGGCATCAGTAACGAACAGGTATGTGTCTTAGTTGCAAGAGACCGTGACAAGATGACCTTTTCCCAGACGTTAGGGATGGGACGATTAACAAAAGAGCAATTAGACAAAGCCATCGGGCATAAACTTTCCCACGAGAATGTATTATGCACCGATGCTTGGCGTGCCTTTAAAACCTATGCTGCTGAAAAGGAGTTATCGATTTACCAATTCAAATCTGACGGTAAAGTTCGCACCAAGGGTCTTTATCACATCCAAAACGTTAACAACTACCACCGAAGACTTAAAGGGTGGATACAGCGATTTAACGGTGTGGCGACTAAGTATCTGAACAATTATCTTGCGTGGTTTCAAGTATTAGAAAGCATCCATCACCAAAGAAACGAAGTCACAATGAATGATATGATAGTAAAAGGAAATTTAATTCCAAGTGTGGAAACCTATGATACACTAAGATTATCTAAGTTTACTGTATAAAGGTTATTTATTTACGAGGTTTTAATAGTGAAAGGAGGAATAGAAGATGTTCTCAAAAAAATACATGGGAATTGTTATTACAATTATCGGTGCAGTTATACTTATGGTTAGAGCAACTTTCCTATATTCCACTGTATATGCACAGATATTTCAAATAATAGGTCTTATTTTATTTTTTGGTGGTGGAATACTTATTCCTGATTTTACAGGTGTACATAAACAAAAAAAAGAACAATAAACTTTGCGGATGACAATAAACCAAATATAACTTCCTTTTGTGGAAGTTATATTTTTTTCTATAAATATCAACATTGAACTTTAACAGAGCCTTTAATTAAAAAACCTGAAGCAACTCATGCTTCAGGCTCTCTTCTCATATCCACCCTACTCCTCACGTTCCTGTTACACGTGGGTTTCATCTGGTCCTTTTTTCTTCTTCTTTTTCTTTCTCACCCTTTTTACATCTTCAAAATCAATGTGGATGGCTTTTGGTTCATATTCACCTGCATCTTTAATATCACCAGTTGAAGCCCTCATAAAGGAAATGGCAAGCAAAATCATAATAAATATGAGCGGAAATCCTCCCACAATACTTGCCGTTTGCAGCGCCGATAATCCCCCCAGGAACATAAGAACAAGCGGCATAAGGCATAGTGCAAAGGCCCAGAATAAGCGGTTCCATCGTAAAGGTTCCCCTTCTACCTCATTTTGAACAACAGAAGCTAGAATGTAGGAGCTTGAATCAAATGTAGTAGCTAAGAAGATCACAGACAGGATGGTGAATAAGGCAACCATGACAAAAGATAATGGTAAAGTGCCTATTACATCAATAATCGCTTTAGCAGGTTCGTTATTTTCGAGAACAGAAATGGTATCAAACTTCCCAGTTAGCTGCAAGTGTAAACCATAGTTACCAATGACCCCAAAGAATAGAATACTACCCGTAGAACCGTATGCAATTGTACCGAGTACCATTTGCTTTAGCGTACGCCCTCTTGAAATCTTAGCTACAAACAACCCAACAAATGGTGCATATACAAGCCACCATGCCCAGTAGAAAATCGTCCAACTCTCCGGAAAACCTGTACGATCATATGGACCTAAGCTGTTATAAGGCTCTGTCCACGTGCTCATTCTAAAGAAGTTATCAAATATCAATCCGATACTATTCAGCGTAGTCTCAGCGATAAACTGAGTAGGGCCAAAAACGAATACAAACGCAATTAGGAAAATCGATCCCCATAAGTTTATATCGCTTAACACTTTGATCCCTTTATTTAATCCGACATAAGCACTGACAGCGAAGATTGTTGTACACACCAGTAATACAATCGTTTTAACAAACAAGCTTACTTGAAGACCAAATAAATTCTCCAGGCCATAAGCAATCATAGGCGTTCCAAGAGCAAGTGTCGTCGCTGCTCCGCCTATTAACCCAAACATAAACAAGATATCAATCAAGTTCCCAACAGGCGTATCTGCCAACTTACCGATTACAGGTCTGGTGGCCTCACTGATCTTCAATACTGGCTTTTTACGCACATAATAGAAATAGGCAATCGTTAAAGCTGGCAACGAATACATCCCCCATGCAATAGGACCCCAGTGAAACATTCCATAAGAGCTTGCCCATAAAACCGCTTCTTCTGTCCCTTGTTCTATCCCAAATGGCGGGCTTTGATAGTAATAAGCCCATTCAATTGTAGACCAATATAAAATACTTGCTCCAATACCTGCACAAAAAATCATCCCCGCCCATGAGAAGTTGTTAAATTCAGGCTCCTCATCCATCTCCCCTAGTTTGATTTTGCCTTTTTCACTAAAAGAGACATAGAGCATAAAGAATAAGATTCCAAGACCTGCTATTAGATAGACAACTCCAAGGCGCCTGGTCATAAATTCATTCGCAAGGTTGACAACCTTGTTGCCCGATTCCGGAAAGACAACTAGCGGAACAGAAACTGCCAATAATAAAACAAGTGCACCAATAAACGTTGGCCAATCAATTTGTTTAAATTTCATGTACACGATCTCCTTTTTGTAACTGTATGCCTTTATCTTGAGCGAAGGAGGTTTTTTTATTCTCTTTATAAACGATAACGATAATCATTATCAATAACATTACCTGTGTGGGTTTACACATACCTGCTACCGTGTTACCTTATCATGTGGAAGGAAAGAAAACTCGATTGTTCAACATTTTAGAATAAACGCATGGAACGAATAGATTTTGCGCAATTGCATGTAAACAAGCCATTTATCCCTTTTAGGAAAACATGGCTTTTTTTCATGCCTCCCAATGAAATTTAAGGAGGAACTTATATGAATAACGTCATTAAGTCATTGGTAGCGCCCCTTATCGCTTTTGGAATCTTTGCATTTGGATTACCTTCTGTACAAGCTGATGAAAAAGCAAACGTTGAGAAGAAACAAACCGATCTACAAGAGGAAAGTCCTGTTCATGGCGCTTCTCTTCCTATAAAGGAAATAGAAGTAGACAAGAAGAAGACCGAATTTGCCCTTTATGATACAAAAGAGAAAGAAGAGCAATCACCTTCAAACGTAGAACGCACTGTTCACGTTGAGGCTACAGCTTACACCGCTCACTGTGATGGCTGCATTGGGATTACAAAAACGGGAATTAATTTACTTGAGAACCCTAATAAGAAAGTCATTGCTGTAGACCCTGATGTAATTCCACTAGGATCAGAAGTGTACGTTGAAGGATATGGACGTGCAATCGCTGGTGACATCGGCAGTGCGATTCAGGGGAACCGTATCGACTTATATATGAAGGATCATAATGATGCTATCGACTACGGACGTCGTCAGAATGTTAAAGTAGAAATCATATCCTCATAAAAAAAGCTCCCTAGTAAGGGAGCTTTTTTATGATACATATTTCTATTGATGAGATCCATCCTACTATATAGGAGGTGCTATCATGAAGGATCACCATAAAGATACCAATCAACCAACATTCGATGAGTTGAGTGACCGTTTTATTGGAGAAGCAGCTAAGCAGCCTTCCCTATCTATGAAGACCAACCTAGACCCAAAAGATGTCACCAAAGACAACCCATATTTCGATAAAAAGAAAAAGCACACACCAGAAGAAATCGAAACATTTAAGAAATTCTTTCAGTAAAAGAAGTTTGTAGTCACAAACATAAGCAGACGTCCGCTAAGGTAAGATAAGGACACCTTTCCTGATCTTACAAGCACAAAAAATCCCGTCACTATGGACGGGATTTTTATTAATCAATGATTTGAAGATCTTTAGGAAATTTCGTCAATGTTTCAAAACCATTTTCAGTAATGAGCACATCATCTTCTATTCGAACTCCACCCACTGAAGGGTCATAGATACCAGGTTCGAGGGTGTAGGTCATCCCCACTTTCAGTTCATCTTCATTTAGATGACTCATGGATGGGAATTCATGCACGTTAATACCAAGTCCATGTCCGATACGGTGAGGGAATAGTTGACCGAATCCTGCTTTTTCAATGACATCACGAGCAATTTGATCCAAGTCACCGATTCTAGTCCCCGGCTTACTAATGTTAAGAGACGCAAGCTGAGCTTCTAGAACGGTTTCGTAGATCTCTCGTTGTTGTTCAGATACGGTGCCATATACAAAAGTTCTTGTTATATCGGATGTGTACCCTTCTAATACCACCCCTAAATCAAATAGAACAAAGTCGCCTTTTTGCAGTGTACGATCTCCTGGATTTCCGTGTGGCTGACCCGATTTCTCTCCAAAAAGAACCATTGTAGAGAAAGACATTTCACGAATACCTTTTTTCTTTAATTCATATTCAATTTTAGCGAGAACTTCCATCTCGGTTACGCCTTCGCGAAGCGCTTCAACGCCTACTTTAACCCCATAGTCAGCCATTTCAGCTGCCCGGCGCATGATGTTTATTTCGTTCTCATCTTTTACAACACGCATGAGGTTAATCGCCTCTTCAACCGATTGCGATGTAGCACTTGGGAATAGACTTAGAAGAGCTTGGCTTCTATTAAACGTTAAAACGTCTTGTTCAAAAGCGAACCGTTCAACCGATTTTAGTGAGCGTTTTAGAAGAGCAGCTCTCACCATTTCCCATGGGTCCTCATGGTCTGCATAGCCAAGTACTTCATACGGCCATCCAGCATCTTTCACTTGGCCTGCTTCCATACCCGGAACGATAAAGAGTGGTTCAGCTTCCTGAAATACAAAGAGTCCCATTAACCTCTCATGTGGATCTGTATGGAAATCCGTTAGATAAAATACATTTTCTGTAGAGTTGAAGAAAGTAACGTCAACTGACTCTTTCTCCATCCACTCTGTTAATTGTTGTAAGCGTTGCTTCATTCTTTACACTCTCCCTAAGCTGATTTTGAAAGGTCAGATGAATGCCTCTCTGTACTTAGAGTAACGATGATTAAGAATAGAATCGCTACCGGTACAGCAATAACTACACTGTTAAGGTCAAATGGCTTTTGCAAGACTACTTCCCATACTAGTGTCGATGTCACACCGGCGAGCATAGATGAGATACCACCTGCAGCTGTTACGCGTTTCCAGAAGAATACCGCTAGAACCGCTGGCGTTATACCCGCTCCATATACGGTGTAGGCATACATTTGTACAGCTAGCACACTTGGGAAGTACGTAATAATGACAAATGCCAGAATTCCCAATAGAACAATAAAGCCTTTTGTAATACGCAGTTGCTTCTCATCAGACGCTTTAGGATTGATATAGTTTCTATATATATCATACGTTAGATTGGTCGCTGCTGAAAGTAAATAAGAATTCCCTGTCGTGATAATGAAGGAAGCTGCTGCAGCAAGTAAAATCCCCCCGATTGCTACAGGCATCACTGTGGTCGTTGCCATTAGTGCCATACCTGGATCAATTCCAGGGAATAGTGATCTTGAAGCAAATGCAATAAGAGAAATAGCAGGTGAAATAACGATCATCGCTATTAGCCAACCAATTTGGGCTTTTTTAGAGGACTGATCACTCTTAGATGATGCCAACCGTTGGTACATGTTCTGATCACCTAATAATAAGAAGAGGGACGGAAGTAAATAACCGAGTAGTTGGATTGTTGATAGTCCACCTGTATTACTCATATGAGACTCAGGTACATTTTGAACAATCTCTCCCCAGCCCCCAGCTATGATAAAGATTGTCGGCACCGTGATGAGTAAACCTCCTACCATAAGAAAGCCACTTAACGCATCCGTTTGTGAAACAGAGCGCAAGCCCCCGATCATAGCTAAGAAAATAATTAAACCTGCACCAATCATAGTACCTGTTTCAACCGTCATTCCAGTTGTCAGATTTAAAATGAAGCCAAAGCCTTTCATCTGATAAGAAACGATTCCTACATAAGCTAAAATAATTATTACGCTTGCTATATTACGTGCAGACTTTCCATACTTAGCTTCCAAAATTCCAGATACCGTATATTTACCAAACGCACGGATTTTCGGAGCTACGATATAAAGCATAATGATACCAAATAGTGTCGGAACCATTAACATAAAGGATGGAATGATCCCATAGCTGAATGCCATGGACGTTTCCCCTCCTGAGATACTTCCACTTCCTGTCCAGGTAGCGAGAAGTGTTCCCATTAATACGAAAGGCCCCAAGCTCTTACCTGCGAGGACGAAATCCTCTGTTCCAGACACTTTCTTCGACATGAATACCCCAATTCCTATCATAAGAAGGGCATATAATCCAATAAACCATAATAATGTTGGATCTTGTTGTAGTTCCATAAGTTTTAGTTTCCTCTCCTGCTTGATCATTTTGATTTGACTAAATCTGTTAGCTTTAAGCGTATACTTACGCGCGCTACTTATGTGAACTGAGTTGTGATTAAGAATTGCTGTTTTCTGATCCGGATCTGTAGAAAACAAAACGAAGATTAATAATTAGAGGGATCAGGTTAAACTAACCTAATCAAAGTGGTACTCTTGCTTATGTCTTCGCTTCACATAAGAACAATTGTTAATAAATCTACCATAATTTTTTGAAAAGCAAAAATGCCTTTATAACAGCGTTTCTTAATGATTTTAGACCATTTATAAGACTTACCATTTATTTACACCTTCGTTCATTTCATTCATTATGCACATTCCAGAAGTTTTTTTATTGATACAAATATTCTGAATCATATTCTGTCCCCCGAAAATAAATGATCTAAATTACCCATAAAACACAAAAAGTATATAGTCCTTTTATACCACATAATAAAATTTGGTTTAACACTAAATATCTCGTCTAACCCTCGGGCTCACCCATTTTTTCCCTAAACTCTACTTTCTTTTCACCCAATATTTTCAGCATATAGTTCGTTCGAGAATTAAGGCTACATTGAAGCCACAATCTTAAGCAATGTCTGTTACAAAACTGACATGTTTGACACGGGTTTGACTTATAAATGTCATCGTTCTTTAATGGGGTTTTAGCACTAGACCTGCTATACTCATCTCAGATACTAAAGGAGGGTGATTGATGATGAAAACCATCATGATGCCAGCGATCTTGTTCCTCATTGCCTTTGGATTTATAAATATTCTTATTTCAAATCATCAAGTTGTACAAGCTCAGTCAGTAGAGATGAAAGAACAACATCAAGAAGATCCTACACTACTTTATCAAAATCATGACATAAATAAACAAATCACATTAAAAGAGAAAAAAGGAGTTTCCAGGTTCCTAAAAACTCCAGTTCAAGCACATACCTCTTCAGAAAAGGGACAAGCAATTGAATCAAAGAAAGCATACAAAAAAGAGATTACAGTAGAAGCTACTGCCTATACAGCTTATTGTGAAGGTTGTAGCGGCATAACCAGAACTGGAATCAACTTATTAGAGAACCCAAATTTAAAAGTCATTGCCGTTGATCCAAATGTGATTCCATTAGGTACAAAAGTTTATATAGAAGGATATGGAACAGCTGTAGCAGGGGATATCGGAAGTGCAATTAAAGGGAACCGAATCGATATCTATATGAAGAATAAAGAGGACGCTTTGGATTACGGGAGAAGGACAATAAAGATTAAAATCATATCTTAACTTATTGGGAGGACACTTTTGTTCTCCCTTTTTACATGGTTAGCGGTCACTTAACCTAGTGCCTGCAGACACGCCTAAAAGAGGGCACAAAAAAACACCCTTCTCTTGAACGGTGGTCTAGTTTAAATAAAATATGTAAAAGAAAGTGCCTGCTTGATCTTATACTGGTATAACGAGCAAGATGTAACTTTCTATGAATCGGGTTCATCGCTACACAGGCACTTCTTTAGTTTTCGTAAGCATGAATGTAGAATCCTTCCTTATTGGTTACTTATTTTTTCTTTTTCTTTTTTGCTCTGGCTCCCATCTTTCCTTTTTTAGCAGCGTTTGTGTTCTGAGTTGTAGTGTTGCTTGCTGTTAGCTCCTGGCTGTTTTGATAGTCTTTCTCGAATAGCTCGCGAGCTTTTGAAAACATGATGGTCATAGTGTGACCCTCCTTAATAATTTCTTACAAAAGCATTTCCCTGCATTTCCAGAGCTAAAACTTCCGTTTACAATTTTCATTGTACTCCCTGAAACCTGCATTTGTAAATGATAAAACTACATTTTTATTAATAATCATTTTAAACTGTACAGATTAAATTACATGTATAACCTGATTTTTTTATCCCTCTTTGTTACTGTCATTTCAGTGGTTTTAGATACTTTCTCAATCCGTAATATTTTTGTCATAAATCATTGAATCTATTCTCAATTAGAAGAACCTTTTTCCACATTAAAGCATTAAAAGAATCACGATAAATTATCTTCTTTTTTTATAAAATTAAAAGAACCTGGCATCCAAATTATGTCAGGTTCTTCCATTTTTATAATTGAATCGTTTGAGGATCTTCCCCTTCTACATTCATTAAGCGAATCTGCGTTGGTTGAATATCTAAGACAACATAGTCCGGATCTTCAGGTCCTTTAAACCAATGCTTCATGTATTCATTCCACAACTTTTCTTTCAACTCTTTTGAATCATTAATAACTGCCTTACCCTCCACCTCGATATACGGGTCTTCAAATCCTTTTCCATCATAGCCTAGCAAGATGTGCACATAAGGATTTTGTTCGATTTCGTCAGCTTTGTGTGTATCCTTGTCCGTTGCTGTGTAAAGGTGCAAGTCTTCATTATGGAATGTCATATAACGTGAATGTGGTTTATTTTGTTGGACCGTAGCAAGGGTGCCAACTTTATGATGCTCCAGAACCTCTAGAACCTTATCTTTCACTTGTTGTTCATTCATTTCCCAGGACTCCCTTCATCATTGTTTCTTAGCTAGTGTTCCTGATTTTGAGTTAATTTAAACAAATCAGTTGGCTATTTTAGTATGTTTTAAACCATTTAGAACATCCTAATACCAAATCATGAACGAAGGAGTGCAAAAATGAAATTTCTATTATCACGTCGGTTCAGAATTGGCTTGATCGTGTTTAGTTTTGTTTTATTCCTAGCTAGTTCTATTATAAACGCTCAAACGATCCCTGAGGACTATGGAGCTAAAGGAGCATTAAAAGACCCTCGATTAACTTACGAAAAAGCATTAGAATATGCCATTGAAGACGAATACTTAGCCCAAGAACGATACAATAAAGTGATCCAGAAGTATGGGCAAGTCTTCCCCTTCCCAAAAATTCAAGCAGCAGAAAAAAAACACATTGAGGCACTTACACGGCTTTATAATAAAGCAAACTTGAGTATCCCAGAAAATCAAGCAAAACAATATACTGCGATGCCTGCCTCTATTAAAGTAGCCCTTCAACAAGCTGTACAAGCTGAAATCGATAATATTGCTATGTATAACAGATTTTTAGAAATTAAGAATTTACCCCCAAATGCAACGAAAGTTTTCACCAATTTACGAGACGCATCAAAGAAACATCTCGTAGCTTTTAACTTTGGGCTGTCTCAGCAACAATAACAAAAAGGACAAACTTGTTAACAAGTTTGTCCTTTTTGTATTCTAAAGTTTGTTTAAATCCATTGTTAATCTTAAACCTGTTCCATATAAGCCTCTGAAATACTCCAATTCGAGGTAAATCAAAGCTTGTCCGCGTCTTCAAGGTTGATTCACACTTTTATTGAAACCACATAAGCGATATAGAAGAAGAAACATTTTTTGTCACATTTTGTCGAATTAATGATATAGTTATATTAGGTAAAGCATAGGTCTTATGCTCTACTTAATTTAATGACGGAGGATGTTTACATGTATAGTGTCATGTTAGTTGATGATTCGAAGCTCACCCGGTCTTTTTTAAAGGACCAGCTTACTAACTCTAACTATCATGTTATAGCCGAAGCTGCTGATGGTCTTGAAGCTATAGAGTTATTTCGATTACATAAACCCGATGTAACGGTTTTAGATATTATGATTCCCTATTACTGTGGAATGAGCTGTTTACGTAAGATGTTAGAAATAGATCCAACGAGTTCAATTATTATGTGTTCATCTATCGGGCAACAGTATCACATTCAACAATCGCTCTGCCTTGGAGCTAAGGATTATATAGTCAAACCTCAGTTTAATTCCTTAAAAACAGTTCTAGATAACGTAATCTCTTCTATATAAAAAGAGCTTGGAATCCCAAGCTCTTTTGTTATTATGAAAAAAGATTCATTTTTCTTGTCTTTGTTTATATTGAGCTCTTACTTTTTCTAGAGTTAGACATGATGTTTGGCTAATTGTCCAATCGGCTGCGCTTAAGTAAGGGGCTGTGCCTACTCCGATAGAAAACATTTGAGTTGATAGAATCGCCTCGAGTCCTGCTTTTCCGTCTTCTATAGCCACACAATCTTTATGTGCTATTCCTAACCGATCTGCTGCTGTAACGAAAATTTCAGGGTCTGGTTTTCCTTTTCTTAAGGATTTTGGATCCATAATTACATCAAAATATGAAAATAACCCCAACTGATGAAGCACAAACTCTGCATTTGAACTAGCAGAAGCCAAAGCCATTGGAATTCTTTCATTTGCTAAATTCTTAATAAAAGCTTTCATACCAGGCATTAAGTCATCTTCTGTAAGTTGAGCAATTAATTGTTGGTAATTCCTATTCCTCCATTCACCAAGCTCAACCAACTCATCGTGAGAAAAAGACTGATCAGAACGCTCCGCTAACATTTGAACTAATTCCATTCGGGGTCTTCCTTGATAAGCGAGGTTATCTTCTTCTGTAAATGATATACCGAGCTTATCTGCTACCGGTAGTGTCGCTTTATGATAAAGTGGGACCGTGTTTACGATCACACCATCCAGGTCAAAGATTACTGCTTTAAATGTCATACATGAATCTCCTTTACTTCCTATGACTAATGACTAATCTTGAAGTAGCGTACAGTAACTTTGATAAAAACGCAAGAATAAAGGAGAGCCATGCGTATAAGTTACGCATGGCTCTCATGTTTAACAGTATATAGTTTATTGTATCGTTCAGAGCACCATAAAAATCAGCACAATTATATAGATTTAGAGTAAATACTTAAATAGATCCACTATAACGATAGTAGTAGATTCATCATGTGCAGCTGTTTCCTGTGTAAGATCAATAATGTCTACAGCACTTAGGACGGTCTTTTTGAAGGGGAATAGAATCATTACAGATAGGAACATAAAACATACTCCAACTCTGAGCATTTCTTTCATACATACCCTCCTCCACATCCTTTATATATTTATTGCCCCTAATATACTAGGATCAAACCTTTATTCTAATCAACAGATAAATACACCACTACAGGATTATAAAAGTTTTGCCACGTACTTACGCTGTCTAGGTCCATCGAATTCACAAAAGTATACTCCTTGCCAAGTGCCAAGAACTAACTCTCCACCTGAAATAATCACCATTTCAGAAGAACCAACTGTGCTTGTTTTTAAATGTGAAGCTGTATTGCCCTCCCCATGAAGATCCTCAGGATGTTCCCAAGGATACACTTCATCTAACCTTCTAAGAAAATCAGTCTTCACATCTGGATCTGCATTTTCGTTCACTGTAATTCCTGCTGTTGTATGTAAAGAAGAAACCACAAGTACTCCTTCTTTTACCCCAGATGCTTGTACATAGTTCTTTAGTTCACTTGTAATATCAACCATCTGGTCATGTTCAGTCGTTTTTACTGTAAATGTCTTCATCCATTATCACTCCTTATTCTTTATGTAACCGTTCTACCCAAAAAGAAACCTCTAAGTATAATAACTAACTCCCTATATTATACATCAGGTAGTAGGACTATAAGTTTTTATGATTTACAAATACATTCATCCATATTATTATACGTAAAGGATTTAATTCATAGTAAATAGATAAGAATTGAGGTGTATTTAAAAAATGGAAACAATGACAACAAAGAGTCGTCCTTTCACAACCGTCACTTCTACCCTAAACCCAGTCCAAAAACCACTGGTGACGTTCGGAGTACTTGTTTCTATCATTCTATTCATAACGTCAGTATCTATTGGGGGATGGGCACAAGGCGTTCTATATATTGTCGGAATGGCACTTGGATTAACGTTATTACACGCTCGTTTCGGATTTACGTCAGCATTTAGACGCTTAACATCGGTCGGAAACGTTCAAGGGCTTCAAGCGCATATGGTAATGCTTGCAGTAGCTACCACCTTGTTTGCTATTATATTGGCTACAGGCTTTAGTTTTACTGGAGTCACACCTTCAGGTTATGTCTTCCCTGTTGGGATGAGCGTTGTCTTCGGGTCATTCCTATTTGGTATAGGGATGCAGCTTGGGAACGGCTGTGCATCTGGTACGCTTTATAATGTTGGAGGCGGAAAAGCTTCATTATTTGTTACGTTAATTGGATTTATTGCTGGTTCAGTACTTGGCGCGTATCACCTTCCTTGGTGGACAAGCGAAGCAATGCCATCTCTCCCTGCAATTTCATTTGCTGAAGCAACAGATCTAGGCTATTTTGGAGGCTGGTTGTTCCAAATTATCCTTTTTGCAGGAATTTACGGACTAACCGTACGCTATGCTCGCAAGAAAAATCCACCTCAAATGAAACCACTCCCAACCGTAAAGGGATGGAAAAAACTTGTGAGAGGATCATGGCCTTTACTGGTAGCAGCCGTTGTATTAGCAATTTTAAATGCCATTACCCTTTCTGTCCGTGGTAACCCATGGGGTATTACATCGGCCTTTGCTCTTTGGGGTTCAAAAGCCCTTATGGCTATTGGAGTAGATGTTAGTAGCTGGGGGTACTGGGCTGGTAAAACAGATCAACTCACTAATAGCGTCTTTCTAGATTCTACAAGCGTTATGAACTTTGGCATTATCCTCGGAGCGTTCATTGCAGCAGCTGCTCAAGGTTCATTTAAACCACAACGCTTTAAACCTGGGATCTTTTTCGCTTCCTTAGTAGGTGGCATTATGATGGGATACGGCGCACGACTTGCTTTCGGCTGTAATATCGGTGCTTACTTTGGAGGCATTGCATCAATGAGCCTACATGGTTGGGTATGGATGATCATGGCGCTAGCAGGAACCTTCCTTGCATTATTTATTAGACCTCTGTTTGGATTGAAGAACCCAAATCCTAAAGATTCTATGTGTTAATGAGAGTGAGCTAAATCGCTTGGCGGTTTAGCTCACTCTCTTTCTTATTAGGCTCTGTCAAAGTTTAATGTTGTTATTCTTTATAACAAGCTTGTTCAAGAGTAGGGTAGGATTGTTGAAGACCCGAGCTGAGAGAATGTTTCCGTTAGCTTTAATTGAGTGTAAGGTGGGCCTGGAAACCACTCGCTTTCCTGTGGGGAGCTGGTGAGCCTCCTCAGCCGGCAAGCCGGCTTCAGGGGTCTCACCTAGATTGAAGAGTGCAGGCGTGGTGCTTAGGGCCGTACGGATAAGACAGCTTTTTGGAAAAGGCGATTAGCCTTTGGAAAAAAGATGACTTATCACGCTAGGTCCTCCACGCCGGAACTAGACTGGCTCTTCTACCCACGGGAGTCTCGTAGTTTCCAGGCCCACCTTTGCCACATTAGTCTGAACGGAAACAAGCCATGTGAGAAGAAACAAGATTACTTGGTGTGATTCCCGGACCGTTAGCCTAGTTAACGTAAGGGCTAGCTCGGGGACTACGAGACTCCCCCGGGGTAAGGAGCCTAGGGAAGACCCCACAGAGAGCGACAGCGAACGAGGAGGCTTCCCAGCTCCCCGCAGGAAAGCGAGTTGTCCCCGAGCTAGCCCAAGCGCTCATTAAACATAACGGTCCTTTCCGGCTTAAACATCTCAGTTTCAAGTATTCCACATAAGGGGGCTTATATGGAACAAAATTAACACTAAACATTAACTAAGCCCTTGGTTAAAGATTCGAGGTTAATAAATAGGTGTAGTCGTCACGTAACAGGAAAAATTGTCGCATCTATTTAATTTGAAAAGGCTAGTCTCTTATATAAGAGACTAGCCTTTCTTATGTTTGTTTTAATTTCTTTAATATTATCTTCTCTAATGCGCTCCATGGTAAAATAGATTTAGCCTTCACCATTCCTTTAACCCCTTTACCGACTGGATAACGTAAATTCTTAATCGTCTTCTTATCGGCTAATTCTGATATGAGATCAGCTACCTCTTGAGGGTCACCAAGCGAACCTTCCCCATTTTTTAATTCTTCTTCAATGCGTTCCATGTAAGCAAAATAAGGAGAATCCTTCTTCAGCGACTGTTCCGTTACTACTCTCCCTGAAGTCCAAATGTTCGTCCGATAAGACCCAGGCTCAACCAAAGCCACATCGATCCCAAACGGCTTCACCTCTAGACGCAAGCTTTCACTATATCCTTCTAATGCGTATTTAGAAGACACATAAGGTGATAAACCAGGAAATCCAAACAATCCGCTAATGCTGCTGACATTAATGACCTTCCCAAACCCCTGCTCTCTCATGAGGGGCAACACCTTTTGCGTCACTCCCATCACACCAAATACATTCGTCTCAAACTGCTCCCGGTATTCACTCATTTGAACTTCTTCACTAAAACCGCCAAGAGCGAATCCTGCATTGTTAACAAGGACATCACAACGTCCTACTTTTTCTATATAATACTGAAATTCACGAATTGAGTCCTCTTTCGTTACATCTAAAGGGACAGGGATGATTTGTTTATACCACTTTTCATCTTGAAAAGGTTCAAAAACCGACACCTTGCTGACATTTCTCATTGCAGCAAGCACCACGTATCCTTGTTTAGCTAAATTGACAACCGTCAAAGAACCAAACCCACCCGAAGCTCCAGTTACAACAGCCACCTTTGATCGAACCATAATCACCAATCCTTTCTAATATTTAAAGTGCAGGAGTAGTGCCTAGGACCGTACGGATAAGACAGCTTTTTGGAAAAGGCGATTAGCCTTTGGAAAAAGATGTCTTATCTCGCTAGGTCCTCCACGCCGGAACTGGATAGTCTCCCCAGCTCCCCGCAGGAAAGCGAGTTGTCCCAAAAGCCTGCCCAAGCACACTTTACAGTAACGGACACACAAACTTAGCTGCAAGTACAAAAATCCTGCTATTATGTTCAGCAAGAATAAAAAAAGAGGTTGGACTACCAACCTCTTTTCCTCTCATTTACGGATTCATCATATCCGTAACTTTACCAGTCTTCTTATCTACGTAATACCACCCTATCGTCGCGGTATGTGAGGTCCCATCCTGTTCAACGAGTTCGTATACGTGAACAAGATATTTATCACTCTCTTCGTGGTCAACTTGTACTTTCACACGATCATTAGTAGAATTGATTTCTAAATGATTTCGGACAGCTTGAATTGCTTGTTCTTTAGCTGCTTGATTTGTCTCTGAAGACCCTTCTTGCACATAAGTGGTTTGAATATCATCGACGACCCATTGAGCACCGTCATGAACCACTACATATTTGACTTTGCTATTTCCTTCCATCTCATCTGTTTGAGTCTGTACTACATGAGATGTAGTATCATTTATGCGCTCAATTGATATAGGCTGGTCTGGGTTTAAGAAACTTGGAGCGCTTGATGGGACGACGTATAGTTTCCCATTTTCTTTTCGTATGTAGTAGGACATGAAATCATCAGTCAGTGATTGGGACATCGCGGTTTTAAACTCTTTCTCGATTTCCTCAAGAGATGAATAGTCTTTGATCATTAAGTTATCGTCTGTATTTTTAATGACATCGAAGAAGACTTTCTTATATTCATTGACAACAGCTTTGGCTTCTTGCTTTGTTAGGTCTGCAGGAACTTGTTTTTGATCTGTATCATCATTAGGTTGATCCACCTGTTCATCTTCATCAGTGCCTGATGACCCGTTATCATGATTTTTCCCCTCATCTTTTTCATTCTGTTTATCTTCTGAAGTTTCTTCGTCTGCTTTCTCTCTTTCTTTTGAAGCCTCAGCAGTTGTTTTTTCTTTAGATTCCTTTTCATCTTTTTCAGAATCCTTATTATCGGCTTCTTTGTTGTTATCTTCTTGTGCTTGTTCTTGCTCCATTTCTTTTGAAGCGTCATCATTTGCCTCTTTTTCTTGGTTAGCGTCAGATGTGCACCCTGCTAAGATCATCATTAAGGCTAAGCTTGTTGCCCAAATATGTTTCATTTTCCATTCTCCCTTTACCTGGTCTTTAAATAAAAAAGCGAGGCGAGATCATCGCCTCGTTTCTTTATCCGAAGAAGAAGTCTAGTATGTTTCCACCTGCTGATGCTTCTTTATTATAAAATTCAGAGTAACCACAGTTCTTGCAGTAAACGACTAAGAATTTGTTATTCTGAACATCAAACATTTTCGCAAGTCCAGCTCCTGTCATGGCTACTTCTTTCTTACCTGCATCTGTACTTCCGCATTTAATACAACCTTTATCACTCATGTAGCTGCACTCCTTCATTTAGTTTAATCTACTTGTATGTACGAATACATCCTTCAATGGTTTCAACTTTTGGATAATTAAATAGAAAAAGCCTTAAGGAAGGATCCCTCAAGGCTACTTCATTAAATTGAACTCTTTAAATTACTATCGCGATGATGACGATCCATTGCAAGTTGAAGCAGTTGATTAATAAGTTCAGGATAAGAAATACCGCTTAACTCCCACAGTTTAGGATACATACTGATCTTCGTGAAACCTGGTAATGTATTCACTTCGTTAACGATAAGCGAGCCATTCTCCTTCAAAAAGAAATCAACACGCGCTAATCCTTCGCATTCTAGAGCCTGAAACGCATCTACAGCCGCTTCACGTACTCTTTCAGTTGTATGGTCATCAAGTTTTGCAGGTAACTCTAACAGTGCTCCACTCTCACTAATGTATTTCGTCTCATAAGAGTAAAAGTCATCTCCCTGTGGCAGGATTTCACCTGGCACAGATGCTTTAGGATGATCATTACCTAACACAGCTACTTCTATTTCCCGACCATTGACAGCTTCTTCAATAATTAATTTCGTGTCATATTGAAAAGCTTCTTCGATCGCTTCGTAGAATTCTTTCTCATTACGTACCTTACTTACACCAACAGATGAACCTTGATTAGCAGGCTTTACAAACATCGGTAAACCTAAGCGTTCTTCTACAGCTTCAAATGCGATATCCGGCTGTTGGGGTTGTTTAAATGTCACCCAATCCGCTACTTTAATATCCGCATCACGAAGGAGACGCTTTGCTATATCCTTATCCATGCATAAAGCTGAACTCAGTACATTAGGTCCTACATAAGGAATGTTTCCAAGACGAAGCATTCCTTGCATACTTCCATCCTCACCAAGCGTACCATGTACAATTGGAAATACGACGTCCAGTTCTCCAAGACTCTCCACCGTACTCGTGCGGATTAGCTGATCATGATCTTGCCCTGGTACAAGCGCAATGCCTTCATTCGTTTTATTCAAAGCAATATTTGCCGGGTCTTCTTCGTTCAATAAATAGTGACTTGGCTCACTTAGGTGCCAGTGGCCATTTTTATCGATTCCGATAAGCGTTACATTATATTTGTCTTTGTCGATTGCATCAACGATATTTTTTGCAGATTGTAAGGATACTTCATGTTCAGAGGATTTCCCTCCGAAGATTACCCCAACGTTTAGTTTGTCACTCATCAAAATCGCTCCCTTATTATGAATTTCTTACGTTTATTCTATTCCCTGGACTGATTGGATATGTAACACTGCTCTTCTATTATAGCCTATATAGATCCCTAAACATGAGGTGCCAGTTCAAATGATAAGAAAGCAAGCGGAACATAGCAGTCGCTCCAAAGAGTACATACAATTGGACCGTACTCTCATAGTCAATAATTCCAAGTGCTAATAGCACACCGGCCATCATGGCCCAGACTGCATAAATCTCTTTATGTAATACCATAGGTCTCCTTTGAGCTAATACATCACGTGCAACTCCGCCCCCAACGCCTGTAATAATAGCTGAAAATACAACAGCACCAAACGGGAGATCCGCTTCAAGAGCAAACATCGCACCTTGAACGGCGAACACAGATAGTCCTATAGCATCTAAGTAGACGTTCCATCTGTCCCAAAACATGACCCAGCTTTTTGGAAAGAAATAGACAATTGCAATGGTTCCAAGAGCCACATATAGAAACATACCCTGTTCCCACACATGTACAACATCAATTTGTAAAAATAAATTTCGAGCTATACCACCAACAAACGGCGGTGCAAGACCCAAAATGAAAACACCAAAAATATCATATCGCTCACTTAACGCCACAATCGCCCCACTAAAGGCAAATGCAGCAACCGCGATTACATTTACAATCTCCCAAGCCATCAACCTAAATCTCCTTCCACAAACGTACCTCAATCATAGAAAAACCAGCATAAAAATTCAATAAAAACTTTTTATGATGGCTTTGTTAATGGCAATGTTGATTTTACTGTGTGTAAGCCTCCCTATATGGAAGACTCGAATTCAACATAGCTTGACTGAGAAATGGAGAAGATCGTTATAACGATAACAAGAATCATCAAGGCGAAAAACACATAATGAGCCCCAAAACTACCAGCTATCCATCCTAACAAAGGGCCGCTGATGACGACAGAGCCTTGATTAAATAGCATCCGAAAGCTCGCCATCCTTCCATGATATTGAGCATCTGTTACGAGCTGCTGAACGGTTTGCAGCAATACTCGAATCCAAGTCGTTCCTATCCCAATACTGCAAACACCAATAAAAGCTCCCGCTATAACCGAAGATGATGCCAGAATCAATAGACCAGCTACGATAACAAGTAAGGAAATCATTGTTATATAAGACCTGAATCTTCTTAAGAGCCAGGCGCCAAAAAAACCAGCAATAGCTCCCCCGACCGATAAAGAAGCATCAAGCCAACCATAGACGAGAGCAGAAACTTCAAGAACCTCACTGGCATAAACCGATAAGAAAGCAATCGTTGAGTGGAATACCATTTGACCCACAAACATAATAACAAACAATCTTTTTAACAAAGCGTGATTATGAAGATAAGTGACCCCTTCTTTAAAGTCCTCCCACCCAGATTTTTGAGACTTTTTTCTATTTCCTTCTATAGATGGCACCAATATAATTGCGATTAAAGCTAAACCATATGCAACACCGTTCCATATAAGAGCACCGCTCGCGCCGACCCACCCTGTTAACATTCCACCGCTTGTTGCTCCCATCATACTGCCTATAATGGCAAAGGAAGCTGATAGAGAATAAACACGAGGAAGTTCTTCATGATCAAATTGTTCAGCGACGAACGCCTGAATAGCCGGCCTTAGCAAAGACCCCATCGCTTGTAACAGCATGTGAATGATAAAGATCATCAGGACCGCTACCTTTACGCGGGTTACACTGCCACCCAATACAAGGACGGCAGCCATAGATACTAATAGTGACAAGATAATGAGGTATTTTCGATTGAACCGATCAACGAGCACTCCAAAGACCATATTTAATAGCAACCCAGGCAGGAAACCTAAACTGACGAGAAGGCCTGTATAAAAGGCATCTTCTGTAGCTTTGTATAAATACCACGTAATAATGACAAAATACATGGCTCTCCCAACTTCAGCCACGAAATAAGATAGATAGATTTTGCCTTTTACCATGCCATCCCCTCCTTCACCCTTTAGTACAAAGCACCATCCACTCATCAATAGCAAAGGATAGGAGTCTATTTTCTTTCATTTCCATCTGAAAATACTCTTTTATCTCTTGCTCCGCCCCTACCATCATTTGATGGATTTCCTCTCTTTCATTCCCATCTTCTATCATGCGACTCACCCATTCATGATAAGGGAGTGTTTTCTTCCTTAACGACTGCTTTTGGATTTTTAAATCGAACTGATTCATAAGCGCTTTCCATTCTGATATAGGAAGCGCCCGCTGATGACTACAGTCTCTCTTTTCTTCAAATGAATTATAAAAGTCCGCTATCTCACGGTGTTCAGAAGAAACATTATCGATAAGAACAAAAGCTCCTCCTTTCTTTATTACACGCCCTACTTCTTGAATGAATCGATCAGGGTTAGGAAAATGATGGGCCGCAATACGGCATATGACAATATCGAAAGTTTCATCTAAAAAGGGTAACTCTTCTGCATCGGCTACTACCGCCTCAATATTGTCATGTGTTTCTAAAAAGTTGACAGCAGCTTGTAGCATAGGCTTGGTCAGATCACTTACCACCACTCTTTTCACATGAGGGGCTAAGGTATGAGCGACATGCCCTCCACCTGTTGCAATGTCGAGGACCTTCTCTGTCTTTTGAGGCTGCAGCCACTCCACCATCATAGGGAGATCTTCGCTCTTTGCATGAGTGGTACTTGTTACATAGCGATTGGCATGTTTCCCGAACTGTTCTTGCACATTTCGTTTCTTGTTCATCATACATTCCTCCTTTGCTATCTACTTTTACTATATTCAATTTATCGCATTAGGAATAATACTAAGTTATAATAAAAAGCGATAACCATTACTTATCACTCTAGGAGGTGAACCTATGAAGCTAGAAGATTATGAATTGATTATTCATCTATCCACAATCGGGACCGTCAGAGGTACAGCTAAGCACCTATACGTTTCCCAACCTGCCATCACCCAACGTCTTCGCTATATAGAATCTTATTTTCATCACCCATTATTTGTACGAACATCAAAGAAACTATTGCTAACACCCATTGGAGAACAAATTGTAGAACACGCACAAGAAGTAATTGAGAAAGAAACAGAACTTCAAACCCTTCTTCAATCTTATGGAGATCAGATTTCCGGGACGTTATCGATCGGAGCTTCATCGATTGTGAGTCAGCAGTTTTTACCGAGCTTACTTGAAACATACACCTCCCTTTATCCTGATGTAAAAATTGATTTAGTAACAGGATTAAGCGAGGACCTTAGAAATCCCAACCAGAACTTCCATGTCCGTCTCATTCGCGGCGAAGCGATGAAAGATGGAGAAAACATACACTTATTAAGCGATCCCCTATACTTGTATGACACGAAGCCATTTGCATCTGGAAAAGAACGTCCTCTTATTGCGTTCAAAAGCGATTCAACGTTCCATAATCTAGTGGACGAGTGGTTCCTATCTCACCCTTCTTTTAAACCCATCAAGAGCATTCAAGTGGATCAGATTGAAACGTGTAAACAGTTTATGAAGAAAGGACTAGGGATGGCCGTTCTCCCTAAAAGTGTCGTCTCTGAAGAACTTCATCAGTATCCACACCTACCCTTGACACTGGACAATGAGCCCCTCAGCAGAGAAACGTGGCTGTGTTTTCAAAAAAATGTCCGTAATCTCCCTCAGGTTGATCGATTCATCCAACTTGTTCAAAATTCAAACTTTACATAAACTAGAGTGGATGATCAAAAGATATTAAAAAAAGCAGCCCCCCTTTTTTTGGGGAGCTGCCTTTTTACATTTAGAATGCAATGATCGAAAAAAGCGAAACTACATTACCTTTAGTTTACATCCTCACACTCTTAAAGTTCTTTCTTAGAAATATACCAATCAATGTATTCGATGCCTTCTTCTTGCGCTCGTTTTGCTGCATCTTCTTGTGTTTTAGGCGGTGAAACGACAGCTTTGTCCCCTTCTGTCCAGTTAGCAGGTGTTGAAACACCATGCTCATCTGTCGTTTGCAGGGCTTTTACAAGGCGAAGAATTTCTTGCATATTCCGACCAGTTGTTAATGGATAATAGATAATGGAGCGAATCTTTTGTTTATCATCAATAACGAATACAGCACGACTTGTTTCCACTTGACTTTCACCTGGCATAATCATGCCATATTTCATAGCCACCTGCTTATCCAGATCAGCTATGACCGGGAACTCAATCGTCGTATTAAAGTTCTCTTCAATGCTTCTGATCCAGGCTATGTGAGAAGGGACACTATCTACACTTAAGCCGAGCAGTTCTGTGTTCATTTCTTTTAATTCTGGATAAATCTCTTGAAAAGCTACAAATTCTGTTGTACATACGGGAGTAAAGTCAGATGGATGAGAGAATAGAACAACCCATTTCCCTTTATAATCTTCAAGACTCAGGTTCCCCTGACTTGTAGCGGCCTGGAAAGATGGCGCCTCATCGCCAATTCTTGGCATCGTATACGTTTGTTCTTGATTTTCTTGTTCCATACATGGAAACCTCATTTACTATGATTACAACCACTGTACTCATTCCTCATCAGGGATTCCTTAAACCTATTCCACCAAATATAAACAATTATACCCATACACCTATAAGTATCATCCTATAATAAGCTTTCATTTACGAGGGATTTCCATTACACTAAACCTATACAACTATGAGAAAGGTCGTTGAAATATGAAATCTACTACTCGCTTTTTCTGGACTCTCGCCCTAGCTTTTTTATTAGGGATTTTCACTTCAGCTTTTGAATCTCCATGGTGGGTTAATTTAATCGGGGTGATTATCATCGTTATGGTGATGTCGTTCATTTCTAACCGGATGCATCGTGACAAACAATAGATTGGTTTACACATGCTATTTTTCTGAGGAAAACAGGGGCCGTTATGTTTATTGAGTGGTTTCCAGGACCACCTTCCGCTCTATCAAAGCAGACGGAAACATTACAAAAACGAGTATGAAATCTCTAGGATTTCATACTCGTTTTATTTTAGGGATTGATTAATCGATTGATGTTTTTAAACTCGAGCTCATCAAACTTATTATGCATGAGGTCTTCGTTAATCGAGAGCACAGCTTCTTCAAGAGAGCATGTGACGTCTACTTCGCAGTGGATGCGGGCTAGTTTTCTTGATAAGTGAAGCATCTCTAGGTCTTGTTCGATCTTTGTGCGCTGTGCTTTGGTTAGGGCATCTAAATTTTCAAGGAGTCCTTCGATTGTCTCGTGCTTTTGCAGTAATTTTAACGCTGTTTTCTCACCGATTCCTTTAACACCAGGATAGTTATCGCTACTATCTCCCATAAGTGCTTTTAAATCAATCATTTGCTGAGGTGAGATCCCTTTTTCATCATAGAACGTTCCATGTTCATATTCTGCAAAGTTGCCGTACCCTTTCTTCATAAGAATGACTTTTACGTTATCCTTTAGAAGTTGTAGAGTGTCCTGGTCCCCAGTTAGAATAAGCACTTCATTTTCCTCACTATAAACGTTAGCAAGCGTGCCCATTAAGTCATCGGCTTCATAACCTGTTATTCCGACATTTGGAATGTCCATAGCAGCGGTAACTTCTTTGACAAGTTCAAACTGTGGAATCAATTCAACAGGAGCCTCTCCTCTGTTTGCTTTATATTCTGGGTATAGATCATTTCGGAACGTATGACTCCCCATATCCCAGCAACAAATGACGTGACTTGGTTTATATTCGTTCGTCGCTGCAAATAAGTGCTTCACAAATCCGTAAACGGCATTTGTCGGCACTCCTTTACTATTGACCATGTAATAACCACTCATCGCAGTCGCATAAAAGGCTCTAAATAATAACGCCATTCCGTCTACGAGCAATACTTTATTCTTTTCCATGTAACCGTACTCCTTCTACTCATTTCTAATTAACTAGTATAACAAAAAATAAGTTCGTGCGGACAAGTACGTAGTGGAAATGGTGCTGACATAATTCTCCCTCTCTAATCATATTTTACATTAACATCAAGAAAGAAGGAGGGGGTTTGTTGAGAGTTCCCGTCATACCAGTCCTTCTGTTTGCTATCTATGTATCGTTGCTTTCAAACCATGTTGTGCAAAGTTTCTTTACCGAAAGCTCTGTTCAGCAAGAGCAGCAGCTATTCCCTTATTTATGGGATGATGACAAGAAAGAGCAAAACCTAGAACCTTTAGAAGGTTCTTTTTTTATGCTTTATTACAAAGGGAAAACCTCGGAATCTAGTTCATGTATCATTGGAATCATTTGGAGTGTCATGTATACTTCTAAAATAATCATATTTGAAAGGGTGAAAGGAAATGTGGTCTACGAAACGAGTCTTGTTCTTTTTTTCTTTCCTCATTCTGATCTTTATAACGATATTTTTCTACGATGAACATCGTGAAGATGCCAAAGTAATAAGAACAGCATCAGAAGTACGTGCGCAAATTCACCTTCATTCTCTTGTAGCTGGAGAACATTTATATACCGCCCTTCAACATAAAGAAAATGAAAGACGATTTCTGAAAGAAATGACAAACGGAGCGATCTACTTAAAAGAGACAAACGTGTGGACGGAATTTTATGACAAGTTTTATCAGGGTCAAATAAATCGTTATCATGTGAACGAATTCAACACTTATCTAGAATCCCTCAAATGGGACAAACTCTTAAACATAGGATCTAATCGCCCTCAAGACGCAGAGTTCGTTCAACACCTATACAAACAATTTATAAGTCAATACGGGGACTCTATGTACGGAGGTCAAGAAAATAAATTTGAGGATATCATTCAACATAACTATGAAACCAAAAAACCAAAGTGATTTAACTCTCTATCAGAATGAAGCGTGCCAGACACCCTTTCTTGCTCTAAAGCACTGACGGGTGTCTGGCACGCTTTCGTTTGTTAAAGCACTCACGTTTTCCTCATGCTTAGGCCTGTTAGGAAGGAGAGCATGGTGTGGACGGCGGCTTTGACGGTGAAGTCCCCGACGTCTTTAGTAGGGTCGAGACAGACGATGTCCATTGCTTGAACGTGGGGAGAGCTGCCTGCTAGTGTGATTGCTTCGAACAGTTCATCCGTTCGCATACCTCCTGGAGTTGAGGCTGGTGCCGCAGGTCCTTGTGTCATGTCGAGGACATCCATGTCGACTGTCATATAAATCATATCGACTTTTTTAGAAAGCTCCTTTATGGCTTCATTGACGACAGACTCCATACCCATTTTCCTTGCCTCTCTCATCGTCACGTACCGTAAGCCAACTTGATCAGCATATGTTTTTAATGATTTCGCATTAAAGAATCCGTGCAATCCAATGTTATAAACATCTTCTCCTTTAACCGTCCCGCTTTCAATTAAGTTCCTAACAGGAGTGCCATTTGCTGGTCCGTACGTTTCAAGATCCCTCAAGTCAAAATGAGTATCAAACTGAAGGAGGCCGATGCGTTTATGCGGTTCAGCTCGTTTCATTCCTTTTATAAGCATAGCTGTAATGGAATGATCGCCTCCAAGGGTTAAAGGGATTGTATGAGGATGAACCTTTCGCCCCGTTTCCATAGCTTCTACAATGTGTCTGTGACACGTTTCAATATCGGTTACATGTTGCCTCGTATCACCAAGGTCAACAACCGTTAACGCTGATAGGTCTATATCGTAATCAATATTATAGGTTGAAAACGACTTCCAGGCTCTCCGCATAGCGTCTGGGTTTTCACTTGCCGCAGAAGCACTAATTGAAGACCTGCTAAGTGGTACCCCGAGAAGTGTCACATCAACATCGGACCATTCCATATCCCCATCTTCTGGAACCGTTCGGATCCAATGGTGGACTTTGGGATCTTCATTTACACTCCTATTCCACTTAAAAGAAGGGCGCTCAAGCTGAGGATACGGATAGTTCATCATACGAGGGCACCCCCTTTCACAACAACCTTTCCAGCTTTAATGACGGTATCGGTATGATTCACTCCATATCGGTACTGCAGTTGCATAAAGTTAGGTGTGTTATGAATGACTACATCTGCTTTTCTACCTTCAGAGAGGCTCCCTGCTACGTTTCCGCGACGAATGGCATGCGCAGCGTTCACTGTAGCTGCATTTAACACTTCAGCAGGAGTCATTCCCATCTTCAAGCAGCCGAGGTTCATAATTAGAGGAAGAGAAACCGTCGGAGAGGAGCCTGGATTGCAATCAGTAGACAGTGCAACAGGTACCCCAGCGTCAATCATGCCACGACCATTAGCACTATCAGCCATTAAGAAAAAGGCAGTACCAGGTAATAACACACCCATTACCCCGCGCTCAGCCATCATCCTTACCCCTTCATCAGAGGCACGAAGTAAATGATCAGCCGATATGGCTCCTACTTCAGCGGCCAGTTCAGCTCCTTTGTAAGGTTCAATCTCATCTGCATGTATTTTAGGATGTAGACCATACGCCTTGCCGGCTTCTAAAATGCGCTTCGATTGTTCCGGCGTAAATACACCACGTTCACAAAATACATCGTTAAATTCAGCAAGACCGGATTCAGCTACTTTCGGAATCATATGATCAATGACGAGGTCTACAAAAGCATCCGTGTCCTCTTTATATTCAGGTGGTACTACATGCGCTCCCATAAACGTACGAACAATATCAACTGGATGATCCTTGTGTAGCTCCGAAGCCACTTGAAGCTGACGCATTTCCACTTCAAGGTTCATTCCATAGCCACTCTTAGCTTCAACAGTTGTCACCCCGTGCAAAAGAAATTGATTGAGTCGTTCATAGCTCTCCTTATATAGTTCTTCTTCTGTCGCTTCTCTTGTTGCTCTTGTAGTGGCGTGGATACCGCCACCTGCATTCATAATTTCCATATACGTTTTCCCATTTAAGCGCATATCAAATTCATTTTCTCTTGTCCCCGCGTGAACAAGGTGCGTATGAGGATCGACAAGACCTGGTGTAACGAGTTTGCCTCGTGCGTCTATTACGTCCGCTTCTTCCACACGACTACCGAACTCCTCCACCAACTGTGTATCAGTACCAACACGTTTAATGACTCCTTCTTCGATCCACACACTTCCGTCCTCAATGACATTCAAGACATTCATTGCCTCTTGAGTGAGTGGGTCTCCTTGATCTTTCTGACCTGCGATTACTTGGCTAGCATGTCGAATAAAAATCGGCTTCATATCCGTTCCTCCTTCTATTGATCTAGCATTGGAATGTTTACACCTTTGTCTTTAGCCGTTTGAATTGCAAGATCATATCCAGCGTCTGCATGCCTTGCAATGCCCATGCCAGGGTCTGTTGTTAACACCCGCTCTAATCTTACTTCTGCATCTTTCGTTCCATCAGCAACAATGACCATACCTGCATGGATGGAATACCCCATCCCTACGCCACCACCATGATGAACGGATACCCAACTGGCTCCGCCAACGCTATTGATCATCGCATTTAAAATTGGCCAATCTGCTACAGCATCACTGCCATCTTTCATCCCTTCTGTTTCCCTGTTTGGTGAAGCGACAGATCCTGAATCCAAATGATCTCGACCTATTACAATCGGGGCTTTTAGCTCTCCATTCCTAACCATATCGTTAATGATTTTGCCAAATCGAGCTCGTTCGCCGTATCCAAGCCAACAAATCCTTGATGGCAATCCTTGAAACTGAATCTTCTCTCTTGCCATTTTAATCCAATTACACAAGTGTTTATTGTCACTGAACTCTCGTAAAATCACTTCATCCGTTTTATAAATATCTTCAGGATCCCCAGATAACGCCACCCACCTGAAAGGACCTTTCCCTTCACAAAACTGCGGACGAATATAAGCAGGGACAAAGCCAGGGAAATCAAAGGCATCCTCTACACCTTCCTCTTTGGCCACTTGCCTGATGTTGTTTCCGTAATCAAATGTGATGGCTCCCTTCTGCTGCATCTGAAGCATCGCTTTCACATGTTTCGCCATCGATTTCTTAGAAGCCGCCACGTATGTCTTTGGATCATCCTTACGCCAGGAGTTGGCTTTTTCGAGGGAGGTATATTCAGGAATGTATCCATTTAACGGATCATGAGCCGATGTTTGATCCGTGAGAACATCTGGTATAAATGAACGGTCAAGCATAGTAGGTAGGATTTCACATGCATTCCCTAGCAAGCCAATAGAAAGGGCTTCCCCTTTATTTTTGGCATCCTGCGCTAGTTGAATTGCTTCATCCAATGTTTCAACCATTGTATCGACATAGCCTGTATCAAGGCGTTTCTGAATTCTTGATCGATCCACTTCGATGGCAATACAAACACCACCGTTCAGTGTCACAGCTAAAGGTTGGGCCCCGCCCATTCCACCAAGACCCGCTGTCACCGTGATGGTTCCTTTCAAGGATCCACCGAAATGTTGCTTAGCCGCTTCGGCGAACGTTTCATACGTCCCCTGCACAATGCCCTGACTCCCAATATAGATCCAACTGCCAGCTGTCATCTGGCCATACATCATGAGCCCCTTTTGGTCTAGCTCATGAAAATGGTCCCAATTTGCCCAGGCTGGAACGAGGTTAGAATTTGCTAGTAAAACGCGAGGCGCATCCTTATGTGACGTAAAAACGGCCACAGGTTTCCCTGATTGAATGAGCATCGTTTCATCGTTCTCTAAATCTTGAAGCGTTTTCACTATTGCGTTGAATGACTCTTGATTTCTGGCAGCCTTCCCAATCCCTCCGTACACTACGAGGTCTTCCGGACGCTCTGCTACTTCTGGGTCTAAATTGTTTAAAAGCATTCTGAGAGCGGCTTCTTGAATCCATCCTTTTGTATGAAGCGTTGATCCTGTTGGACTTTTGATGGGCTGATTTGCTTTTAATCGTTCCATTGTAATCATCCTTTTTCACTTAATTTTCTGTCTAATTACACTATATCGAATGAAAAAGATCGTTAGAATGTCGAAAAAACATAAAAAAATACACATACATTAGGTGTATGTGCATCTCATTCGACCATCTCATCAAATTAATGATCGATTAATTGGGTTATGATCTCAATTTTTGATTACGGTATGTACTAGGGCTCATCCCTGTTGCTTCTTTGAATTTCCGGCTAAAATGATTGGCCTGAGAAAACCCTACATGTTCAGCAATCTGCTGAATCGGTTCTTTTGAGGATGCTAACAAAACTTTTGCTTCATTCATACGAATATGTAACAAAATCTCTCGATAAGACCGATCTTTTCGGTCCTTTATTAACGTGCTAATATATGACGGATTACGATTCACCGATCGAGCCACCTCCACAAGCGATAAACTCGGGTTAGCAAAGTGTGTCTTCATATAACCAAGGCAACTCTCTACCACATCGTAATGATCGATCTCCTTTTCTTCTACCTCCTCCACAACCAGACTCATAAACAAAAGCATATCTTGCACAATCTTATAGAGAAGACGGTGATGAAGAATGGATTCAAACACACCTTGATATCGCTCTTCTAATCGTTTGTCCTCATCAAGATGATGAGTCTTCATAAAACGCCTTACCTGAGCTAGTATGCTCGTTAGACGTGTTTTTAACAAGCCAGGATCAGGATATGGAGGTATAACATGAAGGAATGAACCATACATCCAATCTTTCATGCGGTTTTGATCCTTCTTCTTAAGTATATCTTCCCATTCGACTTGCTCACTTGGACTAAGAAATGGATCTAAATATCGCCAATTTACTGGTTCTTCAAGAGCCATCACATGACGAAATCCTTTATAAAAAAAGAGTTCAACGCCCTTCTTCACATCCTGATACTGGTGATAGATACTATTATCGTTAAGCGCGGTTGCTGGTAAGGAAATCCCTATGGAGCCTTTCGAGCTATCATGCCAATCCCTTAAAAAACGCCTGGCTTCATCGATAACAAGATTCCGATCCGAAGAAGGGTAAAGGCAGATGATTCGATCGCTTAGTGGCAATACCGTAACCGGATACTGAAAAGGGTAGGATTGGAGCGAGTGGTGGAGAGACTTTAGACCACGTGAGTACTCAGGTTGTACTAAGAAAAGGGTGAGATTTTCGTTCAAAGCAGGGGAATCTTTTACAAAGAGAGCATGATAAAGAAAGTGATGATCGTCAAGCTTTTCAACACTTGATTCTTTCGAACGTTGAGACTCTATATCTAATAAACTTTTCTTTAATATACTCTGTAGTTGCATAGGCGATAAAGGTTTCATAAGTAGCTTCTCGACCTGAAGCTCGATCGCTTCCATCGCTCTAGCGAAAGTCGCTTCAGTTGTAGTAGCGACCACCTTTATGACGTAGTCCGCAAGACGCCATTTCATTTCACTAAACGAATTCTCGTTCATCATATCAAGTTCGAGTATGATTACGTGCGGACGTTCAGACTCGATCATGCTTAAGGTTTCTTTTAATGTACTTGATAGTAAAACAGAAGAAAAGGGTAGAGAAGACGATGTGACAAGCCATCGCATCCCATATCTTTCTGTTTCATCCCGATCCGCAATTAACAGTTTCAACGACTTCTCTCCCAACTTATTTGTGTTTTTGGATATAACCCAAAATCTCTTTATTTTGAAAAGACCATTTGGGATAAGTGCGAATAGACCTTGAGAATGCTTGATCCATATATCCCTCTTTACGCTTTACAACAGGAGATTCATAGATCGTACCAAAGGGATCATTATAATAGATGACAAGCTCAAGCTCATTGACATTTGAATCAGATATATCTTCTTGAAGCGGTATATCGAGATTTATTGTGAAAGCGCCTGTCTCTGATGTGATAAATTGCTTTGGAGCAGCTTTCTCTATGCGCTCTCTGCCCTCCCATTTCCCTAACAAATACACTACAGGCGCTACAGAATTTCCATAAGCATGGCACGTAACTTCTATATGTAGGTGATTATCGCTCTCTTTAACCTCGTAATTTTCGACCATAATAACAGGGGCTCCCTCTCTTACAGTCGCCATTCTAATTCGGTAATAAATATACCAAAAAAGGATAATAAAAAGAGCAACGACAAATAGAAATAAGAACGCATTCATTTGAACAGACACTGGCATCCTCCTTCCTTAACACCTTTAAACGTAAAGATCCAAAGTCCATTTCAAACTTTGCACATTATAAACGATTAATTGAGATGATCTTTTAAAAAGGTTACAATGCCTGCCATTAATCCTTCGGCTAGAGGGATTTCAGGGTCCTCGTAGGCCTTCAAGTTTCCTTCACGGTCTTTTGGGGCATCTTTTAGAACATGATTCATCCCCTCAATTTCTAAAAGTTCCGCTTCAGGTTGAGCTTCCGCCAACATTTCTGCTTCCTTAGGTGGAACTTGCAAATCATGGGTCCCACTCACTATAAGAGTTGGAATGGAGAGCTCTTGAATTTGTTTAGCAGGGTCATACTCCATCCAAGATCGTAGAAAGGGCTGGACAGATGGTCTGAATGTGGATTGCAAAGACTCAGGTATATCTTTAACAACTTCTCCTTTTTTGATCTCTTCGACGATTCTTTTACTCTCTTCATACAACTCTCCTGGTAATGCTCGTTGGAGCTGGTCAAGAAGAGCTTTATCAAATGATCTCCCTACACCTGCTAAGGACACATACGCTCCTGCCTCCGAGTCTTTAGCTGATAGCATCCCAACAAGTGACCCCTGACTATGCCCGATGACACCAACACTTGTAAATCGGTCATCCTGGCCAAGTTTCTCTATCCATAGGCTTGCATCATCCACAAACTGGTCAAAGCGAAGGTCGGCTTCATTTATGACGGAAGCATTCTTCCCAGCTCCGCGTTTGTCATAACGAAGGCTTGCGATTCCCTCTTCTTTAAGGGATTCAGCAATTTTAAGGAGACTATCATTCTCCCCGGGTAACTGGGCTGAGTTCCCGTCTCGGGTCGTAGGACCTGATCCAGGAATGATAAGCACCACGGGAAATTCTGATTGGTTATCTGGTGTCATCAGCGCACCAGTTAGGGTTCCCATTTCTGTTTCAATAGATAAAAAGGTTTCGTCTTTGTTCGCTTTGGGATCACTCGTACCTTTCCCTTTCTCTAAAGTGAACGGGAAACTTTGTCCCGATTGGACGAATGTACCTGAGATTGTATCCCCTTCAACAGTTCCGTCAAATGTCATTGGCGTACCGGACAATGGCATCTGGAATTTAACCCCATCTCCATTTAACTCAATATTTTCTAAACCGAAGTCTTCAATTTGTTGCTTGGGTATATCAATCGTTCCGTTTAGTTCCTCATCCTTATTAAATTCTACAATTATTTGAAGTGCTCCATCGGGAACTTCAATCTCCCCGTTCCATGTACCTACTACTTCTTCTGCTTTAACCGTCTCCTCTTTATCCTCAGGCGGGGACTCTTCTTTTTTGTCTTCATCAGAACAAGCCGCGAGAATAACGAGCATAACCCCTAATGCCATGAGGGAAAACTTTTTCAACATGGTTCTCATCTCCCTTCTTCTATTCATTTTACTGTTATTTAATCTCCATAAATTCTTTTAATAAGTGATTCATCATCTCAGGGCATTCAATAAAACTCCAGTGCCCACATTCATCTAATCGAATCACCTGAGCTTTGGGAATCACGTGTTTCACTGTTTTCAAAACTTTCTCAGGTGAAAGAAGGTCATGACTTCCCTGGACAATTCGAATAGGAATCGATTGTAGTTCATGAGCAAATGGCCTAAGGTTGTAATGCTTTATGATGTCTTTACCGATTTGTTCATTCGCTTGTTGATTAAAGGCCATCGGTTTTTTTCTTATTAAAGATGCTGGCTCATAAACGTAATAAGGCTCAATTAAATCCATAACTTGATCTGAATTTCCTTTTCGCTCATGATAGAGAAACTTTAAGCGATCTTGAACATTCATACGTCTGATTAACTGTTTAGGAAATTCCTTATATCCTCTGGCATCTACACCGATTGCTGCTGTTAAGAACAGTTTCTTAACGCGTGTGGGATACATACTAGCGTACTGTAATGCAAGTATAGAACCCCAGGATTCACCCACGAGCGTCATTTGTCCAAGCCCCCACACCTTGCGTAGGGCTTCAAGCGTTTCTACTTCTTCATGGATGCTGTATTCGTCATCAGATGGTGCATCAGAACGCCCGCACCCTTTTTGATCATATAGCAGAAGGTGGTAGTCTTCTGCTAAGGGTTCGATATGGGGAAGAAAGACCCTATGACTTGCACCTGGTCCTCCATGCAAGAAAAGAATCGGCTCTCCTGAACCAAACTGTTTTGTATAAATATTACACCCTCGCACGTGTTCAAATTGTTTTAACACTTCGTGATTCACTCCTCATATGTCTGGTCGTAAGAATGAAGCCACCTGACTGCAAAATCAACACTTTGCTTCATTGGGAAAAGCTTCGATTCCGCTGAACCTATAAAACCTTTAGTAACGGAGATGTGTTTTTCTAAGCTATTACCAATTCCTTCAAACAACTCCTCACGAAAAACGATATCTTCATATACTTTCCAAACCCGCTCCCCTTGAACCAATAATGGAGCACCTTTATTGATTTTCTTCTGATATGGTACACGGTACTCAGCCAAGTGAAAGGCTGTTGCTGTATCATATCCCGTTCCGATAAAAAGAATATAGGCACCTTCATTATATAACTTTCCAAGAGGTGATTCTTCACCCAAACCATTATGTAAAGGGTGATCAGAAAGAATTGCATCGGCTCTATCCCCCCATGCTATAAAAGAAACAGCCGGGTGATCACTACGTTTGACGTTCGGAAACGTTCTAAAGAGTTCGACAATGCTCCCCATTCCTAATGTAGGTGTGATAACAGGATCATAAGCAGGCATCGTATCTCTTATCGTTTGCCACCACTTTTCAGGTACCGGTGGATTCTCCCATTCAGATGGATCAGATAATACCGGGGATTGGGCAGGCATAACAATGGTTCCTTGTTCAGTTATGACATCCATCAATGCTTGGACGACCGCTACCGCCCCTCCATTTGTCCAGCCAATCTCCGACAAGGACGAATGGACAAGAATCGTCATCCCCTCCTCTATACCCATATTGGTCAAATCATTCTTTAATGTTTCTCTTGTTCTCGGCTCTTTTGTGCGTTCTATTATTAACTTTTCCTTAGACATATCGCTTTCCCCTCTTTGATGAAATCTACATTATTTTCTCATAATTCAATCTTTTAAAAAAGAAGGATGACGTAATATTTTCCCATAGAATACAGTTCTGTTTACAAGCCACACAAAAGGGTAAACCATTAGGAAAAGCCGACTTTAACATATTGATATTAGGAGGTTAGCCACTTGATCTTTCAAGGAACCAAACCATCAGATTTTTCAAGGAAATCGTTTTTAATTCTTTTAATAGGCTTTGTTACGATTGGCATGGCCGTTTATTTATTTGCTGAATTAGCAGAACAAGTAATTGAAGAAGAAAAGTTCGCTTTTGACCAAATGGTTACAGATTGGGTACAAGATATTCAAGCTCCATGGCTTGGCACAATGTTCGGCTGGATTACGGAACTCGGTTCTGTCATGCTGCTGACTGTAGCATCTGTTTTATTTGCTTTATTCATTTATTTCTTCACCAAAAAGAGTCGGTGGGTTATTGTCTATTTTGCCATAAACATGCTTGGCATTAGTTTACTTACGAAAGTCTTAAAACTTCTATTTGAAAGACAACGACCTGAAGTATTGCAGCAATATGACGGTACAGGGTTCAGCTTCCCAAGCGGCCATTCAACAGGCTCTATGGTGTTCTACGGCTTTATGATCTATATGGTTTCAACTACGCGGTGGAAAAAGTCCATTCGTTATGTATTGAATACCATTTTGGGTCTTTTAATCTTTCTAATCGGATTCAGCCGGGTTTACCTCGGAGTTCACTTCCCAACAGATATACTAGCAGGATTCGCGTTCGGAATTTCTTGGCTGTTCGTTTGTATCTACGGTTTAGAGTTAACCCTTTGGCGTCAGAGGAGACGACAAAAGAGAACATAAAAAAACGACACTCTATTTCTTAGAGTGTCGTTTTTTATTATGAGCTTTGCTTTAAATCCTTAATCTCTGATTTAAGTTGATCCACGTCATACTTCTTCCCTACTGATTTTTTAATAATAAGTCCAAGTGAGACCATAACAAGTAGGATAATACCTAATACAATTAGATTTTCTGTTTTTAAAGAAAGAAGACTTGAACCGAAGAAACCAAACATCATTGAGCCTGGTATCGTTCCGACAAATGTAGCAAGCAAGAACTTTAGCAAGTTCACTTTCGTTTTCGCACAAATGTAAGTGATAAAATCAAAATTTAAGCCTGGTATTAAACGAATGAACAGTACAGATTTAAAACCATGTTCCTCCAGGTCATTTTTTAATGCCTTCAGGTTCACTTGTCCTTCTTCTTTCATATGCAGTTCTTTAAAGAAATATTTCATAGCAATGAAAGATGTGAAAGCTCCCAGAGTGGTACCTAAAATAATGTAGATGGTCCCATTAATAGAACCAAACATGATTCCGCATGAGATCGCGATAATGGACAGCGGCACTAGTGTAAATGGGCGCACCGCAAAGATTAATAAAAAGATAAAAGGCGCCCAAAAGCCGAATTGGTCTACCCAGTCTTTAATTTGCTCCGGCTTTATTTGAAACACATAATGATTTAACGCTACGATCACTCCTGCTGCAATAAGTACGATACTAATTTGAATAACAACGCTTTTCACTTTTGGATGCATAAGAATCGACCTTTCTCTTACTAAGACTTAATAAGGGCGTATCATTCTTATCCCCTAGTGAATTACATGTTAAACCGGCGCTATTCACTCTCATCAAAATTATATCGATACCTAGAGAGAGAAACTTTTCCGTCTTGAACCTGAACTCCCTCCTCTTCTAGTGTAGATCTTTGTGTAAAGATGGCTTCTTCCCCACCAACCACGATCTCCCCTTTAGCATTTACAACTCTATGCCATGGGAGATTTTCTTTACGACTCATAGAATGGAGAATTCGAGCCACTTGGCGAGCGGCTCTTGGGTTTCCGGCTGCTTTGGCAATTTGACCGTAGCTCATGACTTGACCTTCTGGGATTCCTTTTATGATTGTAATAACTTCTTTCGTGAAAGGTTGCAAGATACTCCCTCCTTTTTTACTTCAGTCCAACTCAATTGGGGGATCCTTAGTATGATCCGTCAGCAGACTGCTTTACTACTTTTATATACAGAGAACTATTGATATGTATTTTTTAGTAAAACCCAACTAATCCTCATTATAACTTAAAGAAAAGGCAGCTCTCTAAAGAGCTGCCTTTTCTTTCTTAGGGTTTATTTTGTCCCTTTTTTCCAACTTTCATCTATAAGCATCTTCCCAGGCCATGTGTAAGCTAGAAGACCACCGTCAGCAGTAATATCCTCACCCGTTACGTAAGAAGCATCATCAGAAACTAAGAAAAGGGCTACTGAAGCCATTTCACTCGGATCACCTAAGCGTCCCATAGGGGTAACCCACTTCTGTGCTTCACGGAACTCTTTCCCTTCTTCCTCGTTCTTAGAACCTGCTAATTTATCAACTAGAGGGGTTTCTATGGTCCCTGGCGATATAGAGTTTACGCGAATTCCTTCACGAGCATAGTCGATCGCCATGGCTCTGGTGAAGTTCGTAATACCACCTTTAGCTGCATTATAACCAGACCGATCCAAATCAGCAGCTTGTCCTGACATTGAAGAAGTATTTATAATCGAACCTCCTTCCTCCAGCATAAGCGGAATCAGAAACTTACTCGCTAAGAATGTCCCACGCAGGTCAACATTTATAATTCGATCAAATAGTTCCACCGGATATTCATGTACCTTTCCACCCTCTTGATCAACACCTGCATTGTTGAAAAGGATATCAATTTTTTTATATTTCTCTTCAACTTGTTTAGCAAATGTCTGGACACTTTCAACGTCTGAAACATCTAAGTAATAAGCTTCAGCATTTCCTCCATTTTCTCGAATTTGCGTTACTGTTCTGTCCATCCCATCCTGGTCCACATCAGCACAAATTACTGTAGCCCCTTCTTCTGAAAAGCGCTCAGCTGTCGCTTGACCAATTCCAGTTGCAGCGCCTGTAATAACAGCAATTTTATCTTGTAATCTATCCACTATAAAACCTCCTGTTCATAATCTACTCTTCTATTCCTTATATTAATATTTTTAAAACTTTTTAATAATCTAGATAAGGATCACATTGACCACTTTCAATAAAACCTTCCTTTAAAGGTTTTATTTGGTATAATAGAACTATATATATTCTGGAGGAGGCTTCTCAACCTTGTTCCAATCGTTTCAACAAAAAATGCTCCTAAACTATTTAATCGGCTCCTTCATCGCTGTATTTGGCGTGGGGAGTATGTTTATTTTTCATACATTAGATCTCACCTCAAGTGAGATGAATTATTTACTGTTTATCATGAGTGTGTCTGTCATAATCATGCTTTACAGCGAGTTCTTACTTTATTCCAAACACGTCACTCCCATTCGTAAGATTTTTGCTAGTCGTCATAAGACAACTCAGGCTGATTTACAACTCGCCTATAGAACAGCACACCGATTTCCATTATTAACCGTACAACGTATATTAGGTCCGCATTTACTCGGTTTTTCAATTCCCGTCTCTCTCCTAGCTTTTGTTCTTATTAGCTTAGGAGTCCTGAATCTACCAATCTATTACATCGCATTAGCCTGGTGCGGTGCTATTCTCATTGCGCTTATGCATGCAATGATTGAATTCTTCTTAACCTATCGCTCTATACGACCGCTCATTCAATACATTACATCTGAGAGTTTGGAGCGTTACGGTATGACTTTAAAGATCGACCCAAGGAATCAAGTTAGTATACGCGCGAAACTCTTAGCTAGCGCTGTTTTTACTGCGTTATTTCCTGTTCTTTTATTTATATTAGCTTCTCAAATCCGCCTTGTTGAAAACGAAGGCCAGATGCTTTCTAACTACTGGAGCTGGGCTTCAATCATTGTTGTGGTCGTTCTCATTGTTTCTTTATCTGGTGCCATCTTGTTATTTAAAAATATCCAGGACCCTATTACGGAACTAGAAGAACGCTTTGATTCAGTATTTGAAGGGGATATTCAATCAATGGATAACCTATATGATGACGAGTTCTCTCATCTGGTGAACGGGTTTAATCATATGGTTACAGGGATAAAAGAACGTGATAAACAGAATGAACAACTAATAGAAAGTTTCTTTACGGTGTTTGCAACTACTTTAGATGCAAGAGACCCTTATACAGCTGGTCATTCTGAACGAGTAGCTGACTATTCAGTACGAATTGCCAAGCGGGCCCGTTTTTCTGATGAGAGGATAGAGTTGTTGAGGAAATCAGCACTGCTTCACGACATTGGAAAGATCGGTGTTCGTGATTACGTGCTTCTAAAAGAAGGCAAGCTAACGGACGAAGAATTCTCTAAAATTCAAGAACATCCGGTAATTGGCTATAACATTTTAAAACAAGTCGGTTTACCAGACGATCTTCACCCTATTTTACCAGGGGTCAGGTCTCATCATGAACGTTATGATGGGAAAGGGTATCCGGACCAATTAGCGGGTGAAGACATTCCTGTATTTGGACGGTTAATGGCTGTAGCTGATGCGTTTGACGCGATGACCTCAGATCGACCGTACCGCAAGGGAATGCCAATTGAAAAAGCGATGTCGATTATTGAAGATGGCAGCGGAACTCAGTGGGACCCCTACTTTGCCTCCTTATTCTTAGAAGAGTTGAATTCTACTATGGCAATCGATGAAATAGCGGCATCCAAAACCATTCATTCATAATCATTCACGAAGCTATAGAGATAAAGCATGGAATCGATAAAGGATTCCATGCTTTTGTTTAATTAAAAAAACTGTTTAGAACTACTATTTCTTTTGTTGATCATTTATTTGCTGCTGAGCCATCTGAACCAATTCTCGCACCATTTTACCACCCATATTACCTCCGACTTTCCCTGCTTCTTTAGAGGTTAAGTTTCCATTATATCCCTTATTTAAGGTTACGCCTTGTTCACGAGCTACTTCAAATTTCGCTTCATTTGGATCATTTGATTTAGATAACTGAGCTTTTAATTGATCAAGACCCTGTCTTGCTTCGGGTACCAATAACTTATTACGACGAGCCATTTGTTAGCCCCCCTTCTTACTTGGTATGCCTCTTTTTTCTTAGTCTATTCGGGTGAATGCTTACCACATATGGTAGATGTAATGAAGCACATATTTTCCCCTTTTGAATGTAATACAGTAGTACGATATGAAGGGGAATAGATATGTCAAACATGAAACTCATACCGTTTCACCTACAAGAATTATTAGAGCTACGAGATGAAGCTCCAAGAGGTATTGAGATGATTGGGGCTGATACATTGTGGAAAGAGGGAATCGAAGGGGAAGGTTCTGTAGTCGCCGTTATTGATTCTGGTTGCCAAATTGATCACCCTGATTTAGAGAATTCCATTATAGGCTGGCATAATTTCACGAATGGAAGTCGTAGAGATGTCACCGATGAGAACGGGCATGGAACACATGTAGCTGGAACGATTGCAGCTTCCTTGAATCGAAAAGGAGTTGCCGGAGTGGCTCCAAAATCAAAGTTGCTGATCTTGAAAGCATTTGATGCTAACGGGGAAACATCTTATCAAACCATCATTCAAGCGATTCAGTACGCAACGAAATGGAGAGGGCCAAGAGGTGAAAAGGTCCGAATTATTTCCATGTCTTTCGGAGGAAGCAGAGATTACTCTTTACTTCATAAGTCTATAAAGCGCGCAGTCGAACAAAATATACTGGTTGTGTGTGCCGCTGGTAATCAAGGAGATGGCAATGCCAGAACCACAGAACAGATGTATCCAGGCTTTTATAAAGAAGTTGTTCAAGTAGGTGCCATTGATTATGAGGGACAGATGGCCGATTTCACCAATACAAATGATGAAATTGACCTTGTGGCACCAGGCGTGGATATTATCTCCACCTATCCTGGTAATCGATACGCCAAACTCTCCGGCACTTCTATGGCAACCCCACACGTAGCAGGCGCCGCAGCGCTTTTACTCGAAAAAGGAAATAAGGAATTTGAACGTACCCTAACAGAACCAGAACTCTATGCTTTATTAGTGAAGCATACACGAGACCTAGGCCTACCTAAAAGTGTTGAAGGAAATGGATTGATCGATTTACGACGATAAGGAGGGCACTCCCTCCTTTATCAATATCTTGTGATAAGCTTTTTATGACAAAACTTGCTTCTCTATTTCCCAGGCAATGTTTCGACAATATCTACATGGTACTATAAATGATCAATAAATATCCTTATATTACTTTAATCAGTCTCTACAAATGACCCCCTTATTTAAAAAAGAGACAGCCCTACTAAGAGCTGCCTCTTCTTTATATTTAAGCTTTTTCTTTCGTCCAGTTAATAAGTCCACCTTTTAGCATCATGTCAACTTGACGACTTGATAATGTGTGGCGCAATTGCACTTCTTGATTCTTATCTTTCAGTTTCGCGGTAATGGTTTCTCCATTCTTCATAGCTTCCCGCAATCCACTAAACTGAATGATATCACCTTGCTCGACTTTCTCTGCTTCAGCACTTTCTGCGAATGTTAATGGAAGCACCCCAAAGTTCACAAGATTTTGCCAATGGATTCGGGCAAAGTCTTGTACAATGGCTACTCGAAGCCCCAGATAACGAGGAGCTAGCGCTGCGTGTTCACGACTTGAACCCTGACCGTAATTGTATCCCCCAACGATGGCATGACCACCTTGTTCTTTCGTGTCCATCGCTCGGTTGTAGTACGTATCATCTACAATTTCGAAAGTAAATTTACTTATCTCAGGAAGATTACTGCGGTACGGAAGAACGCGGGCACCACCAGCAAGAATTTCATCAGTCGAAATGTTATCTCCCATCTTCAGTAAGATCGGTAGCTCAAGCTGATCTGGTAACTCGTCCATCTCAGGAATAGACGCAATATTTGGCCCTTTTACAAGCTCTACGTTCTTCGCCTCATCTTCTGGCAATGGATACTCGAGTAAGCTTGTATCCACTGTAGGATGGGCTGGCTCTTCAACTTTAGGATATTCACCTAAGTCTCGTGGGTCGACAATCTTACCATACAGTGCAGAAGCAGCTGCTGTTTCCGGTCCACACAGGAACACACTGTCTTCTTTTGTACCAGAACGTCCTGGGAAATTACGCGGCGTTGTACGAAGGCTATTGCGCCCTGTTGCCGGTGCTTGTCCCATTCCAATACATCCGTTACAACCTGCCTGGTGTAAACGGCCACCACTAGATAAAAGGCTTGCGATATGGTTATCCTTTACTAAGTCCTGAAGCATTTGGCGAGAAGTTGGATTAAGATCAAACGAAACCCCTTGCGCAACAGACTTCCCTTTTACAATCTCAGCTGCAACAGCAAAATCACGGTATCCTGGATTAGCTGAGGATCCTATATAGGATTGATAGATTGGCTCGCCTGCAACTTCACGGACAGGAACAACATTTCCAGGGCTTGAAGGTTTAGCGATTAGAGGTTCAAGCTCTGAAAGGTTGATGGTTTCATGTAAATCATATTCAGCATCCTTATCAGCTACAAGCTCAATCCAATCCTCTTCTCGTTCTTGACGTTTTAAGTAATCTTTTACAACTTCATCGGAAGGAAATACAGTGCCTGTCGCTCCTAGCTCTGCTCCCATGTTGGCAATAACGTGGCGATCCATAGCGGATAATTCTTTTAGCCCTGGTCCATAGTATTCAATTACTTTTCCAACGCCGCCTTTCACATCATGGCGTCGAAGCATCTCAAGAATGACATCCTTAGCACCTACCCAGTCAGGAAGTTCTCCCTTTACATACACACCCCAAACTTCAGGCATCTTAACGTAAAATGGTTCCCCTGCAATGGCCATGGCTACGTCAATTCCGCCTGCTCCCATCGCAAGCATACCCATACAGCCATTGGCACAAGTGTGAGAATCGGAACCAAGTAGCGTTTGTCCTGGTTTTGCCAAGCGCTGCATATGAACCGGGTGACTGACACCATTACCAGGACGGCTGAAATGTAGCCCAAACCGCTGGGCTGCACTTTCTAAGAATAAGTGGTCATCCGGGTTCTTACTATCTTCTTGAATTAAGTTATGATCCACATATTGTGCAGAAGCTTCTGTTTTACGATAGTCAAGCCCCATCGCTTCAAGTTCAAGCATGACCATCGTCCCTGTAGCATCCTGCGTTAACGTTTGATCAATCTTTAGCCCGATCTCTTCACCAGGCTTCATTTCTCCTTTTACAAGATGATCCTTAATTAGTTTCTGGGTTACATTGTATCCCATCATTGGCCTCCTTCATAAGCTTGTTCCTATTCTTCTTAATTTTCTATTTATTCTTTACCCTGTAATCGATACCATCAATCTATTCTTTGCTGTAAAATTACAATATTTGTACGATCCCGGTATGCTTGTTGCTGATCGAAAAGAAACAAAAAAAGACCCTCAAAGGGGTCTTCTATGTCAATTAAGATTCTGCTGTTTGTCTCTCATTTACAACTTCATTGATTAGTGAATCCAAGAAATCAAACATGAAAGCTGGAGAGTTATTCTTAATTCGCTCTCCAATTTCAGTCACTTCGATCCCTTCAACTTGATCCACTTCCCTCAAAAAGCTACGCAGCCCATCAATGGTTGGGATGCTCAAAGCATACTGTACAATGTCCTCCATCAACTGACTTCTGAATGCATGACGCTCCAAATGGTCTCCTATAGATTGATAGAGGAGTTGAAGGTGCTCTAGCGTAAGAGGCACTATTTTTTGATCCTCACCTTTACCAATAGCAATTTGATAATCGCCGTTAAAGGAAAAGGTTATATGTAGTGAGTTATGTATGGAATCCGTGTAGTCTTCGAACACTCTAGTGAATGCCTCAAGCTGCATCTTTCCCACCTCTTCTTTTATATATATGAAACTTGGTTAGTTTCTAACAGTCTAAGTCGTTCAGTCAAGCACCAAAAAACTGCTTCCATTCGAAAGCAGCTTCTTAATTATTGTACCATTTTACTTTTTGACGTAATACTTCAAGTACAATTTCATCGAACAATGTCCACCAAACGTGCATTCCGCTACTCTCTGGATGGAGAGCTTGAAAGTACTTAGAACCTCGTATTAACACGATATTATTATGAGCTTTTGCTTTTTTCCAGAACTGCCATTCTTTCAGAATCCAAGACCATACTTCTTCCTCATCTTGTTTCCAGTCAAACCGCATTAACTCATATAAGCCCTCCGCTTTCATTGGGTCCCAATTTTTCACTTTAGGCTCTTTCAATGCATCGTGTTTTTCAGCATAATTGACTAGCTCTTCATCAAAACGTGCACTTAACATTTGAATAAAAGAGATCCGCTCCACCTATGTCACCCTCTTTCGATGTCCCTGCTATTTGAAATCATTACCTCAACAGTACGTTCTCCCAAATAATATCCCTATTTTAACTGATAATAAAACCTATTACCAAAAAAAGCAACCCCCTTCAAAAAATCCCATTGTATCAACGCTCAAACGTTTATCACATTAAAGCACTAAATGGTGCCAGGCACTCTTCAACACGTTAAAGTAATGCACGGTGCCTGACTCTCTTCAGTTCTTTACTACGTAAAAAACCTCTGGCTTATGGCCAGAGGTTTTGGTTCTTAAAATAATGGTAAATTAGCTAAATTGTTCGTTGGATCGCCGTCTGGTTCGCTTCGCAGATGTTCTTCGTTGTCCTTGCCACGGATTAAATTCACATGCTCTAGCATGCCATCGCGAGCCATTTGTTGGGCTTCTTTATAACCAACAACTTGACCAGATGATAATTTCATCTCAACGATTGAACCCTGGTTATTTTTTCGGACTGCTACGATTTTTTCACTCATCTACATCGCCTCCTACACATAGTATGAGGCAATACCCTCGACTTTATGAATCCTTTACGAATGGAGACTTCTCTTCAACTGGGATGAATTTGGAGAAGTACGCTCCTAACAGAATGAAAATAAGTGTAAGCACCCAGCTCACGATCCCGAGAGATTCCATATGAGCGGCAATCAAATTTACTACAGCCACTGCATACAAACTGATTGAGGTTAGGTAACTCTTAAATCCCCCAACCTTTCCATATTTCCTTTTGCGTCGAATAGCTCGAAAAATTGTAATAACAATACTTATGATAAGTGCGACCCATAATAAAGTTGTAATCATAACAACGCTCCATATAATCATAATTTCATGCTCATTATATCATTGCACCTGTTTATTTTGTATGAAAAAGCCTCCCGTTTAAATAGGGAGGGCTACTTTCTCATTATAACGTAATTTGTTCTTGTGCGTATGACTGCATTTTAGCATAGGCATGGTTCTCTGCTTCAAACAGCTTACGATCCTTTACTTCTGTAATTTCACTTGTTGCTTCATCTAACTGAATCGTTGATGAATAAACATAAGTAGCATTTCCACGCAGTTTAATAACATAATCATCCCCATCCTTTAAAGCCGTGCAAATAACGAAACCGCCCCGGTTAAAAACGAAGATCTCTTCATTCAATTGATTCATCTCTACAATGACTGTTGTAAGTGCAGAAGCAGACATCGCTGTTCCACATGCATTTGTTAATCCAACACCACGCTCGTAGGTACGCACAAAAATCTTCTGATCGCCAAGTGGTTGAACATAGCTCACATTCACTCCATTTGGAAGAAGTTCTTTATCCTGATTAGCTACTTTTCCTAACCAAGAGAGATTTTCATCATGCACTTCAGGCACGACTGTTATTAGGTGAGGGTTGGGTACACTTAAAGCAGTAAATGTTAAATCTTTAGACAAAGTAGGGATTGGCTGTTCAATATGGATCTGATGCGGTGATTGTAAAGGCAATGAAGATGTTTCAAAGGATACAGGCTCAATGTTCACTTCAAAGGAAGGAATGTCTTCATACATTTCCTCTCGCTTCACAACAGGTAAATTCGCTTCTGGGGTTTCAATCACAACTTCATCTTTCCCTAATTTTTCTGTCACGTAACGAGCTACACAACGCAGGCCATTTCCACACATTTCAGCTTCTGATCCGTCCGGGTTAAACATACGCATTTGAGCTTCTGCCACATTACTATTTAATACAAAAAGGATCCCATCAGCGCCAACGATCCCTTCTCGATTACATAAAGTTTTAGCAATCATGATTCGGTCTTCTTCACTAAAGGAATAAGCTCCTGTCATTTCATCTATTAACACAAAATCATTGTTTGACCCATGACATTTTAAAATTTCAATATTCAATCCAAAACACTCCTTCACAGTTAACTACATTACCTCTCATTCTCTCCTTTTCTAAGCTAATTTTCAAGAAAAGTCGCCTGAACTTCATCAAAACTTTACAGCACTAAAGGGTGTCTGGCACCCATACTTTCACTAAAGCATTAAAGCGTGTCTGGCACGCGGTGGTTCTTTACAGCACTAAAGGAGCAGATGTTTTATTCGTACTTAGGCTGTGGTACAATGGAAGTGTTTTCATAGTTCTCGAGATTATGTATAAGGAGGTCATGTCCTTGGTAGGAGTAATTGTTATCTGCCTTATCATCATGATCGCTGTATTAGCACTTACCATGGCCACGATTTCAGCTGGCTATAATCATAAAGAAACCGTCGATCCGTTACCAGACAATCCTTATGAAGACCACAGTAATCATGACACGAATCATAAAACTGCTGAATAATGCTTCGCCTCCTTTATAGTAAGGAGGCGATTTTATATTTTTACCAACATCCTCCACAAACTTTCATAATCCAGGAATGAAACAACAACGTTTAGGGAAAACCACCCAAAAAAGGAGGAATCCCAATGTCATGGCATAATTCACTTGCAAACGACCTTCAATGGTCAAGCGAGATTTCAAATAAAGATGCAAAACAACAAGTAGCCAATAGAATGGCTGAACGTGTAAAAGATGGTGATGTCATCGGAGTAGGATCAGGGTCTACAGCTTTCTTAGCTATTCAATCCATCGCGAGAAAGATTAAAGACCAACAATTATCCGTCCAAGCGATCCCCACTTCACACGAAGTCGCCTTAACATGCAGTATTCTCGGAATACCGACCACTTCCCTTGCATCCGCCAAACCTGACTGGGCTTTTGATGGTGCCGACGAAGTGGATCCTCATCACCACTTAATCAAAGGCCGCGGTGGTGCCATGTTTCATGAGAAGCTTGTAATAGCGAGTAGTAGTGAAACCTACATCCTTGTTGATGAGTCTAAATTCGTTGACGTATTAGGCTCAAAACATCCCGTTCCACTTGAGGTGGACCCAAGAGCCATCCATTTAGTTGAAACTCGTTTAGAGGAGCTCCCTATAAAATCCGTTTCCCTAAGGATGGCACAATCAAAAGATGGTCCTGTTCTAACTGAAGCCGGCAACGTCATTTTAGATGTTCACTTTACTACCATCGCACCCGACTTAGAATCAACTCTTTCAAAGCTACCGGGTATGATCGAATCAGGCCTATTTCAACAATACAAAGTTAACATTTTATCCTGATGAAAAAAGCGCTTTGCTCTAAAACTGGCAAAGCGCTTCCCACTATTCAATCTCTATCTTTTTACCTCTTCTTTTTGGAAAAGATACTTCTAAGATACCATCTTGATGTTTAGCTTTCATATCACGGACAATAATGTTATCCGGAAGTGAGATATTCCTTTCAAAATGGGATTGTGAACGCCTGAAATAGCCGGTTGTTGATTCAGAAACGGATTCATTATGATCGACTGCAATGCGCAAACTTTGATCATACAGTTCAATATCAATATTTTCTTTCGCTACACCAGGAAGCTCTATCCACACCGTAAACCTTGACTTTGTATCATCTATCTTTACCCCAGATCCACCTTGAAACGATTCTGTAAAAAAATCATCAATCGCATCTAAAAAAGAACGGTTGGGGTTAATCTGAAACAGCTCATCGAACATACTCTTTCCGCGAGCTGGTTTATTTGATTGACCCATAACTAAACTCCTCCCTGCAAAGCTCTATGCTTCAGCCTATGCAAAAGAAAGAAAAGTGACTAGACACTTGCCTAAAAACCACAAAAAAGAGCACCTTATCAAGGTGCCCCTTTAACATCTATCTTTATTTTTCTTCAGCCGCTTCCTCAACCGCTTTTTCTAATTCTTCAAAGGTGCCGCCTTCGAAAATCTCTCCATCTACAACAAGTGTTGGCGTTGATGTAACACCTAGATCAGAAACGATGTTCTTATCTGTTGATAAAGCTTCTTCACCAGCACCATCTTCATAGGCCGACATAACCGATTCAACTTTTGAATCATCTTCCACAACTGTACTTAAAGCGTCTTTAAGGTATTCATTAGTGAAAGTACCTGCTTCTTGAACCCTCTCACTCATAAGGTGTTCATGAAACTTAAAAAATGTGTCGTTGCCTAATTCCTGATATACAACTTCAGCAAATCTTGCTGCTTTATCAGAGTCACCAATGAAAGCGTGGTTAACTAAGTAAAGTTTTGCTTTTCCTGTATCCACTAACTTCTGTTTAATTTCAGGTATTGCTGCTTCCTGATAATCATGGCAGTGCGGACATAAGTAGTCATAAAACTCAACCAACGTTACAGGAGCATCTTCTTCGCCAATGTATGGTTGATTTTCATATGAGATGGACTCTGCAGTATTATCAGCCATTTGGCGATCGATAACTACAATAATAACGACCGCTGCTATGACAATTCCAATCATCCAATAAATCCAAGCGTTGCTGCTTTTTTGTTTTGTCTTCGCCATGTTTTCTCACCCTTCTTGGTTTCACGATTCTATTGAATATGTATTTTTTAATTCTACACTCGAGGCTATTATAGGAACACTTTTCTCTAAGAGTCAAGGTAACATACTTCAGCGGATTGTCAGAAAGCAAGTAGCGCTCGAATCCCTGCTCACTTTTCGAAATTTGTGTGACACTTTACCCCATGAATAACGCGCCATATAAAAGTGATCCAGCAATCACGAAAGCAGGGTGGACTTTAACTCTCTCAAGTAACACGTAACTCGTAACGATTAAAAGAATCGTGTGAATTGTTCCTCCCCCTTCAAAGGATGTAACGAAAAAGCGAAAAGCAATGACACCAAGCAATACAGCAATGGTTGGACGTACATAAAGAGTCATACGTTTTACTTTTGGAGAATCTTTGTATTTGTACAATAATCCAAGCAAAGCGATCATTAAGATAAGCGACGGGGCCACGGCTGCAAACACTCCTACAGCGGCGCCTGTCACACCACCTACCTCAAAACCAATATACCCTGCCATCTTTGTCGCAATCGGACCAGGCAACGCATTCCCCATCGCCAGTACCTCACTAAATTCATTAACAGTTAGCCATCCATAGCGACCGACAACTTCATTTTCAACAAGAGGAATCGACGCTGGGCCACCACCATAACCAAGAATTCCTGGAATAAAGAAGGCTAAAAAGATCTCCCAGTACATCATTCTGCATCCCCCGCTTTCTTATCTTTCTTAAAGATCGCTACAATGAGGAGTGCTGCAATAATAATTCCAGGATGGATCCCTGCTACTTCCATTAGAAGTCCAGTCACTATAGCCATGACAAGCGTCACGGTCCAACCAAGACCACTCTTTGACTTCTTCAAGAACTGCCACGTCAATACTGCTAACATCACACCAACAACCGGCACAACAGCCTCTGTCATTCCCTGAACCCATGCTTGATCCTTAATAGAAGAGATCGACGTTAACAAAACAATCATGAGGACAATGGTTGGTACCATCACGGCTAAAGTTGCATTCACCATCCCACGCACACCTTGAACACGGTAACCGATATACCCAGCCAGTTTCGTAGCAATCGGCCCTGGTAGTGTATTAGCCAACGCTAACACATCTGAAAACTCATCCTCATTCATCCACTTATACTTATCAACCACTTCCTTATGTACAAGCGGAATCGACGCCGGTCCACCGCCATAACCTAATATACCTACTCGAAAAAATGCTAAAAATAGATGCACTGCTTTCATAGTTAGTTCCTTTCTATACTTAATCTTTTTAGTCTCGCTATTGAGATAACGTTTCCGTTAGCTTTGAGTGAGCGTAAGGTGGTTCGGGAAATCACTCGCTTTCCGCGGCGAGCTGGGGAGCCTCCTCAAGCGCTACGCGCTTTCCGGGGTCTCCCCTAGGCTCCTTCTGCCGCAGGAGTCTCGCAATTTCCCGAACCACCTTTGCCATATTAAAATTAACGGAAACATGTCGTATGCCAGGATATGTTCACGCATCACACATAAGCGCCTGGGCCGGTTACACAAAATATGGCATGGGGGGGTGGGGAACGAGTAGACTCCTGCGGGAGAAAGAGGTCGACGAGACCCCACAGAGAGCGCTAGCGAACGAGGAGGCTCGACAGCTCGCCCGCGGAAAGCGAGTCGTTCCCCAGTCCCCCCTACCTCTCCTAAACGCAAACGGCCCCTTTCATTTAGCTTCCAGTCTTCCACATAACCTCCATATATGGAAGACTTAAAAAACAAAAGAAGAGGCACTAGGATGCCCCTTCATTAGTCTACCAGGCTGCGATCGATCCATCAGTTCTTGCTTCTGTTCCACCTTGCAAGACGCCGGTGGCAGGGTCCCGCCATATAATTTGTCCCCGACCAAATCCACCGCCATCGAGTGCGACTTTAATTTGATGCCCTTTACGCGCCAATATTTGAGCAATGGCATTCGGAAATTGAGGTTCTACCATAACCGTCTTCCCTTCCATCCACTGCCAACGAGGGGCATCTAAAGCTGCTTGAGGATTGAGGTGGAAGTCCACTGTATTCATCACGACTTGAAGATGCCCTTGCGGCTGCATGAAGCCACCCATTACACCAAATGGTCCAATCGCCTCATCTCCTTTTGTAAGGAAACCCGGGATAATGGTGTGATACGTTCGCTTTCCACCTTTTAAGGCATTATCGTGTTCAGGATCCATGGAGAAGTTATGCCCTCTGTTTTGAAGGGCAATCCCTGTCCCTGGTACAACTAAACCAGATCCAAAGCCCATGTAATTACTCTGAATAAAGGATACCATATTCCCTTCATTGTCCGCTGTTGCTAAATACACCGTCCCCCCTGTTGGAGGGGTGCCAGCTTCTGGGGTGATCGCTTCCTCACCTATCAGCTTTCGTCGTTCCTCCGCATACGCTTTTGATAATAAATCTTCAACGGAAACTGACATTTCTTTCTCTTCTGTAACGTACTTTTGCGTATCTACAAATGCAAGCTTCATGGCCTCTATCATCTTATGATACGTCTCAGCAGATTCTTTTTCTCTAAATTCGTAATCCTCAAGTGTACGTAACGCCATAAGTGCGGCTAACCCTTGGCCATTCGGTGGGATCTCCCAGACGTCATATCCCTTATAATTGACCTTAATCGGATTTACCCACTCTGGTGAGAACGCTTCTAAGTCTTCCTTTCTTAAGAACCCTTCATGTTCTTTTGAAAACTGATCAATCTTTTCAGCTAATTCCCCGTGATAAAAACTTTCTGCGTCTGTTTCTGCGATCAATCGAAGCGTTTCGGCATGGCCCTTAGACTTCCACACCTCACCGATCTCAGGAGCTTTCCCGTCAGGAGCAAATGTGTCAAACCAATATGTAAATTCTTCATCTGTTAACGTTTCTTTAAATTTCTTATACGCGCCTTGCCAAAACTTTCCGAGAACCGGAGAGATTGGAAAGCCTTCTTCTGCGTATTCAATCGCTGGTTGAATGACCTCTTTAAAAGGCAATTTCCCGAAGCGCTTTGAAAGCTCCGCCCAACCTGCTGGTACACCTGGAACCGTTACTGGAATAAAGCCAAAAGCAGGGATTTCTTCAAATCCCTTTTCTTTAACAGCATCAATGGATATACTCTTAGGGGCTGGCCCGCTCGCGTTTAGACCATGTAATTCCCCTTTTGTCCACACAAGGGCAAACGCATCTCCACCAATTCCATTTGATGTCGGTTCAACGACCGTCAAACACGCCGCTGTAGCGATTGCTGCGTCAATGGCGTTACCACCTTGCTTCATAATATCTAGTCCAGCTTGAGCCGCTAAAGGCTGAGACGTAGCTACCATACCGTTTTGAGCGAATGTCGTCATTCGTTGTGATCCATATGGATAATGATTATAATCTGTACTCATTGTAAACCCCACCTATCCCCATTCTAGTAAGCATTCTGTTTCTCATTATAAAGACTCTTCTGACAATTTTCTATATTTTTGGACACATTATTTAGATAAACGAAATAATGAATTTGTACAATTGTGTTAAGAATCTGCTTTGATGCACATGTCCTTCAAAATTCGAATATACTATAAATAGCACCGAAAAACTTAATTTGAGGTGAAAAGATTATGGAATACTCCACCTTTTACAACCAATCTAAACAACACATGACTGTAGAAGATGTTCTTCAATCAATCGAATCCTTTATCGCACAAGACCCCGCAAATCAGTATCGCTTGTCCATTGGTACAGACTCCCACGTACACAAAAGCCACACCCGTTTCATCACAGCGATTCACATTCACCGAATCGGAAAAGGAGCTTGGGGAGCTTTAAGAAACCACACCGTCTCCAGAAAAATCATGAGTTTAAAAGAAAAAATATCTATTGAAACATGGCTAAGTCAAGAAGTCGCCTTTCACTTTACACCTGAATACTTAGCAGGTCTCGGACAACTCTTAGCCCCTTATGAGAAGGAGGGCGCTTCTCTTCAATTTGAAATTCATTTAGACATAGGCACAAAAGGCCGTAGTAAAGATCTCATCAAAGACATGACAGAACGCATCGACGCAATGGGAATCGATGTTAAAATTAAACCTGATGCCTATGCTGCTTCTAGTTACGCCAATCGGTACACGAAATAACTCTACCTTTCTAGTAAAGGAGCGACCTAAATGAAATCAAAACCAGCCAATGCGATCACAGGCATGATCTTTGTTATAACCGGAATTTTCATTCTCCTTGCGAACTTAGAAATTATTCCAATGCCAAGCGCATCTGAAGCTTGGCCGGCTTTTATTTTACTGCCTGCAGTCGGCTTTCACGCCGGATTTTTCTTATCAGGGCAAAAAAGAGAATTAGCCGGATTACTTGTACCCGGTGGAATTCTTCTTGTCATCAGTCTATTATTCTTCTTTGAAACAGCAACAGGGTTTGCTTATTCAGCATACACTTGGCCTGTCTATCTACTAGCACCTGCTTTTGGATTGTTTGAACTTTGGTACTTTGGCAAACGTGAGAAGGGACTCCTAATCCCCATTAGCATCCTCACTGGTATTGCACTCTTTTCATGGGGTGAAATGCTCATGTCTGCAGTTGGGCGATTATGGCCTGTCATCTTTATCATCATCGGACTGTACTTACTATTCGGGAGAAGGAAAACAAAAGGGAATGACAAGGTTTAGCTGATCATTTCATATGAACGTTCAAATGAATAAAAACGCAGGGCATCCCTCATATTAGGAGTGCCATGCGTTTTCTTTTTTCGTATCTTTACTATATATACAAAACTTAAGCTAAAAGAACAGTTTAGGTTTAGAAGTCTTGCTTTGCCTCTTATGAGAACTAGTTTGATTCTCTATTAATGAATCACATGGGGCATTGAAATCAAAAGGAATCGCTTGTTTGTAAGGAGGCGGAAGTAGTTTAGCTCCCCTGCTCTGCCTGTAATGAATGTCCACAGAGTCCCCTTCTGAGTCATAGTCCTGCTGAAGCTCATTTACTACGATTTGACCTATTTGTCTTCCAAGTCTTAAGCCTTCGTCATTATCAATCGGAAAATGAACACCTGCATATAACCTGGATGTTGCACACTCTTCTGCTAACTCACGAAGGCGACGTTTTTCTGCTGGAAAGAAGTAGCCAAGAATCACTTCAGCTGCACCCGCTACCGCAGCATGACCTGATGGGTAAGAAGGGTGTCTTGGTGTACAAATGAATGTAACAAGTTCATGATCTAGTTGATTTGGTCGAGCCACAAGCCACTTGAATTTCAAGTGCCAAGCGACTACAAACGCATCATTTATTCCAGCTTGAAGGGCAGCTAATATCCTCCCAGCTCGCGGCGCTTCTACACCATACGTATCAATCAGAATGTCTGCAATTGGTGTCCATTGTTTCGTCGCAGGACCTCTAGACCAATAATAGGCTATATCTTCTTCCTCAGGCGTCAGTTCAGCTAGAGTTCGCTTCACCCTGTTTAATTGAGCATCCCAATTAATGGTGTTGGGATGACGGATATCTAATACGATTGGTTTTCCATCTGTTGTTGAAAAGCCACCTTCATTATTGCGCTCCACGTAATAAGTGCTCCATGATTCAGAGTAAGGTGTTTCGGGGTTAAGAGGGGGATGATTTTCGCCAGCATAGGGTAATTCTGTCCATAGCTCATAACCATGTTTATTCATGTTGATCCTCACCTTTTCCATAGTGTCTTATAATTACTTTATGGTTGTATGGTAAAAGCGTATAGTTCAGTGGCCCATTTCTTAATAAGTTTAATGAACAACTATAAAGATCAACTATTGAATAAAATGGAAATTCAAGCTAAAGTGATTCATATAGGAAGCATGTAGCCTCAAAAGTACATGCTTCTTTGCATTTATTTCGAAACGGACCCTCTTCTTACAGAATTTATTCCGAATCCTTTATACAAAGATCTTATAAATAAAGGAATTCCTCAAGTTTTGTCGTAATGAGCATATATGTTCTGATTCTAATACGAAGATCGAAACGTACATTGAAAGGGTAGATAAAAAGGAATGAAAAGAAAAGGTGTGTGGAATATGAAACGATGGTTCTCATTCATTGCAGTCATTATCCTATTAAGCTTAAGTGTAAGTACATCTGTATCCGCCTCTACATCAATTAATGAGAAGCTAGGCGTGCCCATTGTGGTATACGGAGAAACGCTGACGGATGCTCAGCAAAAAGAAGTAAGAAATCAATTAGAGGTAGAAGATCGCGATTCAGTTGATGAATATAGTGTAAACGGTCAGGATATCGCCAATTACATTGGAGGCAACCCTAATTCCAGAATGTATTCTTCTGTCAAAATTACTCCTGAAGAAGAAGGCACAGGGTTAACGGTCAATCTAGTAACACCTGACAACATTACGCAAGTCACAAAAGAAATGTATAAAAACGCCCTTTTAACAGCAGGCGTATCAGATGCGACAGTTGATGTGGCTTCACCCGTTAAAGTGAGTGGACATTCTGCCTTAACTGGAATTTATAAAGCATATGATGAAAAAGGAGTTAAGTTAGATTCTGATCGAATGAAGGTGGCTAGTGAGGAACTAGATGTAGCTACTAAACTCGCAGAAGAGTCTGGGGTAAGTAAAGAAAAGGTCAGTCAGCTTATCTCTCAAATTAAGAAAGAAATCGCAGAACAAAATCCTGCGACAAGAGAAGAAGTTGAAAGAATCGTTCAAAACCAATTGGATTCACTAAACATCAACTTAAACCCTGAAGATGTTGAACTGTTAACGAATCTCTTTGATCAAATACGCTCACTCAACATTAACTTTGATGAACTTCAAAAGCAGCTAGAAGATATTACTGCAAGTGCGAAGGAACTATTAAATGATGAAGGATTTTGGAACAGCGTTGCAAATTTCTTTGAGAAGATTTTAAATGCAATCAGTGATTTGATTAGTTCGTTGATTAATGGACTTCGAAGTATTTTTGCCTAATATAAAAGGACGCTTAAGCGTCCTTTTTATTTTATATGACCATCAATGTATTGTCTCCCTGTGTTATTTGCATCTCTCAACCAATCATTAAGAAGAGACTTTTTAATAATAATTTCGTCTTCTACTGTTGTATAGGGAAAACGTTTACCACTTATCATGTGAGGATATTTCTCTTCTAGTCTTATAACTCTCTCTAGTGAGGAATTACTAATTCCTAAATAATTAGCAGCATCAGAAAGTGAGAGGACTTCACCAAATTCTTGCGTATCTTCCTCCTCGTTCGCTAATGCCTCATTACTCCTATTTCCTTCTATAGATTTCCCAATCCACAAACCACTGAAAATGATTGAGACAGCTATTATTATAATGGAATACTCTTTTTTCACCTTACTCCTCCCAAAATCAATTTAAAATTTTAATAAATTATTCCACTCGAAAAATTGCTAATTAAACCGGCAATATTTGAGCAGATCCTTACTCCAAAAACTCTTACACTCAATGGAGCAGATGATGAAAAGGAAATAGAATACTTTCTCGATCACAGTATCCCCCAGCTTGCACTTTTGCTTACTTACCTTTTTTCAAAAGGAGAAAAGATAACTTTATAACATGGATCTATTCTCCAATCTCGTTCACCCAATCTTTCATTTCGTTTTAAAAGTACTCCGTTCTTATGTTCTATAAGCAACTTCTATTCCCCTTATTATCATTGTGATGCCAACAAAGAAGGCGTGACTCCGTCCCCTTCAATGACAATAGCGATTAACCCTTTTTCTGTTCGGGTTTCATGTTTCTCCCCTTTCAACCAAAACACAGCTTCTCCTTCAGAAATCGAAACGTATTCTCGCTCCTCTCCGCAAACCGTTCCTTCTCCTTTTACAACGAGGAGCAGTTGATTCACAACAGCGGGATGATACCCGATTCTTCCTCCCTCAGGTAAATGCATGCACGTCACATGTGTTTTTTCCTCTGTCACCACTACCTTAGACATAATGAAATCTGAACCGAATTCTGTAATGGGCTTCCCTACCCTTTCATCAAACCGAAACCACTCCATATCTACCCCGCCTTAATCAATTAGTGTGTCCTCAACTGCTTTCATCACATCATAAGCATCATCACTATGATTCGAAGGCACAGCGATTACAATATCAGCTTTCGGATAATAAGCCGAGTGAAAACTTACACCAGGGTCATAACCCATGACATGGTATTTATATAGTTGATCTTCCTTCTTATGAATCCATAACCCATATCCATAGTAAACGTCTTTCCTCACATCTACATGGGCTGTAAACATTTCGTGCTGCGTTTCTTCCCCTAAAAGAGTTCCTCCTAAAAGCGCCTTCCAAAGTCTGCCCATATCAGGTGCGGTTACATATGCCCCTCCATCAGCTCCACCAATAACAGGAATGGAATACTGATTCGTTTTCCAAGAACCATCATCTAATTCCACATAACCAAAAGCCACATTACTCGGAAGCTGATCGAGAGCAAAGTACCCAGAACTCATCATCCCAGCTGGTTTAAATACGTGCTCTTCTATGTATTCCTGAAAGTTCATACCTGTCTGAGCTTCTACTACAAGCCCAAGTATGATATATCCCGCATTGTTGTAATGAAAATCGTCACCAGGCTGAAATTTCATCCTACCTTTTTCAAACATTGGTAAGAAATCACGGCAATTTCTCAATGTGTACATCGGAATGGTCTTCCATAATGCTTCAAAATCATCCATTTCATCTTCATCAAAATAATCAGGAATGCCCGATGTATGAGTAAGTAAATGATGAATAGTAATTCCCTCATCAAAATTAGGGAATGTTTCATCGATGCATTGGGACAGCTTAGAATAAAAAGAGATCGCTCCTTTATCAACAAGCTGACAAATTGCGATAGCCGTAAATAACTTACATCCCGATGCGATCCCAAAACGAGTATCAATGGTATTCTTCCTTGCTTCTGACCGATCGGCATCTCCCCCAGCGGCTTCAAATAAGACTTCGTTCTTTTGCTCTATATAGATCGATCCAGAGAAATGTGTCCGTAGCATCTGATCCTCAAGCTTCTGCCGAATCGCAATAGCTGATCGATTCATATGAATTCGCACCCCTTTTTTACATTTATGTACTATATTTCCTTCTAATGATTTATTTCAAGCTTAACAGAGAATATCCTTTATTTTCTAGAAGATTAGTCCTTTTAAAGTTATACGTTGACATTTGTATTTACAAATCGTACCATGTTTATAAATAATCGATTTGCATTTACAAATCGATTTGCAAATATAAATAAACAATAGGGAAGGTGATGACAATGCACAAGAAACATGAGATGCAAAAAGAAGTCATGAACATTAATTGGGAACAACAAAAAGTACTATCTAATCCACTAAGATCAAGATTGGTAGCTTTGCTATACGAACAACCCATGACACCTAAACAAGTTGCCGATTTAGTTGGGAAAAACCCTGGAACTGTTTACTACCATATACAACAGCTTGTAAAGCACGAAATTCTAGAAATAGAAAGTGTTAATACTGAAAAAGGAATTGTGGAAAAATATTACAAAGCTAAAGCTTCGGTATTTAAGAATCCAGATGAAGTCTATCCCGAAGGACATGTTGATAGTAAGGCTACAAATATTTATTTATCTAAGAAACTTTTAGATCAATTCAGTGAAGAGTTAGAGGACCTTCTTTTTAAATATGGACACTTATCTTTTAAAGAGAAGGATCAAGAAGAGCAATTACCATATGCTATTGAATTTCTTATAAAAGAATCCAATAGTGAGGAGGAATAAACGAATGAAAAAAATCGCCCCATTTGTAATGGAAAGAAATTTTTTGATACTCATGTCAGGTGTTTTTATTAATGGACTAGGAAACGGGATATACTCTGTGGCAGGCATGTTACTCGTTTTGAATGTAAGTGGAAGTGTTCTCTATTCTGGATTTGCATTTTTTGCGATCACATTAGCGGGTACATTATCTTTCTTAATTGCCCCATTAGCTAACTATGCTAAATATAAAAACAGCTTGGTATATAGCAACCTTATTAAAGCGATGATTCTATTCACCATTCCTTTAGCAAACTATACAATTGGACTAAATGTGTGGTTTGTTATTACCTTGCTATTCATCACCGCTCTCCTCACTCAATACACATATCCAATCGAATCTACCATCTTACCGATAATCGTAGGGAAAGATCATGTCGTTGAAGCAAACTCCTATTTACAAACGATCCGTGAATCAATGGATATCGCATTCATTGCAGGAGCAGGTATACTTATATCCATTATCGGAACGATTCCATCTATCACCATCACCGCTCTTTGTCTAATCGTCGTATCCTTCTTATATGCATTTTTTAACTTCCAACAACCAGAACAGGACAGAGAAAAGTCACAGTCTATTAAAGATGCCATTACGAATTATTTTACAGATCTAAAAGCTGGATTTAACTATATAAGTAATTCGTTAGTTACAAACATGATTTTTTCATTAGTCTTTATCAACATGTCCATGGCGATCATGACAACCAACTTACCTGCCTTTTCACTTATAAAGGGGGGTGGTGTTGAAGCGGTGTATGGCTTTTATTTAGCTTCTATGTCGCTAGGGATGTTGGTAGGTTCAATTGTTTCTCCAAAACTAAAACATATCCATTTCGGAAAGTTGATTATCACTACATTTACAGGCACAGGCTTTATGTGGATCGGGACCTCCCTTTTACCATTAATTCCCTCTATGATTTTATTCTCTACTGGCGCCATTTCTATTGGAATCCTAAACATCCTTGTCTTTTCATCTATCCAGAAGCAGGTAGAAACAGCTTATATCGGAAGAGTCATTACTGTCTTAACTAGCGCAGCAGCACTAGGAATGCCTGTAGGTTCTCTGATCGGTGGAGTTCTGGGTGAAACTTTTGCTCCAGAAATCCCTGTTATGATCTGTGGTATTTCAATGATTATCTTCGGTATCTTTTGGTTAAGTAGCTCTGTATTACGTAAACTTCCTGGTATCGATCATGTAAATCTGTTTAGTTCATAAGTTGTTTTAATTAAGATGTTGTAAAGCTTAATAAAGCGTGTATGTAAACAAGTCAACAATTATTATAAGAGGCGTGGAAATCTATTAATAGATTTCCACGCCTCTTTAAACGGTTTAGTTTATAAGTAATTATACCCTTAAGTCTTCCGAATAAGAAGATAGATAAAGTAAGGAGCTCCGATAAGTGCTGTCATAATACCTGCAGGGACTCCCTCTGGGTCCATCACATTTCTCCCCACTGTATCAGCAATTAATAATAGGAGCCCACCTAAAAGAATCGATATAGGGATGTAGCTTTGAGCTCTTGGTCCAATGAGAGCTTTGGCTAAATGAGGGGCCAATAGACCGATAAAGGCTATCCCGCCTGTGACAGAGACTGAAGCTGCTGCTAGAGCCACGGCTGTGATGAGAAGCGTGAGACGTTCTCGTTCAATGGATACCCCCGCTCCGATTGCAACAGGTTCACTTAAACTTAATAGATTCATACGATTCGCTTTGTAAAGCGTGTATGGAATCAGTATCAGAAGCCATGGAAGTAAAGCCAGAACAAAAGGCCAGTCCGTTCCCCAGATATTTCCCGCTAACCAGTTGGCGATAAAATCGACTTTCTTTCGTTCAGCGGAGGAAATAAGAATAATCATCGCACCTGATAAGGCCATTGCAAAACCAATCCCAACAAGGACTAATCGAACTGGCTGGAATCCCATATGCTTTTGATACGAGAAGAAATAAATAAGAGCTGAAGTAACAATCGCACCAAGAAAACCAACAGCCGGGATCATGTATACAAATGTGTCTACTTGTACAGGAAAGAACAAGAAGTATACGGCTATTCCAAGCCCAGCACCTGCATTAATACCAATAATTCCGGGATCAGCAAGGTCATTTCTCGTAATACTTTGTAAAATCGCCCCCGATAAAGCAAGGGCCATTCCTGCCAACACAGTAATGACAATTCTCGGGAGGCGAACAGAGAAAATCACAAATGATTCTTTAAAGGTCCCATCTCCCATAAGTGTAGGAAGAATTCGATCAAAGGACACCGAAGAGTATCCAAGGCCTGTTGCTACAAATGCAGTAACAATCATGAAAAACGTAAGCAAAGCTACTAGTAGACGTTGTTTTCGTACAAGTTTTGGATGAATCATGAGAAGACTCCCCCTCCCCTTTTCACAATATATAAGAAGAAAGGCAGTCCAAGTAGGGCAATAATGGCCGCTACAGGCGTTTCATAGGGAGCGTTAATCGTCCGTCCCAGGGTATCTGCTATAAGCATAAACGCCGCTCCAATGAAAACAGATGAGGGAATAATAAACCTATAATCCGTTCCTACCATCGCTCGGACGATGTGAGGAATCATAAGGCCGATAAAGACCATATTTCCAACTAACGCAACAGCTGACCCCGCTAGTATAATCACAACGGTAAATAAGGCTAATTTGATAAAGGTTACCTTCTGACCTAAGCCAACCGCTAGTTCTTCGTTTAAACTTAAAATGGTGAGCTGCTTCGATAAGATTAGAGCTACCAAAATTCCTATGAAAATAAAAGGAATAATAAGCTGAAGCTGACTCCAGGAGGTTCCCATTAAACCGCCGGCGGTCCACATTGTAATATCTTTTGAAACGTGAAAATATAAGCCAATAAATTCTCCAATCGCTGTAAGGAAAGCCGACACCGCTGCTCCTGCTAACACGATTCGAAATGGAGAGAAGCCACCTCTTTTCATAGAGCCAATCCCCATAACGAGACCTGCACCAATCGCTGCACCGATAAAGCAAGCAATCGTGATCCAAATGTAATTGGCCCCCGGTAGTAATGCAAGCGCAATCGCTAGTGCCATATTCGCGCCTGAGGTTAATCCAAGAAGACCTGGATCGGCAAGGGGATTTTTAGTGAGTCCCTGCATAATCGCACCGGAAACAGCAAGTGCTGCCCCTACCACGATTGCGCCCACTTCACGCGGGATACGGATTTCCGACAAGAGAAGGGTTGAGTCATTTTCTACATCTGTCATGAACGTCATCCATATGTCTTTAAAGGAAAGATCCGCTGCTCCTAAACGTAAAGCGATGAGGAAGGAGAGAACACAAAGGACGATTCCGATTGTAAGTTGGATAGGAAAGGATAGTTTTTTCATTCTCATCATCTTTCTACTATAAATTGTTGGCTATGCAAAAAAAGAGGATCACTGGGTGATCCTCTTTATTATTATTCACCTAGGAAGGCTTCTTTAAAGTAATCAAGCTGGTAATCTAGCGTATTTGGATCATTAAAGTAGAAGGCTTTTGCATCTACTTCAAATACTTGATCGTTCTTTACAGCAGGAATGTTTTGATACGTTTTCGTTTCCTGGAATGAATTATCCTGGTCACTGTTCTTACTAAAAATCACGTAATCTCCTGCGTACTCTGGAAGTACTTCTGGTGAGATCGCGTAGTAGCCTGGTTCTAGCGCCATTTCCTTAACTTTCTCAGGCATTTTCAGATCCATTGCTTGATAGAGAATTTCTGTACCGCGTCCCCAGTTATCGCCGAATACGTAAATTTGCTTGTCGAATTTCTCAATAACAGAAACCGTTGCGTCTTCGCCAATTTTATTCTTAATTTTCTCCCCTGCTTCCTGGGCGCGTTTCTCGAAATCTTCTACCCATCCACGAGCTTGTTCTTCTTTGTTTACAAGTTTACCAATCTCAATATGCTGCTCTAGGTAATCCGCTTTTCCATACGTATATGTAACCGTCGGCGCGATTTCTTTTAACTTATCTATATTTTTTGTGGTAGATAATCCAATGATAAGATCAGGATCCATTTCAATAATCTTCTCAAGGTTCTCAGCTGTTACAGCCTCCACCCCTTCTAGCTCATCCTGGAATCTGGGGTTGTTCTTCGACCAGGAATCAACACCTACCATATTCACATCAAGGTTCATTAAGTTCCCTGCAAAAGAGGATAACACGACAACGCGTTCAGGATCTTTCGGAACTTCTACAGGTCCATTTTCCGATTCGTATGTAAAGGTTTCTGAACCTGTCTCCTCTTTCTTCGTTGTGTCTTCTTCTGTATTCCCTCCTGCACTATTGGAGCAAGCACTAAGAACAAGCGCTAGCATAAGAAGCAGTGTGATTTGAATTTTCTTCATTTTGTTGTTCTCCCTTCCATAAGTTATACGTTACACACATTGGTTTATTGGTTCTTGGATCGGTTCCGATTTCGGCATCAATACTAAATACGTCTCTGAGCACATCACGCTGAATAACGTCTCCAGGGCTTCCTGCCTTTACAATCTCTCCGTCTTTCATAGCGACAATATAGTCGGCAAACCGAGCGGCCTGATTCAGATCATGAAGAACCATAACAATCGTCCGCCCTTCTTCCTGATTCAGCTTCTGCAATAGCTCTAATACTTCAAGCTGGTGAGCCATATCAAGATAAGTGGTTGGCTCATCGAGGAAAATCATATCCGTTTCCTGCGCCAGTGACATCGCAATCCAAACCCGTTGGCGCTGTCCACCTGATAAGGAATCAACTGCCTGGTATTTAAATTCCGCTGTACCTGTCACATGAAGTGCCCACTCGATCACTTCCATATCCCGCTTTGTTAAGCGGCCGAAACCTTTCTGATAAGGAAATCGACCATATGAAACAAGTTCACCTACGGTTAATCCACTAGCCCCTTCAGGATTTTGAGGCAAGATGGCAAGCTTACGGGCCAATTCTTTAGTGTTCTGTCGTGTAATTGATTCACCATCTAAAATAATGGAACCAGATTGATGGGAAAGAATACGTGTCATTGCTTTTAAGAGCGTCGACTTCCCACAGCCATTCGAACCAATAATAGTGGTTATTTGTTGATCAGGGATCTGAACGTGCAAATCCTTCACGATTGTCTTCTCCCCGTACCCTACGTTCACGTTCTCAGTAAAAAGGCGAGTCATATGTACCCTCCTGATTTCAAAATTGTGCACAATTTATGTTGATAATGATTATCACTAGCAGTACAATGTAAACTATAATGCGAATGAGAATCGGTGTCAACTAGAAGTTTGTTTTTATAAAAGGAGTGGAACACATGCATAATGAAGAATGTTTTGACGTAACGATTATCGGCGGTGGTCCTGCCGGCTTATATTCTGCGTTCTATAGCGGATTGAGGGAGCTGAAAACAAAAATTATTGAATTCCAACCTCAGCTTGGTGGCAAGGTTCACGTCTACCCTGAGAAAATTGTTTGGGATGTTGGAGGCTTGCTCCCCACTCCTGGTGTGAAACTAATTGAGAACCTTGTAGAGCAAGGGCTCTCATTTGACCCTGAGGTAGTTTTAGGGGAAAAAGTAGATTCAATACAGAAAAACGCCGAAGGCTTATTTGAATTAACCTCTTCTTCTGGAACCGTGCATTATTCCAAAACGGTCATCGTCGCTGTAGGGAGCGGGATTTTACAGCCACAAAAACTACAGATTGAAGGAGCTGAACGCTTTGAAGTTTCGAATCTTCACTACACGATTCAATCGTTAAAAGAATTTAAAGATAAAACCGTTCTTATTTCAGGAGGCGGTAACTCAGCCATCGATTGGGCGAACGAACTGACTCCAATCGCGAGGAAGGTGTACATATCTTACCGAAAAGGAGAGCTAAAAGGACACGAAGCCCAAGTATCTCAACTGCTTGAAAGCTCAGCAACTTGTTTGTTACATACGGAAATTACGAAACTATGTACAGATGATGGACATCACATTGATACAGTGGAGCTTGTTAACCATAAAAGCGGTGACGCAATCTCGGTAGATGTGGATGAAGTTCTCATCAATCATGGCTTCGACCAGGATGCATCCCTTCTTGATCACAGCCCCCTCCCTGTTGAGCGGAAAGATCATTATTTTATTGCAGGGAATGAAAACAGTGAGTGCTCGATCCCAGGAATGTATGCAGCAGGAGATATATTAGCTCACGAGGGGAAGCTAAATCTCATTGCCGGTGCCTTCCAGGATGCTGCCAATGCTGTGAATAAAGCGAAGCAATACATTCAACCAGACGCAACGGCTAAGGCGATGGTGTCTTCTCATAATGCGATTTTTAAGGAAAAGAATAAGGATATTGTAGAGAGTCTTGTGAGGTAGCTAAGGGACCTTCTTATATGGCCTGGCAGTAGTTGGGGAGTGGCTCAAGCAGTGGCGAACGAGTGGCTCAAGTTATGAGTTTCTGACTCAAGTCCAGTCCATTGTGGCTCAACTTTTTAAGAAAACGGCTCATGTTTAATTTTTCTCGACTCAAGATTACCATTTCTGGCTTGTGTTGAACTTTATTGGCTCATGATTCGCTTTACTGGCTCATGTTTTCGCAATTCCGGCTCAAGCAAGTGCCCCACCTTTGACCAGTGACTCAAGCTGAGGGGTTCTGACTCCGAGTTCTTCTCCACGCACCGAGTAAAACTAAAACAATTCCAACAAAAAAACCCGGCCTCAAAGCCAGGTCTTATCGAATCATATGAATGAACGAACGCAGCACACGAGCTGTTAATCCCCAGATGACACGGCCGTTATACTGATAGAAATATTCTTCATACTTCCGGGCTTGCCACTCGTAATCTTCGCCATTGCTAATTAAGTGATAAGGGAAGTCTGGATCAGGTTTGATCTCCATTTGGACATAATGCACGGTCGGGTCATGTTCTAAAAAGTATTGTAGAGGAACGGTAAATACTTCAGCTACTTCATCTGGATTTGGCTCTAGCTCTTTTTCTTCACAGTTAAGCAAGCCAACATACGCTTCAATCTTCATACCAAATGGCGAGATCATTTGACCAAAGGAATAGACATCGGTCATCGCACCAGGACGAACGCCAAGCTCCTCCGATGCTTCTCGAACAGCCGTATGCAATGGACCTTGATCGTCACGATCCATTTTTCCGCCCGGGAAACAAACTTCACCAGGCTGCCGCCTCATTGTATGAGAACGTACTTCAAACATAAGGTGGAGTTCATTTTCTTTTTCTATAATCGGTAAAAACAATGAGTACTTTTTCATTGATTCTTCCCCGATAATAGTTGGGGTGTGTTGTTCTAATTTATCTTGAACGGTTTTCAGGTTCATGAATTCTCCCCTTTCCCTACATATCTACTATAGCATGTTTTAATGGATCCCCCATTCTTTACGCTTAAAATAAAAGGTGAAAGCCCTTTGGCTTTCACCCTTTATAAAGCGATGACAACAACAAATGTTGCCGCTACAAGTCCAAGAATAGTACCTGTTACTTTCCTACCGCCGCTTCCCTTAAAGAAACTTGCGACTAGTACGAAGTAAAGAATAGTGGCAGATGCACTGAATATCAATCCTTCTACGATATAATGCATTTTGTAATGGTTAAAATAAGCTGCAAAATAAAGCAACCAAGATACGATGGCCACGCCACCAATGATATACAGAAATGTACGATCCTTCATTTAAATGTCCTCATTTCTTCTCTAAGCTACTTCCGTTATTTTACCCATTTTCGTCACGAATGTCCATTCTTGTTCGTTTTTGGGCTACTCCTCTCCTTGACTTCCATCCTGCTTACCTTTTTTATAAGAGGTTCCGTTCGTATTATCAGCTACATCTTAGAAATTCCGTGAACCATGTATGTAAATAATATACTAAAAGTCGAGAAGCAACCTAGCACTACAGCTACAAATCGATTATGATTTACTTCTCTAATAGCACATAGGTTCCCAAGTATACCTAAAGCAAAACTTTTCGAAAAGAAGTGCTCCCCACCCATTTGCTTATGAGGCTGCATGTATCCATTTATAAATAATAAAACCCAATGTACCACTAAAAAACAACAAACGAATAGTGTTAACTTCTTCGGGAAAGGCCCAAACCCTCTTTCTTCAATCGTCTCTAAAAGAACATTAAATAAGAACACAGAGATCACAATGAGTATAATAAGGAGCAAAATCGCCATAAGCTAATCCTCCCTTCACATAAATGCTTGCATAGTTCATTAATAATAGTGTTCTCGCGAGGTTTCTTCAAACACCTTCCAATGCCCATTCATTACAGAAGAGTTATATCTCATCACGATAAAGTATCTCTTAAGATCACCGTCTTTGGTCTGGATTAAGTAAGTATCAGACCCTCTGTAATCTATATCAACAACCTCTAACCCTTTAAATTTACGATCTGAAGAAATAAAGGATTTAACAGCACCTTTCTCGTTAAATTCAGATAGTACGTTATAAGGACTAAATATAGTAAGCCCTATGACAAGAAACAACAAACCAATTCCTGCAAGAACTTTCTTCCTCACAAAGACTCCCCCTCTATTTTGCATGTACTCCATCAAAATCTAATTTCCAAATAATTTCTAACGAACATAACTTTATTATAAACAGATAATAATTTATTGTAAATCAATAAATAAAGCATTATAATGAGAGCATCATACATAAAACGAGGTGCATTATGAAACGAGCAACGACGGTCTTTTTAAAAGGATCCCTTATCCTGTTTGGCATCATTGTAGTTTCTTTAAGTTTATTCGCTCTTCCCCGGTTAGCTTCAGAAGCAGCACAATCTTATCCGGAGTTCAGCCATTTGCAGTATCCTGTATTAATCGGGATTAATTTAACGGTAGTCCCCTTTTTAATGGCGCTTTATCAGGCGTATCAACTTTTACAACTAATTGAAGAGAAAACAGCCTTCTCTGAGCGAGCTGTTGAATTACTTCGGAAGATTAAATACGATGCCCTTATTATTATAGGAATGTATATTGTAGGAATGGTTATACTCATCACTCAAAGCGCTCTACAACCTGGCATTATCTTGATGTGGCTTGCCATCATCTTTGCCTGCCTAATTATTTCTGTCTTCTCTACCGTCTTGCAAGAATTGCTACAAAGTGCTGCAGATATAAAATCAGAAAACGACCTAACAGTTTGAGGTGAAATGACATGGCGATAATTATTAACATCGATGTGATGCTAGCGAAGCGAAAGATGAGTGTGACAGAGCTTTCTGAACGAGTTGGGATCACAATGGCGAATATGTCCATACTAAAAAACGGGAAAGCCAAGGCTATCCGCATAACCACGCTTGATGCGATTTGTAAAGCCCTTGATTGTCAGCCTGGTGACATTTTGGAGTACCAGGAAGATGAAGATGAAGATGAAGATGAAGCCGAATAAAACAAGAGCCACTCGCTAGACGAGTGGCTCTTTCTACTTTATGTAATCATCTTTAAGCACCTGAGGGTACAGTCCACTTCTTCACTTCTGCCGGTTTACCTTGCAACACCATCAGCAAATCATTATATTGATTCACACATACTCCGGATGCTCCCTTCCACTCATACATGACTAATCCTCTCCCCATATTCGTTCTACTATTCTGCTAGAAGGTATAATACGATAAACATCCGGGTTACTTAATCTCTTCCACTCTTCAAATCCAAAGCTTTGGTCGAATTCTCCTACTATCAGGGACATCAAGTTTCCATGTGTGACAAGGATAATAGTCTTCCCTTCTCCCTGAAGCACCTCTTCAAAAACAGACATAGCCCGCTCCGATGCGATACGACTAGATTCGCCTCCTTCATAAGTAAGCTCCCTGTCAGAGTATGTACGTTCTAACTTTTCTAACCAGTCTGCGAGAGGCTCACCACTTAAACGTCGTTCTTCAAGTCTCGCATCTTCTTCAATAGCTAGACGTTTCTCTCGCCCAAGAGGTTGGATTGACTGAATCGCACGTTTATATGGACTAGTGAGAATGCGATCTATTTCTTTATCTTGAAAAAACACCTGTAACTTCTGTGCTTGAACCATACCTTCTTTTGTTAGCGTAGCTTCTGGCTCCTGCCCTTCAGCTTTACAATGTCGTATGATATAAACTTCCTTATTCACACCTTTGCACCTCCCAAATTCACTACTACATACTTCTATGTTTTCATACGATTACCTGCACGAACATACTTTTTCTGACAAAAAATGTGGTCCCTTTTACTCCAATCGAAAGAAGGATATTCTGTTAATCATTCCATTTATAACCAAGACTTTTCAGCTATTCTGCTAGTGAATATGGACGAATTCACGTATTTCTGAAAGGTCTTTTAACAGAACAAGAAGAAGTGAACGCGTACAGACTTAAAGGAGGAATGACAAATGAAACGAAAATTAGTGACACTTACTTTAGCAGGAGCTTTAATAACTTCAACAGGTGCTTTCGCTAACACCAGCACTATTATTGCAGGAGAAAACGGACCAAACGGACCGAACTACAACGGGAACGAAACCATTAAAAATGAGCGTCTGCATTCATATGAAGAAATGTCTGACCTTCTTCAAAAGCTTGATCAAAAATCAGAAGCACTTGAACTAGAGGTATTTGGACAATCTGTCAAAGAACGCGATTTGTATCTTGCGAAGTTTGGAATGAACGAAGACAATCCAACGATCCTTTTCCTTACCCAACAACACGGGAATGAGACCTTAACAACTGAGGGAGCACTTCAACTGATCAAATACTTAACAAACAACAGTAAAGAAGTGAAACATATCATAGACAACGTGAATATTCTTGTAGCCCCAAGACTAAATGTTGACGGTGCTGAAGGAGACGTTAACTTCTCATTAGATGATTACGTTTCAGGTACACATACAAGGTACAATGCGAATGGTGTTGACTTAAACCGCGACCACGTTGACCGAAAACAACCAGAAACGAAAGCTTTACACGAGAATGTTTTACAGAAATATAGTCCAGACTATATGATTGATCTACACCATCAAGGTACACAAACGACTCTTGGTGACACAGGTGAACTTGTATCAGGTTCAATTCTTTATCCAACGAATGCTGAAGTAGAAGAGGAAGTTAGAGAGCAATCAAAGAAACTAGGAGCTGTCGTATACAACGCTGTTGACTCAAAAGGATACGAATTATTATCAAAATATCCTGGCGGAACTGCTCAAACGATTAGCCGAAATGGGCTGGCTGCTGAATACGGAATTTCTACTCTATTATTTGAGATGAGAGGCATGGCTGACCATTACCGTGAAGATTACGTTTTAGGCCAGAAAAGTAACGGATATTTGATTCAACAAGCTGTTGTAGCTATGAAATCTACACTAGAAGCTTTAGCTGATGATACATTAGAATCCACTGACGCCTCCTTTTGGGAAACGCTTCCTGAAAGCAACTATTCCGGAGAATAAACCATACCAAAACGAGCCCTTGTGAATAGGGGCTCGTTTTACTTTCATGCGACTTCTCACCTCCCTTATTCCATGTTTATACAAAAAAAGCAAGCACTCATTAGGGAGTGCTTGCTCTATTCATCTATTATTTCATGAATACGTGATCACCAATAACAGTGGTAACCTCTCGTTGACTTAAATAGTCACTTTGTGCTTTATCAGGGTTATAGAAAAAGAGAGAGTCATTGTCATAACCTTGATAGTCAAGAGCTTCTTCAACAGCACGCTTCGATTCAGCGCTAGCGGCTTCTTTAATGGTTCCATTTAACACAGGAGAAAACTGAATCCCATCGTGAATGACACTATGAATGGAATTAGGGAAAAGATCACTTTCAACACGGTTCAAGACAACCGTAGCTACGGCTACTTTTCCTGCATAGCTCTCCCCCTTAGCCTCTGCTTCAACAAGGCGACTCAATAAATCTCTTTCATAGCCATTAGGAACGACAGGAAGCTTCAACTGTTCTCCAGCATGAATAGTGGACTCACCCTTATCATTCATCTCCTGAAGTTGTTTGTAAGATACTCCATATTTCGTTGCGATTTTATATATAGATTCGCCTTTTTGGACGGTATGAGTGTTGGCATGAGCTTCACTTTGGCCTGGGAATGAAAAAGCGAAAATGGAACAAGTAATAGTTGCAATAATTCCTAATTTCTTTAACACGTTGTATCGACCTCCAAGTTGCTGTTTTCTGATATTAAGGTAACACAAGAGTTCACCTGTTTTCACTATTAATTGTTGCCACTACTGGAAGAGATAGCCGAAGATAGAAAGGATGGGAACCCCTAGGCCACAAGTTGCATAGTTTATATGGACATTGGCCTAAGGAGGAAATCGAATGTATTATCAACACACAGACTGGCGTGAAGGGTGGATGACCCCGCAATATCAGACATTAGTAGATCCTTTTGTCATTCAACGCCTTCAATCCGTAGTGGGGAATGAATTAATCATCGAAACAACAAAAGATACGACAAGAGGAACCTTAACAGAAGTACAGCCCGATCATATTGTACTTCAGATCGGAGATTCAACATTTTTCATACGTATTCAACAAATTGTCTCGATTATGCCTTTATAACTATAATGGAATCAATCTATCATATTACACGTAACCCCAAAAGGACTCTAACTAAGAGTTTAAAGCCTTTTTTGTTGCTCATGCTAGTTGGTCTGCTTACTCTAAAAATTCTAACCACGGTCCGTTTATCTATATATGATAGGGCTGGCTGGAGGACTGCTAGACTCCCGCGGGAATAGGAGCCTAGGGAAGACCCCGGAGAGAGCGATAGCGAACGAGGAGGCTTCACAGCTCCCCGCAGGAAAGCGAGTGGTCCTCCAGCCAGCCCAAGCACTTTTACCGTAACGGACCACCTCCAATACAAAGACATTACTAAAGACGCTCCCTATGAATAGGAAGCGTCCCACCGAGTTATGCCGTGCGTAAGAAAGAAGCTACAATTGAAACGATACCATATATACCAAACGTTAACGCGTATCCGATACCGCCTACTAACCCACCTGCAAGAATGGAACCGATCACTTGGCCAATGGATAGCATTAAGAATGGAACCCCTATGCCTAATGAAGCGTTTGATGAGAAGACCCGGATCCCCCATACGATGAGCAATCCACACATAAACAAGTTTGCAATACCGAATAAAGCCGCTGCTGTATAGGCTAAGAGTAGATCTCCAGGTGCCACAGCGAGTAGAATAGGCGCAATGCCCATCATGACACCAAATATCGTGTAAGCCGCTTGCAAACCAATCTTCTCAATAACGGCACCCCCAAGGCCACTTAGTGTGCCAAATAAACCGATCACAATCCAAAATAAAGAGAGTTCTAGATTGGTATAATCACCTGATACTTCGATATAAGAACGGGAGAATGTCCAGAAGCAAGCGCTAGATGCTCCCATTAAGATCGAACCTATTACAATGGAAGGACTCCCTTTTAAAGCACTAAGCGTCAAGCGTCCTTGTTCAAATCGAAGTGAAGGTTCCTCTTGTGGAATGATTTTGTAGTTCCAGATTAATACGATTAAGGCAATGGCTGCATAGATTAAATACGTTATGCGCCAATGAGGTGTCAGCAGGATCGCGGCCATTCCCGTCACCACAATTCCAATGCTCGTACCGGAGTTGATCCATGTGTTGGCTTTACCTTGCAAAGGTTCTTTAATCCATAAGGCAATGGCTGCCCCATAAGGTGGTGACACGAGTCCCGTACTGCCACCTGCTAACAGGACCCCGAGCGCAAGTGTCCACTCCGACCTTGCACCGCTTATAATAAGTAGCCCAAACAAAGCAAACGAACCAGCGAGCAAGATCATTTGTCTTGGACCTTTTCTTGAAGTCATAACAGTGGAATAGAGAATGGTAAAACAGTACGCAAGATAAAATAAAGAAGATATAATACCAGATACTAGATCTGACATGCCAAAGGCGGCATGAATGTTTGGCAGCAATAAGCCATAGCTATAACGGGCTAGTCCGTACGTGACCGCGATCATCGTTACGCCAGGAAAAACGAGTTTCGTAAATTTCATTATTCATTCCCACCTTTTCATGAAATTTAGATAGAACGTTCTTTCTACTTTGTGTAAAAAAAGATACGCTCACCGGTTGGGCAAGCAGATCGTCGCAGTCACGCTTTCTTTCTATTGGCTTATGAGCTTATACGAAAAACGGTACCCAAGGTTCGGATGCCGTTTTTAGTGATAGGTCTCTAGTAATCGTTTTGTCATGGTGATGGCGTGTGCGGTTGCTTGCTCCGAATCTGTTATCTGTGTCATCGAGGTCGCACCTTCTAAAATCAATAAGAATTGATAAGAGAAATCCTTATGTTCCTTGATTCCTATGCTTTCCCCAAGTTCTTCAAAAAATCGGAGTAGCTTTGCTTTATGATCACGGGCAATTTGCGCGATCTCTGGATTTGTTTCTGCATATACTTCAATTGCTCTTAGAAACATACACCCTTGAGGAGATACGTCCTTCAAGAAATGTCCGTGTTGTTCAGCTAATGTAACAAAGGGGATGTCTGTATGTTGGTCAACCTTACCCATATACGCCCAGTAACGCTCCTCACGGTGTCGTATGGACTCCTCTACTAACTTATCTTTTGAAGAGAAGTGATTGTACAGCGTCATGGTAGCGACATTGGCTTCTTGAATAATTTGTTTTAGACCAACACCGTGAAATCCGTAATCGTAAAATAATTGTTCGGCTACGTTTAAAAGTTGTTCCCTCTTCTTACTCAATGGCAAACCTCCAGTTTAGATAGAACGTTCATTCTATTTTAAAGTTAGCATGGTAGGGGTGCTAAGTCAAAGGAAAAATGGCATTACTTTTTACAAAAAAAAAGAGCCCTCTAAAAAGAGTGGACTCTCTGCTCTAACAACCATTTTCTTTATCTCATCACTTTTGCTCTCTCCGATATAAATCAAGAGATTTATATCCTTGGGATAACACTTCAATCATTTTTTCCGTTCGTTTATCTCTTGTCTTCTGCTGCTTTGCTGAATAAATTTGTCGGGCCCAGTCCCTTTGGTACCCTGGAGTTAAGTTTTCGAATTGACGTAAAACTTCTGGATGGTCTTCGAGAAGGGCTTTAACATCCTCAATGTGTTCTTCATAATCTGCTACGCATTGACTAGGTGCGGTGGTGGATTTCGGTTTCTTTTTCTCTTTTTTCAACCCAGCGATTGTATAGTCTTCATCCATACTCACCAAACGAGAAAACTTTATATCTGTACCATTTATATAACGGTCTTCGCCAATACCTATAAGCTCGAATAATTCATCCCTATGTATATATGTGTTAAAACGTTTATTCCCTTTTTTAGGATAGGCCACATAAAGGTACCCTTTCTCTGTTAAAAGGTGAGGATTCTGGAGGAAAATGCTTATCCTTTCTTGCAAATCTTCTTTGGACTGAACAAAGATCATCACACCGTCATGCGCTTCCTTTAAATAACTAGTATCAGCCTCAATACCGAGCACATCTTCCGGCTTATTTAATACAACAAAATGATTAAGCTTATTCAATTTTAACTTCTCTGCAATAGACATATCGAAAAACTCCCCTGCTTTTTGTATATAGAGATATTCTCTTTCATATAAAGTAAGTCCTCCTTTCTTAAAGAAAGGAGGACTTAGAGATGGATTCTACCAAATCTGCTTGACATATTCAGGATGATCAATAAATGGATTTCGGTTTCCTTGATAGTCTGTAAAAATAATTTCATTTCGATTTCGTTCAAAGGCATCAACCGGATCACTCTCATGCCATTTTTTTAACGTCGATAGCTTCCCTAAAGAAGGTCCACTAGTGCCAACGCTATCTACAACCTCTAAATCCAATTCACCGCTGTCTCCTTCATAGCGTACGGCCATATAAAAGATCATCCGCGCTACGTCACCTTTCACCTCGTCACGAGGTTCCCATGAATCTGAATCATAATAGGTGTCTGGTGCTTCTGAATGGAGATTTCCTCCGTTGTCAAAATCCAAATTTCCCCTAGTCGAATTGACAGAGACATCTGTTGGACGTAAGTGATGGATATCTGTCCCAGCCCCCATCGAAGTACCGAAGTCACCGTGGGATTTAGCCCAAACGTGCTCACGGTTCCATTCGTCAACAAGACCACCGTTTTTATATTTTGAAATGGAATCCCCTGTGTATAAAAGTAGTACATGATTTGAGTTCGTTGGATCCTCATCTGTGTGACGGAGTGCATCCCATACCTGATCATATGATAATTCCGCATGATCATCTATTATCGTGTGAAGTTCTTCTTTCAGGGTGCTTCCTGTTAGTCCTTCAGCCGATCGGTAATAGTCACCAATCGTTTCTCCGCCATCACCCGAATCACCATCATCTCCAGAATCCGTTTCTAAGGTGATCGATGTAATGGATTCCACACCTTCATGATTAAAGTAATCATCACGCGTACCATCTACACGTATGATTTCTCCGAACTTATCAGGATTGGTTTGGAGACCAAATTCGCTTCGGTAGCCAGAATCAAGTTTAACGAAGAGCATGTTCGAGACATCGGTCTCACTTGGATCATCAGCTAGTGCTAAGGCGTAGTCACTTGAGAAGTTACTCTGCTCAACGTAATCAATCGCTGTTGGTACTCCGACGATATAACCTTCTACCGTAACTTTTGTTCCATTCGGAGTCCCTATCCCCTCCCCTACCTCAAGAAAGGACTTAACTTCCGAAACACACCCACCTAACAAGAGCAACAGGCTGATTAGGCAAATTATAGATTTTCTCATGCGTTGACACTCCCTTGGTGGACAGTCTTATTTTTATGAACAGTTTCGTGCTTCACACATGATTTCCTTCTCTTTTGAGTAAACACAGTTTTCTATAGTAGAGGCTCAACAAAACGCTCAACAAAATTTCCGTATTTACGTAAGTGAACGTATGTATTGAATGTAATCCGTTATCACGATTTTAACTTTCTTATTATTAGATAAGTTACTATGGCTATGACGATTACAAAAACACCATACTGAATAAACATGTCTCCAAAGTAAACGCCCTCTATATTTTCAGATTGATCCATTTCCATATACCTCCTATTCATATCACTATACTTTCTTCCATTTATTTTAAACTCTTTAAAATAAAATCGGCTACCATGAAGCAATCAATTTCTCCCCTATTGGATTTTTCTTCGTTCTTTTTAATGAAAATCACGCTTACATAACAATTCCTATTGCATGCTCGCTCATTTTTATGTAAATTAGCTAAGTATGTTTAATAGGAGGTATCATCATGAATGAACAACAATCGACTCAACGAGTTCAAGTAGCAACAGCAGATCCATCTGCTATTGGCTTATTCGGTCTTGCGATGGTTACGCTTGTGGCATCTTCAGCTAAGTTAGGATGGACAGACGGTGTATCCTTTGTCTTGCCATGGGCGATTTTCTTAGGAGGAATCGCACAGCTTATCGCAAGTATGCTGGATTCGAAACACAATAATACATTTGGTACAACAGCCTTTGGTGCGTTCGGTTTGTTCTGGCTCGGCGTTGGAACATCTTGGTTAATCGACTTTGGCGTATTTGGTGAGGCTGCTGCTGCGGCTGTAGACCCTAACCAGTTAGGTATTGCCTATATTGGATACTTAATCTTCAGCCTTTTCATGACAGTCGGTGCCATGGAAACCCATAAAGTATTATTCTTTATCTTTGTCTTTATTGATTTCTTATTTATCGGCTTATCTTTATCTACATTAGGAATTATGCCACACGCTATGCACTCATTAGCTGCTATTGCAGAATTTTGTATCGCGCTCTTAAGCTTCTACGGCTCCGCTGCAAGTGTACTCAATACCCACTTCGGCCGCGTAACCCTGCCAGTAGGAAAGCCATTTGGCATCTTCAAAGACTAAATGAAGAATTCAAAGAAGCCCTGAACGGTTTTCCGTTCAGGGCTTTAACGTAATGAAGCGTGCCAGACACCCTGCAACGCACTACAGCAATAAAGGGTGTCTGGCACGTTTTACTCTTTTACCCCACTAAAGGGTGGGTTGTTTTTTTGGTTGAGACGTGTCAGACTAGGTATAGTTTATTAGAATGCGTGGTGATACACATGATTGAAATTAAAACATCAAGTCTCTCAGATGGAGAGTATAACAGAGGAGTTTTCGCTACGCGTGACATAGAGAAGCGTGAGCTAATCCATGAAGCCCCTGTCATCCCTTATCCAAACGAAGACCATGAGCATATTGAAAAAACGCTACTTGCTGATTATGCTTTTGAATACGGCGCAAACCATACCGCCCTTCTTCTAGGGTACGGCATGCTATTTAACCACTCGTATCAACCAAATTCAAATTACGTCATTAACTTTGATAATGATACGTTCGAGTTTTACGCCTATACGGATATTAAAGCTGGTGAGGAAATCCTCATTAACTATAACGGTTTTGTTGATGACCAAGAACTTCTATGGTTCGATAAAGAATAATCTTTAAAATACGCCCCTAAACGGGGCGTATTTTTATATTTAAGGCTTTTTGAAAGTTTACTGTTTTTTATATGCTTACTTAAGAATTAGGAAGTAATCTTGAGGGCTCAAATCTGAGACATTGTTTCCGTTTGCTTTGGTGGAGTTTAAGGTGGGCCTGGAAACCACTCGCTTTCCTGTGGGGAGCTGGTGAGCCTCCTCAACCGGCAATGCCGGTCTCCGGGGTCTCACTTAGGCTCTTCTTCCCACGGGAGTCTCGCAGTTTCCAGGCCCACCTTGCCATATCAAGAGTAACGGAAACTGCCTCAAGTGGTTTTATATAAAGCTCAAGCTAAGGGGACGTTAGTATAAAATATAGCAAGGGGTGACTGGGGAATAGGAAAACTCCTGCGGGAAAAAGAGGTCGACGAGACCCCACAGAGAACGCCAGCGAAAGAGGAGGCTCTAAAAAGAAATAGGAAGTTCGACTAAAACCGTCACGTCCTGTGACAACGTCGAACGATCCCACATCGAGTGGGACCGCCCGCGGAAAGCGAGTCGTTCCCTAGACACCCCTACCGCTCAATCTTCGTAACGACCCTATTCTATATCTAACGCCTGAGCTTCAAGTCTTCCACATAAGGAGTATGTGGAACAATAAACGATCTTTCTCCCAGGGTTTATCCTTCCATTATGAGGGAATACGTGCACTATCTATGTACTTAAAAGGAGTGTAAGAATGTCTCATTTTATTGAAGTAGAACCAGGGGTTAAGCTTTTTGTAGAAGATATAGGAGAAGGACAGCCCATTGTCTTCATTCATGGTTGGCCTTTAAATCATAAGATGTTCGAGTATCAAATGAATGAACTTCCTCAGAAAGGATACCGTTTTATAGGCATTGATTTACGAGGATTTGGTCAATCAGATAAGCCAGCATTTGGCTACGATTACGATACGCTCGCTCATGATATTAAAGTCGTTGTGGAATCATTAGATCTCAAGAATTTCTTCCTAGCAGGCTTCTCGATGGGTGGACCGATTAGTATTCAGTACGCCACGAAGCATGCGAACGATCAACTCGCACAACTTATTTTAATTGGAGCCGCTGCACCGAGCTTTACGAGTCGTGATGGTTTCCAGCACGGTATGGCACAAGAGGAAGTGGATGGTCTCATTAACGCTTTTCAAAACGATCGTCCAAACGCACTGAAAGATTTCGGTGTGAACTTCTTCCATAAAGCTACATCAGCTCCATTCAATGAGTGGTTTTTCCATTTAGGATTAGAGGCAAGCGGACATGCGACAATCGAGACGGCAAAATCCCTACGCGATGAAGACTTACGCCATGTACTAGAGTACATTAACGTACCCACACTAATTATGCACGGAGAAGATGACAACATTTGTGACTATGCATTCTCAGAAATTTTGCACGAAGAGATTAAGGAGTCTACATTTGTTTCCTTTGAAATTAGTGGCCATGGTCTCATTTATGACGAACGCGAAAAATGTAATGAAGAATTATTGAAGCTTTTAAAATAAGTTGACGCACTTGAAGAACTAATCACTAATGCAGTGATTAGTTCTTTTTTATCTCATCCCCGAGCTTTTTGTCATGTATGTTCGAACGTCTGTCGGGGTAAACAAAAGAAGAATGAGGGGAGTGTTTTCGCATGAGAAGACCTTGGATTATGAAACAAGAGTGGAATGACTTATTATTTATACATTGGCCTGTTAAAGTAAGTGACCTAAGGCCACACGTTCCGGATTGCTTTGAAATCGATACATACGACGGGTGGGCATGGATCGCTATAGTACCGTTTAGAATGGCCAACATTCAACTTCGCGGGCTTCCTGTTGTCCCTGGCTTTAATCAGTTACTTGAACTAAACGTCAGGACCTACGTTAGGTACAATGGAGAGCCAGGTGTTTATTTTTATACACTAGATGCAAATCATATTACGGGTGTCAGCATCGCTAGGTATGTGTTTGGTTTAAACTATGTAACAGCCAGGATGTCTTTACGTCAAAATGATGATACCTATCACTCCTTAAGCAGAAGAACGCATATCGGTATGCCACCCGCTCATTTTCACGCTAGGTACCGTCCATTGTCACCTGTACTTAGAACTCAACCAGGATCCTTGATGTACTGGCTTACAGAACGTTATGCGCTTTGGATAAATCGAGGCAAACGTATATATAAGGGACCTATTTTTCATCAAAATTGGCAATTACAAAAAGCAGAGGTTGAGATGCCAGTGAATGGATTAACAGACTTTCTCCCCTCTTATGTATTTGACCAGAAGCCTGTCGTGTATTTTTCAAAAAGCCTTCATACAAGTATCTTTCCATTTGAACGATACCTATAAAATAATGTTCTAAACTCCCCCTCCTCTCTCATTTACTAGTTATAGACAAGCTAATGAGAGGGTTAGATTATGTTTCCTATGATGATTAGTTCGATTGTACTTGGCTTATCCATTGCAGCACCTGTTGGCCCCATTAACATCGAAATTGTGAAACGCGGGTTACTTTATGGGTTTTGGCCTGCTTTTTTAGTTGGGCTTGGAGGCATGTCTTCAGACTTGATCCTCATGGGGGCGATGTTTTTTGGACTATCGCAAGTCTTAGGATTTATATGGGTGAAGATCGCCCTGATGGGACTCGGTTGTTTCATTCTCCTTCACTCAGGATGGGCTAACTTTTTTACGAGCTTTGAACCTGAAGAGCATGATGAAAACGACCAACGAAGTCTCCCAAACGTAGGTTGGAGATCCTATGCAACAGGCATGACGATCGCTGGGACGAACCCGATGAATTTATTATTTTGGATTAGCATTTATGGCTCTGTTTTAAGCTCCAGTTTACAGCAGGAAAATCACCTTTACGCCTTTTTTACGAGTAGTTTGGTTTTTGTAGGAATCGGTCTTTGGAACGCAAACCTTGCGTTGACCGTTCATTTTGGTCGCACCTTAATGAACGCAGTCGCTATGAAGATGATTTGCATCGTAGCAAGCTGTGTGCTGATGGGATTCGGGGTATATTTCGGGTATCAGTGTTTTCTTTTAGTTCTAAAAGCACTATAAAAAAGACGCCTCCTATATAGTAAGGAGGCGCCTCTTTTTTACGTGAGTGGACTTAATTGTTTCTTTTGATTTACGGCAAAAGAAAAGTAGAGCATAGATCCAATCATGATTCGGACGACCCGAATCGGTACGTGATCGTACTTGGCTTGTATATGGTCAATGGCTTGTTTCTTTATAAAAGCTGTCATTTCATCATCAATGTGCTTAAGCAGTTGTTGCTTGTTAATCGTCAGATAAATTTCGTAATGCCCGTTGTCGGCTTTAATGTCTTCTTGTGTAAAAAGCCTCATTGTTTCTGTTTCACCTCTCCTGAAAAATAACTCTTATTCTTATCGTTACCCATATCACAGCAAGATAATCTTAATAATATGCATAAATGGGCTTTGGGTGAGAGATTTCCCAAAGGATGAGATGATAACATGAACAGACGTTTAAAGGAAAGACTAAAAAGGTAAAAAAACTAAAGAGCTTCCTCTCTGAGCAGGAGCCATAAATGATTTTATAAAAATACAAAAGCAGGTGATGAATCATGGCAGCATATACAGAAGAAGAAATTCAACATTCACTACGAGACGTACCAGAATGGAGTCGAAAAGACGGTTCAATTGAACGTACTTACACGTTTAACGAATACTTAGATGGCATCCAATTCGTCAACAAACTAGGCGCCATTGCAGAAGAAAAAGACCACCATCCATACATTGGCGTGGATTACGGCAAAGTAACTGTATCGTTAACTTCCCATGACGTGAAAGGATTGTCAGCAAGAGACTTCGATCTAGCCCAACGTTACGACGAAGCCTACACAAACCTAGAAGACTAGACACGTTTTAAAGCAAAAGCTGGACCCCAGACACCCTTTATAGCATTAAAGCACTAATGGGTGTCTGCCACGCTTCATTGCTCTAAAGCGCTAGCGCGTGTCTGGCACGCTTTAACACAGTAAAGAACCGCATGCTCATCGGAGCATGCGGTTCTTGTTTATTTAAGTTGACCTTTGTAGATTTCTGTTTTCTTGATCGTTAGGTTTAGGTCTTTGGCTAACTTTTTCATTTGTTTCTCTTCGTCAGGGGTAACGATTGTAATAACCGTACCAGATGAAGAACCGAGTCTCCCCGTTCGTCCTGCTCTGTGTGTGTATTCCGTTGCCCGTGGAAGATCAACGTTGATAATATGATTAATATCAGGCATATCAATCCCGCGTGCGGCGACATCTGTTGCCATGACTAATCTGAACTCGTTACGTTGAAATTTCTTTAATACTTGAGCACGATTCTGCTTTTTCGTCTCTCCGTGAAGGGTACCAACATCAATGCCACGGTAGTCGAGCTTCTCAGCAAATACAGTTAAATTGCCAATATCGCGCATAAACGCAAGCCCTTTAAATTCTTTTAAATAAACAAGTTTACGAAGCGTATCGGCTTTCTTGCGGCCTTCGCTCACAATATAGTAATGATCTACATCAGGCTGTTCTGATTCCTTATCTTCTACTTTCAACACTTCCGGATCTTTCATCATGCTTCGTGCATCTTCGACCGCAGCTTCAGAAAGTGTAGCTGAGAAGACTAGAAGTTGACGTTCTTTGAGTGTAGTTTTGACAATGCTTTGGACCGTTTTCATATGTTCTGGCACAAGCAACTGATCTCCCTCATCAAGAACGATCGTCTTCACTTCATGCATTTTAAGCTTCTTCTTCTCGATTAAGTCATTCACACGCCCTGGTGTTCCAACGATTACGTGAGGTTTCTTTTTCAATTTCTCAAGCTGGCGTTTCACATTCGCTCCACCGATTAGGGACGCGCTTCTAATGCCGCTTCCTTCTGTCCACTTCCTGACTTCGTCGAAAATCTGCATCACAAGTTCATGAGAAGATGCTAAGATCAACACTTGCGCCTGCTTCGCTTCTTGATCAATTTTTTGTAGTACAGGCAAGAGATACGCTAATGTCTTCCCACTCCCTGTTGGAGCTTCTGCAATAACGTCTCCACCTTCCACAATAATTGGAGCTGTTTCGTTCTGAACTGCAGTCGGTTGTTCGAACCCTGCTTTATTCCATGCTTCCTGAATGAAAGGTTTTAAGCTTTCAAAAAATGGTGATTGTTGTTCCATTATACAAATCCTTTCTAATCTACCGCTCTTACGGTTACTTGTTCTATTATAGCCGTTACAAGGCGAGGCTATCTACATTTTTTATGAAGAAGAAGTATAAATAAGTTATTTGAAATGCATATCTGCTATTAAAAGAGTCGTTATTAACATTTTTCGTCTATGCGAGTTCCTCTATCGTAACTTCGCACCGATCTTTAGTCACTTCGACTCCTCTTTTCGTAACTTCAGACCTCCTTTTAGTAATTCCCCTGCTCCTTTTCGTAACTTCCCACCGTTCTTTAGTCACTTCAACTCCTCCTTTCGTAACTTCAGACCCTCTTTTAGTCAATTCAACTCCCCCTTTCGTAACTCCAGACCCTCTTCAGTCAATCCCCCGCACTCCTCGGCACCTTTAGACATTCCTCGCTCAATGACTAAATAAAAATTAGAAAAAAATGAATAAAACCTTTACATTCACACTAGTTTCTACTCCTTTCACAAAGGTATAGACCCGACTGTGTAAAGCTTTCAAACCTCCTTACTTTTTTTCTTTATTTTCTTCATTTCTTCTCATTTTTCCCAACCTCTACGCTCTCAAGGATGTAAGCGTTTTCTAATTTACAGAGTTATCACAACTGTCAGAAAAGTTAAGAAATAGCTGTTGACCTTGCCTTCAATACGGCTTATGATTATCCATAATTTAAATCATTCATTGAAAAGCAAATGAACTTTTCGCGATTGATTCATGAACCAATTGCCCCTTGTTTCAAGTTAAAAATTTAGATGAAGCAATCGGGCTACATTTTTACCGATCATACTTTACTGAGTTTAAGCATTAATACATTAAAGGGAAGGAGTGTAAGTATGAGCAGTCAATGGATTTTCCTAAACGGCCAATTTGTTAAGAAAGAAGAGGCGGTTGTTTCAGTCTACGACCATGGATTTTTATATGGAGACGGGGTGTTCGAAGGGATTAGAGCTTATAGCGGCAATATCTTCAAACTAGACGAACACGTAAACCGCCTTTATGACTCCGCGAAGTCAATCTTGCTTGAATTACCATACGAAAAGGAGGAATTTAAGCAAGTCATTGTGGATACAATTCGTCAAAATGAATTGTCTGATGCATATATCAGAGTTGTTGTATCACGCGGACCTGGCAATCTTGGCTTAGATCCAGCAAGCTGCCCTACACCACGCGTTGTTGTCATCGCAGAAGCACTCGCGCTTTTCCCTAAGGAATTATATGAACGAGGTTTACGCCTTGGATCCGTTGCTTCAAGACGCAATCGCCCAGACGTACTAAGTCCACAAGTAAAATCATTGAATTACTTAAATAATATCCTAGTGAAATTAGAAGCGAACCAAGCCGGTGTAGACGAAGCTCTTATGTTAAACGATCAAGGGTACGTAACAGAAGGATCTGCCGATAACATCTTTATCGTGAAAAACGGCACGATTTATACCCCTCCTGTTTACCTCGGAGCATTAGAAGGCGTAACGCGAAATGCGATTATCGACCTTGCTGAGGAACATGGATATGAACTAAAACAAGAACCTTTCACACGCCACGATGTATATGTGGCTGATGAGGTCTTCTTAACAGGAACAGCTGCTGAGGTAATTGCTGTTGTTGACGTCGACAAGCGACAAATTGGAGATGGTAAGCCAGGTGAAATGACAAACGAATTACTCCAATTATTCCGCGATCTTGTCGTACGTGACGGTGTTCAGTGTTACCCAGAGAATCAAAAAGATGTTGCTGTTAGTTAGGAGTAACGAATCATGAGAAGTGATATGCAACACGTGGCATCTCAATCAGTCACGTTTCTCCAGAAGCCGCTGAAGGTGGCCCGATCGGCTTAGCCGCTGACGGTGACCCAATTCAGATCGACCTAGAAGCAAGAACGATTAAACTTTTTGTAGAAGACGATGTATTAGAAGAACGAAGAGCAGCATGGGAGAAGCCGCCAAGTAAAATAGATGGTCGCGGCTACCTTGCTAAATACCAGAAGCTCGTTACGTCCGCAAATACAGGCGGAGTCATGAAAGTATAAAAAGTGGATATCGAATAAATCTACGACGGGAATAAAAGAGTAAGAACCTGTATTCACAGAGAGCCGGGGTTGCTGGAAGCCCGGAAATACACCTTATTCTGACATCCTCCCTGAGTGCTTGGCTGAACGACTCTGTTTAGTAGGCTCAAGTCAGGTGTACAATGAGCACCTGTTATCGAAAGAGACGATGCACACCTCGTGCTTTTGTCTCGTAAGGCAGTGAGCATCATGCTGCGAAATCAGGGTGGTACCGCGAAAATAACCATTTCGCCCCTAACTCTTCACAACACACGTGGAGTTTATATGGGGTGGGATGGTTTTTATTATGAAAAAAATCAATGAATAACTAGCTTTAAGCTAGTTCTTACTAAACAAATTCAAATGAAATGGAGGGATTACAGGTGAAGGTAGAAGCAAAACATCAAACGCAGCAATCTGCTGCGTCGCACACAAAAGCTCCTAAAACAGGAGCAGACCTTCTCGTAGACACACTTCAGCAAGTTGGTGTTGATACGTTATTTGGTTATCCAGGAGGAGCCGTTTTACCCATTTATGATGCCATATATCGTGCAGGAGACGCATTTGATCACATTCTCTCACGCCATGAACAAGGCTCCATTCATGCAGCGGAAGGCTACGCTCGCGTTTCAGGCAAACCTGGCGTTGTGATTGCAACCTCTGGGCCAGGTGCTACAAACTTAATAACCGGTATTGCGGATGCGATGATGGATTCACTCCCACTTGTGGTATTCACAGGTCAGGTGGCTAGCGGCGTTATTGGAACAGATGCTTTCCAAGAAGCTGACGTAATGGGTCTTACAACACCGATCACGAAACACAATTACCAAGTCCAATCCTTAAGCGACCTGCCTCGCATAGTGAAAGAAGCATTCCACATTGCTTCTACTGGTCGACCTGGTCCTGTTGTTGTAGATATTCCAAAAGATATCTCATCAAGCATTGCAGAGGAATCCTATGATACAACTTTCTTCCTGCAAGGCTATCAGCCAACGGTAAAGCCTAATCCACTTCAGCTAACGAAGTTGAAAGAAGCTCTATCTCAAGCTAAGAAACCAGTTATCCTGGCTGGTGCAGGCGTTATACACGCTGGTGCTTCTGAAGAATTGAAAAACTTCGCCCAAAAGCACGCGCTTCCTGTAACAACAACGCTTTTAGGACTTGGCAGCTTCCCTGGCGAGAATGAATTAAGCCTAGGAATGGCCGGTATGCACGGAACCTATGCCGCTAACACAGCCCTTTATGAGTGCGATCTGCTTATTAATATCGGAGCTCGCTTCGATGATCGTTTAACAGGGAATCTCAAACATTTCGCTCCTAAAGCAACTGTCGCTCACGTTGACATCGACCCTGCTGAAATTGGCAAAAACGTAGAGACGCACATCCCAATTGTTGCAGACGCTAAAAAGGCGCTCACAGAAATTGAAAACATGGATGTTGATATGAAAAACCATGGTGACTGGTTGAAAGAAGTATCCGGGAATAAGGCAAACTTCCCTCTTTGGTTCGATAACCCTGAAAAAGAAATGGTGCCACAATGGCTCATCTCAGCCCTTCACAGAGTTACAGACGGAAATGCGATTGTGACAACAGACGTCGGACAGCACCAAATGTGGGCAGCTCAGTATTATTCCTTTAATAAACCAAACCGCTGGGTCACTTCAGGCGGACTTGGCACGATGGGCTTTGGCTTCCCTGCTGCAATCGGTGCACAAATTGCCTCCCCTGACGAACCTGTCGTCGCGGTCGTCGGAGACGGTGGTTTCCAAATGACATTGCAAGAACTGTCTGTCTTAAAAGAAAAGAAATTACCTGTCAAAATTGTCATCGTGAACAATGGTGCGCTTGGCATGGTTCGCCAGTGGCAAGAGAAATTTTACGATGAGCGATTCTCTGAATCCCTTCTTCAAACACAACCAGACTTTGTAAAGCTTGCAGAGAGTTACGGCATTCGCGGCGAACTCGTTCAGTCGCAAGATGAACTTTCTCAAATATTGCCGGATGTGTTTGACTACGATGGACCGGTCCTTCTAGACTGTCGCGTCCTTCAACAAGAGAATGTCTATCCAATGATCGCCCCAGGCAAAGGGCTACACGAAATGATTGGGGTGAAACGATGAAACGAATCATTACGGCAACCGTGCAGAACCGAAGTGGCGTACTAAACCGCGTTACCGGCCTTTTGCACAAACGCCAATTCAATATCGAAAGCATTTCTGTTGGAAGAACAGAAACAGAAGGCATTTCCAAAATGACCTTTGTAGTAGAAGTCGAGGATAATCAAAAGCTTGAACAATTAACAAAACAGCTCAATAAACAAGTTGATGTTTTAAAGGTATCAGACATTACCGATAAAGCGATCGTAGCGCGTGAACTGGCGCTAATCAAAGTTGGCAGCAACATTCAAAACCGCAACGAAATCCAGACGATTATTGAGCCTTTCCGAGCCACCGTTATTGATGTCAGTAAAGAGAGCATGACGGTTCAGGTTACTGGAAAATCAGAGAAAGTCGAAGCGCTGATAGACCTCCTCCGCCCTTACGGCGTGAAGGAATTAGCGCGAACAGGGCTGACGGCCTTCTTAAGAGGACAACAGCCACAAGTCGCTGAGTTCACCCCACAATCCCTATTGCAGTAAGGGAACCGGGAACTTTCACACCTTAAGTAGTTTGAATATTCAATGAATAAACCAAAATCAGAGAGGATGGATTGAAAATGGCAGAAGTACTTTACAATCAGAACATTAACGAAGAGGTTTTAAAAAATAAAAAGGTCGCAGTCGTAGGCTATGGCTCTCAAGGTCATGCACATGCACAAAACTTGAAAGAAAGCGGATTTGACGTTGTCGTTGGCCTTCGCCCGGGGAAATCTTGGGATAAAGCAGAACAAGACGGGGTTGAAGTAAAACGCGTTGCTGACGCTGTTAAAGAATCAGAAGTGGTTATGGTTCTTCTTCCGGATGAATATCAACCTTCTGTTTACGAAGAAGAAATCAAACCAAACCTAGATGCAGGAAATGCTCTTGTATTCGCCCATGGTTTCAACGTTCACTTTAATCAAGTCGTACCACCAGAAGATGTGGATGTATTCCTAGTTGCTCCAAAAGGACCAGGGCATCTTGTACGACGCACATTTGAAGAAGGCGCTGGAGTTCCTGCCCTTTATGGTGTGTATCAAGATTACAGCGGTCAGGCAGAGAAGCTCGCTCAAGCATACGCAAAAGGAATTGGCGCAGGTCGTGCAGGTGTTCTTCAAACTAGCTTCCAGGAAGAAACAGAAACGGATCTGTTCGGTGAGCAAGCCGTCCTTTGTGGTGGCCTTACAAGCCTTGTAAAAGCCGGTTTCGAAACGCTAACAGAAGCAGGGTATCAGCCAGAAGTTGCCTACTTCGAATGTATGCACGAACTGAAGCTAATCGTTGACCTTATGTACGAAGGCGGTCTTGAAGGCATGCGTCATTCAATCTCTGACACAGCTCAGTGGGGTGACTTCGTATCCGGCCCTCACGTTGTGAACGAAGATACGAAAGCTCGCATGAAAGATGTTCTGACTGATATTCAAACAGGTGCATTCGCTAAAGGGTGGATCCTTGAGAACCAGGTAAATCGCCCTCAATTCAACGCCATCAATGTAAAAGAAAACAGCCATCAAATTGAACAGGTTGGAAAGGAGCTCCGTGAATTAATGCCTTTCGTGAAAGAGCAGGCCAAATCTAAAAAAGAAAAGGAAGTGGTCGCAAATGGCGCACGTTAAGGTATTCGACACAACCCTACGAGACGGAGAACAGTCCCCTGGAGTCAATCTAAATAAGCTAGAGAAACTTGAGATCGCCAAACAACTAGAGAAACTTGGAGTAGATATTATGGAAGCGGGATTCCCCGCTTCCTCCCAAAATGAATTTGAATCGGTTCAGGAGATTGCACGCACCGTTAAAAACAGTTCCGTAACCGGGCTTGCACGTGCGAAGAAATCGGATATTGATACAGCTTGGGAGGCATTGAAAGACGCTTCAGAACCTCGTCTTCACGTATTCTTAGCCACCTCCCCTATTCACATGACGCATAAGCTGAAGAAGACTCCTGATGAAGTCATTGAAACTGCTGTTGCAATGGTCGAATATGCAAGGGAACGATTCCCACAAGTTGAGTGGTCAGCAGAAGATGCGTGTCGATCCGATAAAGAGTTCCTTGTTCGAATCATTGAGAAGGTCATTGACGCTGGAGCTACGGTTGTTAACCTGCCAGATACGGTTGGTTATACAACTCCATATGAATACGGAGAACTGTTCCGTTACGTGAAAGAAAATGTCCCAAACATTGATCGCGTCTCCCTTTCCTGTCATTGTCACGATGACCTTGGCATGGCGGTTGCAAACTCGTTAGCTGCTATTGAAAACGGCGCAACTCAGATTGAAGGAACCATTAATGGCATTGGGGAACGTGCAGGTAATGCTTCCATTGAGGAAATCGCTGTCGCCCTTCAGATCCGCAACAATTTCTACGAGCATTCTACCAATCTCGTATTAAACGAAATCAAACGCACGAGTGATCTAGTCAGCAAGTTTACTGGGATGGTTGTCCCTGGCAACAAAGCGATCGTAGGAAAGAACGCCTTTGCCCATGAATCTGGTATTCACCAAGATGGCATGATGAAGAACGCTTCCACCTACGAGATCATCACGCCTGAAATGGTTGGCATCGGGGCTAGTAATATGGTTCTTGGGAAACATTCAGGCCGTCACGCTTTCGAAGATAAAGTGAAATCCCTTGGCTATGACCTTTCTGAAGAAAAGCTTAAAGATGCTTTCAAAGCTTTCAAGAGTTTAACAGACCGGAAGAAAGACGTAACAGACGAAGACTTGTTTACAATTTTGACAGATGTTCAAACCGACTCATCGGATGCTGCCAAATATAAACTAGAAGCTTTCCAGGTTCAATATAGTTCCGCCAACATCCCTACTGCCACAGTAGCTATGACGACACCAGAATATACACGCGTAGAGACAGCTGGAACAGGCCAAGGTAGTGTTGAAGCCATCTATAACACCCTTGAGGCTCTAATCCATGAGGATATTCACTTAGAAGATTATCGCTTGAGTTCAGTTGGTGAAGGACGCGACGCCCTTGCAGAAGTACACGTAAGGCTAACTGTTAACGGAACGGCAGCGAGCGGCCGTGGGGCAGCACAAGATGTTCTTGAAGCTTCTGCGAACGCATTCTTAAATGCCGTTAACCGCGTTATTTTAAATCAACAACTATTAAATAAACAATCTGCGCCCGTATAAGGAGGTTCTACTATTGGAAAAGCAAATCGTATTGTTACCTGGTGATGGAATTGGTCAGGAAGTCATCGAGTCTGCTAAACAAGTTCTAGAAGCCGTCACTGAACGCTTCCACCATACATTTACGTATCATACACACGATATTGGAGGAGCAGCCATTGATAAACATGGCACTCCTCTCCCAGAAGATACAGTTCGAGCTTGTCAGCAATCCGATGCTGTTTTACTAGGAGCCGTTGGTGGACCAAAATGGGATCAAAATCCTTCTCACCTTCGCCCAGAAAAAGGGCTTCTTGGGATCCGCAAGCAGCTTGGTCTTTTCGCTAACCTTCGTCCAATCAAAGGGTTCGATCAACTTCTCCACGCTTCCCCGTTGAAACATGAAGTTGTTGCCGGGAGTGACCTTCTAATCGTTCGTGAATTAACAGGTGGTCTATACTTTGGAACACCTAGTGAAAGACGGAACAACGGCCAAGAAGTTGTTGATACCCTCTCCTATCAGCGACATGAAATTGAGAGAATTGTAGATAATGCGTTCCAGAGCGCTCGCTTAAGACGCAAACACTTAACAAGCGTGGATAAAGCGAATGTCTTAGAATCAAGTAAAGTTTGGAGAGAAGTCGTTGAGGAGAAAAAGGCAGATTATCCGGATGTTGAAGTAGAACACCTGCTAGTCGATGCAGCTGCGATGAAGCTCATCACAAATCCAAGACAGTTTGACGTCATCGTTACAGAGAACATGTTCGGCGATATTTTGAGTGATGAGGCTTCTGTATTAACGGGATCACTCGGGATGCTTCCTTCTGCTAGTCTCAGAGAAGACGGTATGGGGTTATACGAACCAGTTCACGGTTCAGCACCAGACATCGCAGGTCAAGGAGTTGCAAATCCACTTGCTACGATTCTTTCAACCGCACTTATGCTTCGCCATTCATTCGGATTAGAGAAAGAAGCAGCTGTGATTGAAGAAGCTGTTCAACAAGTACTAGAGGATGGCTACTGCACAGGCGATTTAGACGTTAAAGGCGGTAAACAAGTCGGCACTAAAGAAATGACTCGCCTCGTCCTAGAGCGAGTGACGACACAAGATGCCACACACAGTATTATGACTTGTTACGTTTAGTGAGATGGACATAAGGTGACCAAACACCTTATGTCCCCTCCCCTATTTTTTCATAAAGGAGTGAGACCATGACCCAGCCCAAAACAATCGTTGAAAAGATTTGGGATCAACATGTTGTCCATCAAGAAAAAGGAAAGCCAGATCTACTCTATATCGATCTCCATTTAATTCATGAAGTCACATCACCACAGGCGTTTGAAGGATTACGCATGAACGGTCGTTCTGTTCGTCGCCCAGAACGCACCTACGCCACGATGGACCATAACGTACCGACGCGTGAACGTCATATCATTAAAGATGCCGTCTCTAAGAAACAAATGGAGACGTTAAAACAAAATTGCGATGAATTCGGCATCCCTTTAGCTGATATTGATCACCCTGATCAAGGCATTGTTCACGTCATCGGACCTGAGCTTGGTCTTACTCAGCCAGGCAAAACAATCGTTTGTGGAGATAGTCATACTTCTACACATGGTGCATTTGGCGCGTTAGCATTTGGTATTGGAACGAGTGAAGTTGAACACGTGCTAGCCACACAGACTCTTTGGCAAGCATCTCCGAAAACTTTAAACATAAAAGTAAACGGAGAGCTTGGCACAGGCGTTACAGCGAAAGATTTAATACTAGCTGTTATCGGGAAATACGGGGTACGCTTCGGAACAGGTTATGTGATTGAATATACAGGCGATGCGGTTCGCTCCCTTACGATGGAACAGCGTATGACAGTTTGTAACATGTCGATTGAAGCCGGTGCACGTGCTGGTTTAATTAGCCCTGATGAAACAACAGTCGAGTACCTTCGCGGTAAACGCCACGTTCCAGAAGGTGCGGCTTTCGATGAAGCCGCAGATGAATGGCTGGCTCTAGCTTCAGACGAAGGCGCTGTGTACGATCATACGCTTGAGATCGATGCTTCTGAAATCGAACCACAAGTTACGTGGGGAACAAACCCAGGCATGTGCCTGCCGGTCTCAGCATCAGTTCCAGACCCTGCTGAAGCTACTTCAGATAATAAGCGGGCAGAGATTGAACACGCTTTAAACTATATGGATTTACAGCCGAATCAGCCCATTTCAGACATTGCAATTGAGCACGTCTTCATTGGTTCTTGTACCAATTCACGGATCAGTGACTTGCAAAAAGCTGCCGAAATTGTTCGAGGCAAAACGGTTCACTCTTCTATAACAGCTATCGTGGTCCCTGGTTCTCAATCCGTAAAACTACAAGCTGAAGCAGAAGGATTAGATGTCGTGTTCAAACAGGCAGGCTTCGAATGGCGGGATGCCGGCTGTAGCATGTGCCTAGCTATGAACGATGACGTCATTCCACCAGGAGAACGCTGTGCTTCCACATCAAACCGTAACTTCGAAGGACGACAAGGAACAGACGCACGTACTCACCTAGTGAGCCCAGAAATGGCCGCAGCCGCAGCCATCACCGGCCACTTCACAGACGTCCGCCAATTCACAAGCGCTTTACAACACTAAAGCGTGCCTGACACCGTTCATTACGCTAAAGCAACAAAGGGGGACTGGCACGCTCTTCTGCTTTAATGCAGAAAAGCGATCTCTCCCCCCTTTACCAGGAGGGATAAGACAATGGAACCGATTCGGAAGCATGAGGGTTTGGTTTATCCGTTAAACCGCTCCAATGTAGATACTGATCAGATTATACCGAAGCAATTCTTAAAACGCATTGAACGACAAGGGTTTGGCCAGTTTCTCTTCTACAACTGGCGCTTTCATCATGATGGAACAAAGAAAGAAGACTTCTCATTAAATCAACCTAAGTACAACGGGGCTTCTATTCTCGTTGCAGGTGAGAACTTCGGTTGCGGCTCATCTCGTGAGCATGCTCCTTGGGCACTTGAAGATTATGGATTCAAAGTCATACTTGCCCCAAGCTTTGCCGATATCTTCTTTAACAACTGCGTGAAGAACGGCATTCTTGCTGTCACACTACCAGAAGAAGAAATTAGCCAGCTCATTCAAAAAGCAGAAAACGAAACGTATCATTTAACCGCTGACCTTGAAAACCAGGTTATATACGACAATGAAGGATTCAAAACGTCGTTTGAAGTCAATGATTACCAAAAAGAAATGTTGATCAATGGGTGGGATGACATATCCGTCACCCTCACCCATGAAAATAAGATCAAGCAATACGAATCTAAAAAAGTAGGAGTGTGAAGACATTGGGAATTGCTTAACAGGAACCAAAATCACGGAGGCGATGGAGCACCTTAAAGACGTGGTCCACCGCACCCCACTAACAACTTCAACATCAATCAACGACCTAACAGGAAAACAAGTTTATTTCAAAATGGAAAACATGCAGAAAACAGGTGCTTTCAAAGTTCGGGGGGCCAGCTTTAAAGTTTCTCAGCTAACTAAAGAAGAAGCTAAAAGAGGTGTCATCGCTGCATCTGCAGGAAATCACGCACAAGGTGTAGCCCTTGCCGCTTCCAAACGAGGAATCAAGGCGAAAATCTTTATGCCTGAGCATACGCCAGAGGCTAAAGTCAAGGCAACAGAGAGCTACGGAGCTGAAATCGTGCTGACCGGCGAATCTTTCCAAGAATCATTTGAGGCAGCATGTGCTGATCAGCGCCGAAATGGCAGCGTCTTTATTCATCCATTTGATGATTATGACGTGATGGCCGGCCAAGGTACGATTGCTCTTGAAATGCTTGAACAAAATCCATCCCTTGATACGCTAGTTGTTCCAATCGGAGGAGGCGGACTGATTAGTGGTGTCGCCGTTGCAGCTAAATCTGTGAAGCCGTCTATTAAGATCATCGGCGTGCAGTCTGCAGGAGCGAGTGCTATGTACAATCAGTATTACAAACAAGGACCTTCCACCTTAAAGAGTGTTTCCACCATTGCAGATGGAATCGCCGTGAAGAAACCTGGTCAAAACACGTTCCCACTCATCAAGCAATACGTCGATGAGATCGTAACCGTGTCAGAAACACACATCGCAAAAGCCATCGTTACGATGCTTGAGCGAAACAAGTCACTTGTCGAAGGAGCCGGAGCCTCAGCACTTGCAGCTGTTCTCGAGCACGGTTCCAACATCCAATCGAATCATACGGGAATCATCGTAAGCGGAGGCAACATGGATCTTGCACGATTACCCATGATTCAAAACTTGAGCCAGCAGGAAGAACCAACCCCTGTATCAGCAGCTCAAAAAAGCACGTCATTTGTAGCTTCTTGAAAGCTATAACAAAAGCGGAGGTGCCCGTTTAGCAACGTATAGACTGGACTGAACCACCGCGAGATCTAGGAAACACGATGAGCATAAGCGAATCGATGTTGACTAATCGACCGGAGGTGAGGGAAGTCTACTAGTTGCCGGGCGCCGCAGCTAGATGCAAACAAGTGAATGAGAAGCCCAGTCCAATATGGTCTGGGCTTTTTCTTTTGATTTAGGCTATCCGCTGACTGGATCTCTTACCTTTTCTAAAACTCTCACCATAAAACGTCACTGATTCAGGTTATCTCTGACCTTTTGAAGCACTTATCTCTCAAAAGGGCGTAGATAGTGTTGTTCTATTACCTTTTTACCGTTTCTAGCAATTAAAAGGTTACAGATCAAGCCTTTCTCTTACCTTTTGATTGGTCATCGACTATAAAAGGTCAGAAATAAGCATATCTATACTCAAAACCGAGTTGCATCACACCATACACTTCAAACCCTACGAACACTCAACCTCTCCCCAACTCTCGACAGCACAAACCACCCAAGAAAAGCACCTGACACACTACTTACGAAAAAAGGCGGTAAAAACGCTAGAGCCCCTACGGAAGTACCCATAAATAATTGCGCATAAGGTACTGCAAACAACGCACCAATCACACCTGTACCCAACACTTCCCCAACAACAGCCAATCCTTTTCTCTTGGAAATCTTATAAAAAATCCCTGCCAGTAGAGCCCCAATCATCCCTCCTGGAAAAGCTAAAAGCGTCCCTAACCCTAGAAGAACACGTAAAATGCCAATCACAAACGCAATGGCTACAGCCGGGAGCGGTCCTAAAGTCACTGCTGCCAGTACATTGACAACATGCTGTACAGGATAGGCTTTGGCGATCCCAGCCGGAAACCATAACACTTGCGCCCCTAACGTCCCAATCGCTACAAAGATTGCCATTGTCGTGATCATTCTTGTTTTGTTCATTACATTCCTCTCCCTTTCTAAATAAGGGGAAACAAAAAAGCCAGATCTTGTAATAGACCTGACTTCGAATGGTAGAGTATACAGACGTATCGCCTGACTACTTCCCTCCGCTGGTATGACCCAGATCAGGTTCGTAAGAGTCAGGAAGCTCCATTGCTCCCCTCTCAGCCCATTCAGGCTCCCCTAGTAGTATCATTAAATCTTGTAAACTTTGTTTATTAGACTAACACAACCTTCCAACTTTGCAAATCTCCTAATCTTTTAGCTAGAAAAATGGTCTATTAATCCTGGAAGGCTTTAGTTCGAGAAAAAATTCCTCCGTTGCTTTCTTAACATAAGCCGTGATACATTCCTTTTTCTGTGGGTCCGTTTTTCTATTAACAGCCAGGGCTGGATGGGGGACTGCGAGACTCCCGCGGAAATATGAGCCTAGGCAAGACCCCACAGTGAGCGACAGCGAACGAGGAGGTAAAAAAGAAAGAGGAAGTTCGACTAGAAACGTCACGTCCTGTGACTACGTCGAACGACCCCCCATCGTGTGGGGCCGCAGGAAAGCGAGTTGTCCCCCATCCAGCCCAAACCCTTTTAAAGTAACGGACCCTTTCCAATGTAGACAAATCCAGGAAACCTATGTTAAGGTATCGGTACAATATAGGAAGTCCACTAGGGGCGCCCATTTTTTGGCTGAGATAAGGAGAAATCCTTGGTCCCTTTGAACCTGATCTGGTTAGTACCAGCGAAGGGAAGTGGAGTCGGTTGGATTTGTTATACCTAAGATTTGTGGGCGCATTATTCTCATGTGATCTCTCAATCTATTATTTTATAATCCAGAAACCGCTCCAGTTCTAGGAGCGGTTTTTTTATGTTCAACACCCCCAACCCCCTCCCTCCTCACTACCTGGTTCACTTCCTATAAATAAAACCAGGAGGCAACTACTATGTCATTTACTGACCAACTTCGTCATGATGCAAAGCCGATTTTTCAAGCAATTTTCAACCATCCTTTTGTGAAAGGGATTGGAGAAGGAGACCTCCCAAAAGAAGCCGTAGCTCATTACGTGAAAGCCAATGCCGAGTACCTTCATGCATTCATGAATGTGTATGGAATTGCGATTTCTAAATGTAGCGATCGGGAGGATATCGCGTTTTTCAAAGAAAATATCGAATTTGTTCTTAATAGCGAGATTCATCCCCATCACAATCTATGCGCTTATATTGAAACCCCGTATGAGGATTTACAGGGATATCCCCTTCCCCCTACGGCTGACCACTACATTAAACATATGAAGACCCATGCCCACGAAGGGACACTTGGAGAAATCTTGGCGGTACTCCTTCCATGCCCTTGGACGTACCTAGAAATTGGGGACTATTTAATGGAGCACGTGCAGCCAACACCTGACCACCCTTTTTATGAGTGGATCACCTTTTATGTGAACGATGAAATAAAAGCCACAACGAATCAACTTCGCAAAAAACTAGACGCCTGGGCAGAGACTGCTTCACCTCGGGAAAAGAAAGCCATGAAAGATGCTTTTATAAAGAGCTGTCAGTTAGAGTGGGCATTCTGGGAAATGGCGTACCGCTTGGAAACATGGCCAACTTCCTCTCTCAAAGAGGTGACGAGTCATGCGTAACGTGAAAGGTGCTCTTTCAATTGCGGGCACGGACCCTAGTGGGGGCGCAGGTATTCAGGCAGATCTTAAAACCTTTCAAGAATTAGAGGTGTACGGTATGTCTGTCATCACTTCTGTTGTTGCTCAAAACACGTTAGGTGTGAAGGGAATTCGCCATTTAGAAGCTAGTTTTATAAAAGAGCAGCTTGAATCTGTTACGAACGATATGCCTGTTCACGCGGTCAAAACAGGAATGATTGCAAATTCTGAAATGATTGAAGCCATTGCAGAGCACCTGCGTCCTCTTACGTTACCTCTTTGCGTGGATCCTGTCATGATTGCCCAAAGCGGTGATGCTCTCGTTGATCATAAAGCATTGCAAGCCATGCGCGATGAGCTCCTCCCTCTTGCAACGATTGTCACACCAAACATTCCGGAAGCAGCGGCGTTAACAGGGAGAAGCTTGGAATCAGAAGAAGATCGATACGATGCTGCCAAAAGGATTGTACACGATTTTGGCTCTTCTTCTGTTGTCATTAAAGGAGGTCATCTTGATGGAGAAGCAACTGATCTCTTTTACGACGGAGATACGTTCAAAACCTTTACCTCTCCTCGCTTTGATACATTGCACACACACGGGACCGGGTGCACCTATGCAGCTGCGATCACAGCTGAACTTGCAAAAGGCAAAAGCTTAAATGAAGCCGTGAGTGTGGCTAAGACCTTCATATCAGCAGCCATTGAACATACACTCGAGATTGGGCACGGCCAAGGACCTACGAATCATTGGGCTTATCAGAACACAAAACGGAAAGGAGAATATGTATAATGACTTATTTGCAAAAGTTAAGAGAAACAACGCCACTTATTCATAACCTAACAAACGAGGTCGTCATGAATTTTACCGCTAATGGGTTATATGCCATTGGAGCCGCTCCTGTTATGTCAAAATCTATTGATGAAGTATCTGACATGGCAAGCATTTCAAGTGGTGTTCTATTAAATATTGGAACGATTTCCTCAACAGATGTAGAAGCCATGCTCTTGGCAGGAAAAGCGGCCAACAAAAAAGGGATTCCCGTTGTATTAGACCCTGTAGGCGCTGGTGCTACTCCTTTTCGTCTGGAAACTTGTCATAGACTTCTAGATGAACTAAATATTACAGCGATTCGCGGAAATGCCAGTGAAATTGCAGCCTTAATTGGTGAGAATCAGTGGCAATCAAGAGGTGTCGATTCAGCTGGAGATGGAGATGTAGTAAAGCTTGCTCAAAAAGCAGCCACTTCCCTTACTTGTCTAATCGCCCTAACCGGGGAAACGGATGTGATCGCCAACCAAAATGAAACCGTTGTATGCCTGAATGGCACCCCGCTCTTAGGTAGCATTACAGGCACCGGGTGCTTACTCAGCTCTATTCTAACGGCCTTCCTCTCTCTTGAAGGCCCAAACGTCCAGAAAGTCGTTGAAGCCATATCCGTCTATACAATCGCAAGTGAAATCGCTGTGGAACACCCGCACGTTGAAGGACCTGGGACCCTTCACCCTTACTTCCTAGATGCCCTTTACACCATCACACCTGAGGAAGTTAGAAAGCGTCAGAAAGTAGAAACAAGATGAAAGCTCAGATTAAATCCTTATTAAAGCTCTATTTCATTATGGGGAGTCAAGATTGTCAAAGAAACCCCAGAGATATTTTGTTAGAAGCGATTCAGGGTGGAATTACTTGTTTTCAGTATAGGGAGAAAGGTCCCCATTCCCTTAAAGGTGATCAGAAAATCCAGTTAGCAAAAGACTTGCAGTTCATTTGCCAGGAGTACCAGATCCCCTTTATCGTCAACGATGATGTTGATCTTGCTCTTAGGATAAAAGCTGATGGCATTCATGTTGGGCAGGATGACTCCGATATTCGTGAAGTTGTGAATCGGTGTAGCGGGCTTATGATCGGTCTCTCCATCACTTCTCTAGAAGAGGCCTTAAGCTCACCCTTCGATTCCATCGATTACATTGGGGTCGGTCCCATCTATCAAACGTCTACAAAAATAGACGCCAAAACACCTATCGGATTAACAGGCTTAACTAAGATTAGAAAAGAAGTTCATGACTTCCCAATCGTCGCTATCGGCGGTATTCATTCAGGTAATCTAAAAGATGTGTTCGAAGCAGGCGCAGACGGCGGCTCTTTCATATCCGCTATCACCGCACATCCAAATGGTACACATGCAGCCAAACAACTTTACAATGCTACACTATAACCAAAGCCAGGGATCTCTCCCTGGCTTTTTTCTACTCAACTCAATAGTTGATTTAATTTTCTAACATTTTAACCTATTTTAATTGATATTGTTTCATAATGACCGATAAAAAGGAGGATAGGTTTTTTTACCCACATATTTGGAATTAGAGGGAGCCTTATGAATGATGCGTTTATAAGAATTGAAAAGAAAGGGTGGGTCACTTGAAAATATCCAAGTTAGTAAAAGGAATTGGGTTAACCGTTACGTTGCTTGGTGCAGTTGCCATCATTAGTTTATCATTGCTATTTATGAGTATCAGCAACCGAACAGAAGCAGTCGAACAACAAATGAAGTTTCAAAGCCTAGGACGTCAGGTCCAGGAAGCGTCAGATTTTTTGACGAACCAGGTACGCATTTACTCCCAATACGGAGCACCGGAAAATCTTGAAAACTATAACACCGAAGTAAAGAAAACAAAGCGGAGAGACAGCGCCTTAGACGAATTAGCTACATACAATGTTCCTGACGATATCATGGCTCATGTAGAAGAAGCTGTGAAGAAATCAAATGAATTAGCACAAATCGAAGCAAAAGCCATTTCTTCTGTTGAGAAGAACAATATGGAGATGGCTCAAATGAGAGTGTTTGATCAGAATTATCAAAGTATGAAAGCTAGTATTGATGAGAATTTAGCAACATTCCAGATTGAGCTTGTAGCCCTCGGAGCTCGTAAAGCAGGCTCAGCCAAACGCCAAATGGAGACCTTTTTATACTTAACGATTGGTGCAGTAGGACTTATGATTTTGTTAAGCGCGACTACATATCTGACGCTTTATCGCAGAATTAAGCCACTAGGTAAAGTGACCAACTTAGCAAACGAAGTCGCTCAAGGAAGGTTAGATTCAGATGACATTCATCACCACTCAAAAGATGAAATTGGTTCTCTTACAATCGCTATTAATGGAATGAAAAACGATTTAAAGGATATGATCTCAAACATCGCGAGCGTCTCCTCTACTGTCACAAAACAAAGTGAGGAATTCACACAGTCTTCTTATGAAGTAAAAGAAGGAAGTGAACAAATCGCAGTAACCATGGAAGAGTTATCGTCTGGAGCTGAAACACAAGCGACTAGTTCCTCTCGCCTTGCAGTCATGATGGATCATCTCCTCAAAGAAATTCAACAAGCGCACAGGAGCGGCGAAACGATCTCAAACACATCAGCAAGCGTGTTAACGATGACAAAAGAAGGCACAGACTTAATGAATCAGTCTGTTGAGCAAATGGAGCGAATCGATGGCATTGTGAAAACATCGGTTGATAGCGTAAGAGGGCTAGATGCTCAGTCGAAAGAAATATCAAAACTTGTTAAAGTCATCCGAGACATTGCCGACCAAACCAACCTCTTATCGTTAAACGCGGCAATTGAGGCAGCACGTGCAGGAGAACACGGTAAAGGGTTCGCGGTTGTGGCTGATGAAGTAAGGAAGTTGGCTGAACAAGTCTCCCATTCTGTTGTCGAAATCACAGGAATCGTTCAAACCATTCAGTCGGAATCCGCTACTGTTGTGCAGTCTTTAGAACAAGGATATGCTGAGGTTGATAAGGGATCAAAACAAATTAAAGTGACAGGTGAAACATTCGAGAGTATTTATCAGTCCGTGTCAGATATGGCCTCAAACATCCAGCAAGTCACCACAACGCTAACCGAAATCGTAGATAACAGCCAAGAAATGAATCATTCTATAGAAGAGATCGCGTCTGTTTCAGAAGAATCTGCAGCAGGTGTTGAACAAGCCGCAGCGTCTGCAGAGCAATCGAGCAGTTCTATGGAAGAGATCTCTAACCGCTCTAAAGAATTAGCTGAACTTTCTGAGCGATTAGACGATGAAGTAAATAGGTTCTCCCTATAAAGAAACGCCCAAGCTTATGATAAGCTTGGGCGTTTTATTTCTTATTTACAAGAAATATTGTCCTCTTCTTCATTAATTAAGTCATCTAACTTCTGAATAAGTAGATCAATATCTTCTTTTGTAATTCGATTGTTTGGGTTGTTTTCCATGGTTGATTGATTCCTCATATCCAATGTATTCTTTTTTGGTATGCGATTGCCTCATGATCAAGCAAATAGTACAGTCTTTATATGCTTATGAACACTCCTCTTCACTATACCCTATCCTTAGAACTTTAATCGTTTAGCGAAAAAATACACGTTCTTCGTTTTGATTCCCTCCAAGTAAACATAAAAGACACAATGAAAAGGAATAGATTAAAAAAAGAAGTCTCAAACGAAGACCTCTCGAAAGTTGCAGCCCGACGACCGTGTTCCTTAAGACTTTAGGCTCGTGGCTTTGCGTCCATACCTTTCGATATATTTGCCTATTTACGTTGTAATCTAGTATTAAAAGTACCATATATGTGACTTTTTTTCTATATATTTCTTGGGCTCTGTTAGTGTTGGATTTATTATTCTTTAAAGATTTCTAGTAAAGTTACTATGGAGTCACTGATTGATATAGCTAATTCAGTTGATTATGAAAGCAACTAGCTTCGCCTACTAAATAAAAGGAGCGCCTCTATTGGATAGATGCGCTCCTTTTATATGTAACGTGCTATAATGAACGATTCAGAATATCAAGAACGCTAGCATGGTCCATCTCTTTGTACGTCCCGACACCTGGCTTGATAAATGTTTTCTTAACAATGTCATCGAAATGGGCAGCATCAATCTCGTAGTCGCTTAATCGATCGGGTGCTCCAATTGAATTCCAGAAGTCACGTAAGGCTTTTGCCCCTTCAAGCGCCACTTCCTTATCTTCTTTTCCTTCAGGTGACACTCCAAGGACTCTCACAGCTAACTGCTTTACACGTGTTGGATCTTCTTCAAGTACGTGCTCTAACCAGTTAGGGAACAAAATCGCCAATCCGCCTCCATGAGGTATGTCATAGACTGCACTGATCGCATGCTCAATGCGGTGTGTAGCCCAATCTCCGCCATCTGTTCCATTAGAGAGTGTTCCATTAAAAGCAGTGGTACTAAGGTACATCATCGTTTCACGGTGGTCGAAGGATCGAGGATCTCTAACAAGCTTCGGTCCTGTTTCAATGGCTGTCCTTAATAAGGACTCAATAAACCCATCGATCATTGGCGTATTCTCTGTACGATGAAAGTAATGCTCTAATGCATGGGACATACTGTCAACGATTCCATATACCGTTTGTTCTTCAGGTACTGAGAACGTATAGGATGGATCAAGAATAGAGAATGTTGGATACACATGTGGTGAACCCCAGCCAATTTTATCTTTCGTGTCCCAATTTGTAATGACAGATACAGGGTTCATCTCAGATCCTGTTGCTGCCAATGTAAGCACAGTGCCAAGGGGAATGGCTGATTCGATAGGAGCTTTCTGTGTAAATAAATCCCACGCCTCACCATCATAATGAGCAGCAGCCGCAATTCCTTTTGTACAATCAATTACACTCCCCCCTCCAACAGCTAAAAGGTAGTCGATTTGTTCTTCTTTACAAATCGCAACCCCTTTCTCTACCGTTGTTAAACGAGGATTCGGTTCAACCCCAGAAAGTTCAAAGACAGAAGCATTCATACTATTCAACTGACCCATTACGGCATCATAGACACCATTCCTTTTAATACTTCCGCCCCCATATACAAGGAGAACCCGGCTGTCTTCAGGAATTTCTGTTGCAATATGTTCAACTTGACCTTCGCCAAAATAAAGTTTAGTTGGATTGTGTTGTAAAAATGTATTCATAAAATCACCTCACCGGCCATCATACCATGCTAAGGGAGCCAACCATTATGCAAGGTTTTTAATGATAGATATCAATAAAAATGATGGCTACTCTGCTTGATCTGTTATAAGGGTCAATAACTCTTGAATTGGAGGTGTAATCCACTTCTTCTTTTGGTATACAAGCTGCGTCCATAAGGTTAACTTCTCATGGTGAAACGGTAGCTCAACTACCTTATTCTGCTTTAATTCCTGTTCTACCGTAATCTTAGGTAAGAGCGCAATCCCAAGACCATCTGCTACACATTGCTTGATCGCTTCGAGGCTAGTAAAAGATATGACAGATTGAATGTCTACCCCTTCTTCTCGAAGCAAGTCCTCAAACAAAGTGCGGTATGAACAGCCCTGTTCTGTCAAAATAAGTGTTTCCGCTGCCAAAGCTTTTAGATCCAGATGAGACTCTTTTGATAACGGATGATTAGGTGGGGCAATGAGTACGAGTTCCTCTTCTCGAATTGGAATCGTGGTTAAGCTTGGATGATTCACATACCGATCTAAAAGGATAGCTACATCAAAATTGGCCTCGACCGTTCCTTGCTTTAAATTCGGACAAAGCCCTGCCTCAAGTTGAATAACAAGGTCGGGATGACGTGTTTTTAATGATTTAATATAAGGCGTGATAAAATAGGCAGCCAAAGATTCGACCGTCCCAATTCGAATTGTACCTCTTACAGAGCTCCCTTCTGATAACCGAATTTTCGCTTCATCTAATAGATTCTCCACTTGTTTTGTGTAGTAGAGTAGTTCTTCACCTGAAGATGTAAGACGCATCCTTTGCCCTACTCGCTCAAATAACTTTATTCCATAATAATCTTCTATCTTTTTAATTTGTGTCGTTACGCTTGATTGAGCGTACCCCAAAGCTTCGCCGGTCTTTGTATAACTTCCTGACTTGACTACCTCGTGGAAGGTTTCAAATAACTTTAAATCCATACCTGTCTCCCATCAATATTTTGAATGATTAGTATCATCTATTATAGATAACGTTGATGGTGCATACAATGGTACAATTTAAAAAGGCAATAATCCTATTGGGGTTTATGATCCTCCCTAAAAGCCCCTTTATATGGAAAACACTAAGAAGGAGTGATACGATGAAAATTTTAACGCTTCTAGGCAGTTCAAGGCGTGAGGGGAATACGGAATATCTGGTTCATCAGATCATGGACGGGGTTCAGCATACGGAACTTTTTTTAGGCGATTATAAACTCGATCCGATTATTGATGAGCGCCATAGCGAGAAAGGATTTTCTCCTTCTGCAGATGATTATGAATGGGTTCTAGAACAACTGCTAGCTCATGATATCATCATATTCGCAACGCCTGTCTATTGGTTCGGAATGTCTGCGCAAATGAAGATTTTCTTTGATCGCTGGAGTCAGTATTTAAGAGATGAGCGCTTTAACATGAAAGATTCCTTGAGGGAAAAGCAGGCTTATGTGGTGACTGCTGGTGGAAGTAACCCCCATATCACAGCCCTCCCTCTTATTCAGCAATTCGGGCATATCTTTGATTTTGTTGGTATGACTTATACGGACTATGTGATAGCAAACGCTGTAAAGCCAGGGGAAATTAAATCAGATCTTCTTGCACTAGAAAAAGCGAAGCAGTGGAACGCACATTTTAAGACCTTAACGTAAAGAAGCCCTCCCGGTTAGCGGGAAAGGCTTCTTTTTTCATATATATGAGAGTCTTATACACGATTAAAACCGTTTTTTAGGCCAATTCTGCTAACAAAGCTAGAGTACAGCAGCAGACACCCTTTCGTTCACTACCGTACTAACGCGTGCCTGGCACCCTTCACTTCTCTACTGCACTGACGCGTGTCTGGCACGCTTTACTTCACTAAAGCTCGTCAAGGAGGTGGCAGGCGGCGGTGTGGCCTGTTGTTTCGGCTGTTTGGAGCTCTGGTGTTTCGTTCACACAGCGGTCCCAGGCGAACGGGCAACGAGTGTGGAAGGGGCAGCCTGATGGTGGATTTGAGGGGCTTGGTAGGTCACCTTCTAGGACAATCCGCTCCCTCTTCGCTCTTGGATCCGGAACTGGTACAGCTGATAGTAGCGCTTTGGTATATGGGTGCTGTGGATTCTGTATGATAGAGTCACGATCTCCAATTTCCACGAGCTTCCCTAAGTACATAACACCAATACGATCTGAAATGAAATCAACAACACTTAAGTCATGCGCAATGAATAAATACGTTAAGTCGAATTCATCTTGGAGGTCTTTCAACAAGTTCAATACTTGAGATTGAATCGACACATCTAATGCAGAAACAGGCTCATCGGCAATGATCAGCTTCGGCTTAACAGCCAGAGCTCGAGCTATCCCAATACGCTGTCGTTGTCCACCGCTGAATTCATGCGGATAGCGTTCTGCAACCTTGCGAGGCAACCCAACTGTATCTAGTAGTTCGTATACTCTTCTATCAATTCCATTAGAGGTTTCCATTTCATGAACGATTAACGGCTCAGCAATAATATCTCTAACCGTCATGCGAGGATTCAAGGAAGCATAAGGATCCTGGAAAATCATTTGAAAATCTTTCCTAGCTTTCTTCAAGGCCTTGCCTGACAATTGGTCCAAACGCTCACCATCAAAGGTGATTGTCCCTTCTGTCGCCTCAAGCATTTGCATTATCATTCGGCCGGTTGTCGATTTTCCGCAACCTGATTCTCCAACGAGCCCAAATGTTTCACCTGGATTAATATCAAACGATACACCATCCACGGCTTTGACCACCTGTTTGGAACTTTTACGGAAACCTTTTTGACTTACGAAATGCTTCTTCAAACCATCGACCTGTAATAGCGGTTCTTTCATTCTGTAGCCTCCTCTCGCTCGTGCAGCCAGCACCTGTTCTTACCATCAAATAAAGGCGGTTCTTCTTCCCAGCAATGGTCCATAACAAATGGACACCGGTTTGCGAACTTACACCCTTTTGGACGGTCTTCTACTGTAGGCACTTGACCTTGAATGGAATCTAAACGATCTTCTTTCGCTCCGAGTTTCGGAATGGAACCAAGAAGTCCCTTTGTATAAGGATGCTTCGGATTCTCAAAGATCTCATACACGCTTCCCTGCTCAACGATGCGACCTGAATACATCACAGCCACCCGGTCACACATCTCAGCAATAACACCTAAGTCATGCGTGATAAACAGAATCGACGTGTTGTGCTGATCACGCATGTTGCGCATGACATCTAAGATCTGGGCCTGTATCGTTACATCCAGAGCTGTTGTCGGTTCATCAGCAATTAACACTTTCGGATCACACGACATTGCCATCGCAATCATCACACGCTGACGCATCCCTCCTGAAAGCTGGTGAGGATATTCGTTCATAATCGCTTCTGAACGAGGAATGCCTACCTGATTCAGCATGTGAATCGCATGCTTCCTCGCATCCGTCTGACTTATTCGCTGATGCTCTCGAATCGCTTCTACAAGCTGCTTTCCAATTTTCAAAACAGGGTTCAACGAAGTCATCGGTTCTTGGAAAATCATGGAGATATCATTTCCTCGTACCTTTCGCTTTTGTCGATCTGTGAATTTTAATAGATCTTGCCCTTGGAATAGCACTTCTCCTCCTGTCACTTCCCCTGGAGTTTCATCCAGAAGCTGCATTACAGATAAGGAGGTTACACTTTTACCACTTCCGGACTCCCCAACGAGACCAACGATTTCACCAGGATAAAGGGATAGGTCAATCCCCTCCACAGCCGGAATCGTTTCACCGTCAACGCGGAAGCTTGTATACAGTTGATTTATTGATAAGATTGGTTCTGACATCTTCCTTCTCTCCCTTCGCTACGGCCTAATCTCGTATTTTCGGATCGAGCGCATCACGCAGTCCATCCCCTAATAAATTAAAGGCAAGCACGGTAAGGAAAATCGCAAGCCCCGGGAAAAACGTTACGTGTGGCGCATTGTTTAAATAATCGCGACCATTACTAAGCATGGCTCCCCATTCTGGTGTAGATGGATCAGCGCCAAGTCCTAAGAAACTAAGTCCAGCTGCAATTAAAATCGCTGAGCCAATACGCATCGTGAAGTACACAATTAGCGTCGAGACCGTGCCTGGAAAAATGTGCTTCATAATTACTCGAAAGTGAGAAGAACCGATGGATTGAGTCGCTTCCACATAAAGCGTTGATTTAATGGCTAGCGTGCTACTTCTGATAATGCGTGCAAAGACAGGCACACTAAAAATCGCCACAGCCATAACGACATTAAAAAGGCCAGGCCCTAAAATCGCAATGATCCCAATCGCAAGAAGCATGCCAGGAAACGCAAGCAAGACGTCCATTACACGCATAATCGCACTATCCACCCACTTGCCAAAATAACCACTTATAATGCCAAGAATCGTTCCTAATAAAGCGCCTATAAAGACAGACGATAATCCGACTGATAGAGAAATCCAAGCTCCGTGAAGGATACGGCTAAAGATGTCCCTACCGAAATCATCAGTACCAGCTAAGTGTTGCCAAGAAGGTCCTGATAAAAGATTGTCATAATCGTATTCTTGGGGGCCATAAGGAGCGATGAACGGACCTATAGCGGCAACAATAAATAATAGAAGTAAAAAGACCCCTGCTGCGAAGGAGACTTTTTGTTTCTTGAAAGATTTCCAAAACTGTTGGAAAGGGGTTACTTTCTTCTCCTGCTCCTCTTCTTTTCTAGTCGCTGCTTCCGCCATTATGACCCCTCCTCATAGCGAATTTTTGGATTTAAGAATCCGTATAGTAGGTCAACTAAAAGATTAATAAGTAAGAACTCGAGCGAGAATAATAGAATCTCTGACTGGATTACGGGATAATCTCGAGCTGTTATGGAATTAATTAACAATCTCCCGAGGCCCGGCCAACTAAAGATCGTTTCTGTAATAATGGAGCCACTTAACAAGAATCCAAACTGCAGTCCAGACATCGTGACGACCGGAATGAGTGCATTTCTGACGGCATGTCGATTAATAACCTTAAATTCGGTCAACCCTTTTGATCGCCCTGTGCGAATGTAATCTTCTTTTAACACATCCATTAATGACGATCTCGTGAAACGGGCAATAATAGCCGCTACACCTGCTCCGAGTGTAAAGGATGGAAGGATATACGTTTCAATTCCCCCAATTCCTCCTGTCGGGAACCAGCCCAACTGAACGGAGAATAGTTGAATCATCATAAGTCCAAGCCAAAAGGACGGGATCGATACACCAGATACCGCGAAAAACATGGACAAGTGATCTGGCCATTTATTTCGTTTAACAGCTGAAATAACGCCAATTAAGAGACCAAACAGGAGCGCCCAGGCCATACTGGCTAGTGTCAGTCTAAGGGTCGGACCAAAGCGCTCGACTAACATGTCTAGAACAGGGCGCCCTGTTACAATCGACTGTCCTAGATCGCCTTGAAATAGATTCCCCATATAGTCCATATACTGCTTGTACAACGGCTGATCTAATCCGTACTTTTCACGGATATTCTCAATTTCTTCAATCGTCGCGTCCGTACCGGCGATTAACCTCGCGGGGTCACCGGGTATCAAGTGAACGAACATAAAGGCTATTAGAGATATAACAAACAATAGCGGAATCATACCCAATATCCGCTTCACACTATACTTCAGCATGAGCTCCCTCCTTTTTTACGTATATAAGCAATGAAAGAGGCTGAGCTAATCGCTCAACCTCTCCTTGGTTATTCTGATACGATTTCTGCTTGTTTAAGATCCATAACGCCTGAAGAAAGCATCGTTAAGCCTTGAACGTAATCCTGCTTTCCGTAAAGAATATCTGGTACGGCAAGAGGTACCCAAGGGGATTCATCCCAAATGATCTTTTGCGCCTCAGCGTAGTATTCACCGCGCTCTTTGTCATCAGCAGTGGATAATCCTTTTTGAAGCAGTTCATCCACTTTTTCATTCTTATAGTAAGCTGTGTTGTAGGCGTCAGGTGGGAAGGAGTTGCTGCTAAACAGCGGGCGCATACCCCAGTCTGCATCCGCTGTAGATGGAGACCAACCACCGTTATAAAGTTCTAGTTCAGCATCTTCAGGGTTGTCCACTCCCCAAATTTTATCACCTAAGGTTCCGCCTTCCATTGGTACAACATTTAATGTTACGCCAACTTGACTAAGCTGCTGTTTATAGAATGACATCATTTTTTGTTTCAATGAGCTTGTACCGCCCCAAATGGTTGTTTCAAAACCATCTGGATAACCCGCTTCAGCTAGTAGTTCTTTAGCTTTTTCTGGGTCATATTCGTAAACCTCTTGTTCTTCATAGTGTTGAGTATTCGGTGCGATGACGGATTTCGTCTGAGTTGCATAGCCATCGTAAACCACTTTAATGTATGCTTCTTTATCGATTGCATAATTCATTGCCTTACGAACTTTCGGGTCTGTAAATGGTTCTTTCATTGTGTTCATAGAGAAGTACTTCACAACAAGAGATGGTTTCGTTTCGATGGAAACGCCCTCTTCTTCTTTAAGAGTTTCAACTTGGTTTGGTGCTACAGGGAAAGCGAAATCTGCTTCTCCTGTTTGTAGCATCGCAACGCGAGAACCACTTTCTGGTACTGGTTTGAACTCGATTTTATCTACTTTCGGAAGTCCTTCCTCGCGGTACTCTTCGTTCTTCTCAACCGTTAGATGGTCGCCACTTTTCCATTCTACGAATTTGAATGGTCCCGTACCGGCCGGGTTACGAGCAATATCTTGATTGCTTTGTTCTAAAGCTTTCGGGCTGATCATTCCAGCTGCTGGGTGTGCAAAGTTGTTCGGCATTGCGCCAAATGGCTCTTTCAACGTGACTTTCACTTCATATTCACTAAGAACTTCTGTTTTTTCAACGAGCTCAAATAATGACGCACGGCGAAGCTGGCTCTCTGGATCTGATAAACGATCTAAGTTTGCTTTTACAGCTTCCGCGTTGAACGGTGCCCCGTCATGGAACGTAATGCCTTCTTTTAGTGTGAATGTAAATTCTGTTGAATCTTCATTCACACTGAAATCTTTTGCTAATACAGGCACTATGTTTAAATCTTCATCAAAACCAAGCAAGCCTTCGTAAATAGCAGACTGTGCAGAGTATGATTGGTTATCGTTCGTGTCATGCGGGTCTAAACTAGTAAAATTACTCTCCACCGCAATTGTTAATCCTTCTTCACTTGAAGGAGGTGTAGTTTTGTCATTATTTTTTGATGATGTGTCTTCCTCTGTATCTCCTCCGTTGCTGCAACCTGCAACGACAAGTACTAGAGTAAGAGATAAGACTGTAAGTAACCGTGATAACTTCAAAGATAACGCCCCTTTTTGTTTATTTTTTTATTGATTATATACAACTACACTAGCTATACTATAATAGCATGTAATTCATATCAAATTACTTGGATTTTATAATAGAAGCATCTGAATGTCAAAAGAAAAAAATTAAAAAAAATTAACAAAAGGAGTTCACTCCGTATGAAACCACTTATTGGTATATCAGGAAGTATTATAATTGATCAGGGCGGTCGCTTCCCTGGATACGACCGTGCTTATGTGAATAATGACTATGTACAGTCTGTATTACGCGCAGGTGGAGTTCCGTTTATTCTCCCTGTTCTTGAAGACGACGAAACGGTTCAAGCGCAAGCTTTAGCGATGGACGGACTAGTTCTTTCGGGAGGACAAGATGTAAACCCGCTGCTCTACAATGAAGAGCCTCTACCGAAGCAGGGCTCACCTTTCCCAGAACGAGATCACTCTGAAGCCATACTAGCAAAAGAAATGATCCGTCAAGGAAAGCCTGTCTTTGCTATTTGCAGAGGGGTTCAACTCTTGAATGTCGCTCACGGAGGTTCGCTGTATCAAGACGTATCGTACATGGAAGAGGAACCTTTAAAGCATGATCAGTACAACAAACCTTGGCAAGAGTCACATTCAATCACAACAGAACCAAACAGCGTAATGCGGGAACAATTCGGAGAGAAAACCATTACAAACTCCTTCCATCACCAGTCGATTAAAGAAGTCGCTCCAGGATTTCGCGCTACGGCATTCGCAGCCGACGGCGTCATTGAAGCGATTGAGAAAGAGGATGAGGAAGGGTTTGTGATTGGCGTTCAATGGCATGCGGAAATGATGACTGCAAAACATGAGCGAATGCAACAGCTATTCAATCGCTTTGTCCACGAAGTCATTCAAGTTAAAAAATTCTGATACCTTATTGCAAGATGAACAATTATTATGTATAGTATAGAGAAAATTATATTTAAACACTTTCTTATTTCTTATTCAGAGAAGCCGAGGGATCTGGTCCGTTGACGCTTCAGCAACCTATCTTGAATGATGTGGTGCTCCTTCCAGCAAGTGATGAATCACTTGAAAGATAAGAAGAAGTGCACCTTACCCATAAAAGGCTCTTCTTCTGAAGAGCCTTTTTCTAATGCACAGAATGCGTTCATGCACTAAAGCACTGAAACGTGTCTGGCACCCTTTCACCCACTAAAGCATTGATGGGTGTCTGACACGCTTTACTATACTAAAGGAGTTGAAGGATACTTATGAGACGCTATCAGGTAGAAACAGAATTTGCACAGACGGGTAACCGCAGTGAGAGTACAACAGGAACGGTTAACCCTCCATTATATTTGTCAACGGCTTATCGTCATGCCGGTGTTGGTCAATCAACTGGATATGATTATGTTCGTACAGGAAACCCGACTCGTAATCTATTAGAGGATAAAATCGCTCAGCTTGAAAGCGGGCGTGAAGGATTTGCTTTCAGCTCAGGGATGGCTGCAATCCAAGCTGTCTTTTCAACCTATGAACCAGGTGATCATTTCATCGTAACTCAGGATGTGTACGGTGGTTCTTATCGTTTATTTGAAACACATTTTAAAAAGTTCGGACTTTCTTTCTCTTATGTGAGCGGTAGCAGTAAAGAGGAATTTGAAGCCTGTATCAACTCTAATACGAAAGGCTTCTTTATTGAGACGCCGACGAACCCACTTATGCATCAAGTAGATCTAGAAGAAATATCTGAGGTTGCTAAGAAACATGGGCTTCACCTTATAGTAGATAACACATTCTATACACCATATATCCAGCGACCAATTGAACTAGGTGCCGATCTTGTCATTCACAGCGCGACCAAATACATTGGTGGTCATAATGATGTTTTGGCGGGGCTAGTAGTCGCTCAAGATGAAGACATTTGCGCCTCTCTTCGTCTTGAACAAAATGGTTCCGGAGCTGTATTATCACCGTTTGATAGCTGGCTTCTTATGCGAGGGTTGAAAACACTCCCCCTTCGTATGAAGCAGCATGAACAAAATGCGAAAGAGCTTACCTCATTTCTATCGGACCATCCGCTTATTCAAGATGTGCTTTACCCAGGGCGAGGTGGTATGATTTCCTTCCGCGTTACTGAAGAAGCATTAGCTCCTAAATTATTAGAATATTTTGAGCTTGTAACATTTGCTGAAAGTCTCGGGGGCGTTGAAACCTTCATTACCTATCCAGCTACACAAACACATGCGGACATCCCAGAAGAAGTTCGTTCAAGTTACGGCGTCTGCAACCGACTCCTCCGCCTTTCCGTAGGCATCGAAGCAATCGAAGACCTAACAGCCGACTTCGAACACGCTCTTGAAAAAGCAAACCAAAGCCTAAGCACAACAACCTAACCAACCAAAAGTGCCAGGCACGCGGTATCCCTTTAAAGGAATAACGCGTGCCTGGCACCTTATGTGTCTTTAAAGCAGTAAAGGGTGTCAGACACCCTTTATTGATGTAATGCGCCAAAGCTTCATAGAGTGGTTAGATTTTGCCGCTCATGGTGGTGGCTATATCTGTTATAAACGGAGGGTAATCGATGTCTAGTAATATTTCGCAATAGTTATTAAACTTGAGATTGATTCCGAAAATCTGCAACACTTCCTCAGGTTGTCAGGTAGGAAGACTCTTTAACGGTTACGATTCGCTTAACACTTTCTAAAAGAAGAAGGATAAAAACGCAAACAATTGTTATTAATTCCTCTAGACAATTCTTCCATAGATCCCTTCATAATACTCAGGCTCATCCCCTGATAAAAAGATAGAGCAGCACCCCTGATCGGAGGGATGTTGGCTTTTTTTATCTGCTTCAATACGTAATAAGCGTTTCGTATTCCTTTCTCTTTAGAAAAACCTCCAAACCCTGCCACTACGCATACGACACGTATATCCAGCTGATTCCATGCATACTAGAGCACAAACACACTCCAGACCATATTCTTTTCATCTTTTTTCACTGTATGTTCACATGTAAAAATCGTAATAACCCCCAGAGGTTAAACATAAATTTAAAAACATTTCAAGTAGTAAAAAAGACCCATTTTATACAATAACTCGCATCTATATGTTTCTAATATACCTTTTAAGGAAATGAGAGGATTAAGTTATTATTTCAAAAAAGGATGGATGCGTTATGCAACAATCAGGACTTTGGCTCACAATCGTTTCTTGTATCTTATTTATGGCTCTTGTCGCTTACATATCTTACAAGAAGACAAAAGGGAGCACTTCAGATTCTGCTGGTTATTTCTTAGCAGGCCGCGGCTTAACCGGAACAGTTATAGCAGGTTCTCTCCTATTAACAAACCTTTCTGCAGAACAGCTCGTTGGTCTCAATGGACAAGCCTTTCGTACAAACTTAACGAACATGGCATGGGAAGTTACAGCTGCTTTTGCCATTGTACTTCTCGCTCTCTATCTCTTACCTAAATATATGAACGCGAATATTACAACTCTACCTGAGTTCTTAAGTAAACGTTTCGATGAAGGGGTTCGCCGCTACACCGTTATACTCTTTATGTTAGGGTATGTATTTGTCACAATTCCTTCCATGCTTTACTCTGGTGCCCTGGCAGTATTGAAGCTCTTTGACATTCCTTCATTACTAAACTTGTCTTATACACAATCGGTATGGCTCATCATTTGGGTCATTGGAATAATAGGTGCCATTTACGCTATTTTCGGCGGACTAAAAGCTGTTGCCGTTTCAGATACGATTAATGGAATCGGTCTCTTAATTGTAGGCGCAATTGTGCCAATATTAGGACTAATATCACTTGGAGACGGTGAACTTTTAAACGGGGTAAAAACGTTAACCACTGAAAATCCCGAGAAATTAAACGCAATCGGTGGCCCGGATGATTCTGTACCATTTGGCACCATCTTCTCAGGCCTACTATTTGCAAACATGTTCTACTGGGCAACGAATCAATATGTCATCCAGCGCACACTAGGTGCCGGAAGCTTAAAAGAAGGGCAAAAAGGGGTTATCTTCTCCGGTTTCTTTAAACTGCTTGTTCCTTTCTTTATGATGATTCCAGGTGTTATTGCTTTCCACCAATACGGAGGGGAATTACAATCGGTGGACTTAGCTTATCCGACACTTGTAGCAAACGTACTCCCTTCTTACTTAAATGGCTTTTTCTTAGCTGTTTTACTAGGAGCGGTCCTAAGTTCATTTAACTCATTGCTAAACAGTGCCTCCACGATGTTTGCATTTGACATCTATAAAACAAGTATTAATAGAAACGCTACAGATCAGCAGATGATCCGAATTAGTAAATGGGTAGGAACCCTTATCGCGTTAGCAACATTCTTTATTTCACCAATGCTTTTAAATGCACCAAATGGGTTATGGGATCTCATTCGTAAATTTACGGGGTTCTTTAACATCCCTATTATAACCATTGTGTTAATGGGTGTTTTAACGAAAAAGATTCCAGCCATTGCTGCTAAATCTGTGGTCATCTTCCACGTGTTTGCATATTACTTAATGGTATGGGGATTCGAACAGTTATTCGGACTAACCGTATCCATTCACTTTATCCACATCTACGGCATTCTATTTGCTACTGAACTAGCGATCATGCTTATTATTGGATTCGTCAAACCAAGAGAAACAGCGTATCAAATGCCACACAATCCTAGCGTAGAGATGACACCATGGAAATATGCCATGCCTACTTCGATCTTCTTGTTCGCCTGTGTCGGTCAAACATATATCGTATTCTCTCCTATCGGGGTGGCTTATACAGAAGGTATTGTATCCTCTTACTTCTGGCCAGCTACAGCAGCTCTTGCGGGGCTAACGGTAGTTTGCATGTTATTCAGCCTCAGAAGTTGGAATGAGAAGTATATGAAGTCCACATCTTCTACTCATTCTTTAAAACAAAAAGGTAAAGATCTTAAGGAACAATGGGGATCCTCTTCCTCAAGCGATGGAGTCTACTCCTCTCAAAACAGCAAATAATTTTCACCCAAAAAAGAGCGCTGACCCCACAAGGGACAGCGCTCTTTCTACTTAGATAAAGGTGAAGCATCCGTGACAGAAGACGTAGCGTCTTCTTTCCTACTTAAATAAATGCCTGCGATTAATAAGAATGTAGCGATGAGAAAGATGTACATCCCCGTTGAGGCGAGGTTAACTCGCTCCCCTAAAATGATGCCCGACTTACTTAGCATATAGGCTATGATGGATATAGAACCTCCGATCGCACTCCCATACCCCGTTAATAAGCGAATCGATCTCCTTCTTATCACTTGAAAGACAGGATACACGAAAAAAACTAAAAACATATATCCCTGCTGCTGAAAACCATTCTCTGATAAGATCCCTACATCTACCCATGTAAAGAAAAACGATAGAACGGCCATAGCCAATGCTAGTAAAATAAGTTTACTTCCCCTATTCATCGCATTTATGTTCACCTTGTTCCATCCCCTATCATTTTAGTTCCTTTTGCCTATTATACCTGAATTTACATTAAATACAAAATGCATTCAACAACTAGACGTTTTAATAGGGTACAACCGTACATTTTAGTAGTACTAGAGACAAACCCCTATACCAAATATAGTGAAAAACATACTCTATTAGTACCTTCGGGTAATAAATAAAAAGGAGTTGAGTGTATGAGTTGTTGTGGTAAATCGGGTACTAACCGTTGTGTATGTGATAAAGTAAGAGAAATCGCAAGAGTACAAGACGCTGTAGATCGTGACTGCTGCGAAAGTGGTTCATGCCACCGTGCTATAGAGGACCTTGTTTCCCCTACCGGCGGCGATGGAAGAGACACGATTCCGTTCGTCCTTCTATGCGGATGTGAAAACACATTTGCTGGCTTGTTACCTTACTTCGCGTGGGGAGTTAAGAAGTTTAATGGCTGTTCTGGCCTTTATCCTTCTCCATTCTTCCGTGTGAAGCGATTTGTTGAAGGCAAGCGTTGTTGTGCGATTTTAGAACTTCTTTACCCTGAAAAATGCAGCGGTTCTTTGTTCAAATATAGTAACTTCTTCCGTACAGGCATCTGTGTAGAAGTCGACTTAAGTAATTTCACAGGCATCACTTGCTTCCATCCTGTAGCTGCATTAAATGCAAGCGAAGCAGACATGGACGCTGGTGCTGAGTTGGTTCAACAATTAAAATCTGACCCTTCTATGATGGGTTCACTATCTTCGGATAACTAATTGAATACCCATATTTCTCCTTTCTTTAATATACGGAACTGGCAAACCTCTCCCCTGGTTTGCCTTTTTTATTTAATAGAACACCAAATCACTTCTTCACATTAAAGGAAAGAAGCGTGCCAGACACCCTTCTTCACGCTAAAGCACTAAACGGTGTCTGACACCCTTCTTTCCTTTAAAGTTGTATATGAAAAAAGCCTGTCCCAATAGGGACAGGCTTTTTAGGTTGATGTTTATTATGCGGATTGTGTTGCTTCGTTTGAATCTTGGTTCTTCCACATAAACTTGCCAGTATAGCCGTAAATAAGCGCAATAATGATAGAAACAAAGCTCATCCACATAAACGGTAGATAAGAGAACGTTGATATACCAAGTGTTGCGGCCATAAAAATTCCATTATCTGACCACGGCACCATACTTGAAGTCATTGTTCCTCCCACTTCTGTGTTACGACTCAATGTGTCGCGTCGGTATCCTAATTTATCATAACTTCTTTCCATAATCTTAGGCGTTAAAATCAGCGATACATACATGGCACAGCCAAATACGTTCGAGAAGAATCCGACAAGTAGTGTTGAAGAAGTAAGGCTACCAGCAGATTGAATCTTATTAATGAAAGCGTCCATTATGACCTGAAGTACTCCAATCTTCTCAAGCAAACCGCCAAATCCTAAACCAAAGATAATCACAACGATTGAACCAAGCATACCGCTAATTCCGCCGCCAGCTAGTAGCTCATTGATGAAATCAATATCTGACGTAATATTGAAGCCGCTGTACGCTGTGCTAATCGCATCAGCAAGCCCCATACCCTGAAAACCAATTGCCCAAATAATACCAAGCAATGCACCAAACGAAATGGTAGGAATAGAAGGCTTCTTCATAACTAGTAAACTAATAACAATAACCGCCGGCAATAACATAAAGCCGTTAATGTTAAATACATCTGTTAACGAAGCCATAATGGAGTTTACTTTATCAAGATCAGCTTCGCCGCCTCCATACATAAACCCTGCGATCGTAAACAAGATACCTGTAATGATAAAGGCCGGAACGTCTAAATAAAGCATCGACTTCACGTGCTGAATCACGTTTACTTTCGACATTGAAGCTGCTAAAACTGTACTGTCCGATAAAGGAGACAGTTTATCTCCAAAGTAAGCACCAGAAAGAATAGCACCAGCGACCATCGGTAAAGGCATTCCAAGACCTTCCCCGATCCCCATCATTGCAATTCCGGCTGTACCTACTGTGCCCCAAGAAGTTCCTGTTGCAAGGGCCGTAACAGAACAGATCACGAGCGTTGCTAGTAAGAAGATGGAAGGATTTATAAACTCTAAACCATAATAGATGAGTGTCGGAACAACACCACCAGCAATCCACGTCCCAACTAACGCCCCAACTGCTAAAAGAATCAGAACCGCTTCAAGTCCATTTGAAATTCCTTTAATCATAGCGGCTTGTAAATCATCATACGTATATCCAACTAGCAACCCTAGTCCAATGACAACAAATAATGAAATAAATAATGCCAACTGAATCGGCAATTCATAGATTGTAAATGAAAATACAATCGCTAAAAAGATAGCTAAAACACTAATAACCTCAAGAAATGAGGGTAATCTTGCTTGCCCCATTTTGATCCTCCTCCACAAAAAAGCCCATCCCCGTTAAAGAAGGACGGCAACTTCGTATAAAAATTCACTTATATCGAGGAATTATACCATAAGATAGAGCAACAAGAATCTACTTTTTAAAGGAAATATAGATTTTTATCATTGAAAGCACTTACATTCATCAAGGCTCCTCCCTTTTCCCTAAGAAAAATAAGATAAAAAATGAAATTTTCAGAAAAAGGGTTGTGTATGTATAACAATCCGTATAGAATACGTCTTACATTCAATTTTCGAGAGGAGGCTAGGCGATGGTTACATTTTTTGCATCCATCATGTTACTACTATTAGGTTATTTCGTTTATGCAAAGGTGGTGGAACGAATTTTTGGGATTAACGATGAATCCCAAACCCCCGCTTACACAAACAACGATGGCCTTGACTATATGCCCATGAGCTGGTGGAAAGCGAGTTTAATTCAACTCTTAAACATCGCCGGCCTTGGACCGATCTTCGGCGCAATAATGGGAGCTCTATACGGACCAGTTGCTTTTATCTGGATCGTAGTGGGATCCATTTTTGGAGGAGCGGTTCACGACTATTTCTCAGGTATGTTATCCATACGACATAACGGAGCTCAGTATCCTACGATTGTAAGAAAGTACTTAGGAGAATACGCTAGTTCCATCATCAACATCCTATCAATCGGACTTATGATTTTAGTGGCTGCGGCTTTCACAGCAGGACCAGCCCAACTTATGGCTGAGGTGACACCACTTGGATTTATGGCATCACTACTTGTGATCTTTGCTTATTTCTTACTAGCAGCCGTTTTACCAGTAAACAAAATCATCGGAAAAGTCTATCCTTTATTCGGTGCCATCTTAATCTTCATGGCCGTATCAATCGGAATCGGACTATTTTTCTTTGATAATCCAATTCCAAACCTAACCGTACAAAACTTACATCCAGACGAACTGCCGATGTGGCCACTACTTATGGTTACTGTTTCTTGCGGTGCAATCTCAGGGTTCCATAGTACACAAAGCCCGATCCTAGCCCGTACACTGAAAAAAGAAAGCGAAGGTCGTAAGGTATTTTTTGGCGCAATGATTGCAGAAGGGGTAATCGCTCTAATATGGGCAGCTGCGGGTATGACATTCTTCGGTAGTACAGGCTCGCTACAAGCCGCTCTTGACGCCGGTGGCCCAGCAGGTGTTGTAAACGAAATCAGTACTTCCACCTTAGGAGCATTTGGCGGCGTACTTGCCGTAATTGGTGTCATCATCCTTCCTGTTACAACAGGAGACACAGCACTTCGCTCTTCCCGTATGATGCTTGCAGATTTAATTGGAAGGATTCGCAAGAAGGAGCTAGCAGGTGGTAAACTAAGCACACTGTTCTTAATCATCCCTGTTGCTCTTCCTACATTCTTCTTAACACAAATTGATTACAGTTTCCTTTGGCGTTATGTAGGCTGGTCTAACCAGGTTGTTGCAACCGTCATGCTATGGACCGCGGCCATGTATTTACTACAAAATCAAAAGTTCCACTGGATCTGCTCCCTACCAGCCTTGTTCATGACAGCAGTAGTAAGTACCTACATCTTCTACGCGCCTGAAGGTTTCGGACTATCTTACACCGCGTCCATGATCATCGGCTCCCTCTTCTGGCTAGCCGTAGCAGCGTGGTTCGTGATCCAGATCTTGAAACAAAAAATGCACAAACCTGTCGTAGACGTAAACCGTCACGCAAGTTAATCTAAACAAGCGCACCCCATTAGCAAAGCATAGACTAGAATGAGCTAGAGTAGAGAAAAAAGGTGTCAGAATCCCAATTGAAATAAGGGATTTGGCACCTTTTTTATGGCAAGTTTAACACCGCTCCTTAAGTTTGTTAGGAACTATGCAGATATTTCGTATGTTTTCGTTACTGCAAATATGGAAAAGGCGGGCCTGGAAACCTGCTTACCGGTTGAGGAGGCTCACCAGCTCTCCCCACAGGAAAGCGAGTAGTTTTCCGGACCACCTTACTCTAAACCAAAGTTAACGGAAACCATTCCTCTTATCACGGCAAAAGATCAGACAAGGGAACAATATCTGCCTTACTTTTAAATATCGGAATAAATTCGCTCAGAACAGATACCATCTTCTCACCCGCAATTCCCACATGCCCAATAGCAATAAGATCCTCTTCCTCCACTAACTCCTTCTCCACTCTCTTTGCCTGCTTCTTCATATGCTCAATCGAATACACGTGATCTAAAAAGATTTCATTCTCTAAATAAGGCACACCTAATTCAGTTGCCAACTCCGGGATTACACTACTTCCAGTAGTTTTACTGTCCAAATAGTAAAGGCCATGATTCTTACACTCTTCAAGGACAATCCGCATTACCCGTTCACTTGCCGTTGCTTTAGACCCCATGTGATGGTTCATCCCCACTGCATGTGGAACAGCATGAATTGCATCGTGAACGCGTTTTCTAATCTCTTCATCTGAAAGGTCTGTCGTAATCGCCCCAGGGCCCAGCCAACTTCGCTTCCCTTTCATAGGCTCCATCGGCATATGAACGATGACTTCATGTCCCAAGTAATAGGCACGCTCCGCATCTTCAGCAGTCGTCGGCATAAATGGCATAACAGCAACAGTCAATGGCACAGGGAGTTCTAACATTGCGTCAGTTCCTCCCATATCATTTCCGAAATCATCGATCACAATGGCAAGCTCTTTCTTAGGCTCCACTGCCCACGTAGTTGTCGCACTCCCCCATCCGATTAACAACACTAAAGCACATACAATCATTCTCATAACCATCTCGCCTTTCCAGGTATAGTTCCTTTATCTTTTGCGAGACAGTTCAATTACATTCACTTCAGGCATAGAATATGGTTTCACCAGGGAATTCCACTTAATCCCTAAAGGAAATATAAAAAGACCGCTCCGGGAGCGGTCTTTTCACAAACTACATATTCACTTCCTGATAAAGGACACGTTCACCTGTACGATCTTTATGAATCTTGTCCACCAGTAGTGTAATGAGTAATCGGTTAGAAGGTTTTTGTTCGAATACGTGTTCAGGGCATTCAAGCCATTGAGAAAACAACTTTTCGCTGCCTCGCTTCCATGCTTGTTCGATTGCATGACGAATAGCGCGTTCAACTCGGCTCGAAGTTGTTCCATAAGCGTTGGCGATCTCCGGATAAAGAGCCTTTGTCATCTTCTGTAAATACATGGGGTCTTCAAAGACAAGTGTGGCAGCCTTTTGAATATACTTGTATCCCTTTATGTGAGAAGGGACTCCGATCCGTTGCAAATAATGAATGATAAGCCCACTTACCGGAACACCTTCTAGTTCCTCTTTAGACCCTGGATCACTTGATTGATTATGTTTAAGACTTTCCACTTCGTCTTCTAGTTCTCTAACTTTTGTTTTCAACCCTTGCATATCGTATAGTAGCTGTTGTACAACTGTTCGAATTTGATGTTCTGTCATAATCTAACCCTTTCTAACCTCTTTGTACACTAGTTCAAATGTTTTAGATATAATGAACCATACATTTCCTCAATGTTCCATATAACAAAACTGATACCATTTTATCATATTTTATGTAAATGAAGTGTTGTTTTTCCATTATAATTGCAAATTTACACTAAAAACATCTTTATTTTTATCTTCATCTATATATACGACGTTAGCACCAATAAGTTTCAGATAAATCAAAAAAAAGAGCTCATAAAGAGCTCTTTCTTTACTTAACGTTATGCAAGGTAGACCGTAATCGAAGTGGCTTTCCCTTCTCTTATCGCTTTAGCATGCGATCCCTCAATATCTGGTCCTTGAAGGGTTACACGTTCACCATCCTGATAACTAATGACACTTTGCTTGATGGTTACTCTGTCATCCCCAAATGTATCTTTTCGCTCAGGATTGATATAGGTCACTTTCGTATGACCTAAGAACGTAAACGATACTTCACCATCTTCTGTAAACAACTCACCCTGAAGTATTGGAGAGAGCGCTAAACATAATTCGCCTTCTTTCATAATGAAAGGACCTTTCCCCATCATCATGTATTTCCACATACTTAAGAATTCAGCCGTTGATCCGCTTAACCTGGCTACAAATCCTTGACCATGCAAGGTAGGATCAGGATTGACGGAACTTGCAATGAAAGAAGAATTCTCGAGTGTGCTTCTTCCATAAATGGCAGGATCTAAGAAAGGCACTAAGCTATCATGCATTTCTTCATAAAATTTATCGTACAGACCTGCTTTCAGTAAAGATAGCAAATATTTATACGACATATGAAGGAAAACAGATTCGCGTTCTAGCCACCCTGGAGTGAAAGCTTTGATTCGGCCAATTTCATTCGATTGCCCTTCTAAACTCACTGAGGTTTTAAACATATGAATGTCTTGATCATAGAGATCACTCTGACGAACGAGACTGTGGAGGTCTTCTGCATCGTTCATCACTTTCATGGCACGTGCAGGCCCTTCAAGAAATGCAGGCAATACGTGTGTTTCCCACCGCTTCACATCTACACGATCATAACCATCTTGCCCCTTACTTCCGTCAATCACCTCATAATCAGCAGCTTCATAATAGAAGTAAGTTGGATAAAGACCTTCACCGAAGCTCTTAGCCTTTTCAATCCCTCTTTCAACTTTATTTAAGAAATGGGTAAAAGCTGTAAGGAGATGCTGATGGTCTACAGTTTCTTCCTGACCATCAATTCCGAAATGGACAGACTCTCGGTATTCCTCACGCAGAGAAGCAACCCGGTCCCAATATTGGATGTCCGTTATCTCTTTATCCTCCCACAGGCGCACATTTTCGTACACTCCATGCAGAAGTGAATGCATCTCTACAGGAATGCGTATTCCTTCTTCAACACGTTTCAATGAAGAAACGAGGAAAGTAAGGAGTCTTTTCAGTTCAAATGTTTCACTCATACCGGAACCTACCAGACCAGGTAATCCGTTTAATGCATCATTCCATCCTGGTTTATTCGCCTCCATCTCAACGCCCATCCCCTCAGCATCTAATAGAGAGAATTTATTAAGGGCTAATGATGCGAGCTTAACGATTAACGTTGTTTCATAAATATCGCCTGAGCCATGATTCGTTCTTAACCAGTTGGTGTCATTTCGATTAATGCCTAATCGCGTTTCCTTCTCCTCATCCTCATGAACAGCCCCGTATTGTCGTACACCCTTTGGCGTTAACACATACTTCTCTTTTCTAGGGGAAATACGAACTGGACTATCGAAGAATCGATAACGCTCTTCGTCAAACAGCAGGGTGTTTACTTGATCTGGATAAATCGATAAATAATTATCAATCAGATCCATGTTATACGTCCAGTGGTCTACCCAGTATCCTTCACCGAAACTTGCTTCCATTCTTTGTTCAGCATGACCGAGAACTAAAGCAAACGCGTCTTCCGCATCTTGCTTCAGCGTAACCGCCTCGTCTTTTAAGAATGTCATTAACTTCCCAGGAGTGAAAGGTTGATCTAACAATCCATCCAACTCTTTTTGCTTATTTACACCTGTTGCTTTGATGATTTCAGCTTTATCTTCACTACCCACCTCAAATTGGCATCCTTCTACTAACAAAGGGTTATACCCATCTGCTTGGATAAAGTTCATAAACATCCGAACATTAAACGAACCGACTTTCGGGTTGAAGTAGAGGTCGTTACGGCGATTCTGATTCATATCCCTAAAGTTTCCATTACCTTGAGAGTAGTACTCAGGAGCTAGCTTGAAGAAGTTATAATCCCTTTCCAGATCTCCATGCTTTCTTGAATATACATGATAAATGAAGCCCTCTCCTCCATTATCTAAAACTAGAGGTAAGCCGCCCCGAAGGACATTATCAAGGTAACTTTGGCGGCAGTACTGGTCGAATATCGGAGACGACGTCTTCGTTTGAATCGTACTTGTTAAATCTTCCGCAAGTTGTCTGGCTTCTTGTTGTTTCTGATTGATAAATTGTGTTTGTGTAAGCGTATCTCGTTTTCTATGAATCTTCTGAGAATCTGATACGTGTCCAATTAAGGTGTTAAGAGGTAATGTCCCCCCCTGATCTAGCGTTTTCTTCACAGCTGAGAAACCACATGGAACTTTATTGGTCGCACGCTGTACGGTACCTAGAAGTTCATCAATATTATGCGTCAGGAATCGTTCCGGGAATTGCAAGGACTGCTCGCTTCCAAAGATTACATTCGCATCTATAATAGGAGGCAACACGACCTCATCATCCGAGAATGATAGATAAAAGTGCCCTCCCTCTACCTCACGTACTTCTGCAACGTCTTCCATACTCGCCCGAACTTTATAATAAGGGATTCGACTCTCCAGGTTAAAGACTTCCATCCAACTGCGCGTCAGATTTCCTACTTCTTTATAAGCAGCGTTCGTAACCCCGTATGGAAGAATTTCAGGCAAGCCATCAATGACCTCAATGTCTCGCTTCTCAGTTCGCAAATTCACAATCTCTACACGTCGTACTAGAGCGGCAAAATCCTCGCCAGGCATTGTAAAGTAAACAACATTCACTTGAATCCCATGCCCGTTATGAATTTCCTGGATCTGAAGCTCATTCGCTTCGACAGTCATTTTGCGCTCGACAGTGTCCACCCCTGCTCTCGGGGAGAACGGTTCATAAACCTCGCCATCACACTTGATAAACGTACGAAACCCTGTATTTGTAACATTTTTGTAAGCAATGGAGGCTGGTGAGAACTCCATAATTGGGGTATCCTTATCCTGTATACCAAAGCTACAGATCCCCTGTCCCCTGTTCACATAAAAAGCCCACATCGGGATTCCGTCCAAACCTGCTATGCCAGGTAAAAAGCTTGAAAAAGGCTTTGCTTTATCATATTGAGCGACTTCGAATCGATTCAACTCATCAAAGCCATATGTTACCCCTTCCATCATACTCTCCATGAAAACCTCTCCTTTACTGTGCATCTTGTTCCCAAACGTACGTCGCGATGGCATGAGGCGGAAGTTCCCCATGGAAGCCTTCATGTCCCCGATTGACCGTAAATTCCTCACCCTTATCGGATTCATTCATCACAACCATTACGAGCGAACCATCCTCATTTAAGAAAGCTGTAGACTGTAGTGATTCATGGCTCATTTCAAGCCCCACCCTTATAGCTCCAGGACGTATGTACTTACTAAAGTGACCAATATAATAGAAGGAACTGTTATAATGAACCTCACCTGTTTTCGTATCAGCGATAATCGGAGCATCACACAGATTCCCTACATGGTTTGGTCCTCCTTCTTCATTTAAGACCATATTCCAATCGATATATCCTTCTGTCCAATTGTTAAGATCACCAATCATATTGCGGCCATAGCGTTCACCTGTAAACCATTCTCCAAGCTTCACGCCACCTTCCTGGCATCCTTCTGTAAACAATAAATGCTTATCTGGGAATCGGTTGTGCACTTCCCCAACATTTTCAAACGCTTCACTTACGTACCAATGGAATCCAGTGCCCCATACATACTTAGCAGCTTCAGGGTCTTCTAATATCGTGGAAGCTCTCTCGACCATAATATCGCGATTATGATCCCAAATAACAAGTTTCAAATCTTCTAATCCTACACTTACAAGGGTTGGTCCGAGGTGATTTTTAATGAAATCACGTTCTTCTTCGGCTGAATAAATACAAGAGTCCCATACCTGGACTGCTGCTGGTTCGTTTTGAACGGATAATCCCCAAATATCAACTCCAGCTTCGCGGAATGCATGAACAAACTTCGCGTAATACTTCGCCCACGCATCTCTGTACTGTGGCAAAAGCTTTCCGCCGTTATTCATCTCTCCGTTACTCTTCATCCATGCCGGAGGACTCCAAGGAGAAGCGAGCAGGCTGATTTCTCCACCCTTTTCCTTCATTGCATCCTTAACAAGAGGAAGGACCCATTTGTGCTCTCGTTCGATTGAAAATGTAGTAAGTTCTTCGTCTCCCTCTTCCACATACGTATAGTTCCCAAGAGCGAAATCACAGCTATGGATCGCCACTCTTCCAATCGTATACCCTAGCCCTTCTTCTGGGTGGAAGTAGTTTTTGATGACTTCATCCCGTTTTTCTGGAGAGATTTGACTTAATGTGTAGGCTGCTGCTTCTGTGAAGGCTCCCCCGAAACCGAGAATCTTTTGATACTTTTCATCCGTTTGAACAGTAAGATCCCCCTTCTCGTTGAAATCAACGAGAGGGAGAGATTCTATTTCAGTTAATCTATCTTCAGTATCTTTAGATGTTAAAATAGCTCGAACCTTTGACATGTTTCTCCTCCTTATATGGTTCTTGATCTCACAATATCCGTGTAGCGTTTGGCGCTATCTTTGACGTAACGGTTTTGTGTTTCAAAATCGACATATGTGATGCCAAATCGCTTATCGTATCCGAATGCCCACTCGAAATTATCAAGAAGTGACCATAAGTAGTATCCTTTAATATTCATGCCTTCTTCATTCAGGTCTGCAACGGCTGTCAGGTGTTGTTCGACGTATCCTTTACGTCCCTCGTCGTGAACAGATCCATCTGGCTCTAGCACATCATCGAATGCAGCTCCATTTTCTGTGATGAAAATCGGCAATGTTGTGTATTCTTCACGAACCCGGTAAATCAGTTCTTTAAATTCATTTGGCGAAATGTCCCAACCCATTCCTGTTTTTTCATAATCAGATGGAGCCGGCTGGAATGTTAAAGGATTTTCACTAGACGCTTCGATCAGAGCACGATTGTAGAAGTTGATGCCAAAGAAATCACATGGTATTGAAATCGATTTCAAATCGCCTTCTTTAATGAATTCAAACTCACAGCCGTTGTTGCCATATAACGTCTTCATGTCTTCCGGATAGCTTCCTTTGAAAACAGGATCTATAAACCAGCGATTCAAATAACCATCATAGGCTTGAGCTGCTGTGTAATCTTGAGTTTCCACGCTAGCCGGGTAAACCGGTGACATATTTAGTGTAATACCAATCGGTTTCTGCATTTGCAACGTCTCTTTATACAGCTCAACCGCTTTTCCGTGAGACAGTAGAAGGTGATGCGCAACTTGTAAGGACTCTTGTAAGTTCTGATGACCTGGTGCATGAACGCCTTCATAGTAACCTAGCATCGCTACACACCACGGCTCATTATGAGTAATCCACATATCGACTACATCGTCTAATTCTTCAAAACATTTCTCAGCATATTCTAAGAACCAATTAATACTTTCACGATTAGTGAAGCCGCCTTTTTCATACGCCCATTGAGGGAGGTCCCAGTGGTAAAGCGTAACGAAAGGGCGAATGCCTTCTTCTTTTAATCGAGTAGCCAAACGTTTGTAAAACGCCATTCCCTCAGGATTATATTGACCTTCATGAGGAAAAATTCGTGGCCACGCAATTGAAAACCGATACGAATCTACGCCAAGACTTTTTATAATTTCAATATCTTCTTCAAAACGGTGATAGTGATCACATGCAACTTCTCCTGTATCTCCGTTGTGAACCTTACCTGGTGTCATGGAGAATGTATCCCAAATCGAAGGAGTACGACCCCCAACTGATGCGGCTCCTTCAATTTGGTAGGAAGATGTCGCTGTTCCGAAAATGAAATCTTCTTTAAATCGCTGCATATTGTAACCCCTCTTCTTTATCCTTTAATTGATCCTGCTGAAATACTACTAATGATATATTTAGAGAAGAATAGAAACGCGATCATGATTGGTACAACAGAAATCGCAATCCCTAAATACATAGAACCTAAGTTTGTAGCTACTTGTGATCCTTTTAAGAACCCCATTAAAACCGGAAGCGTATACTTCTCTGGTGAGAATAAGACAACCAATGGAACGATGTAGTTGTTCCAAGAACCGATAAATGTAAAGATCGACATCGTCGCAACCGCTGGCATCATAATTGGTAACGCCACAGTGTGGAAGATTTTTAATTCCCCTGCTCCGTCCATACGAGCTGCTTCAAGTAAAGAAGGGTGAAGCGTCGTAGATAAATACTGACGAAGGAAGAACACCACAAATGGACTTGCAATAGCTGGTACAATTAGCGGGATGTACGTATCAAGTGTTCCAATCGCATTGTTTAACTCATAGAAACCGATTAACCCTAGCTGTCCAGGTACCATCATCATAAGAAGCATGAAGATAAATAGTAGATTCTTTCCTTTAAATTCATAGACTGCAAATCCAAATGCCGTTAAAGCTGAGAAATAACCACTTAGAACCGTAACGGACACTGAAACAATTAAGCTGTTCTTAAATCCGTTCCAAATGTTCACATAATCCATCATGGTGCGGTAGTTCTCAATAAGAGCACTTCCAGGAAGGAATGAGAATCCACCCAGAATGGCTTGGTTTTCACGTGTTGCGTTGATGATCATCATATAGAAAGGAACGATGCTGATGATCGTTAGTAAGATCAACAGTGTGTAAATCGCCTTTCTGGAGAAACTTCTTTTCTTCTTCAACCCTTGTTTGTTAACGGGCACGTTTAATGACTTTTTCTCAGTTTTCATCTCGTTACCCCTCTTTCTTCGCGTTAGTTCGATACATGGATCGGAATGTAACTACAGAGAATATTACAGTGATCAGGAACAATGCATATGCAATGGTTGCTGCATATCCGTAGTTGTTATAGCGGAATGCTTGGTTATATAGATAAAGAACCATTGTGTTCAAGGACCCTTCAGGTGCCCCGAGACCATCTGTTATTAACATCGGCAGATCAAACAACTGTAAACCACCGATAAGTGATGTAATCATGACATAAAGCATAATCGGTTTAAGTAAAGGCAATGTAATGTGTACAAAAGTCTGCCACCTGTTCGCTCCGTCAATTAAAGCCGCTTCATAGAGTTCACCAGGAATCCCTGATACTCCGGCCATAAGAACGATAAAGGTGTAACCAAACCACATCCACGTTAAGATCAGCGCTACAGAAATTTGAGCTGTTGCCGGTTCGTTCAACCAATTAATAGGATCAGAGATAAGACCAATTTTCATTAAGAACATATTGATCGAACCATGCTGCCAATCAAGCATTATGTTAAATAGAATCGCTACTGAACTGATCGTAATCAAGTTAGGTAAGTAAAATACGGCTCGGAAAAATCCGATCCCTTTAATGCGATAGCGTAAATCAGAGAACAGGGCTGCAAGGAACAACGCGATTCCAAGTTGCAACGCAAAGTTTAATCCCCAGATTTTCCAAGTATTGATAAAGGCTTCTAAAAAGTAGCCATCAGTTAAGATTCTTGTATAGTTCTCGAGTCCAATGAACTCCGGCTTTCCATACCCTTCATACCTCGTAAATGTGTAATAAAAGGTCAGCAAAACAGGATAGATATTAAAAACGAGAAAGATCGCGAAAAATGGTGCGATAAAATAATACCCTTTGTGGTTTAACTTCTTCATTGGTATCCCTCTCTCTATCAGACTATCTACATAAGTGCCTTAAATAGAATAGAGGTAGTCGCAGTCCACTCGGGAGACCGGACTACCTCTTCTATCATTGCTCTTTATGGTGTCTTAATTTCCGGATAAGCATTTTTCACTTGCTTGTAGAATTCTTCAATCGCTTCTTCTTTCGTCTTCTTACCATCAACATACTCAAGTACCTGAGCTCCAAGAAGTGTATCAATTTGCTGATCATACTTCGTTACGATGCCTGGCTCGATCTTTTTCGCTTGATCTAGGAAGAACGTGTAGTTGTTTTGTCCATTTAGGAAAGGCTCGCTGAATTCGTCTTTGATTTTCTCGTTAACAGGTTTGTAAGATAGAACGTCACCTGTTTCTTTCGCCCAATCAGTTAAGAATTCTTCATCATGCGTCATCATTTGTACGAAGTCCCAAGCTAGATCTTTCTTTTCAGATCCGCTATAGATACCAATCCAAGTTCCACCCCAGAAATAAGGTACTGGACCAGTTGTTACGCCCCAGTCACCTGAAGTGTCTTCAGCATTAGGCTTCAACACACTGTGAAGACCCCAAGTTGGTAGTGCGTAAGAGAATACCTCTGTCTTGTCGCTTGCTGCTGCATCTTCATCTACTTCTTCCCAGCCGCCGTTATAAGCAATCGGACCACTCATAGAAGCATTCCAAGAAGGAGACCATTCTGGTGCAAATGCTGTATAGTCTTTCTCTCTTAATTTCTTCGCGTGATCAAAGTAGTTCAGTTTCGCGTCTGTCATAATCAATTCATCATCTTCATTTACCCAAGGCTGTGGATCTTCACCTTTTGCAAACCAACGAATCGCACCTTCATCAGGGAACAAGCGGTAACCTTCAGCTTTTAACTGCTCGCCAACTTCAAAAAGTCCATCCCATGAAGACATCATTTCACCTAACTGATCTGGATCATCTGTACCTAGCACTTCTTTTGCGATGCTACGTTTGTAGAAAATACCACCTGGTGTTGTTTGCCAAGATAACGCTTTCACATTACCTTCAGAATCTTTCCCTAAATCGTATACATAGTCAATGTAGTCACCTTCCAACTCATCCGCATTGTAAGGCTCTTGAGATAAGTTTTCCCAGTAATCGCGATCTGTCCACTGCTTCAAGAATGCAACCTCACCTGTGAAAACATCCGGTGCTCCAACTCCGCTTTCTAAAACTGGCTTAAGCTTTGTAGGATAGTCCGCAATCGGAACAATCGTTAATTCAACTTTTACGCCATTCTTTTCTTCAAACGTCTTGATCGGCTCTTTCAATTCATCTGTGAACGACCATACTTTCAGCACATCGTCATCTGCTTCATCTCCATCACCTGATGCAGAACCAGAATCAGAACACCCAGCAAGTAGGCCAACTCCCAATATTAACGTCAACAATAAAGACCAACTCAACCTCTTTTTCATCTTACTACCCCCTATAAAGATTTTATTAAAAAGGTACAATGACCTTCTCCTAACAAGTGCGCGAAACCGGTTTCGGGATGACTAAAAAAATATAATACCACTTGCTCGCGAAACCGCTTTCGAAAAGGCTAAAAAAATATAAGATCATTTCTACACGAAACCGCTTTCGTTTCTTTTTAGAAGAGCCTTTAATGATTTCATTAAAAGCCTCCCTTGCTTATGCAACAGGACCCGTACTCTTACGAATGATTAATTCTACCGGAACCTGGGTACATGCTACGTAACTCTCTTTGCAATCAATTTGCTTTAATAATAGTTTGGCAGATTCTTGACCTATTAGATCGGTTTGTTGACGAATAGTAGTTAAGGCTGGATGGATATACTGAGCAAGTTCGATATCATCATAACCAACTACTGATAGATCCTCCGGAACCCGCAACCCTTGCTCGTTAATGGCATTTATGGCGCCCATGGCCAAGCTGTCTCCTGCTGCATATACAGCAGTTGGTCGCTTTTCCAATTCAAGCAACGACTTCATAGCTCTAGCGCCGCCTTCTATTGAAAAGTAATCCCCATTCACAACGTACTCATCAGGTACTTCAAGATTTAATGCTTTCATAGCTTGATAGAACCCTTTCTTACGTTGCTCCCCTGCAAAAGTTGATTCATGGCCAGCTATATGAGCGATTCGAGTATGCCCTAGCGACTGCAAATGGTCAACCGCAAGTCGACTACCTTCATAGTTATCAGAATAAACGACACTCGACTGGTCACTACTCATATCAATGACAACCGTCGGAATCGGATCTTCAATCAATTCCTTCACCTGTTCGTCATCATATGTGGAACAAACAATGACAACACCATCGACACCTCGATACCTAAAATGATCTAAGTAACTTTTCTTCTGATTACTAATGTTTCTTGATACAAACAGAAGATCGTAACCTTCTATTTCTACCTCTTGCCTGAAACTTTCAATTACTGCATTAAAGAACGGATGTTTTACTCCGATCCCTAACGATTCGATGAACACTACACCAATCGTCCAAGATTTTTTAGTCGTTAACGTTCTCGCATGAGAATTTGGTAAATAATCCATTTCCTCCACTGCAGCTTTAATCGCTTTCTTCGTCTTTTCACTTACATCTGAATAATTGTTTAATACTTTTGAGACAGTTGTTACTGAAAAACCTGTCTTCTTTGCAATATCATAGATTGTAACCATAAGGTCCACCTCTTACTTTCGAAAGCGCTTTCGTTACTTGTATTATAACCATCGTCCTCTTCTAAAAGCAACCCATTTTCTGAAAATTTTTTGGGCTTTTTTCTATTTGTCACGATTTAGACTTTTTTGTTGATCGTGGGAGTTTAGACTTATAGATGATGTGAAGCTGTTTTTGAATGGTACGTGTATGTCTTACTTTATAGGATCAGGTTGGAGGTCCGATCTGATTTGAGGCCAGCGTTGGGTGGTGAGTGGCGGGTAGTGGTGGCGGGGACTGTTCAGCGGCTGGGCAGGAGTGTGGAGCTTGAGCCGGTGTCCGCCCAACTTGAGCCGTCGGCGGCGAGACTTGGGCCGTTTTGGCTTTACTTGAGCCGTTAAGCCCTTACTTGAGCTGTTTTTTTCGCTTCTTGAGCCGAATTTTTCTTTACTTGAGCCGGTTCACCTCCTACTTGAGCCATCAGCGGAGTTACTTGAGCCGTTCTTCCCTCACTTGAGCCGCCGCGCCCCAACTTGAGCCACTGCGCCCCAGTCTGAGCCATTCCTCCCCCACCCACTCGAGCCGTCCACCATGATTCACTAATCTCCCGTTCCACAAAAAAAAGCAGTTCCCCTTAGAGCATACACACCCTAAACGGAACTGCTTCAACATCTATTCAATTATTTCGCTTCTGCCTGCACATCAGTTGCAACTTCTTGCTCAGGAGTAGCGCGTTTTACAAATAACGTAACGATAAATGCTGCAATAGCAAAGAAGAAGACAACCCAGTACACCAACTCAACACCTGATACGAGTGCTTCTGCTTGGGTACTTGCGTTAGTCGGGTTCGCGGCATTTTCTAGATATGCATTTTTACGGGATGTCATGATTCCGATAAAGACCGAGATTCCAATTGCGCCTGATACGGGTTGAAGTGTGTTCATAATGGCTGTTCCATGTGGATATAGGTGCTTTGGTAACTGGTTTAGTCCATTAGTTTGGGCTGGCATCATAATAGCCGATACGGATAACATCAATAATAAATAACACACGACAATGTAAGGAATGGGTGTATCAAGACCGATGCGGCTGTAAGCAAACATCGTTCCACTTAATACAACTGTCGCTGGGATCATCAGTTTTCGCGGGCCATATTTATCAAACAGCTTCCCCATAATCGGTGACATTAAGCCGTTCAGCAAGGCACCTGGGAGCAAAATAAGTCCAGCGGTAGCTGCCTGTAGTCCAAGTGCTCCTTGCATATACATAGGCAGGATAATTTCTGATGAAAACATAGACACCATAATGATGACAAACATTGTTAGTCCGAGAGTGAACATCGGATAACGGAATACGCGCACGTCTAAGATTGGTTCCTCTAACTTCAGCTGACGGAATGTGAACACGATCAGAGAAATAACGCCAACAATAATAGAAAGATAAACCTTCGGAGCAAGGAAGCCTGCATCTCCTTCGCCTGCTAGACTAAAGCCTAACACGATACCGCCGAAACCTATTGTCGAAAAGACAATGGATAGGATATCAAGTTTTGGTTTCGTCACTTCTCCTACGTTTCGCAAGAATTTAAGAGCAAACGCGATTGAGAACAACGAGAACGGGATGACAGATATGAATAAATATCTCCATCCTAAGTGTTCAACGATGATCCCTGATAGTGTCGGGCCAATCGCTGGTGCGAACATAATGACAAGGCCGACTGTTCCCATCACCGCACCGCGTCGTTCCGGGGGGAAGATTAATAGGAATGTGTTAAAGATAATCGGAATTAGCACACCTGTGCCGACTGCTTGTAATATGCGCCCTCCAAGTAGGATGGGAAATGTTGGAGCTATTGCGCAAATGGCAGTACCAATCGTGAAGATCGTCATGGTCCCTATAAACATTTTTCTTGTTGTGAAAGATTGAATTAATAGTGCCGAAATGGGCGTCATAATTCCCATTACAAGCATGAATCCTGTCGCCATCCATTGAACGGTCGGTTCATTTACGGAAAAACGGTCCATGAGCGTTGTCAGGGCAATGTTCAGTAACGTTTCATTTAATATCGCAAAAAACGCCCCGATGATTAGCGTAACCATCACGGGCATAACTTTAAAGTTCGGATCATTGGCCAGAAACTCATAGCGCTCGTTTTGTTTTGTTTCGTCCATGATGTCGTCTCCTTTTATCTGTGTATTCCAAGTGACTATTGTAATACATCTTTTACGTTTTGTGTTCCCTCACGCATTCATATTTGTGAGAACTTTACATGATTATGACGTTGTCACCTTCAAACCAACAATTCCAACGACAATCATCGTGATAAATAGAAGTCTTATCCACTCTCTCGATTCACGAAAGAAAATCATGCCAATTAGTACCGTTCCAACAGACCCGATTCCTGTCCAAATTGCATATGCTGTTCCGATCGGTAGCGTCTCGATCGCTTTTGATAATAAATAAAAGTTAATGATGCCAGCAACTAACATCAGGAACACATAGCCTTTATTCTTAAATCCGTCCGCAAGCTTCAAGAAAGTAACCCCGGACACTTCTGCTATACCTGCAAAAATTAATTGAATCCATGCCATTAGTGGTTCACCTCACTTGCTTCTGGATCCTCTTTTTCGGTCACTTTAAGTCCTATAATTCCTGTTATAAGAAACAGAATAAAAAAGACTTTTAAAACACTAATCAACTGAGGCTCTGTAATAAACTCAATTAGTACCGCCCCAACAGTCCCGATCCCTGTAAACACGGCATATGCTGTCCCGACTGATATGAATCGCATAGCTTTAGATATCAAAAAGAAGCTGACCACAATTAATACAATTGTAATCAGGCTCGGAACCATTTGAGTAAACCCTTCTGAAAGTTTCATCGTAAAGACCCATACAACTTCTATTACTCCGGCTATAAGTATATACGTCCAAGCCATACTTACCCCTCCTCTACTTTAGGAGCGAACGAACGCCACGTCATTTTTTTGACTGCTTCGACCCGTTCGTTAAATTCGTTCTCATCATAATAACTGTACTCTACAAACAATCCATCCACGATGCATAAGATCATCGCAAGTCCGGTATCAAGATCAATGTCACTGATTTCCTTCTCCTCAATGGCTACTTGCAGTTCTGTTTCTAATAATGCGTTAAATTGTTGCTCATACTCTAGTAATTTCGCTTTTAACCCTTCTCGAAACGCTTCGGGTGGAAACAAGGTCATCCTTCTCCACAACGTAGCATTTACATCATTTTCTTTATAAAAATGCACGTGCTGATCTATCATAAAATGAAGCCGCTCACGGAAACTGAGTTGTTGAACCTCTTTCATTCCTTTTGAAAACTTATCAATTTCATCTTGGTAAGCGCGATCAATGACAGCCCAGAAAATCTCTTCCTTATTTTTGAAATGGGAATAGATTGATGCCTTTTTCATCCCTACTCGCTCCGCTAACTCTGAGAGTGCTGTTCCTTCATAACCTCTAGAAGCAAATAAGGTTAACGCTTCTGATAGAATTTTATCTTTACTCACTTTCAAACCTCCAATACTACCTAACGTTCGGTAGTTAAATTGTATATCGCTCTAATTATTTGGTCAAGTCACACCTTTATGGTTTAATTTGCTAAAAAAAAGGTAAAGTCCTAAAGATACACTATACCAAAAAGAACGCGAGTGACACTATGACCGAGATCTTATTGAACCATATTCCTTCTTCATTGCTACATATCTTAACAGCTATGATCCTGACTCATTTATTCTTTTACCGACACACCATGTCGTACGCTAGAAGAATCGGAACCATTTTCCTTGGTGGCGGACTCGTGATGATTATAGATGTGCCGAAGTTAATAGGCAATGTGTCTACTCACTCTCTACTTTTACTTCCATTCACAAGTCTTGCTTTAGCACTCTTAACATACAAGCTCTTGCCTTTTACTTTTTTCAGAAGATGGATTGGCATCGCGCTACTATTACTTATTGCAGGGATCGGGATTGATTATTTGGGAAACGGGGCTCATCTTTTCTATCCTATAAACGAACATAATTTAGAGTACCCTCTTATTAAAAGAGACCTTTGGCTTCTCGGAGGCTTAGTATTGCTCACCCTCTTCTCTCTCTCGCAAAAGCTTTACGGGTGGAAATGGGTCGTAAGCGGTCTGATGATTCTTTGCCTTTTACTCGGGTGGAAAGCCTACTCGAAGCAACAGCTGCAACAAACTCTTGATCATCGATACTCAGATGAAGAAGTGGTCAGAATTACGACACAACCTGCTGCTTACGTAGGCTACAAATGGCGGTTCACTGTGTACACCTTAAATGATGTGTCTTACGGAGAAGCCATTGGTGGAGAAATTACAGAACTACATGAATAAAATTCCCCCGGTTGACCTCGGAGGATACTCACTTATTTTTCTTATGAGTTCACACGTAAAAAAGTCATCCTTCATATGGGATGACTTCTTTACGTTACGTTCTTATTTAATCACCATTACAGGCGCATCCACTCGCTTCACCACTTTGTGGCTGACGCTGCCAAGAATCATTTCTTGCAGGGCATTGTGACCTCGGCTGCCGATCACGACGCAATCGTAGTCGTTCTCGTTTGCGTGCTCTACAATGGTTGGGCCTGGTTCACCGTGTAGGATGTGAGTTTTAAAGGAAATGCCTTCTTGTTCTAAAACCTCTTGAACCGACCTTGTCTTTTCTTTACGCTTTAGTTCAATTTCATATTCGCTCATATTATGAAGAACGTCTTCTTTTGATTTGTTTCCGTCCACCACATAGACGATCTCAACTGTTCCACCAAACTGTTTGGCTAAGGCTGCCGCATGCTTTGTGGAGCGCACAGAATGTTCAGATCCATCTGTTGCTAGTAATATTCGTTTATACATTGTCTTCACCCTTTTTACGATCAAGTAGATTAGTGTGATTGTTGTATGATTTTCAATCCTAGTGGTAAGGTACCTCAATAATAAGTGCGTGAAACATAGACCTGCACTCGTTAGACAAATTCCCTATCTACATGTATAATGTTTCTGTTTCTCAAATTCTGTGAGATAATAGAGTTTTGAAACCTAAGACATTTGGTAAAATAAAAATAAGAACACAATTGACTCAAAATTATGATAGTTCGCTTGCTGGTTGTTTACTACCCTCAAATGGACTACTATAGGAATAGCGATTTTTTTAAAAGGAGTTAACTATATATGAAGCAATCCATTTACGGATTAACGTTTGACCAACTGACGGATTGGATTCTGGAACATGGTGAGAAGAAGTTCCGTGCGAAACAAGTATGGGACTGGCTATATCAGAAACGTGTAACGGACTTTTCTCAAATGAAAAACGTCAACCAGTCTTTGATTGATTTGTTAGAATCTCACTTCACACTCGGAACGTTAACAGAAGAGATCAAACAAGAATCACAAGACGGCACCATTAAGTTTCTATTTAAACTAGCTGACGGTAACGTAATTGAAACGGTTCTTATGCGCTTTAACTACGGCCTATCTGTTTGTGTTACGACGCAGGTTGGTTGTAATATTGGCTGCTCGTTCTGCGCAAGCGGAATTTTAAGCAAGAGCCGCGACCTTACAAGCGGTGAGATTGTGGAACAGATCATGCAGGTTCAACACCACTTGGACACTCAGGGTAAAGATGAGCGCGTGAGCCACATTGTCGTTATGGGTATTGGTGAACCATTTGATAACTACGATAACTTAATGGACTTCTTAAGAGTTGTAAACGATCAAAAAGGTCTTTCCATCGGAGCTCGTCACATTACCGTCTCCACAAGCGGAATTGCACCGAAGATGTACGACTTCGCAGACGAAGGCATTCAAGTGAATCTGGCGTTATCCATTCACGCACCGAACAACGATCTTCGCTCTAAGATTATGAAGATCAACAAAGCGTACCCACTAGAGAAACTTATGCCAGCCATTGACTACTATCTAGAGAAAACGAACCGACGTATTACGTTCGAGTATATCTTACTGAAAGACGTCAATGACCATAAAGAAGAAGCAGAACAACTGGCTAACTTATTAAAGGATAAACGTCACTTATCTTACGTGAACTTAATTCCTTATAACCCAGTTGCCGACCACCCATATGATCGAAGTGAGAAAGAAGCCATTCTTACGTTCTATCAAACCCTTATGGATCGCGGCATTAAATGTGGTGTCCGTACAGAACACGGAACAGACATTGACGCAGCTTGTGGTCAACTTCGCAGTAAGCAAATTGAGAAAGAAAAAGCACGCAAAAAGAAAAAGCTACAAAACAGCTAAAAAACACGAGGCCATGTGCCTCGTGTTTTCATTTGCATTTTTGTTGACGTATGACACCCTGTCATATATAGTAGATCAGGTCGTCATATGACACAGTGTCATATGTGAGTACAAGGAGGAAAAGAATGCCCAAAGCAACGTTCTATAACCTGAAGGAAGAGAAAAGAGAAAAGCTCATTGAAGCGGCTAAAGAAGAATTCTCCCGCGTTTCTCTATATGAAGCATCGATATCCAATATTCTTAAGAAAGCATGCATCCCTAGAGGGAGCTTCTATCAGTATTTTGACGATAAAGAAGATGCGTTCTTTTACTTATTGAATGAACACGCGAAAGACCAACACGAGAACTTTTTGCAACGCTTGAAGGATCACGAAGGCAACATATTTAAAGCCATGGCCGACCTATTCCACTCAGCGTTAAAACATTCTCAAGAAGAAGGCCAGAACAACTATCTTCGAAACGTTCTGTTGAATAAAAACTATAAGATCGAAAAAGAAGTGACCAGGTACATTCGAAAGGGATCAGATGATTCTAGATTCACACAAGTGAGCGAACTCGTAGACATGGAAGGCCTGAACATTAAGAACACAGAACAGCTCTACCACGTCTTCGAAATTGTTATTGCGATTACGTTCCATAACCTGGTGCAGTGCCTCTCAAATGACTACACGATTGACGAGGCGATGTCGAAGTACAAGAAAGAAATGAACATCATTCAAACAGGACTTCATTAGAAGACTTCACCGAAACACTAAGAAAAAGAAAGAAGGGAACATTGTGGTTAACACACAAGACACAACACAAAAAGAAGAACCGATTAATAAAGTCCCCCTTATTATTGTACTTTTATCAGGCGCATTTGCGGCGATCCTAAACCAAACTCTACTCGCAACCGCCCTGCCAAATATCATGGCAGATCTGAATCTAGAAGCCAGCACCGCTCAGTGGCTAACGACGATCTTTATGCTCGTAAACGGCGTAATGATACCGATCACCGCCTTTTTAATTGGGCGCTTCACAACCAGGGGATTGTTTTTAACAGCTATGGGGCTCTTCGCACTTGGAACCCTCGTTTGCGCCATTGCCCCTAATTTCCCACTCTTAATGGTGGGGCGCATACTACAGGCATCTGGTGCCGGTATCATTATGCCGCTTATGCAGACGATTTTGTTTATGATCTTCCCCATTGAAAAACGCGGTGCCGCAATGGGAATGTTCGGTCTCGTCATTTCATTCGCTCCAGCGATTGGCCCGACACTATCCGGTTACCTAGTCGATCAATTCCCATGGAGAAGCTTATTCTATGTCATCTTACCGATTGTCATTTTGGACTTTATTATTGCGTACTTTATTCTTAAAAATGTAACAAAACAAACATTCCCGAAACTCGATATCTTATCCATTATCCTGTCCACGATCGGATTCGGAGGCATTCTTTACGGCTTTAGTGTAGCTGGCTCTGAAGGATGGAGTAGTGATCAAGTCTATCTTTCTATTATAGTGGGCGCCTTATCCCTAACGTGGTTCATCCTTCGTCAAGGACGTTTGCGCGAGCCCATTTTAGAATTTAAAGTCTTTAGCTACAAAACCTTTACGTTAACAACCGTCTTAGGCATGGTTGTGTTTATCGCCATGATTGGCGCATCCACCGTTCTGCCTTTATATATGCAAAACATGCTTGGCTTTACCGCATTTGAGTCTGGCTTAATGTTGTTACCAGGCGCTCTTATTATGGGCTTTAGTAACCCGATTACAGGTCGCTTGTTCGATAAATTCGGTGCGAAGTGGCTTGCGATTATTGGCTTAATCATTCTCGTTGTGACAACGTTTATGTTCACAAACTTGACCGCGCAGACTTCGTTCTTGTATCTGACGATTGTGAATGCGTTCCGCATGCTTAGTGTAGCGATGGTCATGATGCCGGTGACAACAGCTGGAATTAACCAACTACCTGAACACCTTATCTCGCACGGAACGGCCATGAATAACACAATGCGCCAAGTCTCTGGTGCTGTTGGTACGGCTCTCCTTGTAACTGTAATGAGTACAGCAGCCCGACCAGGTAATGGGGTTGAGGGTCTCGTTCATGGGGTAAACGTCTCCTTCATTGTTGCTGGTATTTCCGCTATTGTTGGATTGGTGTTGTCGTTCTTTATTAAGCGACCGAATGCATTAGCAACTTCATAAGGATTATGTGGGAAAGCGTGAATTGTCTTTATTGGAGGCAGTTTGCGCTTTTTTTGTTTTTGGGGTGTTCTGATGCTTTTGGGGGTGCGTCTGGACGCTTGGCTGGAGCGTCTCGACACTTTTGCCGCTTGTCTGGACGCTTCGGGCGCTCGTCTGGGCGCCTGGCGCGGGCGTCCCGTCACTTTTGCCGCTTGTCTGGACGCTTCGGGCGTTCGTCTGGACTCTTGGCCGGGGTGTCTCGTCACTTTTGGCGCTTTTCTAGACGCTTCGGGCGCTCGTCTAGACGCTGGGCAGGGCGTCCTGACACTTTCGGCCCTTGTCTGGACACTTCGGGTGTTCGTCTGGACGCTTGGCCAGGGCGTCTCGACACTTTTGGCGCTTGTCTGGACGCTTAGGCGTTCGTCTAGACGCTGGGCAGGGCGTCCTGACACTTTCGGCCCTTGTCTGGACACTTCGGGCGTTCGTCCAGACGCTTGGTCGGGGCGTCCCGACACTTTCGGCCCTTGTCCTGTCGCTTCGCCCGCCCGTCCAGACGCTTGGCCAGGGCGTCCTGACACTTTTGCCGCTTGTCTGGACGCTTCGGGCGTTCGTCCGGACGCCAGGCGCGGGCGTCTCGTCACTTTTGCCGCTTGTCTGGACGCTTCGGGCGCTCGTCCGGACACCAGGCGCGGGCGTCCCGTCACTTTTGCCGCTTATCCTGTCGCTTCGGGCGCTCGTCCGGACGCTTGGCTGGAGCGTCTCGTCACTTTTGCCGCTTATCCCGTCGCTTCGGGCGCTCGTCCAGACGCCAGGCGCGGGCTTCCTGACACTTTTGGCCCTTGTCTGGACGCTTCGGGCGCTCGTCCGGACACCAGGCGCGGGCTTCCTGACACTTTTGCCGCTTATCCTGTCGCTTCGGGCGTTCGTCCGGACGCCACTACTCACCCTATCCTCCAGTCAAACCACCTGCCATGACCATCCGTCTCCCCAATCACTTCATGTGTTTCCACACCGCTTCGAATCGAATCTAAATGAAGTCTTCGATCGTTCATATTATTGTAAATATGGAAGACATCACGGTCAGCTCCGATCTCTCGAATTCGTTTAAGTAATTCAGCCTTTTTAGTCTCAGGAAGCTGATTGGCTACGTGCGTATGGTAGATACAAAGCGCACTGTTCAAAGGAGCCATACGAGCTTTTTCTGTAATCAAAGTAATCCCGTCTCCTTCTATCATAGGTGGCGGATTTTCGTTCAGTTGCTGCGCAGCTCCTTCAAACAGTCTTCTGCGTTCCTCGTGTTCTGGCCATATAAGGGCTTTCAGCCATAAGCGCTCATCTTCTTTTGTTATATCACTAAGGTTCACATCAATGCCTACTTTTGAAACGACAGGAGGGCTTGTTTTGAAAACAAAAGGCTTACTACCGTCTCGCACTTCTGCAGTAAGATGAACTTTTGCATCCTCACTCCCCACCCATTCTCCATCCCCATAAGAGTAGGCATACTCATCAAAGAGCAATTGAAGACCAGCACTCGTACCAATTTCAATAATGGATAAAGGAGTAGCCGCACGCTTGTAAATCTCACAAAATACCGGATACAAATAAGCACACCGTCTTACTTCATTTGTTTGAACCCGTCTCCCTTTTAGGATTTCAATGATCGCTTGATGATTCTCAGAACAAAACTGGTGAAACAACGGATACACATTCTCTACGGGATTCGGGTTCTCAACGATGCTAGGGTAAAAGTGTTTCAACTCGTGTTCCTTTCCTTTAAACAACAAATAATGAACCGCACCGAATAATAGGTTTGGTACCGGTTGGCCTTCGCTGGCATGTGAGGCGAGCTCTAATACCCTCTCATCTTGTGAGACCTGGCGTGATAGATGTGCATAAAGCGGACTAGATCCGTCACATTCTTGTTCTGCGAAATCTTCGAACCTTTTTGATAACTGATTCATACTTACTTCCTCCCTTTAAATTGCTCCTCTAATTCAATATCATCTCGAGTAGATATTTAAAGCAAATCTGATATAGCCGCAACAGAACAAACCAACGCCGCTACAAACTGTACATATCCCGCCCAACCTTTATTACCTTCTTTTGTTAATTCAATTCCATTTAGTAAAAAGACTACCGATAAATAGAAGAATAAAGCATAGTCAGGTGCATGGATTTTTTCAATAAAAAAATGATAGATAACAAGACTAAGAGATATAATCGCTAAAATGATATTTACTTTCTTCAATATTTTCAAAAGCTAGTCCTCCTCTATTAAACCTGGTCTCGTTTTTAGCTTGTTATAGTTTCCGTAACTTTTCCAATCTTGTAGTCATTCATACGAGAGCAAAAGGTAAAACGTTCCATATTAATAAAAAAAAGTGCCACTCGCTTATACGAGTGGCACCTAATACATCTATTATTAAAATAAAAACATCCCAGCAATACTAGCAGATAGCAAGTTTGCAAGCGTTGCAGCAATTACCGCACGTAAGCCTAAGTTCGCTACGTCTTTACGACGATCAGGGGCCATGCCGCCTAAGGCACCAATCTGCACTCCGATACCGGACAGACTACCGAATCCTGTAAGCGCGAAGGTTGTGACAATCTCAGCTTTTTCACTTAGCTCCCCTTTGACTTCTCCGAGGCTTGAGAAGGCAACAAATTCGTTTGTTACGATCTTTTGGCCAATGAAACTAGCAGAACGAACGGCTTCGTCCCATGGGACACCGATGACAAACGCGAGTGGCGCAAGCAAGTAGCCGAGTAGCTTCTCTAGTGTAATCGCTACATCAAATAAGTTTCCAACCCAGCCAATGATGCCATTTAGTAGAGCTAATAAAGCAATAAATGATAGCAAGATCGCACCAATATTCACAGCTAATTTAAGCCCTGTAACAGCACCACCCGCAATCGCGTCAAAGACATTCGTCGTGTCACTTTCTTCAGGAGCGACATCTTCAATCACTTCATGATGAGGCTCTACCTCTGGCACAAATAGCTTCGCGAGCACTAGCGCTGCTGGAGCAGCCATGAAGGATGCAGCTAGAAGATACTCTACTTCAATACCTAAAAGCGTATACCCAACTAGTGTTGAACCGGCAATAGAGGTGAAACCACCTGTCATGACAGCGAAAAGCTCAGATTTTGTAATACGGGAGATAAATGGACGAATGAGAAGTGGCGCCTCTGTTTGCCCAACGAAAATATTCCCCGCCGCGTTAATACTTTCGACTTTTGTCGTACCTAACACTTTCGATAACAGACCACCAATCAACATGATGATCTTTTGCATAATGCCTAAATGATATAAGACGGCAATCAGTGAACTAAAGAAGATGATGGTTGGAAGTACTTGAAACGCAAACATCATCCCCATATTCTCATGATTAATGAGGGGGCCGTACAAGAATTCAATTCCCTCTGTTGTATAGCCAATTAAGTTATTGACACTTTGGGACATATACTGTAATATATTCTGTCCCCAAGTTGTTACAAATACAAGAAAGGCGAATGTAATTTGAATCGCTAGCCCGCCAGCTACGGTTCTCCAATTAATCGCCTTTCGGTTTGTTGAAAATAAAATTGCAATTAAGAAGATGGTAAGCATACCACCTAATCCCCAAAGTATGTTGCTCATGATGTTCTTCCCTCTCTCTACTTCTGATGATCTTTTATGAATCTATTATTAAAATCACATTTAAACAAAATACCACCATCCGAATAAGATTTCAAACCCTTTTTCTACACCGCAATCGCTTACAGTTCCGTGAATAGCATACCCGCGCGCATAAAAAATACTTCTTAGCTGCTTCTTCCAAAAAGCACGTAACCTGGTTTTCTGGACATTTAGATTATAAAAGAACGAAACCTTCTGCAGATTAAGAGGTTTTCGTTTTTTTTTGCTAGATAATGAAAGGTTTAAGTGATAAAGAAAAAGTGTTTTTGAACAAGGGAGTATTTTGGTAAAATTTAGAGAAATGTTACAGAGGAGATGCTTTATGAGAAATATACCTTTACTTTCATTGGTATTCCTATTTATGTTCATTGCATCTGGGTGTTCTAATGATTATCTAACCAATTCAGAAATTCAAGTAAATGTGGTGGATGTGATGAAAATGAAACGGTATGGTGGCGAAGGGGAAAATAGTGATTTCGTGATAGACGATGACAATACAGAAAATGAATATAGGGAATGGCTAAAAGTTGCGAAATCCGAAGAGAGCTACATGGATTCGGAAATTGAAACCGGAATACCTGTATTAGAAATTGAATTCAGGAACAAACAAAGAGGCATATACATTTCCCATTCTAAAAATGGAGGGTACTTGAAGCATGGAACGGTTTTTTACAAGTTGAGCGAAGAACATTTAAATGATTTGTACAAGATCCTTTCCGTCGAAGAAGCAGTTGTAGAGTAACAGACTTTACAGGGCTTTGGTTAAAAGGTAGAGAAGTAAATACATATAAATTAAAACTTGTATAAAAGAACATCTTTATAAATACAAAAAAGAGACACCATTTCCCATAATGAGGAGTGTGCCTCTTAGACTTATTCTTATAATATCCTGCCTTCTAGTACTTCGTATAAACTCTTATTCTCAAACCGTCTTACGAAAGCGAAAGTCTTGGTCAAAGTATGCATCTACAACATCCATTTCAGAATAAGGAACGCGCTCATCCCCTATAATTTGATAGCCTCCAAATCCGATCCCTGTGAGGAGGACAAGGTCACCTGGCTGTGCTATATCAAAAGCGTAATGGATCGCATCCTCACGGTGTAACTTGGAATGGATGTGAGGAGAATTTGGTTGCTTAAATCCTTTTAACACATCGTTCACGACTTCTTGACGATCGGCATGTCCAGGCTGATCCACGCTCACCACGATCTCATCGCCAATTCCTTCAGCTACTTCAGCCATTTGCGGGCGCTTCTTAGGATCCCTGAGTCCAACTCCTGTAATCATGACAATCAGTCTGTTATGCGGAACTTGCTTAACCGTACTCAAGACCGTTGCCAATGCGTCTGGGGTATGGGCGTAATCGAGTACAATTTGGAAGGGGGCTTCATTATCGACTAGCTGGTACCGCCCTTCAGGACAAGTAATCCCCCAAACGACAGATAGGATTTCATTCAACGAATATCCCATCTGATAACAAGTCGCAACTGCCGCCAACAAGTTAGAGACGTTGTATTCACCAAAGATCGGTGCATCGACACGGTAATGAAGATCATCGAAAATAAGGGTAAACGATGTTCCTTCTATAGTCGTTCGGATGTTTGAAGCGCGAAAGTCGGCTGATTCGTGCACCCCATATGTCATTAGAGAACCGTCAAACCGTTTGATAATGTCAGGTGACATGACAGGGTCGTCCAGATTGACAACCGCCCTATTCGCCTGATCAAACAACTTCAACTTAGCTTCTTTGTAGGCTTCCATTGTGCCGTGAAACTCTAAGTGTTCAGGTGTTAAATTCGTATGAACTGCTACATTAAAATTAATTCCAGCCAAACGTTTCTGCTCTATGGCAATGGAAGTCGATTCGATAACAGCCGCTTTCAAATCACGTTGTTTGAAATAATCTAAGACACGATGAATATCTGGGGCTTCAGGTGTCGTAGGGACCGTTTGTTTAAAGTCAGTCTTTCGTTCCTCATCCCATATTCCAGCTGTCCCAAGACACCCTGTACGGCAGGATAAATCGTTGAGGAGAGAATGAATAAAGGTAGAGACAGTGGTCTTTCCATTCGTTCCTGTTACACCAATGGTATACAATGACTCTGATGGCGTTCCAAATACTACGGAAGAAACGTGTGCCAACGCTAGTCGACTATCTTCAACAAGGATAAAACTAACTCTTGGAAACTCTTTTGAATATGTACGAAGTGATTCAGATTCTGTACCAATAATTGTTGTGGCTCCGTTCTCTATAGCTTGCTCTATATAAAGGTGCCCATTGTGATGCTCACCGGTAATACACACAAATGCATCGTGCTCACTAATTTCACGCGAATCATAGGTAACAGAGGAAATGACCTGGGATTCAGGACCCCAAACGCTTCCATTGACTAGGTCCTTCATCAGGTATTCATTACTGTTCATGTCATCATCCTTTTACAATTATTTACTTTATCGTGCTAAAGTGTTGATTCTTCTTTCCCATTCCCTCGTAAAATCTTAGGTAAACATTTCTAAGCCCACTCATGTATAAAAGGCGTTTACTACCATGTATTAAGTGGAAAATAATAGGTTGTTATTATAAATCATAAAAAAGATCCGCCTCCAAATCAGGAGGCGGATCTTTTCAGCTTTAGAACCCTTTCCTATGTATCTTTTAAGAATACTGAGGTTCTTCTTTAGCAGTATAAGTCCAAATCGCAAGAGCAATGAAACCAAACAAAATATATAAATCAGCTATATTAAATATCCCTGAACGTCCCTCAATGTGAATAAAGTCAATAACGTGACCCAGGAATAGTCTGTCGATAAAATTCCCAAGGCCTCCACTTAAAACCAATATAAAGGCCAGGTCTCGGAGGTTCCTCTTTGAATCAACAGGAATAGTCCACCAAAGAAAGATCCAACTTAAGATAACGCTTTGGAGCGGAATAATGACCCATGAAACCGAACTGAGCCATCCCCCTGTAATCCCTTCGTTATAAAGAAGATTCCATTCCAACCATCCAGGAATCACCTGAATCACTTCATCAAGATCCATCCGGGCATCCATCCACCGCTTGATTACTAAATCAATCATTACAAGAATAACCACAATAAACAATCGCTTCACTACTTCTTATCTTCCTCTCTTACACTTTACCGTACGAAAGCGTGCCAGACACGCGTCAATGCTTTAGATCAGTGAAGGGTGTCTGGCACGCGTCTATACTTTACATCATTAAAGCGGAGGAATTCAAGGGTTGTATATTTTTATTCATAAGGTTTCTTGAATATAAGGAACGGCTTGGTCGGTCAGGGCGAATCCTTTTTGTAATTTTTTTAGAAAGCCTTGTTTTTCTAATGATTTCAGTGCCTTCATCGCGTCCTTCTCCTGCCAATCTTCCATCGCACCGAACTGAATGGCCTTGTCCAACTGTTCAGTGCGGATTTTATTCGTTGCTTTCCCGATTAAAACCTGGGTAATCGTATGAGCCGGATAAACGCCGCTGTAATCATGAACGAATTGAAGCACTTGTTCAACTTCACCCCAGTAGAAGGGCTGTTTGTTAACTTTCGTAAATTCTTCTTCTGGTGTCATCGCATTTCCCTCAACGTAGGATGCTAACTCCATTTTAAGGTGATTGAGCTCACTTGAAACGTCTTGATTAAGTAGTCCTTCCCATTCTTCAACCCGCTTCAGCATTGAGACATTTGGGAGTTCCACATAGGAAAGCCAAACAAGTGGTGACGGGTGTTCGACTTTAGGCAGGTGCATTGCCTCTATGGCTTGAAACAAATCAATCCACTTACTTGTTGGTTGATCCCCTTTATGCTTAGGTAAAGCTTGAATCTTGCCAAGCAGATGTTGAATCTCTTTCCATTCCTGCTCATAGTGAGAGGACCTTTGTTGAATGGCATCAAGGCGTTTAATTTTATCCAGGACGCCTTCGTTTTTCTCCGTTATTTCGTTAAAATGACGTTCAATCGTGTGAATGCGTTTCTTCGCTTTCTCAATGTCAAATTCCTCTTCCAGACGTAAAGCATCATCTTTCAAGAACACGCTATAATCACATATCTCACAGTGCAGTTCAAGCTCTTCTTGCCCTGAATACACATACATCTCTTTATCGTGCTCACATGCGTCTCCTTCTGACCAAAGCCAATCTGTGGGAATCGATCGAAATGGCCTCATCACAATCTCGACCCGGTGGCGCCAATAAGAAAGATCTTCGGGGTACTTTAGCTGAGATAATAGATTAGAGCGATTCATCCTCTCCACAGCCTGAAGCTCCTCCCTTTTGGTGTGGGCAAATTGCACAAGAGGATGGTGTTCAAAACGCTTCTCTAATGCACGAATCCACTCAACACGTGAGGTCTGATGTATAGAAGCACAATACATGTATTGTTGAATCAAGGACTGGAGCTGCTTTTCTAACTGCTCATTCGACATCATTGATATCTTTGTCTCAAATAAGTATTCCTTATGAATGGGAATGCCGTGCTCACTATCGAATACCCTATACAGAAACAGTTCAGGCTTCACTAAGCCACTATGATAGAGCTCCCCTTCTTTATCTAAAAGAACAGGCAATAAACTCTGCCCCTCCAATTGTAAAAATTGTTGCAAAGCAGCGACCTCTTCAGAAGTGCGCCCCCTCACTAGTCTTTCTACAATCGTGTGAATACGGGATAGGGATTCTTTTCGAACTTTGTTTGGAATCGATCGAACTCCCTTGTTCTTCTTTCCACCTGGATAGAACACCAGATAGGGGAAATCGTTGTGTGTATAAGCAAGGTCTCGTAAAGCCATCGTGTCATCACCCAACTCGTTAGTTTAGTCTATCGCCATACAGAACGATGATTACAGTACACTTTACAATAAACGAGAGATCCAAAAAAGTTTCAATCCTCATCCTAAGGATTTATGTGCCATACTCGCTTTTATAAATCCATAGGAGACAACGTTCTCCCCGTCTCCAAATACGTCTTCATGTTACTTAAAATCGCAGGCCATCCGTTATTCAACCCATAAAACGTGTCTTCCTCATCGCTTAAATCCGTGTTTAAAAGGTTTTCATGAAGAAGCGTTATTTTCACCGCTTCACCGAAATCCTTCATTTTAAATGTTACAACGAGGGGCTTCTCTCTTTCTTGATCATCAACATGTTTCCATGTAAAAGAAAGCTTCTCATAAGGTACAGCTGTTAAAATTTCGCCCTCAACATCAAGCTCCCCATTCCCTCTGAAGTAGGATATGGATGAGCCTTCTTGCCAGTCAGACTGTACTTCGCATCCGAAGAAATATTGCTTTGTATGCTCCGCTTTCGTTAACGCTTCCCACACTTTTTCCTTATTGGATAAGATATATGTAGTATAGATAAAAGAATCGATGTTCATAGGAATCCTCCTCATGGTTTTGCTGGCTTAAGTAGCCAGGTCCCTTAAATTCCTATTTCAATAAAGAGCGTCTTTTTTCCTCTTTTGCCCTAGAACCTACACGAAAAAATAAAGTAAAAAAGCTAATACAACCAGATGAAGGTTGTATTAGCTTTAGCAAACGTAAGTCTATTCCCGCTTCTGATTCTTCCCTTTTCCAGGAGTATCAATCTTCCCAATTCCTAGCTCTTTGCCTTCTAGATAAACCGTCTTCACAAAACTAAACGACATCAACAACATAATGATCGAGAACGGTAACGCCGCAATAATCATCGTGTTTTGCAAGGCTTGAAGCCCTCCTGTATATAGAAGCGCTAGAGCCGTAACAGATAATAAAACACCCCATGTTAATTTGACAAACTGGCTCGGATCGCCTTTCCCGCCTGTTGTCATCAGTCCTAAAACAAAAGTTCCAGAGTCCGCTGATGTGATAAAGAATGTACTAATTAAAAGAATGGCTACAATGGATGCCACCATACTTAATGGGTAATTCGCAAATACTCCGAATAATGACTTCTCTGTAGCGAGCTCTGAAATGACCGCCACTCCGTTATGTTCAAGAGAAATCGCTGTACCGCCAAATGTGGCAAACCATAAGAACCCAATCAGAGAAGGAAGCAAAAGAACAAAGAAAACAAACTCACGAATACTTCGCCCTCTCGATACGCGTGCTATGAAAATCCCTACAAATGGCGACCAGGCAATCCACCACGCCCAGTAAAAGATTGTCCACGAATTGATCCACCCTCTAATCTCTTCATCAAGTGGCGCAATACGGAAGCTCATTTGAGGCAAATTCTGAATGTAGGCACCTAATGAATTCGTAAACAGATTCAATTGGAAAAGCGTAGGACCTAGTATAAACATCATCAGGAATAGTATGGCTGCTAAAATCATGTTAGCATTACTTAAATATTTGATCCCTTTCCCCAGCCCTGACCATGCTGAAATCATAAACAAAACGGTTACAATCGCAATAATGATCAATTGCACCCAGAAGGTACTTGGGATTCCAAAAAGGTAAGACAGCCCTCCATTGATTTGTACAGCTCCGAACCCAAGTGTAGTAGCTACCCCAATTACCGTCGCGATCACAGAAAAGATGTCGATCAATCGTCCTGTATTTCCATTTGCCTTATCGCCAATAATCGGTTGTAACGTAGCACTAATTAAGCCAGGTGTTCCTCTTCTGAAACTAAAGTAAGCTAATACTAATGCGACAATGCCATAAATGGCCCAAGCATGAATACCCCAGTGGAAGTAAGTAAATCGCATCGCATCTTTGATGGCTTGATCTGTACCGACTTCCCCCGTCGGTGAATTGACTGCATAATGACTGATCGGCTCAGCTGTTCCCCAGAAAACAAGACCGATTCCCATCCCTGCACTAAAGAGCATCGCTACCCAAGTTGGCCTTGTGAATTCAGGTTTTTCATCTTGCTTACCAAGACGTATTTTCCCAAGTGGTGTAATTAAGAACACTAAAGCCACGATCGTGAATAAGGTTACAACTATTAAATAATACCACCCTAAGCGATTGGCAATGAATGATTGCACATTTGAGGTCACCGTTTCCAGCCAGTCAGGCACCAGGATCCCAACAAGAGATAAAAGGATCATAACAGCAGCTGATATTTTAAATACGGGATTTAATTTTTGAAGCATGTTGCGAACGACTCCTTTCAGAAGCACAGTAAATTCCTTTATTAAATAAGCTTTGTTCGTGTTTAGCGTTGATTTTGTTCCATAATAGCGCCCTGCAATAAGTGGAGAGGCGTTTCCGTCAGCCATAATAAGACTTAAGGTGGGCCTGGAAATCACTCGCTTTCCGCAGGCGAGCTGTCGAGCTTCCTCGTTCGCTCCGCTCTCTGTGGGATCTCGTCTAGCTCTCTCTTGGAGGAGTCTCGCGATTTCCATTCCCCCCTTTACCGAATGGGGAGGAGAGGGAAGCGCAATACAACACTAAACACAAACAGAGCTATTAGATAAGGCTTATTCTCCTCTATCGGAGTCGGTATTATTCAGCTTTATAACTAGAAGAGACTGAATAAAAAAGGAAAAGATGAAACGTTTTTTTCGCTAATGCGTAGAAAGAACAAAAGGGAAAATATACGTAATTTGGAATAATTATTATGAGGAGGATTACATGTCGATTTGGTTATATGCATTAGTGTATTACATACTACCGATTGCTTTACTTATCAGGCTATGGAAAGGTGAGCTGAAGAGCCGTCTACTTGGAGCGCTTGAAATCGGGCTTACATTTAGCTTTTTTGCGTATCTCTTTGTTGTCATTCCTTGGCACGTGTATTCACATTACATCCGGTTCTTATGGGTGCTTTTGTTCCTGCCTGTCCTATTTATAGCTATTAAAAGGTTGAAGCCATTGCCTTTAAAGCGACCAAAAGGAGAACGAAGTGGGATGTTCTCGAACTTGCTCAGCTTTGCGGTGATGATTTTCTTCACTTTTATGGCCGTGAGCGGAGTTATAGGCTACTCTCCCTCGAATGACGAGGCTATTGATTTGGCATTCCCGCTCAAAGACGGTGTTTATGCAACGGGGCAAGGTGGTGCAACTACAATCATTAATTACCATAATGAACACAAACCCCAGCAGTATGCGATCGATATTCTCGAATTGAATGGTGCGGGGCTGCGAGCGAATGGACTAACTCCATCTGAATTGGAAGCGTTTGAAATCTACAATGCCTTCCTTTACAGCCCATGTTCTGGGGAGGTCATCCAAGCGGTCGACCAATACGAAGATATTCCCCCACTTGAAAGCCCTGACAAGGTTGAAGAAGCAAAAGGAAACCACATTACGCTACGTTGTCAGAGTGCAGATGTACTCCTAGCTCATATGAAGCCAGGATCGGTACAAGTGACAGAAGGCCAGACCGTAAAAACAGGTGAACTGCTTGGACTTGTTGGGAATACCGGAAACACAACAGAACCTCACCTGCACATACACGCAGAACGAGATGGGGTCGGGGTACCGATCACGTTTGATGGCCGTTTCTTAAAGCGAAATAGTTTAGTATTTCAATGATAGATGGCTTAGCAAGTATCATTTTCACCTCAAAGAATCCCTCCCTAACAAAGGGCAGGGATTCTTTTCATTGTAAACAAGAGGGCATAACTCGAAATAAATGTATACGATTTCAGATAACGTGGTAAATAATTGATTTATTTTCCTTTTTGTGTGATATAGTCCATATATAGAGAATTTTTTTATAAAAGGGGAATGCTACATGACGATTCGTACAGAAAGAGAACAAACGATTTTCCCGCATACAGGCAACCGCATTGTGGCGAATGACCGTGTAATGCCCATCATTTCCAGATACGATGAACCGCTTGTGGTTGTTATTGATAACGTCGCTAGTGACGAGGAATGTGATGGATTAATGGCGTTAAGCCAAGATCGATTACGTCGTTCTAAAATTGGACAATCACGAGAAACGAATGATATGAGAACAAGCAGTGGCATGTTCTTTGAAGAAAACGAGAATTCACTTGTAGAACGTATGGAAACACGACTCTCTACCATAATGAATATCCCTACCCAACACGCAGATGGCCTCCAAATCCTACACTACCAACCTGGACAAGAATATAAAGCGCATCACGATTTCTTCAAACAATCCGATAACAACCGCATTTCAACGCTTGTATTATATTTGAATGATGTCGAAGAAGGTGGAGAAACCTTATTTCCAGAGCTCGGTTTATCCGTCACGCCTAAAAAAGGGATGGCTGTTTATTTTGAATACTTTTATCAAGATGAAGAGCTAAACAACAAGACGCTTCATAGTGGCAACCCTGTTGTAAAGGGCGAAAAGTGGATTGCTACGCAGTGGATGAGGCGTAAGCCTATTCGTTAACCAGGCCAAGGGGGACAGTTCCCCCTCGGCCTGAAATTTTTTATACACCTTCTAGAACTGGGACGACGTACCTGTCCCTCCATCCCGGGAAACTCGCTTGGATTTCCTTCATCTTCTCTACAACAAGGGGGTAAAAGTTACGCTCGGCATCTGATGTAGAATTTCCACCAAAGAATCCCGTACCTGGACACGATTTAACCGCATGGCCTTCCCCGTGATCTAGAACACGTTCGCCTGTATTGATATCCCACCAATGATGATACGTAATACTGTCTACAGATGGAGTTAGGCCGTACTTCAACATAAGTAGGGCTGTGACGGTAATAAGTGTTTCTCTTTGTTCCGCAGTCATTTCATTATCACCCTTGTCAAAACTCCCCACATTCTCGATTGCTAAAGCATTCTGTTCGATCCTTTTCATCGCCGCTTCATTTTGCAAACCAAACGAACCTTCAGGAGGAGTATTAAAAGAACGACCAACAGCTACAGTACCATCAGGGAACGTCGTTAACTGCTGACTAATATCACTCCAGTTCATCCCGTTCATGTGATAATCCTTCATCCCTTTCAGCAAAGCAAAATGGTTTGAGCCATTGAAACTTTGGTAGTTAGGCTGATAAGTATGGTGCTGTTGAACGGTTTTTACGTATCGGCTGAATTGATGGTTAAGAACCCAATCCCGGAATTCCTCTCTCGTCATCAAAACGAATTGCCCGTCCATTCTGAGCTTCTTTGGAGGGATTTTTAGCGTTTGCCCCACGTAGAGCATATTGGTCTCGAGTCCATTGACTTCTTTAATAGACGATACGGTTGAATTAAACGTTTGAGACAAGACCCACAAAGTATCGCCAGGCTTCACCTCATAGTCAATCGGTACCCTTAACTTCTGACCGACCAATATCAGATTAGATTGTAACCCATTGATCCGCTTTAAATCGGATACAGTCGTTTCATAAGTAGCAGCGATTTTCCACAACGCATCACCTGACTTGACCTCATAGATGTTCCTGGGGTTATTCATAGCATGGGCCGGGGATAACGGCAGCTGTAATAATACAAACAAACTAATAAGGAATAGAACTATTTTTTTCATGGAATACTCCCTTTCCATCTTCATAAATGCCATTCATTATAAAAGCGGTAATGACTAGTAGTTTGTATATGAGCGGGTAGATTATTCAACAACGAATCCCAGAACAAAATACTTCTGACGACTCCTCCTTATGCTACAGAGGATAAGAATAACATTTATAGATGAAAGAAAGAGAAAAACGCCTGGATCAGATCCAAGCGTTGTGAGTTTCCTTATGAGACGTTAGTTGAATCTTAACTTTATTCTATAATAGAAAACTAAACTGATTACGATTGTGATAAAAGCCGTCCCGCCCATGACATAAGCTACACCCCAACCATTGGATTTTCCGGTTATGACCCAGACCTGGTAAGGGATATAAGCTAACATTACAAGTATAGGGATCCCATATAGAAGTAAACGAACATTTGTCTTAATATCTTCGAAGACTGAATGAGGTTTGTTATTTTCAGTCCGAGTAAGCCGAGTTAATGAAACCAACAAAACGAGGATTGCTATCAATAACCAGATAACATTCATAAAAACCCACCTTACTTATGTAATCTTTCCCAAGAGCGGTGAAGGTTCTGTTTTTTTACTTTACAGAGTAGATTAAAAGGTAAAGGCCACTAATTTTAAACGTCCATTCTTCCCCTCTTAACAATTGAGCCTCACTTATATTAAAATGATAAGATTGAAGGTACGGTGCTTCACCGTCACCACCACCATGCCCAATCGATGCAGTTTCGCCTTTTTCATTGAATGCCTCATATTCTATTTCTCTTGAATACGACTGATTATAGTTCAACCGGAACAGACTAAGCATAGTTCCTTTTGATTTTAATTCACTATCTAATCCAAATTGAATGATATAATGATCTTCCCTTTTTTCAGTTTTCACAAGATAAAGAACAGTATCATATATATTTTCTAAAAGTTTTGGTTCTTCAATACCTTCCAGGATTTCCTTTGTTGATAAAGTAACTGATACCCCTTTTTCAAAAGGTTCTGTATGAGCATTATAATCTTCTAAATGATGTCGGATGTAAATAATGTCCTTATCTTCACTCCAGCTACAAGCACTTATTGTAAGAATAAATGATAAAAGTGCGATCAATTTAAGGATATATTTAATGCTTCTCTTCACTCTACCCCTCCCAACCTTAAGATCTTATACCTCCCCATAGAGCGCTCTAGATCCGATCTTTCACTAGCTCTAACAATTTCTTGGTTTGTGAAGGCACTTCAAATTGCGATGCGTGCCATTCAAATTCTTCATCGATTAATCGTATAATGTTCTTTACAGCTTCCTGATGGGAAGATGGAGTTATATGCTCATAGATTTCTAGCAGTTGGTTCTTTTGTTCTGGAGGTAAATCACTTTGTACCGCCTTTATTCCTAACAGGGAACGGTCTTTCGCATATCGATAAAGAAGCAGATTCCCCAAATAACGTACACAATGTCTTAGCATTTCTGTCGCCCAAATGTCATTCCCTCGTGCTTTCGCCTTCGTATACTGAAACAAGAACCACACAACATCATCTGCATTGTCTCTTCCTTCTTCTATTGGTAACGTTAAGTTTTGAGTAGAAACATAATTATCCATCACCCCATCACGATCGTAAAGAACTCTAAAATAATCTTTCTCTTGTATTGTCTTATTGGTTACTGTAAACAAATCAATATGAATACCATCTTCATAGACCCCTAGGACCTGAGGAGCGATAATAAAAATGTCTTCATAAAAAAATAGTTCTTTATAAGCTTTCAAATGATCGACTCTTCTCGTTAAAAAAGAAGCCTCTTCTTCCTCATCAACGAGACAATATAAATCTATATCTGAATGCTCATCATGTTCATTTCTTCCCATTGATCCTTTTAAGAATAAACTTTGTACACATGTTTCTCCCTTAAGACTCTCCACGATTTTCTTTACAGCTACATCCTGACGCATACTCATCCCCCTTCTTTTTCTAGATAAATATTACGTCAGATTACTATATTTCAGAAATTAAATCAACTTTTTACAATTTATCACAGAAGAAGGAGATTATATATCCTATTAAAATTTAAAACACATGTCCTTCGTTTTCTATCTATACAGATACATTTTCATTGGTTATAAATGGTATAATCTACTAAACATTTTTGATGGGGGAATCGGGATGAACAAGAAGACATTTGTGCTCATTGGTACATTCCTATTGATGCTTTCAGGATGTCAATCAAACGAAAACCAGCAAGGCTATGAAGGACCTGAAGACACAAACGAAACCAACGTTCCTGAATATGTTCAATCACCAGAAGATATCATCAACATGCATGGAGACATTACAAACGTAGATACGTTCTATGCCTTTTTAGAGAGTGTAAATGAAGGCAAGGAAGATGAAATCAGAGTGGTAACATACACAACGGAAGGAGATCCCATGCTTCATGACCTTAAGTATGACGGGGAAGTAATCCACTCCATAAAAGACACTAGAAGAGATTCATATGGTCCTGGGAACGTAAACGAAGCAACTTGCGAATCAATTAAGGTAGCTAAGAGCGAAGAAAGAACGGAATACGTGTTATCGGGTTGTGATCAAGGAAATAATATGATTTTAGTCATTAAGTAAAAGAAGCACTAGTGAACTTGGGGACAGGTACACTGTCCCACCAATTCTGCGTCGCCTCCCTCCACTCTTCACCTCGCAACTAGTTACCCATCCATAATAAACGGGACAATGGACCTGTCCCTATGACCCACATATTCCATTTTTATCATATTATTATTACAAATTTAAACAAATTATGAGACTTTTCGACAAAAGAAGCGTAAAATGGAATATGAAAGATAGAGAGGAGAGAAACTATGAAACTAGAAAACAAAGTAGCTATTGTCACAGGTGGCGTAACAGGAATCGGGGAAGCAACGGTAAGAGACTTTTGCGAGCAAGGTGCTAAAGTAGTTATTGCTGATGTGAATGAAAACGGGGAAGCATTCGCACAAGAATTAAGAGATCAAGGATATGAGACGCTGTTTGTTAAAACAGATGTTACGAGTGAAGAGGATATTAAGAATGTTGTCAATCAGTCGGTACATACATACGGTTCTCTTGATGTACTATTTGCGAACGCAGGAATTGGCGATGTCACACCTGCTCACGAATTAACTTATGACGCATGGAAAAAGCTCATTGACGTGAATTTAAACGGAGTTTTCCTTTCAAATAAATACGCAATCGAGCAAATGCTCACACAAGAAGCAGGTGGTTCGATCATTAACAACGCTTCTGCTCTTGGTCATGTGGGTCAACCGAATATGACTTCTTATCCAGCAGCAAAAGGCGGTGTCGTGAATATGACGCGTACGCTAGCGATTACATATGCACAGAAAAACATCCGCGTCAATTCGGTGTGCCCTGGATACGTAGATACGGCCATTATGAAAGAAGCAGATGAAACAGCTCGTGAGCGCCTGACGAGTCGCCACCCTATCGGCCGTCTTGGTGAACCGTCTGAGATTGCGAAAGCCGTAACCTTCCTTGCAAGTGATGATGCATCCTTTGTAGTTGGTTCAAGCCTTCTGGTTGACGGTGGATATACCGCTCATTAATTCCATAAACGAAACGGACATGAGGCAGCTGATGCTTCATGTCCTTTTTTATAAAGCGTGTTTCCTATGCTTTAGCCTGAGTGAAAGGAGGGCCTGGAAACTACTTGCTTTCCTCAGCGATCCGGAAAATAGTGAACACAAAAAAGACATGAGAATGTATACCTCATGCCCCCAGTGTTTAAGATCTTTTCCCACAAAAAATACGCCGCATATCATGTTAGACAGTAATATGTTCAAGATTTCTTAGCTTGTTTATAATGACCTCTTCCTGATCTTCCCCTGAAGCGATCGTTTCGTCCGAAAAAGGAGTGAGTGACTCAAGTTCCCCAATTTGAATGGCGTGTGCAGCGTGTTCAAACATGGTTATATCATTCGCGTCATTCCCGAATGCGATATATTCTCCTTCCTTCACGCCGATCTGCTGCAGTGCCGACCATTTATGAATGCCTTTAGGATTAATATCGATAAGATCTTCCTTATGATGGCGATGGATCACTACATCAAGGCTCTCGACTTTTTCTGTTAACTCATCCATGTGAGAAGCCGTTAAAATCAGGACTTTCACAATAGTAGGTAAATCGCCAACAGGCACACGTGATGCCAACTGATTGGGATCGAGATTGTTTAAAATAGGATGATCAGCAGGGCCGGTGTAAGCATAATCCCATTCACTGTCGATTAGATAAGTAGCTTGATAAGTATCGATCAGCTCGTGTAACGCATCTATACTTTCAGTCTGAAATGATGTTTCAGAAACGAGCTCCCCTTCCCTATAGACCATGGATCCATTCCCACCAATTAACGTGCCGTTATGGAATTGTTCATCGAGAACCGGAAGCATATCACGAACAGGGCGTGCTGAAGCGAAGATCACGTCAAAACCCTTATGTTGTAACTCTGCGATCGCTGATGCAATCTTCTTTGAAAGAGGTTCCCCTTTAAATATAATCGTGCCGTCTAAATCAAATACTAGTTTCATAGTTAGCTCCTTTATGTATCCTTCTTCCCACACAACTAATTTACAAACTCTTATTCGCCCCTTCAACTTAAACGTGTTCGTCATGAGACTCTATAAGAAACGGCTTTCTTTCACACGAAGAGCCATTGAAAACCTTCTTTTAATGGTTTAATATGGAAATATTGTTTTAAGAGCGTTCGAATATGAAGAAGGACTCTTACCAAAAACGAATTATGATGAAGAGGGTGATGTTGTGAAAAAGTACTTATTGTTAGCCGTTCCCATCTTTCTTTATGGACAAGGTGTTCTATTTTACTTCCAGTCTAATGGTAGTTTGTTTGGGCAAAGTCTAGTAAATCTCGTAATGATCATCATTTTATTGGGTCTTCTATTGAAGCAGACACGCTTCCATCATGTACTCGACTGGATCGTAGGGATTGCATTCGTCTTATACTTTTGCGTTTTGTACCATCAAACGGTTGAGTTCGAGTGGTATTTCTCGAACATCCATTATACACCAGAAAATTTCGACTATGTCTTCAACTCTTTGAATCTTCTTCCCTTTAACGGAATTCTTGAGGTGTTACGCAATAATCCTAATGCAGCGTTTCAAATTTCAGGGAATCTGATCATGCTTGCTCCACTCGCTTTTTCTATGCTTTATTTTCAGTGGACAGCGAGCTATAAACGAGTGATCCTATATGCTTTTCTTTGTTCAGCAGGAATTGAAGTAATCCAGTTCTTACAAAACATGATTTCAACTGTATTTTCTTTAGGAATGGGAAGAAGCACAGACATTGATGACATCATTCTAAATACGGTAGGAGCGGGTATAGGAATTGGAGTCTATCATCTTTGGACAATGATCGTAGGGGTTTATCGCCAGAAGACCGGGAAGTCTAATATGACCGCTTAATTATAAGACATACATATAAGAAAAAAAGGGGGCAAAGGAACGGGTACCTTGTCCATTTGACGGCTATGAGGTATGGACCTCATGGCTGTTTGTATGTGAAAACAATAGAGTACAGGTTATGAACCCTCCCAGGTGGTGCTGCTATTATAAGACCTAATCTGGTCGGTTAAAAATTTTTCGCTACTGAAACGAACCATTCCTTATCATCTATATTTTTGGTAAATAGGTACTTATAACTTTGTTTGTTTGTCTTTCTCCACTTCAATATGTATTCTTTATCTTTTGTGATCCACACCGTGTCAGTCATTCCATCGATTTTAATCTTCTTTGATGGATCCTGATCAAACCTTGATGACGCAATCATAAACGAGATGCTATGACTCCCCCTTTCATAGAAAACTTTTGTTATGGGGTGGGTAAAACCATCATTTTTATACGTTATTTTGTTAATAGTATATCCCCTAGGCATAACGGGCGTTTTGAATTCACCAATTTTTTGTTCAGCTTCTTCTTTGTTATCAAATGTATAATACTCCACGTTCTGACAAGCCACAAGTAAAACTGCAAACAAAGGCAGTAGTATTTTTAATAATTTCAACTTCTCATCGCTCACTTCTTAATTGAACTTAAGTGAGAAGTGTCATTTAGAAAATGGATCACTCTCTCATCTTCTTTCATTTCAACTAAATGTATTCCTGTGTCATCCGTTTTAAACCAAAAGTCTTGATTTACTGGATTCTTCAAAAAAGCCTGAAGTATATTGTTGATGACTCCACCGTGAGCCACTATGGCAATTCGTTTGTGTTGGGTTGAGGAAGTGACTATTTTAGAAAATATCCTTTCTATTCTCATTCTAAATTCAATGAAAGATTCTCCTTCTGGGAACCTATCATGAGGCTCCTTCGGCATAGAAAGTTTAGCTGCTTCTTCAAAAGGAACGCCCGCAAATACTCCATTATTATGTTCCATCAAATCAGCTTCATAGTTTATCTCACTATTAAGACGATCGATTAGGCAAGATGTTGTTTCCTTTGCCCTCTTTAGAGTGCTTGTCCATATTACTTCAGGAGGAAAATCTAAACTAACTCTTTCAGCCATAGTTTGAGCTTGTTTGTGCCCCAGTTCTGTTAAGGAAAAATCAGCTCGCCCTTCATGAACGTTTAATAAGTCAGCTTCAGATTCCCCGTGTCTTATTAATATAATCTCCATTTAAACACCTCAGTAAAATGATGAAGGTTGCAATATATTTTTCTGATAAGCTCCATTTTCTAATTTCCCTTTTCCACTTCAAATTCCAATCGATCTAAACCCCAGACCTCTTCGTCATATATTATTGGGTTAGAAACTTTTATTTTCGACATATGATTATCCACGTTGTACTTCTGCAAAACCCTACTCCATCGGCACGCACAAGAAGCGGTTATTATTAATGGACAATCGTTCACCGATCAGAAGTGTAAGGAATTAGGGTTTAGTTTTCGTGAAATAGTTATACAAACTAACTAACCCTAAAACAATAAAAACGGTCATAGCGACACCATAATAAATCGACTTAAACGTGTAGCTAAGCGAATTCATACTACTTACCATTGCAGAACCTAAAACAAAAAATAATACCACTAGCAGCAAGGGTCTATCTTTCATCCTTTTTATCACCTCCATAACATTGAGTTTACTTCACCTCGGAAATAGGATCAGGTACCTTGGCCCGAAAAGTCACTTTTCCAATTTAAAAATATAACCAAAATGTGAGTATAGAAAAAACAACGATTAAGATAACTTTACCTAGAATGAATTCTTTATTACTTATGCCTAACTTTTTCTCTACAAACCTTATGTAAATCACCACTAGTAAGAAACCAAATAATGCATAAGCTTGCCCTGTGGAATCGTGAAAAACTGCTATAAACCTCATAGCTGCTAATCCAACTAGGAGAAGTCCTAAATATCCAACGCTCATATAGAAATAGAGACTCTTTTTCTCACTTTTCATAGAATCCCCCTCTCAAAAAAAACATAGATCTCTCTGCCAAGTAATAAACGACTATTCTTTTTCAACAATCACACTCGTTAACGCAATGGGAATGAAAGGCTTTGAAGAAGCGTAAATGTTATAACGAATGTAGATAAAGAGCCAGCAATGAGTAATGTTACCATTTTCCAACGCTTTATTTCTATTGAAGGTTTTGCAGCCTCTTTAGACACTGTCATCCATATAACCATAGATAGTATGACTAACATAAACGTAACTTCTTTAGACACATTTGCCACCTCCATCATTTAACCCATTCTGTTCCTTTTATATAAATTAGAAAAATAATGACTTTATTATGTAAGGAAACATTAGCTGTTTGTGTCATTTCCATCGTTCATATGATGAATTGCACTTTGGGCATAAATATCCTCTGAAAAACTACCATTTTTAATTCCATCCTCTTCATCACCATTGATGCTATTCTTTTTAGCTATGAAATCAATAACCGCTCCAAAGGCGAGAAGGCTTAAGATCCCAACTAACCAGACCATATTTTCCTCCTAAGTATAGACCAGAGTTTCTTCACAATTAGTTTACCATTTATAACCATATCATGCCATGTAGCTTCCGTATTTCCCTCTTACAGAATCAGCAAAAGAACCGCCCTCGCCTCTCCATTTAAACCTGTTTCCATTTCTTTTGTTCTTTAAGAATAGTTAACAAAACAAGTACGAACACTACCAAGGTCAATTGAAGCATAGCATCCCTATAATTTTTCCGCACGGAAATAAGGACAGGTGCCTTGTCCCAGAAATACGGAAGCTGATCAGTGCTTCGTTGTTTAATTCATAAAAGCAATAAATATATACCTACCTACTATACGGAAGAATAATGGGGGAAGGTACATACCCCTCCTTCCCACAAAAAAAGACAAGCCCATAAAGACTTGCCTCTCCATCTTATTTCTTTCGAACCCCAATTGCCTTACCAACCTGCTTTGGTCGATAAAGCTGCTCGTCAACTTCTATCATCACAGCGAGCTTATCCGCTATCTCACCTGGGAAGGCTGCACCTCTTCCTTCTTTATAGGCTTTGAAAGGAATCCAGCAAGTTTAATTAGAAAAGGAAAAAAATCAAAACATTACTAAGAGCAATTCGACAAACGGAAAAGTTACAGAGAGCACTGACTTTGAAGTAACCGTTAAACGGAATGGCAACAGAGAATTATTTATACTTTAAAACGAGCAGTGAACTAAATAAAAATCGCCAGGCCTAATCTGGTACTTATTTATTTTCCTAAAAAGGAAGAACCATCATCACCCTTCCCGAAAAGGGAGCCTATCTGAACTTTCAGATAGGCTCCCTATAGGAGGAAATTAGGTAAGATTATCGTATAATCTTTGAGATTTCTTTGATTCGTTTGACCAGATCTTTTATTTCATATATAACCAAGTCCATGTAGTTCTAAAATACGCAAACTATCTCTTTATATAAACTGATTTTACATATTCTCCTGAATAAATAATATTTTCTGAGATGGGTAGCTTTATTTTTGGGCTATGAATTAGAAGTTCCTCTTCTTTTCTTACTTTATTGGCAGAATATCTAATGAAGTATCTTGTTAGAGGCACCCCATTATACATTTGCATTATGTGTCTTTGATTATCGTAAGTAGTAATCCATTTATAATTTATAAGTCCTGCAATACTCTCGCTTAAAGATAGATGATCACTATGATTATAAAAGTTAGCATAAAGATTTTTACCTTGTTTATAATAAGGAGGGTCGAAGAATATAAAAGTATCATGCGGATCCATATTCAGAATATTATTAGATATAAAGTCCTCCGCATCTTCATTAAATATATTAATGGAATCTTTCCAATAACTGATTCTATTGATTTTTCTTATTAAATCTTTTTTATTAAAGCGACAATTTATTTTATCCTTGGCATTTTGATCAAATCCACCTATGGGGCCGCCAGTTATTATCCCTGATCTATTTGTTCTATTTAAATAGAATGTAGCAAAACCTACCCTTAAAACTGAATGTTTACTAGGGTCGTTATAAATACTTCTAAAATAATGCCAACTATCAACAGTTATTGGTGTGTTAATTATTAAATCTACAAATTCTTCTGTTTTATAAAGTATTGAATACCACATACAGTAAATTTTTTCATCAAAATCGTTTATGCAAATTTTTGATACGTAGTTGTTGAAAAGTAAATAAAGAGCTAAACCTGCACCACCAGCGAATGGCTCCACATAAGTTGTGTTTTTATTAATATTATTGTATTCAAACAAATCTAATATAAATTTGTTCATTTGAGTTTTACCACCAGGATACCTGAGAGGTGAATCAGTAATAGGCATTTAAATGTCCCCTTTTCATTAAAAAGCTTATCATATTTTTAATGAGTTGGCCATTAACTAATTTTTTACCTCACTTTGCTCCAATAGCCACTTTATTAGATTAAAAGTTTGAGATTCAATTAACTTTAGCAAGTTAGGATCAGGCTCAGAATACTTTGCATGAGATATAGAATTTAAAGTGTCTGCCCAATTTTGACTAGAGAAATTCTCAATAATTCCTTGTAGTCTATTGTGTGTCCCACGTAAAATGTTTTCCTGATCATAAAATTTTAAAAGTCCGGTTAAGCTGGGATCTTTCCCTTTATTCATAACTTCATTTTCCCTACCGATGGATCTTAAATATACTTGTAAAGAACATTCTATTAAAGTTCTTACTAAAAATGTAGCACTTAAGGTGTGTTTTTTATAGTTAATTTGTTCCAATTCATATAAAGCTCTAGATATTCCTGAAGAACTTCCTTGATAAATAATTCCCTTGTATAAGTGTTTCCTTTCTACCGGCTTTGGTGGTTTGACTGAGTTGCTATTTTCACCTCTTAGTTCATTTCTTTTTGTAGCAGGAAATTTTACATCTTTTTCTTTCTTATTTTGAGTCGTTTGAGATTTATCATGTTCTTTGTCTTCTATTTCATCAATATTATTTGTTGATACACTTTTTTTGGTTTGTGCATTAGATTGCGTAACAGTTGTTTCTTGATTTACTGGAATGCTATCTTCTTTCCCTTCTAAATGCTCTTCTTTCTTTTTAAACATTGTGTCTGTAAATACTTGGTCTAATTGAGTTCTAGTATTTATAGTTTCATAAACGAATATTTGACGAAATATATCTTTTAAAATCATATCTACAAATTCTTTTGGTGCGGCATATTTAAATTGATAGTTCTCAAACCTAATCTCTAGTAATTCTTTAGCTTTATCAGAGAATGGTAAGAATCTATCCAGTTTAGTAGCCTTAATTAATGGGTTCACTATTATATCTTTTTCCTTTTCATTCCATTCAATTTCGTCCCATGCATACTGCATAAAAGAATGAAACTTTAAAGATCTACTAATCTGATATTCAGAAGTATTCAGTATAGCAGCTATACTTGAAATTGATTGCCCTCGATTATATCGAACTAGTACTCTCCGCACTTGTGATAACCTCGACCACGACTTTACAGAGCGTTCCGTGTGCTTGGAAGTTATAAAGGGCTCTGCTTCATCTCTTGAGGGAGCTATTACAACTTCTATATTGCTAACGTTCATTTGAGTCGTTGTTTGAGGAGACAACTGATACGAATGGTTCTCTTTTAAAATTTCTGGTTTTTTAAGAACCTGGCAAGCAGCTATTCTCCTATTTCCCTCTACTACAATATATTTACCATCCTCAATTACCACCACTATTTTCTCAGTTGGATATAGGTCTCTATTTTCGTCTATTGAACGTGCTAAATCTATTATATCGAAGTATTCGACTAAATAATTTCTTAATTTTTTTTGAGTAGGGTTATCAACAAAAACTCTGGGATTATCAGGATCCAAGAAAATCTTATCTAAGGGCAGTTTACGGGTTTCCCATGTTGAAAAGTCCATAATAAAGTTCCTCCAAGTCTATTTAGTAACATTAGAATTAACAAAGCTCGCATGGAATTATTTAACAATGGGCGGATACCCATGTATTGCATTTATCTTGTTCATCTTAGTGATTAATTCATTAACAAACCGCTCTCTCCCATTTACACTTTTTGAGAATTTATTAAATAGTTTATTTACTATTTCTGGGTTATTTTCAAACCATTTTTTCACCTTTTTAGAATCTGTATTCTTTAAATCATCTGATGTTTCTAATTTTATATTTTGATCAATTAGTGTTTTTATGAATAGATCCTTGGGTTTTCTTAAAGTACTCGTAAAGATGCTGTCATCCTTATTACTATCAAATAAGAACTTAATAAATAATTTTTCAATAGGTAACTCAAGTGATTCATCAGGCAGTCTCATAACTTGGTCTTGATTTTTTATTTTATCTATCGACTTATCAGAAACATCAGCATCAAAAACCACAATTGTGTTAGTTAGAAAGGAACTAGCACTGTTGCATAATTTAACTAAAAAGTTAAAAGGCAACCCTTCTCCTTCATCATGTTCTATGAAGTTTATACGTTTTATAATGTGCTGTTTTGAAATCATAAATCTCATAAATTTTTTTGCTAACTTATCTTCACAGAGTATATCTATTTTAGGTGCAATGTTTGAATTAACGTTAAAATCAAAAGTAAGCTCCTTGTAAATTTTCTCATACAAAGGTTTTTCTATTACTTCTATCTCGTCTGAATAAAGTGTTGAAAGGTAATATGTATTAACTTCCTTCTGTTTTTCCTGTTCTTCGATCGCATGCTTAATTAATGATAGCGAATGAGTGTTCACCAATATCTGCACTTTGTATCTTTTAGCCCATTTATAAAGAAAATTAAAGAGATTGATTTGTGCTACCGGGTGTAAGCTTGCTTCAATTTCATCAATACACATTATGCCATTAAAACTTCTTTGATTTTTATTTAATTCTTTCAATCTCATGAAAGATATCAGGCTATGAGCTATCCTACCTAAATTATCCTCACCTGAAGATATTGCTTCATAATCATAGTTTCCTTTAGTTGGCCCAAAGGTTTGCTTAATTTGTTTATTATCGTACACAGTTTCCATATTATTGTAAGAACCTTTTAGTAATATGGATTTATAAAAGTCAGAAACAAACTTCTTTTCCCAATCACTGATATAGACTCTAGTTGGAGTTGCATCAGAAGTATGTATGGAAAATAACCTATTTAAGTTAAGATAGTTTGTATCATATAAGAGGTTTCCATCATTACTAGTGTTGCCACCTGTTACAATTCGGATTTTAGGATTATCTTTGCTTCGCGGTTTTGTATAAATGGGGATTTTTATATCTAACCCCTCGTCATCCTCTATTAAGATATCATATTCATACTTTTCCTTGTCATATGTAGGTGATAACTTAAAAATGTTACTGAAATTTGTCTTTAGTGGATTGCCATAAAGATCGGTGGAATCAGAGTTGAAGGGTTGAACAAATAAGCCAATTAACGTCGATTTCATTGTCCCGTTATGACCAGATACTACTGTTATTCTATCTGATAATTCGAGGTATTTTTGATTCATATTTCGGAATTTTTTTATATTTATTCCCTTAATTTTACCTACATTTATTTCTTTGTTAGAAACCCCTAATTGTCTTGGGGTTTTCACTTCACTAATGCTTGATGTATTACTCATATGTACCCTCCTGTTGATGTAACTACTATTAAAAAATAAGAATTTTGTTTATATGTTTATATATTGTTGATTATTCAGGTATAACCATTTGAGCAATTTTAGGTATTAATTACCCGTATTTCTATATTATACCTTAAAATATATTTCATATATATGATAGTTCTCAGTTAAATATTGGTGAAAAAGTACTAGGGGCAAAGCGCGGGAGAAACCTCCCTTGGTTACATTTATATTGTTTCCCCCTTGTGTTTCCAATATTTAAACTCAACCGAAAAGATCTTCATAGAAGCTCTCCGAAAAAAGAGACCGGTTCCCCAGCCTCTTCCTTCTCACTTTAATTTAATTTGCACTGGCTGGCTTTCCTGTGTCCGAACCGTTTTCCTTTCGTTCTTGTCCAAAGCAGTCCTTTTCATTGAGCTTGTTACCTCATGGATCATATCCCCCACATCGTGAGCGGATTCGATCAGAGGATCGACGGCTTCCATTTTTCCTTTTACATCCACCGAAATTTGGTTAGCTTCATGAATCAGTTCTTCTGCCTCCTCCGTAATGCCGTTTACGGATTTTCGCACATCAGACAGCGTTTCTTCTGTTTCAGCCAGTGTTGCCATGACTTTTCGTAATGTTAATATCAAATAGGTGACGAGAACAACAAACGCAATGGCTGCAATGAATACACTCCATCCAAGCATTAAGACCACCTCCCTCCTCTTCTCTAAGTCTATGAGAATGATGGGAGGGACATTCCTTTTTTACTAGATATAGAAGACCTCAAAAATAAAGTGGAATTACAGCGGGTCGGCTTGTGCTCCTTTTCATTTTAAGGAGCTACATTTTCTTCAAGTAGTTCATATCCTCTTCACTAATCATGAAATTGACCTCAGTATTCGTCCTTAAATGCTTAGGAGTGACGGTTTTAGGTAGTGGAAGAAGTCCAAGCTGCAAATCAAACCGGACACTTAATTGAGCTACGGAAACACCGTATTTATCTGCGATCTCTGCAACCTTTTCGTTTTGTAGTAAGTCCCCGTGGGCAAGAGGGGAATATGCCTCAACAAGAATGCCTTTCTCTTGCGTATATTGAATCAAGTCCAATGGAGTATGGGTGATATTCGCTAGGATTTGATTGGCCATTGGCTTAACATTGCACACACTTAGAATGTTCTCAAGATCGACTTGTTGAAAGTTAGATACGCCAATCGCACGAAGTTTCCCAGCTTCGTATGCTTCTTCAAGCGCTCTCCATACTTCACGGTTTTCTTCAAAGTACCGATTATCACTACCGAACTCATTCCACGGTTGCGGGCAGTGAATGAGCATAAGATCAATGAATTCAAGCCCCAGCTTCTCTAATGACTGATCGATGGATGCAACAGCCTCATCGTATGACTTTATTTCAGCAGCGACCTTTGATGTGATAAATAGTTCATCTCTTTTCACGCTAGAGGTAAGGATTCCTTCCCCGACTCCTCTCTCATTTTCATAAGCCTGCGCTGTATCAATGTGACGATACCCAACTTTTATAGCCTCTCTTACTGTCTGTGCCACATCGCTATCATCAATCTTCCAAGTCCCAAGACCTAGTTTAGGAATCTCCATTCCATTTGATAGAGTATAATGTTCATTTAAAATCAACGTGAATGTCCCCTTTTGTTTTTATTTCGCCCATACCAAATAGCACAAAGGGAGAAGGATATTATTAAATCCACTCCCCTTTTATTCATTCGCACCTTGCAAAATATGGTACAGTAAAAGCGGTTTCATGTCGAGAAATATGGAACTGCGGAAACTTGAAGTAAGGGTGGCATTTTCCCAAAAGACTCTCTCACCTTGCTTTATGGATCTTCAATACTTACTTCAAGTACCTCATCTCTATCTTGCAGCTTAACGCTCCACATGTTTTTTTCCTCTAAAAATTCGATGGCTACCACCACTTTTACGTCTTCTCCCGATTTGCTTAACGCTTTTATTAACGCTTCTGATTTCGATAGAGTAGCTCCTTCTGGTTTCTCCTCAGAAATGATTTCAACTTTACCGATCTTACCCTGTCCAGGATAAGATTCCATTACACTACCTTCCACCCAAACATTGACTCGTTCGCCGATTGAAACTCCTTCAACATCACCAGAGCCCCAGAGTGCTTCGTGATAATCTTTACTCCCATCGTTATTGGCGTCTTTTGCGTCTGGATTAACTACTAGTATTCTTGAGTCGTCTTTATCCATTACATAGCCTGTATAAGACGGTTTCCCCATGTTTTGGTTTACAGATTCATCAGAGGAAGTACAACCAGCGATTAATAGATTCATAAGGAACAAGAAGCCCATTACGCATAATCCCTTTCTCATTCTTGCACCTCCTTTGTTTAATCCATTCGTCGAATAGATTCTTTCAAAAGTTACACCATTACAACTACGCGCTAGAGGGAAAGTAGACAACCTATATTTCATTATTTTCATTTTCTGTTAAAATTTGAAGGGTATAGTGAACCTCAGAAAGGAGGACAAAATATGATGACTGTTGAACTAACGAGATTTAGAGTGAAAGAGGGCAAGTCAGAGCGAGTTGATGAATGGTTGAAGTTTTTGAATGACAACATGAAAGATGTGCTCGTTACATTAGAAGGAGAAAAAATGTACGTTGAAACCATTTTTAGAGAGCATCTGAATGGCGAAGAGTTCCTATATTGGTATTCAGTCCAGGGGAAAGACGGCCAGGAAGTTGACCAGTCGGAACATTGGATAGATCAGAGGCATTTGGAGTTTTGGGATGAATGTATAGATGAAACCTTTAAGCCAAAAGACTTGAAGACAGAAGTGGTTATGATTCCTCAACGTGTAAGGGACAGCATGAACTCAGGTTAATTAAGTTACCATTACATATCTTATTTTGACAAGCGCCGGGGGCGGTTCCAAGGACAGAGGGGACTATACCCTTCTCCTGAACCCCCCTCTTTATTTTATTTATCTACCACGCTTATCTTAAATACAGAATCCTCTGCCCTCAATAGGTTTCGTAGCTTTACGACCCACTCGTTTTGTTCTTTTATATAAGTGATGGAGTCTACAACATTCATTTTATCTTCTGTTTTGCTTAAGGCTTTTCTTAATGCCTCTGACTCCGAAAGAGTAGCTCCTTTTGGCTCTTCCCTCGATATGATTTCAATTTCACTGATTTTAGCCTGTGCAGGATAGGATAGCATTACATCATCTTCTATCCACACTTGTACTCGGTCACCGATAGAAACACCCTTAACCTCCCCTTCCCCCCAGAAGGCGTCGTAATAATCTTCCCTGCCATTATTATTGACATCCTTTGCATTTGGATCAACTACCAGAATTCTTGAGCCCCTCTTATCCATAACATAACCTACATCAGCTGATTCAGGATCCTTAGAAGAAGCACAACCTACTATTAATAGATTAACTAGCAACAGACAACTCATTAGAAATAGTACCTTTTTCATTTTAGATCCTTCCTATGTTTACTAAATTGGTCGTGTCTACCTTTTCAAAAGTTTCAACCTCGGGCGGGGCGGAGAGATAGGTACGTTGTTCTCTTTTTTACTAGAAAGTCTGATAAATAAAATCAAAAAAACTGGCACGGCTTTTTTATATAAGGCCATGCCAGTTTCACTTCTTAAACGGTTCAAGCTTCGTACTCTTAAATGAATTTAAGGATGGGCGTGTTTCTTATGCTGCACCCCTGCTTGAAGTAGCTTTTCCTCTCCTTCCCGCTCAATATGATCTTTCAAATCAAGCATACTTTCAATTTGATTCATTCGAATGCTCCTTTTATAACATGACATAGATTCCTCGGCACATACACTTGACCTTTGTTTGGAAAAAATATTTTATTCAATATTAAAATTAGGATGAACCCCATTAAAACATATCCAGGGAAAAGAACTAATCCAGAACCATCCCTGCCAAAAACAAGACTTAGATTCATAGATATATACACATTGGCAGCGAACTCCAACATAAAAATCAACAAGACCCAAATAAAGTTTAGAGTTGTTAAACGGTTATAGAACGCACTTACTGCTATTAAAACTAAAACAACTATTGCCAATATAGTAGCTTCTGACATCCTTCCTCCTCCTTAGACAGGGAGATGAGGACGCCAAACCAAACCGCTTCCTTAATCAACAACTTCAATCTCCCCCAAAGTAGATTGCGGTGGATAAGACTCGTTCGCCCCACCTTTCCCCCACACTCTCACTACTTGTCCAACCTCATACTCTGAAAAATCATCAAACCAACTGTCCCTTTGGAATATGTGAGCCTCGTACTTTTCATCAGTAGACTGTAAAAGCTCGTCCCCACTCATACTGATCGCTTGTTCCTTTGTAATTCCATTCACCACTAATACTTGAGTATCTTCTATCTCCACAAGGTGCCCTTCAATAGTGGGAGGCCCAGTAAAGTCTTGATCTTCTTGATTACAACCACCCAATATGAATAGAACCACTATGAGGATGGTGACTAGATTTCGTTTCATACCCTCACCCTTAAGATAAAAAGTTCGCTAATACCCAACTTGTGACGTTATTTAGGGTATTGTCCACTAGTTCCTTGTCCGCGCATTATCGATTTTCGTTATATTGCCAATCTGCGGGCTCGAACATTTCACTTTCAAAAGCTTGAAACAGAACTTTAATTTCATGAATCTTCAGGTCATCGTAGTGAAGCTCTGACATAATGGCAGATAGATAAGTACTCTCACTTTTTAACTCTTCACTAATTTCAGTTGGAAGATAATCGGCTTGATAAGACGCTGCATCTCGTAAAGTTTTTGAAATTGCATCTAATTTATCAGACGCACTGTCCAACCCCATGTTATATTGATCCTCATATAATCCAGACTCAATAAGATGATCGAATTGATTTAGTAGATCACTTTCAATCCTTTGTAATTTCCAACTCGCTACAATGAGTTCTTCTTCCGTTTTCCTCCCTTCCGAAGCTTCAGATAAAAACTTCTCATAACGGTGAATCGATTCAAAGTTTTTCTCAACTTCCTCCGTATAACTTCTTTGCAACAATTCATGATATGAAAAAAGTCGATTAGCTACCAACACGAGACCTATTAATATAAGACTCGTAAACACAACATACACTATACGTTTTTTATTTTTACTCAACCAATCCCTCCATAGAAATGTAGAAATTAAAGATATATGAGATCCTCGCCCACTGCATTCAAAGGTATTAAGTGATGGTACTTTCCTCTTATTACCTTTTATTGAGGCGGATAAGGACTCAGCCGATCCGCCTTTGGCCTGCACAAAAGTAAACAGAATAGTGGAGTCATGATTAATAGACGTTAATTTATCTCATCACCCTTATGGATTCAAGCTGTTTATTTATCCAAAGCCCCTCATATGCCAATTATTTCAAAATCATTAGCCCCCTGCAACAGACACCCCCTAATACTTTGTAACATTATGTAAAATCCCTATCCTTTGCTATACTCTTGGTAGACTTTACTATACGCAATGATGAAAGAGGTGCGAAGATTTGCTTTCGGTCCATATTCAAAGAGCAGGATATAACAAGAACAACCTATACATAAAAGATGTTCACTTTGAAATAAGCCAAGGAGAAATCGTCGGATTAACGGGCCCTAATGGCGCAGGTAAGAGTACGACAATCAAAACGATTTTAGGTGTGATGGATGAATGTAAGGGGGAGATCACCTCTCCTGATGATAGTAAAATTTCCTACATTCCAGAAGAGCCGATCCTTTATGAAAATTTGACATTATGGGAGCATCTGGAGTTTGCCGCAGCTTCTCATCACATGCCTGAATCCGCCTGGAAAGAGAATGCTTATAGATTGCTAGAAACGTTCCAACTTAGCATGGTTACAAACCTGCTCCCTATTCATTTTTCAAAAGGAATGAAGCAAAAAGCGTTAATCGTTTTAGGAGCCATGGTGAAACCAGATATCTACATAATCGATGAGCCGTTTATTGGATTAGACCCGATCGCAACGAAGAATTTGATTTCCCTACTGAACTCAGAAAGAAACGATGGCGCTGCGATTCTTATGTCTACGCACGTTTTAGACAGTGCTGAGAAACTGTGCGATCGATTTATTCTTATGGCTCAAGGGACAGTTATTACACAAGGGGATATGAAGACGATCAATTCGTACGCTAACAAACCAGAAGGCACATCCTTACTCGATTGTTTTTATGAAATACTGGAGAGTTCTCATGATCAAAGCTAGAAGCTTATTTTTATCAAGGTTACGATTACACTACCGTAATTTGTGGGAGACGATAAGATCTGTCGTAGATTGGATAGTCGTATTGTACATACTCGTACCAGCCCTTGCGATCTTCACTGCCTACTATAGGTCTTTATGGAGTGATACGCCTGAATATTTAGCTCAACTGCCAATTGAAGTCGTTCTGTTGATTATTTTTCTCTCTTCCTTTTTATATGACCTCAAATCATTTATACATACTGGAGATCAACTGTTCTTAGTCCAAAACAAAGCCATTTTAAAAAGAGGGTCAATTCTTGGCCTATTCTACACGACGTTTATGATAACGATATTCACTAGTCTTATGATGGTGATCTTTCTACCTGTGTTTAAAATGGGGCATGGCTTTTCTACGATGGGAATAATCGGTTTAGGAGGATATGTACTAGTCTCGAACATGGTCTTTGTCATGGTTAGAAAAGTGCTAAAGATTAATGGGGTATCACTTGTTTATACACTCCTATCCTACAGTCTACTATTGCTAGGTTACCTATCTTTATGGAAGGTCTATTTAAACTTATCTTTAAGAGGAATGATTCTAGCACTACTCTTTTTAGCCATTCTTCTGTTTATTCTTATCTACAAACAGGCGATCTTTAGAGGGCGTAAATTCTTTTCTTTAGTCGCTTACGATGTAGCAGTGAATCACAAATGGACCAAGCTTCTATTGTGGCAAAACGGCCAGGCAAAACTTGTGACCTTAAAGCCTACTAAGAAGGTTGTGCTGCTCAAAAAGCCTCTGTTTAAAAACCGATCCCCGCACAATGTATTAACTGAAACGTTTATCAAAACGGTGATCCGAGACGGAGGCATGGTCCTGACATTGATTCAGTTATGCGTCTTACTAACTGTTTTCTTAGTGATTGTAGACAGTGTGTGGCTCAGTCTATTCCTTTGGGCATTCTCGTTGTTTGCCTTTGTTAGCATTGCGAAGAGTTTATGGATGCATTTCCAAAGCAGTTCTTATTTCAAGATGTATAGATGGAGAGAGAAGGATCTGAATTTATCCTCGAAGAAAAGCATTCTTTTTATAGGTGGTCCTTTCATAACGTTTATAACGATTGTTTTTACGTTGGTGTATTTATCACCGGTTTGGATGATTGTCACCTTGGGGGGGTTGGTTGCTTTCGGCTATGTTTACACATATATATTTTTCTAAGGGACGGGAGAGAAGAAGATTAATATGAAGAAAAAGAAGATTTGGCTGATCATTTCTCTAACGATCACAGTTGTTATTATAGGAGCTTGTGCTCAGAGTGAAGCAAAAAACTCCAGTGAAGAAAAGGTTTATAAGAGTATACAAAATGATACTAACAGCAGTAAGAATACTAGCGAAACGACTTACAAAGGGGAAACTATAAAACAAGGCGATCTAAAACTCACATTACATAGCGTCAGAGAAACTAGTAAAGGTGCAATGGAGCCTGAAAACGATAAATTTATTATTGCGGATATAACCATTGAAAACACTGGCGATAAAGTAAAACATGTTTCCGTGTTAATGAATTTCGATATGTATAATGACGAAGGGGATAAACAAAAACATACTGTTTCTCCTCAGACGGATGGAGAGGCTGAAGGCGAATTGCCTCCAGGAGGTTCACTAAACGGTGAGATTGCTTTTGATGTAGAGGAAGCGGATAGTTATGAGCTAATGTTCAAGTTATTAGAACAACCTGGATGGGTTAGTTGGAAGATAAATGAAAGCGACTTATAAATGAAGGAAATATGTAGAATAACTGAGACAAAAGACCCGGCACCTTATTCCACAATAATAAAAAGACCAAATCGCTATGGTTTGGTCTTTCTTCAACTATGTGAATGGATTTTTTCATTCTAAATAGGACCGTCAGTATCATTGCCGTGCTTCATCTGATGCAATCCACTTTCTACATAAACTTGTTCGGAGTACGAGGCGTTTTTGATCCCATCATCTGATCCTACATTCAGGCTTCTCTTCTTGGCAATATAATCAACCAGTGCTCCGAAACCGAGAAGACTGAGAATGATGATTAACCAAACCATACGGGGACCCTCCTTCACTTCCAAAATTTGATCCATTACAGAATATTTTAACAATAATATCCAGTTAGCGCAAATGTTATAAGATTACACAAGAATACGGATTGAACCCTTTACTACACCTAAGCAGGAATAAGGGGCATATGGTTATAGATAGTCTGATTGTCCCCTGTTACATGAATCATTTACGCAAAATCTTCTCCATCGCTTTCCCCTTCGCTAACTCATCAATCAGCTTATCCAAATAGCGAATTTCCTGCATCGTTGGTTCTTCAATATCTTCCACACGCACACCACAGATTACACCTTTAATCATGGTGCGGGAAGGATTGAGCCCGGGGGCTTCTTCAAAGAAGGTTTCAAAGTCTGTCTCTTTTTGTAGTTGAGTTTCTAATCCTTCCTGGTCATAACCGGTTAGCCACCGGATGATCTCATCCACTTCTGATTTCGTGCGTCCCTTTTTCTCTGCTTTCTTAACATAGTGGGGGTAAACACTTGCGAAACTCATTGTATAGATTTTATGTTTCGTCATCATCTATCTTTCCTTTCTGGTATAATTAGGTTTAAAGAATGTACAATTCGGTGGTATGCAAAAGGAGGATTTTATGAGTCATGATGGATCTATAAAGATGAAAACAGAGGTATATGGAGCGCTAGTTATTGCTTTGAGTTGCTTATGTACTGCTATTATAACATGGGGAGATAACTGGATTCTGTCATGTATACTAGTGTTAGGGATTTTAATTTGTGGATCTATAGGAATTTTCGATATAATCCGAATGATTAGAAATAAGCATTAAATGTACTAGGCAGCTGTTAGCGATCTCACACAAATGTAGTTCACTACCTATTGCTATACTTCGCATACATATTCCCCTCTTTGTTTAACGATCACCACTGATAGCTCGAATCTCTTCACGTAGAGGCGCAAAAGTTTGATAGACTTCAACATTCTGAACGACCACAAATCCTAGCAAAAATAACGCCACTGCCCCCTACAGATACATCGCCATTTTAAAATAGCGACTATTCCTCAATGATAAATAGAGAATCCATAGAATATTAAACATGAGAATACTAAATGAAAAGAGCATCTTAATTAGATTACGACTCTCACTTATATTCACCATGACCTTCATACTAAGAATTCTATTTTCCTCCCCCTTTAACACATACGTTTTCTCTTCATTAAAGATATGCTCTACCGTCAAATTCCCCGTTCCTTCAGAAAGGGTATACGTATAAGGAGGGAAATGAATTCCGGGTATATAAAACAAGAAAGTCGGCAGAACGATGAACAAGAAAAAGATCAACATAATCTTCAGCCATTTATCCAATATAACACCCTCCAAGGTTTGGGCCCTTTCTATTTATGGACTAATTATTTGAGAAAAATAAAGGAGCGTATTCACAGCTCTATAAAGCTATGAGTATGCTCCGCCTAGTTGATACTACTGGTATCTTTGCATTTTGCATTTACCTATTCTTTATCATTGGCACTACCATATAAGCCATTACTTCTAAAATCATGACCACTGTGACTAAAACTCCAAGTATTTTTGCAAATTCCAGACCACTAATCATGGATAGTAGGTAAGCTACTGGCAACGTGCAACTAAGGATGATACCCGCCACAATCTTCATCTTTTCATAACGCTGAAACATGCGAAAGGTACTCACTATTAAAACCGACGCTATGCTGACCAGTACTAAAAGAATCAGCCATGAATTCATCCGAGAACACTCCCACCTATTTTGTTTAATTATTTCTACATTAACATATTTAACCATTGTATTGAAGCGTGCCTTCCGGTCATTAACAATTTGTTAGCCGATCTAGTCCTTCTTAACAGCTAATGGTTCTCCCACTCGTATAGAAGAGGATCGTTTCAAAGCAGGATGAAGCTCGACCTTATCCTTTTCAAATAATAAAACAATCGTTGAACCAAAGGAGAAATAGCCTACTTCTTCCCCTTTCTTAACGTTAGAAGAAGGATGAGTGAGTTCAATTGTGTTGATCCACATCGCACCAACTTTCACAATCGCAAGCCAAGTTCCGTCTTCTTGTTTTAGTTCAGAAACGATCCTATAGTTTGTCGAAAGGGGAGATCTCCCTAATGTGAGTCCAAGTTTGTTTACAGGAGTCGACTTCCCACCAAGATCGTATTGCTTTATAACTACGGCATCAGCAGGAGCATGAATGCGATGGTAATCAGCCGGGCTAAGGTACAAGACAACAAATAGCCCATCCTTGTATCGTGCGCTCATATCGTGGTCTTTTAGCAAATCTTCTATAGAATAGGTAAGGCCTTTCACTTTAATACATGAATCCATTACTTGTCCAAATTGCTCTATCCGTGCATCTACTGGACTAACAAATTCGTTCTCGTTCCCATTAACAAGCCTGGCATCCGCTTTTAATTTCCTAATAAAGAAATCTTCTAAAGAAGTAAATTCTTTACGGTGCTTCTCTATTTCTTCTTCATTAATTTTAAACCATTTTGCATAGATTGGGATAAACCATTTGCTTACAGAAGTTTGACTTGCTTTTTGAAGGAATCTTCCAATTACTTTGTTGTTAAATAAACGAATAAGTCCGCGATATAACTGTTTTTCCACATTCATCCCTCCAACGCCGCTTTTTCTTTACAGGTTAGATTCCCCAAATTCCGTTCTTTTAAAGAAGACCAAAACCAGTCGCTCGATTAACTTAATAAATTTTTCCAAAGCAAGATTGACTAAAAATACCAACTACTATATTATGAAGTTAACTTCACATGAAACAAACTTCACGTGAAATATACTTCATATTGTGTAGGGTGATACTGTTTGAAAAACCATATTAGAAGTCTTAGGAAAGAAGCCAACATAACTCAACAAGAATTAGCAGATTTAGTTTCCGTTTCTTCAAGAACAATTATTTCATTAGAAAAGGGGCGATACAATCCTTCTGTTCTTCTAGCTTATAAGATTGCGAAGATATTCAATGTGCGTATTGAAGATCTATTTACTTTTGAAGAGGATGATGACAATGAATAGTAGAGTACGAAATGTAATCGTTATGATTGTGTTAGCAACAACTGGTATAGGAACATTTATTTATGGGCTAGTTGAGGACCTGCCATTTGGAGTTGCTGGGTTAGGCCTTGCATTAGCAGGAATTTCGATAGAAGTGTACATAAGAAATAGACGTGACACAACAACGGCTAATGGGGAGAAACGAAGTGAGATTGAGAAAAACGATGAACGAAATGTACTAATCCATGCAAAGTCAGGCGAGGCTGTGAATTTAATTATGGATGCCTTTATTGTCATCGCCGCCCTCCTATCCGTTTACTTAAAATTATCTACAGTAGCTCAAACCCTACTCTTCTCTTTACTAATTATAAGAATCATGGTTCGACCTCTTGTGAAGCGATATTATGACGTTAGAATGTAAGCAAACACAGAGGAAAGGGTGGAAAATGAGAGAAGGTCTTGAACCTAAGCCAGAAGGACGCTTAAAACCTTTTTTAACCGGAATCGTGGTTACTCCTTTTAAAATTGTAAAAGAAGTGCTTACATATTTCTTTAAGCTGTGGGCGAATATATGGAATTTATAAGGAGCATGGATGGGTATGCACAATAATAAAAAGAACATAGGCTGGGCAGTATTCGATGTGCTGACATTTGGCATTCCATTATACATTCGGAACCTTTATAAGAAGCCAAAACAAACTCTTATCATTTCAAGCGTTGTATTTCCTATTATATTTCTCGTGTTGTTGTTACTTCTCCCATGGTAAAAACAAAATCCTAAAACGGGGAACTTTTTCTCTTAAAAACAAAATCTTATGTTTTACACCCATGCACACTGGGAAACCTATAACTGTACAACAAATTCCAACAGAAAGGATGAGATCAATGTATAAGAGATCACAATACCAGCCTGTCGGAGGAGAAAACGATACATCAGCAGCAAAAGAAGTAATCTATTCTAAAGAATTTAAGAAAGCCGACATTGCTGGCGGATATCGTAAACCAAAATTACAAGAAGCCAAAAATAGTAACCCTCAGTTACCGTAAAGGGGTTATATGTAGAGAAGCAGCCTAGAGATAGGCTGCTTTTGGTTTTGTACGGTTTCATTTTCTCACTTTTTCACTTTATGCACTCCCCGGTTCTTCATATCGCTCCCCTCTCCCTAAGATAAATTCCAATCTGAATCCTACATTTTCTCCCCCGCTTCATCATTCCTTATAAATTCTTGATTCTATGAAGCTCGCCTATATTAAATCCGATCCAAGGCCCCAAAAAAGGAAGAAGTGAGATGAAAGAGTCGTTTGTTACAGAGTCCAATTCCAACACAGACAAACACAACGTAACCCCAATACTCAAAACCGTTGCGACGATCGCTTCAATACCCTTTTGTCGAACCCACTTTCTTTCTCCTTTACGATCTTTGTCAAAAGCTATAACGTAGCGAGCTGTTTTTGTTCCTAGAGGCCTCCCTGTCATAAAGGTGTAAAGGGAATTAACCGCTATTCCCCAAGAAAGTAGACAAAAACCAAGCAAAAGAACAAAAGCTGACCCTGCTTGATTCGAATAAAGGAACAAAAAGACGAACATCAGAAAGATAAGTAACATGACTAGATTTGACTGAATTAATAGCTTCTTTTTCATTCGCTTAACTTTATCTAAATCCCATTCGATTCCAATCACACCCCGTCTAAATTTCCCTCTATTTCCATCACTGTAGAAAACACTCCAATAAATAGTTCGCTCCATACCTTTTACAATACATACGAATTCAAATGGAAATAGTTCCTATCTAAATAGAAAGTAAAACAAACTTATCGATTTGTAGATAAAGCTAACCTCGACCTAACATGATCCCCTCCTGCCTTTATTGAAATGTATAGAAAAAACATCTTCCCCCCATCTTCCGAATAGAATTAATAAAAAATACTCGCACGAAATGGGGAATCTTCTTGCTACAAGTATCAGGAAGTCCATATCCATCCAACCCTCCAGTGAACACGGGTCCTTTGGATGATGAAATTATAAAGGGAATGCAGAATTCTAGTGAGTTATACTCCTATTCTTCCATGAATGAATTGCTATTTGATCTAAAAGTTCGTAAAAACACAATAGAAAGTGCAGAAGAGATGAGCGAAGGGGAAGCTACGTTTCGAGGGTTTCGTTCGGCTACCTGTAACCCTGATTACTGGTATTTGACTCCGGCCGGAGGATTCTTAATTAAGTCCAATGTCCTTCCTTCTGACGCCATTCAAGATATCTACAACAATAGCTCTCTTTATGCTTATGAATGCGCGACTGCTTGCGTCATAGTATTTTATCATGCTGTTATGAAAAGTATTGGGGCATCTTCATTTAATCGGCTATTCCAGAACCTTTACCTATACAGTTGGAATACGGATCCTGACCTTGGGACATATACGTATTATGCGAATGATTTCTTGCCTGGGGATGTTGTTTATTTTAATAACCCGGACTATGACCGTGAAAACGCAAATTATAGAGGAGAAAATGCAGTCGCGATGGGCGGTGGAAAGTTTTTTGGGCATGGTATTAACATCGTAACGACTGAAGGAATGATTGAATTCCTAAATAGTAAGAGATATGAAGGGAGTCAACGATCGGCTTATTTAACAAGCTCTGTCACACGATTACTTGTTGACCGCTTCATGCCTTACTCCAATACATATAGAAGTTTGGTGCCTTCTGCCCCATTGTTATCCATTCACCATAACAAAATATCCATCTCACTCATTCAACATATTTACTATCTCTCTAAAGGAAGTCGCAAATCATGATCGAAACCGTGACATGTACCCATTTTTGAGGTTGACGGGCTCGAAATTTGAATAGGTGCGTATACTGTAGTGACAAATAACTAGTCTGAAAGGAAGAATGAATATGTATGCTAATGTTAACGCACCTGCAAATGTAAATGCTCCTGCGAATGTGGCCCCTGCTTACATGGGACCTTCTTACGGAATGATGCCTTGCCGTAACGACAACACGTTTGTATTAATTGTTGTGTTGTTCATCCTGTTAATCATTGTTGGCGCTTGCTGCTATTACAACTGCTAATCAATGATCTAGCCAAAAAATAATGAAATTTTCTACTATAAAAGGACATGAGCCTCGTTTGCTCATGTCCCTTTGTTTATTAAACATTAAATTGTATATCAGAATTCGCTCGCTCTAAATCTCTTACAAATTTCCCATAACCGTTAAGAGCCAGCAGATACTTCTCAGATTTGGTTGTGAGCACGATCCTGTCGTTGATTCGACCTGGTATACCAATTACTGTAGCATCCCCTGGACCCGCAAAGTATTCCGATTCTTCTACCTTAATAATTTCATTTAGAGGAATGGTTACACGAGAGAAAAGGTGCTTCACTTCTAATACATCATCTTTTACTTCCCATCGTACCTGAAAAAAGTAAACGATCATTAGAAGCACGAGTAAACCGAGACCTATCCAAAGAAATGTCATGCTTCGGACCCTCCTTTATAGTATCTACGGAATAAACATCCAATCGTTTCAATCGATTTTTAAAGAAAATAGGAAACCCCTCCCCCTTTTCTTATACCCTGTTAAGCTATGATCGAACAGAAGCACTAGAATCATTCAACTCTCCAAGCTCGATCCGGTTCCCATCAGGATCTGATAAAACAGCAATCGTTCCCCAATCAAACTCAAGCCCTCTCTCTTTAAAAGTAGCTCCACGACTCTCTAGCTGATGTACTTCCCTGTCCAAGTCTTGCACATCAAATCGGATTACAGTTGGGTTTTGATGCCTGTCCTTTGCCTCATCACTTCCAACCCCGCCTTGTTCGACCATTAAATAGCCGTGCGGGAGGTCAAAAGAAACAAGTGTACTTTTTACATTTCTTACAGGCAGCTTAAGGATATCTTTGTAAAAGGTTATGCATTCTTCGTAGTTCTCGGTAAAAACGATTAGTCCAAATTCACGAAAATTCATATGTATGCCTCCTTTAGTGATCTAGATGGCAAGGCATCCTTTATAACCCAATCCAAAACCGCTTCACGACATTTCCATTCTCCTCGATGTGATCCGTGTCTTGGATGCCTCCGTTATTCAAGATCGTTTTCATAGATCCTTCATTATCCGCATCGCATACAACCAATGCTTCTTGTATACCAATTTCTTTCGCTTTTTCGAGCGCCAGTTGAAGGATAGCTGTGGCATATCCTTTACGACGTTCAGACGGACGGATGCCGTAACCAATGTGGCCTCCACTCTTCCTTAAAAATTCCGTTAACCCGTGACGAATATTTACGATCCCTAGTATTCGGTCGTCCTCACTCGTCAGCCAAAAAGTGGAGTCAGGGGCCATCCCTCAGGCTGCCCAATGCCTTTAGAGTTATTTTGTAAATACAGAAGCATCGCTTCAAAGTCTGTTGGGTCCTTTTGAAGAACGAATGGGATCATGTTCTCTCCGCTTTCCACCCATTCGTTGTAGTAAGATTGATAGGCTGATTGCAATTCGATTGATGGTTCTACTAGTTTTAGATGTGGTTTCATTAGGCCCTCCCCCTTTTGGTAAATTTTCACTAGTTTATCATAAAGGGTGGTGGCATGGAACTGGGGAAGTGGAAATTATTTCTTACCTTAAGTTTTTTAGGTATCGTTTCATTTACCAAATAACCCCTTTATGCATACGGAGTCAACTTTGGTTCAACAATAAAAGGGAGCAACTTAAGAAGGGACAGATTATATGAAACCAAACAAATCATCTAAAGGAAATACAAAATCCCAAATAAAAAAAGGCGTCGCTGGTACAGATCCCGAGAAAGTTAAACAAGACATTCAGAAGGATCTAGACGCCGGGATCGGAGACATGACTTCACATGAAGCTGGATCAATGAGGGATTAAGGTAATAGAAAAAAGGTAAAGAGCACGTGGCTCTTTACCTTTTAATCTTCACCTATAATTCTAACTTCTGTTTCAAGGTCTACACCGAACTTCTCTTTAACGGTTTTCTGAACGTGTTTGATTAAATTCACATAATCCGTTGCCGTTCCTCCACCAACGTTCACCATAAATCCAGCGTGCTTCGTCGAAACCATGACGCCACCAATTTGAACGCCCTGTAAGTCACTGTCTTGAATTAACTTCCCAGCAAAATAGCCTGGAGGCCTTTTAAAGACGCTCCCGCAAGAAGGGAATTCTAAAGGCTGCTTCGATTCACGTTTGAATGTTAAATCATCCATCTTTTCCTTAATGACATCATACTCACCTTCTTGTAAAGCGAAGGTAGCTTCTAATACGAGTAAGTTCCGATCCGGAATGTTACTAGTTCGATATCCTAACCCAAGATCTTCAGCACTTACGGCTAGAAGTTCCCCTTTATCCGTCACGACGACCGCGCTTTCAAGCACATCGGAGACCTCGCCACCGTATGCACCTGCGTTCATATAGAGGGCTCCGCCTGTTGTGCCAGGGATTCCGCATGCAAATTCCAATCCCGTTAGCTTTTTCTCTAGAGCATATCTAGAAACATCAATAATCTTAGCACCAGCTTGAGCTGTTATTTTGTTTCCATTATGACTGATGTCCTTCATCTTCCCTAAGAAAAGAACGACACCTCTAATGCCACCATCTTTAATAATCATGTTCGAGCCATTCCCAAGGAACGTTACGGGCACTTCGTTTTCGTAGCAATAGGCTAATACTTCTCCTGCCTCATTGTTAGTCTCAGGAGAAACCAAAATATCCGCTTCTCCGCCAGTATTGGTGAATGTGTAGGTTCTTAGCGGTTCATCTTTTTTTACATGGTTCACGTTAATTAACTTTGAAAGATCATCGTACCATTTCATTTTTGTCATATCTATTCAATCCTTTTGTTTCATTCGTCTAGTTTATATTATGAACATACTTTTTCTTTGTTCACAATCATATTCAATTCTAACCATCTCTAACTGTATTCGTAAGCCGGTTCGCATATGCATGCTCCAATTTAATTACACTACATAAAATAATATCATACTTCAACAGTCTATAAATGGCATACCTTTAAATTCCTCTTCAATTTCCGAGACGTAGGGACAAGTTCACCGTATCTTCGAGTCGCAAAATAAAACGTTTTACCCACCATATATAAAAACGGACAAAATGCTTAAGCATCTTGTCCGCTTTGTTATCCCTTACCTAAGTTAAAAATAAGTGTAGCCTCAGTTCAGATTCCAAGAAACGGGACAAGGGACCTGTCCCTCCATCCCATTTCTATTTCACTCCCACCTCTGACTCTTTTCCTTCTACAATCACATTAAAGTAGGTCAAAGATTTTCGTCCTATGTCCAACTCATCTTTCTTCCAGGTCTTCTGCAAGAACACTTCAGCAACGGCTGTCTTTCGCGCTCCTCCTTTGACTGCATCTTCAAGAGCCACCACACTCTCAAAAATCGCAGCCATTTTCTCCGCGAGATGCTTCGCATAAAATGTCTTCTCTTCTTCACTACATGAAGTGAGTTGGTTAATCTCTTGTTCTAGCTCATCTATTTTTTCATAGACCAGTGCTCGTTCAGATTGAAGGTTGGCTGGTAAAGCATCTAAAGAAATCTTCATCTCTTCTATGAATAACTCATGGACCTGGAATTTCTTCATTAGCTTTAGCACCTCAAGCCCGAGAATATTGGCTGTTCCTTCCCAAACGGTAAGCACTTGGGCGTCCCTAAGAAGGCGAGGCATGACGAAGTCTTCGATATAACCATTACCCCCGTGCATTTCGATGCTTTCGTGACAGAAGTGAATCGCTTGTTCTGCGGTTTCTTTTTTCAAGATGGCGATCAGCAGGCGCTCAAAAGCGATGCCTCGCTTGGAAGCTTTCTCAGGCTCGTTGGCAATGTTGTCAAACAGGGAGATCAGCTTAAAGACGCTGCTCGTTTCGACTTCTTGCTTAGCTTTTAATGAGACTAGTGTATCCCGAACCATCGGAAAGTCTTTCAATGGACTTCCGAATGTAATCCGGTCGTAGGCGTATTGTTTCGCCTCAAGATAAGCTCGCTGCATAATCCCGATGGAAGCAACGGCATTACAGACGCGTGACAGATTTAAAGCTTCCATCATGTAATAGATACCACGCTCCGGTTCACCTACGAGATAGGCTTTCACTCCTTTAAACTCCACCTCAGCTGATGGCACGGCGCGGACGCCTAGTTTATCTTTTAAACGACGAATGGTTATGCCTTCTGCTGTTTGCTCGCCGTCTTTCCAAGGAACGAGGAATAAGCTAAGTCCCTTAGATCCATCGCCATCTCCCTCTCTTCTCGCGAGCACCATGGCCACACCGCACATGCCTGCATTACTGGCAAAATATTTCTCACCCGTAAGCCGGTACACCTTTCCGTCTTTAATCGCTTTTGTTTCATTCGCTCCGACATCTGAACCTCCTTGCCGCTCCGTCAGAAACGTTGCGCCTTCATACAACTCCACCTCCCCTGTTGAGAGTACGTGAGGCAAGTATTTCTTCTTCAATTCATCGCCGGCATAATGATCGATCAAGTAGGCGGTTGCCATTGTTAACGTAACCGGACAGTAAAATCCAGGCTCTGTTTGAGAAAGTAGATACCCTTGCGCATACGAATAGATGTAATTGCCCTTTTGTCCTAGCTCGGGGATAGGCTTATGCACATATCCTACGATTCCACGGTCATACGTCTGCTGAATGGTCTTCTTATATCCGTCGTTCACCCACACATAAGAAATGTCATTCCCCATTTTGTCGTATTTGATTAACTTCGGTTGCCCTTCCCGGTCGGTGTGAGCTGCGCGCTCATCAATTTCAGTTCCACAAAGCTCGCCGTATTCATCAAGCTCCCGCTTCGCCCACTCAGCAAACTCATCATCTAAATACTGATCAAGAATAAACGATAAATTCGGATCTTCACGAAAATAGTTCATCTTATACCTCCTTCACGGCTTCCGCTTGCCGCAACTGATGCTTCAGCAGCTTGCCTGTCGCATTCCGCGGTAGCGCTTCCAAATTTTCATAAACTCGAGGAATTTTATAACCGGCAACCTTACCTTCTAGGAAAGAAGAAAGTTCTTGTGGTGAAGGTTCAATACCATTTTGCGGTACAACAAAAGCTTTCACCGTTTCACCCCAGTCCGGATGTGGAATCCCAACGACCGCAACTTCTGCAACAGAAGGATGAGCCTGGAGTACTTCTTCAATCTCTTTAGGAAAAATGTTCACACCACCGGATATAATAATATCCTTCTTCCGATCGATGACCCAGAAGAATCCATCTTCATCACGCTTCCCAACGTCGCCTGTGTAAAGCCATCCATTACGGAGAACTTCGTGCGTCTTCTCTGGATCTTTATAGTATCCTTTCATAACACCTTTGCCTTTAAGCACAATCTCGCCGACTTCACCAGGTCGAGCTGGCTCTCCGTTTTCATCAACAAGTTCGATTTCACTATTTAAGGCCGGTCTTCTTCCAATGCTACCTGATTTGCCTTTATGTTCTTCCGGTAACAAAAGCGTGCCATTAGGTCCCGCTTCGGTTAATCCGTACACGCACATGAGGCGATCGGTCTGGAACTGTTCTTTCACAAACTCCACTTCCTCCGTGCCAAGCGGTGCTCCTCCGTATACCCAATATTGCATGGAGCTTAAGTCGTAATCTTTTACGTTTGGATGTTTAGCGGTTAACAGATAAGCAACTGGAGCGCCGAAGAAGTGTGTGACGTGTTCTTTTGAAACAAGATCAAGTAGTAATTCCGGGCTGAAGGTTGGTGCCAAGATGTGAGTAGCTCCGACGTAGGTCGTCGACATCATAAATAAGTGGAGAGGGGCAGAGTGGCTAAGTGGCATCATGTGGAGCACGCGGCTATCGGGCTCCATTTTCATTTCAATCGCCATCATAGTGGCAACGGTTTGGATATTTCGGTTCGTAAACAAAACGCCTTTAGGCTTTCCGGTAGTACCTGATGTATAAAGAAGGGCAACTTCATCATCTTCTGTTGTCGTTGAGGTTCTAGGTGTATCAGGTGAAGCTTTCATGAGAGCTTCAATCGAGCGCCATCCGTCTTCTGCGCCACCTGTCTTCAAACAAATAAGATTGGAATCAGCGAGCGGTGCTACTTGAGGGAAAAGTAGATCGTGTGTGAGAAAAGCTTTTGCATCACTGTGCTCGACAATATAAAGGATTTCATCATAAACGAGCTTGGCGTTAATCGGCACAACCACAGCATCGAGTCGTTGCACGGCGAAGTACGTATACAGAAACTCTTCTGTGTTGGGCATATGAAGAACAACCTTCTCCCCTTTTCCTACTCCTAAAGTGGCAAGTCCATTGGCTAGCTGATTGACAGAGTGATTCCATTCCTCATACGTCACCCGGTTTCCATTTGACACAATCGCTTCCTGATGGGGGCTTCTACGCGCTTGCATGGCTAACAGTTCAGATCCATTCATTTCGTTTCCTCCTCAAGGTATGTTAAATTCACACGAAACTGATCCAACATCAACACATGTCCGTAAACGGTTTACTCTACTCTCCTTCCCTGCTTTCTCCTCCTTCGACATTTGTTCGAACTTTCTGATTATACCTATTTTACCATTTACGTTAAAGTCACCTTCAATTCCTTTATTTAGAAAAGATTATTTTGATTAATAGTAAGATTTATTTCATAATGAGGGGAGATTATGTGATTTATGGAACCACTTCTTTCTACGTCTTTCATAAACTACTATTTAAAAATTAGGTTTTAAATGAAATGGAAAATGGGGGATAAGCTTGAAGAAATCGATTCTTTTAATTGGGGCAATAACCGTTTGTATTGTTCTATCCCTGAGCGGCTATGTAGTTGGAACCATTACTCACAATGAGGTTTCAAGAGAGATTCGATTTGGCTACCAACACAGCGAGCAAGCGAATCGAGTGGATTATCCCCATGTGTTTACAGATGTGGAGAATCAGACAATCGTGGATAATTTGATGATGACGTACTTACATAAGGAAAAGATAGAAAGTGCTAATGTGAATGTAGAAGAGCCTGACCTTTATATGAGTGTAGGAAGCCCGAAGCAATCTGTTATCTTAATCAATGCCAGGATTTGGTTTTCGACTGATGGGGCGATTGTAGGAGAGCGACGCGGGGAGAGTTGGGATGAGGTAGCATTTTACCGAATGGATGAGAGGGATGCTCGCTATATAATGGATACGATTGAGTACGAGGAGAGTAACCAATGAGCCTTGGACACCGGTACTCGTCCCTCCCCTTCATTCACCATGAAACGCCTCATAACCAAGGAAGTAAATCATTAACCCGACAGAATACACGAGACTTACAAGGAACCAATCCCTTACTTCGAGAAATGTACATAACACACTAAAACAGAACCCTCCTAGCAATATCGGTATAATCGCAACTCTTGTACTCTTATTTAAGGTTACTATACCAAAAATAGTTACGAAGACGAATCCTGCAATTACCATAACTATAATAGGAGTCCATTCTACATCTGTAGACGTTATGACAGAGATTGTTCCACCCACTAAGCCAACCCATATAATAGCGAAAATCAGCCGCCTCACCGAAATCCCTCCTATGTAACTAAAAAACACGCCACTCAAAGTGACGTGTCTGTTCATAATTATTCGGTAATCTTGCAATACTTTCCTTGATAATATCCGAGCGGAACCCCGTCTTTAATACTCAAATTCTTAACTTCACCGATATAGATCGTGTGGTCCCCTGCTTCGTGGCTATCATAAAGGCTACACGCGATATTAACGAGTGAGTCTTTGATTGCTGGCTGTTCTTCAAAGCGGTCAAAGGTGAGCTCCCACTTTTCTTTCACCATTCCAGCAAAGTAGTTCGACATATCTTCTTGTTCGTTAGAGAGGATATTCACTACAAATTGACCAGACTCTTTAATGTACTCATGCATTCTAGCTTTCTTCGCCACAGATACAGCGATTAGTTTCGGATCCATTGAAACAGACATAAATGCATTGGCCGTCATGCCGCGCACTTCATCATCCGTCTCTGTTGTGACAACAGTGACCCCTGTTGCGAATTTACTCATTGCGGTTTTAAACATACGATCGTCCATCAACAACACCTCATTTATTTTTATTAACTATAATTAGCTTCATCTCTGTCATTTCGTCAACGGAGTAACGAATTCCTTCCCTTCCAGTACCACTTTCTTTCACACCCCCATATGGCATGTGATCAACGCGGTACGTCGGGATATCGTTAATAAGCACGCCACCTACTTGAAGTTGATCCGCTGCTTCGAAGGCGTGGTGAATGTTTGGGGTAAAAATCCCTGCCTGCAGTCCGTAGCGGGAATCATTTACAGCTTCAATACCGTCTTCAATCGATTGAATTCGCTCGATAACCACAACAGGAGCGAACACCTCCTTACAAGATACCTTCATCGTTCGATCGACGTTCGTCAACACAGTTGGACGCATGACATTCTCCTCTATCATACCACCTGTTTCTAGTATGGCTCCACCCTGAACTGCTTCTTCGACCCAGGAAAGCGCGCGTTTTGTATCTTCTTTTGTAATAAGAGAAGATACATCGGTCTTATGATCAAGCGGGTCCCCCATTTTCAGCTTCTCTGCTTCTGAGACAAAAGCACGGAGGAACGCCTGGTAAACAGTGTCATGGACATAAATGCGTTGTAAGGAAATACACACCTGTCCCTGATAAGCAAAAGCTCCTGTAACCGCCCGCTTCGCCACGTCAGCTAGGTCAACACCTTCATCAACAATAAGCGCTGCATTTGAACCAAGTTCAAGGGTGACTCGCTTGAGTCCTGCCTGGTTTCGGATCCCAATCCCAGTTTCCGCACTCCCCGTAAACGTAATCATCTTCACTCTTTCGTCCTTTACAAGTCGATCACCTACAACACGCCCGCTTCCGGTAACCACATTACATGCGCCCTTTGGAAGACCTGCTTCTTCTAAAAGCTCTGCAAGAAAGAAAGCCGAAAGCGGCGTACCAGATGCCGGTTTTAAGACAACTGAGTTCCCAGATGCAATCGCAGGTCCGACTTTATGAGCCACAAGATTCATCGGGAAGTTAAATGGCGTGATCGCCCCAATCACACCAAGCGGCTCCCTTACTGTGTAACCAACACGATTCTCACCACCAGGCGCCGCATCCATCGGAAGCGTCTCACCATAGCGATTACGCGCTTCCATCGCCGAAAACTTATACGTCTGAATCGTTCGCTTCACCTCAACCTGAGCCGCCTTAATCGGCTTCGCAGCTTCATTTGCAATAATCATTGCCGCTTCGTCCTGTCGTTCCTCTAGTAGACTAGCAAGTCGATCAAGAATCCCGGCTCTCTCGTGTGATGAGAGGGCACGCATTACATAAGCCGCTTTCTCAGCCGCCTCAATCGCCCGGTCCACGTCCTCGATTGTTCCTTGTGGGATATCGGCTAGTTTCTCTCCGTTATAAGGAGAAAAAAGGGGAACATAACGCTCCCCTTCCACCCACTCGCCGCCTATATATAGATGCTTTTTCGCATACGTATTCAATGTATCCACGAACCATTCCCCCTTGAATTCTGTTTATCACTAATTAGTCCGTTACGATAAAAAGTGCCTGGGCTGGCTGGCGGACTACTCGCTTTCCTGCGGGGAGCTGGGAAGCCTCCTCGATCGCTACGCTCTCTGCGGGGTCTTCCCTAGGCTCCATACCCCGCGGGAGTCTCGCAGTCCGCCAGCCAGCCCGTGATATATGGATGAACGGACCCCCGCAAGAGATATTGAAAGCACACTCTCTTAAATAGCATGTTTCCGTTTCTCCACATATTGAAAAGGTGGGGCGGGAAACTGCGAGACTCCTGCGGGAAGAAGAGGTCGACGAGACCCCGCAGGGCATGAACTTTGCCCGAGGAGGCTCGACAGCTCGCCCGCGGAAAGCGAGTAGTTTCCCGCCCCACCTTAAGCTCATCAATAGTTAACGGAAACATCCTCTTACTTGAGTTTTAAGATTCATAGCCTAAATGATAAAGGTTGGTTTCTTTTTCTTGAGCGTTGGCTCTTGGAGTGGGAGTGTTCTGCCTGTGTGCACATTCTGCACCAGGGAGGCCTCGTTAAACCAGCGGTCTGGCGCTTCGTGTCCCCAGAAGGTCTGGCGCATGGGGTCATTGATATCCCAACGGATTGGTTTGAAGTCTGGGTCACTTGTTAGATAGTCACCATTATAAAGCTCAATCCGATGTCCATCTGGATCTCGCAAGTATAGGAAGAACGCGTTGGACAAACCATGTCGCCCTGGGCCTCGTTCGATGCTGTCGACATATCCCATTGAGGCGAGTACGTCACAGGCGTGGATCAGGCTGAGCTGGTCGCTGAGCCAGAAGCCGATGTGGTGAAGGCGTGGTCCGTCCCCATTCATAAAGGCAACGTCGTGAACACTTGGTTTACGGTGAAGCCATGCTGCCCAAATCGCTTCGTCATCTGAAGATGTGTACTCCGAACAACGAAAACCTAGTTCTTCTGTGTAAAAGTTATACGCTTTTTGCACATCAGAGACCATGCAGTTGAAGTGATCAATACGCTGTACTCGGGCTCCGCGGTATTGATCATAGCGCTGTAGCATCCGGTCTACCGTATCCATTTTGGCAAAGAATTCAACTGGTATTCCAGATACGTCTTGAACACGGAAGGAGCGTCCGATTGCTTTTTGCGAACCTGCTTCCATCCACTTTACTTTGTAGCCTTTGCCGTCAAATAGGCTTGCAAGCGTATCAAGGTCTTCCTCACCCATCAATTTGTAGCTGATGACTTCAACAGAGGCTTCTTCTCCTTTTTTTAATAGAAGACTGTGATGATTGTGTTCTTCTAGACCTCTGTAGTAAATATGCGTGTCATCAGCCTCTGTCTCCACAAAGCCGAGCGCTTCATAAAACGTGCGAGAAGCGTCTAAGTCTTTCACATGTAAGACGGCACGAGCTGAACGAATAATATCAAATGTCATTTGAAATCCTCCTTAAACGCCTGTGACGTTCGGCTTTTTCGAAGTGCTTTTATTAAGAAAATCCTGCACAAAGTCTTTGTACGGATCTTTATCATACTGGTCAAAGTATGTCATGCCCATCTTAATCGGGTCCCCAAAGAAGTAGTACTCATAGTGCGCCTGACGGGAACCGAAGGCACTAAGCGTTGCATCCCAGGCTAAACGGAACAGCTGGACACGTTCAAAACCATCAAGGTTCTTCCCTTGCATGGCACGATTAATGATCGGGCCGATCTCCTCATGCTGGAAGTCCGCTTCTGTCGGAATCCCCATAAGACCTGATGCTCCAAGAATACGAAGAATTTCCGTAATTCGAGGATACACACGCGGATACCAGTTACGAGCGGCATTGAGCGCTTCAAAGTCTGGTGTCATCGTTCCCCATTTGTCTAGCTTCGCGTTGTGCTCAGCTTTATAAAGGTGCGACTTCATCGTCTCAAGAGTCAGCATCACTTCTGTTCCTTTGTCTTTTACGTGCTGGAACTGATCGATGCCGATTGCGTCCATTACCTGTAGGATAATGCCAAGTAAGAACTCTGTTTTCACAACGTTCTTCGAAACGACCTGGTGAGACATATGCACAACAGCACCTGTTTCACCAAACGTACGGTTACAGATCGAAGAGTTCTCACAAACGAAGACACGCTCCCACGGAACGAAGACGTTCTCAAAAGAAACGATCGCGTCTCCCTCTTCAAATCTAGAGGATAATGGATGATCCCACTCGTTTTTTCCGTAATCAAACGACTCACGGCTAATGAACTTTAAGCCCTCTGTGTTATTTGGAATAGCAAAAGCTAACGAATACGGATCGTCTAGTTCACCAGACTTCTTCACCGTTGAAGGGAAGACAAGAATCTCATCTGTAATGCCGCCCTGCGTTGCCAATAGGCGAATGCCATCGACGATGATCCCGTCTTTTCGCTTCTCAACAAGGTGAAGGGCATTATTGGCATCCTTCTGTTCGTGCTGTGCTTTGGCGCGGTTCACCTGTGGATGAATAAGTGTGTGGGTCAGGCTAATATCATTCTCACGGCAATACTCATAGTAATTACGCGCATTCTCCGCAAACATCGGATCGGCTTCAGCAAATAAATCCGTTGCCGTTCCCATCGCCATTACTTCTGCGTTCAAATAGTCAGGTGAGCGCCCCATCATGCCACCCGTTGCTTTCGCCCATTCCGTAATGGCTTCGCGGCGCTTGATGAGGTCCTCAATCGATTCCGGACGCATGAACGTCATGCCAACTTTGTCCCCTGAAGTTGGAGAGGTGTACAGCATTTTATCTGGATTTTCGTACTGAAGATCATACAAGTGCGCCATTGATTTGACGACGTTTTTAAATGAAGGGTGCGTAGTCGGATCCTCGACTCGCTCTCCTCCGATGTAGACATTGTTCTTCGCCTTCCGTATTCTCTCAATATACTGATCACCTGTTTTAGCTGGCATCGTATCTCCCCCTTATTTCTTTTTCCCGAACTGCGGAATATGGTGTTCCCCAAGTGCCACGTGAATGACTTGCTGTTCTGTATAAAATTCAAACGCATAATAGCCACCTTCACGACCAATGCCGCTATGCTTCGAACCTCCAAATGGCGTACGTAGATCGCGGACGTTTTGCGAGTTCACCCAAAGCATTCCAGCATCTACTGCCTGTGCAACGCGGTGACCACGCTGAATATCTTTGGTCCACACATAACCAGCTAAGCCGTAACGAATGTCATTTGCTTTTTCGATCACTTCTTCTTCATCTTTAAACGGAATTACGGTCATCACAGGACCGAAAATCTCTTCTTGTGCAATGCGCATTTTGTTGTCAGCTCCGAGTAGAAGAGTCGGGGCTACGTAATTGCCAGTGCTGAAACTCTCTGGAACTCTCCCGCTATAAACTTCACAACCTTCTTCTTTTGCAATATCGAGATAACTCTTCACTCTTTTATAATGCGTACGGTGAGCAAGTGGTCCAACTTGCGTGCCTTCATCTAGTGGATCGCCAACGATAATATTGTCGACCCGCTCCTTCAGAGCAGCGACGAATGCGTCATAAATCTCCTCGTGAATGAACAGACGAGAGTTCGCTGTACACCGTTCACCGTTAAAGGAGAAAATTCCCCATGTACACGCATCGAGCGCTCGATCAAAATCGGCGTCATCAAACACAATAATCGGCGATTTGCCTCCAAGCTCCATCGAGAAGCGCTTCAGCGTATCCGCTCCGTTTCGCATAATTTCTGACCCCGTTGTCGTTTCACCTGTGAAAGAGATGAGCTGCACATCAGGATGAGCAACGAGTGATGCCCCTGCTGTCTCTCCGAAGCCGTGAACAACATTGAATACGCCCTTTGGCAATCCGGCCTGGTCAATGATCTCGGCTAATCGGTTCGCCGTAAGCGGTGACCACTCAGCAGGTTTTAGAATAACCGTATTTCCTGTTGCAAGCGCCGGTGCAATCTTCCACGTCTCAAGCATAAATGGCGCGTTCCAAGGCGTAATGAGTCCGGCAACTCCTACCGGTTTATGAATCGTGTAGTTTAAGAATTCGTCATCAACGGGATAGGTATCACCGACAAGTCTACTTGAGACCATCTCTGCGTAAAATCGGAAATTCTGTGCTGCCCGAGCAACCATCTTTTTCGTCTGGCTAATTGGCAGTCCCGTATCGTATGATTCGAGCGGTGCAATTTCATGAATGTGCTCATCGATTAAGTCCGCAATTTTGTAAATAAAGGAGAGGCGGTCTTTTACTTTCATCTGCCCCCATTCCCCTTTAAACGCGGTCTTCGCAGCTAGTACAGCCTCATCGATATCTGCGCTGTCTCCTTCTGCGATGTGATTGATCGTTTCATTTGTAAATGGATTGATATTCTCAAAACTCTTTCCGCTTGATGCAGCCACAAATGAGCCGTTTATATATAAATTCACATCTCGCACGCTCTCTAAGATGTCTTTCACCATTTGCGTTTTATCCTGTAACTGATTACTCAACGTTTAGACCTCCTTTTTGTAAACGCTTTCTTATAGTGATAAAAAAATTTACTTCAATCCAATACCATCAGCAATTTCTACATAATTTGCAAGAACCGACCGAATTTCGTCTTGCAAAGTTCCTGTTGGCAGATCCATCGGCAGACGAAGATCCGGATTGATTTTGCCCATCATACCGAGCGCCGCTTTTAGAGGGGCCGGGTTCGTATCTTTAAAGAGTACGTCATTCAGAGGCATTAGATCATAGTGTAGATCCTGCGCTCGCTGCACATCCCCTTCTACCCAAGCATCGTAGATTTCTGCTACTTTATCAGGCACAACGTTCGCTGTTGCGCTAATGTGACCGGCTCCACCAATCGCAAGCATCGGGTAGCACAGCAGTTCAATACCTGAATAAAGAAGGAAATCACGACCACAGTTTAATAACACGCGGTTAATGTGCTCAAAATCTTTGTTCGATTCTTTCACTCCAATGATGTTGTTACAGTCCTGACTAAGCTTTGCTAATGTGCTCACATGAAGGTTCGTCGCTGTACGCCCAGGAATGTTATAAACTATAATAGGAAGATCTACAGAGTCCGCTACTGCTTTAAAGTGTTTATACAGTGCATGTTGGGACGGCTTATTGTAGTATGGGACGATAACGAGCGCCGCATCTGCTCCGATTTCCTGAGCTTTCTTTGTTAGGTACAAGGTTTCCTGGTGATTTGTGGACCCTGTCCCTGGCACAAAAGGAACCCGACCGTTAATGGCTTTATGAGCCTCTTTCATTACATCAACCCGCTCTTCAACGGTTAAAGAACTAGGCTCCCCCGTCGTTCCCGTAACTGAGATTGCGTGTGTTCCACTTGCAATATGCCAATGAATCAGCTTTCTGAAGGCTTCAAAATCAATAGAATGGTCTTTTTGAAAAGGGGTTACAATCGGTGCGATTGACCCTCGTAGTCTTTGTTTCGCTTCTTGAATATTCATTTACAAAACTCCTCTCTTGCCCGAAAAGATTTTATATTTTTCTGAAATATTTGTCATTTTAACGATAGCATGTGCTACGATAGATTTAAAATATCTAAAAAGTCTTCTTTTCATATTTAAAAGATATATAGAATAGGAGTTGAAACGATGGATATTCGTCAGCTACGCTATTTTTACGTGATTGCCCAGGAACGTCAGATCACCCGTGCGGCTAAGCGGCTTCATATCGCACAGCCCCCTCTTAGTCAGCAGCTCAAACAACTTGAAGCAGAGCTTGAAGTAAGCCTTGTTGAACGAAATGGGCGTACGCTTGAGCTAACAGAAGCCGGCAAGGTTCTCTATCAAAGAGCTGAGAAGATTCTTCACGAAATGGACGACCTCGTCACAGAAGTGAAGGAAACGGGTGAAGGCATAAGAGGAACCCTCTCTCTCGGATCTGTGAAATCTTGTTTTTCCTATCTCCCACCCAAACTAAAATCCTTCCGTGATGATCACCCTCACCTTCGTTATAAACTCCAGGAAGGCGATACTTCTTCTCTATCCGAAAGTTTACGTAACCGGGAAATTGAGCTAGCGATTGTTCGACTCCCTGTCGATAGCGAAGATTTCTCGATCCTCCATTTACCAACCGAACCTTACGTTCTGGTCGTGCCTGAAAGCTGGTCAGAACTTGCTGCGGGACGTACGAGCGTTGCGATGCGTGAATTAGAAGAACTTCCCCTTCTATTGCTTCATAGACTTAGCGGGGTTGGCCAATATGAAATCATCTTAGATGAATGCCGCCATCACGGATTTGAACCATCAGTCATCTGTGAATGCCCGGACGTCACCATGATCTTGTCACTTGTCTCAGCTCAAGTTGGAGCCACCATCGTCCCTCAAGCCTCATTAAAGGACAGACATGAACCCGGACTCCGAGTCTTAACGATTCATGATGCGACCATTCAGGCTGAGCCAGCCATTGTCTGGATGAAGGATCGCTTTCTATCTGTCGCTGCTAGGAAGTTTATGAATCAATTTGAACCTATCCAAAGTCTCCAGTGAAAAAGATTTGAATTTTTAGAATCTTTATGTTTATGATAGACGTGATTCGAATTCGGCTTTAAGGAGGAAATCCTGATGAAGAAAGCAAAAGTTCAGTTAAGTGGCATTCCACAAGCAAAAGAAATGGCCATTGACCCAGCTAAAGGTACACTCTCTGATGGTGCCGGGGCGCTACGATTAGACTTCCCTTTAACCGGCAACGTCTACGGAACAGCTATGAACTACAAAGGAAACTTAGATGAATTTGGTTTATCCCTGCATGAAGCCCCGTACAAAAAGCCACCAGAAGCACCCGTTTTATATATGAAACCTCGTAACACATTTACAGGACCAGAGACAGCGATTGCGATTCCAGACGGCGAAACGGAAGTGGAAATCGGCGCCGCGCTTGCGATCGTGTTTGGTCGCACGGCTAGTAAAGTGATTGAAAAAAACGCGCTCGATTATGTAAGCGGATACACGATTGTGAACGATATATCCCTACCACACGAAAGCATCCACCGACCAGCGATTAAGGAAAAAGCTCAAGATGGCTTCTGCGCAGCAGGCCCTTGGATTGTAAACGCAGATGAAGTAGTGAATCCAGATGATCTAGGTATTCGCATTTATATAAACGGCGCCTTGCGTCAGGAACACTCCACTTCAGAATTGGTTCGACCTGTTGGAAAACTCATTGCGGATGTGACCTCATTTATGACGCTCTACAAAGGCGATACACTGCTTGTTGGTCTGCCACCAGGCGCACCACGTGTCCAGTCAGGTGATGAAGTACGCATCCAAATTGATGAGATCGGTGCACTCACCAACCATTTTGTTTCAGAACGTTCGTTCGTGAAGGAGGGGAACCGATGAAGAGAGCACGTGTAAGTTATAAAGGGAACGTATACGGGGCAATTGTTGAGGATGATCAACTTTTGTTAGAGTCTGGTCAAACCGTGCATGAATCAGAAGTCACTTGGCTCCCCCCTCTTGAAGCAGGGACCATTTTTGCCCTTGGCCTGAACTTCGCTGACCATGCATCAGAACTCGCTTTCAATGCGCCTAAGGAACCGCTTGTCTTTTTAAAAGGACCAAATACACTCATCGGCCATAACGGAGAAACGCCTCGCCCTACTGATGTGACGCATATGCACTATGAGTGTGAGCTAGCTGTTGTCATCGGAAGGCAAGGGAGAAATATCGGAAAAGATGAAGCATATGATTATGTAGCCGGCTACACGATCGCAAACGACTACGCTTTCCGGGATTATCTAGAAAATTACTACCGTCCGAACTTCCGCGTAAAAAACCGGGACAACTGTACACCAATCGGACCTTGGATTATAGATAAAGATAATGTCCCTGATCCCATGAACCTTGCTCTCCGAACGTATGTAAACGGCACACTCGAGCAAGAAGGAAGCACGAAGGATATGATTTTTTCTGTTCCGTATCTAATTGAATATTTAAGTAGCTTCATGACACTTAACGAAGGCGATATCATCTTAACCGGAACTCCAAAAGGCCCAACAAAAGTAAACGTCGGTGATGAAGTTGTTACAGAAATTGAGGGCATCGGCCGTTTAGCGAATATGATTATTCAAGAACAGCACGCTCCAATATCGTAAAGGAGGAATGACCCATTGCCTCATATCATTGTGGAGTACACTGATAATTTAGTCGATTTTGACTTCCCTTCCTTATTGAAGCAGTTGAACCTGGTATTAGTAGAATCTCCCCACTTTCCAACAGGGGGGATCCGCTCTCGAGCTGTGAAGCTAACAGACTACGTAGTTGCAGACGGAACGGAAGACGATTCGTTCGTTCATATTGAATTAAAAGTGGGAGCAGGTCGCAGTGAGGAAATTTTGAAAGAGACAAGTGAAGCCTTATTTGCAGTAGCTGAATCGTTCTTTAGCGACTGTTTTAAAGATCACTATCTGGCTCTTTCGCTTGAGGTGACTGAATTTAACTTCCCTACTCAGAAGAAAAATAATATTCATAACCGGTATACAGGCTGAGCGTTCAGCCTGTTTTTTTTGTGATTCTTCAGGGGGGATCCGCTCTCGAGAGGGCGTGAGCCGGTTCCGCGGAGCTTGAGCCACTTCCGGGCGGGCTTGAGCCAGTTCGCCAACTTGAGTCGCTTTACACCTTTTTGAGCCACCACCGCCCTTACTAGAGTCACTTTTTTCTCAACTTGAGCCGGTTTTCATCCTCTTGAGCCATTTGCACCCAACTTGAGCCGATTTTTTGGCTTCTTGAGTCAATTTTTGTTTAGCTTGTGTCACTTTCTCTAAACTTGAGCCGGTTCCACGGAGCTCGAGCCACTTCCGGGCGGGCTTGAGCCGGTTCCGGCCCAGCTTGAGTCGCTTTACACCTTCTTGAGCCACCACCGCCCTTACTAGAGCCACTTTTTTCTCAACTAGAGCCGGTTTTCATCCTCTTGAGCCATTTGCACCCAACTTGAGCCGGTTTCTTGGCTTCTTGAGTCAATTTTTGCTTAGCTTGTGTCACTTTCTCTAAACTTGAGCCGGTTCCGCGGAGCTCGAGCCACTTCCGGGCGGGCTTGAGCCAGTTCGCCAACTTGAGTCGCTTTACACCTTTTTGAGCCACCACCGCCCTTACTAGAGTCACTTTTTTCTCAACTTGAGCCGGTTTTCATCCTCTTGAGCCATTTGCACCCAACTTGAGCCGATTTTTTGGCTTCTTGAGTCAATTTTTGTTTAGCTTGTGTCACTTTCTCTAAACTTGAGCCGGTTCCACGGAGCTCGAGCCACTTCCGGGCGGGCTTGAGCCGGTTCCGGCCCAGCTTGAGTCGCTTTACACCTTCTTAAGCCATTCTCCTCGCCCCAAACAAAAAACTGCCCAAAC
>NZ_AVBG01000009.1 GCF_000770675.1 Pontibacillus chungwhensis BH030062
AGATAAACAGTTTTATTTTTATACTGTCTACCATAGGGGGAGCATCTCATCATGTCTGAGCTTTTTTTGATGGATGGTATAGTTAACTTTTGCTTACGTGAAGACTTATGAATGATCAGGACGAACAACAAGTACATCACAGCTTGCATAACGTGTGATGTGTTCAGAAACACTGCCGATAAAGAATCGTTCGACTGCGTTTAAGCCAGTTGCTCCGCATATGATTAAATCTGCTTGAAATTTTGGTGCCACTTCTTTAGCAATTTTTACTTTAGGGGATCCGTATTCAACGTCTACAACAACTGATTGTACACCCTGGTCTTTTGCGTGATTTTCGTATTTGGTCAAGATTTCTGTTGCATACTCTTCTGCCCTAATTGCAAGCGAACGATCATATGCTTCAACAGTGGCGAAAGCACGTGTATCCACGACATGAGAAAGGTATAATGTTGCATCATTTCGTTTAGCAATTTCAACGGCTTTTTCAAAAGCAAACTCTGATGCATCAGAACCATCGACAGCTACGACAATTCGTTTGTATTCAAAAGACATAACAGATCTCTCCCTTCTTTCCTTTATTATATCATGGGAGCGCATTCAATTGGTAAAAGGTGTAGGGAGGATTAAGACGAATCTGTGACATACTAAAGATGTGGAGGTGCTTGATATGCAAAACAAAGATAAGAAGAACAAATTAGGTTTAACTTATGATGCCGAAGGGGAAAACATGGTAGCAAGTCAACTTCGTGACAGCTATCAAAGTGGCTATATTGATGAAAATGCTCAACGTGAACGTGAGCAATTAAAAGGTATCAAACCTCGATAAAAAAATGCCTCATCCTGAGTCTTACACGAACTCAGGATGAGGTTTTTTATTGCTTGCGGCAATCCAGTAACTAAATCCAACGGCTAAGAATGTAATAAATCCAGGTGAAAAGGCGTCTGGGAGGAGGAAGTAAAGAATGCTTCCTAATAAGACAAACCTAAATGGAAGTTTATAGATCGCTTGCTCTTTCTTAATCTTTTGTAGGGATTCAAGAGCTAATACGCCTTTTTTAATCACTAGAAAATCTACAACAATAACAGCTGAAATAGGAATAATAAATCCGCCTAATATAGAGATAAACTGCTCTGCTTCACTAACAAGGCTAGGATAAGAACTTAATAATACCCCTAGAGCTCCAAAAATCACGGCGCTTTTAACTCTGGATAACTTTGAGAACGTATTTAGTAAGCTGTACCCACCTGTATAGGCATTACTAATATTAATCGATATCATGGAGACCATGGCTGTAAGCGTGATAATCCCTAGAAACCAAGGTGAATTCGTAGCATTACTTGCTGAAACGTAAGGATTTAATTCGTTAAATAAAATGGCTGAACTACAGCCGATGATGGCGGTAATAAGGAACCCTATGCTATTTCCGATCCATAAGCCAAGTGCTCCTTGTCTTGGACTTTTAGCGTAACGTGTCATGTCGGCTGAAGCGCTAACCCCGGAAACGTATTGTACGAAGGCCAAACTAGCGAAAAAGACCATCATGCTTATGCTGCCATGCCCTTGTTCAGGTGAAAGCGTAAGGAGTGAACTAGAAGCTTTATTTGTAGTAAAGTATAAGTAAAGCATCACACCTTCTCCTGCGAGCAATAGCGGTAGAAAGTAAGAGGTGGCTTTTTTGACAGCCCCAAATCCTACAATGGCTAAGAGTACCATGAGGATGGAGAGGGGCAGCGAGAACATTAAAAATGGATATTGGTCTCCTGTCATACGTACAATTAATTGTTGAAGGACATACGTTCCTCCGATGGTTTGCACGCTGAACCAATAGAGCGATGTTATACTACGAATAGGAGAAGAGATGTACCTGGCTCCTTTACTTCCAAGCATTGTTCGAATTGCGTACTGAGATGGGATTCCGTATAAAGAACCAGGATAAGATAATAGAGATACAAAAATAAATCCTAAAATGGCACCAATACTTGTAGCTATGACAGCTGCGAGGAAAGATAAATTTCCTTTTAGTACAGCCAATGCAGGAATTAGAAAATTACCAGCATTAGCGGATATGGCGATCTGAATAATGGCATATTGATACCAAGGTGTTGTTCTTTCAGAAGCAGGTACCGCATCTAAGCCTATTCTTTCTACAAAGGATTGCTTAGCAGAAGCTGCTTGATCCATAACGTCACTTCCTCTCTTAGCACATCAATTGTACATATACAAAGAACAAATTGTAAATATAAAAGGAGGTACAGCATGCGACACGCTATTATTACAGCAGGAGCGAAAGGGTTAGGTAGAAGAGTAACAGAAGAATTTTTAGAAGCGGGTTTCTCCGTCACCCTTACATATCGAAGCAATTATGAGAAAGTGGAGGACCTGCTAGAGCAGTATGCTTCTAAAAAAGATCGAATTCATGCTGTGCAAGCAGACGTTACAAATAAGACAGACATTGAACACTTAGTGAATGAAGCAATGAGTATATACGGACGTGTTGACGTTCTCGTTAACAATGCAGGACCATACATTTTCGAGCGTAAGAAATTAATGGATTATACAGAAGATGAATGGAATACAATGGTTCGTGGAAATTTAGACGCTGTATTCTACTTACTAAAAGCTGTTGTTCCAATTATGAGAAAGCAACATTATGGACGCATTATTAATTATGGATTTCAGGACGCGAGTAACGCGCCTGGATGGGTTTATCGAGCAGCTTTTGCTGCAGCTAAAACAGGGCTTGTGTCTCTGACTAAGTCTATCGCATTTGAAGAGGCTGAGTATGGAATCACTTCCAACATGGTGTGTCCTGGGAAAATTGAAGGGGATTTAAAGGAAGCACCTATTGGAAAAGGAAAAGAAATTGCTGATCCAAAAACGCCTATTGGACGCTCTGGAACAGGCGGAGATATAGCGCGATCTATTCTATTTTTAAGTGATGAAAATGCAGATATGATAACAGGTACGATTATGGAAGTAACTGGAGGGGTAGATGTTATTCATAAGAACCGTCAATTCAAGTAGTCCATTCTTGTATAGAGACTGAGTACGCTGCTTTCTGTTGGTACTAGCGATTTAAAAAGGTAGAGCTCTTTATAGTAAGTTTGTTACAATGAAAGGGCTTACAAAAATATCAGCAATTAAGTAGGGCAGTTGTTCGCGTGAGAGTTCAATAGGAGGGTAAGGAATGAAAATTGGCGTACCGAAGGAAATTAAAAACAATGAAAATCGAGTAGCTATGACACCAGCCGGGGTTATGTCATTAAAGAGTGCGGGTCATGAAGTGGCTGTCGAAGTTGGCGCAGGAATCGGTTCTGGTTTTTTAGATGAAGAATACGTAGACGCTGGGGCTACACTTGTTGAAACAGCTTCAGAAGCATGGTCCCAAGATATGGTTATGAAAGTGAAAGAGCCTCTTAAAGAAGAGTTTGAACATTTCCATGAAGGACTAATCCTATTTACATACTTACACTTAGCTCCCGAACCTGAATTAACCAAGGCGTTAATTGATTACAAAGTAGTCGCTATAGCGTACGAGACAGTACAAGCACCTAATGGCACATTGCCCCTTCTTACTCCTATGAGTGAGGTAGCAGGTCGTATGGCTTCTCAAATAGGAGCTCAATTTCTTGAGAAGTCAAAGGGAGGTATGGGAATTCTTTTGGGAGGAATTCCAGGTGTAAGAAGAGGGAAAGTGACGATTATCGGTGGTGGTGTTGTTGGAACAAACGCTGCAAAAATCGCTATGGGTCTTGGGGCAGATGTAACCATTATAGACTTAAGCCCTGGACGTCTCAGGGAACTTGATGACATATTTGGATCTTCAATTAATACGATAATGTCGAACCCATTAAATATAGCAAGGGAACTGCGAACATCTGACTTGGTCATTGGAGCTGTCCTTATTCCAGGTGCTAAAGCACCTAAACTCGTTACAGAGGACATGGTGAAAGATATGATGGATGGATCGGTGATTGTAGATGTAGCTATTGATCAAGGGGGAATCTTTGAGACAACAGATCGAATTACTACCCATGATGAACCGACTTATGAGAAACACGGTGTTTTACATTACGCGGTTGCGAACATGCCTGGAGCAGTTCCTCGTACCTCTACAATTGGGTTAACAAACGTCACTGTGCCATACGCATTGCAACTCGCTAATAAGGGGTATAAGAAAGCGTGTCTCGATAACGAGGCCTTGTTGAAAGGAATCAATACTTTGAGTGGATTTGTGACGTATAAAGCAGTAGCTGAAGCTCACGATCTTGAGTATTGTGATGTTCATGAGCTTTTAAACGAATAGATAAGATGACTGGGGCAGGCTAAAAAGGTCTGTCCTATCGTGTACCATTCAACCGTGGACAAATGAATGAAAAGTAATGTTTTTCCGGATAAATGAAACGTATTTTTTTTACATCCGTATAAGATGTATAGAACCAATCCAATAGATGAGGTGATGGAGCTTGGGTTTATTTTCGAAGTTGTTTCAGAAATCTAAACCGAAGGAAAATGATGTGAAAGCTAGAACGCCCCTAACGATCCAAGTTGGGGATATCGTTACTTACGACTTAATGGATTATGAAGTGGTAGGGAAAATCACATACAAGGATGGTTCTTATAAATGGTATGCGTACCAACTTTTAGAAGGAAGGAATGCGATATGGCTTTCTGCTGAAATGGACGACGAATTAGAGTTAGGTATTTATAAGACCGTTTCCTTATCAGTTGAAGAACCTTTTCCTCAGAAGCTTGAATTTGAGGGCCAAACCTATCACTTAGAAGAGGAAGGTAAGGCGAATGTTAGGGGAGAAGGAAGAAGTGAGAATATCGATGGTCGTGTAACTCATTACGGGGATTATAGTAGTGCAGATGGTGAGCAATTCTTAAGTGTAGAAACATGGGGGACAGGAACAGAAGTAAGCCTTGGGACTTCCGTTGAAGAATATGAAATCAAAATACTTGCAGGTTCATAATTAAAAGGAGGATTTTCTTATGTTTAAACTGTTTAAACGTGTAGGCACAGTGGTTAACTCTGAATTAAATGCAATGCTTGATAAGGCAGAGGATCCGGTCAAAATGTTAGATCAATTTATGAGGGATATGGAAAAGGATATTCGTGAAGCAGAAAGTGCAGTAGCTAAACAAATTGCCAATGAAAAGATGTTAAAAAGAAAGTATGACGACGCACAAGCGCTAGTAGAGAAGCGCCAAGATCAAGCAGAAAAGGCCATTGAAGCTGGGAATGAAGACTTAGCCAAACGCGCTTTACAAGATAAGAAAAATCAACAAGAGCAATATGAATCTCTGAAGGAATCATGGGAAAGGGCTAAAGCGGATTCTGAATCTTTAAGACAAAAGTTAGATGAGATGAAGAAAGAATATCAGGAAATGAAATTAAAGAAAGATTCCTTGAAGGCAAGAGCTGAATCAGCTAAGACACGTACGAAAATGAATCGTACCATGTCAGGCATCTCAAGTGATGAATCTAAGCGTGGGTTTGAGCGTATGGAAGAAAAGGTTATGAAGTATGAAGCTGAGGCGGAAACAAGCGAAGATTTGTCGAGTGAATCACGTTCTTTGGATGATGAATTTGAAGAATTAGAAAAGGATAGTGTGGATGACGAATTAGCTGAGTTAAAGAAAAAATTAGGGAAAGAATAAAAAGATGCTTTAGTGGCCTGCTTCTAATGGAGCTGGCCCTTCCTTTGTTAGGAAATTGTATTTGTTGGAGGTGAATAAAAAATGAGGGGCGTTTTTATTCTTATAATTCTTTCTTTTGTTACTTTATCTGGATGTAGCCAAGGACTGCAACCGTTTGATGAAGGTATTGGTGATTCGAACAGTGGGATGTCTGGTTCTCGTACATATACGTTTCCTGAAGAACCTCCTAAAGAAGAGATGCTTGAACAAATTAAAAATAAGAAGAATACTTCTCCAGAGGAACTAGTGAGTTCAGTATTTCCGCTTTTAGATGTGGTAGAAGGGTCTTCTTCAAATCAAGAAGCTCGTATATATGTGACGCAGCAATTCACTATACAAGAATTAACAACGTCTTTAACCGATGCCTTTCCTCCTGATAAAGAGAGTGAGCTCAAGGATGGGAAGCAGATATTAATTTATCCTGAACAATTCATAAGCTTTAAAGAAAGTGAACAAGATGAGGATGCTGTGTTAATCGAACTAGCCAGTGATCGGTTTGTGAGGGATAATTATTCACCTAATTATTTCAACGGTTTCTTTGCCTTATGGGTGTTAGATGAAGTTCTTGATGTCGATGACTGGGGGAAGAAGCGAAAAAGAATTTGCGCTAGTAGCGGGTGCTATGGAGGCTATTCTAGCAGTAAATACCGACCTGGTCAGGCAGGAAGTTTACGTGGATCTAGTGGTCGAGGCGGCGGACCAGGAACGGGAAAATAAATGAAGAAGGGTGATCATTCATGGAGCCATTTTTATGGACATTTTATTATTTTGTAGTAGCTATCGTAGTAGTGTTTATCGGACTTTTAATATTTGAGAAGATAACGAAACAATACAAGGATTGGGAAGAAATAAAAAATGGAAATACAGCAATCGCTCTATCCATTGCTGGTAAAATAATAGGGATCTGTATCATTTTATCATTTGCTATTTATCACTCGTTACAGCTGATGGATACTTTAATTTGGGGAGCGTATGGGGTCTTCTTACAAATGATCGCTTATCTATTATTCGAATTCATGACCCGTCGTTTCTCTGTGGAGGACCAGCTTAAAGAAAATAACATAGCTGTCGGGATTGTCACGATGGGAGTTTCCATTGGGCTTGCTTTTGTAATAGGAGCTTCGATAACCTAGAAATACAAACCCTTCGCTCCCTATGGGGTGAAGGATTTTTCTATTGGGGAGAAGTGGTGAATACTCGAAGCTGAGACACTCTAGTGAGAATGGGGTATGTTGTTGAGAGCTAGGGGGGGCTGGGGAACGACTCGCTTTCCACGGGCGAGCTGTCGAGCCTCCTCGCTCACTTCGTGCACTGCGGGGTCTCGTCGACCTCTTTCTCCCGTAGGAGTCTCCCCGTTCCCCAGCCCCCCTCGTTGTATATTGACTAACGGCCCCGCAACTGAGAGTTGCAGTGCTCACTTGTATATGCATATAGCGCGTTTCCGTTATCTTTAATATGGAAAAGGTGGGCCTGGAAACTGCGAGACTCCCGTGGGCAGAAGAGCCTAGGTGAGACCCCGGAGGCCGGCTATGCCGGCTGAGGAGGCTCACCAGCTCCCCACAGGAAAGCGAGTGGTTTCCAGGCCCACCTTACGCTCAATTAAAGTAAACGGAAATATCATTAAGCTGTTAGGGGGGATATGTGTGGAAGCTAAGGCGGTGAGGCAGAGTAAGCTCATTTATTGGGCGTCGGGGATTGTATCAATCTGTGGCATTATTTTTGAAGTTTTATTCGGAGCGCTTGGGTCTTACATACTAGGAGATGGTGTAAAACAATATACGCTAACGATTTCTCTCTTTCTGACTGGAATGGGAATTGGGGCATCAATTAGTGAACGGATTATGAAAGATTTAATCACGGCTTTTGTTCGTGTGGAGTTTGCGGTTGCTTTAATCGGAGGGTTCTCAAGCTTTCTTATGTTTGGGATCACTGCTTTTGCTCCAGAGGGTTCTGAAGCCCTGTTCTTGTATACAGTTACGTTTAGTATTGGTGCCTTAACTGGCGTGGAACTACCGATTCTAATACGTAAGGCGAATGAGATCGGTGTAGAACTTAATCGTTCCACAGCTCGTGTGTTGTTCTCTGATTATGCTGGTGGACTGATTGGTGGGTTACTGTTTGCCTTTTATTTACGCCCGCAGATGGGTATGGTGAAAAGTGCATTTATCGTTGGGGTGATTAACCTTTCTGTTGCTCTGTTGGTTCTTTGGTTGTTTCGGAAAGAGATTTCTTACTTAAAGATACATATGGTGTCAGGGGTTCTAATAGGGCTCCTGCTTATAGCAGGTGTTTTATTTGGGGAAGAAATGGCTTTTTCCTTTGAACAAAAACTTTATAAAGATCCGATTATACATATGGAAGACACTGCATACCAACGTATAGTTTTGACGAAAGAACAAGGGGACACAAGATTATACCTCAATGGTGCCTTACAGTTTAGTTCATCAGATGAATATCGCTATCATGAAACGCTTGTTCATCCTGCGATGGCTAAAGCTTCCTCTACTAAGAATGTGTTACTTCTTGGAGGAGGAGATGGGCTAGCGGTTCGAGAAATACTAAAGTATAAGGAGGTAGAGTCGGTTACGGTAGTAGACCTTGATCCCAGAATGACGGAACTAGCCCAGACCAATTTTCATTTATTGCAATTAAATGAAGATGCTTTAAGCGATGAGCGGGTGAACATCTTAAATCGAGATGCCTTTAAGTATTTAGAGCAAACAGATGAGATGTATGATGTTGTGATTGTGGATCTCCCTGATCCTAATAATGAAAGCTTAAACAAGTTATATACATGGGAATTCTATTCCCTCATTCGCAATCACCTTAATAGTGAAGGTGCCATCATGGTCCAGGCAACGAGCCCTGTCTTCGCAAGATCCGTTTACTGGACCATTTCTGAGACCATTGCTTCAACGGGTTTACATACTAAGAATCTTCACATTGATGTTCCGAGTTTTGGGAACTGGGGATACGTCCTTGCGAGCCGTACACCGACAAGTATGGAGCAGCTTGCTATTAAACCTCCAACTCGTTACCTAACTCAAGATATGCTTGAAGCACTGACTGTTTTTGGGAAGGATGAAGACAAGGATATTGAGGGTGTTGAACTAAAACCAAATACATTAATTGATCCTCATTTAATTGAAAAGTATGAACAAGCATGGAAGAACTACTAAACGGGTAAAGACATAAGTGAAGGTACGATTAATCGATATAAAGGAGAGGTTTTCTGTGAAGGTATCTTACCACGGACATTCTGTTGTAAAAATGGAAACAAACGAACATACGATTTTAATTGACCCTTACATTTCGGAGCAGGGAAACTGCGACCTTGATGCTAGTACGATTGAAGCGGACGTTATTTTATTAACCCATGGTCATAACGATCACGTTGGAGACACGGTGGAGATTGCTAAACGAAATAATTCTTTTGTTGTCGCTCCATTTGAACTGGCTACTTATTTGGGGAATAAAGGATTAAACACTCACCCTATGTATATTGGAGGGGCACATTCGTTTGATTTTGGTACCGTTAAGTTTACACAAGCTTTTCATGGTTCTTCGTACACAGAAGAAGACGGAACAATTGTTTACACAGGTATGCCAACAGGAATTCTATTCACCTACGAAGAGAAAACGATTTACCATGCAGGGGATACCGGATTATTTAGTGACATGAAACTGATTGGTGAACGAAATAACATTGATTTAGCCTTCTTACCAATAGGCGATAATTTTACAATGGGACCAGATGATGCGACGGTAGCTGCAGAGTGGCTTCAAGCGAAACATGTAGTGCCGATTCATTACAACACATTCCCTCTTATTGAGCAAGACGGTGAAGCGTTCGCTGAAGGAATAAAAGGTGGAGCTGGCAAAGTCATGCAAGTGGGTGAATCACTAACTCTTTAGAAAACAGGATTGCTTGAGAGCCTATGTTATTTAATAACATAGGCTCTCATTGTTTTGTGAATCTCTTTTTCCCTACATCATGTTCTGCTTTGTTAGTTCATATAATTAGGACAAGAACACGGAGGTGGAGGAAGAGATGAGACAACATGCATTATTAAGATTATTGTTAGCGTGCTTTCTGTTTTATGTAGCGTGGCCTTCCGTACAGGTACAGGGTAGTACGGCAGGGTCTTATTTTTGGATGGCATGGCTTGTTTTTTTGTTTATGGTAATGGGGGCAAACCTGGCAATTTTACTAAATTTGCGGGTTCAGCTTGTGTATAGAGAAGAAGAGGTGGAGAAAGAAAAGCAGTTTTCTCTTGGTAAAAATTGAAGCCATGAACGTTCATCTGTATAATAACACTAAGAAGGAATATGACTAGTACAGTTTGTATAGTTCGGAAAGCATGGTGAATTAGATTGGCAACAAAGCATGAACAAATATTAAATCATATAGACTCCCTGTCGATTGGAAGCAAGATTTCTGTACGAGGCATTGCAAAAGCCTTAGAGGTAAGTGAAGGAACGGCGTATAGGGCGATTAAAGAAGCGGAAAACCAAGGTCTAGTAAGCACGATCGAACGAGTGGGGACCATACGAATTGAAAGGAAAAAGAAAGAAAACATTGAACGCCTCACATTTGCTGAAATTATCAACATCGTGGACGGTCAAGTTCTTGGTGGAAGAGAAGGCTTGTATAAGACATTGAACAAGTTTGTCATTGGTGCAATGAAATTAGAAGCTATGATGCGTTATACAGAGGCAGGTTCCTTGTTGATTGTTGGGAATCGTACGAATGCACATGAATTAGCTTTGAAAGAAGGAGCTGCTGTTCTAATCACAGGTGGATTTGACACAGAAGAACATGTGAAACGTCTTGCAGATGAGAAGCAACTCCCCATCATTTCAACAAGTTACGATTCATTCACTGTAGCTACTATGATTAATCGCGCTATTTATGATCAGCTTATTAAGAAAGAAATTGTTCTCGTCGATGACATTTACACTCCATTTGAAAACTCTTTTTACCTTCATCCAGACGATCCAGTGAGTCGATGGCATGACTTTAACGAAGAGACGATGCACAGCCGCTACCCAGTCATTGATCAGCACATGCGTGTAGTGGGAATGGTGACGTCAAAGGACGTGATCGGAAAAGAACCTACCCTTTCAATTGATAAAGTGATGACGAAGCAGCCAATGACGGTTCAAACGACGACCTCTCTCGCTAATGCTGCCCATATGATGGTGTGGGAAGGTATTGAGATCATGCCTGTAGTTGATGCGTACCATAAATTCAAAGGGATTATCTCAAGACAAGATGTGTTAAAAGCGTTGCAGCAATTACAACGTCAACCACAAGTGGGAGAAACGATTGATGATTTAGTGACGAGCCAACTACAAGAGACGTCAGATCTGTTTGAGCAAACGATTTATGAGACTCGTGTAACACCACAAATGACCAATCAGTTAGGAACCCTTTCGTACGGAGTGTTTACCTCTCTTGTTGTAGATGCTGGTAGTCGGTTGCTTCACCATTATAAAAAAGGAGATCTTGTCGTAGAGAATATATCGATTTACTTTATAAAACCTGTTCAGCTCGATAGCACCCTTGAAATTAAACCACGAGTATTAGAAGTGGGAAGGAAGTTTGCTAAGGTTGATGTGGAAGTCTTCAATGAAAAAGTTTTAGTAGGAAAAGCGATGCTTATGGCACAGCTTATAGATCGTTAAAAAAGTACCCGATCTCCTATAGATTAAATGAGGACAACGGGTACTTTTTATTAACTGTTTCGTTCTTTTAACTGTTTCCCGTAAAATCGGGTGGTTTTATATCCATAGACTAGCTGAGCACCACCTAAGATAATAAACACAATGGTAATATAAAGAGCTAATTTCGTCTGATAAACGATATAAATGTTCATGGAAATCGCCACCATAAATAATCCAAGAGCAATTCGTGCTTTCGAATTGGTATACACTTGTTTCAATGGGTCTTCCCCTAAGCGTAGAATCTGCACTTTGTAGAGTAGATACATCGCTAAAGAAAGCACGATAATAATCGGGATAATCACCATTTGAATCGACCTTTCACCAAAAATGTAAGACTATTATTATTGTAACGATATTGGTAAAGTTATGCTACCGCTTTTTAAAGCGGTATGATTAAATAGTACATAAAAGTATTAAAGAAGGAGTTCTGTTCATGAGTAAAGCCGAAGTATTTCAATTAATCCAACAGTATCAAACCATCATTATACATCGTCACGTTCGTCCGGATCCTGACGCTCTTGGTTCTCAAGGGGGGTTAGCTGAAATCATTCGAGCAACGTTCCCTGAAAAAGATGTTTACCTTGTTGGAGGTGACGATCCATCTCTGACCTTCTTGACAGAAATGGATTCGATTGAAGATGGCATGTTTGAAAATGCCCTGGTCATCGTATGTGATACAGCAAACCAAGCTCGGGTTGATGACCAACGATATGCAAAAGGGGACAAAATCATTAAAATTGATCATCACCCAAATGTGGACCCTTACGGAGACGTGCGACTTGTTGATACTGAGGCGAGCTCAACTTCTGAATTGATTTATGAATTTTACACCACTTTTAAAGAAGATGGTTTGAAAATGACAGATGAAGCCGCGCGATTAATCTATGCTGGAATCGTTGGTGATACTGGGAGATTCTTATTCCCGAGCGCGACAGGGAAAACGTTCAGTTACGCTGCTGAGCTTGTTATGTATAACTTTAACCGACCTGCTCTATATGATCAGTTATATACAACAGAGCATGAGATTGCCAGGTTAAAAGGTTATATTCTTCAAAACTTTACGGTCGCTGAAACAGGGCTCAGTACTGTTAAAATAACGAAAGATATTTTAGATGAATATAATGTAACGCCTAGGCAGACTTCTGCATTAGTCGGTACGCTTGGTGATATTGATGGGGTATTAGCTTGGGCGATTTTTGTAGAAGAAGAAGATCAGATTCGCGTACGCTTACGCTCGAAAGGTCCAGTAGTAAATGAAATCGCAGCTAAATATAATGGCGGCGGTCACCCTATGGCTTCAGGGGCTTCAGTTAAGACATGGGCCGATACTGATAAAGTTGCTGCCGATTTAAATGAAGTGTGTATTCAATACAAGAAGGATCAGTAAGTCAAAAAAGTCTGGAGATCCCCTCTCCAGACTTTTTAATGAGTTATGGAAACAAGCTATCCTTCGTTCTATCAGTAAAAACAAAAAAGCACGCCCATTTACTGTTTGGGGTGCTGACGCTATAGGTTAATTTGGTTAAAGCAAATAGAGATAATTGGAAGGTGGTATTCTATGTGGATGTTTATGTTTGAGGACAAAGGTTACATATGTGCTATTTGTTCATCAGAGGGCGTAATAGTATTCTCCTGAGGGATAAACCAACAACCGCTGTCTGTTTCATCCATCAAAACCGAGATTTGACGGTTTTCGATTTCACGTTTTACTAATCGAATGAGTTCTCTTGACTCAGCGTAAGCTGTTTGACCACTTATAAGACGATTCAACTTATCTTCTACCATACGCTTTCGGTTCATAATTAACATGTTCCTCACCCCTTTTTTGTCATGATGTGTTTCTATCTTTATTGTATAAAAATTCGGGCAATAACACTACTGTTTTCAGAATTTTTCACAAATTGTTCATTAGTTTTTGACAAAGTCGATCTTTAAACTCACTTTAAACGTAGGAGCGATGACCAACCGCTCAATCTTAACTTCATATGTTGAATCGTCCACTTTATAGCTTCTGTTTTCTATGGATGAGTAGATCAAGCTTGTGTTCTCTGATAAAGATGAAAGATTTTGCCCGATAATGTCAGGGAGTTGCTTTCTTACCATATCCCTTAATTTGTATACGCTGAGACGATCTAATTTGTGCTCAGAAAGTAGTTTTTTTTCATTTACAAAATTGATTTCAATACTTTGAACTGTAATTGATTTCTTTTGCTGTTCGTTTAATTCCTCTTTATCTTTGTTTAAGATCTCATAATTATCTTCTAGTGTAGATAGCTCACTTTGTAATCGCACGTTTTCTTCAATTCGTTGTTCCATAAGTGTTCCATACATGAATAAGAATACGGCGAAAGCTAATATGCCACCTATAAATACCCCTGCAAAAAATCTCTGCCAGCTTGTCTTCTTGTAATAGGGAGGGATATGCATTAAGATACCTCCTCTTGAATAAGCCACTCAATAATTAATAATGCTGTTTGGACACCACCCATTGCCGATAAAATTAGTATTATTTGTTTGAATATATCGATTGTAGACCCATCATAAAACCCTTTTTCAAAGTTTGTAATTGCGTCGAATGTGCCTCCAATGGCAGCTACTATTGCCCAAATTCGGAGGCTTTTAGCCAGTCTGGCCATATAAGTGAAAGGCGCTTCTCCGGCAGCGAAAGCTCCAATCGTCCCGATTAAAGTGCCACCGATCATAACCCCGAGTGCAATGAAATAGTACTGAAAAATTGCTGCAAAAAAACGTTCTTCCATACAATCCTCCCCTTCAGGATGGTACAACCTGCCTTATAGTAAATGTATGGAGAAAAAAGACACAGTATGCCATCGTTTCGTTTGAGAGGAAGGATGCGCTATAATGAATAAAAGAATTTGACCATGAGGCGGTAGTTAATATGGATTTTGTTCATCTACAAGTACGTAGTGGATATAGTCTGATGAGAAGTACAAATACAATAGAAAAGTTAGTGGCAACAGCAAAGGAACAAGGTTTCACATCTTTAGCTCTTACAGATGAGGGTGTCATGTACGGAGCGGTATCCTTTTACCAGACGTGTATGAGGTATGGGGTGAAACCAATTTTAGGTTTAACCGTTCGTGTATTCTACGAAGGTGGTACAGAAGAACTTGTATTGCTGGCGAAATCTAATCGCGGGTATGAAAAGTTAGTAGAGTTGAGCAGTTATCTTCAAATGAGTGAACAAGAAGCGTTAGATCGAAGAGAGATTAATGCTTATACAGAGGGTTGTATTGGAATATTGCCTTTATATCAATCTTCCCTTCACCCGCTCATTCTTCATAATGAAGAGCATAGGTTAAGTGAATCTTTGAATAATTGGAAGAACGACTTTGGAGATGGTGATTTCTACATAGGAGTAGAGGATCATGGCTTAGAAGAAGAACGACACCTTCACGTAGCTCTTGAGGAAGTGATGCCTGAAGGTGTTCCGATGGTTGCCTTGCAAGATGTATGGTATTTAAATGAAGAAGACGTTTATGCTTACGACTGTTTACAATCCATTCGTTCGAACACCAAATGGGATGGGCAGCCATCTGCTAATCAAAAGCATCATCATTTCAGGTCTTCTAAGGACATGTATAATCTTTTCGGTGAGTGGAAGCCTGAACTTTTGACCGAAACAAGAAACATAGCTAACCGTTGCGATGTTTCGTTATCGTTTGATCGGATGATGCTTCCGAGCTATCCTGTTCCGACGGAGGATACATCTGATCAGTATTTAAGATCTCTGTGTGAACAAGGTTTAGATCAACGATATGGTACCCCTTCCGAGCAAGTCAGAGAACGACTCGATTATGAACTGAGCGTCATTGAGTCGATGCAGTTTAGTGATTACTTTTTAATTGTTTGGGATTTTATGGATTATGCTCGGAAAGAAAAAATCATGACTGGGCCAGGAAGAGGTTCCGCAGCGGGTTCTCTAGTTGCTTATTTATTATATATAACAGATGTAGACCCAATTAAATATGATTTGTTATTTGAACGTTTCTTAAACCCTGATCGTGTTACTATGCCAGATATTGATATAGACTTCTCTGATGTCAGACGAGATGAAGTCATTCAATATGTCGCTCAGAAATACGGGGCAGAACATGTTGCTCAAATTATAACTTTCGGGACGTTTGGGCCTCGCTCTGTTATTAGGGAACTCATTAAAACAATGGGGATTGATCAACAAGAAGCCGCATACTTAATGAAATTCATCCCACAACAATCTTCAGGTTCTATAGTGGAGATTGTTCAGGATTCCACCGAATTAAAAGAATACATTCAAGGGTCAGATACGCTAAAGCGGCTATTTAGAATTGCAACAAGGCTTGAAGGACTTCCTCGTCATGCATCGACCCACGCAGCAGGTGTTGTAATTAGTCAGAAACCTCTGATGAAAAATGTTCCTTTGACAAGTGGTCATGATGGTGTCCCCCTTACACAGTTTGCCATGAATGAATTAGAGGCGATTGGGCTACTGAAAATGGACTTTCTTGGTCTTAGGAACTTAAGTCTCATAGAACGGATGACTGAATCAATTAAGAAGAAGGAGTCAGTCGGTGTAACGTTTGAATCATATTCGGATCCAGCTACATTCTCTCTCCTTCGAAATGGAAAAACTACGGGCGTTTTTCAGCTAGAATCTAAAGGGATGCGAGATGTTCTAGAGAGGTTACAGCCTTCACATTTTGAAGATATTGTGGCTGTAAACGCCCTGTATCGGCCAGGTCCAATGGAATTTATTCAGACCTATATTAATCGTAAGCACGGCAAGGAAGAAGTGACCTATCCTCATCCGGATCTACAACCGATTTTGCACAAGACTTATGGTGTTCTTGTATATCAAGAGCAAATTATGCAAATTGCTCATAAGATGGCAGGTTTCTCTTTAGGTCAAGCGGACTTACTTCGACGTGCAGTGAGTAAAAAGAAAGAACAAGCCATATTAGAACAAAAGAATGCATTTATTAAAGGTTGTAGTGTCAATGGTTATACAACAGATGTTGCAGAACAGATGTTTCAATGGATCATTAGCTTCTCCAACTATGGTTTCAACCGTAGCCATGCGGTAGCCTACAGTGTAATATCCTATCAGCTGGCTTATTTAAAAGCTCACTATCCAGCGTATTTCATGGCAGAATTGATGAGCTCTGTTTCTAGTGATCGGATTCAATCTTATGTGAACGAGGCAAGAGAGTTATCTGTGCCGATTTTATCGCCTTCTGTTAACAGAAGCTTTGGGAAGTATACAGTAGAGCGGGGTTCCATACGAATTGGTCTTGGGAGTATTAAGGGAGTAGGAAAAAATGCTTTAAAGGAAATTATTCAGTCTCGTAAAGAAAAGCCATTCAAACATCTATTCGATTTTTGCAGACGGGTGTCACTTACAGTCGTTAATCGTCCCGTGATTGAGTCTCTTATTCTGGCAGGGTGTTTTGATGATACAAATCGAAATCGTGCCTCTTTGTTAGCTAGTGTTGACCACGCTATGGAACAAGGTGAATTATTTAGCGAAACGAATGATCAGGAATCCTTTTTCACCGAGGAAATTGAACTTGGCGCATCCTATATTGAAGTAGAACCTTTCTCAAAAATGAAGCAGCTAGGAATGGAGCGAGAAGTGCTAGGGATGTATATTTCTTCTCATCCATTGGCTTCCTATCGAGAACAACTGAGAGAGAACGGTTTCTTGTCGCTTCGTGAAGCGAGTAAAGCCGCTCGTAAAAAGCAACTGAAAGCCAGTGTAGTCATACAAGAATTAAAGGTGATTCGTACAAAAAGAGGAGATCCAATGGCATTCTTAACGCTAGGGGATGAGCAGACGGAGATGGAAGCAGTTGTGTTTCCTGATTTATTTAGAGAAGTACGTCAATGGCTTGATGAAGAACTGATCGTTTTTATAGTAGGGAGAATGGAAGAAAGGAATGGGAAACTTCAGTGGATCCTGGAACAAATTGGGCCTTTCAAGGAAGAAGAGTTAGGGAGATCTTCAGCAGATAGCCGTCGATTGTTCTTGAAAATACAAGATGAGAAAGATTCAACCCTAAAAAAAGTGAAAGAGATTTCGACGCAGTATCCAGGGAATGTGCCCATTATTGTTCATTATCCCCTTCAAAAAGAGACCTATCAGTTAGGAATTTCGTATGCTATTGAACCAAAGCGAGAAGCCATTAAGCTTTTAGAGGAAGAGCTAGGGGAGGCAAATGTTGTGTTGAAATAGCGGTCTGCGCTTTTCTTGTCTAGCTCCAGGGGCTAGGGCCTAGCGAGATAAGCAATCTATCTCCAGTGGCTAATCGCCACTTCTGATAGCTTTCTTATCCGTACGGCCCTGGGCAAGCCCCTTGCGCTTTTCTTGTCTAGCTCCGGCGGGTAAGGGCTAGCGAGATAAGCAATCTACCTGCAGTGGCTAACGCCACTTCCGGCAGCTTGCTTATCCGTACGCCCTTGAACAACCCGCCTGCGCTTTTCTTGTCTAGCTCCGGCTCCTAGCCCCTAGCGTCATAAGCAATCTAACTCCAGTGGCCTTCTGCCACTTCCGTTAGCTTGCTTATGCGTACGGGGCTGAACAGTCGCCTGTGCTTTTCCTCTTTACACCACATATCGATTTGTTATAATGAAGTAGGTTAGTGGTCAGACCACTTTGTGAAGGTTTTTACAATACGTTTTTTTACAAAAAAGGAGCGGGTTTTAGTGACGAATTTACGTGAAGAGGCACTTCATATGCACCGAGTTCATAAAGGGAAGCTTGCGACGCATTCTAAGGTTCCTGTTAAAAATAAAAATGATTTAAGTTTAGCTTACTCACCAGGAGTAGCTGAGCCTTGTAAGGAAATCTATGACCAAAAGGAAGCGGTCTATGATTATACAATGAAAGGGAACATGGTAGCTGTTGTTAGTGACGGTTCTGCTGTTCTTGGGTTAGGTAATATTGGAGCAGAAGCTTCTTTGCCAGTTATGGAAGGAAAAGCGGCTTTATTTAAAAGTTTCGCAGGTGTTGATGCGTTCCCAATTTGCTTGGGCACGAATGATGTGGATCAAATTGTACAGACTGTTAAGTTAATGGAACCAACTTTTGGTGGGGTGAATCTAGAAGATATTGCTGCTCCGAACTGTTTCATTATAGAAGAACGTCTAAAGAAGGAAACGAATATTCCTATTTTCCACGATGATCAACATGGTACAGCGATCGTGACCGTAGCTGGTCTCATGAACGCATTGAAGCTATCAGGCAAGAAATGGTCTGATATCAAAGTGGTTGCGAACGGTGCTGGTGCTGCTGGTATTGCGATCATTAAGCTTCTTTATCATTTCGGTGTACGCGACATTATCATGTGTGATTCAAAAGGGGCAATTTTTGAAGGACGCAGCTATGGCATGAACGATGTTAAAGATGAGATTGCTAAGATGACGAATAAAGACCGTATAGAAGGCGAGCTTTCTGATGTCATGCAAGGGGCAGATGTTTTCGTTGGCGTATCTGTAGGAGGATTACTTTCTAAGGAAATGATTGAGAATATGAATGATGATCCAATTATATTTGCCATGGCAAACCCAGAGCCTGAGATTATGCCAGAAGATGCCAAGAACGCTGGGGCAAGCGTTATTGGGACAGGCCGTTCTGATTTCCCAAATCAGGTGAACAACGTTTTAGCATTCCCTGGTATATTCCGTGGAGCCCTTGATGTACGAGCTACTAGAATTAATGAAAAGATGAAGATTGCTGCTGCTGAGGCAATCGCTTCTTTAGTTAGTGAAGAAGAACTTCACGCAGATTATGTTATTCCTGCACCATTTGATACAAGAGTAGCCCCTGCTGTTGCAGCGGCTGTAGCTAAAGCGGCTATGGAGTCAGGTGTGGCTCGTCATCAGGTTGACCCTGAAGAAGTAGCGGAAAAAACGCGCCAGCTTGCCTTAATTGATGAAGATAACGAATAAGTTTCGAAGTAAGCAATCTCTTATAGGATTATGATCAAAGGAGTGAGCCTGATCCGTGACAATACCATCTAAATCTAAAGTGTACGAAGAGGTATTGAAGGAAATCAGACGCTTAATCGATCTAAATAAACTCTCACCAGGAGATAAGCTTCCATCAGAACGAGAGCTCTCAGAACAGTTGGGCGCTGGGCGCTCTTCCGTTCGGGAGGCCCTCCGTGCGATGGAGCTTTTAGGTTTAATTGAAACGAGAAGGGGAGAGGGAACGTTTTTAAGTTCTTATCGCCCTTATCATATGGTTGAGATCTTGTCTGCTTTTATACTTCAAGAAGCGAAAACGAAAGAGAATTTAAAGTCGACGAAACAATTAATTGAGAAGGAAGCTTCTAAAATTGCTATGCATCAATTAAGTGACCAGGATATTCAAACATTACAAGAGCATGTACGGCTATTTGAGACTGGCTCTGAAACGTTTCATTATGACTTTTTTTATACGATCTTTGACGTTGGCGAAAACCAACTATTACTTAAAATATGGCGCTTAATGGAAGAGTTTTCACGTACATTCCACAAACCCGTTTACGATATAGATTTATATAAAGCACTTATTGATGCCCTTCAAGCCAAGGACGACAAACGGATAGAAACACTCTGTGCACAACTCTATCAGGAGAAAATGTCGAAATAATCAAGACAAAATTCTACAACACTTTTTAAATATTTTCGTTAAAGTGAAAAGGTAGACAGGCTTTATATGTCCTAAAGGAGGAATCACCTTGCTTAAAGATTTTTTTAGCAAGAAGAAAAAGTACGCATCCATACCTCGGGAAGAAGCAAAGCAAGAGATCCCCGAAGGTTTGATGCAAAAATGTCCTAATTGTCATAAAATCTTTTACCGTAAAGAATTGAAAAAGAATTTAAATGTCTGCCCAAACTGTTCTTTCCACCATCAAATGACAGCGAAAGAACGAATTGATAGTTTATTTGATGAACATACTTTTGAAGAATGGGATCAAAATATTATAACGGAAAACCCGCTAGGCTTCCCAGATTACCTAGAAAAGGTAGAGAAAGATCGTGAGAAAACAGGCCTAAACGAAGCTGTTGTTACTGGTAAAGGGAAAATGCAGGGGTTTGAAACGGCTTTTGCTGTTATGGACTCTCGCTTTCGTATGGGTAGCATGGGTTCTGTTGTAGGAGAGAAAATCGCTCGAGCTATCGAAAAAGCAAAAGAGCAACAGATTCCGTTTATTATATTTACAGCTAGTGGTGGTGCTCGGATGCAAGAAGGTGTTTTAAGCCTGATGCAAATGACTAAAACCTCTATAGCTATTAAACGATTCAGTGACTCAGGAGGTCTAATGATCTCAGTTATGACCCACCCAACAACAGGTGGTGTTTCGGCAAGCTTTGCCTCAATTGGAGATTATAACTTCGCAGAACCAGGCGCTTTGATTGGATTTGCGGGCCGAAGAATTATTGAACAAACGATTCGTGAAGAGCTTCCAGAAGACTTTCAAACAGCAGAATTTCTTTTAAAACATGGTCACCTGGATCAGGTGATCGATCGACAAGATATGAAAGAAGTTCTAACTACCTTATTGGACATTCATGAGGGAGGTGACCAACCATCGTGAAACAGGTTTTAGAGTTTGAAAAGCCAGTTATGGAATTAAGAGAGAAGATTGCAGAATTAAAAAAATTCACAGCAGAAAGTGATATGGATTTAACTTCTGAAATTGAAACTTTAGAACAACGGTTAGTAAAGCTAGAAGAAGATGTTTATGGAAACATGAAGCCATGGGATCGCGTGCAAATGGCTCGTCACTCAGAGCGTCCTACGACACTTGACTATGTGAAAGAATTGTTCACTCATTTCTTAGAATTCCATGGCGATCGTTTATATGGTGATGATGAAGCGATCGTATCAGGTGTGGCAAAGTATAAGGGCAAACCTGTCACTGTGATTGGACACCAACGTGGGAAAGATACGAAAGAAAACATTAGACGTAATTTCGGTATGCCACATCCGGAAGGGTATCGGAAAGCTTTGCGTCATATGAAGCAAGCAGAGAAATTTAACCGTCCGGTCATCTGTTTTATTGACACGAAGGGGGCTTACCCTGGTAAAGCAGCTGAAGAGAGAGGGCAAAGCGAGGCCATCGCGCGAAATTTGATGGAAATGGCCGGCTTGCGAGTACCGATTATTTGCATCGTCATTGGCGAAGGCGGGAGTGGCGGAGCCCTGGCGCTAGGAGTTGGCGATCGCATTCATATGCTTGAAAATTCAACTTACTCAGTCATCTCCCCAGAAGGCGCGGCTGCTCTTCTTTGGAAAGACTCTGGTTTAGCTCAAAAAGCGGCAGAGACGATGATGATTACGTCGTATGATCTAAAGAAGCTCCAAGTTATTGATGATATTATTCCTGAGCTAAAAGGCGGAGCCCACCGTGATGTAGCTGCTCAAGCTGCTGAAATTGATCAAGTCCTAAATCAGTCTTTACAAGACCTATCTGATTTATCAAAAGAGGAATTACTTGAGAAGAGATGGGAAAAATATAAGCAGATTGGAGACTACTCAACGTTGTAGTCTTTCTGTATGATGGGGGTGTCTAATGAGGCGTAACGTCTTAGGTAACGTTACGATCTTAAGTGGAAAGGCATCCCTTTTCATATTCCAAAAGGTTCTCTTTCAGCAATGATCGACAAATTTCATGAAGAATGGTAAAGTAAGTTCTTGTCTACTGACTTGTGTATGTTACCGAGAGCTCATTCAATTAGTGGTAATGCGGAATATAACCCACAATTTTCGGCTAAATTTAGTTTTTTACCCTTCTTTACGTAAAAAGGGTTTTAGATATATGATACATACGGGAATACTATTTTCAGAAGATTCCTGATGTTGAAACTTTTATTCTAGGTAGGTTTATGGTTGTCAAACGTCTGGTTTAGCAGTATCTTTGAATAGGGAGAAAGCTACACACGTTTCGACAATATATGAATCATACTTACTACATTCAGTGCTATTAAAAACATTGACCGTTATACGAGGTGATCGCAATGAAAAAAATAGGTGTGTTAACTAGTGGGGGAGATGCTCCCGGAATGAACGCTGCGATTCGTTCAGTCGTTCGTAAAAGTATCTACCATGGTATTGAAGTTTATGGAATCTACTATGGATATCAAGGACTAATTGACGGCAATATCGAGAAAATGGAACTTGGTTCTGTTGGTGATATTATTCAACGTGGTGGTACGATGCTTTATACCGCACGTTGTGATGATTTTAAAACACCAGAAGGTCGTCAAAAAGGTATTGATCAGTTAAAGAAACACGGTATTGAAGGGTTAGTTGTCATTGGTGGTGACGGCTCATTTATGGGGGCTAAAAAACTTACAGAAGCAGGTTACCCATGTATTGGTGTGCCTGGTACAATTGACAACGATATTCCTGCTACTGATTTTACAATTGGTTTTGATACAGCTCTAAATACTGTAATTGAGGCTATTGATAAAATTCGTGACACTGCTACATCACATGAGCGTACTTATGTTATCGAAGTAATGGGAAGAGACGCTGGTGACATTGCCCTTTGGGCTGGATTAGCAGATGGAGCTGAAAGTATTATTATCCCTGAGGTGGATGATAACTTTGAAGATATTGTCGAACGTTTGAAACGTGGCCATGAACGTGGCAAGAAACACAGTATTATCTTAGTAGCTGAAGGTGTTGGTTCAGGCTTTGATTATGGACAACGTATCAAAGATGCAACTGATCTTGAAACACGAGTTACGGTTCTAGGGCACACACAACGTGGTGGTTCACCAACAGCTTATGATCGTGTGTTAGCAAGTCGTTTAGGAGCAAAAGCTGTTGATCTTCTTATTGAAGGAAAAGCTGGACGCATGGTTGGGATTCAAAACAATAAGCTGGTTGATCATGACATCATCGAAGCTCTAAACACGAAACATGAACTTGACTTAGAAATGTATAAGCTATCTCAGGAATTATCAATATAGAATAATCCTCGAGGACTGTGGGAACGATCTCAGTTTGAATGATAAAATGAAGACTTTTGAGGAGGACCATTGCAATGAAAAAGAAAACAAAGATTGTATGTACAATTGGACCAGCGTCTGAGAGCGTTGAACAATTAACAGAGCTTATGAACTCAGGAATGAACGTGGCACGTCTTAACTTCTCTCACGGAGATTTCGATGAGCACGGAGCACGTATCCAAAACATCCGTGAAGCTGCAAAGCAAACAGGAAATACGGTAGCCATCCTTTTAGATACAAAAGGACCGGAAATCCGTACTGGAAAACTTAAAGAGGGCGAGATCCATCTTGAGAAAGGCTCTGAGATCAATGTATCCATGGATGAGGAGCTTGAAGGTGATGAAAATCGCTTTGCTGTAACGTACCCTGGACTAATCAACGATGTTCACGTTGGAGGAAAGATTCTTTTAGACGATGGATTAGTTGAATTAGAAGTACTTGAAGTGTTAAAAGAGCAAAATGAGATTCGTACTCGAATCCTAAACTCTGGCCCACTTAAGAACAAAAAAGGTGTTAACGTTCCAAACGTGAGTGTAAACTTGCCTGGTATTACAGATAAAGATGCTTCTGACATCGTATTTGGTATCGAACAAGGTGTAGACTTTATCGCAGCATCTTTCGTTCGCCGTGCATCTGATGTTCTTGAGATCCGTGAATTATTAGAAAAACATGACGCTAATCACATTCAAATCATTCCAAAGATTGAAAACCAAGAAGGCGTAGACAATATTAAAGAAATTCTAGAAGTAAGTGATGGTCTTATGGTTGCACGTGGTGACCTTGGTGTAGAAATTCCTGCAGAAGAGGTACCTCTTGTACAGAAAGAACTAATCCGTCAATGTAATACAGCTGGTAAGCCAGTGATCACGGCTACACAAATGCTTGACTCTATGCAACGTAATCCACGTCCTACACGCGCAGAAGCAAGTGACGTAGCAAACGCGATTTTCGATGGAACAGATGCAATCATGCTTAGTGGTGAAACAGCTGCAGGTAGCTATCCAGTAGAAGCTGTAACGACAATGAATAACATTGCATTACGTGCTGAATCTGCAATTGATCACCAAATGATCTTAAGCAATCTTTCTCGTACAAGCGATATGACGATTACTGACGCGATTAGCCAATCTGTAACTCATACGGCTATGAACTTAGATGTAGCGGCAATCCTAACTCCAACAGAAAGTGGCTATACGGCTAAAATGATCTCTAAATACCGTCCAAAAGCTCCGCTTGTAGCTGTTACTTCTGATGAGCGCGTACAGCGTATGTTATCTCTTGTATGGGGAGTTCATGCTGTATTAGGCGACCGTTCTGAGTCTACTGATGACATGCTGACTAAAGCGATTGATAACGGTCTTAAGACTGGGGCGTTCAACCGTGGTGACCGTGTAATTATCACAGCAGGAGTACCAGTCGGCGAAAGTGGTACAACAAACCTTATGAAAGTTCACGTAGTAGGTGATGTTGTAACGAAAGGTCAAGGAATTGGCAAGAAATCAGCTTTCGGTAAAGTAGTTGTTGCTAAAACAGCAGAAGAAGCAAACAGCAAAGTGGAAGAAGGAGACATCCTTGTTACAATCGGTACAGACAAAGAAATGATGCCTGCCATTGAAAAAGCAAGCGGTCTTGTAACTCAAGAAGGCGGACTAACTTCTCACGCAGCTGTAGTGGGCTTAAGCCTAGGAATTCCAGTAATTGTTGGAGTTTCAGATGCGACTACGATTGTAAACGATGGAGATGAAATTACAATTGATTCTGCTCGCGGTGACATCTATCAAGGTCATGCTAGCGTATTATAAGATTGAATTATAGAGACCCGGAAACCCGGGTCTCTTTTTTTGTAGGGATGGCGAGCTCGCCATCTGATTAGATGAAGAATGGGTATGTTAGGATTACAAAAGGTTTTCATGTATAATAAAGATAAAGTTTTAGGTGAAAGGGAGATTTTTGTGTTTCGATGGCTATTACTATTTATTTTAGTTGTACCTGCACTTGAGATTGGTGTCCTTGTATGGGCTGGCAATCTTGTTGGGCCTTGGTGGGTTATTCTTCTTATTATTGCTACAGGTATACTTGGAGCATTCTTAGCTAAAAGACAAGGGATGGAAACGCTCAATCGAGCAAGAGATAACGTTCAAAGAGGTATGGTTCCGCAGGAAGAGATCTTTGATGGAATTTGTATATTAATTGGTGCTGTTGTTTTATTCACTCCCGGTTTTATAACGGATGCAATTGGTTTTATCCTCCTTCTCCCAATCACTCGTACCCCATTGAAACGCTCATTGCAAAAAGCTGTGAAGCGAATGATGGAGAATGGAACGATTACAATCTTCAGAAGATAAAGCAGGAATATAATATATACTTTAAAAAGTCCAGAGTCTGACTCTGGACTTTTTTCATTTTATCGGCTATTCCATTATGAAGAAGTAGTTTTTCCGACTATATAATCCCATATTTCTTTGAAAACGCCGCTTTGGTGAAGAGTATTAACCATGACAAGTGAGACAGGGCCTATGATCAACCCTAAGAATCCAAAAAGTTGAAAACCTACAAATAACGCCATTAACGTCGCAAGAGGATCTAAGCCAATATTTGTAGATAAGACTTTTGGCTCCATCATTTGGCGCTGTACAATGACAATGGTATATAGTACAGATAACCCGATTGTTAAGAAGTAATTTCCGGTAAAGAACATATAAACAATCCATGGAACAAAGACAAAACCCGTACCCAAATAAGGTAACAAATCAACGGCACCTGTCAGAATAGCTATTGTTACCGCATATTCTACACGAAGAATAAGAAGACCGATGAGTACGATGAAGGCTGTAATGGAGATGAGGGTGAACTGGGCTTTTATAAAGCCTAACAGAGCTTTTTGAAGGCCGCTAAAAACGCTAGTACTTGATTCTGCTACTTTAGAAGGGGTGAGTTGTTTAATTCGTAAGGAAAGCTTATACCAGTCCTTACTGATAAAGAAAGTTCCTAGCAAAGAAAAAATTAATACAGTAGCAAAGTTCGGTAACTTTTTTAGGTAAGATGGAATTGCATTTAATACATCTCCTAGCAGTTCTGCTCCGCTTTGAGCAATGTTGGCTCCAACATTTTGGATTTGTATAATGATCTCTTGTTGTTGGGTTGCGTCTAATGTATTCATAATAGAAGTTATTCTTTCGTATAAAGGGACAATTTGATAGGTCAGAAGATTTTCAAGATATGAAATTAAGGTTCTAAAGTGTTCTGGCAGCTGCATTCCTAAATAAGTAAAACCATCAATAAGTTCGACGACAAGCAGTGTTATGATACCGATGATAGCTCCTAACAAAAGCATGATAGCGATAAAGACTGCTAAGCTTCGAGGCGCATTAGTCTTGTCTTCTAAAAAATTAACCAAAGGATTAATCAAATAAGCAATGGTTAAAGCAATAATAAAAGGATAGAGGTACGTCCATAATAATATTGTCGTAAAGATACTTACGGCCACAATAAACCCAACTACTAGACTTCTTATTATACGTAAGAGTAAAAGCCACGCCTGGTCCTTGTCCATTCCTTTAACTTGCCTCCTTTATAGTGAATTACATCTGCCATAGTTATGAACGAACGTGACGCTTTGTTCAATTTAATTAGGATGTGATAAGATTACATTTGGTTTTTGCTGAAAAGTAAATTTGGAGGGGAACAAATGGTTATATCACAGTCTACTATTTTCTTACTTATATTATTCTTATTAGGACTTATTGGAAAAAATCAATCTATAATGATTGCTGTGTATGTATTAGCTGGATTAAAGCTATTTAAGTTAGATGAAAAGGTATTTCCGTTCTTCGAATCAAAAGGAATGAGCATCGGGGTTACCATTATTACAATTTCTGTTTTAATCCCAATTGCGACAGGAGAAATTGGCTTTAAGGAGCTTGCCGGAAGCGTAAAGTCATATTATGCGTGGATCTGTTTAGGTGCAGGTATGTTCGTGGCTTTTGTGGCACGCGATGGATTGAGTTTGCTCGCTAGTGATCCACAATTAACTACAGCGTTAATTATCGGAACGATTCTTGCTGTTGTTTTCTTCAATGGTGTAGCTGTGGGGCCACTTATCGGTGCAGGAATTGCGTATATGGCAATGAGATTGGTGGATGGTATTGTTAAATTATTCTAATAGACCGCAGCATTCAGGAAGTTCTTGTGCACCAAGAACTTCTTTTTTTGTAGTCTTATGATGATGTAGGCCTATATCAGGATTTTTTGTTTCGCGCAGATAAAAAAGTAGAAATATAAGGAAAATAAATGTTTTAACCACCTGATATAGAGGAATTATTACCATATCCGTTGTAGATTTTTTCAGAAAATTAAACGGTTTCATTTCACAAAAATCTGATATTTGTTTATAATTGTTTATGGGGATGATATCCTGAAAATTTTTTAATAAATATGTTAAGCGTTTTCTCGAGATTACATAGAGAACGTATACGGGGAAAAATTAGGGAAAAAGGAGAGAGTATCAATGGCAGCTACAAAAGGTTTAGAAGGGATTATTGCAACGGAATCCTCTATTAGTTCAATTATTGATGATCAGCTTACCTATGCGGGGTACAACATTGATGATTTAGCTCAGAACTCTAGTTTCGAAGAGGTTATTTACCTTCTTTGGAACAAGCAGTTACCGACTAAGGATGAGTTAGATCAGTTTAAAGGTGAGTTAAATAGAGAGATGGCGATTCCTCAATCTGTAATCGACCATTTGAAATCATATGATCTGAAATCTGTTCATCCTATGGCAGCATTGCGTACTGCTGTTTCTATTTTAGGTTTAAATGATGAAGAGTCAGATGTGATGGAAGAGAACGCTAATAAGCGTAAAGCGATTCGCATTCAGGCTAAAATGCCAGCAGTCGTAACGGCGTTTGCTCGCATAAGAAGAGGACAAGAGCCTGTTCAGCCTAAAGAAGGCTTAAGCTTTGCGGCGAACTTCTTGTACATGCTAAATGGCGAAGAGCCAAAAGATCTGGAAATTGAAGCGATTAATAAAGCTTTAGTACTTCATGCTGACCATGAGTTAAACGCTTCAACCTTTACAGCTCGTGTATGTGTAGCGACACTTTCAGATATTTATAGCGGTATGACAGCAGCGATTGGTGCTTTAAAAGGTCCGTTACACGGTGGAGCGAATGAACGCGTAATGAAAATGTTAACAGAGATTGGTGATGAAGATCATGCAATCGATGCTATTAAAGAGAAACTAGAAAACAAAGAAAAGATTATGGGTATGGGGCACCGCGTGTATCAAAGTGGTGATCCACGTGCGAAGCATTTAAAAGAAATGTCACGTGAACTTACTGAACTTACAGGGAATTCAAAGTGGTATAACATGTCTGTGAAAATCGAAGATTATATTAAAGAGCACAAAGGACTTCCGGCAAACGTAGATTTCTATTCTGCCTCAGTCTATCATAGCCTTGGGATTGACCATGACCTATTCACGCCTCTATTTGCTGTGAGTCGTACGTCAGGTTGGTTGGCACACATTCTTGAGCAGTATGAAGATAATCGCCTGATTCGTCCGCGTGCTGATTACACAGGTCCAACTGGACAAACGTATACAGCGATTGAAAATCGCTAATCTATGAAAATAGTATAAAGGGCAGGCTTAAAGGGAGTTATACTCATATAAGTCTACCCTTTTGAACTTTTTATTCTTTGATTATAGAATTCCTGTGATATGATTATAGTGAGAATATTTGCAAAGATTTAGGAGGGGTTATCAGTGACACAAGCTGAAAAAATTACAGTAGAAAATGGCGAAATGAACGTACCAAACCATGCAATCATTCCATATATCGAAGGTGATGGAATCGGTCCAGATATTTGGGCTGCAGCGAGTAAAGTAATTGAAGCAGCTGTTCAGAAAGCATATGGCGACAGCAAATCAATCGAGTGGAAAGAAGTTTACGCAGGTCAAAAAGCTTACGATAAAACTGGAGAGTGGCTTCCTAAGGAAACGCTAGATACGATTCGTGATTACAAGATCGCAATCAAAGGCCCTCTTACAACACCAATTGGTGGAGGAATTCGCTCGCTGAATGTTGCATTACGCCAGGAGTTAGACTTATTCACTTGTCTTCGTCCTGTACGTTGGTTTGAAGGTGTACCATCACCTGTTAAACGTCCACAAGATACGGATATGGCGATTTTCCGTGAAAATACGGAGGACATCTATGCAGGTATTGAGTGGCAAAAAGGAACGCCTGAAGCTAAAAAAGTAATTGATTTTCTACAGAATGAAATGGGTGTACATAATATTCGTTTCCCTGAAACGTCTGGAATTGGTGTTAAACCTGTTTCTGAAGAAGGAACTAAGCGTCTAGTGCGTTCTGCGATTGAATACGCTCTTCGCGAAGGTCGTCGCAATGTAACGCTTGTTCACAAGGGGAACATTATGAAGTTTACAGAAGGCGCATTTAAAGCATGGGGCTATGAAGTAGCTGAACAAGAATTTGGCGATAAAGTCTTCACTTGGAGACAATATGATGAGATTGTAGAGAAAGAAGGCAAAGAAGCTGCCAACAAAGCACAAGATGCAGCTGAAGCTGAAGGTAAAATCATTGTAAAAGATGCAATTGCCGATATCTTCTTACAGCAAATCTTAACTCGTCCAAAAGAATTTGATGTTGTAGCAACAATGAACCTTAATGGTGATTACGTTTCTGATGCACTTGCTGCACAAGTTGGTGGAATTGGGATTGCCCCTGGTGCTAACATTAACTTTGAAACAGGACATGCAATCTTTGAAGCTACACACGGTACAGCTCCAAAGTATGCAGGTATGGATAAAGTTAACCCATCTTCTGTGATCCTGTCTGGTGTACTTATGCTTGAACACCTTGAGTGGAGAGAAGCAGCAGATTTAATTACAAAATCAATGGATAAAACAATTGGTAATAAAACAGTAACGTACGACTTTGCACGTATGATGGATGGTGCAACTGAAGTGAAATGTTCCGAATTCGGTGATGCACTCATCAAAAACATGGACTAATCTTAGGATTGGAAGGGGATTAATATGGCTATTCAAAGAAGGAAAGTATCCGTTATCGGTGCTGGCTTCACAGGAGCAACAACAGCCCTTATGATTGCACAGAAAGAGCTGGCAGATGTAGTGCTTGTAGATGTTCCTGATATGGAAAAACCAACTCAGGGTAAAGCATTGGATATGCTTGAGGCTAGCCCTGTACAAGGTTTTGATGCTGATATTAAAGGGACTTCTAACTATGAAGATACTGCTGGTTCTGATCTTGTTATTATCACCGCTGGAATTGCTCGTAAACCAGGGATGAGTCGTGATGATTTAGTAGCTACTAACTCAAAGATCATGAAGAGTGTAACAAAAGAAATTGTGCACCATTCTCCTGAAACGACGATTCTTGTGTTAACAAACCCAGTTGATGCCATGACGTATTCTGTCTTTAAAGAGTCTGGTTTCCCTAAACACCGTGTCATTGGACAAAGTGGTGTATTAGATACAGCGCGTTTCCGTACATTCATTGCACAAGAGCTGAATTTATCGGTAAAAGATATTACAGGCTTTGTGCTCGGTGGGCACGGAGACGATATGGTACCACTTATTCGCTATTCATATGCAGGTGGTATCCCGTTAGAGAAGCTAATTTCTTCAGATCGTCTAGAGGAGATTGTTGAACGTACGCGTAAAGGTGGCGGTGAAATCGTTGGTCTGCTAGGGAATGGAAGTGCTTATTATGCACCAGCAGCTTCCCTGACAGAAATGGCAGAAGCTATTCTGAAAGACCAGCGCCGTGTATTGCCTGCCATTGCCTATCTAGAAGGAGAATACGGATACAAAGATATCTATCTTGGTGTACCGACAATCCTTGGTGGAAATGGGATCGAAGAGATTATTGAACTTGACTTAACAGATGATGAAAAAGCTCAGTTAGACCAATCTGCTGACTCTGTAAAAAAAGTCATGGAAGTAGTACAATAAAAGAAGCATTACGAAAAGCTGCCCTCATTAAAGGGCAGCTTTTCTATAAATATATAAGAAAACGCTTACAATTTGGAGGTGGAAATTTTGCTTGGTAAACGAAGAAAGCTAGGTAAAAAAATAGGAGATGTAACGGTAGGAGAAGAGTATTCAAAGACGATGTCGATTGAAGATAAAGATATTCTACTTTACTTGGGTTTAACAAATGACGCCAATCCTTTGTATATTCAACATGATTATGCTTCCCAGACTCCTTATAAGCGCCCTCTAGTTCCATCAGTTATGCTATACGGTATGGTATCTTCCCTTGTTTCCTCTCACTTACCTGGACCAGGAAGTCATATAACAGAACAAATGCTCCAGTACCCAACACCTTTACATCATTATTCAGAAGTAACCCTTACGATTAAGGTCATAGAAGTGAAGAGTGATCAACATCAAATAAGCCTTTCTGTAAATGGAGTGAATGAAGAGAAAGAAGAAGTGATCACCGGAACTGTGCAAGTTACCCCAGCTTTTGAACCAGAATCCATGACAGCTCGCTCATTAGAGAATTTCTATTAATCCTCTTCTCAACAAGCCCCTTCCTAACAAGGAGGGGCTTTTTAGTTCACTCCGTTAAATCTTAATGTGGTTAGTCTATTAATAGGAGATGCCAGAATAGGCGGGGCGATGAAGACGACCGAGGTCCGTTAGCGTTGTTAGAGCGTGAGGTGGTTCGGGAAATCACTCGCTTTCCGCGGCCCCACACGACGAGGGGGCGTTCGACGTTGGCGATTGACGTGAAGGTCTTAGTCGAACTTTCCTCCTTCACTAATGAGGCTCATACTGCCGCAGGAGTCTCGTGATTTCCCGGACCACCCCTCCCGTATATGGTGTAACGGAACCATGCCATATGTGAAAACCTCGCTTATCTTACCCTTAAGATGTGGGGCCGTTCGTAAAACTATAGCTAGGGGTGTCTGGGGAACGGGGAGACTCCTGCGGGAGAAAGAGGTCGACGAGACCCCGCAGGGTGGGTTTCCCGAGGAGGCTCGACAGCTCGCCCGCGGAAAGCGAGTCGTTCCCCAGACACCCCGAGCACTCAACAAACGTAACGGCCATATCTACACTAAAGTGTCTCAGCTTGTAGTGTTCCATATGCTTATATGGAATAAAATAGCGTAAGCATAAATGAATAACAATGACTATTCGGTAGAAAAGATGTAAATTTAATGGAAGTAGGGTAAAGTAATTGTTAAGTTCTTGTAAAGAAACCTGTGAACCTTACAAATATTCTTTTATTAAAACTGCCGTTCATTGTATGATGAAGATAGAAAAAGATGCAGAGGTGGATACGAGATGGCTCAAAATATATTAATTGTGGATGATGAAGAATCCATTGTAACGTTATTAAAATACAACATTGAACAATCTGGATTTGAAACAGAAGTAGCTTATACTGGTGCAGATGCACTTGAAAAAGCTAATGAACAGTTCTTTGACCTTATTGTTCTAGATGTCATGCTTCCTGAAATGGATGGAATGGAAGTTTGTAAGCAACTCAGACAGAAACAAGTGCAGACGCCGATACTTATGTTAACCGCTAAAGATGATGAGTTTGATAAAGTTCTTGGTCTCGAATTAGGGGCTGATGACTATTTAACGAAGCCTTTTAGTCCTAGAGAAGTTGTAGCACGAATTAAAGCAATTTTAAGACGATCCACTATTCGAGAGTCTGTTGATCTTGAAGGAGATCTTATTCAAATTGCCGATTTAAGAGTGTTCCCAGAGCAATATGAGGCAACAATTAAGGGTGAATCTCTTGTTCTGACACCAAAGGAATTTGAGCTTTTACTTTATTTGACCAAAAATAAAGGTCGTGTCCTCTCGCGTGACCAACTGCTTAGTGCCGTTTGGAATTATGATTTTGTTGGAGATACACGTATTGTTGATGTTCATATCAGTCACTTAAGGGAGAAAATTGAACCTGATACGAAGAAACCGGTATACATTAAAACAATAAGAGGTCTTGGTTACAAGATGGAGGACCCTTCTAGAGATGCGTAACAAATATGGTTCAAGGCCATTTTTAACCTATTCCATACTAGCAATTCTTCTAATGCTAGGTCTTGGATTGGTTTTGGCCCAATTAACAAAAAATTTCTTCGTTGATGTAATAGAAGAACGAGTTGAGAATGAAGCCGTATACTTAACAGAGTTTGTTGAAGATGCTTCCGATTTAAGCACTCTTGAGGACCTTAGCAAGCAGTTAGATATTGGATTAATCTATCTATCAGAAAAGCAAACACTCTTAAATACCACGCAGCAGGTCCTTCAATTAACCCCAGGGGAAGCGGAAACTGTAAATTCTTATATGACCACTCATCAAGAAGGTTTCAGTACTACTCACAAAGGCTTTTTAGAGGAGCATATGTTCTTTTATCCCTTTGAGGCGGATAACAGCGCTTTGAGTGGACAACTTGTGCTTGTGCTTCGTATTGATTCGTTAACTCACATAACGAGCAACATATGGGTCCTTATAGGGATTACCTTGTTCGTTGGAATTCTCATCATGGCAACCCTTGGACGTAATATCTTTGAGAAATATATTAAACCAATACGTTCAGCTTCTAATGTAGCCGATGAATTAGCTAGAGGAAATTATAGGGCTAGAACCTATGAAGGGAATTACGGAGAGGCCGCTATATTAACCTCTTCTATCAATGTGTTAGCGCGTAACCTTCAAGAGATGACCATGCATCAAGAGATGCAAAAGGATCGATTAGAGGCGGTTATTAACAACATGGGAAATGGCCTGATGTTAATTGACGAGAAAGGGTACGTAAATCTCGTCAATCGTGCCTTTTTAGAACATTTTGGAGGTCAGGAACATCAATACTTAGGTCATGTGTATTATGAAGCCGTAGATGAGGTTGAGATTCATAAATCTGTAAAAGAAGTGTTTATGACAGAAGACAAGGTGAGACATTCGTTTATCTTACCCCTTCAAATTGAGAGAAGATTCCTTGAGGTATTGGGTGCACCAATCTTTAATGAAGCTAATCAATGGAAAGGTGTAGTGCTGGTTTTTCATGATATTACAGAGTTAAAGAATTTAGAGCAAATGCGTAAAGACTTTGTGGCGAATGTGTCTCATGAATTGAAAACACCAATTACATCAATCAGAGGGTTCTCAGAAACTCTTCTAGATGGGGCGATGTCAGATGAGGGGCTACGCGAACAGTTTATAACAATCATTCTGAATGAAAGTGAGAGACTTCAATCTCTAATCCACGATCTTTTAGAACTGTCGAAGTTAGAGAAGGAAGAGTTTACTTTAAATATCGAACACATTTCGGTTCCATCTTTAGTAAAAGATATCATTCCAATTGTTGAGCAACAAGCAAATCAAAAGGGTATTGAGCTAGAGCAAACAATTGATACGGAAGGTTATATTGATGGAGATTCTGCCCGTTTAAAGCAAGTAGTGATTAATTTAGTAACCAACGCTATCAATTACACCCCAAATGGCGGCACTATAAAGCTCGATTTAAAGGACCAAAAGGACTTCTTTATGATCTCTGTTACAGATAGTGGGATTGGCATTCCAAAAGAAGATGTCCCTCGAATATTTGAACGTTTCTATCGTGTTGACAAAGCACGGAGCCGCAACTCAGGTGGAACAGGTCTTGGTTTAGCTATTGTCAAACACATCGTAGAAGCACATGATGGAAACATAGAAGTAGATAGTGAATATCAGAAAGGAACAGCCTTTCATATTACACTGCCCAAAAAATTTACGAAACGTTAACATTAAGTTAATTAAATGCAAATAATTCCTTGATATAGTTCTCTATGAAACCCTTTCATCCAAGGTGTTTTCTTATTTGACGGAGGTCAACCCGCCTCCGTCTTTTTTTTATGCTTTTTTATCCTCCTTTTTGTTATCACATCCATTTATTTGAAACGCTTTTAACGTTTACTCGTAAATAGGTTGTAAAGAAAATGAAATAGGGGGAGAGATACGAGTGACTCTAAAACAGATCTATACATGGATTGCTATAGGGGTAGCTGCAATCATTCTGGTTACTGTCGGCATTACTAGTTGGTATACCGTTGATGAATCAGAGCAAGCTGTAATCCTTACATTTGGTAACGCTGAAGAGAGCATAACAGAACCTGGATTGCACTTTAAAATGCCTTGGCCAGTACAAGAGGTAGAGAAGCTATCGAAAGAAACGTTTAGTTTGAACTTTGGTTATTCACAAGATGATAAGAGCAATAAGAAACAAGTCCAAATGATTACAGGGGATGAAAATATTGTTCTAGCTGATCTTGTTGTACAGTGGAAAATTGTAGACCCAGCAAAATACTTGTACCAATCCCAAGATCCCAAACTAGCATTAAATAACGCTACTTCTGCATCTTTAAGAAGTGTTATTGGAACTTCAGAGATTGATGAAGCATTAACCTCAGGTAAAGCAGAAATAGAGAATGAAGTGCGTGAAATGCTAATTGGGTTAGTAGAAAGTTATAATATCGGGATATCAGTCAGTGATGTGAAGCTTCAGGAGGTAGACCTTCCAGATGCAGAAGTGCGCACAGCTTTCACGAAAGTAACTGACGCCCGTGAAACCAGTAATACGAAACGTAATGAAGCAGAGAAATATAGAAATGAAAAATACGAAGAAGCATTAGGTGAGAAAGATGCGATCATATCTCGTGCTGAGGGGGACAAAGTAGCCCGTATTGAGCAAGCCAAAGGGGATGTTGCAAAGTTCAATGCTTTATACGAAGCTTATAGGAAGTCACCCGATATAACGAGAGAACGATTGGTTATTGAAACGTTAGAAGATGTTCTTCCTAAAGCTAATATTTATATCATGAATGACAATGGAAATACGCTTAAGTACTTACCGATTGGGCAACAACAGCCACCTCAACCTGCACCGACACAAGGGGGGTCAAATGACGATGAATGATGAGAATGGATTAGAGACAGGGAACGAAACAAACTCCAATTATATAAAGCGTATGATGAAGATCGGCTTAAGTTTACTGGTACTAGTCTTGTTACTTGTCGTATTTATAAGTAGTGTGATGATTGTGAAAGAAGGAGAATATAAAGTTGTACGTCAATTTGGTGAGATTGTAAGAATTGAAAAAGAGCCTGGCCTTAAATTCAAAGTTCCGCTTATTCAGAACGCTAGTACTCTTCCAAAGAAGAAGATGGTGTATGACGTTAATGAGAAAGAGATCAACACACTTGATAAGAAGCGAATGATCATCGATAACTACGCGATCTGGCATATTGTTGATCCGGATAAGATGATTAACAATGCAAGAACGATGATTGGAGCTGAAGCGCGGATGGGGGAATTTATTTTTTCAGTCATTCGTACAGAGCTTGGCCAAATGAACTATGAAGAGATCATAAATGATGAGCAGTCCTCTAGAGGAGATTTACACAAACGTATTACCGAGAGAGTGAATGAACTGCTAGCGCGCGATGAGTTTGGTATACGGGTGGATGATGTACGTATTAAACGAACAGATTTACCAGATGAGAACGAAAAAACGGTGTTCCGTAACATGATTTCAGAACGAGAGTCAAAAGCTCAGGAATACTTATCTAAAGGGGAAGCTGCGAAAAATCGTATAATTGCTCAAACAGATAGAGAAGTAACAGAAATGCTTTCAAAAGCTGAAGCGGAAGCGGCCCAGGTTCGAGCTGAAGGGGAACAAGAAGCGGCTAAAATTTACAATGAATCATTTTCAAAGGACGAGTCATTTTATCAATTGTATCGTACTTTAGAATCTTATAAGAAAACGATTGATGGAGAAACAACGATTATTCTTCCACAGGATTCTCCGTATGCAAGAAGTTTAACTGGCTATTTTGATTAATAAAAAGGCGACTTTTTCCTTCTATTATGGAACATGATAGAATAAAGGAAACAAGTCGCCTTTTCTCATGGAAAGGGTATGCTTATGAACGAAGGAGTGGAAAACATGACAAACAAACTGGTTCTTATTGATGGAAACAGTATAGCGTACCGAGCTTTTTTTGCTCTGCCGTTATTAAATAATGACAAAGGTGTACATACAAACGCCGTATACGGGTTTACCACTATGCTATTGAAGATCTTAGAAGAAGAAAAACCATCTCATATGCTTGTGGCCTTTGATGCAGGGAAAACGACCTTTCGTCATAAGACATATGAAGAATATAAAGGAGGGCGTCAAAAGACTCCTCCGGAGCTTTCAGAGCAGTTCTCTCTTTTAAGAGAGTTGTTAGATAACTTCGAGATTAAACATTACGAGCTTAATCAATATGAAGCAGATGATATTATTGGGACTTTTGCCAGAAAAGGTGAGCAAGAGAACTTTGAAGTTAAAGTCATTAGCGGTGACCGAGATTTACTGCAGTTAGTTTCTGATCAGGTTTCTGTCGCGTTAACGAAGAAAGGCATTACAAATGTAGAAACCTATACTCCTTCTTTCTTAGAAGAGAAAATGGAGGTTCGCGCTGATCAGATTATAGATCTAAAAGCCTTAATGGGAGATAGTTCAGATAATATCCCAGGGGTTCCAGGCGTCGGTGAAAAGACAGCTGTGAAATTACTTAAGCAGTTTGAGACATTGTCAAACGTCTATGAAGGTATCGAAGATGTGAGCGGGAAAAAGCTAAAGGAAAAGCTTGAAACAAATAAAGACAATGCCTTCATGAGTCAGCAATTAGTTACCATTAACGTTGAAACGCCTGTAGAGATTGGTCTTGAAGACGTGGTTTATAAAGGGTATGAGTACCCTAAGGTTAGCGCATTTTTCCGTGACCTTGGATTCCAATCACTTATTAGCCGCATTGGAGGAGAAGAAGAGTCTGAACAAGTACAAGTTGCCCTTCCAGAATTAAAGGTCGAGGTTCTTGACGAAGTTACGGACAAACATGTGCATGCCTCTTCCGCACTCGTAGTAGAAATGTTAGGTGATAATTATCATACAGCTGATATTGAAGGAATTGGCTTAGTTCATGATAATGGAACTTATTTTATACCTAAAGATGTAGCCTTAGAGTCAAGTGTATTTAGAGATTGGGCTGAAGATCGTCAAAATAAAAAAGCTGTTTTTGATGCTAAGAAAACATATGTAGCTCTTAAACGCCATGGTATTGAAGTGAGTGGAATTGACTTTGATATGTTGCTGGCATCTTACTTAACAAACCCAAGTGAAAACCACCATGATATACCATCGATAAGTCATCGCATGGGGTATAAAGGAATCGCGTTTGATGAAGAGGTATATGGTAAAGGTGCAAAGATGAAAGTTCCAGAAGAAGTGAATGATTTAGCAAGTCATGTAGCCCGCAAAGCGAACATGTTATTTGAGTTGAAGCCAGAGATGGAAGAACAATTAAAAGAAAATCAGCAATGGGAGCTGTATGATGAGTTAGAGATGCCACTTGCTCTAATACTAGGCGAAATGGAACATACGGGAGTTAAAGTTGATGTGGACCGTCTGAAAGAAATGGGTACAGAGCTTGAGGAACGACTTAATCAGCTTGAATCTGAAATTCATGAACTGGCTGGTGAATCCTTCAATTTGAATTCTCCTAAGCAACTTGGGCCCATATTGTTTGAGAAATTAGAACTTCCTGTAATTAAAAAAACAAAAACGGGCTACTCTACTTCAGCTGATGTGTTAGAGCAACTGAGTGATCAACATGAGATCATTCCTAAGCTCTTATTGTACCGTCAATTAGGCAAATTGAACTCTACTTATATTGAAGGACTTTTAAAAGTTGTTCATGAAGATGATATGATCCATACTCGTTTTAACCAAGCTTTAACTCAAACAGGTCGCTTAAGTTCAACAGAACCTAACTTGCAAAACATTCCGATCCGTCTTGAAGAGGGCAGAAAGATCAGACAAGCGTTCATCCCATCGAAAGAAGGATGGTATATTTTTGCGGCGGACTACTCTCAAATTGAACTGCGTGTATTGGCTCACATTGCTGCAGATGAAAAACTGATCAAAGCCTTCAATGAGAATGAGGACATTCACACTCAAACGGCTATGGATGTATTCCATGTGGAAAAAGATGAAGTAACGGATCAAATGAGAAGACAAGCCAAAGCGGTTAACTTCGGTATTGTATATGGGATTAGTGAATATGGGTTGTCTCAAAGTCTTGGGATTAGTAGGAAAGAAGCAAAGCAATTCATTGAGCGTTATTTAGATAGTTATCCTGGTGTGAAGGAATATATGGATGAAGTTGTACAGGAGGCAAAACAAAAAGGGTATGTTTCAACCCTCATGAACCGTAGACGCTATTTACCTGATATTACAAGTCGTAATTTCAATAGTAGAAGCTTCGCTGAACGAACAGCGATGAATACGCCAATTCAAGGTTCAGCAGCTGATATTATTAAGAAAGCAATGGTTGATTTGCATCACCGTTTAGCTGACGAAGATTTAGAGGCTACGGTTCTTCTGCAAGTGCATGATGAACTTATTCTAGAGGCTCCTGAGGAAGAGCTTGAAAAGCTTGAAAAAATTGTTGCGGAAGTGATGCAAAATACCGTCAATCTTGACGTGCCGCTTCTTGTTGATTCTGCTAAAGGATCAACTTGGTATGATGCTAAATAAAGGGGTGAAACGTGTTGCCTGAGTTACCAGAGGTCGAAACAATCAAGAAAACATTACAACATCTTGTAACTGAGAAAACGATAAAAGAGACAGATGTGTTTTGGGAGAACATTATCCAGCGCCCGAGAGATCCGGAAGAATTCAAAGCGCTTCTGAAAGGGCAAACCATCCATGAGTTGAAACGTCGCGGGAAGTTTTTGTTGTTTTATTTAGATACACACGTGATGATTTCTCACTTAAGAATGGAAGGAAAGTATGGAGTTTTTCAAAGTGGCGATGAGATCGCAAAACATACACATGTTATTTTTCGTTTTACAGATGGAACTGAACTTCGATATCAAGATGTAAGGAAGTTTGGGACCATGCACATCTATCCAATTGGAGAAGAATTCAAAGGAGCTCCTTTAGATCAGCTTGGACCTGAACCCTTTGATCCATTATTCACTCCAGATCACTTATACAATAAGCTGAAGAAAACGTCCCGGCATGTAAAAACCGCCCTATTAGACCAAATGATCGTCACAGGTCTTGGGAACATATATGTAGATGAAGCGTTACATCGTTCCTTAATCCACCCTGAAAGAAAGGGGAAGGATATCACGAAGTCAGATGCCGTTCGTCTACATGGTGAAATTGTTTCCACGCTTCAAGAAGCTGTGGAACAGGGAGGAACGACTATTCGATCTTATGTGAACACACAAGGTCAAATTGGAATGTTTCAACAGCGCCTGAAAGTTTACGGCCGTCAAGACGAGGCATGTGAAAGCTGTGGAACAATCATTACAAAAACAAAAGTGGGGGGGAGAGGAACTCATTTCTGCCTCAAATGCCAGCCTGAGTAAATCCCTTGTCTGACAGTAACAGCGGGTAGGCTCCTTTCATATACTAAGCGTAAATATGAGAGAAGGAGCTTACCGGCTATGGCACCATTCACTACCCTCATCCTACTTGCTTTTGCAGTAAGTTTAGATAGTTTTACGGTTGGATTTACTTATGGACTAAGGAAGATGGGGCTTTCTTTACGAGCCATTGGAGTTATTGCGATGGTTTCGGCTGTTTCATTCTTTCTGTCTATGATGATTGGGAACATGATTGCTCATTTTCTCTCTCCTCACATTACCGAAATGTTTGGCGGGGGGATATTGATCGCTATTGGAATATGGGTGCTTTATCAGTTTTTTAGAACGGAAAAACCTACAGAAACAAAAGATCCCTCTTCATATCTATTTAATTTGGAGATTAAATCTCTTGGGATCGTCATTCAAATTTTACGAAAACCGATGAGCGCTGATATTGATCAGTCGGGTTCCATTAATGGTATTGAAGCATTTCTGCTCGGGATCGCCCTTTCCCTTGATGCTTTAGGCGCCGGGATTGGCGCAGCCATGTTTGGTTTCTCTCCGCTGACAACAGCTTTACTTATTGCGTTCATGAGTAGTTTCTTTCTTTGGATCGGGTTAAAAAGTGGTTACTGGTTATCTTACTTTAAATGGATTCAACGGTTAACCTTTTTGCCAGGACTCTTATTGATTGTGATTGGAATGTTGAAATTTACGTAGTAGGAGGCTTTTAATGGGTGTCGTAATAGGATTAACAGGTAGCATTGCAACAGGGAAAAGTACAGTATCATTAATGTTTGATGATTATGGGATTCCTGTAGTAGATGCTGATAAATTATCTCGCGAGGTCGTGAAACCAGGCCGCGATGCTTATAATCAAATTGTAAGCGTTTTTGGTGAAGGGATTTTAAGAGAAGATCACACACTAGATCGAAAAGCACTTGGAGAAATTGTTTTTAATAATGACGAAAAGAGAAAGCAGCTCAATGAAATCGTACACCCTGCTGTGCGTTCAGAGATGGTCCGAGAGCGTGATCAATATTTAATGCAAGGGGACAAGGCGGTTGTATTAGATATCCCATTATTATTTGAGAGCCAGTTAACGGATTACGTAGATAAAACTCTCGTTGTTGCCGTAGACGAAGAGGTTCAACTCAAGCGTTTAATGGAACGGGATGGAAGCACAAAAGAAGAAGCACTTAGTCGCATTCGCTCTCAGATCTCAATTACTGAAAAGTCCCGGATGGCTGATGAAGTAATTGATAACAATGGATCCAAGAAAGAAACCTATGATCAACTCGATGCTATACTTCGGAAGTGGGAAATCCTACCGTAATAGACAGAGGCTGCTCTTACCACAAGAGCAGCCTTATTTTTATTGGAGTAACTTGGTATTCCACAATCGCCGGAAGATCCGAAGATGAGATATTTTAGCAGGAGAGAGCCGTTACGTTTGATGAGTGGGTGGGCTTGCTCGGGGACAACTCGCTTTCCTGCGGGGAGCTGGGAAGCGAGTGGTTTCCAGGCCCGCCTTACACTCAACTAAAGCAAACGGAAACATCCTCAGCTTCGAGTTTTCAAGCTACCTAGTAATCTATAAACAGCACATTAGCTTTCATTGAATGAGGAATCGATGCATATATTACAATAAAGTTTGGAAAAAAACCACAATCTACTCCCTAGGATTCCTTTATTGTGTTATACTAATCATGCGAAATATCAATAAAGTGTATCATAAATGAGAGGGGTATGCAGAATGAAGTCACGCGTTGCTATTAATGGTTTTGGTCGAATTGGTCGAATGGTGTTTCGCCAAGCGATTTTAGATAAGCAGGTAGAGGTTGTTGCTATCAATGCCAGCTACCCTCCCGAAACGCTAGCTCATTTAATTAAGTACGATAGTGTTCATGGTCATTTTCAAGGTGAAGTGAAAGCGCTTGAAGATGGGATTGAAATAGATGGGAAAAAGGTTCATTTGTTTGCTTCGAGAGACCCTAAGCAACTTCCTTGGAAAGAACATGAAGTGGATATTGTTATTGAAGCTACAGGGAAGTTTAAGACTAAAGAGACAGCGGGGCAGCATATTGAAGCGGGGGCTAAGAAAGTTGTCATTACAGCTCCAGGGAAAGAAGTGGATGCGACCATTGTTATGGGCGTAAATGAGAGCGTTTACATCGATGAAGAGCATGACGTTATCTCTAATGCTTCTTGTACAACAAATTGTTTAGCTCCTGTAGTTAAGGTGTTAGACGAACAGTTTGGTATTGAGAACGGACTAATGACAACGGTTCATGCTTTTACAAATGATCAGAAGAACTTAGATAATCCTCATAAAGACCTTAGACGCGCAAGGGGCTGTACACAATCTATTATTCCGACTTCAACAGGAGCTGCTAAGGCATTAGGTGAAGTAATCCCTCATCTAAATGGGAAAATGCATGGTATGGCGCTGCGAGTACCTACACCGAATGTTTCTCTAGTAGATTTGGTTGTAGACGTAAAACGTGATGTATCTGCAGATCAAATCAATCAGGCATTCATGCATGCTTCTAAGAATGATTTGAAAGGTATTCTTCAATACTCTGATGAACCACTCGTATCTGTTGATTACACTACATCTGAATACTCCTCTATTATAGATGGTCTTTCTACAATCGTAATGGATGACCGTAAAGTGAAAGTTTTGGCTTGGTACGACAATGAATGGGGCTATTCGAAACGTGTGCTGGATCTTGTTAAATTTGTAGGAACTCACTTAGCTGCACGTGAAGAAGCCCGAGTTTCTTGAAAGTCTGAAGAAGTAAATTAATTGGATAATCCCCCATTGATGTTTTATACTACTAACAAAGCTTTGACAACCACACCCTATATATGTGAGCAAAAAAACTTATTGCAAAATATAGGGAAACACTATATACTAACTTTTGAACTTCTGAAATACCGACGAACCTATGACTGCTTAAAGGGTTAGGACCTCTTAGGACTAACTTGCCCCCGTGGTAGTGCATAAGCTTGACGTTTAGAAGTAAACTTTTTTGGTTTTAAAGGGGGACTACCGATGGACACAATGGGTAGACATGTAATTGCAGAACTTTGGGATTGTAATACAGAAAAGCTAAACGATATGACAATGATTGAACAAATTTTCGTAGATGCTGCTCTAAAAGCAGGTGCGGAAGTTCGAGAAGTTGCTTTTCACAAATTTGCACCACACGGCGTAAGTGGCGTCGTAATTATTTCTGAATCTCACTTAACCATTCACAGTTTTCCAGAACATGGCTATGCAAGTATTGACGTTTACACGTGCGGGGATCGTATTGACCCTAATGTAGCAGCGCAATATATTGCACAATCACTAGAAGCTAAAACACAAGAAACGGTTGAAGTCCCGAGAGGTATGGGACCTGTAGAAGTCAAGAAATTCAACGTACTCTAAAATAAATGTTCGAAAGAAAGTACTCTTGTGAAGAGTGCTTTCTTTTTTATTTCTTTTGAAAAAAGTCAATTTGGTCTATTTGCAATATTGAAAGGAATAATACTTATCGTTACACAGCTAGTTTAAAACCATTTCTACAGAATATTTCAGATTTCTTATTAGGTAAAGGAATGAGAGTAGAGCCCTTCTCAGCACAATTATTGAGGTATTAATAAAGAAAAAGTGAAATTCTTGACAGAAGTGTGTATTTAACCTTTTAGATTTTTTGATATAATAGATTAGAGGTGGACGAATATGAATATTAAACAATGGTTTTCAACATATTTTACGAATCATGCCGAAACAAGTGAAGCACACTGGAATGAAGCACTTCGAACGCACTACTTTAAAACAACAAAAGATAAAGCTTTTCCTCAGTTAGAGGATTATTATAACAATTCAAGTAAATATAAATTGGTCTCATCTTCTATTGAACATGGTGAGATGAGCTTGCAAACGGTGAAAGGAAAGAAAGCATTTATCGTCGTTAGTATAGTAATGGTACAACCGTATAGAACGGCGGTTGACTATTCTGTTACCACGGAATCTGCTTTACCGTTTGACTTCGGACATAGCCATAAGTTAATCCAAAGGCAACATGAAGAAATTAAGGGAATCCTTCCGTTTTTGGAAACGGGTATGGCTCATAAAATGTAGAAAAATGTGGAGTTGATTTATCTGTGAAATGTCCTAATTGTAATTATAAGAGCACTAGGGTGTTGGACTCGCGGCCAGTCGAAGAGGGTAAATCGATTCGACGCAGGCGGGAATGTGAAGAGTGCCACTTTCGTTTTACAACGTTTGAAAGAATTGAAGAAGTCCCTCTGATCGTTGTCAAAAAAGAAGGCACTCGTGAAGAATTTAGTCGAGAGAAGTTGATGAGAGGTCTGATTCGGGCTTGTGAGAAACGACCTGTTGCGGTTGATGAACTAGAGACGATTGCCATGGAAATTGAACGGGAATTAAGGAACCGTGGCGTTTCTGAGGTTAATAGCAAGGAAATAGGAGAAATGGTGATGGATAGGCTTGCGCATATTGATGAAGTCGCGTATGTCCGCTTCGCTTCAGTTTATAGACAGTTTAAGGATATAAATGTCTTTCTTGATGAATTAAAAGATTTGATTAAACAAGATCCAGAAGGGTAATAGAATAGGGCCGGTTGGCTCTTTTCTTTTTATAGGAGCACAATCAATGTATACTTGGAAGAATATGACCGAATAGATGCAGGTTTATCTATTTCCTTTCGTAATAGAATAGAGCCATTACACCAAGAATATGAGGAAGGAGGGAGTTTAATGAACCATACATCAATTGGGAAGCTATTACCGGTAGATGGCTACCGATTAACAGTCGCTCGGAGCATGCCCATGGATTTCACAATGTCCCTAACTCATTTATATCAGCCTTTAATCGGAAATGAATCCATTAGTCTATACCAAACATTATTGTCAGAGTATGATCTCCAAGAGGAAGTAGGGGGCGTGAATACACACCATCTATTGATGAGTTACCTCAATCTCCCTTTAAATCATATTTACGAAGCAAGGAAACGGTTAGAAGCCATAGGGCTTCTTCGAACTTTTGTTGATCAATCTGAGGACCAAACGGTTTATACGTATGTACTACTTCGTCCATTTACCCCGAGTGAATTCTTTGCGGACGAGATGTTATCCTTGTTACTATATCATCATCTTGGTCAACAAAAGTACGAACGATTACAACGTACGTTTTCAGGTGGTTCTTCGTCTTATCGTAAAGGAGAAGAAGTCACTTCTTCCTTTGAGCACGTATTCTCGATGGGTGGGATGACCACTGAACCACCACCCACTCATTTTAAAGAGCAAGACCAAGAATTAGTGGAGAGTCAAGGTGCTAACATACAGGAGAGCCGAATTGACTTTTCCTATATAAAACAATCACTCGACCAGAGAATGTTACCTGTGCAGAGTATTCTCTCCAATCAGAACCAAAAAGTGCTTTCTCAACTTTCTTTATTATATAATCTAACTACTAATGATGTTGAAAAAGCGATCTTGTGGGCTCTTAACGATGAGAATCAATTGGACCTTTCTGAGTTAAAAGAGGCTTGTCATGACCTTTACCAAAGTAAAGGAGGACAAAGTGACAATCTCCAGGTCACTCATCAACGTGATTCGTTATCTGTCGCTAATGACCAAGAGGCTCCAAAAGAGCAACCAGATAATAAGGAAGAAGCTCTAATTAAACGCTTGGAACAGATCTCTCCTAGAGAACTGTTGCTAGATCTCTCGGGAGGTGCAGAACCACCTGAGAAGGATTTGCGAATGATTCGTGATATCATGACCCAACAAGGATTAACACCTGGCGTGATGAATGTGTTAATTTATTATGTATTACTTAAAACAGATATGAAGTTATCGAAAAATTACATGGAAACCATCGCAGGCCATTGGACGAGGCTTCAGGTGAAAACGGTTCGTCATGCAATGCGGGTTGCGAAAACAGAAAATAAAAAATATCAACAATGGGCGAATAACCGTAAAAGCGGAGGGAACCGTTCTTACAATAAGAATCAAAAGCAAGACGTCCTTCCTGATTGGTTTAAGGATCAAAAAGGTCAAAAGGATCAGTCGAGTGAAGATCAGGCTCCTAAACGCAAAGATGGGAAATCTGCCTCGGATATTGAACGTGAAAAGCAAGAGTTAGCAGAAGCTTTAAAGAACATGGATGATTAATGTTTACGAATAATTTGATTTAAGGATGAGTGAAATGGAACCGATCCAAACAGCTTTGAAGAAGTGGATGAGGGAAAGTAAAAACTTTCAGGAGCATTATCAAAGTATGCGTGAGGCAATCTTGAAAGATCCTGATATTCAACAAATTTTGCAGGAGCACTCGAACCTCTCTCGTCATGATGTAGAACGTCATTTAATGAAATTATATGAGTATCAATCCCAATCTAAGCGCTGTGAAGGATGTCCTTCTCTGGAGAATTGTCAGAATTTGGTCTCAGGTTACTCTCCGAATCTTCATGTTCAGGGGAAAGAGATTAGATTGACGTATGAGATGTGTCCTCGTAAAAGACAATCTCAACAACAAGACGAGAAGCGTTCATTCATTAACAGTTTGTATATGCCAAAGGACATTGTGGAAGCTAAGTTTAAAGACTTAGATCCAGATGATCGTTACGAAGCGATTCGTCAAGCGATGAACTATACAGAGAATGCTGAAACGGAAAAGGGCAATAAAGGTTTATATTTCCACGGACCGTTTGGAGTTGGCAAAACACATCTTTTGGGAGCTATTGCCAATAAATTAGCGAATAAACGAATTGCCTCTTACTTGATTTACATGCCCGAACTAGTTCGGGAGATGAAGTCTTCATTAGGAGACAACACGTTAAAAGAGAAAGTTGAAAAGTTCAAAACGGTTCCAGTTTTGATGCTTGATGATATTGGAGCTGAATCCATGTCATCTTGGTTCCGTGATGAAATATTAGGTTCAATTTTACAATATCGTATGATGGAACGACTGCCTGTTTTCTTTACCTCTAATTACAATCTTGAAGAGCTCGAAAAGCATCTTATGACGAATAATCGTGGAGATGTTGAGCAATTGAAGGCTGGGAGAATTATTGAACGTATTAAACAAGTAAGTAACCCGGTAGAAGTTATTGGACAGAATCGACGTAGCTAAAACAATAAGTGAACCGTTAGCAGCTCTGCCAGAGGGTCATCCCTCTGGCAGAGCTGCTTTTTTATTTTTTGTACAAGCACCCTTATACGGAAGACTCGAAGTTGAGCTATTACAGCTGGAAGGGGGCCGTCAGCGTTTATGAGTGCTTGGGCTTGCTCGGGGACAACTCGCTTTCCTGCGGGGAGCTGGGAAGCCTCCTCGTTCGCTTTCGCTCTCTGTGGGGTCTTCCCTAGGCTCCTTTTCCCGCGGGAGTCTCGCAGTCCCCGAGCAAGCCCTGGCTTTAAAGAGGTGAACGGCCCCGCAGTTCGCACCTAAAGTTCAGATGTCACTTATATGGCATGTTTTCGTTCACTCTTATATAGCAAATATGGGCCTGGAACTGCGAGACTCACCAGTTCAGCTCCCCGCAGGGAAAGTGAGTGGCTTCCAGGTCCACCTTACTATCAATTAAAGCAAACGGAAACATTCTCTCAGCTTCGAGTATACAAAAGTCTTACTTTTATCTTTAATAACTCCGTGCCTAAAAGTTGTGAAAAAAGGAGATTACTAAAGTTTTTTACAGAGAACAATCATTTTTCACGTTTTCTTCCCATATACTTTAACAGTTTATTGTACCACTTGTGGAGGGAGGGAAGACGTTGGCCGAGATCTATTTTTCTAATAAAAAAGAAGCCCTGTCATTTTGTGATTTTCTATTTGCGCAGAAAGACGAAATGAGCGTGCAATGGCATTATCACAAGAAATGGGGACATGTTGTACTTGTTAACGAGAATCAGGGGAAAGAGGAGCGGATCGTACGCGGGCTAATCCATGTCTATGTCATACATAGAGAGCGATCCTGGCTAACAGACATCATACGGAATTGCTACTACTTCAGCGATGATGATGAAGTAGCTCACATATATGAATTGTGTTGTTCTTTTAGGGACGAGCCAGATCATTGGGGGGAAGACCATCCATCTTCTTACCGCCACAGTCAACAATTAGAGCGGTTGAAAGAAGTTTTCAAAGAGGCACTCGAGGAGGGTAAAGGGTTTGCATTTGATTCCATTATTACATTTCGCTTTCAGCGATTTTATGATGAATTGATTGAGGTCGTAGGAGAAGCAATAGATGAATATAAAAGAGAACAGGATTATCAGACATATATTCAACATCTAAGGGATTACTTACAAGCTAACCCTTCAAAAGTAGAGATGTTAACTATTGTGCAAAGCCAACCTTTTATCTTTTATTCTCATAAAGGTCGTCGCTATACGTCTGAAGAAATTAAGAAATTGACTGCCGACCATCCTTTATATTTGTTTGGACTTGGAACAGACGAGTTAGACTTGACTCCTATAATGGCTCTTGCTCCAAACCGGATTTCGATTTATGGGAATGACCCTGGTGATCCAAAGACGCTGACTGTGATGAACATCTTCCAAGAACGTGCTGAATTTCTTCCGTTAAACAAATTTCCATTTAAAAGATTATCTCCGTTCTAAAAATGGGCTTGCTTTTCGCATTTATTCCCATTATACTAACTTCTATAAAGTTTAAATCTAATTTATATCAGTGATGATGAGGATAAGAATGAGTTGCATCGGCTTACGCAGAGAGGGAAGTCATAGGCTGGAAGCTTCCTGAGTACGACACTTGTTTACCACCTCTGAACTCTGTTTACGAACCATTCAGTAGTAAACAGCGACTCGTCCTCGTTACGGATGTGCTAATGAAGCCGCAGTTATGACTGTGGGAATTTGGGTGGAACCACGGGTATAACGCTCGTCCCTTCGCTATTGTGCAAGGGATGGGCGTTTTTTATTTTGGCTTTGTTTATTTATACTAAGATAACAAAGTAGATCGATTATTTATAAAAGGAGTGACATACACATGTCGGAAGCAATTCAATTAACATTTCCAGATGGTGCGGTTAAGGAGTTTTCGCAAGGAACGACGACAGAAGATGTAGCTGCTTCCATTAGCTCAGGCTTAAAGAAGCAAGCGTTGGCAGGGAAATACAATGGTCAACTGATTGACCTTCGCCGTCCTATTCCTGGTGATGGTTCTATAGAAATCGTAACAATTCGAGATGAAGAAGGTATAGAGGTTCTTCGTCACTCAACAGCACACCTAATGGCTCAAGCTGTAAAACGTATTTATGGTAATGTAAACCTGGGAGTAGGTCCTGTTATTGAAAATGGTTTCTATTACGATATGGATCTAGGTACGTCTATTACGCCTGAAGATCTGAAGAAGATTGAAAAAGAAATGCAAAAGATCACTAGTGAAAACTTAGAGGTTGAGCGTCTTGAGGTTTCCCGTGAAGAAGCTAAAGATATGTATCGCGAAATCGGTGATGAGTTAAAGCTTGAACTGATTGACGATATCCCTGAAGGTGAATCCGTAACGATTTACAAGCAAGGGGAATTCTTTGATCTTTGTCGTGGACCTCACGTCCCTTCTACAAACAAAATCAAAGTCTTTAAACTATTAAGCGTCTCTGGTGCATACTGGCGTGGAGATAGTGATAATCAAATGCTTCAACGCATCTATGGTACGGCTTTTGAAAAGAAAGATCATTTAGAAGAATACCTAAAAATGCGTGAAGAGGCCAAAGAACGTGATCACCGTAAACTTGGGAAAGAATTAGATATCTTCACAGTTTCGCAAAAGGTAGGTCAAGGTCTTCCTCTATGGCTGCCAAAGGGCGCTACCATTCGTCGTACAATTGAACGTTACATCGTTGACTTAGAGGAACGTCTTGGCTACGACCACGTGTATACACCAGTGCTTGGGTCCGTAGATCTATATAAAACAAGTGGACACTGGGATCATTATCAGGATGACATGTTCCCTACGATGGAAATGGATAATGAAGATCTAGTTCTGCGTCCGATGAACTGTCCTCACCATATGATGGTTTATAAAAATCAGCTACACAGTTACCGTAATCTACCAGTACGTATCGCGGAATTAGGTACCATGCACCGTTATGAAATGTCTGGTGCATTAGCAGGACTTCAGCGTGTGCGCGCCATGACGTTAAATGACGCTCACATCTTTGCTCGTCCAGATCAACTGAAAGAAGAATTCATTCGTGTTGTTCGTATGATTCAAGAAGTATACAAAGACTTTGGTCTTGAAAATTACTACTTCCGTTTGTCCTATCGTGATAAAGAAGACAAAGAGAAGTATGTGGATAATGATGAGATGTGGGATAAAGCGCAAGCTCTTCTAAAAGAAACAATGGAAGACCTTGAGGTAGAGTACGTAGAAGCAGAAGGTGAAGCAGCATTCTATGGTCCGAAATTAGATGTACAAGTAAAAACAGCGCTTGGTAAGGACGAAACGCTTTCAACTGTACAGCTTGACTTCCACTTACCAGAACGTTTTGACTTAACATATATTGGTGAAGATGGGGCACACCATCGCCCTGTTGTTATCCACCGTGGTGTGGTTTCAACAATGGAACGTTTCGTTGCCTTCTTAATCGAAGAGTACAAAGGAGCCTTCCCGACATGGTTAGCACCTGTTCAAGCGAAGATCATTCCTGTATCTGCTGATGTTCATTTAGACTATGCCAAGAAGGTAGAAGATGAACTGAAGTATGCGGGCGTGCGTGTTGAAGTAGATGAGCGCGATGAGAAGATTGGTTATAAGATTCGTGAAGCTCAGATGCAAAAAGTCCCTTATCAACTTGTGGTAGGAGATAATGAAATTGAAGCAAGCGGTGTGAACATTCGTCGTTATGGAGAGAAAGACTCTGAAACAAAATCTCTTCAAGACTTCGTAGCTCAGATCAAACAAGAAATAAGTGGAAAGCAATAAATATTCTAACCCCCAAATCTTATACGTTTTGGGGGTTTTTTATTTCGTGAATTTCAAGCCTTATAAAGAAACATAAACAAACCCATAATATTCCATGTATTTGTGTTATTATGGAACTAGTGAAGAAATATAGATATGCCCTATTTTTGTTAAGTAGCTGGGCCATTATAAAGGAGAGATGTATATTGTCTAAGATAATGAAGATCTCTATAGCTGTGATAGCGGCGTCCATTTTGACAATCGGCACTCTTTTTGCGGTGATTATTAATCAAGGTACACATAAGGCAGGGGACGAAGGGGCTGCCGAGACAGCAGGCGGTTCTAATGTAGAAAATTCTAATGAAGAAGAGACACACTTTGATGGAATTGGAAAAAAAGTCGAAACTGTGCATTATAAGTTTAACAAAGCCCTTGGTCATGGGAGTTATGCAAGCCTTAACCAACAAGACTTTAACGGACTTAAGGATATGGTCAAACCAATAGAGAGTCTGCTTGATGAGACTGAAGATGAATTGATAAGGAAAGATCTTGAGAACGCACTTTATTACTTGCAGGCAGCCCAATCTGGACAAGACACTACAGAATTAAGAACGGTTCATCGTATCTTGCATGATCTTGATTTTCATATCAATGGCCCCACAAGCGATAATATAGAGTGGGGATACACTTACCTTGGGGATGGGGAAAGCATACCTAAGTAGAGCTAATGTGAACAAGGAGAAGTGTGCAAGAAATAAATGACTTCCCTTGTTAAGTGTAACGAAAGCATGTTGACTAAAAGGGATAAGTTAAAAATTTAGGTTGCAAATATACGCTATATCATATATCCTTAAAAAGTCATGCACAGAAGATGTGCATAAAAAAGATTGGTTTACGTTTGACATTGTTTTTTAAACGTGCTATTCTCAATAAGGTAAACTTAATATTGTCTGAGACAAGTAGAAGCACCCGCTTCTCACCTGATTGACACTCTTATGAGTAGTTACCAGGTATGATTTTCTAAACGTAATTGGGAAACGTGTGGGTGCAGTATGTGTGCCGACACTTTTTTTGATTGTCTGAAATTACAACCATGATTGAGATACACTTGTCTATAAACAGACGTATATAAACCTTTTTAATAAACCTTGGAGGTGGCTGGTTATTAGCAAAGATATGATCGTCAATGAAAAGATTCGTGCTCGCGAAGTTCGTCTCATTGATTCAAACGGAGACCAATTAGGCGTTAAATCCAAAAACGAGGCTTTAGATATTGCAGCTAATGCAAATCTTGATCTTGTAATGGTAGCTCCAAATGCGAAACCGCCAGTATGTCGTATCATGGACTATGGTAAATATCGCTTTGAGCAACAGAAGAAAGATAAAGAAGCGCGTAAGAAGCAAAAAGTCATTAACGTGAAGGAAGTTCGCCTGAGCCCTGGTATCGAAGAACATGACTTCAATACGAAGCTACGCAATGCGCGTAAGTTCTTATCGAAGGGCGATAAAGTGAAAGCAGCTGTTCGTTTCCGCGGACGCGCAATCACTCACAAAGAATTAGGCCAAAAAGTGCTTGATCGCTTGGCTGAAGAATGTAAAGATCTGTCCACGGTTGAAACAAAACCGAAAATGGAAGGTCGTAACATGTTTATGATGCTCGCTCCAGTAAACGAGAAGCAATAAACGTGATTCTAACATATTTCTAAAGGGAGGAATTACTCATGTCAAAAATGAAGACTCACAAAGGTTCTCAGAAACGCTTTCGTCGTACAGGTAGTGGCAAAGTTAAACGTTCTCACGCATTCACTAGTCACTTGTTCGCTAACAAATCTCAAAAGCAAAAGCGTAAACTACGTAAAGACGCACTAGTTTCTAGTGGCGACTTAAAGCGTATCGAAGCTATGCTTCCTAAGAAATAATCGAATTTAACTATTAAGTTGAAATACAGGAGGGAACTATTATGGCACGTGTTAAAGGTGGAACAGTCACTCGCCAACGTCGTAAGCGCGTCTTAAAGCTTGCTAAAGGTTATTATGGTTCAAAACATGCTCTTTTCAAAACAGCAAAACAACAGGTAATGAAATCAGGTCAGTATGCATACCGTGACCGTCGTCAGAAAAAACGTGATTTCCGTAAATTATGGATCGCACGTATTAACGCTGCGGCACGTATGAACGACATTTCTTACAGCCGTCTAATGCACGGACTTAAATTAGCTGGCGTTGAAGTTAACCGCAAAATGCTAGCTGATCTTGCTGTTACTGACGAAAAAGGGTTCGCTGCACTAGCTGAACAAGCTAAAGCCGCTCTTAAATAAGCAGAATCAGACGAAAGCCATTTTCCTACCGTATAGGGAAATGGCTTTTTTTTACTTGATAGAGTGGTAATAAATTTAATGAAAGATAGGGGAGATATAGATGGGGGGCATATTCATTTGGTATCTTGTTGCTGTGAACGCCGTCGCATTAATACAAATGCAACAGGATAAATCAAGAGCAGTTAAAGAAGAGTGGAGAATCTCTGAAAAACAGCTATGGATTGTAACGCTTATAGGAGGATCACTCGGCTCCTATTTAGGGATGAAATGGTTTCGGCACAAAACAAAGCACACCGCTTTTGTAATCGGGGTACCAGTTACGTTGATTGCTCATTGCTTTTTAGTCGTGTTCCTTGCGATGAAGTATTAGTGACATCGCTGAAGACTTATTGTCATAACCGCTCGTCTTCTGTCATAAGTATGTACTATACCGCTGGACGGAAGGGGTGTGTTCATCATGAATCAGTTTGGGACAGTCGCTATGACCGTCTTGGAGGCAAGTGGCTTCTTTGCACCGCTACTCTTCATAAGTTTTCACCTGCTACGTCCACTTTTATTTTTGCCTGTTGCGTTTATTTGTATTTCCGGCGGAATTTTATTTGGCGCCGTTACAGGGTCAATTTATAGTGTAATTGGTGTGACATTGTCTAGCCTGTTATTTTATAAAATGAGCCAATGGATGCCAAAGACACTTCAAAAGCTCGTGAAATTAAAGCATAAGTTATTTGGGAAGCATTCTAGCTTTTCTACCTCTCAAATTGCATTACTCCGATTAGTGCCATTTATTCATTTTCATTTAATATCGTTATGCATCATTGAAATGTCCCAGGGTTTTAAAGATTACATGAAAACTTCCTTTTACTCTAATATCCCATTAGCGGTCGTCTATACCTCTGTTGGTCAGTGGTTATCGAGGTTATCACCATTTGTCATGGCAGGTTTTTTATTGATGTTGTTAACCTTTATTTATTTATTAAGGCGAAAGGAAATTGTAATCAAATGGGATGACTTCTTCCAAGCAGGTGCATAAAAAGGCCCGCTCGATTATTCGAGTGGGCCTTTATGGTGCATACCTTAAGCTTAATCATTTTGCTGACTCAGCACTAGTTGATTTACAGGGTTTTTCCATTCGACTTTAGCGTGAGGGTAATGAATCAGGATCTCCTTCTCAACGAAATAAAGATCATTTCGTTCAAACCCCTTTAAAGTATAAGGCTGTCTTGTCCAGACAGAAATAGAAACCACATCAAAAGAGTTTTCTGTTGTACCTAAGTATTTCTCCCCTTCAAAGAGTACTCCTTTGTAAGTGAGTAAAAAATTCTTCTTTACATTTTCGGGGTCATCTAAAAAATAAAATTGCTTTTTATCCTGAGCAAGTTCTAATTTTCGTTTTGGATTCATGATGTATTTGTAAGCTGTGTAGATCAGGAGGACAGCAGCAAGTAAAAATAATAATCTAAACAAAATGATAATCATGTTGATCGACTCCCTTACCGAATCTATCTACCTCTCCATACGAATCAACTTGCAAAACGTTTCAACTTTTTTATAGGTTTGTGAAATAGTCTATTATTTTACGAACTACATAACTACTTAGTTATTTTACATAAGCCCTAAACGACTTGTAGTGTAGATATTAGAGCAAGGGTAGGTCCGTTGCATTAGTTGTGTGGGTGGGGTGTCTGGGGAACGACTCGCTTTCCGCGGGCGAGCTGTCGAGCCTCCTCGGGAAACCCACCCTGCGGGGTCTCGTCGAACTCTTTCTCCCGCAGGAGTCTCCCCGTTCCCCAGACACCCCTGGCTCTAGTTTTACGAACGGCCCCGCATCTTAAGGGTGGTGAGAGTTGCGAGTTATCCCCATATGGGATATTTCCGTTACACCATATATGGAAGAGGTGGTTCGGGAAATTGCGAGACTCCTGCGGCAGTAGGAGCCTAGGTAATAGGTGGAAGTGGAAGTTCGACTAAGACCGTCACGTCAATCGCCAACGTCGAACGACCCCACGTCGTGTGGGGCCGCGGAAAGCGAGTGATTTCCCGAACCGCCTTACACTCAATTAAAGCTACGGAAACATTCTCCGACCATTCGATTGTTCGAGATTACGCTCCTAGTCTGGAACAACATCTTTTTTAATAAACGTGATCCCCGTGCTATAATCGAACAAAACAGTTTAAAGGAGCTACAACAACATGAATTGGGAAACACTCTTTAAGATGCAGCAACAATTAGACCAACGTATTGAAGCGGAACATGGGTTGGAACATGAGGATTTGTTTAGAAAGAAAGTAATGGCTCTTCTTGTGGAATTAGGGGAGCTTGCAAATGAGACAAGGTGCTTTAAATTCTGGAGTACAAAGCCTCCAAAGGAAGATGAAGTGATTCTTGAAGAGTACGTAGATGGACTTCACTTTATTCTTTCTCTTGGTCTTGAGAAAGGGTATCGTTATCATCAGCAAGAGCAAAAGGAAGCGCTTGAGGGTGGTTTAACGGATCATTTTCATAAGGTATTTGGTGAAATCCATCTTTTTCAAGAGTCACCGACTGATATGCATTATCAGCAACTCTTTAAGACGTTCTTAGACTTAGGAGTAAAGTTAGGATTTTCTGAGCAATCTATCCAAGACGCGTATTATCAGAAGAACGAAGTCAATCATCAACGTCAGGAAGATGGTTATTAAGCTTTGGTGATTTTTGTGAATTTTTCAAAAAAGAGTTATAATGAATAGCGTGAGTACATAGAAGGAGGAATTAGCATGGCTAAATGGGATGATACCCTTACAATGTTGAAAGACTTAACAGACGCGAAAGGCGTTCCGGGTAACGAAAGAGAACCACGTGATGTAATGAAGAAATACATATCCCCGTATGCAGATGAAGTGTATACGGATAATTTAGGAAGCTTAATCGCCAAAAAAGTGGGTAAGGAAAACGGACCTAAAATTATGGTTGCTGGTCACTTAGATGAAGTAGGATTTATGGTTACGCGCATAGATGACAACGGCTTTCTTTACTTCCAAACCGTAGGTGGCTGGTGGAGCCAGGTTATGTTAGCTCAGCGTGTTACAATTATGACAAGAAACGGTGACCTTACCGGTGTTATTGGTTCTAAGCCACCTCATATCCTGCCAGCTGAACAACGTAAAAAGGCGATCGATATTAAAGAAATGTTTATTGATATTGGCGCATCTTCTAAAGAGGAAGCTCAAGAATTTGGTGTTCGTCCTGGTGATTCTGTAGTTCCATACTTTGAGTTCACTCAAATGCCAAATGAAAAAATGCTTCTTGCAAAAGCATGGGATAACCGTATTGGCTGTGCCATCGCAATCGAAGTTCTGCGTCAATTAAAAGGGCAAGAACACCCAAATGTTGTATATGGTGTAGGAACGGTTCAAGAAGAGGTTGGACTTCGTGGTGCGAAAACATCCACCAATGCCATTAATCCTGATATTGGGTTTGCAGTAGATGTGGGAATTGCAGGAGATACACCAGGTGTTTCTGATAAAGAAGCAGCTAGTAAGATGGGGGAAGGTCCTCAAATCATTCTGTATGATGCATCTATGATCTCTCATAAAGGATTACGTGATCATGTGATTGATACAGCTGAGAAAAACGAAATTCCTTACCAGTACGATGTGATTGCAGGAGGGGGAACAGATGCGGGATCCATTCATCTTACAGCAGATGGTGTACCTGCTTTATCCATTACCGTAGCGACTCGTTACATCCACTCTCATGCAGCTATGCTCCATCGTGATGACTTTGAGAATGCGGTGAAATTAATCGTAGAAGTTATTAAAGGAATGGACGCTGAGACAGTGAAACAAATTACATTTAACTAAAGTAATATCTTAACGTCTAGGGGAATCACCTCCTAGGCGTTTTTTAATTAAACCCCTATCTATACGAAAAAAATGGAATTTTAGTGATGTTGGATGGATATGTTCATGTAGGGTGTGGGAGGCTAATGGTATGAATAAATGAAAGTAGGTAGTCACATATGAGTGTGTTTAACGGAAACATTTTTGAAGGTGAATTTGCCCATGATTTGGATTCATTTTATGTTAAATCAGTCAAAAGTGTCGAGACAGGTTCAAATTTATCAGAAGATCAAGTGGAAGAACTTTTAAATTATTTAGTGCAGCATCAAGGACAATCGACAGCTATTACAATTAATGACCAGATGCCAATGATGTTAGAAGCAGAAGAAGTCCAGTGTCTTATAGGAGAATTACGGTTCATAAAAAGTCATTTGGATTAAAAAGAGGCTGTCTCATGGAGCAGCCTCTTCCCATTATTGGTTCATATTTTGGACGTGGTTTTCAAGTGTTTCGAGAACTTCCTTCTTATCTTCCTCATTTGCATTTTCCCAGTAAAGCTCAAAGAGTACACCAAGTCCTGGAAGCATTTTTTCTTCGCCACTTTGAATAGCATCTTGAATAGTCGCTTCAATTTGTTCTTGGTTGTTACCAGAGATATTATTTAAAATAGCGTTTCTTAGGTTAAGGTTCAACTATTCCACCTCTTTTCTTAAGGATACGATCTAATTATAGTTTGACCCGGGTGAATAGAAATATGTATGATAAGATAGGAATTCAAGTGCGAACAAAAGGATGAACAAGATATGATCGAATCAATTCAAAATCCATCCGTCAAACGATGGAAGAAGTTACAACGAAAAAGGAACCGTGACCAAGAACAAGCGTTTTTAGTGGAAGGGTTTCATCTTGTAGAAGAAGCGTTCAAGAGTCATTGGAATGTTCTTGAACTGATTATTCGTGAAGACGTTGAAATTCAAAACGAATGGCAGAATTATAAATATACTTACGTTGCTTCTCAAGTTTTTAACGAGGTTACTGAGACGGAGCAACCTCAGGGAATTGCTGCTGTTGTTCAAATGGATGACCCAGAATGGAAATCTTTTGAGCGTATATTGGTATTAGATGCTGTTCAAGATCCTGGAAACCTGGGGACGTTAATCAGAACAGCAGATGCCGCTGGATTTGATGCGGTTATTGGTGGTAAAGGAACGGTAGATCCATTTAATGATAAGGTTCTACGTGCTACTCAAGGGTCTGTTTTTCATATTCCTTTCTTTAAGGGCGATTTGTCGGAATGGGTTCCTCGACTGCAAGAAGAAGGAATTTCCGTATGGGCTACTTCATTAAAGAAAGCAAAAGATTATGCTGACTGTAAACCAACAAAACCCGTTGCCTTAATTGTAGGTAATGAAGGTGCGGGGGTGCAAGAAACTTACGTAGATCAAGCTGATGAAAGGGTTATGATTCCCATTTATGGGAGAGCGGAGTCCTTGAATGTTGGAATTGCAGCCGGAATTTTAATGTATTATTTAAGGAACTAAGGTTGCAAAGAGCTTTTAGCTTTTCTATAATAGCTATTAGTTGAATAAAGTATAGCGTTGAAAGAGCAAGTAAATGGTTGCCACCCATGCGATCTTCAGGGAGGGGATGTCTTAGACTGCGAACATGCCCAGATCTTCAATCATTGAATTTTCACTCTTGAGCTGACACTGGGACCTCAGAATATGAGTAAAAGTGTTCCGGATAAAGAATCCGTTATCAATGATGAAGTGGACATTACCTGCAACAGGAATGTCAACAAGGGTGGTACCGCGAAACCATATCGAACAAGTCTCGTCCCTTTTTTTAAGGGAGGGGACTTTTTTATGTTCTCAAAAAATGAAGATAGATTTATGAGGAGGATTAAGATGCAAGAGCGCTTAGTAGAACTGAAGACAGAAGCACTTGAGAAGGTTGCACAAGCTGAAGATGCCAAAGCTCTTCAAGATGTAAAGGTCCAATACTTAGGGAAGAAGGGCCCGATCACTGAAGTTCTTCGTGGTATGGGAAAGCTTCCTAAAGAAGAACGTCCAGTTATTGGACAAATGGCAAATGATGTTCGCGAGGAAATCTCGACGGCCATTGATGAGAAGCAGACGAAAATGGAAGAAGCAGCTCTTGAGAAGCAACTGCAGGAAGAAACGATTGACGTTACGCTTCCTGGACGTCCTGCTCAGACAGGGGGTCCTCATCTTCTGACAAGTTTAATTGAAGAAATTGAAGATCTGTTTATCGGAATGGGCTTTGAGATTGCAGAAGGTCCTGAAGTTGAAGTAGACTACTATAACTTTGAGGCTTTAAATTTACCAAAGGGTCACCCAGCACGTGATATGCAGGATTCTTTCTATATTACAGAAGAGATGTTAATGCGAACACACACCTCACCTGTACAAGCTCGTACTATGGAACAACATAAAGGGAAAGGTCCTGTTAAAGTCATCTGTCCAGGAAAGGTTTACCGTCGTGACACGGATGATGCTACGCACTCTCACCAATTCACTCAAATTGAAGGGTTGCTTGTAGACAAACATGTTCGCATGAGCGATCTAAAAGGTGTTTTAAATGCTTTCGCTAAACAAATGTTTGGTGAAGAACGTGAAATCCGCCTACGTCCGAGTTTCTTCCCGTTTACAGAGCCTTCAGTTGAGATGGATATCTCTTGTAAGATGTGTGGTGGAGAAGGTTGTTCTGTTTGTAAGGGAACAGGCTGGATTGAAATTTTAGGTGCTGGAATGGTTCACCCGAATGTGCTTGAAATGGCTGGCTATGATCCAAATGAATATACAGGTTTCGCTTTTGGAATGGGACCTGAACGAATTGCTATGCTGAAGTATGGTATCGATGATATTCGCCATTTCTACACGAACGATGTACGATTCTTGAATCAATTCCATAAGGCGTAAGGAGGAATAAAGCAATGTTTGTATCATTAAATTGGTTAAAACAATACGTGGATCTTCAAGGGCTAACACCTGAAGATCTAGCCGAAAAAATTACGAAGACAGGTATCGAAGTCGAAGGGGTGGAGCCGTTTGGTGAGCCGATCGAAAACCTTGTAGTAGGTTATGTGAAAGAATGCAACCAACACCCTAATGCTGACAAATTGAATGTATGTCAAGTGGACGTTGGTGATGAGGTTCTCCAAATCGTATGTGGCGCTCCAAATGTCGCTCAAGGTCAGAAAGTAGCGGTTGCTAAACCTGGAGCAGTACTACCTGGAAACTTTAAAATCAAAAAAGCTAAGTTACGCGGAGAAGAGTCTTCTGGCATGATCTGTTCTCTTCAAGAATTGGGCATAGATGAGAAGTATGTTCCGGCTGAATTTGCTGAAGGGATCTTTGTATTTGATGGTGATCCTGAGATTGGTGCAGACGCTTCTTCCTTATTAAACCTTGATGATATTATTATTGAACTTGGTTTAACCCCTAACCGATCGGATGCCCTAAGCATGATGGGAGTGGCTTATGAGGTAGCGGCTATATTAGACACACCCCTTCATTTCCCTGATGAAGAAGTACAAATTACGGAAGAGAAAGCAGAAGACGCTGTTTCTGTTACCGTTAAAGACGGTGACTTAAATCCTTATTATGGTGCAATGGTCGTGAAAAACATTAAAGTAGGGCCTGCCCCGCTTTGGATGCGCAACCGCTTGATCTCAGCAGGAATCCGCCCTATTAATAATGTAGTTGATATTACAAATTATGTTCTTATTGAATACGGACAGCCTCTACATGCATTTGATTATGACCGATTCGGTAGCAAAGAAGTTGTCGTTCGTCGTGCTACAGAAGGGGAAAAAATCAAGACATTAGATGACGAAGAGCGAACGCTTTCTTCAAACCACCTTGTTATTACAAATGGCCAAGAGCCTGTAGCAATTGCAGGAGTAATGGGTGGAGCTGATTCTGAAGTTCACGAAGGAACAACTACTGTTCTTTTAGAAGCAGCTTACTTTGATCCACAAGCGGTTCGCTCAGCTGCTAAGGATCATGGATTACGTAGTGAGGCCTCTGTTCGCTTCGAGAAAGGTGTGGATCCTGATCGGGTTCAACGCGCCGGTCTTCGTGCTGCGCAGCTCCTGTCCGAGTATGCTGGCGGTGAAGTGCTAGACGGAGTTGTGGCTTACGATGATTTGTCTTATGAAGAAAAGACAGTAACATTCACGACATCCCGCATGAACCATGTTCTGGGAACAGATATGAACGATGCTCATATTCAAGATATTTTACGTAAACTGCAGTTCTCTTATGAGCAAGAAGGAGAAACGTTTACTGTAAGCATCCCAACACGTCGTGGAGATATTTCTCTAGTAGAAGATATGGTAGAGGAAATTGGACGTATGTACGGCTATGACAACATCCCGTTCACGATGCCACAGGGTGCTGGTAATGCTGGCGGTTTAACTGCATATCAAGCATTGCGTCGTAAAGTACGTCGTTACCTTGAAGGGGCTGGACTTTCTGAGACCCTTACGTATTCCCTGACTACAGAAGAGCGTGCGAATCTATTAATGAGTCCTGATGTAAAAGGAGAGAATGTTCGCCCGGTACACTTAGCGATGCCAATGAGTGAAGAGCATAGTCATCTTCGACTTAGTGCCTTACCTGAAATGCTAGCTTCTGCTTCTTATAATGTAGCGCGTAAACAAAAAGACGTTGCATTTTATGAAGTGGGTTCCATCTATGTAACAGAAGAGACTGTTTTAACAAAGCAACCAGATGAGAAAGAGCGCTTAGCAGGTGTGCTTACGGGAAGCTGGCTTACGCATCCGTGGCAGCAAGAGAAGAAGAATGTGGATTTCTATGTTGTGAAAGGAATCTTAGACGGTTTATTTGATTACTTGGATATAGAAGAGCAAATCTCCTATCAACAAGGTCAAGTCGATGGTATGCACCCTGGACGTACAGCATTAATCAAGTTAAATGGTGAGGCGATTGGTCATGTTGGCCAACTTCACCCTACACTTCAAAAAGGGTATGATTTAAAAGAAGCATATGCTTTCGATGTGGATTTGGAAAAAGTGTTTAAAGCGATTTCCTCCGAAGAGACGTACACACCAATTCCTCGTTATCCATCTATTAGCCGCGACATTGCACTCGTAGTCGATGAGGGTGTAGCAGCAGGAGATCTCCGCAAGACGATTCTTGAAACAGGTGCTCCTCTAGTGAAGAATTGTTTAGTCTTTGACGTCTACCAGGGAGAACACCTAGAAGCTGGTAAGAAGTCATTAGCATTCTCTCTTCTTTACTTGGACCCTACTCGAACGTTAAAAGACGAAGAAGTGGAAGAAACGCATCATGCGATTCTTGATAAAGTAAAAGAACAATATAACGCAGAACTACGCGCCTAAACCTTAAAAACCCCCTCTTTTTCCGAAGAGGGGGTTTTAATTATAATTGAGAATACGTTTCCGTCATTAAGAGGTGATGGTTGATATTACCGTAAGGCATCCCCCATAATACAACTAAAAAGGGGAAAGGCGGTGATGGAGTGCAACATGTAAAGAACGTGGCACTTATCATAATAGGTTCCTTTATCTTCGCGTTAGGGATTAATTACTTTGCAATTCCGAACGGACTATCAGAAGGTGGAATCATTGGTATTTCGATTGTATTATATTACGTATTTGATTTGTCTACAGGGCTATCGACATTTATTTTAAATACGATTCTCATAATGGTTGGTTTTAAGTACCTGGATAAGCAAATGATGATCTACACCTTTATTGGAATCTTTACAACGTCTTTCTTTTTATGGACTACGGAACATTTAGGAACACCGATTGAGTCTGATTCATTACTTGCTCCAATATATGCAGGACTCTTTGCCGGGGGAGGTATTGGTTTAATCTTTCGTGCAGGCGGTACTTCTGGTGGGACCCAAATCATCTCGCAAATGATGAAAAAAAATTGGGGCTGGAGTATGGCCAATGCGACCCTATTGATTGACATGATCGTTATTGGAGGATCTGTCTTTGTAATTGGTCAGCAAAAAGCACTTTTAACCGTAATTGCTGTATATGTTGGGGCACGTGCTATTGAATTTATTGTGGATGGACTTAACATGCGAAAAGCAGTGACCATTATATCAGAAACTCCAGATGAGGTATTAGAAGCTGTCAACTCTAACGTGCCAAGAGGTGTTACAGTCTTAGAAGGTTATGGCGGCTATTCTAAAAAAGATAAGAAAGTATTGTACGTCGTCGTTCACAAACAAGAAACCTTTAAACTTCAGAGAATAATAAATGAAGTTGATGAACAAGCCTTTGTTGTTATTCACGATGTACGAAATGCCTTTGGCGGCGGTTTTAAATAAAAGGTGAAAAGTGATAAGCGAAAGCTCCTATAAAGGAGCTTTCGCTTTTTGACTTCCATTAATCACTATACTAAGGAAGGTAGCTGATTAAGTTACATACTAGGCGGATCCTGGTCATGAAATAGAGTAATCTTTGGCTTCGTGTCTTTTCCTTTGTATACTCTGCTAAAGTAATCATCCGTTAGTTCTATAATCTCTTTCCTCATGAAGAAGAGAGGGATCACGTTAAAGACAACTACGGCGGCTAACATTAAGTCGAGGAATTGCCATACAAACTCTAATCCACCTATACCACCCACAAAAATAGAGACGATATATACGAAACGCATAATCCAAGACGCTTTTAATCCGTATAGATATTCTGCTTGTTTTTCCCCAAAGAACACTAATACTCCTATGGTAGTTAGTACGAAGAAAAGGAGGAATAAAGAAATGAATCCACCCCCAAATGTATCCCCGTACATGGTCGAGAGAGCAATATCAATCATATTAGAAGCCTCTTCAGATGAATCGACCTTCGTCCAAGCACCTGTTACAAGAACAGTTAAACCTGAGACGGTACATATAATGATCGTATCTATAAATACACTGAAAACGCCCCAAAATGCTTGTTTAGAAGGATGATCTGTTTGCGCAGCAGAGTGGGTTATAGGTGCTGTTCCAAGTCCGGCTTCATTCGAATATAATCCACGAGCAATCCCCCACCGTAATGCAAGTGCAAATCCGGCTCCGGCAAATCCTCCCGTTGCTGAGATTGGGGTAAAGGCATGATTAAAGATTAGATTAAATACAGAAGGTAATTCTGTAAAATTAGCACCTATGACAATTAAACAAATAGTTAAGTAAGTAAGAACCATAAAGGGAACGACTTTGTCAGTGACATTTGCAATTCGTTTAATTCCGCCGAAAACAATAACGCCTACTATAGCTGTAATAATGAGGCCAGTAACCCATCGATCCCAACCAAACGCTCCCTGTACTTGTGTAGTAATTGAGTTGGATTGAACCATAATGCTTGGTATAAGTTCGAGCATAAGTATAAAAGCAAATAAGAAGGCAACTCTCTTCCATCCGAGTGCTTTTCGAATGTAATACTGTGGGCCCCCAACCCATATTCCTTCTTTATTCTTTTCACGATACTTTAATCCCATTGCAATTTCCCCATACTTAGTGGCCATACCTATTAACGCAATGATCCACATCCAAAATAACGCACCAGGTCCTCCTAAGTAGATCCCGACTGGAACTCCAACAATATTTGTAGCTCCGGCTGTGGAGGCGAGTGAGGAGGTAAAAGCTTGGAAAGGGGTAATAGAACCTTTTTGTTTGTCTTTTTTGAAGATCTGCCCTGCGGTTTGATTAAGGATATGTCCAAAATGACGAATTTGAAAAAATTTAAGTCTTACTGTAAAGAAAAGCCCGACAAAAATAAGAAGGGCAGATAACACGTACTTCCATAAGAAGTTTGAAATTAAGGATAACCATTCCATTTAACAATCTCCTCCAAATAAGTTGTTTATGTTATATAATGGATATATACTCTAATAATGTATATTGAATCGTCTGAAAAGATAATAAAAAAGCCGCACCATGTATATGGTAAGGCTTGAGTGAAGTTTATTTTATCCATTTGTATGCTTTTTCTGTGTTGGCAAAGTGTACCTTCGCAAATTGTTCAAGGCAATCGCTTCCTTTAGTTTCTATAAGCTTGGCTGCGGCTTGGTCTACCTTTTGTGACGCTCCTTTAGGTAGGTATATTCCAGCGTTTTCAGAGAGCTTGTCCATCTGGCGTACAAATCCTGTTCGAGCAATAATGGAAGCAGCTGCTACTGCGATTGAATAAGATTCAGCCTTCTTCAAGAAATAAACATTGTCTTGTAGGGTTGCTTTTTCAGAGCGCAAGTGCTTCTCATAAATGGAACGTTCTGCAAATTGGTCAATCACCCATCCCTCAGGTTGATTAGGACTCATCTTCTGCAAGAGCTTATTATATGCGTGGTGATGAAGCATCGTCTTCATTTTTCCTTGAGACCATCCTTTTTTCTGCCACTGGTTATATTTTTCGTTATGCAGGGTAACGAGTGAATAAGGGATTTCCATTTGAACAATTTTACGTGCGATTTGCTCAATTTGTGGATCTTTTAAACTCTTAGAGTCTCGAACCCCTGCTGCTTTAAGCCCCGCAATCTGATCTTCTCGCACGTATGCACAGGCGACTGTAATTGGACCGAAATAGTCTCCTGTCCCAGCTTCGTCAGATCCTGCATGGCTAGAAGTGTACAGGGAGGATGGAGGAGCATGGGTTGATTCGGTAGGAGAAGGCTTATTTGTTTTCTTCTTCTTACTCTCGGAAGGGTTTGAGGTTCCCCATTTGCTGGCTTCTTGCTCGTGATTTGGTCCTTGGAATAATACTTTTCCAGATTTATAGGCGGTAACGGAACAACCGTTTACTTTCGCCGCAAATACAGCGCCAGGTGGTGGATTTCCTTTTAGTGACGCTTTGTAATAACTTTGCATTTTATATAATTGACTAGTCGGTAGTTTGAGGACTGTTTGGGACAATTTGTATCATCTCCTTCTAAAAACGAATAATTCCAGTATATCAAATTGCAAGATAAAGCTGAATAATAGAGGTAAAGAGAGGACAACGCTTTCCTTATTGAACAGCTTCATGTTAATATTAAGTTTAGGATTCTAATGTGGGTGAGGGGGCATATCTCTGTGTCGAATTCAGACAAAAGAAGAACAACGGTCGATATACATAATAGAACATACAAGATCGTAGGAGAGGAGCCATCGCACCATATACGTATGGTGGCTAGTCTTGTGGATCAAAAGATGAAAGAGATCCAAGAGACAAACCCCAAATTGGATACTGCGCAACTGGCTGTTCTAACAGCGGTTAACACCATGAATGATTACTTAAAGCTAAAAGAAGATTATACAAGCATAGTTGAATCAAAAAGGAAAGAAGAGGATCGTTCAGACCATGATTGATTTATTATTATTAGGAATATTAGTTTTAGGGATATTGGTAGGTTTACGCAGGGGGTTTGTATTACAGCTCTTTCATATGACTGGATTTATCGTGGCATTCATTTTGGCGGTCGTGTACTATGATGACTTATCTCCTAAATTACAGCTTTGGATTCCTTATCCTGAATTGCCGGAAGGGTCTAGTTGGGCAGTATTTGTAGAATCTCTTCCGTTAGAGGGAGCTTTTTACCATGCCATTGCCTTTGCTGTAATATTCTTCTCCGTGAAAGTTGTTATGCAAATTATTGCTTCGATGCTAGATTTCTTAGCAGACCTTCCTATTATTCATACATTTAACGGGATACTAGGAGCAGCACTGGGATTTATAGAAATGTATTTCATATTGTTTATCTTTTTATACATATCGGCTCTTGTGCCAATCAACATAATCCAAAGTGCCATTGAAGATTCATTCATAGCACAAACCATTATAGAACATACGCCTTTATTTTCCGGTCAAATAAAGACCTTGTGGTTTGAGCATGTATCACCGCACCTTTAAAACTTCTCTAATGCGAGAAGTTTTTTCTTTACGTAATGGTTGAATAGGTGGATTTACTCAATTAAGACTTTTGTATTGATATCCTAAAAAGCAGGTGAAACGATGAAAGTAGATAAAAAAGAACTAGTTAAGAACTTGGAGCAGATTGCTGTCTATCTTGAGCTGAAAGGTGAAAATCCGTTTAAAATTTCTGCATATCGCAAAGCAGCACAAGCCCTAGAAAGTGATGATCGTTCCTTATCAGAGATTGTAGATTTTACAAAGATGAATGGTATAGGTAAGGGTACAGCTGCCGTTATTGATGAATTCATTGAAAAAGGCGAATCTGATACCTTAAATCAGCTGCAAGAGGAAGTTCCGGCTGGTCTTGTGCCATTGCTTCAGCTTCAAGGACTTGGTGGTAAAAAGCTTGCTAAACTTTATCAAGAGATAGGCGTTACAGACGCTACCTCTTTAAAGTCAGCTTGTGAAGAAGGCAAAGTTCGAGAACTCAGTGGATTTGGAAAGAAAACGGAAGAAAAAATCCTGCAGGCTTTAGAAGATATTACAAAACGCCCTGAACGACTTCCTATTGCAATTATGCTACCATTAGCAAAGAAGATTGAAGGATATCTTGATGAAATGACAAGCATTGAACAATATTCGAGAGCTGGTAGTCTAAGGAGAATGCGAGAAACAATTAAGGATCTAGATTTCATTATCGCTACAAACGATTATGCAGCGGTTCGTGAGCAACTCCTGGAAATTGAAAATGTTAAAGAGGTTATTGCCAAGGGAGATACAAAGGTATCCCTTCTTTTGGCTGAAGGTTATGATATCGCTGTTGATTTCCGTTTGGTTGCTCCTGAAGAGTTTGCGACAACACTCCATCATTTCACTGGTTCAAAAGACCACAACGTAGCCATGCGCCAACTGGCGAAAGACCAAGGCGAGAAGATTAGCGAGTACGGTGTGGAAAACAGTGAAACAGGGGAAGTAAAAACCTTCAAGACAGAACAGGATTTCTTTGCTCATTTTAATTTGAACTTTATTCCCCCTGAAGTAAGAGAGCAAACAGGTGAAGTAGAAGCTTTTAGAGAACCTGTACAATTGCTTGAACATAAGGATATACGTGGTGATCTGCATATGCACACAGCTTGGAGCGATGGGGCACAGTCTATTCGTGAAATGGCCGAAAGAGCAAAAGAAAAAGGGTATGAGTATATTGCGATAACAGATCACTCCAAATATTTAAGGGTTGCAAATGGATTGGATGAAGACCGCCTTCGTAAACAAAGGGAAGAAATACAAAAAGTAAATGAGGAAATGAAAGATTTTCATATCTTTGCAGGGATTGAAATGGATATCTTACCAGATGGATCTTTAGATTTCTCTGATGATTTTCTGAAAGAGATGGATTTTGTCATAGCTTCTATTCACTCTAATTTCAACCAACCTAAAGAAACGATTATGAAAAGACTGCAAACTGCTCTTGAATGCCCTCATGTTCATTTAATTGCTCACCCAACAGGGCGCTTAATTGGAAGAAGAGATGGGTATGACGTAGATATTGAACAGCTCATTAAAGGGGCTAAAGAAACGAACACAGCTCTTGAGCTGAATGCCAACCCAAATCGGTTGGATCTTACGGATTCATATATACGAAGAGCTCAAGAAGAAGGAGTTCGCATAGCCATTAATACAGATGCACACAACTATTCTATGTTAGAAGATATGGAAGTGGGCGTTGGAATTGGTCGTAAAGGATGGCTTGAGAAAAATACAGTTCTTAATACTTGGACTGTTGACCAACTTAAGACGTTTATGAATGAAAACAGGTATTGAATAAAAGGGGTTCACAACCATGAATGAACGAATTTATCATGTTCTAGAATACAATAAAATGATTGAACAATTGTCAGAACAAGCATCTTCCTCCCTTGGGAAAGAGCAAATTCTGAAGCTTAAACCATCTATTGATGTTGATGAGGTTCGAAAGTGGCAGGCGGATACGGACGAAGCGGCTCATGTACTCCGGTTAAAAGGACATGCTCCTCTTGGTGGAGTATTTGATATTCGACCACACGTGAAGCGAGCAACTATCGGTGGCATGCTGCAACCAGAAGAATGTCTAGATATTGCTAGCACCTTATATGGTAGTAAGCAAATGAAGACATTCATTGAAGAAATGGACTTAGAAGAGTTAACGATTCCGATTCTAGAAGAGATGGCTGAACACATCGTTCCGCTTAATGATTTAGAACGATCCATTAGAAATCGCATCGATGACCACGGAAAAGTAATGGACGGGGCTAGTGATAAGTTACGTACATTGCGTTCTCGTATACGAACAACGGAAAATAAAGTTCGTGATAAATTGGACGGATGGACAAGATCAAAAAGCAAGATGCTTTCAGATGCCATTATTACAATTCGTAATGATCGCTATGTACTCCCTGTAAAGCAAGAGTACAGAGGTTCTTTTGGCGGTATTGTTCATGATCAATCATCTTCAGGTGCTACTCTATTTATTGAACCTCAAGCTGTTGTGGAATTGAATAATCAGCTTCAGGAAGCTAGAGTACAGGAGAAGCATGAAATTGAACGAATCTTAATCGAACTATCTGAACGGATTGCAGCGGATGAGAATTACTTATATCAAAATGTTGAAGTACTAGCTCAGCTTGACTTCATGTTTGCTAAAGCTCGTTTTGGTAAAACAATGAGAGCTGCTAAACCAACCATTAACGATCAAGGGATTATTAAGATGAAGCAAGCTCGCCATCCGTTAATTCCTGAAGATGAAGTTGTACCAAACGATGTAGAACTTGGTGAAGACTTCACATCAATTGTAATTACTGGACCTAATACTGGTGGTAAAACCGTAACGCTTAAGATGGTAGGTCTTTGTCAATTAATGGCTCAAGCCGGCTTACAAATACCTGCACAAGATGGCTGTGAGCTTACCGTCTTCGAGAATATCTTTGCTGACATTGGTGATGAACAATCCATCGAGCAGTCGTTAAGTACCTTCTCTTCTCACATGACCAACATCGTCGATATTTTACAAAAGGTTGATCATAAAGGGTTGGTTCTGTTTGATGAGCTAGGAGCAGGGACTGACCCTCAAGAAGGTGCAGCGCTTGCCATGTCCATTCTTGATGATGTGGTTGGAAGAGGGGCTAGAGTAATAGCGACTACACACTACCCAGAGTTGAAAGCTTATGGCTTCAATAGAGACGGCGTTGTTAATGCTTCTGTTGAGTTTGATGTTGAGACGTTAAGGCCAACGTATCGATTGCTCATTGGTGTACCTGGTCGTAGTAATGCATTCGAGATCTCAAGAAGACTTGGATTAGATGAAGAAATCATTACAACCGCCAAAGGGCATATGGGAGCCGATTCTGAGAGCGTTGAAAACATGATTGCTTCATTAGAGGAGTCTAGACGTGGAGCAGATCGTGACTATGAAGAAGCGGAAGAGTTGTTACAAGAAGCACAAAAATTACGTGATGAATTAGAACAAAAGTGGTCTGAGTTCGAGAGTAAGCGAGAAAGCCTATATCAAAAAGCAGAAGAGAAAGCAAAAAAAGCGGTTGATAAAGCGAAGCAAGAAGCCGAAGAGATTGTATCAGAGATGCGTAATATGAAGAGCCAAGCTGAGCTTAAAGAGCACGAATGGATTGAAGCTCGGAAAATGCTTGACGAGGCCCAACCTGAACTGGCTAAGAAAAAGCAAGAAAAGCCCGCTAAGAAAAAAGCTGCTCAGCCTGCATTGCAACCTGGTGATGAAGTGAATGTCTTATCCTTAAATCAACAGGGGCATATTATTGAAAAGGTTAACGAGAAAGAATTCCAGGTACAGTTAGGAATTATGAAGATGAAGGTAAAGGCTAAAGATCTTGAGTTTGTGAAGCGTGAGGAACCATTAAAGCAAAAGCCAATGGCCACAGTTAAAGGGTCAAGTCACCACGTTAAGCCAGAACTAGACCTTCGCGGAGAACGCTATGAAGAGGCATTACACCGCTTAGAGAAATATGTGGATGATGCCATTTTAGCGGGATATAAAAATGTAAACATCATTCATGGAAAAGGCACAGGCGCCCTTCGTAAGGGAGTCGAAAATTTTGCTAAACAACACCGATCTATAGCAGGTGCACGTTCAGGAGGTATGAACGAAGGGGGAGGCGGAGTCACCGTCTTTGAATTACGTTAAAGAATTAAGGGGAGAGAATGATGAACTTTTGGGAGCACGCCCTGGTAGAGACAGCAGCACGATATAGCGTTGCTGTTCTCTGCGCTGTTTTATTCCTTGCGATCTTTGAAGTCGTAACGAAATACAACAACTGGGAGCAAATCAAGAAAGGGAATTTTTCAGTAGCCATGGCTACTGGGGGGAAGATCTTTGGGATTTCGAATATCTTCCGGTATTCTATTCTCCACAACGATTCTCTTTTAGAAATGATGGGTTGGGGTTTATATGGATTTATATTGCTATTATTCGGTTATTTCATTTTTGAGTTCCTGACCCCAAGCTTTCGTATTGATGATGAAATTGAAAAGGATAATAGAGCTGTTGGTTTTATATCAATGGTCATTTCGGTAGGACTATCCTTTGTCATTGGAGCAAACATAAATTAAGGGAGAGAATCAGATGGAAACTTTAGCGAAAGTTTTAGGCATCGTTTCCGCCGCTTTTATCATCGTGGGAATTATTTATATGGTGTTTTTCGTTTAACCTGAAGCTTCCGCTGACTCTTAACAAGTCAGTGGAAGCTTTTTTATATCTCGGATCCTGTTTTAAGCAACATTCGTGCCTTCTGTAGAAGACTAGAAGCTGAGAGAATGCTTCCGATTACTCACATTGAGCACATTAAGAGGGAGGATTTCGGTTAAATTTTCTAAATTATCTTTCAATTTTGGTGGGACTATCGTTATAATATAGGTAGGAAGTCTATTTTTTATTATTGGAGGGGGTACGGTATGAGTGAATTGCAGAAAGTAGATTCACGTCCATGGTTAAAACATTATCCGAGCGAGATTCCAAAGTCTATTCAGTACGATGTAAAGCCAATCCACCAATTCTTAGAGGAAAGCGCTCGAGAATACCCAAAAAAGAAAGCGCTTCACTTTTTAGGGAAGGAAATGTCGTATGAGTCTTTATACTCAGAGGTGAAGCAATTTGCAAGCTACCTGCAATATTTAGGGTTGAATAAAGGGGACCGAGTTTCTATTATGTTACCGAACTGTCCTCAGTCTGTGGTCGCTTACTATGGGATTTTGTTAGCTGGTGGAGTGGTGGTCCAAACGAATCCACTTTATGTTGAACGTGAACTCGAGTATCAAATGAAAGACTCGGGTGCAAAAATGATTGTATGTTTAGATGTTCTGTACCCTAGAGTATCAAATGTTAAGGGAAAGACTGATCTTGAGCATGTAATCGTAACAGGGATTAAAGATTACTTACCATTCCCTAAAAATATTGTTTACCCATTTATTCAAAAAAAGCAATATGGTCTAATTGTCCAACCAGAACATGGAGGCGATACACACGTTTGGGAAGACTTAATGTTAGATGCTTCTGGAATCGTAAATGAAGTAAATGTAGACCCTAAAGAAGATGTGGCGATTCTTCAATATACGGGTGGAACAACAGGTTTTCCAAAAGGCGTAATGCTCACCCACTTTAACTTGGTATCCAATACTCAAATGTCCGATGCTTGGTTATACAAAGCGAAAAAAGGTGAAGAAGTCATACTTGGTATTCTTCCTTTCTTTCATGTTTATGGCATGACATCGGTCATGAACTTATCTATTATGTTGGGTAATAAGATGGTTCTGCTTCCAAAATTTGAGGTGGAGGATGTGCTTAAAACCATTCAAAAACAACGTCCAACGCTATTCCCTGGGGCTCCTACGATTTACATTGCACTCTTAAATCACCCATCCCTACAGAAGTATGATTTATCTTCTATTGAGGCTTGTATTAGTGGTTCTGCACCACTTCCTGCAGAAGTACAAGAACAATTTGAGCGAGTGACTGGCGGAAAGTTAGTGGAAGGATATGGTCTTTCTGAGTCTTCCCCTGTTACGCATTCAAATTTTGTTTGGGAGAAACGAATCAGTGGAAGTGTGGGCGTACCATGGCCTGATACAGATGCAAAAATATTTAAACCTGAAACAACTGAAGAAGCTGAACCTGGTGAAATTGGGGAAATAGCGGTCTATGGCCCTCAAATTATGAAAGGGTATTGGAACAAGCCCGAAGAAACAGATCAGGTGTTACGTGATGGATGGTTACTGACAGGTGATTTAGGATATATGGATGAGGAAGGATACTTCTATATTGTCGACCGTAAGAAAGATATGATTATTGCTGGAGGTTACAATATTTATCCTCGAGAAATTGAAGAAGTGCTGTATGAGCATGAGGCTATACAAGAAGTTGTAGTAGCGGGAGTGCCTGATCCTTATAGAGGTGAAACAGTGAAAGCGTATGTTGTTCTAAAAGAGAACAAAACCCTTACAGAGGAAGAACTGGACGCATATAGCCGCAAACACATTGCTGCATACAAAGTGCCTAGGGTTTATGAATTTAGAACAGAATTGCCAAAGACAGCTGTTGGTAAGATTCTAAGACGTTCTCTCGTTGATGAAGAGAAAGAAAAGCTTGCCCAATCCAACAAAACAACTAGTTGAGCCTCTGGCTCTTTTTCTTTGGAATGAATACAGACAAGCCTACTATATTAAGATTGACAGAAGTCAGATCCTTTTGTAGAATAAAAGATGAATGAATAGTCATTCATTTTACGACGTATAGTAAGGGGATCCACATGAATAAAAATCGACCAAAGTATAAACAGATTATCGACGCAGCAGTTGAGGTCATCGCCGAAAATGGCTATCATTCCTCGCAAGTATCTAAAATTGCCAAAAAAGCTGGAGTAGCTGACGGTACAATTTATCTTTACTTTAAAAATAAAGAAGACATCCTCGTGTCGTTGTTCCAAGAAAAAATGGGACAATTTATCGAAAAAATAGAGGAAGATATAAAAACAAAGTCGAATGCTAAAGAGAAGCTTCTTGCGATGATAAATACTCATTATGGATTATTATCACAAGATCACCATTTAGCAATTGTCACACAGCTAGAGTTAAGACAATCGAATAAAGATTTACGTCTAAAGATCAATGATGTATTAAAACGTTATCTATTAGTTATTGATCACATCGTAGAAGAAGGAAAAACAGAAGGGCTTTTTCATGATTCGCTTGATTTACGCCTCGTTCGCCAAATGGTATTTGGTACGTTAGACGAAACGGTAACGAACTGGGTTATGAATGACCAGAAATACAGCCTTACTGAGCAAGCTGAGGAAGTTCATGAACTTCTAATTCATGGACTTACTATACATGCTAAACAAGACTAGGGGAGGGATCGTCATATGGATTACTTGCAGTTAGAAGCTAAAGAAGGCGTGGCGGTTATTACGATTCAAAGTCCACCTGCCAATGCATTAGCTAGTTACATTTTAAAAGACCTTGCCTCAGCTTTTGATGAGATTGAGGCAGACCGTTCTTTAAAGGCTGTCGTTTTAAAAGGAGAGGGGAAGTTCTTCTCAGCAGGGGCAGATATTAAAGAATTTACGTCTTTTCAGAGTCAAGAGGATCTAAGTAATTTGGGCCGTGAAGGGCAGTTGCTCTTTCAACGTATAGAGAATTTCAGAGCTCCTGTTATTGCAGCCATTCACGGAGCTGCATTGGGTGGTGGCCTGGAACTGGCTATGTCATGTCACATGAGGATTGTGACAGAAGATGCTAAGCTTGGATTACCTGAACTATCACTAGGTATTATCCCTGGTTTCGCTGGTACACAGCGACTTCCGCGTTATGTTGGAAGTGCCAAAGCTTACGAAATGATCTTAACGGGTGACCCAATCACGGGTAAGGAAGCGTATACAGCTGGGCTTGCTAATAAAGCGGTTACATTTGATGCTTTGGAAGAAGAAACTATGAAACTAGCAAAAAAAGTAGCCACAAAGAGCGGCCCTTCTATTGAAGCTGTAATGCGTCTGATCCCTCATACAATTACTTCTACCTATGAACATGGACAGCAGCAAGAAGCAAAAGAATTCGGGCAGGTCTTTGGCAATGAAGATGCCAAAGAAGGTGTGCAGGCTTTTATTGAGAAGCGCCAACCAAACTTTAAAGATCAATAGTCTTAGGAGGTTATATGATGAACATTTATGTATTAATGAAGCGAACATTTGATACTGAAGAGAAGATTCAGATTGACGGAGGACGTATTGAGGAAGAGGGAGCAGAATTTATCATCAACCCTTATGATGAGTATGCAATTGAGGAAGCAATTCAATTAAGAGATGAACATGGTGGTGAAGTAACTGTTGTAACAATAGGTGAAGAGGAGTCAGAGAAGCAACTTCGAACAGCGCTGGCAATGGGAGCAGATAAAGCCGTGCTGATTAACACAGAAGACGACCTTGAAGAAGGGGATCAATTTACGACTGTTAAGATTTTAGAAGCTTTCTTCGAAGATAAAGAAGCGGATCTGATCCTAGCTGGAAATGTTGCGATTGATGAAGCAAGTGGGCAAGTAGGACCACGCCTAGCTGAACGTTTGAATTTTGCTTGTGCTACAACGATTACAAGCATTTCAGTAGACGGGGATAAGGCTCAAATTGAGCGAGACGTTGAAGGAGATGTTGAAAAGATAGAAACATCTCTACCGTTACTTGTTACATGTCAGCAAGGTTTGAACGAACCTAGGTATCCATCTCTTCCAGGTATTATGAAGGCGAAAAAGAAACCTTTAGAAGAGCTTGAATTAGATGATTTAGACCTTGAAGAGGATGACGTAGAAGCGAAAACCAAAACAATTGAAATCTATCTTCCTCCTGAAAAGGAAGCAGGTAAGGTGTTAGAGGGAGAAGTAGATGACCAGGTGAAAGAGCTTGTGTCTTTACTACAAAACGAAGCGAAAGTACTATAAATCATTGTCAACGAAAGGGGAATCTGTATGAGTCGCAAAGTATTAGTGATCGGAGAAGTTCGTGAAGGGGCATTGCGTAACGTTTCATTCGAAGCTATTGCAGCTGCAAAAACAATGAGTGATGGCGGGGAAATTGTTGGTGTATTATGTGGTTCAGACGATTTAACAAATATGGGTAAAGAGTTGATTTATTACGGAGCAGATCGTGTTGTTACGGTTCAAAGCGATCAATTAGCATCTTATACATCTGAAGGTTATAGCCAGGCGCTTATGGCTGTAATTGATGATGAGAGCCCTGAAGGTATTGTGATGGGACACACTGCTATAGGTAAAGATGTTACTCCAAAACTTGCAAGTAAAATTGAAACCGGTCTCATTTCTGATGCCGTAAACATCGAAGAGACGGGTGACAATATAGTCTTTACTCGTCCGATTTACTCTGGTAAGGCTTTCGAAAAGAAAATCATTACAGACGGTTTGATTTTTGCTACGATTCGACCTAACAATATTAAGGCACTTGATCGTGACGAAGGACGTTCTGGTGAGGTGACAGCTAAAGAAGTGGATATTAAAGATTTACGGACTGTCATTAAAGATGTTATTCGTAAGAGTACTGAAGGAGTCGACCTATCAGAAGCCAATGTCATCATTGCTGGGGGTCGCGGGGTTAAAAGTGAAGACGGGTTTAAACCATTAGAAGAATTAGCTGAAGTATTAGGCGGTGCTGTCGGTGCTTCTCGTGGAGCATGTGACGCTGAATACTGTGACTACTCCTTGCAAATTGGTCAAACCGGTAAAGTGGTAACACCAGACCTTTATATTGCATGTGGTATATCAGGAGCGATTCAACACTTAGCAGGAATGTCGAATTCAAAAGTTATTGTAGCGATTAATAAAGATCCAGAAGCAAATATATTTAACGTAGCGGATTATGGAATAGTCGGAGACCTTTTTGATGTTGTACCTAAATTGACAGAAGAGATCAAACAAATTAAAGTAAATGCATAACCATTCTCTAGAGGTGCTCTTTGTAGCACCTCTTCCCTTTTTTAGTATGCTAGTTACGAATAAATAGCATACCTACGGGGAAGCTATCTTATAAACAGATTATTAGCCAGGGAATTGTTGAAGTGATATACTTTAGACATATTCGATTTACATGCAATTGAGGAGGAATACACATGGCTATTACACATGCAACTGATCAAAACTTCGCACAAGAAACAGGTGAAGGTTTAGTTTTAGCAGATTTCTGGGCACCTTGGTGCGGACCTTGTAAAATGATCGCTCCAGTTCTTGAAGAAATGGATGCTGAAATGAACGATCAAGTAAAAATTGTTAAATTAGACGTTGACGAAAACCAAGAAACTGCTGGGAAATTCGGTGTTATGAGTATCCCAACATTACTTCTTTTCAAAGATGGTAAAGTTGTTGATCAAGTTGTTGGTTTCCAACCTAAAGAACAATTAGTAGAACTAGTGAACAAACACGCATAAGCACCGAAAAAAACAGCCTGAGTCATCAGGCTGTTTTTTCAATAATAAGTGATTTTTTTTGAAAGATCCCGCATCTTAGAAACACATTCCCTGTGTTAGGTGGAAGATGGAAGAGGGAATAGGGGCTATAAATATCGTTTTGTAGTTTGGGAGAGTGATGAAACGTGTCTGATAACATCAAAGAAAAACTCGCTGTCCTTCCAGATCAGCCAGGATGTTATTTAATGAAAGATAAACACGGAACGATTATCTATGTAGGTAAATCGAAAGTGTTAAAAAACCGAGTCCGCTCCTATTTTACAGGAGCAAACGATGCGAAAACACAACGTCTCGTACAAGAAATAGTGGATTTTGAGTACATTGTAACCTCCTCTGAAATAGAAGCACTTATATTAGAGATGAATTTAATAAAGAAATATGACCCTAAATATAATGTCTTATTAAAAGATGATAAAACATATCCCTACTTAAAAATTACTGCAGAAAGACATCCCCGTCTGATCGTGACAAGAAAAGTGAAAAAAGATAAAGGCAAGTACTTTGGGCCTTATCCGAACGTAATCGCGGCCCGAGAGACGAAGCGACTTCTTGACCGACTGTATCCTTTAAGGAAATGCAATACAATGCCTGACCGAGTCTGTCTTTACTATCATATGCATCAATGCCTCGGCCCTTGTGAGTACACAGTCACAAAGCAACAGAACCAAGATATTGTAAATGAAATTGCACGCTTTTTAAGCGGGGGCTTCAAGGACATCAAGCAAGATCTTCAATCGAAGATGTACAAAGCCTCTGAGGACTTGGACTTTGAAAGAGCTCAAGAGCTACGTGATCAAATTCAGCACATCGAATCCGTCATGGAGCAACAGAAGATGACCTTAAATGATCAAGTTGATCGGGATATTTTCGGGTACTCTTATGATAAGGGATGGATGTGCGTGCAAGTGTTCTTTGTAAGGCAAGGTAAACTTATTGAACGCGATGTTTCTATCTTTCCGTTTTTTGATGATGCAGAAGAAACATTCTTAAGCTTTATAGGGCGATTTTATCTGCACCAAAATCATCCAAAACCTAAGCAAGTTTTGATTCCGGTAGGAGCAGACCGTGACGTCTTGAAAGAATTGTTAGAAGTAGACGTAACGATACCGATGAGGGGTAGAAAGAAAGAGCTTGTAGAATTAGCAATGAAGAATGCTGAAATCGCGTTACAAGAGAAGTTTTCATTAATAGAGAGAAATGAAGAAAGAACGATTAAAGCTGTCGAGGAACTCGGTGAGAAGTTGAACATTGAGATACCACACCGAATTGAAGCTTTCGATAACTCCAACATTCAGGGGGCTGATCCAGTCTCAGCTATGGTCGTTTTTATTGATGGTAGACCTGAAAAGAAAGAATACCGAAAATATAAAATTCGTGACGTTAAAGGCCCTGATGATTATGATACAATGCGTGAAGTAATCAGGAGACGTTATAAGCGAGTAATACGAGATGGGTTGCCGCTACCTGACTTAATTGTAGTAGATGGTGGTAAAGGGCAGATGTCAGCTGCCACAGATGTTCTAGAAAATGAATTGGGTCTTGATATCCCCCTTTGCGGACTAGCTAAAGACGATAAGCATAGAACAAGTGAATTGCTTTATGGCGATCCCCCTGCTGTTGTAGAGATGGACCGTCAGTCTCAGGAGTTCTACTTAATTCAGCGTGTACAAGATGAAGTCCACCGATTCGCTATATCATTTCACCGTCAATTACGTGGGAAAGGTGCAATCCAGTCCGAGCTTGATAAAATCCCGGGTGTAGGAGAAAAAAGGCGTAAGCTTCTGTTACGTCATTTTCAATCCGTTAAGCACATCAGAGAATCAAAAGTTGAAGATTTAACCAAGCTCGGTGTACCAAGCCCCCTTGCTCAAACCATTCTCGATTATCTTAATCAACCAGCAGATGAGGAAACTGAGGAAGAAACCCTAGAATAGTATGTGATGTAACGCCTTCTCCTAAATTAGGAGAAGGCGTTATTTATTCCATATAGTCCCCTTTTTAGCTGAAAGAGGCCGTTACGTTATAAGTGCGTGGGCTTGCTCGGGGACAACTCGCTTTCCTGCGGGGAGCTGGGAAGCCTCCTCATTCGCTTCGCTCTCTGCTGGGTCTTCCCTAGGCTCACCAGCTCCCCACAGGAAAGCGAGTGGTTTCCAGGCCAACCTTACGCTCATATAAAGCAAACGGAAATACTCACTCAACTGTGAGTCTTCAACAATCCTGTCCATATCTGGAATAAGGCAACGATGATCGAAAGTGTAAATAAAAGGATGTATTATACACTGTAAATGAAAAAAGTTCTCATTGACATTGAGAATCGTTCTCTATATAATACATAACAGAACATCATTGAAAATCATTTTCATTTGGGAGGATTACATATGCCATTTAGCTTTAAGAAAACATTACTATTCACGGGGTTATCGTTTTCACTTGTTCTAGCAGGATGTGCTGGTGAAAGCGAAGGGGAAGATGAATCAGAAGGTACAAATTCTGAACAGCAAGAAGAAGTGCAAGAGAACGAACAAGAAGAAAAAGAACAAGATCAAAATCAAGAGGCTGAAACGGCTTCCATTGAAGATCAGGTTCAAGCTTATAAAGATATTACAAAAGAACTAGGTAAGATGAAAGAAGACCAAGAAGTAAACTGGGACATGATTAAAGATACATATACAGCGGAACTTCAACCCTCTTTAACAAGTGTGAACGGCGAATTTGATCAGGCAATTACGGCTGCTATATCTGCAGGGAAAGATGGTTCTCTAGAACAGAATGCAGCTCGTCAAATCATTGATAAAACGACTCAATCATACTTCTACCAAAAGCAAAAGGGGATGCATGGTGAAATTGCTAAAGAGCTAGAAGAAGGAACAAAAGAGAAAGCTCAGCAACAGTTTGACCAGCTTAAATTCCTAGCTAACGAAGTGTTTATCCCTACAGCTGTGAAGCGTGACAGCTATTATGAATTAGAAGGGGACTCAAGTCTTGAGCAGAACATTAATGCTGGCTTAACGACACAACAGGAAGCACTACAAGCTGGGGATGCAGAAGACTTTGGTGTGTACAAACAGATTACAGACAAATCAATTTATCGCAGTTATTTCCTAGCAGCTCAGTCTTATGCTGAAAAGATTGAAAAGGCAGCTAATGAAGGTGCTTCGAATGATGAGCTGACTGTAAAACAAGCAGAAGCATGGGGCTTTTATCAAGCTATAAAAGGGTCACTTTCTTCTGGGGACGAAGAAGCGGCTAAACAAATTAGTACTTTATTCAGCCTTGATCAAACAGAACCAAATACAATCAAAGCGGATGAAGTAAATGATTTATTTGTTCAAGCTCTTGTAGGGAAGATCAAAGGCTATCACACTGAAGCAGTGGAAGAAGTGAAAAACGGAAACATTACGAAAGCTCGTACAGAAGCTCTTGAAGCAAACATGTTTACAAAGGCAATTGAAATGTCTATGACAGAAACGCTTGGCGAAGAGCAGTCTAAGGAAACACTTCAAAAAGCAGAATCTTGGTTAGAGGCAGTGAGTAACGAGAATGCTGAAGAAGCAGAGCAACTTGGTCAAGAAATTGTTTCAACATTAGACCAGCTTGTAAAGTAATCTTCTTGAGAAAAGATCAAACGATAAAGAAGATCCTGTAACTTAGATCTAAGTTACAGGATCTTTTTATTGGGATGATTAACTCTAAACAGGCTATTCGAAACACTATTTAATTGTGATAAAATGAACAAGATGTCTTGACGAGGTGAGAATATGAACATACTACTAACCGGTGGAGCTGGATTTATAGGTTCACATTTGGCTGAATCTCTATTAAAAGATAGCCATAAAGTAACCATTATAGATAAATTTCACCCTTACTATGATTACAGTCGTAAGAAGGAACAGTTAGACCGTCTCTTTAGTTACGGTAACCTTACATTTCACGAAGTAGATTTATTAGATAAGGAAAGTTGCGCATCTATTTTCAGTCCATCATTTGATGCTGTTGTCCATTTGGCCGCTCTACCTGGAGTCCCCTATTCATTCGAGCAACCATTAGAATATGTTGATGAAGATATTAAAGCCACGATCAACGTATTAACGCTTGCTGGAGAAGCTGGAATATCGCATGTATTATTTGGGTCTTCTTCATCTGTATACGGAAACAGGTCAGGAAAGATGAGTGAGGATTTACCTATACAAAATGTCTCTTCCCCTTATGCCGCAGCTAAGGTGAGCGGAGAAACATATGCACACATGTATCAACAAGTATACGGTTTCCAATTAACAGTTTTCCGTTACTTCACAGTATATGGGCCATGGGGAAGACCAGATATGGCGATTCCAAAATTTATTCAAGCAAGTCTTCAGGATGAACCGATCGTTGTATTTGGGAACGGTACAGCTCGTGACTATACCTATATAGATGACATAGTGGATGGTATGCGCCTTGCGCTACAACATAGTAAGGGGAATCACGTTTATAATATTGGTTCAGGTAACCCGGTCACAATTGAAGCATTAGTCGGGTCTCTGAAAGACATGTTTCCTGACTTGAAGGTTAATCATTCTCCCTTTCGAAAGGGCGATGTACAACAAACATGGGCTGACTTAACGAAAGCTAAACAGTTACTAGGATACGAGCCGAAGCACACGTTTGAAGAAGGTCTTAGAAAAACGGTTCAATGGTTTATGAGTTATGAAAAGTAAACGAATGGTCAGTTGGACCATTCGAATAGCTGGTATCCTTTTATCGGGCCTATTTATATATCTAACTCTACAATACTTTTCATTAAAGACGGTTACACGTGTCGCAATGGAGTTGATTTATTCCCCCTTATGGCTAGGGGTAATGATTTCAACCTACGCTCTTTCGTTTTGTGTGAAAGCATACGTTTGGCAGAGCTATATAGGTGAAAAAGGAAGCTTTGCTCCTTATTGGTCTGGTATACATTACGCGCTATTTATGAATCATATTCTTCCCTTTAAAACAGGAGATGTTGTAAGAGCAGGTGTGATTAAAGGGGCGAAACCTTTATCATGGGAGGAAAGTGTAAGTAGTGTTGTGGCAATGAGGGTGCTTGATTTAGGAGGGCTTGTTCTTTTAGCTGGTATTGGCACTTTTATATATATGGATACGTTTTTCTATGTGGGGATCATTACCTTGACTGTTATGGTCTTATTTGTACTCGTGCTACCTTTTCGCGCTAAGCATACACTAAGGAAATCTATTCTCAGATCTATGGTCCATTTTGCATCTACATTGTTATCTATTAAAGGACTACTATTATTTGGTCTAGTTCTACTAAGTTGGGTACTCGAAGGTTTTACGATTTATAGTGTTGGTAGGATTGCAATTGAAGGTATTGGATTCTTTGAAGCCGTTTGGGCGACATCTGTTGCTGTAGTAAGCGGTGTGTTTCAGGTCACCCCTGGCCACATTGCAGGTTATGAGAGCGTTCAGAGTTATGCTCTTACCTTCATAGATGTTCCGATTGAGACGGGTTATACAATTGCAATTATTACGCATGTTTTTAAATTTATTTATGCCTATATAACGGGGCTTATTAGTTTTTATCTGACCCCCGTTTCAAGCAACGTTGTTAAAAGATGGTTTAAGAGGAGGGGATAATACAATGAAACAAGCTTCATCATTTGAAAAAGTAGCAGCACGAGGATGGAATTTATTAAACGAAGGAAAACCTTTCACTCCTATTTTTGTTTTAGGCATAATGCTTTTGTATCACTTAAACGATTTGTATACATCAGCTGGGGCGTTAGCAATCAGCGTCATATACGTACTACCGTTATTAGCCTTGTTTTATTATTTTGATTTCCCATTGTTATTAAGGTCGTATTTATGGATCCCGGTTGTCGGGTTTTTAATGATCTTCGAAAGTAGTTACTTATCGTTATGGTTATTAGCTCTGGGTTTATATTTCTTCTTTACTGTGTTCTTTTGGGGAACTTTTTATTATCATATGAGAATTGGTACTACATGGTGGAATTTTACGCGATTTTGGAAGCTCGTACTAAAGAATAGTGACTCAACAAGTGGGAATGCACAAGAGCAAATACCTAAAGTTGTTCTCCTGCTAGGAGTGTGGGAGTATGCTTTTCAACATTTGGATACGGGCGGTCTAAGTATTACCAATCTATATCAGCTTATCCTGTTCTACGCAGGTGTAGCGGTCTTTACATGGGTTTTGCACCATTTTCTATTTGATTGGAAGCCAAAGCCTTATGAATCGTACACGAAAGAAAATTACAAAGAAGCAGACGAAGCAACTAATGAGCGGGTTATTGTAATTGTTATTGATGGAATGAGAAAAGACCGTTTTGAGGCCGCTCATACACCTTTCCTTGATTCTTTAAAACAGCAAGGAACAGAATATACTCAAATGGAGACCGTATACCCTGCCCGTACGGTTGTCTGTTTCACCTCTATGTTTACTGGAACCTATCCATTTGAACATAAAATACAAAGTAACATGGTATGGAAGCTCGGGGCACAAACCGAAAGTATTTTCGATTCCTTACGTAAAGTAGATAAGAAAGGCCGATTACTTGGTATTGCTCATCTTGTTGATACGTTCGGTGATGATGTAGATACTGTAACGGCTGTTATGCATAACGATGTTGCGGATAAAAACATTGTTCAAAAAGGAAAGAAAATTATGGAGGAAGAAGACCCGGAACTATTTATCATGCAATTAATAAGTACCGATCAAACAGGACATAGTCGCGGTGTGTTATACGATGATTATATCGAAAAAATCGAAGAAACAGATGCGCTTGTTAAAGATTATGTAGATTGGTTGACGAAAAAAGGGTTTATGGAAAATACAACCCTCATGGTTTGCGCTGATCATGGTCAAGCTGATGGTATAGGTGGTCATGGTCACCTTGATGAAGGAGAACGGTTCGTTCCATTCTTCATGACAGGCCCAACTATAGAGAAGGGGAAACGTGTGGAGAAGAAGCATAGTCTTGTATCTCTAGCTCCAACGATTGCACACTTACTTGGTGCACCTTTCCCTGACCATTCACGTGGAGAAGTGTTGACCCAGCAGAAGAAGGAGGACCCATCATCATGAAAAAGGTAGTCGTATTTTTACCTGCTTACAACGAAGAAGATTGTATAGAGGAAATGATTCAAACGATCCCTCGTGAAATGGGGAGTAATGTGGAAGTGAAGATCATTGTCATTGATGATGGTTCTAAAGATAATACAGTTGAGTTAGCCAAGAGAGCAGGAGTTGATGCGGTTTATCAAAATGAAACCAATCAAGGATTAGGAGCTGCTGTCCGACAAGGGTTTCAACGTTCTTTAGAATTAGGAGCAGATATCGGTGTTATGATTGATGCTGACTTGGAATACCCAGGCCGTCAAATCCCTGATGTGATTCAGCCTATATTGGACGGTAAGGCTGATTATGTTATGGGGTCCCGTTTTCTTGGCACCATTGATGGGATGAAGTTACACCGACGCCTTGGGAACTATGCTTTCACCCTTCTTCAATCTATTCTCTTGAGAAGGTGGATTCATGACGGGCAATCTGGTATGAGAGCTTTTTCTAAAGAGGTTCTACAAGAGGCTGAAATTATCCATGACTACAATTATGCCCAAGTTGTTACCCTCAATATTGTTAGAAAAGGTTTCCGAATGAAAGAAATTCCTATTAATTATCAAGTTCGAAAAAAAGGTGAATCCTTTATTAAATTCAAGGCTTATATGAGCTCTGTGTTACCTGCAATTTATCGTGAAATGAGGCGAAAACCAATCCCATTCACTAAATCACAGAGGAATGAAGAGTGGACTTGATATAGCCATGCGGTGATAGGGGGAACGAGTCGTTTCCCCTATCACCTTTTTTAATAATAGGCTATTCAAGAATAGGGCAGTAATCTTGAAGACTCGAAGATGAGAGATTGTTTCTGTTTGCTTTAATTGAGTGTAAGTTGGGCCTGGAAACCACTCGCTTTCCTGTGGGGAGCTGGTGAGTCTGCCCACGGGAGTCTCGTAGACTCCAGGCCCACCTTTGCCATATTAGTGTGAACAGAAACAAGCCCTGTGAGAAGAAACAAGATTAAATTGCGTGATCGCGGGACCGTTAACTTAGTTAACGTAAGGGCTAGCTCGGGGACTGCGAGACTCCCTCGGGGTAAGGAGCCTGGGGAAGACCCCACAGAGAGCGAAAGCGAACGCGGAGGCTTCCCAGCTCCCCGTAGGAAAGCGAGTTGCCCCCGTGCTAGCCCAACCACTCATTAAAAGTAACGGTTCCTTCCAGCTAAAACATCTCAACTTTGAGTCTTCCATATAAGGGGCTTATATGGAACGGAAAAATAATTACCAGAGATCTCTGTTATTGTTTAACTTAAAGAAAACCATCTAATAGGTAAAAAAATGCTGAACTCTGCTTGACGCAGACGTTGATAATCATTATCATTATCGTAGGAGGTCTCAAATGAAAAAGATTATCATTTCCATTATAACGCTTACACTTAGTTTACTAATTATTGATCCACTCAATACAGCTGCTTATTCTTATGGGGACCCAGGTGAAGAAAAATTCGCCGAAGCTTATAAAGAAGTGAAACAATATGTTGAAGCTGATGATTGGGATCAAGCCGAACAAGTCATTGAAACATACGATAAAGAATTTAACTTATACTTTAAACAAACGGTTCCTTACATAGAGGAAGCGCTCGAAAGTCAAGACCAAGAGTTGCTTTTAAAGAGTTATCGAACAGCACTACGGTTGAATGTAGAGCGTCGTCTTCATTTCGCTCAGGAACAGTTTGAGGATTATGGTCAGGCGAAATTATTACTCGCTAAAGCACGAGGTACATTTGACGTCTTACAACCTTCCTTTAAAGATGATCAAGGGGAAGAAGCCGCTCAATCCATTTATGCCTCTTTTGATCAAGCCTTGCAATCCTTAGGAAACCCAGGTCTATTTGGAATTGGGGATCAGCAAAGTGACCAAGAGACGTTTGATCGAGAAATAGAAGCGATCAACACTTCTTTAAAAGAAGCTTTTCCAGTTCCTGACCAAGAGGATAATAATGCGAACTTAACAGAAGAAAACTTAGGACTGTTTGGTGGAGGAGATGGAGAGTCAAATCCTATGTGGAAGTGGGTCTCGATCGGTCTTGTTGTCCTATTTGTCTTATTAATTGTCTTTAATAGAATGAAGAATCGTAAGAAAGAGTAGGCATAGAAGGGGGAGAACAACTATGGATTTTCAGGCCTTTTTGATTACACTGAGAGAGGCATTAGAAGCGATATTAATTGTTGGTTTGATTTTAAGTTATTTAACGCGCTTAGATGCGAAGAAGTACCATCCGTGGGTGTACGCTGGTGTGTTTTTTGCACTCTTAAGTAGCTTTGGAGTTGCTTTGTTATTCCAAGTTATTTTTACTGGCTTTGCTAGCTTCGGGTCTGAAGTATATTTGAAAATAGGTATTCTGTTTGCTTCAGTCATACTGCTTAGTCACATGGTCATGTGGATGAAGAAAGAATCGAAGAACGTTAATGGAGACATGCAAAAGAAAATCAATGCTGCCGTGACGGCAGGGAGTGTGACTGCTCTCATTCTTCATACGTATTTAATCGTTCTACGTGAGGGCGTAGAGACCGTGTTCTTCTTTGCTGCTATTAGTGGTGGAGATATCCAGGAAGTCTTTACAAGTTATGGAGCTCTTAGCGGCTTAATGCTTGCATTAATATTAGGATATCTTTTCTTTACTGGGACCATGAAGTTCTCTTTAAAAACGTTTTTCCGAGTTACAGGAGTATTAATCATGTTCATAGCTGCTGGACTATTGGTACAAGGAGTCGGAATGCTGCAGGACTTAGGGAAGATGGGTTCTGTATATGAGACAGTACAAGGGACTCCTAAAGCGGTTTATAATATCGTAGAAATTATGCCTGAGCACTATCAAGACGAGATGCATTTTGAGCGTGACACAGGTAATGATGTAATGATTAGTGGTCAGATTGGTTTGTTTATGGCTGCCATGTTTGGATACAGTCATAATCCAACTGTTGAACAAATCGCAGCATATTGGTTGTACTTTGCATTTATTATTGGTGCAAATATGTTACATGCTAAGGAATTCACACTATTTAGAAGAAAGAAGTCTAAAGCAGTGGATCAAACCGTAGCATAAGCCTATCCCCCTTATAAACCTAATTTTATGAAACCCGCCATATGTGCGGGTTTTTTCGTATCTAATTGCAAGAAGGGAACAAGTTCATGAAGAAATTCCGATTTTTAGAAAAAAGCAGCTCAGGAATAGCAGTTTTATGCTTATTAGTGGTTGTGCTTGCTCGTATTCATTATAGTAGCGATTTCGCAAGAAGCTGGGATGCAGTGGATTTCGCGTTAGGTGTTCAGTCGTTTAACCTTCTGGATATGCAACCACATTTCCCGGGATATCCTTATTTTATTTTGGGTGGTATGCTTCTTGAGAATTTTGTGAATGATCCTGCTTTGGCACTCTCAGTATGGAATAGCGTGCTATCCCTATCATCTATCATTCCAATGTGGCTAATCTATAAACGTTATCTCTCTACAGGCAGAGCGATTATTGCTATTTCACTATCACAATCAGTTCCATTTCTAAATATCATTATAGCTTCTCCGATGTCTGAGGGAATGGCATATACAGTGATGTGGTGGTACATATGGAGTCTTGTGTTAGCACTTGAGAAAGGGAAGTATAGTTTCGACCTTCTCTCTCTGTTGTTATTTAGCATTCTTATGGGTGTAAGGCTTTCTTATTTGCCTTTAAGTATTGGTATTTTAATCATATGGTACAAAAGGTGGAAGGAAAAAGGCGGGGCTCATGTTTTAGAACAAGCTGGAGTAGCTATCATTTTTCAACTCTTTTGGGTTTATCCCCTTGTTTTGTCAGTTGGAGGGATAGGGAGCTTTGAGTACATTGCTATTGAATTTGTGAAAGGCCATTTTACAGGGTGGGGTGGATCCATAGCGACTGAAAAAGATCCTTTCTTTATTCGAATAATCACGTTTTTATGGGGTAATATTCTGTGGGTAGGTCTTTCGCTCAAAACTGTTGTCATTCTGTTATTATATAGCACTCTTGTTTTTTATAACGTCTCCCGACCTCTGAACCTTTCTAATCGAAAGCTATGGTGGAGTTTGTTAATGGCTTATACTATCTGGGCATTCTTTGCTCAGAATGTAGATAAACCAAGGCATATTATACCAGTTGTGGTTATACTTATAGCGATCCTACTTACGCGCGCGCTTCAATCAAGAAGTAGAGGAGTGTTGTGGATTAGCACAATCCTACTTATTGTTCAAACCACACTAAGTATACAATACGTAGAAAAGCAGGCAACGGAGTTACCTGCTACGTATCAATTGGCACAATACATTGAGCAACAATCTGAACCTCTAAAGATATATACTTGGGAAGAAGAGCGGGTGTTGCAGTATGTAGGAGTATCGATTGCATTTAAAAAGGTTCAAACGTATACCCTTTTTGAACAAGATGCAATGAGACAACGAGAGAAAGGGAGATCGGTCTATGTTACAGAACGGGCTGTGCGTGGGTTCTCTCAACAAGGAGTAGATACGTCTTCCTTTATCCCTGTTAAACAATTTGAATCTGACTCCTTATTTGATCCTGTTTATAGTGATATTACTTTATTTAAATGGATTAAGTCGTCATCACAGTAAAGGATATCGTTTGTTTTTTACTATTGCATTCATAAGCGGACTCGGCTGTGGTGCCTATGAGCAATGTAATTTGTTCTGCTAAGAAGCCAGCCTCTAACCGAAAATTATATGGGGTTTTATACTTTAATCTTTTTTGGGTTAGTTCGCCAGAAAGAGTAAATTGGTACTCTTTCTTTTTTTCTTTATCTAAATAAAGCTCACCCCAGGACATTGCTCCAAAAAATGTTCCGATTTCATCAATAGATTCGCAAGGGTATTTTCGAGCCAAGCTTTTTCCCATAAAATATAAGATCGTATCTTTTTCTTTACCTAATAAATCTGGCAAAAGTTGATTCCTCAGTACCTCATGGCCAATTAATGAAGAGGGTACATCACTGTATTCATCGAATAAGTTGGCGATTTGTTCATTCATTTATGTTCATCCTCTCTGCTCTTTTCATTATTGCAGGGGGCACGGTTCTCTGCAATATGTTCTTTCCGAATAGAGTGTAAAGATATCGTTTTATGAGTTGAACTTTAAAACAAAAACCACAATCAACCAATTTATTAACTTGTTTTCTTGACGCTTACCATGGATAGAAGTACAATAAACGTGACATAAATTGTGCATTTTTTTCAGATAAATTGAGGGAACGCTCGAGTTTGTTTCCTTTTTTTAAGGGTTTAGTAAAGCGCTTTATTGTCTGAAAAGTTTGCGCAAATAAAGTTACATACTATTCGAGGGGGGTAAACGTCACACATGGCAGGCAATCGAGAGTTTTTTTATCGCAGGTTACATTCATTACTAGGGGTTATTCCAGTTGGGGTGTTCTTAATCCAACACTTAGTTGTGAACCATTTCGCAACAAGAGGGGAACAGGCGTTTAACGATGCGGCTCACTTTATGGAGAGTCTTCCATTCCGCATTGTATTAGAGCTATTCATTATCTTCATTCCTCTTTACTTCCATGCCATTTACGGGGTTTATATTGCCTTTACGTCTAAGAATAACGTAAGTCAATATGGTTATTTCCGTAACTGGATGTTTTATTTACAGCGTATTTCCGGGATTATTACGTTAATCTTTGTAACATGGCACGTATGGGAGACGCGAATTCAAGCAGCTCTTGGAGAAGAAGTTAACTTTTCCATGATGGCAGATATTTTAGCAAATCCGTTTATGGTTGTTTTCTACATAATCGGTGTTGTTTCGACAACATTCCACTTCGCGAATGGATTATGGTCGTTCTTAGTAAGCTGGGGCATAACAATGTCTCCACGTTCACAGCGCATTTCTACTTATGTAACATTGGCGATTTTTGTCGCACTAAGTTATGTAGGTGTAGCAGCTATCCTAGCATTTATTTAAATGTACGTACGATATAGACGTCTTTGAAAGAATTTAAGGGAGTGAGCATTAAAAAATGAGTAATCAAAACATCGTAGTCGTAGGCGGGGGACTCGCTGGACTAATGGCAACAATCAAAGCCGCTGAAGCCGGTGTACACGTGGACTTGCTTTCCCTTGTACCTGTTAAGCGTTCTCACTCTGTTTGTGCGCAAGGCGGAATTAATGGTGCTGTTAATACAAAAGGAGAAGGGGACTCTCCATGGGAACACTTTGATGATACGGTTTACGGAGGAGACTTTCTAGCAAACCAGCCTCCAGTTAAAGCAATGTGTGACGCAGCTCCAAGCATTATCCATATGCTAGATCGTATGGGGGTTATGTTTAACCGTACTCCTGAAGGATTACTAGATTTCCGTCGTTTCGGAGGTACTCAACACCACCGTACGGCTTATGCCGGTGCGACAACAGGTCAGCAGTTATTATATGCTTTAGATGAACAAGTACGCCGACATGAGGTGGCAGGGCTTGTAACGAAATACGAAGGTTGGGAATTCTTGTCTTCTATCATCGATGATTCTGGTGTAAGCCGTGGTGTTATGGCGCAGAATCTCAATTCCCATGAAATTAAAGCCTTTAGAGCAGATGCCACTATTGTAGCTACAGGTGGTCCTGGGATCATCTTTGGTAAATCTACGAACTCTGTAATCAATACAGGTTCAGCGGCTTCAGCACTTTACCAGCAAGGGGCGGTTTATGCAAACGGAGAATTCATCCAAATTCACCCTACTGCAATTCCTGGGGATGATAAGTTACGTCTGATGAGTGAATCTGCACGTGGCGAAGGTGGCCGTGTATGGACTTATAAAGATGGTGAGCCTTGGTACTTCTTAGAGGAGAAATATCCTGCTTATGGAAATCTTGTGCCTCGTGACATAGCAACACGTGAAATATTCGACGTTTGTGTGAACCAAAAGCTTGGTATTAATGGTGAAAATATGGTTTACCTCGACCTTTCTCATAAAGATCCTAAAGAGTTAGATGTTAAGTTAGGCGGAATTATAGAAATTTACGAGAAATTTGTAGGGGATGATCCTCGTAAAGTGCCAATGAAAATCTTCCCAGCTGTTCACTACTCAATGGGTGGACTTTACGTTGATTATGATCAAATGACGACCATTCCTGGTGTATTTGCTGCTGGTGAGTGTGACTTTACTCAACACGGTGGTAACCGTCTTGGAGCGAATTCACTTCTTTCTTCCATTTTTGGAGGCATGGAAGCAGGCCCGAAAGCCGTTCAATATATCAGCGGATTGGATAAAACGGCAGAAGATATGTCTTCTACTCTATTCGATAATAAGTTAAAAGAAGAACAAGAGAAGTTTGATGCGATTCTGAATATGAAGGGTACTGAAAATGCGTATCAAATTCATAAAGAACTTGGAGAATGGATGACAGATAACGTTACCGTTGTGCGAGAGAATGAAAAACTTCGCAAAACGGATGAGAAAATTCAAGAGCTTCAAGAGCGCTTTAATGATATTAACATTAATGACACAACAAGATGGAGTAACCAGGGGGCTATGTTTACCCGTCAACTCCAAAACATGCTTCAACTAGCTCGTGTTATTACGATTGGTGCATTGAATCGTAATGAAAGTCGTGGTGCTCACTATAAACCTGAGTTCCCAGAACGTAATGATGAAGAGTGGCTGAAGACGACGAAAGCAAGCTATGATCAAGAGAATAATGCCCCGGTATTTAGCTATGAAGACGTGGATATTTCTCATATTCAACCACGTAAGAGGGACTATTCAAAAAGTAAAGGGGGTAAATAAACATGAGTGAAACTGAAAACATCACCTTTATAATTAAACGTCAAGACGATCCGGAATCCTCTTCTTATGAAGAAACATTCCATGTACCATATCGCCAGAATATGAACGTAATTTCAGCACTTATGGAAATTCGTCGTAATCCTGTCAATGCAAATGGGGAAGATACAACACCTGTCTATTGGGATATGGGATGTTTAGAAGAAGTGTGTGGCGCTTGCTCCATGAAAATCAACGGGAAGCCCCGCCAGTCTTGTACAGCGCTTGTTGACCAGCTAGAACAACCGATTCGTCTTGAACCAATGTCAACATTCCCTGTTATGCGAGATCTTGCGGTTGATCGTAGCCGTATGTTTGATGCTCTTAAAAAGGTTAAAGCTTGGGTTCCGATTGATGGTACACACGATTTAGGACCAGGTCCTCGTATGGCTGAGAACAAACGTCAATGGGCTTATGAGTTGTCCAAATGTATGACATGTGGTGTTTGCTTAGAAGCATGTCCAAACGTTAATAGTAAATCAGACTTTATAGGTCCTGCAGCCATTTCTCAAGTTCGTTTATTTAACTCTCATCCAACAGGAGCTATGAATAAAAACGAACGTTTGGAAGCTTTAATGGGTGAAGGTGGACTTTCAGAGTGTGGTAACTCACAGAACTGTGTTCAGTCTTGCCCGAAAGGTATTCCATTAACAACTTCTATTGCGTCAATGAATAGAGAAACAGCCTTACATTCTTTCAAGAGCTTCTTTGGTAGTGACCACGAAGTAAACTAATTGAGATGACAAGAACGAAATCAAGACTCCTGCAGCTGTTTAAGTTGCAGGAGTTTATTATGGACTCATATAGATACGAGGAGGAATTTTAATGAAGAAAGTTTCATATGTAGAAGACCCTGAGAAGTGGTTAGAAGGATTTACGTTTTCTGTGAGAACAAAGGTGCGATTCTCAGAAACAGATTTGTTTGGTCATATGAACAATACAGTTCCATTTATTTATTTTGAGGAAGCTAGAATTGAATTTTTAAAATCTATTGATGCTTTTCAGAAAGAGTCCGATCCTTCAGGGACCATACCAGTTGCGGCAGATCTTCAATGTGATTATCATAAACAAGTTTATTTTGATGACGTCTTGTCTGTAGCAGTCAAAATACATTACGTAGGAAATACATCTTATGATCTTCATTACCTTGTTACGAACGAGGAAGGTGCTGTTTGTTTAACAGGGAGAGGTCGAATTGTGCAGATAGATGCCGAATCAGGAAAACCTATATCGATTCCCCGGGAAATAAAAAGAGCTTATGAAGATCAAGTATCGGTTGCAAAAGGATAATTTCATTTGTATGATATTCGGTAAGGTAACTTAGGACAATAGACCGATTTTGTCGAAGTATATATCGGAAATTATACATAATAGAGGGTACCCTATGAAGAAAAATAAAATTCTTATGCGATTTCGTCGATATCTCTTCCCAATCTTATTTACGTTACTTTCCATCTATTTAATAGCGGTAATTTTAAAGATTCCCTATATAGGGATAGATGTGAAACAAACTGATGCAGGCTGGTGGGAGATTGTTCATATTGATAAGTATAGTTGGGCTTCTAACCAGGATATAAAAATTGGTAGCGAGGTAATAAGTATAGATGGAGTAGAGCCAAGTGACTATCCGACCGTGCAAATTTACGAAAATGTTGAAAAAGCTGATAAGGTTAAAATTAGAGCATCAGGGGAAATGTCTGTTCATTATACTAAAATTGAGGATGAAGTAAGTCTAGACCAATGGTTGTTCTATATCATCTTTCCATGCTCATTTATGTTGATTATGCTACTCTTATCCTTGTTTATTCTCTTTCATAAGAAACAAAATGAATCAGGAAACAGGCTGATTTTATTCTTCTTGACTGTTGGGCTTGCCTACTTATCTGCTAGTGGGTCTGCTCGGGGGGACATGATTTCAACGTTAGTGAGTACGGTTACATTACTAATGGGGCCATCGTTACTGTTGCATTTTGTAGATAGTTATTTTAGGGATTTACAAAGCAGGTGGTATGCTTCTGGAGTATATAACTGGATGAAGATAGCAGCCTGCGTTATTGTAACTTATGAAGCTTATTGTTTAATTAATGGTTTTTATCCAGACTGGTACCCGCAATTTATTTCAATATTATTTATTACTTACACTTGTATAGCGTTATTTCTAATAATAATCGGATATAAGCGATATAGACAGACGGTATACGCACCTATATTAAAATATATGCTTGTTGGTTTATTTGTATCCTTTATGCCTTTTATCCTGTTGTATATGCTCCCGAACTATTTGTTTGGGTTTCAAATTTTATCAGGTGAAGCGAGTGCTTTGTTTCTCATGGTCATGCCATTTACTTTTATCTATCTTATTACAGCCAAGCGGTTGTTAGATATAGATTTCGTAATGGGGCGTATTAGATATTATGCGTATTCTTCATTTATACCCACTGTGTTAATTGTGGCATTGGTTGGGTTTACTATTGATTATCCTTTTTCTATACAAGACCTTATCCAATTGGGTATTGGTATATTAGTAGTGATGATTGTTTTTCTTTATGTAAAAGAGATTTTCAATTTTCAAATTCAAAGAAATTTATTTTCTGAGAAGAAGAATTACCACCAAAGTCTGCAACGCTTTGTTCATGAGATGAAAAAGGAACGTGATGCGGTTGGTTTATTTAAAAGGTTGAAGCGAGAATTACTTGATGTATTAGATTTAAAAGAAGTTTATATCTTCTCGCAAAACACAATTTCAAATTATTATTGTCTTTATCAAGAAGTACCTCTCTCATTAATGAATGAATGTGTAGAACGCTCGAAAACAGTATTGGGTGATGTAGGTAATTTAGTGAAACTACAAGAACATGAAGGGTATGTACTGGTGATTGGTCACACGGTCAGTAAAGTTACCTATCTCTATATATCAGAGAAGCCAAACCGAACTCAATTGAATTTAGATGAGAGGGGCTACCTGCAAACCATCTCCTACAACACGAATATTGCTCATGAAAACTTGTTGCTTATTGAAGATTTATTCCAAGAGCTTCAACACGTTAAAAACGATCGTCAGCAAAACTATCCTGCATGGCTTTCAAGACTACTCTTCTCTCTAGCAGAACATGAGCGTCAACAAATTGCGATCGATCTTCATGACTCTGTTTTGCAGGAACAATTATACTTATACAGGCAAATGGATGATTTCGTAAACCGAAAGCGTTCGATGGAGCCAGAGGTAAAAAATGAAATGTACAGCTTTAAGGAGCAGTTATTGGATAATATCCATCTCATTCGGGAAACGTGTAACGAATTGCGGCCTCCGTTCTTAGAGGAGCTAGGACTCATTCCTTCTTTACAAAACTTGATTAACCAATATCAACTCCGCTCCAATTATACAGTAACGTTTGATTCAAGAGCGTTCCAAGTAGAATTAAACAGCCAGTACGTACTGGGGATCTATCGCATTGTGCAAGAACTATTAACGAATGCTATGAAGCACTCAAGAGCTGATAAAGTATTTATCATGTTGTATAGAGAGGGATCAGATATAAGGTTAGTTTATGAGGATAATGGAGTCGGGATTAATCCGAATAAGCGAATTGAAACTTATTCACATATGGGGATATCGGGGATTGAACAAAGGGTAAATGGGTTGAATGGTGAAATTAGTATACAATCAGCTCCTAAACAAGGATTTCAAATGTACATCACATTCTTCAACGCAGCAAACCACGAAGGGGAGGAGTTAAATGATTAATATTTTGATCGTCGATGATCATCCGGCCGTAGGGATGGGGACGAAAGCAATGCTTGAACAAGAATCTGATATGGAAGTTGAAGTAATATCAGATAGTATGAGTGCGGAACACAAAATAAGGGAACATGCGTATGATGTATTACTGTTAGACTTATACATGCCTGGGCTAAATGGTGTGGAGCTTGCCAAAAGGGTAAAGACGTCTTATCCAGACATGAAAGTACTAATATATACGGGATTTGACATTAACACCCATTTTAATCTTCTAGTAGAATCGAATATATCTGGTTTCGTAAGTAAAACGGCAACCAAAGATCAGCTAGTAACAGCTATTCATTGCGCTCTCCGTGAAGAGGTTGTCATTCCCCTGCACTTATTTAAACAGTTAAGGAGAGCTGAAGCAACGACGCAACAACTATCTTCGGATGGAGATGCCAGTTCGTTGTCCTTGAACGAGAAAGAACAGAAGATACTAAACGAGGTATCTAAAGGGCTGACAAATAAACACATCGCCCAAAACTTACATATGTCTCAAAGAAGTGTGGAGTATACGTTGACCGGTATTTTTAGCAAATTAGAAGTCCGTTCTCGCACAGAAGCCTTAATTCGAGCGAAAGAGCTTGGACTAATCTCTCAAAGTTAAAAAATAAGCAAAAAGTGGAATGTCTGTGTGGCACAGCTTTATCTTTTTTTTCATAGGATGTAAAGACTAAATAACCACCCTTCGAACTGCAGCTCTAAGTTAGCAAGGAGGGGTTAGCGCTTGAAGGAAAAAGACTATAAGCCGAAGCAATTACTCACGAAACGCGAGAAGGAAGTTTTCGAATTGCTAGTACAAGACAAGACCACAAAGGATATTGCACAGGAACTCTTCATTTCAGAGAAGACTGTTCGTAATCACATTTCGAATGCTATGCAGAAGCTGGGCGTTAAGGGGCGTTCGCAGGCTGTTATTGAGCTACTTCGTATGGGGGAGCTTAAGCTCTAGATTTCACCGACTTTCTTCGGAAGGTCGGTATTTATTTTGGGGTCTATTTAGCTTGTAAAGGGCGTAGGTTATATCTTTGGGCTGCTTTTATTCTTGCAATTTCTTTCGAAAACCGTAACAATGAACGTAGGATATTTACATTAGGACTCTCGGGAGGTAACAAGTTGGACAAGGTTACGACGACAGAAGTCAAGATTGCAGATGTGGAGAAGAAATTACGTCATATATCTGGAATCATTAAACAAACAGGTAGAGAAATTTTAAATCACTACCCTATTACTCCTCCTCAATTCGTGGCCTTACAATGGCTTTTGGAATCTGGGGATATGACGATTGGTGAATTATCAAATAAAATGTACTTAGCTTGCAGCACAACGACAGACCTCATTGATCGAATGGAGAAAAATGAACTTGTAGAACGAGTGAGGAATCCAAAAGATCGACGTGTTGTCCTCATTCATCTTCTTGATAAAGGCGAATCCATAATACAAGAAGTAATTGATAAGAGACAGGCATATTTAGATCAGGTTCTTCGTAGTTTTTCTAATGAGGAAGTTGATAGCTTGCAAGGGTTTTTACAACGCATGCATACAGAGATGATAGATGTACAGCAACAAGAAAAAAGCAGCAATGACGAATAGAGGCGATCAATTTGGACCAACCAATTGGGGTTATAGATTCAGGTGTAGGCGGGTTAACTGTAGCTAAAGAGTTAATGCGCCAATTGCCTAAAGAGGAATTTGTGTATTTAGGAGATACAAAGAGATGCCCTTACGGACCGAGACCTAAGGAGGAAGTCGTTAACTTCACCTGGGAAATGGTTCGTTTTTTGCAACTTAAGAAAATTAAAATGCTAGTGATTGCATGTAATACGGCAACTGCCTTCACATTGCAACAACTGAAAGAGCAATTAGACATTCCAGTAATAGGTGTAATCCAACCAGGGGCAAGATCAGCCATTAAAGTATCTAAGAACTTACATATAGGTGTAATCGGAACAGAAGGCACCATTAAAAGTAAAGCTTATACGAATGCACTTCAACACATTAACCCTGATATTTGGGTTAATGCTCTATCCTGCCCTCCGTTTGTTCCCCTAGTTGAGCAAGGGTTGTTCAGGGGAGATAAAGCCGAACACGTTGTAAGAGAGACGTTGGAACCTATGAAGAATGCGAATCATATTGATACCCTGATACTAGGGTGTACTCATTATCCTTTATTAAAAGAAACAATTCAGAAAGTGATGGGAGATGACATTACAGTAATCTCATCTGGAGACGAAACAGCCCAGGAAGTAAGTGTAATCCTTGACTATTATGGAAGGCTATACGAGGGTAATCGTCCACCACGTCATAAATTTTACACTACTGGTGACGCAAACTTATTTAGGGATATAGCCGATACTTGGTTTGAAGAACGAATTTCCCATGTAGGAACCATTACACTTGGTGATTAAACGATCAGTCTACCCTTAGGAAGGGTAGACTGATTTTTTTCTCTTTAGGGAGTAATATTGAAGACTTGAAATTGAGAGAATGTTTCCGTTGGCTTTAGTTGAGTATAAGGTGGGCCTGGAAACTACTCGCTTTCCTGTGGGGAGCTGGTGAGCCTCACCCGGCAAAGCCAGGCTCCGGGGCCTCACCTAGATTGAAAAGTGCAGGCGTGGTGCCTAGGGATAAAAGGAAGTTCGACTAGGATCGTCACATCCTGTGACAACATCGAACGACCCCACATCGTGTGGGGCCGGATAAGACAGCTTTTTGGAAAAGGCGACTAGCCTTTGTAAAAAAGATGACTTATCACGCTAGGTCCTCCACGCCGGAACTAGACTGGCTCTTCTGCCCACGGGAGTCTCGCAGTTTCCAGGCCCACCTTTTCCGTGTTAGGGTGAACGGAAACATTCCGCCGTATAGTTTTACATTAGATCTCCTGACCCGAACTTCTAGGCCTTTCACCCCTTTAACGCCAGGTCTTGCTCGGGGACTGCGAAACTCCCGCAGGAAAGCGAGTTGTCCCCGAGCAAGACCAAGCACTCATAAACGTAAAGGCCCCTTCCTGCTGAAATATCTCAACTTCAAGTCTTCCATATAAGAGGGATATATGGAAGGACATCAAACATAAGGCGAGCCTTTTGTTTAGGTGGTCTTTCGTAATTGTTGGTCTAATTTGTTAGATAGCTCGTATATATAGTAGTACAAACCATCATAGGAGGGGAAAACATGCGGAAGCGTGCTGCTTTATTATGTGGAAGTCTTGTCACTAGTGTCGCTCTATTATCAGGGTGTGTCTTTCAAGGGGAGCAATCTTTAAAAGAAATGGATAACCCACAACAAGAGGATGTGGAAGGGGAGGGCGCGGTATTAGAGGAGAGTGTGAACGCGGGGCAAACAGATAACACGGAGGTAATCAAAGTTGAGACTGTGGCCCGCCAACTATATTTATTAGATGAAAATGGCATGGTCGTTCCTCAAACGTTGCCTCTTCCTAAGCCGGAAACGAACGATGTTGCCAAACAAGTTCTTCAATACCTGGTTAAGGGAGGTCCTGTAACAGACTTCTTGCCAAATGGATTCCAAGCGGTACTCCCTTCAGGTACAGAAGTAAATGGTCTTGATTTATTAGAAGATGGTACCTTGGTTGTGGATGTATCTAAAGAATTTATAGAATACCGTCCCGAAGATGAGCTAAAAATCTTGCAATCTATGACCTACACGCTCACTCAGTTTGAGAATGTAGACCGGATTAAACTTCAAATTAACGGTTATGATACTGAGGTTATGCCAGTCAACAACACTCCACTTTCTAGCGGATATTCACGAGCAAACGGCATCAATCTTGAAACAGGAGATGTAGCGGATATCTCCAATAGTCGTTCGGTGACCGTTTATTACCCTGCCCAGCAAGACGACCAATTTTACTATGTTCCAGTTACGAAACGTGTAGAGGGTGCAGCGGAGAGTGAATACGAAACCATTATACAAACTCTTGTGAATGGCCCTGGTTATAAGGGAGACCTTTTAAATGTATTTAACGATGGTGTGCAGTTAACAGAAGAGCCGACCGTCAAAGATGGAGTTTTGACTCTGACATTCAACGAAAATGTTTTAAGCAACTTTGAAGATCAATCGATTATCTCGAAAAAAGTCATGGATTCCCTTGTCTTATCTTTAACTGAAGATGAGAATGTAGAAGCGGTGTCTGTAAAGGTTAAAGACTTTGAAGAGTTATATGATGAAGAAGGAAATGCTTTCACAAAACCAGTTACTCGTCCTGAAATGGTAAATACAGGTCGATTTTAATAAGCTGATTTAGCATATACTATAAAACGAGAAAAGAGGCATCCAAAGAAGCCTCTTTTTTCGTGGTTATCGTTTGAATAACTATGCTTTTATCCCCTTGCCTTAATTGAGTGTAAGGTGATCTTGGAAACCACCTGCTTTCCTGTGGCCCCTTCCAGCTGGATTATCTCAAATTCGAGTCTCCCGGGGGCTTATATGGAACAGATTAAAAATCAACAACCGTCTTCAACAGACATGGTACTACAGTAAACTTTTGCTTCGAAATATGTTAAGATGAGCTAGGATTAAGTGAAGGAGGACGTAACATGAGAACGGATGGAAGAAATGAAAATGAACTAAGACAGGTACATATTGAAACAGGTTATGTGAAGCACCCAGAAGGATCTGTCTTAATTACAGTTGGAGAAACTAAAGTGATTTGTAATGCAAGTATAGAAGACCGTGTTCCTCCTTTTATGAGAGGTCAGGGCAAAGGTTGGGTTACAGCAGAGTATGCCATGCTACCTCGAGCAACTGAACAGAGAAATATCAGGGAATCTTCAAAAGGGAAAGTAACAGGACGGACAATGGAGATTCAGCGCCTAATCGGACGTTCTTTAAGAGCGGTAGTTGACCTTGAGCAATTCGGTGAGCGTACGTTATGGGTAGATTGTGATGTAATTCAAGCTGATGGAGGAACAAGAACGGCTTCTATTACGGGAGCATTTGTGGCAATGGTTCTTGCTTTTGGGAAGCTTGTAAAACAAGGTACAATTAAAAAGCTACCTATTAAAGATTTCCTTGCAGCCACTTCTGTTGGCGTATTGCCTACTGGTGAGGAAATATTAGATCTTTGTTACGAAGAGGATTCTAAAGCTCAGGTAGATATGAACGTGGTCATGACAGGTAATGGAGAATTTGTCGAACTCCAGGGAACTGGAGAAGAGGCCACATTCTCATATCCGCAGCTGCAGAAGATGATTGAATTAGCCCAAGGAGGAATTGGGGAACTGTTTGACCAACAGAAAGAAGCTATAGGTGAATGGAGTGCCCATATCGATCGAAATCGCAACCAGTAATAAGGGGAGAGACATTATGAAAAAAATAATTGTCGCTACGCATAATGAGGGGAAAGTTCGCGAATTTCGTCAATTATTCTCGAAATATAATATAGAAACATTATCACTCGATGACCTGGACCGCAATCTCCCAGAAGTTGAGGAGACTGGTGAAACATTTGAAGAAAATGCTGAATTAAAGGCGAGAACAATTTCTTCTATTTTAAATGTACCGGTTATTGCAGATGATTCAGGTCTTGAAGTTGATGCATTGAATGGTAGTCCGGGTGTGTATTCAGCGCGCTATGCCGGTGAACCAAAAGATGATCAAAAAAATCTCGACAAAGTTTTATTAGAATTAAAAGGGGAAAACAATCGAACAGCACGTTTTGTTTGTGTATTGGCTCTTAGTATACCTGGTCAAAGTGTGGTCTTCGAACGAGGAACATGTGAAGGTCACCTCCTAGAAGAGCCTCAAGGGGGAAGTGGATTTGGTTATGACCCTATTTTTGTCCCTGATGGTTACACAGCGACCATGGCAGAAATAGGAGCTGATGAGAAAAATAAAATCAGCCATAGGAGTCAAGCGCTATCAAAAATGGAAGACAAAATACACCAATTATTCTCATAAGGAGAGATAACTCATGCCTAGTGTATTAATTGTGAGCGACAGTCATGGATTAACTGAAGAAGTTCAGCTTCTAAAAGACCGTCATGCGCATGAAGTAGATGGCATGATTCATTGTGGAGACTCGGAATTAGATTACAAATCTGCTGAAATGGATGCTTACATCAAGGTGAAGGGAAACTGTGACTTCGATGACGAGTATCCGGAAGAAGTACAAGAATCTATACAAAATATGTCTTTTTTTGTAACTCACGGCCACCTATTTCGTGTGAAATCGACATTAATGCCTTTATCTTATCGTGCTGAAGAACGAGGTGCTCAAATTATTTGCTTTGGCCATTCACACATTGCGGGTGCTGAAATGGTCGATGGTAAATTGTTTATTAATCCAGGTAGTATTCGTTTGCCGAGGAACCATCCTGAAAAAACGTATGCGATTGTAAGCTGGAATGAGGAGCAATCTGTTCGAGTACAGTTTTATAATGATCAAGGAGAAGTAATCCCCGGTTTAACATATGAAACAACTTTTTTAGGCAGAAGTTAAATCTTCTGCCTAAAATGTATTGACATATTTCTATATAGTCCTTATAATAAATTTTGTTCGCTTCGACAGATGGAACAAAAAAATAACCGTGCGGGTGTAGTTTAGTGGTAAAACCTCAGCCTTCCAAGCTGATGTCGTGGGTTCGATTCCCATCACCCGCTCCATAATACATATTTTTATTACAAAAATCATATATAATAATATCTTTTGATTTTTCTTATATCACGTCCCAGTAGCTCAGTAGGATAGAGCAACGGCCTTCTAAGCCGTAGGTCGGGGGTTCGAATCCCTCCTGGGACATAGAATGTTTCGAAAAAGACTTTAGGATCTTCCTAGAGTCTTTTTTTTACATATCCAAAACTTATTTACGATATGCAGTTCCGTGTATACAACGAGAGGGAAGTGGAGATACTGTAGCGTAAAACTTCATTCGTCAAACTAGATTTTTTGTTTGTACTTCAGTATCCTTAAAGAAGAGGAAAGAATCCCTAAAGAATAGATAAAAGGAGATTCGTTGTTTATATCGAATCAAGTTGAGTAGCAGACTTGATAGCGGATAAAGAGGGTTGGTTAACTTACATAAGTGATAAGAATAGAGGGAGGATGGATCATGACTCATGAAAAGGCTGATGTCGTCATATTTCCCAAATGGAAATCTTCATTAGAGCAAGACGGATTGGCCGCTCTAAAAGAAAAGAATTATAAAGAAGCACTTCAATCTTTTAACAAACTCATTGATTTTGAGGCGGCAAATTCAGAGATTATGACAGGCAAACTGATTTGCCTGATGGAATTGGGGCAGTACGAAGAAGTAGAAGAACTGTGTCAAAAACTCATGAGAGATGACGAAGAACATTATTTTCAATACTTACATATCTATTTAACGGTTTTATTCCAAACAGGAAAGTATGAAGAATTGCTTGATTTGCTAGATGAAGTGTTTAAATCGGAAGACATTCCTCAAGATCTTCGGAAACAGTTCTGGCAACTTTATGATATAACTGAAAACCTTCGTACAGATGAAACCAGAACAGAAAATATTGAGGCAGTCGATGAATTACTTATTGCTCTTGATACACATAATGTAAAAAAACAATGGCAGCTTCTTTCTATGCTTCGGAAACAAGATATTCAGCCTTTTATGACGGAAATAGCTCCTTACTTAACAAAAGATGACATAGAACCCGTTATAAAGACGGCGCTTGTCCAATGGATGCAAGAGCAAAGAGTAGATCGGAAAGTTTCGGTGAAAAAGCTCGGAGAGGAAATCATGGTCAATCCTGTAGAGCTATCTGACATCCTTTCTCACACTTCCGCAAGGCAGTTGTTATACTTATTAGAACGGGTGGAGCAAGACAATCCTACATTGTTTGAGTTTATTCAACAGCTCGTATTCCGTTACATGTATGTTCGTTTTCCTATCATGCCTGAAGATCATGAATTACCTGGGTTGGCAAAAGCCTTTTATGAGCTAGGTTCGTCATCTCTACAGTTAGAGGATCATGAGTACCCTTTCCACCAGTACATAGAACAAGAAGAAGTGGAAGCTTGGAAAGAACAGATCGTGTATTATGAGAGTCAATACTTTGCTGTGTTGGATGAGGAATAAACTGTAAAGCATATACGCTTTCAAGCTAATAGAAGATTGTTGAAAGCACAATAGATTATGTTATAATAAGGTGGTTGCAAATTACGCATTCACTCTTTTGTTACAAAACTTAAGAACATTTAATGAACGATTAATGTATGAAAAATAGATGTTGGAGGGAAAATCATGTCTGTAAAATGGGAAAAATTAGAAGGTAATGAAGGTCAACTTACAGTTGAAGTTGATGCTGATGAATTTAAGGTTGCCTTAGACAAAGCATTCACAAAAGTAGTTAAAGATATCCAGGTACCTGGTTTCCGTAAAGGGAAAGTACCTCGTCCAATTTTCGAACAGCGTTTCGGTGTAGAGTCTCTATATCAAGATGCGCTAGATATCATTCTTCCAGAAGCGTATTCTAACGCAATTGACGAAACAGGAATTACTCCAGTGGATCGTCCTGAAGTAGATGTTGAGCAAATCGAAAAAGGGAAAAACTTAATCTTCACTGCTAAAGTAACGGTTAAACCAGAAGTAACACTTGGCGAGTACAAAGGTCTTGAGGTAGAAGCTCAAGATACTACAGTTACAGATGAAGACGTTGAGAACGAACTTAAGCAACAACAAGAAAAGCAAGCTGAATTAGTTGTTAAAGAAGAAGGCACTGTAGAGAACGGTGACACTGTTGTTATGGACTTTGAAGGTTTCGTTGATGGCGAAGCATTTGAAGGTGGACAGGCTGATAACTATTCGTTAGAAATCGGTTCTGGCCAGTTCATTCCAGGATTCGAAGAGCAACTTGTTGGTAAATCTGCTGGAGAAGAAACAGAAGTAGAAGTTACGTTCCCAGAAGAATACCATGCTGAGGACCTTGCTGGTAAGAAAGCAACATTCAAAGTAAAAGTTCACGAAATTAAAGCAAAAGAACTTCCTGAATTAGACGACGAGTTCGCGAAAGATGTCGACGAAGAAGTTGAATCTATGGATGAACTTAAGAAGAAAACGAAAGAGCGTCTACAACAAGAAAAAGATCAGGAAGCTGAAAACGCTAAGCGTGAAGAGCTTGTAAATAAAGCTACTGATAACGCAGAAATCGAAATTCCTGAAGCTATGGTTGATACTGAGCTTGACCGTATGATGAAAGAATTCGAGCAACGCCTTCAAATGCAAGGCATGACGTTAGATATGTACTTCCAGTTCACAGGTCAAGATCAAAACGCACTTAAAGAGCAAATGAAAGAAGATGCTGGTAAGCGCGTTAAGACGAATCTTGTTCTTGAAGCAATTGCTACTGCTGAGAACGTTGAAGTTACAGAAGAAGATATCAACCAAGAGCTTGAGAACATGGCTGCTATGTACCAGACTGATGTTGACAACCTTAAGCAAATGCTTGGTGGCAACACAGAAGCAGTTGAAGAAGATCTTAAGATCAAGAAAGCTATTGACTTCTTAGATTCTGAAAGTAAAACGGCATAAGAAAGTCTTTTGACTTTCAGCTGTTTAGGTTAATGAAAGCAAGGCGCGATTTGTTCGTGCCTTGTTTTTACATATAATAAATTCCTTTTTGGAGTATGGAATGAGTCCAACTATGGAAAAATACATATATACTAAATCAGCTGTATATTGGATCTTTATTTCCAGCCCACACATACTTTTGGATTACTGCACATATGTTGACTATTCATACACTCACGTACATAATGAATACAAATGGAAGTGAGATAATCTTCCGACCAGGAAGCTTTTTTACTTTTAGTGACTCATGATATTTGGTATGATGTCGTAAAGAAAGGTTTTGGATGTTTAACCAATGGTTGTAAAGGTTTTTTATAGATTTAGTGTGACATATACTTTGTGAGGTGAAATGCATGTTTAAATTTAACGAAGAGAAAGGACAACTAAAGTGTTCTTTCTGCGGTAAGACTCAAGATCAAGTCCGCAAACTAGTTGCTGGACCTGGGGTTTATATATGCGATGAGTGTATTGAATTGTGCACAGAAATTGTAGAAGAAGAGCTAGGTAACGAAGAAGAAGTTGAGTTCAAAGAGGTTCCGAAACCTCAAGAAATCAATGAAATTCTGGATGATTATGTAATAGGGCAAGACTATGCTAAGAAATCACTCTCTGTAGCGGTTTATAACCACTATAAGCGTATTAATGCTGCTACGAAAGCCGACGACGTAGAACTTGCTAAAAGTAACATCTTAATGCTTGGACCTACAGGTAGTGGTAAAACACTTCTTGCGCAAACATTGGCTCGAATTTTAAATGTACCATTTGCAATTGCAGATGCTACGTCTCTAACTGAGGCTGGTTACGTTGGGGAAGATGTTGAGAACATCCTTCTTAAATTAATTCAAGCAGCTGATTATGATGTTGAGAAAGCCGAAAAAGGAATTATTTATATTGATGAGATTGATAAAGTAGCACGTAAATCTGAAAACCCATCCATTACACGTGACGTTTCTGGTGAAGGTGTGCAACAAGCCCTTCTAAAAATTCTTGAAGGAACTGTTGCAAGTGTCCCTCCACAAGGTGGACGTAAGCATCCTCATCAAGAATTTATTCAAATCGACACGGGCAATGTATTATTCATTGTTGGTGGTGCCTTTGATGGAATTGACCAGATTGTAAAGCGTCGTCTTGGTAAGAAAGTAATTGGATTTGGCTCTGAACAAGAAACCGCTGAAGATATGGAGAAGAAAGAAGTTCTTACTAAAGTACTTCCAGAGGACTTGTTACGCTATGGTTTAATCCCTGAGTTTATCGGTCGTCTTCCGGTAATTGGTGCGCTAGAATCTCTTGATGAAGATGCGTTAGTTGAGATTCTTACAAAGCCTAAGAATGCTTTAGTGAAACAGTACCAGAAGCTATTCCAAATTGACCATGTGGAGCTTGAGTTCGAAGAAGAAGCGCTACGTGAGATCGCTCGTAAGGCAATTGAACGTAAAACAGGTGCCCGTGGTCTGCGTTCGATCATCGAAGGCATTATGTTAGATGTAATGTATGAATTACCATCTCGTGAAGACATCGATAAGTGTATTATTACGGCTGACACCGTGACGAAAGAAAACGGTCGTCCTAAGCTTGTTTTTAACGATGGTACAGTACAAGATGAGAATGAAACACCTAAAGAGAGTGCGTAATTCATCTATCCCAAAGAGCACGTTCATTATAAGTTAAAGAGAGGGGTTTCTCCTATATGGAGAACCTCTCTCGTTCATTACAATCTCGGTCTATGTACCGGGATTATTTTTGTTAGAAAGCCACTAATTGTTAATGCTTTTTCGTGAGTTGGATTTTAATGATTGGGTTTAATGTGACTATTTGAGGAGATACTAGCTGATAACATAAAAGATGTATGGTACAGGAGGAATCTTTATGACATTAGCGGGTATCGTCTTATTTGTGCAACTGTTTTTTGGGATTGTTATTGGTCTTTACTTTTGGAACCTATTAAAAAATCAACGTTCTCAAAAAGTAACAATTGATCGAGAGTCAAAAAAAGAAATGGCTGAATTAGGGAAAATGCGTCAAATTGCACTTTCTGAACCTCTGTCAGAGAAAGTTCGTCCTAGAACTTTCCAAGATATCATTGGTCAAAAGGATGGAATTGAAGCATTAAGAGCTGCAATATGTGGTGCAAATCCACAGCATGTGATCGTATATGGCCCTCCAGGGGTTGGGAAAACAGCTGCGGCTCGTCTGGTGCTTGAAGAAGCAAAACAATATAAAGATTCTCCGTTTCGTCAAGAAGCTGTATTTGTTGAGTTAGATGCAACTACAGCCAGATTTGATGAACGAGGTATAGCAGATCCTTTAATAGGATCTGTTCATGACCCGATTTATCAAGGGGCTGGTGCGATGGGGCAAGCTGGGATTCCTCAACCTAAACAAGGGGCTGTGTCCAATGCACATGGTGGAGTTCTTTTTATTGACGAGATTGGGGAATTACATCCTATTCAGATGAATAAGTTACTTAAAGTACTGGAGGATCGGAAGGTTTACTTTGAAAGTGCATATTATAGTGAAGAGAATCAGCAAATCCCCTTACATATCCATGAGATATTTAAGAAGGGTCTGCCAGCAGATTTTCGCTTAATTGGAGCAACTACAAGGCGGCCTGAAGAAATTCCTCCTGCTATTCGTTCACGTTGTTTAGAGGTTTTCTTTAGAGAACTTGAGCATGAAGAGGTTGTTGAAGTAGCTAAAAGGGCAGCGGAAAAGATTGAATTTACTTCAGATAAAGATGCTTTAGAAACGTTAGCAGGCTATGCACGTAATGGACGTGAAGCTGTCAACATGATCCAGATTGCTACGGGTATTGCCAAAAAAGCAGGTCGAACGATCATTTCCAAAGCGGATATTGAATGGGTCGTAGATGCCTCTCAGCTAGCACCTAGATATGATAAGAAAATCGGGGATCGGGACCAAATTGGTATTGTGAATGGGCTTGCTGTCTTTGGACCTAATTCAGGGTCGCTGCTTGAGATTGAAGTTACTGTTCTCCCAACTACCTCAAAGCAAGGAACCATTAACATTACTGGAATTGCTGAAGAAGAAAGTATAGGTACACAAAGTAAATCAATACGTAGGAAAAGCATGGCTAAAGGATCAATCGAAAATGTAATCACTGTTCTTCGTTCTTTAGGTGTTCCGGCTCATGAATACGATATTCACGTCAATTTCCCAGGAGGCATTCCTGTCGATGGTCCTTCAGCGGGTGTGGCTATGGCTCTTGGAATTTACTCTGCTATTCATAAGCTTCCGGTACGTTATAACGTCGCGATGACAGGGGAGATTAGTATTCATGGCCATATAAAACCGGTGGGTGGAGTAATGGCTAAGATCAAGGCAGCGAAAAGAGCTGGTGCTACGAAAGTATTAATTCCTGCTGAGAATAACCAAGAGATGTTTAATCAAATAGAAGGGGTTCAAATCGTACCTGTAACCCATATACAAGAAGCGCTTGCACTGGCTTTACATGGGGATGTTCAATCGTTATTGAAGGATAAGCGATTCGTTGAAAAGAGGTCGTCTCAATCCTCATAAAACCAATCGCGCAAATGAAACATTTTACAAAGAAAATGGTTTTCATTATACTTTTAAAGAACCATATGTTTGATGAGTTTTAGAGCATTGTCTATATGGCAGGCTCTCTTTTCTCTTTTCTATTATGGAATTTCATGGAGGTGCAAGAAAAATGACGAAGCCAAATACCATTCACATCCCCCTCCTTCCATTACGTGGACTATTAGTTTATCCATCAATGGTCATGCATTTAGATGTGGGTCGCGATAAATCAGTTAACGCAGTAGAGAAAGCTATGGTTCAAGACCATACTATTTTCTTAGCTGCACAGAAAGAAACAAATATTGATGAACCAACAGAGAATGATATATATCAAGTGGGAACAATGGCTAAGATTAAGCAAATGCTTAAACTTCCAAATGGTACAATAAGGATCTTAGTAGAGGGATTGTATCGTGCGGAACTAGTCAACCACACTGATGATGAAGACGAAGAATTGCTAATGGCTGAAATTAAAGAAATGGAGGAAACGCACGGGGAGAGTTTAGAAGAACAAGCCCTTATGCGAAAGCTCCTGGAACAATTTGAACAGTACATAAAAGTGTCTAAGAAGGTTAGTGATGAGACGCTTTCTTCTGTACAAGATATAGATATCCCTGGCCGCTTAGCTGATATCGTAACCTCACATCTTCCTTTAAAGATTAAAGACAAACAACAAGTACTAGAAATGATCCATGTTCCAGATCGAATAGAGCATATTATTGATCTCATAAATAATGAGAAGGAAGTTATGCAACTTGAGAAGAAAATTGGACAGCGTGTTAAGCGTTCAATGGAACGTACTCAGAAAGAATACTACCTTCGTGAACAAATGAAGGCCATCCAAAAAGAACTTGGTGATAAAGATGGCAAATCAGGAGAGGTTGAAGAGCTTAAAGCTAAGCTTGAAGAAGCTAATCTTCCAGAAAGAGTTCAAAAAGTAGCCTTAAAAGAACTGGATCGATATGAAAAAATCCCTAGTAGTTCAGCTGAGAGCTCAGTAATTAGAAATTATATTGATTGGATCCTTTCTCTACCTTGGACAGAACAAACGGAAGACAATCTGCATATCCCTCACGCTGAAGAGGTGCTTGATGCTGATCATTATGGCTTAGAGAAAGTGAAAGAACGAATCATTGAGTATTTAGCTGTACAGAAGCTTACAAACAGCATTAAAGGCCCGATTCTTTGCCTTGTTGGCCCTCCTGGTGTGGGTAAAACTTCTCTAGCCCGGTCTATTGCACGTTCAATGGATCGTAACTTCGTACGAGCTTCCCTTGGTGGCGTACGGGATGAAGCGGAAATTCGAGGACACCGTCGTACGTATGTAGGGGCTATGCCGGGTCGCATTATCCAAGGGATGAAGCGCGCTGAGACAGTTAACCCTGTCTTCTTATTAGACGAGATCGATAAAATGGCAAGTGATTTCCGTGGAGACCCATCTTCTGCTATGCTGGAAGTACTTGATCCCGAGCAGAACAGTACATTTAGTGATCACTTCATTGAAGAGACGTATGATCTTTCAAACGTTCTATTTATTGCTACAGCAAATAATATGCAAACCATACCAGGTCCTCTTTTAGACCGTATGGAAGTCATCTCAATAGCAGGATACACAGAAGTTGAGAAACTTCATATTGCGAAAGAACATCTGCTTCCTAAACAGCTAAAAGAAAATGGCTTAAAGAAAAGCCAGCTTCAGTTCAGGGAGGAAGGCTTACTTAAGCTAGTCCGCCAGTATACACGTGAGGCTGGGGTACGTGGATTAGAACGCCAAATTGCTGCTGTTTGTCGTAAAGCTGCTAAGATTGTGGTAGCAGAAGACAAGAAGCGTGTGGTGGTTACGGAGAAAAAGTTAGAAGAGCTGTTAGGAAAGCCAATTTTCCGTTATGGTCAAGCTGAGAAAGAAGACCAAATAGGAACAGCAACAGGTCTTGCGTACACGTCGGCTGGAGGAGACACTCTTGCTATAGAGGTTTCCTTGTATCCAGGAAAAGGGAAGCTAACGCTCACAGGTAAGCTTGGAGACGTAATGAAGGAATCAGCTCAAGCAGCCTTTAGTTACATCCGCTCAAGAGCTGAGGAGCTTAACATTGACCCTGAATTTCATGACAAAAACGATATCCATATTCACGTACCTGAAGGCGCTACACCGAAAGATGGCCCGTCAGCTGGTATTACAATGGCAACAGCACTAGTATCTGCGCTTACAGAACGTCCGGTTCGTAAAGAAGTAGGCATGACAGGTGAAATTACGTTAAGAGGTCGTGTTCTTCCTATCGGTGGACTCAAAGAGAAATCACTAAGTGCTCATCGTGCTGGGTTGACAACCGTTATTATGCCAGCGGAAAATGAAAAGGACCTAGAAGATATTCCAGAGAGTGTGCGTGAAGGGTTAACCTATATCCCGGTCACTCATTTGGATCAAGTGTTAGAACATGCACTAGTAGAGGAGAAATAATTCATGAAAGTTAATCAAGCGGAACTTGTTATAAGCGCCGTTAGTCAGCAACAATATCCGGAAGACCCAATGCCAGAGATTGCTCTGGCAGGACGTTCTAATGTGGGGAAATCGTCATTTATTAATAAAATGATTCAACGAAAAGCATTAGCACGTACTTCTGGAAAACCAGGTAAAACCCAAACACTTAATTTCTATAGAATAAATGAATCCTTCATGTTTGTAGACGTACCTGGATATGGTTATGCGAAAGTCTCGAAGAAGGAAAAAGCGAAGTGGGGAAAAATGATGGAAGAGTATTTCTCCACACGTGAACGCTTGCGTATGGCGATGTTAATCGTTGATATTCGCCATGACCCTTCAGAAGATGATCAATTGATGTATGACTTCTTGAAACACTATGAACTTCCTGTAACCGTAGTGGCAACGAAGTTAGACAAAATCAAAAAAGGCCAACGTGCCAAGCAGCTTAAACGCATCATCGATGTTCTTGAAATGGAAGAAGAAGATAAGCTTCTGCCATTCTCATCAGAAACTGGTGAAGGAAAAGATGAAGCATGGGGTATTATTAAGCCTTATCTAAAAAAATAATGAAATAAAGAAGTCCTCTACTTATAGTAGAGGACTTCTTTTGTATCGTTTATGTTCAACGAACACGTATTTCATCAAATGCAGAAGACTCGAAGCTGAGAGAATGTTTCCGTTAACTTTAGTTGAGTATAAGGTGGGCCTGGAAACCACTCGCTTTCCTGTGGGGAGCTGGTGAGCCTCCTCACCCGGCAAAGCCGGTCTCCGGGGTCTCACCTAGGCTCTTCTGCCCACGGGAGTCTCGCAGTTTCCAGGCCCACCTTTTCCATATTGAGAGATACGGAAACAACACACATGTAGATTGAATTAGGCATCAAAAACGCTCAAGCAGCGGGCCGTTCGTACTATAAATGGCAAGGGGTGGCTGGGGAACGGGGAGACTCCTGCGGGAGAAAGAGGTCGACGAGACCCCGGACTGAACGAAGTGAGGGAGGAGGCTCGACAGCTCGCCCGCGGAAAGCGAGTCGTTCCCTAGCCACCCCTAGCTCTCAACTACATAAAGGCCCCATCTGTTCTTACATGTCTCTAATACCACGCCTGCACTTTTACTTGTATAACTTATTTCTTTTTAAACCATAATAAGTATAATCCAAAACCGACTAAGAGTAGGGGCCAGAATGTTTCGATGAAGTGCACGATGACGTTAATCCAGTAGAACCAGCCTGGTTTATTGGAAGCGAATATCACAAACAGAGACAGGGTGATCAGGATAATAGCAGGAAATATTCCTTTTCGTGTTTTCTGAAACCTTAACAAAAAAGATAATCCGATAATAAGCGGGAATATTCCCCAATGGTCGATCCAGAAGGAATAGTTACGCAGTCCGTGGAAGTGGATCCCTAATCCTAGTAGAACGCCGCCTGAAAATAGGGTGTCATACTCCATAGCTATATAACTATGTAAAAGTAGGGCGACTCCGATGATCATTAAGATTGTAGGCCAAGAATAAAATTGGGTGAGCAATGGGATTTGGAATTCTCTTAAAAGAAAGTAGAGGCCTATTCCGATTAATAAGAGGCCACTGAATGTATTTTGTCGTTTCACTATGGTTTACCTCCTCTAAAAACAGCCCTCATTCCTTGCTAATTGAGGGTCATTGTGTTACGGTACTAACGGTATTTATTTCAAATTGCGACTCAGTTTTATATAGATATATCGTATCATAACCTTTCAATAACTGTTCACATTTTTATGAATTGAGACTTTGGTTCTCGTGTTATAATAGAAGCAGTGAGTATAAAGATGGACGTAGATTTTTGTAGTTTTTTTGGGGGTGAAGGTGTGCATATTTTAGTTGCAGGTTTAAATTATAAAACGGCCCCTGTTGAAATACGTGAAAAAGTAACCTTCTCAGAAGAGGAATTGGCCAAAGCCATGGAAGCGTTAAATCAACAGAAAAGCGTGTTAGAGAATGTGATCATTTCTACGTGTAATCGTACGGAAATTTACGCGGTAGTAGATCAACTTCATACAGGGCGTTATTACATCAAACAATTTCTATCCCAGTGGTTCAATTTAGATAAAGAGGAATTTTCACCATTCCTTTCTATTTATGAATCAGATGGAGCACTTGAGCACTTGTATCGCGTGACTTGTGGACTTGATTCGATGGTTCTTGGTGAAACTCAAATACTTGGGCAAATGAAACAAGCCTTCTTACGTGCTCAGGAAGCGGGTACTACAGGTACAATCTTCAATCAGCTGTTCAAACAGGCAGTCACTTTAGCGAAGCGTTCTCATAACGAAACAGAGATTGGAGATAACGCGGTTTCTGTAAGTTATGCTGCTGTAGAACTAGCTAAGAAGATTTTTGGTGACTTAATGAATAAGCATGTTGTTATTTTAGGTGCCGGAAAAATGGGCGAGCTAGCTGCTAAGAACCTGCATGGATCCGGTGTGAAGCAAGTAACGGTCATGAACCGTACGTTTGAGAAAGCGGAGCAACTTGCTTCTCAGTTCCGTGGTCAAGCTAAACCAATTAGTGAGTTAAGTAGTGTGTTGGAAAAGGCGGATATTCTAATCAGTTCAACGGGTGCGAACGATTACGTACTATCAAAGCAGCATCTGGAAGCGGCTCATAAAAAGCGTAAAGGGCTTCCTTTATTCTTAGTGGACATAGCAGTACCACGTGATCTGGACCCTGCAATTGATGAACTAGATAGTGTCTTCTTGTATGACATTGATGATCTGCAGGGAATTGTTGATGCTAACTTAGAAGCTCGAAAGGAAGCGGCTGAAGCCATCGAGGTAATGATTGAAGGCGAGATTGTAGCTTTCAAAGAATGGCTGCAGACCCTTGGTGTTGTTCCTGTAATCTCAGCTCTTCGTCAGAAAGCTCTTACTATACAGGCAGATACTATGAAAAGTATCGAACGGAAAATGCCTGATTTAACAGAGCGAGAGAAGAAGGTTTTAAGTAAGCATACGAAGAGTATTATTAATCAGATGCTAAAACAGCCGATTTTACAAGCGAAAGAATATTCGGCTCAGCCTAATGCTGATCAGAACTTAGATATGTTTATGCAAATCTTTGGAATCGAAGAGGAAGTTCAACAAGAAATACAAAAGCAAAATGAGAAAAACAGACAAGCCATCCTTGAATCTGATGGGAAATTTTCCTTTCAACCAGCATCGAATGTAGCTAATTCTTAGGAGAGGAATTTCCTTATGTTCGATCTTAAATGGTTATATGAACTGATCATTGTAGTATATTGCCTGAGTTTAATCGGGTACTTTATAGATTTTATTCAAAATAACCGGAAGGCAAACCGCGCTGCCTTCTGGTTACTTTCTATGGTCTGGGTTTTACAAACCTTTTTTTTATTAGGACAAACTTTATTAGAATCTCATTTTCCGATTGTCACCATATATGATGGTCTCTATTTTTATGCATGGATTTTAGTAACTTTTTCACTTATCCTAAATCGTCTCTTCCGAATAGATTTCTTTATATTCTTCACAAACGTATTAGGGTTCTTTATGATGATGCTTCACATTTTCACCCGTGCTCAGTATGACGCTACTGAAAAGGCGATGCGGTTGGTTAGTGAACTATTGGCTACACATATTACATTAGCCATCATTTCATATGGATTCTTCACATTTTCTTGTATATTTTCGTTTATGTATTTATTCCAATATCGTTTGTTAAAGGAAAAGAAGTGGAATAAAAGGTTGTTACGTTTAGGTGATTTGGGGAAATTGGATACGTTTTCTTATGTGGCTGTTATACTAGGGGTTCCACTCCTTTTAATTGCCATTATTTTAGGGCTCGTATGGGGATATACCTCAGGAGATGAGTTTTACTGGTATGACTCCAAAACGTTAGGTTCGTTTGTTGTCTTACTCATTTACTTAATTTATTTATTCCTTCGTGTTGTTAAAGGGTACCAGGGGCGAACCATGGCTTTTTATAACACAGGAGCTTTTCTATTCTTATTAGTGAACTTCTTTTTATTTAGCTCTCTATCAAATTTTCACTTTTAAATGTTGTCAGGAGGAACTGTTATGCGCAAAATCGTAATCGGAAGCAGAAAGAGTCAATTGGCATTAACCCAAACGGATTGGGTGATTGAGAAACTGAAAGAAATCGCACCACAAAATGAGTATGAAGTGAAAAAAATTGTGACTAAAGGGGATCAAATCCTGGATGTAACACTTTCAAAAGTCGGTGGAAAAGGCTTGTTTGTGAAAGAAATCGAGCAAGCTATGTATGATAAAGAAATTGATATGGCTGTTCACAGTATGAAAGATATGCCGGCAGAAACGCCTGAAGGGTTAACGATTGGATGTATTCCGATTCGTGAAGACCATCGTGATGCGTACATTGCAAATGACAATGTAGCGTTTCGTGATCTTCCTGAAGGTGCTATCGTTGGTACGAGCAGTCTTCGCCGTGCTGCGCAAGTATTGGCAGCGAGACCTGACTTAAAAATTAAATCAATACGTGGGAATATTGATACGCGTCTACGTAAATTAAAAGAAGAAGATTTTGACGCGATCGTCCTTGCAACAGCTGGTCTTAAGCGCATGGGCTGGTCGGATGATGTCATCACAGAATATTTAGAACCAGAAGTTTGTGTTCCAGCTGTTGGGCAAGGCGCGTTAGCGATTGAGTGCCGCGAAGACGACCAAGAAATCCGTGATTTGATGGACACGCTAAACCACGCGTATACACATCGTACGGTTATGGCAGAACGCACATTCTTAGATTTACTAAATGGTGGTTGTCAGGTTCCGATCGGAGGATATGCCTATCTAGAAGGAGACGATATTATCCTAACGGCTATGGTTGGTACTCCTGATGGCAAAACGATTCTTAAAGAAGAAGTTCGAGGCCAAGATCCATATGAGGTAGGACGTGAGGCTGCGGATAAGATAAAAGCTCGAGGCGGAGCTGAAATTATTGAAGCTGTGAGAGAGGAGCTCGATCAGTAATGTTTCCTCTGAAGGGGAAACGGATCTTAGTCACAAGATCTGCTGAGCAAGCGGCTTCTTTTACAAATTGTATTGAACAACAGAGCGGGATTTCAGTAGAAATTCCGCTTCTTTATTTTAAAAGCGTTCCGTCTGAAGAGAATAGGCATATACTCAGACGTCTACATAGCTTCAAGTGGATCATATTCACCAGTTCAAACGGTGTTCATTTTTTTATGGAGTTATGTGAGCGTTACCAAGTCCCGCTGTCCATTATAAAGGAGCGATCAATGGCTGCAGTTGGGCGGAAAACAGCAAACACATTAGCCTATTACAATTTAGAAACAGACTTTATGCCTGATACATACACAGGGGAAGCGTTAGGAGAAGCTTTCTTAAATGAGCGAGACAATGGTGCAGTATTAGTCGTTCAAGGGAATCTGGCCAGGCAGAAAGTCGTAGAAACCATTCAACCATATATGGACGTCGAAACAGCAATTATGTATGAAACATGTGTAAATGTTAAAATAAAAGAGGATTTTAATAAAGCATTACAAGAAAATGAAATGGATGCCTTAACCTTTACAAGTCCTTCTACTGTAAAAGCCTTTAAACAGCTTATAGAACCTTCTCTGTTTGAAACCGTTCAATCCTTACCTTGTATATGTATTGGACCTACCACGGAAAAGGAGGCTGAGCAAGCCGGGTTTCCACATAGAATAATACCAAATCATCAAACAGTTGAAGGCATGTGTGAAGCGTTAGGAAGCTATTTTCGTGAGAAAGGAAATGATGATTAATGAATGAATTACAATTTAAACGTCATCGTCGCCTTCGTACAACAGAATCAATGAGATCTCTTGTACGGGAGACCCATTTAAATAAAGAGGACTTAATTTTCCCGATATTTGTAGTAGAAGGGGAGAATATAAAGAATGAAGTTTCTTCAATGCCTGGAGTTTTTCAAGTTTCGTTAGATCAGCTAACGGGAGAAATGCAGGAGCTAGAAGACCTTGGAATCCGTTCTGTGATTCTGTTTGGTGTACCACATGAAAAAGATGAGAAAGGCACACAAGCTTACTGTGAAACGGGCATCGTTCAAAGAGCAATACGTCAAGTAAAGCAGGATGTTCCAAGCTTAACCGTTATAGCGGATACTTGTCTTTGCCAATACACGGATCATGGACACTGTGGTGTCGTTCATGAAGGGGAAATTGTAAACGATGAATCTCTGGAGCTTCTTGTGGAAACAGCAGTTAGTCAGGCGAAAGCGGGTGCAGATATTATTGCGCCATCTAATATGATGGATGGATTTGTTGCAGCGATTCGTCGTGGTTTGGATGAGGCAGGATTTGTGAATACCCCTGTTATGTCCTATGCTGTTAAATATGCTTCTTCTTTCTATGGCCCTTTCCGCGATGCGGCTCATAGTTCACCGCAGTTTGGGGATCGTCGTGCGTATCAAATGGACCCTGCCAATCGTCTTGAAGCCATTCGAGAGGCACAATCTGATGTAGAAGAAGGGGCAGACTTTCTTATTGTGAAGCCAGCATTGGCGTATTTGGATATTATGAGAGAAATGAAAGACCGTTATCCTTTACCAATAGTTGCTTATAATGTGAGTGGTGAATATTCCATGATTAAAGCGGCTGCACAAAATGGCTGGGTAAATGAAAAGGAAATTGTACTAGAGAAACTAACATCTATGAAGCGGGCTGGAGCAGATTTAATTATTACGTATTTTGCAAAAGATGTAGCTCGTTACTTATCTGAGTAATAAATAGAAAAAGGAGTGGTTGTCATGCGTGAGATGAATCAATCAAAGGAAGCTTATCAGAAGGCAGTCGAGTATATGCCAGGTGGAGTCAACTCTCCTGTTCGTGCTTCTAAGTCAGTAGGGATGGACCCAATCTTTATGGAAAAAGGGAAAGGCTCTAAAATCTATGATATCGATGGCAATGAGTATATCGACTATGTTCTTAGTTATGGACCATTAATTTTAGGTCATGCAGATGATAAGGTTGTTTCCCGTTTGAAGGAGATCACAGAACTTGGGACAAGTTTTGGTGCTCCTACAAAGCTAGAAAATGATTTGGCTGAACTTGTGATCGATCGTGTGCCGTCCATTGAAATGGTGCGCATGGTCAACTCTGGTACAGAAGCTACCATGAGTGCGCTGCGTCTGGCCCGAGGATATACAGGAAAGAATAAGATTCTTAAATTCGAAGGTAATTACCATGGTCATGGAGACTCTTTACTTATTAAAGCTGGTTCGGGTGTTGCTACTTTAGGCTTACCTGATTCCCCGGGTGTGCCAGAAGGAATTGCTATGAATACAATTACAGTTCCTTATAATGATGTAGAAAGCCTTCGATATGCTTTTAATGAGTATGGTGATGACATTGCGGGTGTAATCGTAGAACCTGTATCAGGAAACATGGGTGTTGTTCCCCCTAATGACGGATTTCTTTCAGAACTTAGAACCATAACGGAAGAACATGGCTCTTTGCTTATTTTTGATGAAGTCATGACCGGATTCCGCGTGGATTATAACTGTGCTCAAGGTTATTATGGGGTCACGCCAGACTTAACGTGTTTAGGAAAAGTCATAGGCGGTGGTCTTCCGGTTGGTGCGTATGGTGGTAAGAAGGAGATCATGGAGATGATTGCTCCGACTGGTCCGATCTATCAAGCGGGAACTCTTTCAGGTAATCCACTTGCAATGGCGGCAGGTTATGAAACGTTGAATGCATTAACAGAAACCTCTTACCAGGAGATCAATCAAAAAGTTGATCGCTTAGTAGAAGGATTCACAGAAGCGGCTGAAGCATACCATATCCCTCTGACGGTGAACCGTGCTGGATCTATGGTTGCTTTCTTCTTCAACGAAGGTGACGTGACAAACTATGATACAGCGAAGAAGTCTAACACAGATCGTTTTGCGCAGTACTACCGCGCTATGATTGAAGAAGGCATTTATTTACCACCTTCTCAATTTGAAGGAATGTTCTTATCTACCAAACATACAGATGAAGACATTGAAAAAACAATTGAAGCGACTAAGAAAGCTTTTGCTTCTATACAGGCATAAATCCAACCCCCTCATCATGTACTAAGATGAGGGGGTTTTTCTATAGATCTACGATTAGGCATAATTTTTTCTTCCCTCTCATATATCTAGAATGACATAGGCGCTCGAAAGGTCTTGCGTGTACATTGAAGGGAGGAGAAACGCTTGACATATGAAGAACAGAATGTGTTTAGCTTTCATTTAAATGAATCACTTTGGTTTAAAAGAGGACAGGAAGTTGAGGAGTTTATGGGCATCTCTCTTGAGCCGGATATATCCATTCAGGAATATGATGACTCTGTATCTATACGAGGTGTAATTGAGCTCGGAGGGGAGTATTTCCGGTCTTCTGAGGATGTGGAGGGAGAAGAGGAGCAGATCCTTTCTTTACGAGATCATGCTTCAAAGCGAACGATTGAGAATGTAGATCTTCATGATGATGGAGTAAGTGAGTTCTATCACCGTTTTCCTGTAGAAATTTCAATTCCCAAAAGTCGCATTCAATCGATGGATGAAGTGACAGTCAGTATCGATTCCTTCGATTATGAACTCCCTGAGAAAGGGCAATTAAAGTTGAATGCAACTGTCGCGATTCACGGAGTGAGTGAAGAAACGAGGAGTGAAGAAGTAGCGGAAGTGCCTTCACCTGAAGAGGTAGAACCAGAACCGTTTAATTTTGATGTAACCTATCAAGAAGACCATCAAGAAGTGACTGAAGCGGTAGAAGATAGAAATTCAGAGGAAGTAGAAGACGTAGTGGCTGAAGCGGAGGAAGAACAAGGAGAGCTAGTAGAACAAGAGGGAGGCCGCTGGAAATACAAGCAATCCCAGACATTCTCTGAGTTCTTCGGAAAAGTCGAAGATCAGTCTCAGGATGAGGAAACTGAATCTGAGGAAGACATGAGCGACTACGAATTTGAAGAATCATCTGAAGAGTCGTCAGAAGAAAGTCGCGATGAAGAAGATGCGCCTCAGGATGCTCGCTATTTAACGTCCATGTTTGAACGACACGATGAGTCTTACGCAAAGATGAGAATGTGCATTGTTCAAGAAGATGATACGTTAGGGTCTATTGCTCATAAATATAAAATCCCACCCACTCACCTCAGTCGTGTGAACAATTTAGGTGATGAAGATGTGAGTGCGGGTCAAATTCTTTATATACCTGCAAAAGCATAGATGTCCTTATATCCTGCAACGGCTTTCGTTGCAGGATTTTATGTAGGGCAACAGTTTTAATCGATCTAGATACACTTGAAAATGAGGGAGAGTGAATAAATTGGAACAAGAGGTGGTGGATGTATTAGCTTCATACCAGCTATCTGCCTATGAGGTGGAAGTGCAATCTGATAAAGTATATAAGGCCTATACACCTGTAGGTCCTGTAGCAGTAAAGCGGTCTAGTTTAAATAGGCAGACGGTTCAAGATTGGATTGAAGTTTATAGAAAAATAGAAAACTATCGATTTCAGCATGTGGCTCCATTATATATGACTTCTGAAAGGGAGCTCTTTGTTGAGCGTCAGGGAGCGATCTACTATGTGATGCCTTGGATCGAGACACCAAATCGTGACACGCCACCTTACCCGTTTGAGCAGTTGTATAGAACGATTGGGAAGATGCACAAACGCTCGCTTCATACCGAAGTTGTGAAGCGGGAAGATTACGAAGAACTGATGACCAATCGGAAGACCCAATTGCAAAACTACAGGGATGTATTATCTGAGTGGGTAACTACGTTCGAGCAGCGACACTACATGGCTCCGGTGGAATTACAGTTCTGCACACACTATCGTGATCTTGATAAGGTATGCGAAATAGGAATGGATTGGTGTGATCGCTTCTTAGATGATCTGGAAGAGGATAAACAAATACGTACAGCTCTTATCCATGGGAACGTTAAGCCCACGCATTTCCTATACGATGATTCAACTCCGTACCTATTAAATTGGGAGCGTTCCAAAACCTATTATCCCGTGTATGACATTACGACGTATTTTTATCATGTATTACGTTATCATGACGCACCTGTCAATCAGCTTATATCAACTTTCTCGTACTATGAAGAGGAGCTTCCTTTACTGAACAGCGAGCGATGTTTACTTGCTTTATTTCTTTTAAATCCAGAACCATATATTCACCAAGTTGAAACTTATGTAAATGGCGCCCAGGCGAACGGGCAACCTTTTCTAGTACAAAAGTTAGAACGGTCTTATTATGTTTTAAGACATGCGATGGACGTTCAGGAACAAATTGAACAGGCTAGAGTGTACCAAGAGCAACAAGCAGAGAATAGTTAAATCCACTCTAGGTGGAATGCGAAGTATAGACCAATTAAGATACCTAGTAGAAAAACATCGAACGTAGTGGGGAAAAAGAGTGTCCGAACGAGTTGGAAACACGCAATCGGCAATACACAACGCTCAATAATGATTAACCATTGGCGACACCAGGGTGGCAACTTGTAACGATAGAAACGTGCCAAAAGGTATGACCTCCTTTATTGCTTTTCTTTAGTATATGTCCATAGAGGCTGTCATTGTGACTGAAAAAGTTGCTTAAATAGGTTGACTTAACAGAGCGAATGTGGATAAAATAACAAGTACAAGAAAATCGATAAATGCCGTGAAGGGGAAGAGTATGAAACGTAAGCCTATCAGAGAGGGAATCATTCGCTGTGAGATTTCCAGGTTCTTGCGCTCAGAAGGTCGCCCCAGATGCTGTCTCTTTGAAACCGATAGTAGAAGAGGCCGGAGAATACTCCGTTATGTAAGGAAAGTGTGCAGATGACAGGAGTCGTCTGTGAAATAAAGGTGGTACCGCGAATCCATTTCGTCCTTTTTAAGGATGAAATGGATTTTTTTGTTTTTATTCCCTTTCCGGTATAGGCGATAAAGGAGGAACTCGTATGGAGAATCATGAAGTATCTCTTCCAACGAAATATGACCCGAATGCGATTGAGAAAGGTCGCTATGATTATTGGGTAGATGGCAAATTTTTTGAAGCAAAAGATGACAAAACGAAAGAACCGTTCACGGTCGTAATCCCGCCACCAAACGTAACGGGTAAATTACACCTTGGTCATGCATGGGATACAACTTTACAAGACATCATCACACGTGTGAAGCGTATGCAAGGCTATGATGTATTATGGCTTCCGGGTATGGATCACGCTGGTATTGCAACTCAAGCGAAAGTAGAAGCGAAGCTAAAAGAACAAGGTACCTCTCGCTATGACCTGGGCCGCGAACAATTCCTTGAGAAATCATGGGAATGGAAAGAAGAATATGCGACCTTTATTCGTAAGCAATGGGAGAAGCTTGGTTTAGGCTTAGATTATTCTCGTGAGCGCTTCACATTAGACAACGGTCTATCAGATGCAGTTCGAGAAGTGTTCGTAACCCTTTATGAGAAGGACTATATTTACCGTGGCGAATACATTATTAACTGGGATCCGACCACGAAAACAGCTCTATCTGATATTGAAGTCATCTATCATGATGTTCAGGGACACTTCTACCATATGAAATATCCGTTAGCGGACGGATCAGGCCATATCGAAATTGCTACAACGCGTCCTGAAACGATGCTTGGAGATACAGCTGTTGCTGTTCACACTGAAGATGATCGTTATAAGCACCTGATTGGGAAGAAAGTTACCCTTCCAATCGTTGGTCGCGAAATTGAAATTGTAGGCGATGACTATGTTGATATGGAGTTTGGTAGCGGAGCTGTGAAGATTACACCTGCTCACGATCCAAATGACTTTGAAATCGGAAATCGTCATGATTTAGAGCGTATTCTTGTTATGAATGAAGATGGAACGATGAACGAGAATGCTGGCAAGTACAAAGGCATGGACCGTTTCGAATGCCGTAAACAACTTGTTAAAGATCTGCAAGAAGAAGGCATCTTATTCGAAATTGAAGAGCATATGCATTCTGTTGGACACTCAGAGCGGAGTGGAGCTGTTGTAGAACCATACCTTTCTACACAGTGGTTCGTTAATATGGAACCATTAGCAAAAGAAGCGATTAGCCTTCAAGAAGGAAATGATAAAGTTAATTTCGTTCCAGATCGATTCGAGAAAACATACCTAAACTGGATGGAAAACATTCGTGACTGGTGTATTTCACGTCAGCTATGGTGGGGTCACCGTATTCCGGCCTGGTACCACAAAGAAACAGGTGAACTGTATGTAGGTCGTGAAGAGCCAGAAGATATTGAGAACTGGGAGCAAGATAACGATGTATTAGATACATGGTTCTCCTCTGCACTTTGGCCATTCTCCACGATGGGCTGGCCAGATGAGAACAATGAAGACTATAAGCGTTATTTCCCTACTGACGTCCTTGTTACCGGGTATGACATTATCTTCTTCTGGGTATCTCGTATGATCTTCCAATCCATTGAATTTACAGAGCGTCGTCCATTTAAAGACGTACTGATTCATGGTCTTGTAAGGGATGCTGAAGGACGCAAGATGAGTAAGTCTCTTGGAAATGGTGTCGATCCGATGGATGTTATTGATAAGTACGGTGCTGATTCTCTGCGTTACTTCTTAGCGACAGGCTCAACACCAGGTCAGGATCTACGCTTCCAATGGGAAAAAGTAGAGTCTACTTGGAACTTTGCGAATAAGATATGGAACGCATCTCGTTTCGCCCTTATGAATATGGATGGGATCACTAATGAAGAAATCGACTTAACAGGTGAGAAATCTGTAGCGGATTACTGGATTCTAACTCGTTTAAACGAAACGGTTGAACAAGTAACGCGCAATGTTGATAAATATGAATTTGGTGAAGCGGGACGTCACTTATACAACTTTATCTGGGATGACTTCTGTGATTGGTACATTGAAATGGCGAAGCTCCCTCTTTACGGTGAAGACGAAGCTAAGAAGAAGACGACTCGTTCGATCCTCGCTTATGTATTGGATAACACGATGCGTATGCTTCATCCATTCATGCCGTTCATCACAGAGGAAATCTGGCAGGCACTTCCGACGAAGGGTGAATCCATCACTGTAGCGAGCTGGCCACAAGTACGTAAAGACCTTCACCATGAAGAAGCGTCTGAGCAAATGAAGCAGCTCGTAGCCATTATCCGCTCTGTTCGTAACATCCGTGCAGAAGTTGATACACCGATGTCGAAGCAGATTCAGTTGATGATTAAGGCGAACACAGAAGAAATTGCGGATCAATTAGAAGCAAACCGCCATTATCTAGATCGCTTCTGTAACCCTAGTGAGCTTATAATAGATGCAAATCTAACAGCTCCTGACAAAGCAATGTCAGCTGTTATTACTGGTGCTGAACTTTATCTGCCATTAGAAGGCTTAATTGATATCGAGGAAGAAATCGCTCGACTTCAGAAGGAGCGCGAGAAATGGGATTCTGAAGTACAGCTTGTACAGAAGAAGCTCTCTAATGATAAGTTTGTAAACAAAGCTCCTGAACATATCGTTCAAGCTGAGCGCGATAAAGAACAGGACTATATCGACAAACGCGATAAGGTCGACGCTCGTATTAAAGAGTTACAGTCCTAATAAGAAAACTCCGTCTAGTAATTAGCTAGGCGGAGTTTTTTAATTGAGTGTAGATATGATCCATGTACTTCTCGACGATATTGATGGAACTTTTTGCACTAAGCGTGCGACTGCCAACCACGTCTTCTATTTCGTTAAAGAGCAGGTTCCCCTCCTCATCAAATAAGAAGTCAATCCCGACCATTCCGAATGAGAAAAGACTAATGATCCGCTCGATATGAGCTTTTTCCTTTGGTGATAAAGGATATAGCGTGGCAGTGCCTCCAAGTGTATAATTTGCTTTAAAGTCAGAAGAGCTCTCTCTTAGTATGGCAGCTACAATTTCTTTTCCGACCACAAACACCCGTAAATCTTTTCCGAGAATAGGGGCTGGTTTTTGGAGGATGAGATCTTGGCCCATTAATGATGGAGCGAGTTCTGTAGCCTTTTTTGCAGAATCAATCCAGTGAACATCTTTACCCCCTCTTGAATCAACCTTTTTTATAATATAAGGGTAGGGGAGTGGTGATTCTTCTGGATTGAAATTAGCACCTTTTAGAAAAAATGTATCCATCATCGGTATATGGTGACGGGCCAGGTGTTGATGCGTCTTCCATTTGTCATTACATATTTCACTTACATGAGAAGAATTGAACGTCTTCACTCCTAGCCCTTCCAATTGAAGGGTAAGTCTAGCATCAATGGTCCTAATAATAGCAAATGAAGGTACAGGAACTACCTCACTTTGTAAGAATAGAACAAAGCGGCTATTTCGAATGCCTATGGTGATTTTTTCTCTTGGTATAAAGGTGAGTTGCAGCCCAATACGATCGGCTTCTTCAATCATCCATTCGATAAAAGGCTGATTCCGCTCAGCATCTTGATAAGTATAAATGAGCCATCCATTCAAATGCCTTCGCCTCCTTTCTTAGAATGCTGTTTCATCACATGCACCATCATCTTTTCAGCGACATTAATACCTGTGCATTCATATATATTTCGAATTTGTGCATTGCCATTTACTTCACAAATAACCGGCTGTCCGTATTCATCGTAAAGAAGGTCTACACCACAAAAGGTTGTCCCGATCGCTTTACTTGCTCTAATAGCGAGTTCTTTCTCTGCATCAGAAGGGGAATAGGGCTCCATTTTACCCCCCGTTGTTACGTTTGCTCTGAAGTCATGTTCAGAATAACGGAGCATGGAAGCAACGACCTCCTCACCAACAACATTAAGACGCACGTCCCGCCCGTAACTAGCTGATATAAACTGCTGAAGCAGAAATGGACGATTGTGGATGGATCTTAGTTTGTTCATCATTTCTTCTTTTGTATGTACGAGATAGACCTGCTCCCCAAAGGAACCATAAGCTTCTTTTATAATAAGGGGGAAGCCTAGTTTTACCCCTTCGTTAATAAGATGAGTGAGATGTAACTCATCTGTTTTTATAAAAATCTTAGGTCCTAGAATCGTTTCCGGTATAGGAAGTTGTTTTTGAGCTAACCGTTGATACATAACCCCTTTATGATCACATGCCTCAATCGCATCAGCTGAATTGTACACCGGAATCCCCATTGACTCTAGCTGCCGAGCAAGCAGAATATCTTTGTCACCAAAGATAACAAAATCTGGGTGCTCTGCCGTGTCAGCTCCAGTAATACTCATGCCCTCACCAGACATGGTGCTTAAGAGTTCATGATTGGGATAAATGGTCATCGAGATTCCTTTTTGTTGCGCAGCCTCTTGAATAAGTTCAGCGTAATCAAGAAACTTAGGACTTTTCAAATGCCCGTTATAAACGATCCATCCATGCATAGGATCACTCCTTTATTTGATGAGTTATGTTGGTTGTTGATTAATAGGTAGGGATAGTCCGTTATCAAATGTGGCTAGGGCAGGCTTGGGGACAACTCGCTTTCCTGCGGGGAGCTGGGAAGCCTCCTCGTTCGCTTCGCTCTCTGTGGGGTCTTCCCTAGGCTCCTTACCCCGCGGGAGTCTCGCAGTCCCCAAGCCTGCCCTGTCATTATTGAGGTGAACGGTCCAACTTAATATAGTTGCTCTTAAGCCCCTACCTTCCAAGTATGGCGCGTTTCCGTTTCTCCTCATTTGTCAAAGGTGGGCCTGGAAATTGCGAGACTCCTGCGGGAGAGAGAGCTAGACGAGATCCCGCAGAGAGCAAAACGAACGAGGAAGCTCGACAGCTCGCCCGCGGAAAGCGAGTGATTTCCAGGACCACCTTAAGCCTTATTAAAGCTAACGGAAACGTTTTTCTATCGATATTGTCTCAGCTCCGATAGTATAAGAACTATCTTTGGAACCTGTCCTATTTTAGGATAAAATAAGGATGAAATGGAGGTTCGTATATGTTTACGACAATGGAACAAATCAATCAATTTTTTAATGACCGAAATGGGTTAGGGATTAAACCTGGTTTTGGTCGTATGAAAACCATGCTTAAGGCATTAAATAATCCACATAAAGATATAAAAGCGGTGCACATCGCCGGGACGAATGGAAAGGGCTCTACACTTGCTTTTATGAAGGAAGCTTTAATCGACCAGGGGTTTCGTGTGACTAGCTTCGTATCCCCGGCTTTTGGTTCTATACGAGAGCACATCTTTCTTCAAAACGAACCCATTTCTGAAGAACGCTTTATCCATTATATCAATACCCTACTCCCTGTTGTGAAGGAATTGGATGAAAATGAGGATGGTCCATCTGAATTTGAAATTCTCGTCATGGTGGCGATTCTTTTTTCACGTGATGATTCCACCATTAGTTTATTTGAAACCGGTATGGGAGGGAGTGGTGATTCTACAAATGTGCTTGAACCTATCCTTAGTATCATTACAATGATTGATCTTGATCATACGGCTTTTCTAGGTGACACCATTGAAGCGATTGCTGCTCAAAAGGCGGGGATTATTAAAGCTCGCACCCCTATTGTCTCAGGTGTTACACAAGTTGAAGCAAAACAGGTTGTAAAAGATTATGCTGCAAGGAACAATGCCCCCCTTTATCAATGGGGAGAAGCGTTCTACATAAGGGAGAAGGATCAGGCCTATTCCTTTACATCTCAAGATCTGGTACTAGAAGGAATTCGTGTTTCGCTTCCAGGCAAGCATCAACAAAAGAATAGTAGCCTGGCGCTAATGGGGCTCTCACTCCTTAAAGGAGTCAATAGTGAAGAGGCAGCCAAATCGTTTCAAAAGGTGCAGTATAGTGGTAGATTTGAAACGATTTCCTCGGAACCTACCGTGATCATAGATGGTGCTCATAACTTGTCAGGTACAGAGTCGTTAATCGATACAGTCAAACAGAGCTATCCTCATAAGAAGAAAACGTTGTTATACAGCGCACTCAAAGACAAGCCATTAGCTCAAATGATTCCGTTATTAGAAGAGACATTTGATGAAGTTGTATTCACCACGTTTCATCACACAAGGTCCTCTACCCCTGAGTACCTTGCTTCCTTCTCTTCAAATGCTGACCCTAAAATGGTTTCGAGTTGGGAGAAATATATAGATGAAATTTGGGATGATCTTAATGGAAATGTCCTTGTTATTGCTGGCTCTCTATACTGGCTTCCGATTGTGAAGGAATATGCAAATAGAAAGAGAAATAAATAAGAACAACTATTCAGAAATTTTTGAATGAATGGGTGTTATGTGCTACTATAAAAGTATTAGTTTTTTCTAAATATTGCCTTTAATAAGACTTGAATAGTATATGAGATTTGATCGATGGAGATAGGGGATGCAGGGGATGATATCAAAACAAAAGACGGTGGCGTTATGGAGTATATGGGCAATACTCTGGCCAGGGGTTATTACCACAGTGTTTGTAGTAACGAACCCACAGTTGCAAGGAAGGGAGTTTGACCTTCTTTCTTTTGCATTTATGATGGTGATTGTAGCACTCTTCCCAGTCGTCATTCATAATAGCCCAATTATTTTCATTCACGGGATAAGTCTAGCTGTGTTTTTATATTTTGGTTTATTTTTTGAAATGATTATGACACAGATTGCCTACATTGTATCCATCTCAAAGGTGAAACTTTCAAGGCCTTATTGGTATAAACTCCCTCTTAATTTAACTATGTTCCTGTTTGTATCACTAGGATCTGCCCTTTTTTATTATGCATTAGGAGGGTCCCATGGGCCATCAGCTTTTGCGACGCCGAGTGATGCAATTCCTATTATTGGATATGTATTGTCTCAGTTTATTCTTAACCATGCTTTCATCTATATTGTACGGAATTATTTTCTGGGGAATAAGGGCACCATTTTTGATAAAGAATTCTTCTGGGACTTAGGGAACACATCCATTGTGATGCCGATAGGATTTGTTTTATATGTTTTGTATATGGAAATAGGTGAAGCGGCAATCTACTATGTGGGTCTTCCGTTTGTTGGTTTATCTCTTATTTTAACTCTCTATTACGCTAGTCAAAATGTGAACGAGTACTTGCAAAAAGCAAATGAAATTGGACAAGAGCTTACAGGGCGTCTAAAAGTAGGTGAAGTTCTAGATCGGTTTGTAGAAAGTTTGACCGTGCTTTTTCATGTCGATTATGTTTATATATTTGATCGAAAGAATAAAGATGATCTTGAACTCATTCGATATTTCGATGGTGATAAAAATATTGGATTTCAAAATCCCCAATTCTCATCATTTGAAGGTGTCAGTCAGTCCGTGTGCGCGAGCGGCCAGCCTATCCTCTATCAGTCTAGAAAGAAATGGAGGCATATTCGGTCAGATCTCATCCCTAAAAAAGTAGAGAGCATTATGTCTGTTCCTATTGAACGAAATAACAAGATTGAGGGTATTATTACCATTGCCTCTCATAAGAAAAGGTCATACGAGAAGTTTCAGCTCATGCTTGTGGGAATTCTAGCTAACTATATGGCTGTAGCCATCCAGAATGCAAGGCACTATGAAGAAACGAAGCGAAGAAGCGAGCTTTGTCCGTTAACGAAACTGTACAATTATCGTTACTTTGAGAATCTTGTTAGTGATTATGCAGACACCTATGAGCAAGTAGGGGAAAAGATAGATGCGTCTGTAATATTGTTAGACTTGGATCATTTTAAGAGAGTGAACGATCAGTACGGACACGAGAGTGGCAATGAGGCTCTTTGTGAGTTAGCTGTCCGTTTATCGAACATTGTAGGGGATAATGGTACCGTTGCTCGTTATGGAGGAGAAGAGTTCGTTGTCTTCTTGCCAGGAGTGGGAAGGGAAAAAAGTCTTGCCATTGCAGAGGAACTTCGTCACCGTATATCTTCGGTCCCGTTTCGTCTTAAAGAACATATTACCGATCACCAAGGGGCCATAGACGCTTGGCTAACAGCAAGTATTGGAGTAGCGACTTTCCCTGAAGATTGTGAAAGTCCTATTGAACTAGTGCGGCACGCTGATCGGGCGATGTATGTGGGTGCGAAGCAACAAGGTCGGAACAAAGTGGCAAGCTATGAGAGGATTTTAGAAGCGGCTGAGTGATGAACTCAGCCTTTTTTTATTGAAGTAAGAAGTCCTCAAAATAGTCGATAGTCGTCTTTAAACGGAAAGAGGGCTCTTTCTCGTTTTTCTTTGGTTGATCTAGTTTAGCTTTCAGTGTGAGGTCGAGTTCTATGGTTTCTTTTTTATTTACTACCTTACAAGTTTTAGTACCAGGATTCAGCGCAAGCTCCTCTGGATTGCTATTAGCTTTCTTCCCCTTTAAGTAAGTTTTGATGCTCAATGTCTCAAAGTATCGCTCATCTAAATCCATAGGGGATCGTTTCTGGGATGGGGTTTCAATGGTCAAATTTCCTGTACTATAGCATATTTCAAAGGGTCGTACTTCTTGGTTACGCAAAGCTGTGACAAAAATATTAGCTTCTTGGCTAAGATTTACATTCTTTTCAGCTTTTGCATTATACTTTATACTTTGTAGTAAGAAAGTACTTGCTAAAATGGTCACAATCCCCAATATAGCAAGTCCGGCTAGTAATTCCACTAACGTCATCCCGCCTTCATCCTTGTGTATGAACATAAACATCCCCTCGTTCCTCGTTATATTCTTATCATATAAGAAGAGAAGGGTGAAATAAATGAAGAACGGTTATAAAATTCAAAAAAATAAGGAAAAGGGGTTCACTCTGCTAGAAATCCTAGCCGCTCTTGCTATTCTTGGCGTTCTTGTTGTGGTTATGATTCCTTTCTTTACGAATTACGCTGTGTTTACCTCGAAAGCAGAAGAGAATGTCGATGCGATTAATTTAGCGGAGAAAGTGATGTATGAGGTGGTTGAAGATTACCCACTAGACAGCTACATATCAAGGGCTTCTATAGCGAATTGCGATACTACACCAAATCTCTTACCTTCTGGAAACGGCTTACCTAAAAATATAAGTGGAGATAAGGTATATGAGGTTAAAGGATTGTTGTGCAGTCGGCCTGGAAAACAAAGTGGAGGGGAAAATGTAAATCTTTATCAGCTGAAGATTGAATTGTGGAATGAGCAGACCATGGTAACCGAAACATTTACGTATGTTAACTATAAATAAAAAAGGAGCAAAGAGGAAATGAAAAATGAAAATGGTGGAGCATTATTGATCGTATTGCTTACAATAACGCTTTTGTCGATCTTTTCTCTTGGGCTTCTTTATCAAGTGCAAAGTTCCTCTAAGCAATTCACTAAAACTGAAAAGCAAGTTCAGTCTACCAATGTAGCAGAAATGGGATTGCAACATGTGAGGGAATTAGTTGCAATGAATAGGACATACTTCCCGGTAAGTGTAGCAGCTACCAGGAATGAGCTAAGAAATAAAATACTAACCTCTTCAATCATTCAAAATCTTGAACCCTCAAGTAGCAATGCTCAATACTCTGTATCTATAGATTATCAATCTATTCAAGGAAATTACTTTGAAATTGATGTAGAGAGCACAGGGGAAGTAAAAGATGAGAGTGAAACATTTGAAGAGACGCTTCGATTCACATTAACTGGAGGCTGGCAATACTTAGAGGATTTAGATCCTTTCGATACTTTAGATGGTTATAATCAAAATACAGAAGATCAGTTTAAAAAGAATGCCAAAGCTAGTACGTGTGTTAGCAGTGATAGAACGAATATTGATACATTAGTGGCTAGTGTTTCGTCTCAATATTTTATCGCGAAAAATAATAAAAATAACGGCCAAGGTAATTCTAATGGAAACAGTGGGCAAGGGAAAAGCAAGGGAACAGAATACGAATGTCAATCTAATCAACAGTTTGTTTCAGATAAATTTGTGCAAGTAATGCAAAACGTTAAGCTTACTATAAATGGTAACCTTGTCTTACGTAATGGGTTGCAAATGAAAAATGATAGCCTTCTTGTGGTGAATGGGGATTTTCATTCAGGAAATGACCTTAGTAGAAAAAACGTATCCGGCAATAAGGGCACGATTATCGTAAATGGTCATGCTTATTTGCCTGAAGAGAATTTAGGCATGAATCACCCTAAGATTTGTATAACAGGAAGTACTAATTATCCGATAGAGAAGCAAAGGGGAATTGAAAGTTGCAACCCTGAAATACTGAAGTTAAAGCCTTATGGGGTGTATGTATCTGGAGAACTTAGTGATGGAATGAACTGGAGAATTGAAACAATGGAGTAAATTTTCATTTATACATGAAAGTATAATAAAGGAAGAGCCACTTCACACGACAGTATTCATCCTTAAATTGGAATAAAATTAGGCCTTGAATGACCAATGAATTAGGACCTTTTAAATAGTTTGACTTTATTATACAATGATTCTATAACATTACATTTTATACAGAAATATAGGTTTTACAACTAGATTTTGTAGAAAATTACGGAATATGTCCCTGCAAGCTGGGGATGTCCTTACTTTAGTACTAGTTTGGAGATGGAGGGAGAGGTGGGGTTTGGCTGGATATATCGGTGCTCTCATTGCAATTGGAATTTTGTTAATAGGACTTTCTTACATACCTATACAACTCGATCGTAAAGGAAAGCTCTATTTGGTAGGAGCTTCCGCTTTAATCGCTTTGGCGACCTATGCATCTAAGGTCACGTTCGCCTGGTGGCAGAGCAGTTTAATTTTAGTGTTATTAGCTTTTCTAACGGCATTATTGCTAAATCGTCGCTTGCAACAGTTCGTTCTTGTTCGTGATACGTCCGTATTAAATGAAGCTGTACATAAGGAAGAAAAGGATATTGAACCCGTTTCTATTGAAGAGGAAGAGATGCAAGATGAGGAAGAACATCTGATTGTTTCTCAAAAGGTTGAAGTAGAGTCCCTTTCTGACGATAGTAAAGAAGAGGAGATCATTCTTCAGGAAGAGTTAACAGATGTTGCTCCAGATCTTGAAGAAGAAGAGACGTCGGACCTGGATATCATAATTGAAGAGGAACCTTTGAGTACAGATGAACCTCTTTCTCCTGAGGAAGAACTTTTAGCCTCCCGTTCTGATTGGATTGAGGGATATGGTGAAGAGACAGAACACGTTCAAGAAGATGCCTTTGTCGAACGATCTTCTGTCATAGAGGTTATTGAAGAAGATTATACAGAAGAGCTCGACGACGATCGAACATCAGAGGATTCTACTTCTGAATGGGTTGACGAAGATGATGTACTTGAGTCTATTGGAGAAATGGATGAAGAAGAATTCTCTTTGAGAGAAGAGGTTCTGGAAGACTTTGAGTCGTTAGCCGATGAAGACGCTGGTCAAGAAGAAGTTGAAGTCGAAGGACAAGAGGTTAACGAGTCTGCATTTGAAATGGTAGAGCAGATTGAAGGTGAAGAGGGCTCGCTAGAGGTGGAAGCTCCACTAGAAGGGGAGGCCTCTCGGAGAACAGCTGCTCCATTAAAGAGTGTGTTCCAGACGCAAATGCTTCATGCTCTTGTGGAAGAAGTCATGGTCCAGGAAGATATCTTGTCTTCTCACGATTATGAACACTACCTAAAGCAGTTCTTACAGCCTTCATTGCCAGCTCAAGACTACTATACATTTGCCTCTTTGCTGGTGCAGCATCATATTCGAAATCAAAATTACCAAGAATTAAATGAATGGCTCCCTGAACTAATTAATAAGTTTTCTGATTATCCCATTATTAAAGAGGAACTTCAATATATAAAAGACTTCGCGGAAGAACATGGAACAGATTCATAGACTACTAAGGAAATAGGTGTGATGAACAATGAAAAGAAGTCATGAAATTACGGAATTACCCATTATAAGTATTGTTGACGGTAAGGAAGTTGGGAGAGTTAAATCACTTGTCATTAACCCAGATGAGGGACATGTGGACTTTCTGACGATTGAGCATAAAGAGTGGCAAGTAAGTGTGAAAGCAATACCTTTTAAGAAGGTCATTGGTGTTGGTGAGTATGCAGTCACAATTGAGAGCAATACAGCGATTCTTGATCTGGATGAAATCCCTATTGCGAATGAATTAATTAATAAGAAAGTAAAAATTATTGGCTCTAAAGTTATGACCCGAAAAGGGCAACTTATTGGGGAAGTTACTGAGTATTATGTGAATGATGACACGGGCAAAGTAATTGCTACATCTGTCCAAATGGGGGATCAAGAAGTGGTACTAGATAGCACTTCTGTCGTTACATATAGCGAGCACATGACGATTGTGAGTGAAAAGGCGTTGACACAGTATGTCACAACCCTTGAAGAGCTGACAGGTGAACCAAGTGGTCCTCAAGAGCAGCCGGCAGACTCATCCCAGCAAGAAACAGTAGCGCAGGAACCGGTGGCTGTAGCTGCAGATGAGAAAGTGAAACAGACAGTTCCTGCTAAGGAAGATGAATTAGAGGGTACGCTCATAAGTGAAGGGACAACAGGAGAATGGAGTCAAGACGAAAGCCCTTCACCACAGCTTGAGCTTGTAGAAGAAGTAACTCCTGAGGGAGAGGTGGCTTCTGGATCTCTTATATCTGATGAAGTCGAAGAAGTGTTAGAAGAAGAGGAGAAAGAAAAACCCGCTTCCAAACTAGAAGGAATTCATAATAAGCAGCTTGAACTTCTGAAAGGAAAAGTAGTTCAAAAAGATATCGTCGACTCTCGTGGGAACATTTTATTTAACGAGGGTGATCAGCTTACAGAAGATGACGTGAAGCTCGCTCAAGATCAAGGGCCAAGCGTTGTCGTTGATCTGACAATGAGTGTTGAAGGCTAAACCATAAAAGATAGGGAGAATGCGTTGTGGATAAACGGTGGGATTTGAAATTTTTCATGTACCTCCTAGCAATGGCCCTGTTTATTTATGGATTCTCTGTTGGTGGGGCATTTGCTTATGATGTTGTCATGGCAGGGCCTAAAACATATGAAGAAGGAACAAAAGTAGGGGGAGTATCGGTAGACGGACTAACCCGTCCAGAAGCTGAGAATGCTCTTAAAACCAGAGTGCAAGAATGGCTTAATCTACATCCGGTTGAAATGCTGACAGAAGAACAATCCATTGTTTTGTCAGAAGAATTCTTAACGGTGGATGTAGCTGACACACTAGACAACTTAGAAGAGGGGACCGTTAATCCGCTCTCCGTTCGGTTTAACCGAGCGGCTCTAGAAGGACAAAAGGAGGCATTTGGTGAGGAAGTGTACGATCATTTGCTCCTCGATCAGCTTACTGCTGATATTAAGTCACAAGCCGAAGTGTTGTCAGATAAATCGTTGACCTATTCTGTTTACGATTATGTTAGTAGCGGGACAGAATCGCTATTCAGTGTTATTGCAGAGTATAATCAGAAGATCCCTGATGGGTCTGATGTATTTACGTATACAAATGAATTAGATGGTTTGGTTATAGAACCGAAGTCAAATGTATCTTTATTAGAACAAGTCAATGACGTTCCTCTCCAGAATCAAACCGCACTAAATGTGATGGCATCTGGTTTATACGGAGCTGTATTGCAAACAAACTTTGATATTATCCAGAGACACATTAGCCAACACCTCCCTGCATATGCGGAAAAGGGAAGGGAAGCGAGTGTGAATTTATCAGAGGGACACGACTTTGTCTTCTTCAATCCGAATGAGTCTTCTTATAAAATCCAATTCGAGGTGAGTGAAGAGACGCTTACCGTTCAAATTGTAGGGTACCCGATTTCAAGGGAATATGAAGTCCTCATTCAAAATGAGCGTGAAATTGAACCACGCACGATTATTCAGTATAGCGCCTTTGCAACCGGAGCAGAAGTGCAAAGAGAAGGCGAAACAGGGATTGCTTATGACGTGTTCAGAGAAATTTATAATCAGAACAATGAGGCCATCGATACTGAATTTATTACTCAGGATTACTATGCTCCTGTCCATACATTAGAGGTACGTGCGGAGCCTGTTGAACCTGTTACCTCAGACAACGAGGGCACGGACCAGAGTGGAACTGGCTCAGGAGATGACAGCGGTTCAGAAAGTAACGGGGATAATAAGGAGAATCAAGATTCTGGATCAAATGAGAATGATTCAGATGATGACACAAATCCTAATCAGTCGGATGATTCCACAACCAAAGAGGGATCAAAGGAAGGTTCATCTGGAGATTCTGACGATAAAAACGAAGGGCAAAATTCTGACGGAACAGATGGAATATGGAGTCCTGATGAAGGTCCATCTAAAGGGGAATAACGTTAAGGAATGCGGACTCGACATAAGGGTTCGCATTTTCCTTACGAAGAGAGTGAGGAAAACGTAACATGGCAGAGCGTAAGCGTCTGGGTGACTTGTTAAAAGAAGCGGGCATGATTAATGAAGGTCAAATTAAAGAAGCGTTAGAGACAAAGGAAAGTGGTCAAAAGTTAGGAGATGTGCTGTTAGATAAAGGATACATAACCGAGCAGCAATTAATTGAAGTTTTGGAATTTCAGCTAGGCATTCCTCACATCTCCTTGTACCAATATCCAATCGACACGAATCTGCTGTCGCTAATATCAAAAGATTTCGCCAGACGAAATATTTTAATTCCGATTAGTAAAGAAGAGAATGAAATTGTTGTCGCTATGAATGATCCGATGGACTACTATGCAATTGATGACCTACAAATCTCAACAGGTTTTCGGATCTCACCTGTGATCGCAACGAAAGACGAGATCTATCAGGCGATTAACAAGTACTATAACTTACACAGCGGCGAAGATTTAGAACCGTCAGATGACCCTGATGATGCACCTGCCATACGGTTGTTGAACCAAATGCTACAAGCAGGTGTTCAAATGAAGGCTAGTGATATTCATATTGATCCTCAGGAAACGAAAGTGCTGATCAGGTACCGGGTAGATGGCGTCTTACGAACGGAACAGGGACTTTCAAAGTCTATGCAAAACTCATTGACCGCTCGCGTGAAAATTATGGCTAACTTAAATATTACAGAAGTTCGTTTACCTCAAGATGGACGAATTAAGACGTTCATTGATCATACTCCTGTTGATTTGCGGATTTCGACCTTGCCTACCGTATATGGAGAGAAAATTGTTATACGAATCTTGAACCTTGGTAGCGCCATGGGAAAATTAAGTGATTTAGACTTTAACAAAATTAACTATAAACGTTACCTCGAATTAGTCAATCAGCCCTCAGGTCTTGTTTTAATTACAGGTCCTACTGGTTCAGGAAAGTCGTCTACGTTATACGCTTCTTTAAACCATTTAAACACAGACGATGTCAATATTATTACGGTGGAAGACCCGGTTGAGTATCAATTGGATAAGATCAATCAAGTTCAGGTGAATGCAAATATCGGGCTCACCTTTTCAGCTGGTCTCCGTTCAATCCTGAGACAGGATCCGAACATTATTATGGTCGGAGAAATTAGAGACTCAGAAACAGCAGAAATTGCCATTCGAGCATCTTTAACCGGGCACCTCGTATTTAGTACGCTTCACACAAATAGTGCCATTGCTACGATCCCTCGTTTGATCGATATGGATGTTGAGCCTTACTTGGTTATGTCATCTGTTTCTGGTATTGTCGCTCAGCGACTCGTCCGGAAAATATGTCGTGACTGTAAGACAGCTTATACACCGACTGAACTAGAAAAGGAATTGTTTCATAAGCGAGGCCTTAAGGTCGACACGATTTATAAAGGAGAAGGGTGTAATAGTTGTCAGCATACTGGCTACCGAGGTCGCATGGCCATTCAGGAAGTACTGACCATTGATGAAACCATTCGGAAGATGATGATGAACAATAGGTCTATGTCTCAAATTAAGGAGTACGCCTGGAAGAAGGGGATGATTTTCTTAGTGGATGATGGCTTGCTTAAAGTCAAACAAGGCCATACGACGACAGAAGAAGTGCTGCGTGTAGCTAAAAGTGAGTAAGGAGGTGTGTTCATGAAAGAGCGATTTGAGAAACTGTTAAAAGCGGCATTTGAGTTAAAAGCATCGGATATTCATATAACGGTCGGTGTGCCTCCGATCTTTCGGCTGCACGGAGATTTAAAGCAGTATGGGAAAGAAACGATGCGACCAGATGATACATTGGGTATGGCGAAGGCGATTCTATCAGAAACGCTATGGGAAAAGTTTAAAGAAAAAGGTGAGGTCGATTTCTCCTATGGTATCCCTGGTGTGTCTCGTTTTCGAATTAATGCGTACCACCAACGAAATTGTGTATCACTAGCTGTCAGAATCGTGCCGACAGAGATCCCTACACTTGATGCCTTACATATGCCTAATGTGTTAAGAGAAATTGCTGAGAAACCTCAAGGGCTTGTGCTCGTTACTGGACCTACAGGAAGTGGAAAGTCAACGACGCTTGCATCCATGATTGATTACATGAATAACTCGATGCGCCGACATATTATTACACTTGAAGATCCAATAGAGTATTTACATTCTCATCGGTATTCTATTATCGATCAGCGTGAAGTAGGGTTCGATACGAATAACTTTGCCAATGGCTTACGTGCTTGTTTGCGGCAGGATCCTGATGTCATTCTAGTCGGAGAAATGAGAGATTTAGAGACCATTTCTACAGCTATTACAGCTGCTGAAACAGGACACCTTGTATTAGGAACGCTCCATACTACAGGGGCAGCAAGCACGATTGATCGAATTATTGATGTGTTTCCTCCTAATCAGCAAACGCAAGTACGTATTCAGTTAGCCAGTGTCCTTCAATCCATTGTGTCACAGCGCCTCTTTCAAAAAAAGGACAAGAAAGGGAGGCGGGCTGCTACGGAAGTTCTAATGAATACGTCTGCTGTTAAGAACCTTATCCGGAATGAGAAGATTCACCAGATACCAAACATCATTCAGACGTCCAAAGCCCAAGGCATGCACACTCTTGATTTTTCTGTCCGTGCCCTAGTGGAGGAAGGGGTTATCACAACAGAAGCAGCCGCCCCGTTTTTAGAAGAGAGGGGACAATAGAGAATGGCTTACTTCAAGTACAAAGCCCGCACATCTAAGGGGAAGATGAAGGAAGGACGTATTAAAGCAGACTCTAAGCGAGAAGCTGTTGGAAAATTAAAAGAAGACGGGATGACCGTTGCAACCATTAATGAGCTAAACAGTATTTTATATAAAGATATTCAATTAGGCAGTCCGGTGAAAAATAAAGAATTTGTCATTTATCTTCGCCAGTTTGCGACGTTGCTTGAATCAGGTATATCGCTCATCCAATCTACTTATATATTAAAAGAACAAACGTCGAGTAAAGCACTTCAGCGAGCCCTCACCCAAATGGCGGAAGATCTTGAAGGAGGACTTTCTTTCTCTGACGCAGCAGAGAAGCATCACAAGATCTTCCCCGATCTGTTTGTCAATATGGTTCGGGCCGGTGAAGCTGGAGGGAACCTTGATGAAATCCTGGACCGGCTTGCTGGTTATTATGAAAAGCAGTACGACACACGACAAAAGGTCATTTCAGCTCTCGCATACCCGGTTGTTGTATTGGTTATTGCTATTGGGATCGTGATCTTTTTATTAAGCTTCGTAGTGCCCAGGTTTGCGGATATGTTCCTATCCTTTGGAGGTGACATACCTCCAATCACACAATTTGTAATGAGTTTAGGGGAACTATCTCAGAGCATGTGGTGGTTGTTTATTGTGGTCCCAATCCTTCTTTATGGCGGAATTCAGTATATGAAACAGTACCCACGATTCTCCTATGGACTAGATCTTGTGAAATTAAGGATTCCTATCTTCGGACCTCTTATACAAAAGGCAGTACTAGCTCGTATGACAAGGACGATGAGCTCATTATTTAATAGCTCTGTCCCCATTTTACAGGCGGTGTATATTACAGAGAGCATTGTCGGCAATAAAGTTGTCGAATCGGTCCTGAAAACGACAAGAAGATCCCTTGAAAAGGGAGAGTCCATGGCGGCTCCGATGCAAAACCACTGGATCTTTCCTCCGCTCGTGACGCAGATGGTCTCTGTTGGGGAGAGCTCTGGTTCATTAGACCATATGCTAGGGAAAGTGGCTGATTTCTATGAATCTGAGCTAGATTACGCAACAGATCGGATTAAAAGTTTAATAGAACCTGTTATGATCGCTTTCCTTGCCCTGATCGTCGGCGGGATTGTAGCATCCATTGCCATTCCTATGTTCTCTATCTTTGAGCAAATTGGGTAAATGTGCTAAATTCATAAGATAATAGTGGTAATAATGAGACGTATTTACTATAATGGATGTAGATGATTACACGTACGAAGATACCATCGGAAGCGACGAAAGGCTGGCTGTATCTGGGCACTTAGCCACCCTGGAGCGAGTAGTGCAACCGACCGTACATAAAAGTAGACAAGTTTATGGTGTGGTCGTTTTTGTAATGAGAGTTTCATAATTATTTATTATAAAAAAGGGGAGAACAGACTCATGTTAAAGAAGTTTCGTCAACTGATGAACAAAGATGAGAAAGGTTTTACGCTTGTTGAACTACTTGCAGTTATTGTTATTTTAGGGATTATTGCCGCGATTGCGATTCCTAGTATTGCGAATGTTGTTGAGAATAGTAAGAAGGATTCATTAATTCGAACGGCTGAACAAGCTGTTGAGGCTTATAGGTTAGCGGAAACTTCATCTGATCTTGATACTATCCAAACGGAAAGTAGTGGAGCAGCGCTGACATTTAGCGAGTTGGCGGCTGGAGGCTATTTAGAAAATAGCGATGGCTATAGTGGAAGTGTCGTTCCATCAGAGGTGCTAGGTGATAATGACAGTGCTACTGGAGAGTCTACGTATCAAGTAAGCGTTACTGGTAATGGGTATGAGATAGTTAATAAAAATATTGATTCAATTACTAGGGATGACGTTAATGAAGAAGGAACGGCTGCAGCAAATGCCTCGGATGAATGATTAGTTTAAAGATTGCTAAAAAGTTACTGAATTTACGAAGATCCCTAGGTATAGGGATCTTCAATTCTTTTCTGTATTGGAGCAACTAAAATGAACTTGGTACTAATACTATATGGCGTTATACTGGGGCTTGTAGTCGGTTCTTTCTTGAATGTGGTGGGAATTCGGGTGCCGAAGAAGGAAATGTTTATACAGTCTAGATCACATTGCCTTAACTGCAACTATACTCTAACTTGGCGTGATTTAGTACCAGTTTTGTCCTACATAACCCTAAAAGGCAAATGCCGCAACTGCAAAAAAAGCATCTCACCCCTATACCCGATAGTCGAAGCGGCTACGGGATTTTTGTATGCTTACAGCTTTATACGTTTCTGCTTCTCAACTGAACTCATCGTTGCGCTCCTTTTCACCTCATTACTCGTTATTATTACCGTAACCGACCTAACCTACATGCTGATCCCTAATGTAATCCTACTCTTTTTCTTACCCTTCCTTATAATAGGGAGAGTCATTTCCCCTCTCGACCCGTGGTGGGATTCGTTAGCTGGAGGGGCAACAGGGCTCATTTTAACAGCCATCATTATTATCGCCAGCAAAGGTGGTATGGGTGGCGGTGATATGAAGCTGTTTGGTGTTATTGGCATTGTGCTTGGGCTTCCTGGGGTGTTGTTAGCCTTTTTCCTTTCGACTTTATACGGCTCTGTTATAAGTGGAGGTTTGCTTTTATTTAAGAAAATTGATCGGAAAAAGCCAGTGCCGTTTGGTCCGTATATTGTGTTGGGTGCTTTAACAAGTTATTTCTTTAAAGATCCTATTATTGATTGGTATCTTCAGTTATTCTAATCAGAAAGGCAGGTGACCTGAGTATGTTTAACTTTCGAAAGTCAAAAGAGCGCATTAACATTATATTTAAAGACCATGTACTCCGATATATAGAATGTGACACTCCGGAGCTTACGGGCATAGTGGATTACGGAGAACTTTATCTGGAAAGTGGGATCATAGAAGAAGGAAAAGTCGTGGATGCAAGGAAACTTGCTTCAGTTATTGAGGAGTTGACTGAAGAGAAAGAGTGGCGTAAGAAGAAGGTATACTTTAGCGTGCCGGATGCGTCCGTTATTATTAAGTCGTTTCATATCCCAAATGATTTAAAAACGGCTGATGAGGTGAAGGGCTACTTGTATATGCAAATCGGTGAAGGATTGCATCTTCCTTTTGAAGAGCCTGTATTTGATTATGTCGTGTTAGAAGAGAAGGAGAATATGAACGAAGTGCTCTTGTTTGCTTATCCGGAATCGCGGGTTCGGGCTTTTGAGTCTGTTCTTTTAGATGCGAATACGAAACCAGCTGTAGCGGACCTGACTTTCTTGTCTTTATACCGTTTATATTATGATTTGGACCATGCCCGTTCAGATGATCATTTACTTTCTCTTCAGTGGAACTTGGATGGTGTCGTGTTAACGGTCTTTCATCATTGCCATCCTCAATTTACACGTTACATGAAGAGTGGGATAGATCCTAACCTTTGGGAGTTTCCGGTTAAAGGCGATTCAGACGTGCGTTTTACAGGGGATGATCAGGAAATCGAAGCCTATATGGAGGAACAGATGAGAGAAGTCGAGCGCATTATGAACTTCTATCGTTATTCTGTCACAAATGGCGAATCCGCTGTTACGAATCTATTAATATCAGGTGATTTTCCTTTATTACATAAAGTGTATGAAAAGTGCCAGCGTGATTTACAGTTGAACGTAAAAATGTTGGACTCAAAAGAATTTTCATTAGCCGAGGACGGAGTCATTCCATTTCGATATGCAGAGTCCGTTGGCTTAGCCCTGAAACCATAGGTGTGTAGACGTTAGGGGGGATCGAAAGTCGATGAAGGTAGAAATAAATTTACTTGAACAAAAAGAGAAACAAAATATGGTGCCTTATTTAATGGCTCTTGCAGCTGTCCTTTCCATACTTCTCATTTGGCTCCTCCTTTACATGGACAAGCAAGCAGCTTTAGATGAAGTAGAAGATGTGAATAGTAGAATTCAGGAAGTAAGAGTAGCGCAACAAGAGTATCAGGAAGAGCTGAAAGATGAAGTCCAAACCAATCGCCTAGAATTGCAGCGTTCTGTTGAGGCATTAGAAAGCAACCTTTTCCCTGCAGTTTCACTTCTTGAGCGGATGGTGTCTTTGTTACCTGAGCGTGGATTCTTTGAGCGCTACGTCTATGTTCGTCCTCAATCTCTGCTTCTTTACGTTCGGTTCGATGGATTTCAGGATGTGGCTGCCTATACAAATACGCTAATTGAAGAAGATTATGTGGAAAATGTTTCGGTCCAACAAATTACGTCAAACGTACTCGAGGAAGATTTAGACCCCACTCAGTACAGACCAAGATATGTGGCTGAATATGAAGTGACGCTCGATAAAGATCTATGGGAAGAGGGGGAAGAGGACGATGAAGATTGAATGGAGACGAATACATACGATTGTTGTCGTTTTACTGGTCATCGTCTTTCTCGCTTTTTACTGGATTGTTCACTCTCTTTATGTAGATCCAGCTCTTCAGGAAGTGGACCGAGTGAAATCTTCACTTAATAATGAGGAAAGAATACTCAATTCACTTGCAGATCAAAAAACAGAGCAGCAGGATCTTACTTTGAAAACGTCGCGTGAACTGCAGTTAAAGCTCCCGGTGCTACCTGTTCAGGACCAAGTCATCCTGGCAATGGAGCGGGCTGAAAACGTGTCTGGAACATTTATTGAGTCAGTGATTCTAAATGGGGACGAAATGATAGAAGCAGAAGATGATGAGGATATAGATGCGGCTGAACCGACCAGTGAAACAGAAGAAGTGGATGAGGAAACAGAAGAAGCATCAGCTGTTGAGGCCCCTCCTGTTATGCCATCAGTGAATGCTCTTACATATCAAGTTAACGTTCTCGCAAAGAGTTTTAAAGATTTAACGCTTTTCCTTGAAGAACTAGAACAGATTCCTCGCCTGGTTAGCTTTGATGAAATCGAGTTTCAACCAAATGAATCTACTACTGATGAGGAGGAACAAGTTTCTTTTCTTGTAACATTTTCTGCATTTTACGAACCTGATTTAAGCGGACTGCAAGATGAACTTCCACAATATCATTATCCTGAACCCTCTCAAAAAGAGACGCCTTTTGAAGGAGATGGTGAGGATTTATCTGAGGATGAACAATAGAGCCGTGCACACCCTTTCAATATGAAAGGGTGTTTTTATGTCTTTTTGCCAAATCGTGCCGAAAAGACGAGAACCCCAGATGACAGAAGTCGCCTTTCTTTTCTCTAGTCGTGTGATAGATTGAAACAAACTAGTAGAGAAATGAGGGGAGCATGTGGACAAGCACAATAAGATCTCCGTTCGTATTAATGGAGAAGATACGTATCTTGACCGGGACAAAGATGTGAAGGAAAAGAATGTTACAGATGAGTTAGTCGTCGCCAAAGAAGAGCAGGCGTCTGCGATAGAGGAGTGGATGGAAGAACAAGAAAAGAAAAAGCAGACTAAGGAAGAGGTGAAAAAGGAGAAATTACCCGTTTTTGAGCGGAATTATTCTCCCAAGAAGCGATCATTTTCTCTCCCTTCTGAAATGAAGCAATTATTAATTGCTGCCGCTTCTGCCATTCTTGTAGGGACACTAATCGGCTTTATCATGATTCGAATCTTTGGTGGAATTGAGGGTAGTGCTAATGGTGGGGCTCAGCCTGCTATGCCAGCGCTTCAGTCAGGCACTGCTCAAGATCAAGGGGGAGTATCTGGCAATGGGAATGCGCAAGCTCTTTCATTTCCTGGAGTTTCTGCCTATGTTGTACAAGCCGGGATCTTCTCAACGGAAGAGAAGGCAAAAACGTGGGCGAGCAATTTATCTGAGAAGGGATTAGAGGGTTATATCTGGCCTAGAGATGGACAATTTTACTTATTTGCAGGCGTTGCTTCTTCTAAGGAGAATGGAGAGAAGATTGCCACGTATTTAAAAGACCAGGGATTTGAAACGTTTGTGAAAGAGTGGCATGTAGGAAGTGGCGAAAAAAAGGTAGCAAAAGCTGAAGGAACATGGATTCAATCTGGTGTGGAAGCGTGGAAGAATGTATTGCCAGCGACAACGTCCTTAATTGAAACAGGTTCAGGCACTGCTTCTGAATTAGCAGCTAAGGTTGATGCTTGGAAAAAAGCGATTCCAAATGAAGCTTCAGAGAAAACCGCACCGATTCAAGAAAGCTTTAATCAATTTAGTCAAGCAGCCCAAGCATTTGAACAGAATAAAAGTACAACAAGCCTTTGGGATATGCAAACGAGTATGCTTTCTGTATGGCATGATTACGAACAATATCTGAAGTAAAGCATAAAGGTGCTTCCTGTGAGGGAAGCACCTTTTTTGATGCTTAAGCTTTATTCATAATGAGATCTTTAAACGATCGGAACTAACACTGGAGTAAGAGTGCATAATAAAGCCCTCTTTGTAGGTATCCTAACGGTATCGAAGGAGGCTTTATTATGAAAGGTTATGTATGTGTTGGGGTAGTACTGTTGTTTATTCTATTTACATCAGAAGATCAGATTAAAGCTGAAATCATTCATATTACTCAAAAAGGCGATACGCTCTACAATATAGGGGAACGCTACACTATCACACCAGATCAGCTCGCAAAGCTAAACGGAATGCCTAAAGAACGAAAGCTTGTGCGAGGCCAGTCCATTTTAGTGCCAGGTCAGGCATACATTGTTCAACCATCAGATACTTTATATAAGATCGCAAAGCGCCACAAGGTAAGCGTGAATGAAATCATGGAGAAGAATGGTTTGAAATCCACAACGATTCTTAAAGGTCAGACGCTTACTGTTCCAAAAAAGCAAAAGACTCCTGTAAAAGTTGGAGCTTATTTTATCCCTAAGGACGAAGTATACAATGAGAATATTATTGATAATCTTGGTCAGTATTTAACAACGATTTACTTATTCAGCTACACCCCGAGTAGAGATGGAACGTTAACCTCCATCTCATTGAAGGGGAGTGTTAACAAAGCATGGAGAAAAGGGATATTGCCATTTGCTACTGTGACAAACTTAAGTTCAAAGGGCTTCGACCCGGACCTTGCCCATGAACTCATTCGTACAGAAGAGAAGCGAAAGACATTTATCAATCACCTCTACCTTTTGTTGGACCGTCATGATTACAAAGGTGTCGTAATTGACTTTGAAGGACTTCATCCCGAAGACCGGTCCTTGTTTTCTCTTTTTATTAAAGAGCTTAGTGATCGCCTCCACCCTAATAATATGGAAGTGCATATTGCTGTTCCCCCACTGAAAGGGAGTAAATCTCCTTCTTATAGCGCGGCTTTTGATTATAAGACGCTCGGGGAGCATGCAGACAGTCTTTTTCTTATGACCTACAATTGGCATTGGCTTGGAGGACCCTCTGGCCCGATTGCGCCTATTCTAGAGGTAAAAAAGACGTTAGACTTTGCTACAACAGTTGTGCCAAGGGAAAAACTCATGCTTGGTATTCCTATGTATGCCTATGATTGGGTGATTTCTGGGGAAAAGCGTGTCAAAGGAGAAGCTTATTCTGTCCAAAATGCCATTGCAAAATATATTCATCATGAGAGTCAGATTTTTTATGATGAGCAGTCAGAAGCACCGTGGTTTCGTTACAAAGATGAACAAGGTCGTACCCATGAAGTGTGGTTTGAAGACCCGAGGAGCTTATTAGCGAAGTTTGAACTCGTTCGAGACTATCAGTTAGGGGGACTGGGAGCTTGGCAGCTAGACTTTAGCATGCGCCAAAGCGAAACATTATTAAGATCTGAGTTTAGCGTGCTGAAATAGAGGGAAAAAGAGCTGTTGGGTTTGCTTTTTTCTATTTCCGCTTATATATAGAGTGCAATATTTCATTTTTGTATACGAAAAAAACGATATTAAAATACTGTAAAGAATGTAATAGTTGTTTTCACCCTTTTGCGAGGGTGGCTTTGAGCAAGTATGATGAAACTACCCTGTAACGATCAGAACAACGAGAAAAGGATGATGTATATGTCACAACTTATTTTGGCTTCTTCTTCTCCAAGAAGAAAAGAACTACTAGAGCAAGTTCATATCCCATTTCAAATTAGAAAGCAGGATGCGGACGAGTCGAGTTTACCATTTTATAATCCTCGTGCTTACGTTCAAGCTCTAGCTGAACTTAAAAATCGTACGGTCGAACTTCAAGAACACAATGAAGTGATTTTAAGCGCCGATACAATCGTAAGCTTTGAAGGTAAAGTGCTTGGGAAGCCACAGTCAGCTGAAGAAGCTTATGAGATGCTTTCTATGTTAAGTGGTGCTCAGCACGAAGTCTACACGGGGGTTATGCTCCGCTCGTCGGAACAAGAATCGTTTATTGTAGAGAAGACGACAGTTGAATTCTGGCCATTAACGAAGGATGAAATCGAATACTACATCGAAACAGGCGACCCTTTTGATAAAGCGGGAGGCTATGGTATTCAAACATACGGTGCTACGTTGGTGAAAGGGATTAAAGGGGATTACAACAATGTTGTTGGTCTGCCGCTTTCTCGTGTCGTTCGCTCCTTGCAAGCTTATGGCGTCTATCCTTCTTTACCTGAAGTGGAGAATGAGCGTACAGGGAATTAAGTGAAGGGAGGCGTTGATGTGCCTGAAGTACCTGTATTTATAAAGCAGGTCCCCCAGGAAGATCGTCCAAGAGAAAGGCTGATTCGTCTGGGGGCACGTCAATTGTCTAATCAAGAACTGCTAGCTATTTTGTTAGGAACAGGTACGAAGAAAGAATCGGTGACCTCTCTATCTCAAAGGCTTCTCGTTCATTTTGAGGGGTTACTCTTATTGAAAGATGCAACGATAGAAGAGTTAACAGCCATAAAAGGCATAGGAGAAGCGAAAGCTGTAAATGTTCTGGCGGCTCTTGAAATTGGCAAGCGGATTCATTTTCATAAACCTACAGAGCGTTATACCATTCGAAGTCCTGAAGACGGTGCTGATTATGTGATGGAGGAAATGCGCGATTTAAAGCAGGAGCACTTTGTGGTCCTTTTTTTAAATACCAAAAATCAAGTCGTTCATAGACAGACCATTTTTATTGGCAGTTTAAATGCCTCAATCGTGCATCCTAGAGAGGTGTTCAAAGAAGCTGTTAAACGTTCGGCCGCCTCTATTATATGCGCCCACAATCACCCCTCAGGTGACCCCTCGCCATCTCAAGAAGATATCCACGTTACGCGTCGTCTTATAGAGTGTGGAAAGATGTTAGGGATTGAGGTTCTAGATCACCTTGTCATTGGTGATCATAAATATGTATCCCTGAAAGAAAAAGGATATTTGTAAGACTACTGCTGTTTTAATTGTATAAGTCTACTCCGCCATTCCTTCGATCTGCCTATTCTAGAAAAAATGACCCGATTACTACTATCTATTTCTTCTGTTTTTTCGTATAATTGAAAAGAAACCCAATGCTATCAAGCGCCAGGCGTTAAGTATCCTTACTTACGTTTGGCGCTTGTTCACTTGATAAAAAAAGATGCTCCCACTAATGGGGAACAGGGAAATGAACTGAAACAGGTTTAGATTACATATTAATTATGAAAACGAATAAATACGTTCGTGAACTGGTCATAGAAAGGAAGATGTAAGGTGGTTGGATTTGGATTTTCTCAAGATTTAGGTATTGATTTAGGTACGGCTAACACGCTAGTTTTCTTAAAAGGTAAAGGGGTTGTCGTTAGAGAACCTTCTGTTGTTGCTAAAAATATGAACTCAGGCGAAATACAAGCAGTAGGTAGCTCAGCTAAGAATATGGTAGGGCGTACACCTGCTAATATATCAGTCATTCGACCGATGAAGGATGGGGTTATTGCAGACTACGATACAACGGCTGCTATGATGAAATATTACATCAAGAAAGCCCAGAAGAATCGTTCTTCATTCGCCAGGAAACCAAATGTAATGGTTTGCGTTCCTTCTGGTATTACAATGGTAGAAGAACGTGCGGTGATTGATGCTACGAAACAAGCTGGAGCTAAGGATGCATTCCCTATTGCTGAGCCTTTTGCTGCGGCGATTGGTGCTGGTTTGCCAGTATGGGAACCGACTGGTAGTATGGTTGTAGACATCGGTGGAGGAACGACAGAAGTAGCGATTATCTCACTGGGTGGAATTGTTACGAGTCAGTCTATTCGTGTGGCAGGCGACGAAATGGATGACTCCATTATCCAATACATTCGTAAGCAATATAATTTAATGATTGGTGAACGATCAGCTGAGACGCTAAAAATGGAAATCGGTACAGCAGGAAATCCTGGAGAAGATGAAGAATTGGATATTAGAGGGCGTGACCTTGTGACGGGTCTGCCGAAGACGATTACCATTACAGCTGAAGAGATTGCGGGCTCACTTAAAGACACAGTCGATCAGATTGTGGATGCAGTGAAGAATACGCTTGAGAAAACTCCTCCAGAGCTGTCAGCAGATATCATGGATCGTGGTATTGTCTTGACGGGCGGCGGAGCTCTTCTGAAGAATATTGATACAGTCATTAGCGATGAGACGAAGATGCCTGTGTTCGTGGCAGAAGATCCACTTGATTGTGTCGCGATTGGCACAGGTAAATCTTTAGAATATATTCATCACTTTAGATCACAGCCGAACGTGGCTTCTAGAAGCATGGATTAAGTAGGTGTAAGGTATGCCATCATTTTTTCGAAATAAGCGACTGATTCTCATTCTTGTAAGTATTATATTTCTGGTGGCGCTCATTGGATTCACAATTCGAGATCGAGAGAATTTAACCCTGCCAGAGCAATTCTTGCAAGATACAATCGGTTGGGTTCAGACAGCTTTTCATGCCCCGGTACAGTTTGTGACGGGGACATTCGACAACGTGTCAGATATTAAAAACACGTATGAACAGAATAAAGTGTTGAAGCAAAAGTTGCTTGAGGACCGAAATTTACTTGAAGATATACAGCTTTTAAGAAAAGAAAATAAAGAACTACGCAGTATGTTAGATAAGAATGAAAGCTTAGGTGGTTATACCCCAATCCAGGCTACTGTCATTGCACGAGGGCCTGAGGAACGGTGGTATAAGCAGCTTACGATTAACAGAGGTGAGCAACACGGGGTTCAAAAAGGCATGGCGGTCATTACTGGTGAAGGAATGATCGGCAAGATCCAGAGTACCTCGCAGGTAACTTCAACCATACAGCTATTGAGTGGATTTGGAGGAAGCAACCTTATTCACGCGAAAGTAGTCGGAGACGACAATCAATATGGTCTAATCGAAGGTGGATATGATGAAGAGAAGAAAGCTCTTCTCTTGAAGGAAATCCCTTATGATGCCAAGATTGAAAAAGGCCAGCTTGTCGTTAGCTCAGGGATGGGAGGAGTATTTCCTAGTGGGTTAGAAATTGGGAAAGTGCGTGAGGTTGTCATTGATGAATATGGCTTAACCCAACTTGCGTACGTTGAACCAGCGGCTGACTTTTACGAGATTAACCACGTGTCTGTTGTAGATCGTGATATGTTCTCACCAGAGCTAGATGAACAACCTGAGGATCCAAATGAAGAGGAGGAGGGGCAATGAAGCGTTTACTCCTTCCTGCTATTCTCTTAATATTCCTCATCTTAGAAGGGACGGCTACAGATTTCTTGCCGAAAGAATGGCTTCTCTCTGATTATTTTATGATCCCGCATTGGGTGTTCGTCATCCTCGTGTACATAGCTATATTTTACGATTTTGACAGCACGTATTATTGTGTGTTTTATGGCATTATATTTGGTTTTCTTTTTGACCTTCTTTATACAGATATTTTAGGGGTATATATGTTTACCTACGGAATTGCGGCTTATGTCATCCATGGAGTAAAGAAACTCTTGCATGCCAATATGTTTGTCGCAATTCTTATGAGTATAGTTGGTGTAGCATTGGCTGATGCTCTCATATTCTTCTTGTATTCTTCCGTACAAGGGTTTGTAATGACGTGGAAAACCTATGCGCTTATGAGCTTAATTCCCACATTACTGGCTAACCTAGTCTTCACGCTCGTTTTATATCCATTCTTACCACCGCTTCTTTACAAGTGGTCAGAAGAGCAATTGGCAAGCCAGAAAGCCGTGTAGGCAAAAGGATTTGCGAGACAAAGAGTCGAATATATTGTTTGAGGTGAAGCTTCCGTGAGTACCAAGAAGCAAGTCGTTACTATAAAAGGCACTAAAGATGGCCTGACATTACACATTGATGATACATGCTCGTTTCACGATGTTTTGTTTGAACTAGACCGAAAGATTTCCGGGAATTATGTTGATGAAGACCAACCGATGATTACTGTAAATATTCAGCTAGGAAATCGGTACTTAGATGAAGACCAAAAAGAAGAGCTTCGTGAAGTCATTCGTCGTCATAATAAGTTAGTTATTGATGAAATTCACTCTAACGTTATAACAAAGGATGAAGCACACGAATGGGAGGTTGACCGTGCTGTTAACCCAATCTTTAAAGTCATTCGAAGTGGACAAGTGTTAGAGGTTCGTGGTGATTTATTACTCGTAGGTGATGTAAACCCAGGAGGAAAAATTGTCGCAACAGGAAACATCTATGTGATGGGAAATCTAAGAGGAATCGCCCACGCTGGCGTAAATGGAAATACAAAAGCTGTTATCGCAGCTTCATACATGAAGCCAAACCAGCTTCGCATTGCGGATCTTTTAAGCCGATCTCCTGATTATGATGAGGCAGAGGGAGCGTATATGGAATGCGGGTATGTAGATGACAAAGAAGAGAAGATCATAATTGATCGTTTGCAACTTCTCACACAAAAGCGCCCTGAGTTAGCAGGGGTAGAAAGGAGCATGCTAAATGGGTGAGTCGATCGTAATTACATCAGGAAAAGGTGGCGTCGGGAAAACCACGACAACAGCTAACCTCGGAACAGCCTTAGCACTAATGGGGAAGAAGGTGTGTTTAGTTGACACAGATATTGGACTTCGGAACCTGGACGTGGTGATGGGACTTGAGAATCGTATTATCTATGACATTGTCGATGTCATTCAAGAGCGTTGCCGCCTTAAGCAAGCTTTAATAAAGGACAAGCGTTTTGAAGACCTATCTTTATTACCTGCTGCCCAGACAAGTGATAAATCAGATTTAACTCCAGAAGGTATGGTCACGATCGTTCAAGAATTAAAGCAGGACTATGATTACATATTAATTGACTGTCCTGCAGGTATTGAACAAGGGTATAAAAATGCTGTCGCTGGAGCTGACAAAGCCATCGTTGTTACGACACCAGAGAAATCTTCCGTACGTGATGCTGATCGAATTATTGGTTTATTAGAACAAGAGGATGTAGAACCTCCTCGTCTAATTGTAAACCGCATTCGTAATCACATGGTCCAAAATGGAGATATGTTAGATGTCGACGAAATTGTAACCATTCTATCTATTGATCTATTAGGAATCGTGGCTGATGATGACGAAGTCATTAAAGCGTCCAATCACGGGGAGCCTGTAGCGTTTCAACCAAATACGAAAGCTGCTTTAGCTTACCGAAATATTTCAAGAAGAATCCTTGGAGAATCGGTGCCATTATTATCACTAGAAGAAAATAAAAGCTTTGTTTCTAAGGTAAAACGATTTTTTGGAATCCGTTCTTAAACGTTATATCTAGACGAATAGTGAAAAGCTCAGTCCAGTGCTTATTAAAGCGCTGGACTGAGCTTTTTTGTGGCGGAGGTTGTACAAGAATAGGGCTGTAAGCGGAAGGGTACTGCTTGAGAGATGCTGTTACCAAATTAAAGCTGCATGTGGCGTGTTTCCGTATCTCCTAATATGGAAAAGGTGGGCCTGGAAACTGCGAGACTCCCGTGGGCAGAAGAGCACAGGTGAGACCCCCTCACCCGGCTTGCCGGGTGAGGAGGCTCACCAGCTCCCCACAGGAAAGCGAGTGGTTTCCAGGCCCGCCTTACGCTCAATTAAAGGTATAGGAAACATTCTCTTTACTTTAAGTAAGAAATCCTCCCCTTATTCTTTCTCCCAATTCATAACTCGTCTACCTCCATCATAAACTTGTACAAAGAATGGATGAAGGAATGAGGAGAGGCTATGAAAAGAGACGTTAAAGACATTCGAAGATCAATAGCGGAACGTAAAAAGAAGCGAGGGGTGGGAGGAGAACGAAAGTCTACATCAACTCAAGCTGTTTCTTACGTACAAGAAGAAGAGAAACACGGCTACTTCCCTTTTTCTGAAAGCGATCGTGGTTCAAACGCAAACACTCAGTTCCTGACGGCTTTCTTATTTAAAAGTGTCATAGCAGGTGTCTTATTTTTCTCAGTTGCAATCCTTTACAAACTCGATGCTGGATTCCTTGAGACCCCGAAACAATGGGTAGATCAGGCGGTAACAGAAGAGTTTCAATTTGCTGCTGTTAATCAGTGGTATATGGATAAGTTTGGTGAACCACTTGCGTTTCTCCCTCAATCTCCGGGAGAAGATGAAGTTGTTCCAACTGCAGCAGGTGAATTAGCCCTTCCGGTAAGTGGGAGTATAAGGGAGTCATTTCAAACAAACGGCCAGGGGGTTGTCATTGAGACTTCCTCAAAAGAAGACATTCTCGCTTCTGGTTCCGGGATGGTGGAGTTTGCAGGAAAGAAAGAGGACACGGGGAATACCATCATTATTCAACACGCAGACGGAAGTAAGTCTTACTACGGGTATTTATCTGAAATCAATGTGAATCAGTACCAACAGGTTACAGCGGGTAATGTAATTGGGAAGACGGCGCCTGCTGAGAATGGGACAGCTGAAACGGTTTATTTTGCCATACAAAAAGGTGGTCAATTTGTTGATCCAATTGAGGTGATCCAGGTTCATGACGAGGCTGATCAATAATCATTTTCACGTTCATCCGCTGCTTTGGATACTGCTTGGGATCGGCATCTTGACCGGTTCCTTGTGGCAACTTGTTATTATGTTCTCCCTTGTATGGATACATGAGCTGGGTCATTATGCAATGGCCCGCTTTTTTAAGTGGAGAATTCGCTCGGTTATGCTTTGGCCTTTTGGTGGAGTGATGGAAACAGAAGAACACCATACAAGACCATTCCATGAAGAGGTTCTTGTTGTTGTAGCTGGACCCTTACAGCATGTGTGGTTATGGGGAGCTATTTCCTTGTTGGGGTATACAGGGTGGTTGTCACCGGCCACCATCGAGGTGATGCATGTATACAACGGGATATTATTTTTATTTAATTTATTACCGATTTGGCCGCTTGATGGAGGCAAGCTTTTGTTTCTTTCTCTTTCCTATGCGTTGCCGTTTGTACGCGCTCAGCAAATTCTATTGTATTTATCAGTCTTCTTCTTGGTTGTCTCGCTAGTCTCTGCTTTAATCTTTTTACCTTTTTCGTTAAGTACGATCTTTTTGGCAGCTTTCCTGTTATGGGAAAATCGGCTAGAATGGAAGCAAAGAGAGTATTCCTTTCTGCGTTATCTAATGAAACGCCATGAACAGAATGGTGAAAAGGTTCGTAAGCTCCGGGCTATTCACGTAAATGAAGATATCCCCGTAATGCACATCTTTAGGCAATTCAAACGAGGGAACCACCATCAAATTTTTGTAACACGTCCGAATCAAAGTCGAGCGCAAATTGATGAAGGCGAATGTTTGTATTATTATTTCACAATGAAACAATCTCGGGCTAAAGCAGCAGAACTCGCAGAATGGTTTGCTTCATAGAGAAGGTGAGAATAGATGAAAGACATTTATATTCAAACGCTGCCAACAGAAAAATGGGCAGTCGTCATGGAAGAAAGTAAGATCGATCTGGTATCTGTTTCAAGACAAGATGACGAAGATCTCGTTGGAAACATATATTTAGGAAGAGTCGTTAATATAGAGCCAAGCTTACAAGCGGCCTTTGTACATTTTGGCCAAAGTAAGCTTGGCTTTTTGAAATGTTCAGAGATTCCTGATTCAAGACAGAACCCAGAAAAACGAATTGAACAACTCATCCACGAAGGTCAGGCGTTATGGGTTCAGGTTACAAAGGATGCCATTGAAGATAAAGGAGCGCAGTTAACAGCAAATGTTACGTTGCCAGGCCAGGACATCGTTTACCTCCCGTTTGGCCAGTACCACGCTGTGTCGAAGAAGATTGAAGAGAATAGGCGTAATGAATTAATGGAATTAGCTTCAAGTTGGAGTGAAGGAAAAGAAGGGGTCTTGTTTAGAACATCTGCTAAACATGTATCTGATACTAGATTAATGGAGTCCTGCAGTCGTTTGAAACAAGAATGGAAAGAGATCGAAACCGCCCTCCAAAATCGAAAACCACCTGTCCTGGCTTTTGAGGACCCTGTTATACCTGATCAAATTGTAAGACAATACGGTGAAAAGGAAATTCAATCGATTACAGTCGACGAACAATCGGTGAAGCGACATATCGATCAGCGTTACCCTCATCTTGCATCGAAGTGTGAGTGGAAAGATTCCACTCATCAAAGACCTTTTACAATAGACCAAGTGATCGAGAAGATTATCGAACGTAACGTGCCGCTACAAGGTGGGGCGGAGATTGTGGTGGATCAGACTGAAGCTATGGTAGTAATCGATGTAAATTCAGCCAAAAAAGTGGGGAAAACTTCGAAGTCTCAATCTGTGCTGCAAACCAACGTCGCCGCGGCCAAAGAAGTAGCTAAACAAATCAGGCTCAGAAATTTATCTGGCATGATTTTAATCGACTTTATAACGATGAAAAATCCAAAAGACCAACAAAAAGTTATATCGGCTTTAAAAAAAGAGCTTAAACAAGATCCGATTCGTTCTGAAGTACTAGGGTTTACGAAGCTTGGACTGCTTGAAATGACAAGAAAGCGTACCTCGTCCTCTCTTCCTTATAGGATCGCTGAAAAAAGGCCGGATCATGTGTTAACACTTGAGACAAAAGCCTATCAGCTAGAGAGGGAACTTCTTTCTTATCGGAGAAGTGATAAGGAGGTTATTGTGCTTGAAGTCGATCCAGAACTCTTGTCCTTGTTCAGGGAGAAAATCGACATCGAAAAAATGAAATCTTCCCTTTACAAAGAAGTCTATGTCCTTAATAATAGTAAAAGCGATAGTTCCTATCGCATCCGTTATGTAGGAGATGAGAAAAACCTGCAAGAGCGACCTTTTTATATCGACGGGTCTCTTGACAGGTTGTTTTAGAGGTGGTAACATCTATATGTTATGTCTCGTAGCACCAAGTGCTACAACCGCTCAAAACAGGTTTTTAAGCTCGAAAATTCGAGCACCTGCATGGCGAGTCTGAGTGCAAGAGGAGGTGCAAGTATGTACGCAATTATTGAAACTGGTGGCAAACAAGTCAAAGTAGAAGAAGGTCAAACCATCTACGTTGAAAAAGTTGAAGCTGCTAATGGTGAAAACGTAACGTTCGACAAGGTACTTGTAGTAGGTGGCGAAGACACGAAAGTCGGAGCTCCTTACGTAGACGGTGCTTCTGTTACGGCTAAAGTCGACAAACAAGACCGTGGCCGTAAAGTAACTGTATTCAAATACAAGCCTAAAAAGAACTACAAGCGTAAACAAGGTCATCGTCAACCTTACACAAAACTTACTGTTGAAAAAATCAACGCGTAAGGGTGCCTTATGATTCAGGTACTTGTAACACGAAATGAGCAAAGCCACATCATAGATTTTGAATTGAGCGGACATGCTGAGAGTGGTCCTTATGGACATGATCTCGTTTGTGCTGCTGTTTCAGCTGTATCTTTCGGTGCAGTAAATGCTGTGATAGAACTTTGTGAGTTTGAACCTGTCATCGAGCAAGAGGGTGAAGGTGGATATTTGAGAGTTGAACTCCCGGATTCCCTTTCTCCTGCTGTGTTTGAGAAAGCACAAGTCTTGTTAGAAGGTATGATGATATCACTTAAAACCATTGAACGTGATTATGGTCAATATATTACAATAGTCGAACCATAAGGAGGTGCAGCCCAATGCTACGTCTGAATTTACAATTCTTCGCCCAAAAGAAGGGTGTAGGTAGTACAAAGAACGGTCGTGACTCTGAGTCTAAGCGTCTTGGAGCGAAGCGTGCTGACGGTCAGTTTGCGACAGCTGGTTCTATTCTTTACCGTCAACGTGGTACAAAAGTTTACCCAGGTGCTAACGTAGGCATCGGTGGTGACGACACACTATTCTCTAAAGTAGATGGTGTTGTTAAATTTGAACGCTACGGTCGTAACCGCAAAAAAGTTAGCGTATACCCTGTAGCTCAAGAAGCGTAAGCTTTTTAGAAAAACTCTAGCCTTCGGGTTAGAGTTTTTTTATTGAGATGTGAATGGATAAAATGAGTTGATGCACGATATGTTGAGCATCTTTTGTCATATGAAATCGTAAAGGAAAAAACCTCTCTTATGAACCCTCTGGAAATAAATCGCTACTTTTCAACAATCTTTTCCCAATGACCCTAAGTCTGCTATACTTTTACTATTATGATAAAAGGAGCGGGATATGATGAAAGTTGATGAGGTGGAGAATCTCTTGAGGCACTACCGGCATGATTGGATGAACCAGTTACAGCTTGTGTATGGATATGCCACAATGGACAAGATGGAATTAGTAAAAGAGAAACTCCAGCATATTATTGCGGTTTCAAGAGAAGAATCAAAACTAATGAGTCTTAAGGCACCAAGGTTTTCACTTTGGGTCGTGCAGTTCCGTGAGCATTATAATCAATTTCATATGACCTATCATGTAGATTCTTCGCTAGACTTGTCTGCTTTTGATCAGTCCTTAGTTCACTCATTAAACCAACTCATGTCGCATCTGAAACAGCATGTGAATGAACTGAATTTATACGAAATAGAGATGTCTGTCACGAAAGGTGAAACACCTATCATCACGCTGGGTGTGAGTGGGGATTTAAATGCAGTAGAATCCCTGAAGTCAGAGATCCAACCAATACAATTTGTAAAAGACATAGAGATAACAGACAGACAGATGTTAATCTCTTTGTTATTAAAATAAGAGGTGAAAGAAATGTTTGTCGATTCGGTTAGTGTTTATATAAAAGCCGGTGACGGAGGAGACGGAAGTGTATCCTTCCGCCGAGAGAAATATGTTCCTATGGGTGGCCCTGCTGGCGGTGACGGTGGTAACGGAGGTGACGTCATCTTTGAAGTCGATGAAGGCTTAAATACACTTATGGACTTCCGTTACAATCGTCATTTTAAGGCGAAACGTGGCGAACACGGAAAAAGTAGAGGAGCGCACGGGAAGAACTCTGATCCTCTAATCGTACCGGTCCCTCCAGGAACAACGGTAAGAGATGCTGATACTGGAGATGTGCTTGCTGATTTAATTGAACACAAGCAGCAAGCCATTATCGCTAAGGGTGGTCGAGGTGGCCGCGGAAACATCAAGTTTGCGACACCTCGTAACCCGGCACCTGAGATTTCTGAGAACGGTGAACCAGGTGTAGAACGTAATGTTTCATTAGAATTAAAACTGATGGCTGACGTTGGACTAGTAGGGTTTCCAAGTGTAGGGAAATCAACACTCTTATCTGTTGTGAGTGCAGCTAAGCCTAAAATAGCTGAATATCATTTTACAACCATTACTCCGAATTTGGGAGTAGTTGAGACAGAAGATCAGCGTAGTTTCGTTATGGCTGACCTTCCTGGATTGATTGAAGGCGCTCATGAAGGGGTAGGGCTTGGTCATCAGTTCTTGCGCCACGTTGATCGTACGCGTGTTATTGTACACGTTGTGGACATGGCAAGTATGGAAGGGCGAGATCCATATGAGGACTTTGTGACAATAAACGAAGAGTTAAAACAATACGATGAAACTATATTAGAACGTCCTCAAATTATCTTAGCGAGTAAGATGGATATGCCTGAATCCGAGGAAAAGCTTGAAGAATTTAAATCTCAGCTTGAGCAAGATATTCCGATTTACCCGGTCTCTTCTATTACACGTGGAGGGTTAAAGGAAGCGTTGTTTGCTATTGCTGATATTCTTGAAACGATTCCAAAAGATGATACGCCTGTTGAGGAAGTAGAAGAACGCGTTGTATACCGCTTCGAGAAAGAAGAGACTCCGTTTGAAATTACGCGTGAATCTGATGGTGCCTTTGTATTAAAAGGACCGAAGATTGAGAAATTATTCAAGATGACCAATTTCGACAGGGACGAATCCGTCAGCCGATTCTCTCGTCAGCTACGTACAATGGGAGTAGACGATGCCTTGCGTAAACGCGGTGCGAAAGATGGCGATACGATTCGCTTGCTTGATTTTGAATTTGAATTTGTCGAATAGACTATTCAAAAGGGGAACGAGATCATGGGAATAAACAATGAACAATTTTTTTTAGTCCGTAGTGACGTTTTACCAGAATCCATGCAAAAAACATTGGATGCAAAAGCCTTGCTTGAGAGAGGGAAAGTTGATTCGGTTCATGATGCCGTACAAAAAGTAGACTTAAGCCGAAGTGCCTTTTATAAATATAGGGATGCTGTATTCCCTTTCCAAGCAATGGTGAAAGAGAAAATGATTACGCTTTTCTTTCATTTGGAAGATCGTTCTGGTACGCTTTCTCAATTACTTGCGGCGGTTGCTGAATCAGGCTGTAATATATTAACGATACACCAAACGATTCCGTTACAAGGGAAAGCAAACGTAACGCTTTCATTAAATACATCTGGTATGAGTCAATCAATTGATCAATTATTACAAGATTTCAAACGCTTAGACTTTATAGACCGAGTTGAGGTTGTAAGTAGCGGAGCATAGCTGAGGGGGATTCATAGTGGTGAAAGTAGGATATTTAGGTCCAAAAGGGACATTTACGAATATAGCAGTAGACGCACTTTTTGAAGCGGAGCAGACGGTTAGTTACAGAACGATTCCAGAGTGTTTAGATGCGGTAGACACACAAGAAGTTGAGCTAGCGGTAGTTCCTGTTGAAAATGCAATTGAAGGGACAGTGTCCATGACTATTGATTATTTAATTCATCAGGTGGAACTTCCTATTATCGCAGAAGTGGTTGTGCCCATTACGCAGCATATCCTCGTTCATCCTGAGTTTGAGGGAGATGTAGAGCGTATAGAACACGTATATTCGCATAGCCATGCCATTGCTCAGTGTCACCAATTTATTCATAAAGAAATGCCTGATGTGGAAGTTCACTATAGTGCTTCCACAGGAGAAGCTGCTGCTAAAGTGAAGGACCTTAAAGGTCAGCACGCTGCTATAGGAAATGCGCTTGCAGCACAAGAGTATGGCTTAAAAGTGTTAAGGGAAAATGTTCATGATTATAATAATAACCATACACGCTTTGTGGTGGTCCAAAAAGAGCAAGCACCAGTAGAGATGAAGGATCATGAAGTGAAGCAACAAAAAACAACGCTAATGGTTACGTTGCCGAGTGACCGAGCGGGTGCGCTTCATCAAGTTCTATCTGCCTTTGCATGGCGAAAAATGAACCTTTCAAGGATCGAATCACGTCCTATGAAGACGGGGTTAGGCAACTACTTCTTCATTATAGATGTTAACCAATCTTATGATTCCATTTTGTTTCCAGCTCTGCAGCAAGAGCTAAAAGCCTTGGGGTGCCAAACTAAAATTTTGGGCACATATCCTTGCTTTGAAATTCAATCAAATGCAGTTTATAAAATGTAAAGAAAAGGCCTCTTTCCTTATTTTGGGAAGAGGCCTTTTTTAAATAGATAAATAAATGCCGCTATTGCTTTTTTATCCAATTAGAGTAGATTCTTGCGTGGTCAATATGATAATAGACTGCAGGAATCCGGAAAAAAGTTAGGCAAATCCATCAATCTTTTGGTTGTTCATGCATATGTTGTATGGAGTTCATCTGTTATTTATTTTCTTATGAGAATGCCTATAACAGAAAGAAGGGAGTAACTGCGGTGAAAATACATGTTGTTCAAAAAGGGGACACATTGTGGAAGATTGCCCAAAAATATGGGGTGAACTTTGAAGAGCTGAAAGCGATGAATACGCAGCTCAGCAATCCAGATATGATTATGCCTGGCATGAAGATCAAAGTGCCGACGGATTCAAAGCCGGTAAAAAAAGAGATGAAAAAGTACCCGGCAGAACATCCGTATAAAGATACGTCACCAAAGCCGTTACCTATGATAAAAGAAGAGAAGAAAGAGCAGCCAAAGGAAATGCCTAAAAAAGAGATGCCGAAAAAGGAAATGCCTAAAAAAGAAGCTGTTAAACCAGCGACACAAGAGAAGCCGATGATGCCGGTGCAGCCACAGCCTCAAATGCCTATGCAGATGGCTCCAATTCAAATGCAATTTCCAACTATGGAGCAACAAATGCAAAATTACTATACCACAGTGAATATCCCTAAGATGCCTCAATATAAAGAACCGAAACCTGAAGTTAAACCTAAAGCAAAAACGGAACCGAAACCTAAAGCGAAACCTGAAGCGAAACCTGAAGCCAAACCAAAAGGGAAATCTGAGGAGAAACCTCAAGATGTAAAAGGGGTTCAGCAAGAGGAGCAAAAGCCACAACTAATGCCACAAATGCAGCAACAAATGCAGCAACAAATGCAGCAACAAATGCAGCAGCAGATGCCACAAATGCAGCAACAAATGCCACAGCAGATGCCGCAAATGCAACAACCAATGTACTACTATCCAATGATGCATCAACCTTGTGTACCTTGCCCACCTCATCCTTGTATGCCTTGCTATCCACATCCTCAATACCTAGGAAGTAGTGATGTGAATTGCTACGATGAAGGGCAAATGATGCCAATGCAGCAAGGTATGGTTCAAGGGGCTTATGATGAATTTGCTGAATCATCTAGTATGGATATGCCTCAAATGCCAGGTCAAGTGGCTGGTATGAGTGATGATTGCGGATGTGATGACGGATACCAGCAAGGATACGGGATGCCACAGCAAGGATATGGCATGCCACAGCAAGGATACGGAATGCCACAGCAAGGATATGGCATGCCACAGCAAGGATACGGAATGCCGCAGCAAGGATATGGCATGCCACAGCAAGGAAGCGGTATGCCAGGTCAAGGAGGCGGAATGCCGCAACAAGGATATGGGATGCCGCAGCAAGGGGACCAGGGAGGGTATGGTTTCCCTCAAATGGGGCCAGGAAGTTCTCAATTTAGTGGATTAGATATGCCAAGATTTGACGATGACGACGAGGATTATTAAATATGAAGAAATTAAAAGGGGGAGTCGGAAGCGACTTTCCCTTCTCTTTTTTTGAGGAGAAGGCAGGTTTAACTATTCGTAATTTCAAAGTCATTAAGCCTCATGTGCTTTTCGTGTCTACAGGATCAGGGTCATTTATCTTAAAGCGATATAGCTCGGTACATTCTGTCAGGCAACAATGGGGATTGTTTACAGGCCTTCCTAAAGACTCTCCTGTAATTCCGTTTTCTCCTTTCCCATCAGGTGATTTTTATATAAGAGATGAATATGGTTCAACCTGGACATTAGCTCCTTACATGTATCGTGGAGAGGGATTAAGTTATAAGCGTAAATGGGATAGGGAAACTGCCTGTGATGTGTTGGATCAATTTCATCAAAAGGCTAAGGGAGTTAAAGTGAAAACAGGGATTGTGAAGCAGCCTTTGTATATTCACTGGAGAAAACGGTTTCGCCTGTTTGAAAACCATTATGATGTGTTTAGGCACTATGGTTATGGAGGCCTTTTTGATTCTTTACGACAAGTATCAGAAAAAGCATACAATCAATTTGTGAAGTTAGATTGGTATGGTCTTGAGAATCGTGGGATGAATGAGCTCTCTTGGGTTCACGGGGATGTTGCAGCTCATAATTTTTTGAAGACAGAACATAATAAAGTATATCTTATCGACTTTGATTTGGCCTCACAATCCCCGAGGGTCTATGACTGGATTCAGATTGCTCAGCGTTTTTTACCATTTGTGGAAGGTCGTGAAGAAATCGCTTATATAGAACATAAACTGACTCAAGAGGAACTTCCTTTTTTTCGCCTTGGGTTAGCGATTCCTGCCTCTATAGTAAGAGAGTGGAATACGTTTATGGCAAGTCATCCATCATCTGAAGAGGTTCTTTACTACCTTCAAGTGCTCCATGGAAGGTGGCGCAAGCAACAAACATTTGTAGAACAAAACAAGTTTATGCTAACATGATATGAGAACTAACCTAACATAACTTATAGTAACTGAAAGGAAGAGCGTACTTATGCAAGAAAAAGTTGACAAGCTTGTGAAATGGTTGCAAGATCAAGCGAATGATGCAGGATTAAAAGGACTTCTTGTAGGAGTAAGTGGAGGAATTGATTCAGCTGTCGTAGCACATTTAATTAAGCGTGCGTTCCCGGATAATTCGCTGGGTGTAATCTTACCGTGTAAGAGTAATCCAAATGATCAAGAGGCAGCTCAAAAGGTTATTGACAGCTGTGGCATTAAATCAATGACTGTGGATTTAACAAAAACACATGAAGTGATGTTTTCAACTATTCAAGACCAACTTAAATCTGCAGGTGATTATAACGAAAACCAAGAGAAATTAGCTGATGCAAACCTGCGTGCACGCTTACGTATGAGTACGTTATACTCTGTTGGAACGAATTACAAATATCTTGTAGTAGGAACAGATAATGCAGCTGAATGGTATACGGGTTACTTTACTAAGTATGGTGATGGAGGCGTTGACTTAGTACCGCTTGTTCACTTAACAAAAGGTGAAGTTCGAGATATGGCACGTGAACTAGGAGTTCCGGAAGAAATTATCGAGAAGAAACCAAGTGCAGGTCTGTGGGAAGGTCAAACAGATGAAAACGAAATGGGTACATCTTATGAAATGATCGACAAACATCTTAAGGGCGAAGAAATCCCTGAAAAAGACCGTAAAATTATTGAAGATATGCATAAGAAGAGTGCTCATAAGCGTGAATTAGCTGCGGCTCCGCCTGAATCTTAAATCATAAATTACCTAAATGTAACTCGGTTAATGAAAACCTCCCTAAGCCATCCTAAGGATGAAAGGGAGGTTTTTCTCATGAAAAAAGAATTCATGATAGGCGCGGTTCTCTCTCTTGGATTACTTGCAGGTTGTGGTGGTGCCGACGAAGAATCCATTCAAACTGAACTTGAACCAGAGTCTTTAAACTCTGAATTAGAAGGTCAGGCGGAGAAAAACGCTAAAGAAGATCGTAATCAAGATATCGGCAAAAATCAGCCAAAGTTTCAAACGAATATCGATACAGAATATTACCAGTATGAATTAGAGAGATCTCGTCCTAAAAATGGCGAGGCTCAAAAAGAGTATCCAACAACCCCGACTACTGATAAGGATGCCAACTCTTATAATAATAAAGAGTACGACAAGCAATCTAGAGTAATTGGGAAGCGTTTAAGCCAGTCTCGTTATGTAAAGACTGCACAAGTTGTCGTGACAAATGATGCTGTTCTAGTAGCAGTGGAAGAGCCAGACCGTGCGACATATACAAGGGTAGATGTGGCGGAAAAGGTACGTGCAGCTTTGAAAGAAATGCCTGAAACTAAAGGAAAAGAAATCGTTGTGTATACGGATGAACGCTACTGGGATCGAATGAAAGATCTTAAGAGCCGAATTAACCAAGATGAACAGATGCCAGAAGGGATTGACCAATTTAGAGACAAGAATTATAAATAACTAAAGAGTGCTATAGAAGCGCTCTTTTTTTTTGTGGGTTTTTATGATGCACAGGCTATGGACCGTGTTATTTACATATGTCAAAGAAGCAGCTAGCCCTGAATTGGCAGGCTTTTTCAAATTTTTTCTTTGTGTTATAGTAAACATGGATTTTAATTTTTTTATGGAAAGATGAAGAGAGGAGAATGTCCCATGGCAGGTCATTCGAAATGGGCCAATATTAAGCATCGTAAAGGCGCTCAAGACAAAAAACGTGGAAAGCTATTTATGAAAATGGCAAAAGATATATATGTAGCAGCCAAAGAAGGCGGAGGAGATCCTGAAACAAATCCTCAGCTTCGTTTAATGATTGATAAAGCAAAAGCAAATAATGTACCAAACGAAAACATCGATCGTGCGATTAATAAAGCAACTGGTGGTTTAGATGGCGCAAATTACGAAGAGTTCACATATGAAGGGTACGGCCCAGGCGGAGCAGCAGTTATGGTAGAGGTGCTTACCGATAACCGTAACCGTACAGCTTCTGAAGTTCGCCACGCTTTCAATAAGAACGGTGGGAACCTTGGAGAAAATGGATGTGTTTCCTTCATGTTTGATCGTAAGGGTTATATTGTTATCGATCGTTCTCTAGTGGAAGTTGATGAAGATGAATTGATGCTTGAGGCAATTGAGGCTGGAGCTGAGGAAATGGAAACAACAGAAGGGGCATTTGAGATCTACACAGACCCTGAGGCGTTTCAAGACGTTCGTACGACTCTAAAAGAGCAAGACATTTCCCTTGATACGGAAGAAGTAACGTTCTTCCCCCAAACATACTCCGAGCTTGACGGAGAAGTTGCCGAGCAAATGGAAAAGTTAATTGATATGCTTGAAGACCTAGAAGATGTGCAAGAAGTCTACCATAATTTCCGCCAAGCATAACGAGACCTTAAGGATAAAACTTCTAATTTTGGGAACCCTAAAATTAGAAGTTTTTTTTATTCCTAAAACACAACCTGACATCCTTTAGTGGGTGAAAGCGTGCCAGGCGCCGTATAGTGCTTTAAAGGGATAAAGAATCATGGAGGTGGATGGTTTGCGAGGAGTTCGTTTGGTATTAATTACAGTGACTTTCTGTTTGTTAGTAGGTGGGGTTCGTATTATGGATACTTTGCCGCTAAAGGCTTCAGAATCTTCTTCTAACGAAGCAGCGGAAACGAATGAGAGTGTGCAGGAGCCTCTAGAAATAGAAGTTGTGTTGAAGCGTGAGTATATTGATGGACACATCGGTGAAGAACGGAAAAAAGAAACGATTTGGGCAATGGAAGACTTCTGGGCGCGCTATGAGGGCTGGGAGCTTGTAGATCAGCGTGAAGGTCATATTACGTTTAAGAAAGAAATTGATGACCTCTCACCCTTTGTGAAAGAAGCAGGATATTTTGGTTTGAATGAAGGGAATGAACTCATTTTATTTGATGGTACAGATGAACGTTCTGAGGTCATTCAATCCTTTTTCCAAATTGATGTTGGGAAGCTTGAAAGTTTCCAAAGTGAAGAACTACAAAAAGGGATTAAAATCAAATCTAAAGATCAGTACTTAAGTTTACTGAAAAAATATGAGTACTTTTCGATCACGCCAACCCCATAACAAAACCCCTTCCTCTAAGCTTAGAGGAAGGGGTTTTTGGTTTATATGTATTACGATTGCGTTTTACTCTTTGGTGGTCGGTACACTTTTTCAGCATTCACTCCGAGGTTTTTGAGATATTCCACAATACGATCAATCGTACTCATAAATAACACCCCGTTCCCTGATAATATACGTCGATCATACATCTTCATGACCAGTCAGTCAATATGAAAATATGTGCAATTCTGAATCTTTTTTATTTACATCGTTATTATTCCTTATCACATTTCCTTCCGTTGCTTTCCTTATGCCCGACGGAACTGAACAAGGGGCCTGCGCTT
>NZ_AVBG01000010.1 GCF_000770675.1 Pontibacillus chungwhensis BH030062
CCTGGGAAATATGTAATTTTACAATTGTTTCAGACAATTATTATAATACGAAATCTCCTATAGAAAGTCAACTCCTTTTTCTTCATTTATCCAGTTACTAGCTTGATAAAATCGCCCCTTTTTACATAGTTGCATAGATTACAAGCATTTCTGTCACACCATAACTCCCTCTTGTTTACACTACTACAAAAGGGGTGAGGGGCATGGAGAGGGAAACATTCGGAGCATGGGTCGTTGCCATTGGAACAACTTTAGCAGCACTAGGCAACACCCCTTCCCTGTCTCTCCCTTCCACCCTTTCAAAGGATCTCGACGTTGTTGGAAATGTCCTTCAAGGCACAGGAAGCGCATTCCTCGCCGATACAGAAGACGCGTTCACACTCAACAAGCTTGGGAACATGATCCAAGCTACCGGAAACTCAACCGTTGTAAGCGGATTGCTCTTGCCTGTAGAAGAACAAACAAGACTCACGCTCCTCATCAAAGGAAACCTGCTCCAAGCACTAGGAAGCGGAACCTCCCTTGCAGAAGCTCTTTCAGAAGAACAAACCCTACTCAACCTCTACATTATATACGGAGACCTTCTCCAAATGATCGGCAACAGTCTCCAAGCCCTCGCAGAAGGAAAAGAACTAAAAGGCCAAAACGCACAAACACTCGAAAGCATCGGAAACTGGATCCAAGCCATCGGATCATACTTCTCCCTATACGCCACACAAATAAATCACCACTAACACAGAGAACAGTTTTTAGAACTACTACAAGATGAAGTCTCTACGAACGAATAAAAGAGAATTTAATACAACACACAAAATACTATGGTACGCTTAGGCCACCAATTTACTTCATAACAGTTTAAATTTAGAAAGGGAATCACTCATACAACATGGAACATGGTCTAAAGGTCTAAATAAATTGTAGGGAGGAGACAGAATGAATAGGATAAAGATTATAGCCTCAATTGTGATCACTTTAGCGGTTTCGGGTTTAGCTGTATGGATTAATTCTTCTAATTTTGAACTTGGAAAGTACGATAGTTTCCAAGAAGCAATTGAAAAAGGCATACCTTACGAGGTTAATGATCTAATCCACATCGAAAATTACGATGGAGTAAACATCGTTATGTACACAACTGATCCAGATAAAGACGAATTACCACACGCAGATTTCGAAGCACTTGCGTTAGCTTTCTTTAAAGGAAGTCACCAGGATGGCTGGGAGAAGCTTGGAGTTGGTGGATGGACTCATTATGAAAATGACAATATGACGGTTTACCGTGAGCCTCTGCGCGTTCATGACAATAAAGGTAATGCACTACATGAATTTTATGTGGTGTTTGGAGAAATAAACAACCCTGAGATTGCCATTATTGAAACCAAGTCACATGATGATGAATCATTCGAAGAAGCAAAAATTATTAGGAAAAATGGAGTAGCACGCTATTACATCCAGATCGGTCAGCAACCCATTGTTCGAGGGTTATCAAAAGACGGGGATGTGATCGATCGGCAAGGTGGGTGAACAAGCAGTTATCTTGGTCCATCGCTAAACAAGACTTCCATATATGGAAGTCTTGTTTAGTTTACAATATTAAGAAACAACTCTAACAAAATCCTCTAAGCACTTACAGCTTGATTCGATTGACGTTCCTGTCTTGCAGTACGCAAACCGATTAACCATGCTGCGACTTGAATCAAAAGCGCCACAATGACAAGAATTCCATCCCAGAAGTAAAGATTTGTGAACGTATGTTGCGTCATATTCTCAAATGCTTGCTGCAACCCGTAAAGGGACGGGAGGATCTGGAAGTAAACGAATAAAAAGGTCGCTACAGCTCCTCCAAACATATAGAGCACCGAAAACCACTTCGCATGTTTCTTCTCATGAGGGGCTAAACGCTGCCACTCGTCTTGACGCTTACGAAGAAATATCTTTTGCAAGAGAACAAGACTATGCTCATGAAGCGCCGACGTGTTTACCCAGTTGATCAGTACAAAATACATATCTGTTCTTAAGAATATAACAAATTGACTGATTACGCCGAATAAGAGAAAGAACGTGACCATCTGGGCAAAGGAAACGATAAAAGCGATCGGCACGAATAGTTGAACCAAAAGACAAGCTAAAATCATAACCCCATCCCAGGCCATTCCCGCCAAATACGGAGTATATCGCTCTTTCTTCTCCCTCGACCAAAGTCCTGACATATCCGTTTCTGCTACAAGAAAGATCATGCGCAAGTTTAGCTGAACTTTTGTTTTCACACCAAGCCTGTTGGCAGCTAATACATGAGCAAACTCATGAATGATCGTTGCAGCTGATATGGTTAATAAGATTAAAATTGCACTAAGACCGACTGATTCAAACAAGAAGACATCTCTGAAACTAGGGAATAAGGAAGGAGAATAAGCAATGAGGAAGACAGCAGCCACAGCAGACAAGGTGTAGAACATCATTAGTGGCTTACTAAAAAGAATGCTGCCTGCCTTTTGCAGACGAGGATTCACCTCACGATCTACTTCTTCATTTAATACCACACCATTGATCTTCAGGATAAGACCCATTTCAAGAAGCGTTTCAGCAAAATCCAGCACATCCACTTCTTCTCCGTACTTCGCCTCTACGCTCTCTTTCACTTCTTCGATCGTCTTCTCTCCATCAAATCCTCGAACCACATCAGCCGCTACATCAGGCACACGTATGAACTCCCCCAAAACAGGGTCTCCAATCGTGTACTCCTCCCCGTCCTGCTGGATCGATAAATGGGTACAATCCAGACAATGCTCTTTTACCAGGTTACCCATGAACGACCCTCATTTCATTTGCACATTCAATGAGTTCATCTAAAGTTGAGATCTCTTCTATGTGATCTTGACTGCACGTAGGACAAGTCGGCACCCTGGTAAATTCAAAATCGCTCTGATTCAGTTCCATGGTTTCTGTATTTAACTGAGAGTAAGGCTTTGCCAATTCGGCGTAGCCTGTTAGATGTTTTACAACTTCAGATGTAAAGAAGCCTGTGAGCATCGAAACATGAGGCGCAAATCCAGTATTTCTTCTTGAGAAAACTTTATTGTACACCGCTCTTAATCGGCTTTCTTCAGAATCTTCCTCCGCCAGTCCGTTAATAAGACGGCAATCATAACAAGAACCAGAAGCAGGATCGAGCCGTTCCCACATGACGATTTTATTCAGGAACCCTCCTTGATAAAACGGAATTCCTTTTATGTAACAAGCAGCATTCACCCATCTGTTGGCTACGATAGCAGGCGTATCGATCATACTCACAACGATGTCACAGCCATCAATGATATCTAACAAATCGTGATGGGACGTAATTTCTCGGTTATACATTTTTACTTTCACATCAGGATTAATCTTCTCGACTTTTTCCTGTGCAACTTCGGATTTCAATCGGCCAACGTCCTCTTCATTGAAGATAAACTGACGATTCAAATTGCTGCGACTTATTGTATCAAAGTCTACACCACGAATCTCACCTACACCGAGCCCAGCAAAGTAAGCTGTTGTTAAACAGCCTCCTCCAAGACCGATAACGGCTACTTTCGCATCCTTCAGACTCCCTTGATACTCATACTTACTTTTCGATAGATTCGAATAGCTTGAATAATAGTTTAAATTGGCTTCATATCGCTCAAGTTCAGACGCAAGAAAAGAGACTGGGACTTCAGCAGACTCAAGAAAGCCAAGTCCATCAAGGGCCCCTATCGCCTCATTTACTTCTTCTTCTGTAATCCCTAACTGAATCGCAACTTCTTCATTAGTTCTACTGCCATCCAGGAGCTCAGTAAGTTTGTAAACCAATCCCTCGGGATCATTGATGATGGTACGCTGTTCATTCATTCCAACTTCTATAGCTTCCTCTAACTGAACCACCGGTCTTAACGTTCTCTTAAACGCTACATTCATTCGAAACCCTCCTATTATAGAAATAGGACCGTACATTTTCATATACGGCCCCTGTGATCGTTCTTCCTATTTAGTACACCTTCCGCTATACAAAGCGGCCCTTAGCCAGCATATGGAGGCGGTACAAGAACAGTTGGCTTGAGCTTCTCGGTCTTTTTCACTTCAATTTTCATGTAGATGACCTCCTTTTCATATAGTTTGGGTAAGCTAAGTATTCCAAGTCTTAGCCAGCATAATTTTGCACGTATGTCGGTTTAAGTTTTTCGGTCTTTTTCACTTCGATTTTCATGAAGAATACCTCCTTTATGCTGGATTGGTGAAACTGACTACGCTTTACGCTTAGCCACCGTATGGAATGAATGTTGGCTTAAGCTTTTCGGTTTTTTTCACTTCGATTTTCATGAAGAATACCCCCTTTTTAATAGATTGGTGAAGCTGACTACGTTTTACGTTTAGCCACCGTAAGGGATGAATGTCGGCTTAAGTTTTTCAGTCTTTTTCACTTCAATCTTCATGAGTACTCCTCCTTTCAAGTAGCAACCTCTTATGTAATGGGCTGTACTTTTGATCTGAGTTAATCATACAAAATATTCTTACTTTTTTGAATAGTTTTACTACTTAACGAAATATTACAGATTATTTGCTATTCTTTTTATTTTCCATTCAAATCTTTTGTTCCCTGACAAAGAATCAGTAGTGAAAACACCACTAAATCCAAGCTTTTAACATTCTTATTTTCCCCCAGAAAAACAATAAGTCCACCAATACCGGAAAACCAGTAATGATAGACTCAAGGTTACGCAAATAAAAAAGGGCTTGGCTTCATTTCAGAGATCTCACCCTGATCATGAGCCACAAGCCCCTTTATGCTATCTATAAATTATATTAGATTCTCGGCTAAAAAAGAGACTTTAGCTAACAACCTCTTCATCGTTTAACCCGGCAACATCAGGTTCTTCACCAGCTAAATCGAACCCTCCCTGAAACATACCAAAACCTAACGTCAATAGAATAGCTGCTACTACAGTTGTTAACTTTTTCACGATAAGCCCTCCTTGATTAATCTATAAACATCATACCTAATTTTTAGATTATATTGAATAATTTTGAGTTAATACAAAACATTACAAAAACACTGCATAAAATTGATTGTTTCAACCAAAGGTTTTGCGTTAACCTCTATATTTATCCACTTAAATAGACTCAAGTACAATTCTTAAACGGAGCTTAACTGAATTTCTTTTTTCATATAAGAAGCAGCTAATTTATATTTCCGATTGTTATAATAATAATCACCAAGTCGTTCATAGAGACCTTTCAACTTATATTGGTAGTCGCGTTCTTCCAATTCTTTTATTAAGTCATTCATGCAGCGTTCGAAATCTTCAAACCTTTCCTCTTTCTCAAATATAAAAGCTTCTAACTCTTTTAAGTAGTATTGATCTTGTTCTGATTGGCAATGTTGTTTGGCATGACTAAGAACGAGTTTGGCTTCTTCAACCTTATTCCGATCTATCAAACTACCTATTAAGGAACGGTATGGAAGAACAATATTGTGCAGGTCTCCATCCTCGACTTTTGTCTCTATCGACTTCCTGAAATAATAGATGGCAGTCCCGTAATCACCCAGTTGCTTATTAATCAGTCCGCAATTATGTTGAATGCGACTCTTCAACTTTTTATTATTTGTCATATTGACAATCTTTTCTCCCTTGTGAAAGTATTCCATTGCTGCTTCACATTCAGTCATCTCCCAATGTATAGCACCTATCATATTATACGTTTCCCCTAACCGGTCCCATTCGAGCTTTTGCTGAAACACATGCAGACACTCTTTCGCTGCTTCAATCGCCTTATAATACTCCCTGTTCTGCTTATGCAGCAAAGAAATATTATAGAAGAACAAACCTTCCTCTAATTTGTCGTCAGTTTGGGTTACGAGTCTATAATAGTGTTTTAAACTTGCATGTATATGATTGTGTTGAAAGTGGTATAAACCAAAATAGTAGTCATGGAATGACGAGAGCACGGTATCGTCTAGCATCTCCCCATCTTTTATATAAAGGCTTACTAATAAATGAATCGAGGTTAGTTTATCTTGATTGCCCCCCTCTTTCATAAAATGAGCACCTTTAATGAGCGTATATAGTAGCTCACTATAAATCCCCTTAACGACTTGATCCTCCAGAGACTCCAAATGATTCAGCAGACTCTTCACTCTTGAACCATCACCTATAACGACCGCATCTTTCAATTCTATAATCTGGTCGATTAAGGCCTGATCCATGTATTCGTACTCCAACAAGTAATCCTCATCCACCTCTAGCTTGTCCGCAAAAAGCACAAGAATATCTTTAGACGGAACGTACTTACCCGATTCAATATTGCTAAGATGAGTAGCTGAAACCACCCCAACGCTAAGCTCACTCTGCGATAAGCCACGTAATTGCCTTACGTATTTAATTCTTCTCCCGATGTGCACCAAAGATTCCCCCATACCATATTGGACTAGTTGTATGTGTTCAACAAAGATGCTGAAAATTCAAAAATTATTTCCTTAGTATTAGTTTATCAGACATTCGGCCTTACTGAATCAGGAAGGAAGACCCCTTTTATCATAGGTCAATAGAACCACCGTCTGAAATTAACCAAGATAAATACGCAACATTAAGGTGAAAGTTTTGACTTACATTTCATTGACAACTCACTTATAAGAGCGTAATATAATCATCAACAAAAAAGTTCGAAAATTAACTCTTCTTATCAAGAGAGGTGGAGGGACTGGCCCTTTGATACCTCGGCAACGGGTTCTTACGTGAATACCGTGCCAATTCCAACCAGGTGAAAGCCTGAAAGATGAGAGAGCGGGACTCGTATTCGGAGCCCTCTCATCTCGTCTGAAGGACAAGTTGAGGGGGTTTTTTAGTACCTTCCTTCATATACATAGAAGGAAATTGGACGCGTAACTTTTAATTCCAAGTAACTTGGGTTGTTTAATCTGATATACTATTATAAAGAGGAGCTGAGTCAGGTGAGGTACGGATATTGGTTACCGATTTTCGGAGGTTGGCTTAGAAATGTTGAAGATGAGGGCATGCCTCCCACATTCGATTATGCCAAGAAAGTCGTTCAACGAGGTGAACAATTAGGATTTGATACGACGCTCATTGCGGAGTTGTATTTAAATGATATAAAAGGAACCGATCAGGATTCTTTGGAAGCTTGGACAACAGCGGCAGGGCTAGCTGCCGTGACGGAAACAACAGAGATTATGGCAGCGGTCAGACCGAATTTTCATAATGCAGCCGTGACTGCGAAGATGGCCGCAAATATTGATCAAATCTCAGGAGGTCGCTTCACGTTAAACGTCGTGTCCGCCTGGTGGCAAGAGGAAGCAAAGCAATACGGTGGCTCGTTCACCGCACACGATGAACGGTATGATCGAACGGATGAATTTCTAAGAGTGTTAAAATCCCTTTGGACTAAAGAAGAGCCTGTCAGCTACAACGGGAAATTCTATTCCATTGAGAACACCCACCTTCATCCGAAACCTGTTCAAAAGCCGTATCCTAAGCTTTACGCAGGTGGCGAGAGCCCAAGAGGAAAAGAAACGATCGTCAATCACTGTGACGCCTATGTCATGCATGGGGGGACGGTCGATGAAATTAAGACGAAGATTGATGATATGAAAGAAAGACGTAGTGAAGCCGGGCAAGAACCGTTCCAATCTTTCGGCATGGCGGCTTATGTCATTTGTCGCGATACGGAAGAAGAAGCTCTTCAGGAATTAAACCGGATTACAGATGTAAAAGATTCTGGAGCTTACGCTGGGTACAGTGATTTCACAAGTAAGTCACAGCTTGAACAGCAAGTCGATCTGCAGGATTACTCCGTCTCCAACCGGGGACTGCGTCCGAAACTAATCGGCACACCCGATCAAATTGCTGAACGCATTTTACAATACGAACAAGCTGGGCTTGATCTGCTTCTTCTTCAATGCTCTCCGCAGCTAGAAGAGATGGAGCGCTTTAGCAGAGACGTTATGCCACTCGTAGAAGAGAAACGCACACACTTCAAGGAGGTACCACAATGACAAAGATTTACGTATTACATGAAAACGATGAATGGACCGATCACTTAACAGGACGCCTAAAGGAGCTTGGCTTGCCGTTTGAGTTATGGCACTTAGACCAGGGCACAGTTGATCTAACGGAGGAGCCACCAGAAGGAATCTTCTACAATCGAATGAGTGCTTCTTCTCACACTCGTGATCACCGCTTCGCACCCGAATTCACAGAAGCCGTACTGGCTTGGCTTGAACGTCACGGCAGAACCGTTGTAAACGGCAGCCGCGCACTGCGCCTTGAGCTTAGTAAAGTGAACCAGTATATGGCGTTAAATCAAGAAGGCATCACCACGCCAAAGACGATTACAGCCGTCGGGAAAGATCAAATTATTGAAGCAGCTAAAAAGCTTGACCTTGCTCCATTTATTACGAAACACAACCGCGCTGGCAAAGGGCAAGGCGTACAGCTCTTCCACTCCCTTAAAGCACTTGAAGAATATGTGTATGGATACTCGTTTGAAGAACCCGTCGACGGTATCACACTCGTCCAGCAATATATCGAAGCTCCAAAGCCGTATATCGTCCGTCACGAATTCGTAGGCGGCAAGTTCCTCTACGCCGTGAAAGTCGACACCTCAGGAGGATTCGAACTATGCCCAGCTGACGCCTGCACCATCGAAGACTTACACTGCCCGACCGGCACAGAAGAAACAGGCGGTGCAAAATTTGAAATTCTAGAAGGGTATGCAGACCCAATCATTGAGTCTTACGAAGCTTTCCTTGCTTCTAATAACATTAAAGTAGCCGGAATTGAAGCGATCCAGGACCATAATGGAAATGTATACACATACGATGTGAACACAAACACCAACTACAACTCAGACGCCGAAGCCGTATCAGGCGTATATGGTATGCTGCAACTCGCAACCTACCTAGGAGAACGTCTGAAAGAACAGTACCCATCAGCAATCCCCATCTCTTAAGCAAAGCCTTACTGGCTTTGCTTTTTTCTCTGTAATGAGCGTAAGGTAGTTTTGGAACATGCCATGCACGGGAATTATGCATCACCCTCAAAGTATTAAAGCTGCGAGGCCTTTCACTACCTATAGCAAGAGGTGTCTGGGGAACGGGGAGACTCCTGCGGGAGAAAGAGGTCGACGAGACCCCGGACTGAACGAAGTGAGGGAGGAGGCTCGACAGCTCGCCCGCGGAAAGCGAGTCGTTCCCCAGACACCTCTCTCCTCTCAGTAAACGTAAAGGCCTCATACACATTAAATGCCTCAGTTCCATATATACAGACTTCTTGGGTATACTACCTGTTAGAAGATTGATGGAGGGATGTTTATGACAAAGCGAGCTGTATTTCTGGACCGGGACGGTGTAATCAACGAAGTTCTGACAGACCGCGTGAAATTCGTAAATAAACGTGAGGACTTGTTCTTTCTCCCCAAAGTCCCTGAGGCCATTCAAATGCTGAATGAATCAGGTCTTTTTGACTTAATCGCTGTCATCACGAACCAAGGCGGAGTGGGTTTAGGGTATATGAAGGAAGAGCAGCTACAAGACATTCACACATACATGGTCGACGAGCTGAAGAAGCTAGGAGCAGAGATTGATGAGGTGTGCTACTGCCCCCACAAGCCAAAAGAGGGCTGTGAATGCCGTAAGCCTGGTAGCAAAATGATTGAGGATATAGCTAAAGAACACGACATTGACTTGTCCGCTTCTTACATGGTCGGTGACCGAGAACCAGACATCGAGGCCGGACAGAATGCCGGAACGAAAACCGTTTTCTTAGGCGAAGACTATGGTCTTGCTAACGCTACCTTCCCCACCCTTTACGACGCAGCCGAGTGGATTATACAAGATGCTAAAAATCATTAAAACAGTGCCAGACGCGCTTTAGCGAAGCAAAGCGTGTCTGGCACCGTTTAGTGCTCTAGCGTAGTAAAGCCGCAATAAATCATAAAGTTTCCATAATGGTGTAACTCTTCTCCCTTTCTAATCGTCTAATTAATAGAGTGATCGTAGAAGGAGAGTGCCTTATGAGGAAATATGCAATGGTTCCCTTATTGCTTTGCTTGATTTTGCTGAGCGCTTGCCAAAACGAAGCTTTCGATATTGAAGCGACATCCATTAACGTTTATGAGAATCAACAGGGGTCAGGAACTGGAAAATTGCAGTTCACGATTAAGGATCAAGATACGATCAATGACCTACTTGCCGACTTAAGAAGAGCCCGTACAGACGATGTTTCAAATGTCGATATGGCTAGTCCTGATTTTTATCTTGATTTTATCTACGATGAAGAGGTTGTGCTTTCAGTCGGATATTACACGGAACCGATGGACGGTGCTCGCTATCTTTATAAGAACAAATTATATAAAGTCACAACAGAGATTAAATGACCCCATCAAAAAAGTAGTCAGCTTAACGCTGACTACCTAACTGGCAAATTTCTTACTTGGTGTAAATAAGGCCTTACCCGTTCTCCTTCATCAGACCTTTCAAAACCAAACACATAAGCTACGTGTTCCGAAACTTCCTCAAACAAATCACACATTGTGAATAAGCTTTGCCAGATACGCTCGTACTCTCCATCAGGATATGTAGCAACCAGTTGCTTCCACTCTTTAGGGTCAAGGTATTTCCCGAGATCTTTACCACCTTTTCCTGCACTCACGGTAAAGTCTGTTCGAATTCCTACTTCCCACGACAGCATGCGAATAAGCATATCACGAACAGGCTCTTCCATAATATATTTCGCAAGGGTCAATTCTTCTCTCCACAACGCTTTTGCCACATACGTACTGACCCACCAGAACTCATTCACACATCTCTCATAATCTCTTGCCGTAGGCTTTTGTATAAGAAAAGGGTCTTCAACTGTATCTACTGACTCCTTAATCCGATCGTCTTTATCCAATAAAATTTTGCGATAATCTCGTGCGTGGAGAGACTCTTGGAGGTGTTTTAGAGAGACGAGCGTCAAGTCAATTCGGTTGCCATCCTCAAACTGCATGAGGTACGCAAAGCGCTTCCATTCCCCGTCTTCAGGAAGACCATCATTTAAATCAGGCATTTGCATAATGAGCCTGCTACCAAAGACATCAATCCAGGAATGATCCTCTAAATAGGGGTGAAGATCTTCTACATAGTAGATAATGTCGTAATCTTGAAATCGGTCTTCTTCAGCACGAGAATTCGCTCTTGAGCCATTGAGTTCAACGATCCGAATGTTCTCATCCTGTCTTGCTCTCCCCAAAATAAGATCCATCATCTCATCATAACTTCTCACCTACTCCCCTCCTGTTGCCATTGCTTCTGTAATTCTTTCAGTACATACGTTTCACGCCGTAGCCACCGGGCTTCTCCGTACCCTCTTGCTGCCTCATTTTGCTCAATCGCTTCCTCGAGCGTCACCCATCGCGGGTCGTATTCTTCGGCAACTTCATACCCTTCTAGCTGCAACGGGATCTGTTCATCATTTTTCAACTCACACGTGTAGTAATCAGATTTCATTTCAAAAACCATACCTGGATTCTTATGGTCAGGATTGCTCTCCACAACCGCACCGATTTTCTCATTTACGACACAATTCACATACCCTGTCTCTTCTGCCACCTCCCGGATAACGCCTTCCTCATCACTCTCATCCGCCTATACGCCTCCTCCTGGAAACGTATAGATCCCTTGCTTCGTGTAAACCAATAAGATTTTCGTGGCATGCCAGATCACTGCTCGCACTGCCTTTCTATGACGAATCGGTAAATGTCTTTCATCCTCATCCTCTTCACGATATTCCTTATAGAACATTCACACGACCTCCTCTATTTCTCACCTAACACAAATCCATCAAACAACCGTCCTCCAAAAGGTGCCAGTACTTCTTCAGTGAGTTGAACGATTCTTTCCTTGCTTCCATATGTATAAAAATAATCGAACGCATCACTGTAGCGAGTTGCAAACTCAGGGTCATACTCTTTCAAAGACCGAATGACCCACTTAGAGGAGCCAACCCATTTTCTGTTTGTCCGCAAGACAAATTCACTAATTTGATTCGCTAGCGTATAGGTGATGCATAACGTTTCAGCCCGATTTTCACTACCGATGAAATCTTCTAGCGTGTCAGTCAGAAAATACCGCTTCATGCGAATCGTTTCATCCGACCACTTCCCAGGGCCCCGATTTAGCACATGATCTGCTTCTGCTTTAATCGGCATAACAACGTCCCACCCCTTTATAATCTCCCCTTCTGAGACCATACGAGGTAATGAAGGACGTGCCCGCTCTACATCACTCTCAAAGAACGCCCGATAAGATTCTAAACTATGAACAAAGACCTCAACAGGCCACTCATAGGCGATGAGCGACTCTCTATAAGAGGAGCAACGGTTCTGATCAAAGATAACGATATCTAAATCCGACTTCGCTGTCCCCTCTCCGCGAACCGTACTTCCAGCTAATAAAGCCCCACTACATTGTGGGAAGAATGCGTCGACAAACAATTTCGCTGCTTTCAATGGTGCTAATCGATCAGTCCTCATGTCCTTCATCTCCTGTGCTGTTGAAATGATAATCCTAACTTTCTTAGCGACGTGCTCATAATTATGCTTTAGGGAAGCCATTTCTTATCTCATTAGTTTAGCATAAATATCCATTAATTCCTCGTATTTTCCATAAATAAAAAGCACCTTCGTTCTAAAACGAAAGTGCAAAAAACTGTTACGTGTACATTGTACGATATTCATCCTGAAGCATTCCCATAATGAAAATGTCGTGCCACTCACCATTTCGGAAGAAGACCTCACGTAGCTGCCCTTCTACCTTAAAGCCCATCCGCTCGTACATGCTCTTAGCCTTCTCATTAAAGGAAAATACCTTTAGACTGATTCGGTGTAAATTGAGTTCCATAAAGACAAAGTTTAAGAATAATAAGAGGGCTTCCTTGCCATACCCTTCACCCCAATACTCTTTCTCCCCAATCATCAGAAGAAACTCTGCATTTTGTTGTTGGTTGTTTTCACGCACAAGGGTAATACTCCCAACTTCTTTGCCCCCATCCTTCTCTATGATGATATAGCTTCTCGATTCCTTCATTCTTTCATAGAACTTCTCAACGTCCTCCATACTATATAAATCAATCGACGTACTCATATTCGTATGAACCGTCGTATCATTCTGCCACCGGTGAAGTAATTCCATATCATCCTTTTCAAGTTTCCTAAACCTGATTTTCTCCGTTTCAAAGATCATACTATCCCACTCCTTTTCGACTGTATACGTAATGATCTTAACATAATCTTCCACACTAGTTGGAGTGAGAAAGCTCATTTAATACATTTTCACCTTACTACCTGAACAGTTACATTTATTATAAATTTCGTATATCAGTTTCAGGAATTGAACTTATAAACAGTTTATTAAAAAATTTTTATACAGAATGATACAACCCCAATCATTCCTATCATACAAGCATATCGTAAGAGTATAACACAAGCTTTTTAATGAAATGGAGGTTATTACATGAAGCTTTATCTAGACCCTGGTCATGGGGGAAAAGACCCTGGAGCTATTGGGGATGGAATTGTGGAGAAAGATATTAATTTAGATATAGCGTTGAGAATACGTGCTAGCATATTAAATGATTATGAAAATGTCGAAGTCCTAATGAGTCGCACTGATGATCGGACTAAAAGCTTAACTGAGAGAACCGAAGAGGCTAACGCCTGGGGTGCTGATTATTATTTATCTATTCATTGCAACGCGCTTGATGGCAAAGCGAATGGGTATGAGGATTTTATTCATGATAGTTTATCTAATTCTTCCATTACAGCACGATATCAAAATGTTATTCATGGAGAAGTCATGAAAATAAATGGGCTAAAAGATCGCGGACAAAAAAAAGCTAACTTTCATGTTTTACGCGAATCCACTATGCCCGCTTTGTTAACTGAAAACGGCTTTATTGATAACAAAAAGGATGCTGCGTTAATAAAACAAGCATCATGGCGGCAAAAGATTGCCATAGGACATGTCAATGGATTAGCAAAAGCATTTAACCTTCAACCTAGACCAGTAGAAGCTAAACAAATATATAAGGTGATTGCCGGTTCATTTAAGCAAAGAGATAACGCAGACGAGCGCGTATCGTATCTCAAATCCAAAAGCATTTCCGCGTTCGTTGATCCGTTACTGATAGATGGCAACCAATTCTACCGCGTCCAAGCTGGAGCATTTATAGAAAAGGAAGGTGCTGAACGACAGTTAGAACAAGTGAAACAAGCAGGGATCAAAGATGCTTACATCATTAGACCAGAAGGCGAAGTATCTGAACAAGCAGGATACCCTATTTTAGGCAGTACCATCTTATCCCCTGACCAAATGAATCAGTTTGCAAAGAGTGTTAACCCAGATGCTACTGAAATCGGATTGTATTATCTCCTATACGGTCAATATTATGGCATTAGAGGTGACATAGCCTTCGCTCAAGCTATGCTTGAAACAGATTATCTTCGTTTTACAGGTGTAGTTAAGCCAGAGCAAAACAACTTCTGCGGGCTTGGTGCAACAAGTTCTGACAATCCAGGAGCAAGCTTTGACACTCCAGAAAAAGGGGTGCTTGCTCATATACAGCATTTATATGCCTATGCTTCCTCCGCCCCCTTACCAGGCCAATACCCATTAGAAGACCCTCGCTTCGGCCTGGTTGATAGGAATTCAGCAACTAAATGGGAAGTTCTCAATGGAAAATGGGCTGTGCCTGGAGACAATTATGGTGAATTAATCTTGAACATTTACGAGAGAATGCTAGATGCTTCAATAAAGAAGTTAGAAGAATCACTACAAGATGTTAAAGCAAACAGAAAGTAACTCGTAAAAACTCCGAATAGGCCTTGGTAAAAAAACACTCCACCCCGAAACTATGTAATGAGAAAAAATCTCCTCTATAAACCTTAATATAAATAAATACCTCTTGGAGAACAAAACCCAGGTAAAAGGTACAAAAATAGCGTATAGAATTATAACTCTATACGCTATTTGTACTTCTTTATACTAGTTTTTATTAAGCTGGAATACTCCCCCGGCCGCGGCCACCCAGAAACACCTACACTATGAAATTCCTTTTAACTCCTCATTCAACTACTCCGTAATTATAAGTTAATAAAAAGCAATCGCATCCGTTAGCAAAAAATAAACTATTTTGCTATCTAATTGTTCAACCTTTCATCACTTTAATTAATAAAATAATGAATAACACAACTAAAGAAAGCAATACAAATACCACTGAAAGGGCAACAAACGGGACATAACTCAAAAGCTCCCCTCCTTTATTATCTCATTACTTTACTATTAATCGATAAGCTCAGATACTACACCGAAATCTATGATGATCACTTTAGTGCACGTTCCATGCGCGACCACTACAACCACCCTACTTGTTAGATGCTTTATCCCCTAATAAGGTTTCACTAATTTATTTTCTAATATCATAGTAACGGCAACTAGAGAAAAATGGACACGCTAACGTCCTTGAAAATTACTTTTGAATTCTTATAGTTTGGCCACCAAAGGGTATAAACCCCAATAAGTTGATGCAATATGTATCACCTTAGAAATCTATATACTTACCCCTTCAATACTCTCCCACTGATAGATGAGAAGTGATAATTCAGCGCCCCCCATCTTGATCGTCTCTTTCTTTAAAAGTTCGGCTCCGTAATGCTCATAAAAATAACGAGTTTTGTTATCATCTAATACCTCAACAAAGACTTTAGTATAGTTTAACTCTCTAAATTGTTGAAACAGCCGCTTCATTAACTCTTTCCCTATACCTTTTCCCTGGTATTCTTCAAGAAGGTAAATGGAAGTTAAATCCCCAGCATTCTCAGTGCTACTATTCTCTCTCTTTCCACAGTCGGCAAATCCGACAATCTCTCCATTTTCGTTTTCTGCAACAAAAACAAAGTTTCCGTCCTTTGAGATATTCTTTTTCCATAATCCTGTTCTCTGATCATAGGATAATTTCTGTAAGACCTTATCAGGTATAATATTCTTGTAGGTCGTTCTCCAACTATCCACATGTACCTTGGCAATTCCTTCAGCATCACGATCTACAGCTCTTCGAATATTCATTAAACCTCTCCTCTTTGAAACTATGTAATGGAAAATAAAAACATCTACTCTCTACACTTCAATAAAAATGAATAAATACCTTTTAAAGAAATACATCACCATTAACAAGAAAAAGCGCTTAGAGTTTATAACCCTAAGCGCTATCCATGCTACATTATTCTATTGTTACTGAGCCGGAATACTCCCCCCAGCCGCATCATAACGTGCATAAAACTCTTGCAAGAACTGATTCGTAATCGCTGCATCATGAATGAAAAGCATATTCTCATCATTGATGTCATTCCCGTTCGTACTCCAGTTCGTTGATCCAACAATCGCCGTCGGGTCACTTTCTGGATGTGTCGGGTCAATCAGCATGGTTTTACTATGAAGCTTACGGTCTTCGTTATCCTCATAGACAGGTGCTGCATTGTTCCAGCGTACGTTTGGATTATTTTCAGACGTTTGAGAAGCTGTTCGACCTGTCATTTCGATCGAAGCCGACCACCATTGATTCCAGAAGCCTTCATCGTAAACGCCCTTTACATCAAAGCCCGTTAAGGAACCTTCTAAATCTGCGTAACTACCTTCCCACTTATTCTTCAGCTCATTTACTAGCGCCTGATCTGACCAGGCAAAGATGGTGAAGTAAGCTCCGTAGTCCGCCTCGTTTTTCACGACGTTCGCCATGTGACCAACCGCATCATCACCTGCAGAGAAATAGACTTCAACTTCTTTTCCTCCGACCGTAACGGTGTGCGGTGTATTGTCGATCTTTCTCCCATGATAGTTTGAAGCTGCAGGGTCTGGTGTCATACCGCTTGCTCCCCACATTTCATCAAATTCAGTCTTATAAATTCCTGCTAGTTCACTAGAATGAAGCTCAACGACATGCTGCGTGTTTCCGCCTAATACATCGTTTTGATAATTTTCATCTGAACCATACAAGCCCGTTTTCGTAAAGTTCCAACTTCCGGTGAAGACCCATTTTCCATCAATGACGGCAAATTTATTGTGCATTTGATTTCCGGGGGAATAGTAGCTTCCTGGTTCCTTCTCTTCAGCATCTGCTAGCATGTAGCCAGAGTCTGTACCTGAACCTACTTCAACCGTCACATAGTCCATTCCGCTAACCGTACTAGGTAAGCCGTATTGATCACGTAAGGCTTGGTCTTCCACCGCTAACATAATAGAATCTGAGAATACTTCTACGTCGTCAGCTGTACCAATCGTTCCGTCCTGCCCTCGGACAAGCTGCTCCATATAAAGACGCATCGTCTGGTAGCGCTCTGTGTAATGAGGGTCACTACCGTCTTTCGCATCTGCAATAACACGCACATCCACGCCTTGAGCCGCTTTCTTTGTAAGGGCATCAATGACTCTAGGCAAGTTGATTTCATATGTACCCAGGTCAATTGATTCTGTTGCCCCTTCTATACGCTGAATCAATCGATCTTCAAGATTCACGTTATAGTTCGCTTCGTTCCCGCTCGTTGCATACTGTCCATATGCACATTTATTAAAGTAAACATTAATGGAACCCGCTGTATTCGATACTTGATTTAAGTGCTCTTTCGAATCACAAAGAGGTTCTTCTTTACTTCCTGAAGGAGTACCGTATCCTCCGCTATATGTAGCTGTTGCATCTGCCCAGTTGGTTGCGTTTGTTCCACTTCCACCAAGACTGACACGTTCCATCGTAGATTTCGAATTGTTGTCCCCTGCATACCAGCTATCCACTGAATCGACTAAAGTACCTGATGAATCACGTAACTCCAGAACTTCCCCGCTGTTACTTAAGGAACCTGAATAAATAACATCGGCTGTCACCTCTGTAACAGTAGAATCATCCGTTCGCTCTAAGGTAAACGTTCCCCCACTTGGGATACTCCCTGTTAAAGAAATACTCGGAGATCCATCTTGAGCCTCTAGAGTCCAACCATCTAAACTCATTTCAGAGCCTGTATTATTTGTAAGCTCCAACCATTCATCATTGTAACTATTCGTCGTTCCCATCCAGGCGATCTCACTGATCACAACATCCTGCTCAGTAACTGCATCCACATCCCCCATCGGTACACAAGCAATCAGTAATGTGCAGATAACGGCGATTATGAAACTCTTTTGTCTCTTCAACTTCTCCACCCCTTTTACATTGTTCGAATACATTGTAAAAGTAACATAGATATCGCTTCCGATTTTCAAATTAATCAATTCTTTACACAAATGCGAACTTTAGGAGGAGTCGTTGTAAATTATATGAAGTTTTATGATTCAAAGGTTTAAATTGAGAAAACAACATACATACCTACAGTAGCTTAAAGAAAAACTAAGCGAAAAAGGAGTGAACCATATGTCTGAAAGAGATGTCATTAAAACATTAAACACCTTCCTTAAGGGACAATATATGGGCGTTCACGCATATGAACATTATATAAAGAAACTAGAAGACCCTAGTATTAAAAAGGAATTTCAACGAATCCAACAAGAACATAAACAACATGCTCAGCAAGTATCCACAAGAATTCAAGATCTTAACGGCACACCGGTCGATGATGAAGGGATAATCGGCTCCGTCCAAGGATTTATCGGTGAATTTATGATGCCAGATGAGACCGATAAAATCATCGACAGCGCCGTCAGGGCTGAAAGTTACTATGCTGTCGAGCTGTCTGAGGAGATTGTGAAAGGGGATGTTGACCCTGAGACAAAGGAACTTATTGAACAAATTATTGATGAAGATCGGGCCCATGTAGAATCTCTCCATCGTTTGCTTCATTAGGTATGAAAGAAGCTCAAGGTAACTACTCTACCTTGAGCTTCTTTCCTTTTTATTCACTCATCTACAAGAAACAGAGTCTCGTGTACATTGCCAATTGCTGTTTAAACTTTTGATCACAAATACACTTCCAATCAAATGGGGTTTCATTTTACTACTCAAGCATAGACAGCACGATCTTTTCCGCTTCTCTTTTTGATAATCTGTCAGCTAATAAAGTGATTTTATATCCCTTTTCTGGTGCTTTTACCCTTATACCTTTTTCTTTCTTTTCTTCAGAGTATTTAAAAGTAAACTCATACCCGTTTAAAGAGTAGGATTCAGTATTTTCAAACCTGTTCCAAATATATTCGAAGTCATCTGTTTGATTGATTTCCTGTTGAAAGGTCGTATACCCAAAATCCCCATTACTATATTCGAATGTAACAACTGGTTCATCGCCTTTATTTTTTATAAAAAAGTTTTCCTTCGTTTGACTATACCCTTCAGGAACATACGTTGGTTGTGTAACTGTGTAACTTGAAAGGTGTTGAGCCTCTTTCAATGCAAATTGATTCTCATACGAAAACTGTAATCCTTTTATTTCGTGTAACCTAGCCGCTTCTTGATCATCAGGCTCCCTACTTTCTGCTCGCACTCCCCGCCATATCTCAGCCTGTTCCTTATATAAGTCACTTAAGTGTGTGAACTCTTCTTCTGTTAAATTTTCTTTTGCGAATTCTATGTGTTGTTCCATGAAACTAATTTCTTCAGAACTTTCTTCAGGATATGCCTCCGTCACCTTTTCTTTCGCACCAAAAATTTGGTTCAACAAAGACTCTGTTGCATCTACAATATATGAACCTCCTAGCGTTGAACTTATTCCAACAATCATAACCGAAGCGACTGCCCCCATGACCCAATTCGGATATCCTTTCTTTTTCTTCTTCTCTCTTTTAGCTTGCTTCACTCCTGAAGCAACTCTGCTATTTAGTTCATCAGGTATCTCAATCTTTTCAAATTCTTCTTTGATGTTATTCACACCTTCCAACCTCCCCTAAATCTTTTCGCAGCTTCTGCAATGCCCGATACATAATAGATTTTGCTGTTCCTAAAGGAATCTCCAATATTTCAGCAATTTCCTTAAAGGTATAACCTTGATAGAATTTTAAAATAATAATACTCTTTTCTTCTTCATTTAACTTATCTAGCAATTCTTGCAGAGTTAGCGATAAGGTAGTGTCTTGAACCTCTGCCCTTATATAGTTTTCATAACTTGCATCCATGGTAATGACCTTTTTATTTTTTCGAATTAGATCAATCGAACATGTTATGGCCATTTTAATTAGCCATGTCTTGAAATACTCAGGATGCTTTAACGTGTCCATTTTCTTAAACGAACGATACGCTACCTCTTGAACTACATCTAAAGCATCATTTTGATTCTTTACATAAGTATAAGAAATCCGGTATATGTCTTCTTGATATTGACTAAAGAGTTCAACAAAAGCTTTTTCATTTCCCTTTTGAGCTTTTTTCACTAAGCGAATAATGGTTGTTCACCCTCTCTTTGTTTGATTTTCACTCATTAGACGAATTGGTATCTCATTTGGCTTAAATCTTATTAAATTTTTCTTCAAAATAAAAAATCGTCTAAGCAGACGATTTTTTTATAAGTTATTAATTATATAGATAAACTCGTTGATTCTCAGGCTACCTCTGTTCCTACAATCTAAACTTCCTAACCTCCTCAGACAACTCCTCTGCTAAATGTGCCAATTCACTAGCACTTCTGGACACTTCTTCCATCGCACTGCTCGATTGTTGAGAAGAGGCAGCTGCTTGTTCGACACCTGCGGCAGATTCTTCTGAGACAGAAGCAATGCCCTCAATCGATTCGTTCATTTGATTGTTTTGATCAGCAATGTCTCTCATGTTTCCAGATATACCTTGAATCTTCGTAACCATATCAGAAACCCATGCATTAATCGTATCAAATGTTTCACCAGTGACTTGAATTTGCTTGGATCCTTCCCCTACCTGTTTGTATCCTTTCTCAAGAGAAGCCACTACCGACCCAGATTCTGTTTGAATGCTACCAACGATTGTTGTGATGTCTCCGACTGATTTAGATACCTGGTCTGCCAATTTACGTACTTCATCAGCCACAACGGCAAATCCTTTTCCATGTTCACCAGCTCTGGCTGCTTCAATGGCAGCGTTTAAAGAGAGTAGATTGGTTTGATCTGCAATATCTCTAATCACGTGTACCAATTCAGATATTTCTTTAGACTGCGCATCCAGGCCCCGCACCTTTTCAACGGAGCCTTTGACGATCGCATCAATTCTTCCCATTTGATCGACCGATTCTTTCATTAAACGCGCGCCTTCTTCTGTCATTGAGAGAACTTCTCCTGAGGTAGATGAAATCACTTCCGCACTAGCGCTTGCCTCTTGCACTTTAGCTGTAAAGGATTCTGTCATTTCCGCTAACGCCTGAGAGCTGTGAGCCTGCGTTTCTGAACCGAAAGATAGGTCCTGCATCGTTGAAGCGATCTGTTTGCTTCCTTCTTGAACTTCATTGGACGCTTGTTGCAATTCATCACTCTTACTAGAAACTGAATTAGTCGCAGTGGTAACATTTTGAATCACGTGGCGCAAGTGATGCTTCATGTTATTTACGGAAGTTGCGAGTTTCCCAACTTCATCATTTCGTTTAAAGGAGAGGTCTTGAACGTTTAAGTTTCCTTCTGAAATTTCGTCTGCTGTTTGCACAACCCTGGCCAGTCCTCTCCGAATTTTTCTATTTACAAGTGATATGAGAACGGTCCCAAGAATACCCGCTCCAATGATCGATGCAAATAAGACGATTACACTGCGCGCTAAGTTCTCTTTCGCATTCTTCACCGCCTGAGCCCGTTCCTCATTCACAACCTCTTCAAGTTGCACAATGGATTCAACAGCAGATAATCGCGAGTTGCTAACATATCGCCTAGAGCGATTTGCCACATTCAACTCATCTGCTTCAACTGCGGGAACAATTTCATTTAATAGGCGTTCTTCCATATCCTCTTGAGCTTCAACAATTCGTTTAAATAATTTCTCCTGGAAAACTGTCCCCATCTTAGGTTCCACTTCTTCTTTTAACGCTTCGAATTTCTTACGACTCTCTTCGAACTCTTCTAAAGATTTTCCATTTGGCAATTCAATATAATCCGTAATGCTTATATCCATGGAACGGATTAGAGAGCCCATCTCTGCAATATCAAGTGCTCGATCTCCTCTTCTTTCAAGGGCTGAAACATTTTCTTGTGCTTGCTGCATTTCTTGTAAAATAATAACACCTGAAATAATAAATAAGACCACACTCGCCAAGAAGGCCGACATGTATTTTCGACCAATACTCATATCTCTCCATTTAAACATCTTCCACCACTCCCCATCACGTCTTCACCAAATATGTAAACCCTTTCAATCTTATGGTTCTTTTATCGGACAAAAGTCACAAATCTTTACAACATTCCTATGAATAGATGGACTAATCCACAAAAAAAGAGCGAAATCAATTGATGATTTCGCCCTCATGTTTCTAGCTATTCCATTATGCACGACTTCTTTGCGGCATTGGCTTCCCAATCAACTCTCGTTTGATTAAGAATTGTGCTCCTAAAATACCGCCGAACACCACAAGTCCAATCGTATCCGAGTAGCCTCCTGGATAGATGAGCGCTAGTCCGCCACCGACAGCAAGGATTCGTTCCACCCAGTACACTTTACGGAACCAATATCCGATCATGCCAGCACCGATTGCAATCATACCCGCAATCGCTGTGAACAAGATCCAGATCAGACCCCAGAACGTGGCGTCGATCATTAATAGTTCAGGCTGCAGGACGAACATGTACGGAATAATAAAGGCCGCAATGGCAAGTTTTGCCGCGTTGACCCCGGTCCGTATCGGTTCGCCCCCTGACACCCCGGATGCTGCAAAGGCTGCAAGTGCAACTGGAGGGGTGATGTCTGCGATAATACCGAAGTAGAATACAAACAAGTGAGCCGGTAATTCCATAACACCTAACGCTATAATCGCTGGTGCTGCAATCGTTGAGGTAATAACGTAGTTCGCCGTTGTTGGAGAACCCATTCCTAATATGATTGCTGCTACCATGGTAAAGAACAAGGTTAATAGAATTTGCTCGTTTGCAAGGGATACTAAGCTGTTGGCCAATTTAAGGCCAAGACCCGTCTTCGTTACAACCCCTACAATCATACCCGCAGCAGCCGTAGCAGCTACAACGCCAAGGGCTGTTCTAGCACCTTGGACAAGGGCATCAATCGTATCAGCAAAGTTTCCATCAAAGAAGTAACTCACTACAATCGTAGCAATCGTTCCTGCAATCAGACCACCAACGAACCATCCGTCTGCGAGTCCGCCGTTTACGATCGCTTTATAAATGATATAAGCAATTCCACCAACCGCAAATGCGATCGGATAGATCTTGCGAAACTTCTCTTCTCGCAAAAGACCAACTAATATCGTTGTAAAGATTCCATAAAGAGCAGATAAAATAATACTTAAACCTGAAGCTAAGAAGAAAACAATCGCTACAATAGGAAGTAGAAGATAAAGCTTCTTCAGCACTTCTTTCTTATCAGGAACCTCTTCATCATCAAGACCGCGAAGTCCAATTCGCTTCGCTTCAAAGTGCGTCATAATCCAGATCCCTGTGAAGTAAAGAATAGCTGGAATGGCCGCTGCCTTAGCAATAGACCAATAATCAATCCCAATGAATTCAATCATTAAGAAGGCAGCTGCACCCATAATAGGCGGCATAAGTTGACCACCCGTTGAAGCCGCTGCCTCAACCGCACCAGAGAACTCTTTACGATAACCGAGACGTTTCATCATTGGGATCGTGAAAGAACCTGATGTTACAACGTTCGCTACAGAGCTTCCGCTGATTGTCCCTTGAAGAGCACTGGAGAAAATGGCTACCTTCGCCGGACCACCTGTACGCTTACCCGCTAAGGCTACCGCCAGGTCATTAAAGTATTGGCCTACCCCTGTTTTCACAAGAAAGGCACCAAATAATAAGAATAAGAAGATAAAAGTGGATGATACCGCAAGCGGCGTCCCAAAAATTCCTTCTGTTGTAAAGAACATCGTTTGTACAATCGTATCCACATCCAAGCCACGGTGAATTAGGAAGTCAGGCATCTGACGTCCCCAATATGCGTAAGCCAGGAATAGGGATGCGATAATCGTAATTGGGAGTCCCACAGCACGCCTTGTCGCTTCAAGAACAAGCAAGATCGCAAGACCACCTACATAGAAATCAATTTGTGTCATTTCTCCGGCACGAGCAATAATCTGGTCATAGTTTAGCGGCCAATACGCTCCTACCCCGACACTCAATATGGCTAATAGATAATCATACCAACCGAGCTTTCCTCGCTCTAAGTTCTTCTTCCTTGCTGGGAAAAGCAAGAAGATAAGCATTAACGCAAACCCTAAGTGGATGGATCGGTGCATTTGGGCTGGTATTTGATAGATGACAGTAAAATAAACTTGATAAAGAGAAAAAGCTAACAAGGTAAAGAATACAAATTTTCCTACAAATCCTGATAAATCTCGGACGCTTGATTCAACATCGTACTTCTTAACCAGTGCGTCCTGGTCTTCCTGTGAGAGTGTATGATCTTGGTTGTTCTTATCACTCACTCATCTTCACTCCTTTCCACATCTGCCAAATACTCATGTCACGGGCTTCGATCTTAATACTCGTCCCGGCACCAACAAAATCCTTCAATACGTATGACTCTCCATCGTAAACAATTGTATGCTCCGATCGGACTTGCCCCACAGACAAATTGATAGAAGGTAATGTTTTCGTGTTTGGACCCTTAGTGATGATATATTTCTCGTCTTTCATTTCGAACGTATCTTCTCCATAGGCATTCGATGGCATGCCAATTGCCGTATCTTCATATATGAGCTTCTTTGGTTGAATGGAATAATCGTTCTGAAGCTCAAATTCTTCAATAACCTCTGAAAGGTGAACAGAATGAATGTATCTGATCTGAAAGTGTTTTTGCTGATGAATCGGAAGATAAGCTAACTCTTCTCCCGACCTTATATGTTGGAAGGTGATAACCGTGCGGTTTGGATAAAAGATAAGAACGGACAGTGCCGTAACCGCGATGAGGGAAATGGCAACTACGAGTTTGTATCTGCTTTTCTTCAAGTTCATCCCTTCTTTTCATGAAGAAAGATAGACCGAACAATTCGGTCTATCTTATCTCCGTGGTGACTATGGTTACTTACTTGCTAACACCTTTTTCATCAAAGTACTTCTGAGCACCTGGATGAACGTCAATTCCAACACCATCTAGAGCACTTTCAGCTGTGATGAATTCACCTTTAGCATGAGAAATGGCATCTGTATTTTCAAATAACGCTTTCGTCATATCATAAACAACATCTTCACTTAAATCTTTAGAAACAACTAGCATCGCCTGAACAGCTACTGTCGTAACAGCTTCGTCTACTTTGCTATACGTTTCTGCTTTAATTTCATCTTTAGCGTAGTAAGGATACTCGCTAATAAGCTCTTCAATCTTATCTTCTGCAACCGGTACAATCTTAACGTCTGTTGTAGCCGCTAAGCTTTCAACCGCACCAGTTGGTGTTCCAGAAGTAATGAATGCTGCATCAATTGAACCATCCTGGATTCCACTAGTAGATTCACCGAAAGCAAGGTCACGTTTCTTGATATCATCTAGAGAGATTCCGTGAATATCTAAGATATTCTCAGCATTTGCTGCTGTACCAGAACCAAGAGCTCCAATAGAAACCGTTTTTCCTTTCAGATCTTCAACTGATTCGATACCAGAATCTTTCGTTGTAACGATTTGAATCGTTTCTGGATAAAGCGTTCCAATTGCTTGAACGTTATCAACTTTGTTATCTTCGAACATTAACTTACCTTCAGCTGCATAAGCTGCGATATCTGTTTGAACAAAAGCTAGCTCAGCATCACCTTTTGATAAGGACTTCATGTTCTCAACCGAAGCACCAGCAGATTGAGCTGAAACTTCTACGCCATCAACATTTTCGTTCATAACCTGTGCGAACGTACCACCTAACGGATAGTATGTACCAGTTGTTCCACCAGTTAGTAAGGAAACGAACTTCTTACCACCATCATCGCCTTCACTACCTCCGTCGCCAGAGTCGTCGTCAGCACTTCCGCCGCCACAAGCAGCTAACACCATAGAAAGCGCTAACATAAGGATGAAAGCCAATAAACTTCTTTTCTTTGTCATTTTTATTTACCCCCTAAAAATGATTATAATTTGCTAATTGTATTTTAGCAGGATTCAATTGGAAAGACAATCACTAATTTTTTGACAATAATTTTATGTAAAGACTTTTCAGCTTTACGTAATAAGTTAGCTTTCCTAACATCATTATACCATCTTTTATTCATTATTTCGAAATGATGATTTCTATCGTTTATCAAAATAGGTCTTTTGTCTTAACCGCCAAAGAATCCCTCCTCTTCTTTACCCTGCCCCCAAGTTGTTAAATCCGCTTTTTTCATTAAATGTGATACACTTAATACATTGTTGTTTATTTCTTCCTTCACGGGGGAATCGATGAGGATAGCTTCCTCTTTCATCATTATAGGAGGTGTTAAAATGGGCAGAAAAGGAACCATGACAGATCAAACCATTGATAGCCAATATTTGAACGAAACATTAACTGTGAAGATCTACAAACCAGAAACGTTCTCTCCATTATATAAATACAACATTTGTATAATGCAAGACGGAGATGACTATATGCAGCTCGGAAGGGTAGCCACATTGAGCGACCGCTTTCACGGGGACCAAACGATTGAGAACACCATCTTCGTTGGTATACATTACAAAGACAAGTATGATCGCCGTGAGAAGTATCATCCAGAAGGCAAGAATTTCACATCTTATATGAAGTTTCTTGCGATGGAAGTCGTTCCGATGCTAGATGAAGAACTTCCTACATATCACATGGGTGGTTGCCGCGCTCTTATGGGAGATTCACTTGGTGGCACGATGGCACTCATGACAGCTCTTCGATATCCGCACACGTTCGGTAAAGTGATTATGCAGTCTCCGTACGTTGATGAAACCGTATTACAAGAAGCACAGGATAGTGATGCCTTATCAACTATGGAAATCTATCATACGATTGGAACACAGGAGACTGAAGTTTCTACAACAGATGGAACGGTTCAAGACTTCCTTACACCAAACCGAAAGCTTTATGACGTTTTAGAAGAAAAGTGCCATACTTACACCTATCACGAACTTGACGGTGAACACACGTGGAAATATTGGCAAAAAGATTTAAAACGGGCACTTCCTACTATGTTCGGAAGTGAAAATCCTTAAACTACCTCAAGAAGAATTTCAGAAAATTTGATATAATGTATAATACCATTATTCTATCAAGATGAAACGATTCATCTTTATTATTAAATATGAAATGGGAGGTTCAAACATGAAGTACGGTATTGCTTTATTTCCATCTAAGCAAATTCAAGACATTGCAAATTCTTACAGAAAACGATACGACCCACATTACGCATTGATTCCACCGCACGTAACATTGAAAGAAGCTTTTGAAGCAGAAGAAGATCATATCGAAGAAGTTGTACAAAAACTCTCTAAAGTGGCAAAAGATACACAACCCTTTTCTCTAATGATCAACAAGTTAAGCACCTTCTCACCGGTAACAAATACAATCTATATGAAAGTAGAACCCGTAGATGGGCTTATGGAGCTACATCAGAAACTTCACAAAAGCGATATTCCGAATGGACAGACGTTTTCCTTTGTCCCTCACATCACAATCGCACAGAAGCTTTCAGACGATGAACATTCAGATGTGTATGGCAGCTTACGTATGATCAGCCATGAGTTCGAAGAGACAGTTGATCGTTTCCAATTGCTCTATCAGTTAGAAAATGGATCTTGGACCGTTTATGAAACGTTCCGCCTTGGGAAAGGATAAGTCGTACATGAGAATCGAACAAGTTACAAACGATCAACAGTTAGAGGATGCCTATTCTGTCCGAAAAATCGTTTTCGTGGAAGAACAAAATGTATCTATAGAAGAAGAAATGGATGAATTCGATCAAGTAGCGACGCACTTCGTTGGGTATGAAGAAGATCAACCTATATCCGCAAGTCGCTTACGGTTTGTCGGTGAGTATGCAAAACTCGAACGCATCTGTATGATAAAGTCTTCTAGAGGACAAGGGCTTGGAAAACAGATGATTCTTCATATGGAAGGTCATGCGAAAGACAAGGGTTACCTTAAGAGTAAGCTAAACGCTCAAACTCAAGCACTTGGCTTCTATGAATCACTTGGTTACAGAGTGGTTTCAGAGGAATTTATGGACGCTGGCATCCCACACGTTACAATGATTAAAGATTTATAATGTCTAGTATTAAAAAGCTCAAAGTCATAACTTTGAGCTTTTTTGTAATCTCTTATAAAGCAGGCACCACAAATTGGAATGCAATCAAGCCGAGCAATACCAGCACTGTTACGGTAAGCAGGAATTTCCCTATTTTAATCAAGAATGTTAGTAAGATTGAAGCTATAAATCCCCCAATTGCAACGGTAAGCAACAAATCTTCATCTACTAGTTGGTTTCCCGTCCAGACATAAAGTAAAAGCGCAGTTATACTTAGCATAAATAAAAGTTTATGTATCAATAAGGCCTATCCTCCTTGCATCGTGTTCAGTTTTCATCTTACTGGGCGTCGACTTCTTTGTATACCCTCCCTCTCTTTTGGCAAAAATGGTTAGAGGAATAAAGAAAGGATGAGAGGAGATTGGTTTATACTTCCATACTAGTTGAAACCATCATCGGATTTTTGTGCTTATTCGTCTTAACTAAAGTACTAGGTAAATCTCAAATTACGCAGATTACTGCTTTTGATTTCATCGCTGCACTTGTCCTCGGAGAACTTGTCGGCAACGCGCTATATGATAAAGAAGTCGGCATATCTCAAGTCCTTTTCGCTGTCTTCTGCTGGGGAATTCTTATTTATGTGACAGAATGGATCACCGAGAAATTCAAGGGTTCGCGCGCTTTGCTTGAAGGGCGACCTACGATTATTATATATGAAGGAAAAATTCAGAAAGAACTTATGAACAAAGGAAAGCTTGATATTAATCAGCTACAGCATTTGCTCCGTTCAAAAGATGTTTTTTCTATACAAGAAGTGGAATACGCCATACTTGAAACAGATGGAACGGTATCGGTATTAAAGAAATCTCTCGAACAGACCCCAAGCCGCGGAGATCTCAATTTAAAACCAGAACGGGTCTACTTGCCTCGTACACTCGTTAGTGATGGAGAAGTTTTATGGGATAATCTTGAGGAAGCTGGTTTGACGGAGGAGTGGTTACATCAAGAACTACGAAAACAAAACATCCAGTCGCCTAAAGAGTTAATGTATGCAGAATACAAAGAAGGAGAAGCATTGTATGTCGTCCCATACTAAGCTTCTCCTTCTTTTATATAGAACATCCATCGATAGTTTTCGATCTTATACCCAACTTGTTCTTGTTTCAGCAACGCAATTAAGTATGCCGTCACAGCTGTACGGAATAAAAGCCATTGAGGGAGTTGGTCTACCTTCACTTGATACGTATTACACATATACACGATAAGTTCCTCGTGAGAGACAAGCTTCTCTGCTTCAATATAAGCCCATAGCATATGCATCAGTTCATGGTGATAAGCAATGTTCGCATCAACCGTATCATGAAAATCTTCTTCATATTCTCCATGACCAGGAACTGCCCCTTTGGTATGAATCTCTTTTAGCTTGTACAATGATTGAATAGCAAGATGAGCATCTGTTAAGAAAGGGATCTTGTGCTTATGCAGTTGCTCTTCACTAAAGTAGGCGTCTCCTGCGTACAAGCAATCATGAATTTTAATCCCAAGCTGATAATAGCTATGCCCCGGCAACAAATACGTCGTAAAATTGAAGCCATCTCGCTCGTAAACGCCTTCTTGCAATACCTCATCTACAAAAATGGAGTTTCCCTCTAAAAATTTATTTCGCAGTTCCGGTAATGGGTCATTTCCACCGAATAAGTATAAGGGCTCAATGGAAGGGTTACGTAAAATGGCTTCCTCATAATAAGGAGCAAACGTATAAATGGCGCGATCCTGTTGCAAATAAGACCCGCCTCCATAATGATCGGAGTGCGCATGTGTAATAAAAAGGTGCGTTACAGGCAACCCTTCTTGGTCTAGTTTCTTTAATACTTTCTTCATCGTTTGGGAGTCGATTCCTGCATCCACAATCATTCCCGACTCCCCTTGAGAAATGTACCCTATATTGACAGATCCGCTAAAATAATAGCAGTTTGTATTAATTTGAATCAGCTGCATGATTTCGACTCCTTCGGCATTTTTAAATACTTTCGTTAAAATGCCGCCCAATTCCTGTTAAGTCAGAATAAACTTTGTGCGTCTTCCCCAAATGCACAGAACCCGGCGCATATAAATCAGGCTTATGCTGCTTCGTTATTTGTTCATTATAAAACTGGTAATCTTTCCGATCTTCTTCTCTCGGCTCAGGGTTATCTAACTGTTGCTCTAAATCTAATTTAAACACTGGTTCAATCGGAAATGGATCACGTTTCGTGCGTTCGACTCGCTCACGATAATCGCTATATTGGTAGTGCGGTATTGGTAAAATGTATCCCATATCCTATCACTCCTTTTTTAGATCCTTACGTTACTCTACCCGTTTCTTCCATATAATATGCCTGTTTGCGATAGATAGAGAGATGTTTCCGTCAGCAATAATAAAGCGTAAGGTGGGCCTGGAAACCACTCGCTTTCCTGTGGGGAGCCTAGGTAAGACCCCGCACGGAGCGTCAGCGAAGGAGGAGGCTTACCAGCTCCCCGCAGGAAAGCGAGTTGTCCCACAGCAAGCCCTCATCTCCATATGGTAACGGACGCCTCCTTACTACAATGCCCCAGTTTCCGAATATTCAACATTAAAAAAGGTCCCTATCCAGAGACCTAGCCTTCCATCTTCTTCTCTAATTCGTTCATCGCCTTTTCAATCTCGTTAATGCCTTCTTGAAACGATTTATGCCATTCGTCATGGGATGTATGAAAAGACTGAAATTCTTGATCAAATTTAGCTTTTTTCTTTTCTGGAAACTGAAACCACGACTCCTTTAAATCCATATGCTTATTAAGGTCATGGAAAGGTTTCATCCAATGGGGTTCAAATATTCGAATTCGAGGCATTTACTTCGACTTCTTCTTTCCACAACCGCAGCCTTTCTTTTTCTTCGGTGATACGGGTTTTGGTTTCAATGAGGCATTCTGTGAAGCTGTTTTTTTACTTTTCAACTTCTCCACCACCCTTTCAACTAAACTTAGCCCCTAGTCTTAGTGTATGAAAGATTTCACCTTTCCGTATGGGTAGGTACCTCTCTCTAGTCAAAAAGTTTAAATAATAATGCCGTTCCGCCACTAATGGCGAATATAATCCATAAAGGGATGAGTATAGGGAAAAATAGAAACGTGCCGTACACAAGTGCAGATGCCCAGACCCCCGTACACCAGTGACAACTAAGTAATTCGCCAATGAACCTTTGCAATCCTTTTCCTTTTACTTCAATAAAGACTTCGGTCTCTCCGTCTTCATTTACCTGTTCGACCTCCTTGTGGAAAGGCCTCCTGACCCAATCTGTAATCGTGTCATAAACAAGCAATCTCGTAACCCGAAAGCTAGCTAGTACGAGAATCAATAATTCCATCCACGTTAACCCCATATGCATCACATCCTTTAATGAAGTATATGAATAGAGGGTTGTCCATTTGATTATCAAAATAAAAAGCCCTTTGTCCCGGAAAGGGCAAAGGACCATTTATGAATGTTTAGATCCAAGAGAATGGCGGGCGACGATCTTCGCCTTCTTCTCCCTCTTCATGAACTTCTTCCACTTCTTCTTCTAACTCCACATGCTCTTCTTCCGATACGCTTTCAACCTGCGCACGGCGAGGCCCGAAGAATGGGTCGAACCGGTCCTCTTCATGACGATCACGGCGGTGAGGACGTTGTGGTTCAATAACCACGTTTTCAGCTTTAATGATCACTTCATCTACATGGATGACTTTTTTTCGTTTCTCTGACACAGTTGGTCCACTCCTTTATAAATCTTTACTCGCTAGTATCCTATGTATGATGGATTAGGTGTGTTTGGGCTATTGCCCTATTTCTTAAGAAAACCGCCCTTGGATTTTTTCATCAAGCCTTTCAGAAAAATACAGGCTTCTGCCCACACACATGGAGGCTCCCGACATATTCTATTAAAGACAATAAGTCAAAACGTCCAGAAAGGGGAAATGACACATGGGTTGTGGAAAAAACAGAGTCGAGTCAGCTGAAGGTTGTGTATGCGACATCCTTAAAGAAATCGTTGACGCACAAAACGACGTAACAGATGATTGCAATTCTAGCTGCGAAGAGTCAATTAACGAATTAATGGGGGACCGTGGGACAAATAAAGATACGGTACCTGTCATTCTTTATTGCAAAGATTGCAAACCATTTAAAGGTTTCGGCGCTCGTCGCAACGAAATCGATACAATTCGCGAAAGCTTCATCTTCCGCGTTAAAGAGGTAGACGAAGATTGCGAATGCGCACTACTTGAACTACTTGTTACACCTCATTCTTCTGAAGAGTGCCACATCAAATCACCAAGCGACCAGGACACAAGTAACCTACGCGCAACTGGTATCTGCATCACAGTAGACCTTAACTGCTTCTGCCACATCACTTGCCTTCCTGCGATCAACGCAAGAGCTTAGTCGATGAATAAAAGTCAGGTCCTAAAACGGGACCTGACTTTTTTATTCAAAACCAAGTTACTACCCCCTCGTTTTAATATGCAGGTCGATTTCTTAGACGAAAAAAAGAGCTGCTTTTAGCAGCCCTCTAAAATCCTCTTAATACAATGTCGTTAATGTCATCAAACGGAACTTCCACGCGGAATGGCCGCTGAAGGATTTTCATATATACAGTTCCCTCTTCATAGTCTTCAATCCATCCCTTATATCGCTCTTCATCCGTAATAACCTCACACTTCATTCTCGGGACTTGCGAAGGCAAATTAACGAAATAGTCTACTTTATCTTCTAGACTCATATCTTTAAATCTGCTACGACGGTTCCTATTCGTAAAGGATACGCGTCGCTTCCCTTCGCTCTCTTTTGTTCCAGAATCTTGAGTTTCCTCATCGTGTGACGCAGGTTCTGAAGAATACTCTAACCGCTCCGCCTGTTTTTCTTCCCTAACTGTAGGCGGTTCCACTTCTGACTCTTGATCTTTCTGCGGCTCCTGAAGGTCAATCTCGCTTTCTTGCTTTCCCTCAACATGATCTTCTTTAGCTACTGCAAAAGGATCTGGACGACCTAAAAACGGATCATACCCTGCTGGCCTAGATTGATCAGGTTCCCCAAGCCCTAGCGAATAACGTTTTCGGCGCTGTTGCCCTCGCTTCGATCTCTCTTGAGTAGGGGTGTCTTGTGAGTCAGACGCTTGTTCTTTTTCTGCTGTTTCCGCTTTCGCCTCAAATTTCGGCTCGGATTCTTGTGTGTCTTCACTTTTCTTAGTTAACGGTTTCCTTTCTGTTCGATACACAGACTGCATATTTGGCGACGCCTTCTCAAAGTCAGGCTGTGTAATATACAACATCGGCTGCTTTACACGTTCCTTTTTCTTCTTAGCCATATATACACACTCCCCCTATATCATCATTAATCTACACTATAGCCTATGCTAAAGAGACGGGGAATGTGCCTAGTTTTTCCGACTCATTTTTGCATGGGAAGGTGGATTTGGTAAGCGGCCTCTTTGATTTGCTCTTTTTAGTAAGATAACTATCATTTTAGCAACTTCCTGCCCGGCTTTGGTAAATTCTCGGTCTCTTTCAGTAACTTCTCGGCTCCTTTTCATAAGTTCTCCTTTGTTTTTAGTCAATTTACTTTCGTTTTAGCCACTTCCCAACCGTCTTTGGTAACTGCTATGCTTGTTTTCGTAACTTCTGACATCATACAAAAAAAAGCCCAAGGCAGAGCCTTGGACTTTTCAATCATATTGTCATTCGTTTAGCGTCCGATAATGTGGAAGCCAGAGTCTACGTGGATCATCTCGCCTGTTACACCGCGGGAGAAGTCACTTAGTAGGAAGTAAGCTGTGTCGCCTACTTCATCTTGAGTCGTTGGACGACGTAGTGGAGCGCGTTCTTCAATGTCTTTAAGGATTGAATTGAAGTCGCCTACACCTTTAGCAGATAGCGTACGGATTGGACCAGCAGAAATCGCGTTGACGCGAATGCCGTGTTTACCAAGACTTTCAGCAAGGTATTTCACGCTCGCATCAAGGCTTGCTTTCGCAACACCCATAACGTTGTAGTTCGGTACAACGCGCTCACCGCCAAGGTATGTTAATGTTACGATACCGCCGCCTTCTGACATAAGAGGTTGTACAGCACGAGATACAGCTGTTAAGGAATAAGAGCTGATATTGTGAGCTGTTAAGAAGCCATCACGGCTCGTATTTAAGAAGTCACCTTTTAGTTCATCTTTGTTAGCAAAAGCAATACAATGAGCTAATCCGTGGATTACACCCACATCGTTTTGAATCTGTTGGAATGTTTCCATGATGTTCTCATCATCTGTTACATCACACTGATAGAAAAGAGATTCTTCTCCACCTTCTAAAGTTGCTGCCAGGTCACGGACAGATTTCTCGAAACGCTCTGCAGCGTATGTGAAAATCAAGCGTGCTCCTGCATTGTGTAGTGACTGAGCAATTCCCCAGGCGATGCTTCGCTTGTTGGCTACTCCCATCACAACATATGTACGACCTTGTAATGACATATTCATTCTTTCGTCCTCCTCGGAGAAAATGTGTCTATAGTTATTACTTGTTATTAGTACCTGCTACTATTCTAAACAAAATCAAACAAAAACACAATTCCTTTCTAGTATCCCCATCCTTAGACCCATTCAAAACCTTTTAACAAAACAAGGTGCTCCCTATTTCGGAGCACCTTGTTTAAGATTTTGTCTCAATTTTTTCTGTCGTTACAACCGAGCCGCTATAATCCACAGACAGCCGTTTCCACTCAAAGTTTGGATAAGCCCTTTGAGAGGTTTCTGTGATTAAAGCGCCGTGCTCTGTTGGAATCAGACTCATAATCGTAGGACCCGCACCACTCATGAAGGTCCCATATACGCCTTGATGTTTTAGAAATTTTCGAAGTTCGTCGTAATGAGGCATTAATGTCCCTCGATAAGGCTGGTGGTAGCGATCTTTCTCCATCATTTTACCAGCAAGCGCCCAGTTTCCTTGAGCTAAAGCAGCAACAAGAACATTAGCGACAGCACTGCCGTCTACAGCTTCTTTATACGAGAGTTCTGAGGGCAGTACGTTCCTCGCTTCAGTCGTTTTCAAATCAAATGAAGGAATAGCAGCTAAAAAGCATACGTCTTGAAATGGAACAGTAGTCCAACTGACATCTTCCCCCTCTTGATAGGCGATAACACCGCTCCCCGTGACAGAGGGTACAACGTTATCCGGGTGCCCTTCTATTTGAGATGCGAAAGAGACCTTTTCTGCTTCGGTAAATTGCAAGTCTAGTATGTGATCCGCTAGTTCAATACCAGCTACAATTGCCGAGGCACTACTGCCAAGCCCCCTCGCTACCGGAATCTCGCTAGCTACTTCAACCCTATGAGGTGGCAAGTATTCAAACCCTCGTTTAGTAGCGGCAAATTGTGCAGCTTGATAAATGGTGTTCTGATGATCCTCAGGCATCCCTTTAACAGATTCAGAAGTCGCTTCAAAATACCACGCATCTGAAGGTTCTGCCTGTACTTCAAGATACAGATTTAAAGCAACACCAATGGAGTCAAAGCCAGGCCCTAGATTGGCACAACTGGCTGGTACACGAATGCGTATCATGAAACCACTCCGTTTTGGATGGCATCTGTTACTTTTTCAAGATCGTTAGGAAGAACGGTTGGCTGAATAGCACTCTTCTCGATAGCGGTTGTCGGATCCTTCAATCCATTACCTGTTAACACGCACACCACTTGTGAACCTTTTGAAACCTCCCCTTGTTTCAGAGACTTAAATAGGCCTGCAATTGACGCACAAGAAGCTGGTTCAGCAAATACCCCTTCGTTCTCGGCTAACCATTGATAAGCTTCTACGATCTCTTCATCCGTCACTTCGCCTATCGCACCACTGGATTCATTCGTTGCCTCTAAGCAATGATCCCAACTAGCCGGATTTCCGATTCGAATAGCTGTGGCAAGGGTTTCCGGCTGCTCAATGACCTCCCCACGAACAATAGCAGCAGACCCGCTTGCTTCAAATCCTCTCATGTTCGGTAAACCTGTATGGTAAGCTTGATGGTACTCTTTAAACCCTTTCCAGTACGCTGTAATATTACCAGCGTTCCCTACCGGAATAAGCAAATGGTCAGGCGCTTTACCTAACACGTCACACACTTCAAAAGCTGCTGTCTTTTGACCTTCGATTCGGTACGGGTTAATAGAGTTAACGAGTGTAAAGTTATCCGTTTCAGCTAAGTGTTTAACAATTTTCAAAGCTTCATCGAAATTTCCTTCGATGGCATATACTTCAGCGCCATACATCACAGCCTGAGCAAGTTTTCCTTGTGCAATCTTACCGTCTGGAATTACGATAATACACCGTAATCCAGCTCTAGCTGCATAGGCCGCCGCTGCTGCTGAGGTGTTTCCTGTTGAGGCGCAGATGACCGCTTCAGCTCCTTCTTCAACAGCTTTTGCCATGGCCATAACCATCCCACGGTCTTTAAAAGAACCAGTAGGATTAGCGCCTTCGATCTTTACATAGGCCTCAATGCCATATTCTTTTGACAGCTTTTCAAGTGGAAGTAAAGGCGTATTCCCCTCTAGTAACGTAAGCTTTGGTGTTTCTTCTGTTACAGGTAAGAGAGATTCATAGTGTGATAGAAGACCTTTCCAAGCCATAGTTAATTCCCCTCTCCTTCAACTCGATACACGCTATGAATGGATCGAACCGCTTCAATTTCTTCTAAGGCATGAAGGATAGCATCCATCTGGAATCGACTTGCATTATGTGTAATTAAAATAATGTCAGCAGCGTCATGCCCTTCAACTGGCATTTGCAAAATTTTATCCAAGGAAACACCGCTATTTGCGAATTCTTGTGTAATAGCGAGGAATGTTCCTGCTTCATCTTCCCCTTCTAAACGAACGAAGAATTTCGAGAAGATCTCATCCTTTGTTTTCATTTGTTTATCATAATGCGGAGAAACAGATGACTCACCTGTTACACCAAGGCGAACGTTTTTCACCACATCCATTAAGTCAGACACAACAGCTGTTGCAGTTGGAAGTTTACCGGCACCAGGCCCATAGAACATCGTCTCTCCCACTGCGTCCCCGTACACGTATACTGCATTATATTCATCTTTAATACCTGCAAGAGGATGGGCATTCGGAACAAGTGTTGGCTGCACACTCATTTCCACTTTTCCATTCTCACGGCTTGCAATGCCTAGTAGCTTCATTGTATAGCCAAGTTGAGCTGCGTAAGCAAGGTCCTCAGAAGAAATGCCGCGAATTCCACTTACTTCAACGTCATCGAGAACGGTTTGCATTTTGAATGCGAGCGTTGATAAGAGACTGATCTTACGCGCAGCATCTAACCCGTCTACATCTGAAGTTGGGTCTGCTTCTGCGAAGCCAAGATCCTGTGCTTCTTTCAATACATCCTCAAACGTGCGCTTCTCATCAACCATCTTCGTTAAGATATAATTCGTTGTGCCGTTCACAATCCCCATCATTTTATTAATACGGTCTGAAGCTAGCCCGTTTGTAAGAGATCCAATAATCGGAATCCCGCCTGCTACACTTGCTTCATAACGAATATCACAATGTTTCTCTCGAGCCAGTTCCATTAACTTGCCACCGTGAACAGCCATCATATCTTTATTAGCTGTTACAACATGTTTGCCGTTCTGAACAGCACGCTCAAGAACGTGATACGTATCTTCTATACCACCCATAACCTCAACAATAATGTCGATGTCAGGGTCATTTACGAGTTCATCTACTTGATCGGTTAATAAAGAAGGATCAACCGATGCCCCACGTGGCTTGCTAAGATCATTTACAAGAATGCGCTTTACATCAATTGAGCATCCCACCTGGTGTACAATGTCTTCCTGGTGGTTTTGTAAAATCTCTACAACCCCTGTTCCTACTGTTCCTAGTCCGCATAATCCTACGTTTAATTTCTTATCTTGCATCGCTTTCCCCTCCTTATTGTCTATACGAAACGTACATATGTACTTCTATTAAAGACATTATAAAGAGGCTCCCCATTAAACACAACCTTTATCGGAAAATTCATAATTAACTAAGAATACTCCTCTCTCCTAACAAGCCTCGAAAAACGAACACCCTCAGCATGTTAACCGCTTACATAAAAACAAAATAAAAAAATGAAAAAAAGTCTTCTGAAGCGCTTTTATGCATTAAAGCAAGAACGGGTGTCTGGCACCCGTTACTTTGCTAAAGTGCAAAAGCGTTTTGACGCTTTTGCTGGGCGTCTCGACACTTCAGGGGCTCATCCTGACGCTTTCAACGCTCATTCCGGCGCTTTTTTCGCTCGTCCCGGCGCTTTCGATGGGCGTCCGGACACTTCTTGCGCGCGTCCAGACACTTACGACGCTCATCCCGACGCTTCCGGCATCCGTCTCGACGCTCTCACTGCTCGTCCCGACGCTTCCACCGCTCGTCCCGACGCTTACTGCATCCGTCTCGACGCTTCCACCGCTCGTCCGGACACTTCCTACGCGCGTCTCGTCACTTCCTACGCGCATCCCGACGCTTCCGGCACTCGTTTCGACGCTCTCACTGCTCGTCCCAACGCTTCCACCGCTCGTCCGGACACTTCCTACGCTCCCCCCGACACACTTCCGGCACTCGTCTCGACGCTTCTCCCCCGCGTCCCGTCACTTCCAAAGCCCATCCCGACACCCTCACCGCCCTGCACTGCACTAAAAACCTAAAAAAGCTTCGGTCCGTTACGGACCGAAGCTTTTTTGGTTTAGCTAGCAAATTCAAGGTCAAAGCGAAGTTCTTCAACGTACTCAGAAGATCCTGTAACAACGAGTTGGTCACCGGTCTTCAATTCTGTATCTCCGTGGGGGATGATGGATTCATTATTACGGAATATGCGAACCATGATGACATCGCCTGTGAACGGGAAGTTTCGGATGTACATACCGTCATATTCTTCGTTATTCATCTCGATCTGATACAAGTAACTCTCTTGGTTGGTTAAAATGTCCACAACGTTTGGTGCGGTGATAAGTGCTTTTAACAATGCTTTTGATGATAAGAAGACAGAGAATACTTCGACTCCATTTTCGCGAAGCTTCTGATCCAGTTCAGGGGATTCGGCTCGTGCGATGACGCGTTCAACTCCCTGTTCTTTTGCATAAAGGGCAATCTCAGTGTTCAGTTGTTCATCACCTATTGAGGCAACAAGAAGGTCCACATTGAATACCCCTTGTTTCGCCAACAACTCGGAGTCGTAGTCTTCTACTTCATTAATATCAAAGCAAGACCGGCTTACTTTTTCATCAATCTTATCGACTTTTGTATGATAAAGATGCGTTTTATAAAGCTTTGGATCAAGCTCACGCACAACCGGTAATGTCATTCGGTTCGAACCGATAAAAGCTACTTGCTGGACATGCTCTGTTTCTTCCTCATGAGAATAAAGCTTCTTGAAGATAACAGGGGCTACAAGACAAGATACAACAGAGACAAGGATGAGCGCTCCTTCCATCCTCGTGCTAATGAGCCCCATCTTTTCCCCGATTGTAGCAGCCGCGATGACTAACGATAGCTTCGCGGTTAGAATAGATCCTGTTGCAAAAACTTCTTTCCAGGAATACCACTTTCTTAAGATAAGCGCCGGAATCATTTTAGCAATCACAAGCGCCACGAATAGTAATGGCATAAGCAGTAGAATCTTAGGATCTTGGAAAAGCTTCGGGATATTGATTCCTACACCGACCATCACGAAGAAGATCGGAATTAAGAAGCCATACCCGAAACTATCAAGCCGCTTGACCATTTCCTGATTGGGAGATAATAAAGCGACAACAACACCCGCTAAGAAAGCACCAAGAATATTCTCAGCACCAACCGTTTCTGAAATGCCGACCAAAATAAGAATGATGGTGAACACGGCACGGGTATCAATTTGGATGGTACCTTTCGACATCGTCTCCACAAAGGAGCGATTTTGAAAGTATTTTCCGACAAAGTAAATCGCTACACCAGCTCCGAACAGAATGAGAAGAAGCCACATACTCGAGCTTTCCTCTCCTCCATAAATTGATACGAAGACAGCGAGCAAAATCATCGTTGTTAAGTCAGCGATTACCGTTACGAGTAACACGATTTGCCCGATGTTACTCCGTAGCATTTGGGCATCTTTTAACGTTGGGACAACGACTCCTAAAGAAATCGTCGAGATAATTAATGTCATTAGAAAGACATTATCGATAAAGCCAGCTAGAACAAATAAATAGGATAGTCCAAGTGACAGCACAAGAATGAATAAGAACATGCTCGAGGCCACAACCAATGTGTTCGGTGCTTCTCCACCGCTTGGGAGGGTTTCTTTCTTCTTCTTTCCTGCGAAGGCAGAGAAATCAATCTCAAGTCCACTAAGGAACATAAGGAAGATAAACCCTAAAGTAGACAAGGTCTCAAGCCACATGCCTTCATTTACTAAGTCAAAGCCACTCTGACCAATGATCAGTCCAACGATAATTTCCGCCACCACAACAGGGATGGTCTTCAAACGAAAACGATGAAGGATGATGGGCGTCAGGAATGCTGCGATGACAACAATCACAAGTGATGTAACAGATGCAGAACCGTGTTCCATTCACTTAGCCCTCCTTTACTTCTAGGAAATCAATAAGTGCAAGCGTAAAAACGTCGTTGCCATACCGAAATAGATTAAGATTGAAATAATATCGTTAATGGTCGTAATAAATGGACCTGAAGCTACAGCTGGGTCCACATTTAATTTGTGCATAAGTAAAGGTACTAATGCACCCGCAAGTGTCGCAACAATGAGAGTCGACATAATGGAGATTCCAACGAGTAAACCGAGGTAATAATCACCTTGCCAAAAGTACACGATAAACGTCACAAGCACACCACACGTGAGACCAGTGATAAGACCTGTTCCAGCTTCTCTGAACACAAGCTTAAGGATACCTTCTTTCTCATGTTCACCCGTTGCAAGACCTCGTACCGCAACCGCCAACGCTTGCGTTCCTGTATTCCCAGCCATACCAGCAATAAGAGGAATAAAGACAGCAAGTATAGCGACTTGATTTAATGTTTCTTCAAATCGTCCAATCAAACTCGCGGTCATCATTCCTAAGAACAGTAGGATGACAAGCCAGGGCAACCTTTTCTTAGCTGCTGCGAATGCATTCTCATCCGGGCGATCCAAATCAGAGACACCAGCAAGCTTTGAATAGTCATCACTCGCCTCTTCTTCCATAACGTCCATGATGTCATCGACCGTGATTATACCTAGCATGTGATTCTGAAAATCAACAACAGGAAGCGCCAGAAAGTCATAGTCACGCATTAATTGAGCAACGTCTTCCTGGTCTTCGCCAACTTGCACCGAAACCACTCGGTCACTCATCACTTCAGAAATATACCAATCTTCTTCTGCAATAATAAGATCTCGCAGGGATATAACACCAACTAAATGCTTGTCCTCATCGATCACGAACACATAATAGATGGTCTCAGCGTCAGGTGCTTCCCTTTTTAAATGAAGCATGGCTTCCCGTACGGTTTGATTAGCACGGATTACAACGAATTCTGTGGTCATAATACTACCAGCAGTTTTCTCTTCGTAGTACAGAAGTTCTTTAATATCAGAAGCCGATTCCTTGTCCATTATGGTCAGGAAACTAGCGACTTGGTTTTTATCCAGTTCATTTAAAATATCAGCAGCATCATCCGTTGAAATCTCAGCCAAAATTTGAGCGGCGAATCGTGGGTCCATCTCTGTGAAGTACTCTTCAATATCATCCACATCGATATGCTCCATGACTTCAGCGATCTCATCAGGTGATAAGTACGTATAGATTTGCATACGCACATCTTGCGTTTGCTCTTCGAAGATCTTCGCCTGGTCGTAAGGGTGCATTTCAAGGAATTCAGCTCGGAATTGGTCAATTTGGTCATTAAATAATGCATCTTGAATGGTGTCCCATAGTTCACGTCGTTCATGGTCTTCAAGATATTCCATGGATAAACCCTCCCTTTCGCCGTTTAACCAGAAGTGGTTTAATGTCTCTATTATACAGTCTTTTCCACATTACCTAGTCATTTGACCGTTTTATCGTAAGTTCCACATCTTTTTTTGTCAATGTCCCATTAGTATCCCTCTAAAGACACAAAACCAATCCGATGGAAGAAGTTCTTAAAAAACAGCTCAGAATAGTGTAAACTTTCATATGGGAACATATATTAATTCGGAATCTATGGAAAGAAGAAAGGGATCCTTCATGAACAACAATCAAGGTCTTAAAATAGACTTTTCACTCATCATGATTTTAGTCGCGATCGCTGCTGTTAGTTGCTTCACGCTTTACACTATTCAGCCGACGCTTCCTTCTAAGTATGACTACACCAATTTCTTTACGAAACAACTGCAGTGGTATGCACTAGGAACCATTGTTATTGGAGTAGTGATGTTATTTGATTACGACCGTTTCCGACAGCTTGCCTGGGTATTCTATGGCATTGGTATTATGATGCTACTAATGCTTGAATTCAACGTCCCTTCTAGCCTTGTTCATGAAAATAACGGGGCACGAAGTTGGTTTAAAATTGCAGGGAACACAATTCAACCTGGTGAATTCATGAAAGTGTTTCTCATTATTTTACAAAGTCATCTTATTGTTCGACACAATGAAAAACGCCCAACTGAACGAAGCCTGAAGTATGACCTATGGCTTCTTGTCAAACTCGTCGGTGTTGCTCTTCCTCCGATGGCCCTCATTGCTAAACAACCTGACTTAGGAACGTTCCTTGTGTTAGCTGCTATTACAGCTGCACTCATTCTTGTATCAGGAATTCGGTGGAGAATATTGCTAAGTATTATCGGGATTATTAGTATGGTCACTCTTGTCCTTGTAGGCTTGTTTCAATTTTTCCCTGTGGCGATGGAGAAATTACTCGTTGAATCTGACTTTGGACACGTAACAGGGCGCTTTTATGGTTGGCTTCAGCCTGAAGAATACGAGGATTACGGCTATCAACTTGTTCGCGCTATGATGGCTATTGGCTCCGGACAATTGATGGGTAAAGGGATCAACGAAATGCAAGTTTATATCCCAGAGCGCCACACGGATATGATTTTTACAGCCATTGCTGAACAGTTCGGATTCATTGGTTCGAGCGTCGTGGTCACGCTTTTCTTCCTATTAATTTACCGCATGATTACAACAGCACTTGAAAGCAACGAACCTTTCGGAAGCTACTTGACCGTTGGACTGATTGGAATGTTTACATTCCAAATCTTCCAAAACATCGGCATGTCGATTCAGCTTCTGCCAATCACAGGCTTGCCTCTTCCGTTTATTAGCTACGGTGGTAGTTCTTTGATCACATACATGCTCGCTATTGGGCTTGTGTTAAATGTTCGGTCCCGAACGAGAACCTATATGTTTGATTCGTAAAAAAGGTGGAAACGCTAAACAAGCGTTCCCACCTTTTTTGTTCTGGTGAAGTTTAATGTAGGTAGTGTTTATAATATGGGTAGCTAAGTGAAGGGGAAATAGTTAATCCCGGGGACGTCCGTTGCCAAGAAAGTGCTTGGGGTGGAGGGGGGACAACTCGCTTTCCTGCGGGGAGCTGGGGAGCCTCCTCGTTCGCTTTCGCTCTCTGTGGGGTCTCCCCTAGGCTCCTTTTCCCGCGGGAGTCTCGCAGTCCCCCCTCCATCCCTCATGTTCATTAGAAGAACGGACCGCATTTATCCCAGCAGACACCCAGATACCAATTGTGGCGAGTTTCCGTTCCTCCCCATACGGCAAAGGTGGTCCTGGAAATTGCGAGACTCCTGCGGGAGAAAGAGGTCGACGAGACCCCGCAGGGTGGTTTTCCCGAGGAGGCTCGACAGCTCGCCCGCGGAAAGCGAGTAATTTCCTGGACCACCATACTCTCAATTTCAATCAACGGAAACGTTCCTCTAGCTAACATTCCACTCTAGGAGGTTTATTACATGAAAAAGATCGATTGTATTGGAGATGTGCACGGTTGTTATGATGAACTGATTGAACTGTTTGAGAAACTAGGATATAGCACTACAGATGATATACCTCGTCATCCTGAGGGGCGCATTCCTGTATTTGTAGGAGACCTGACTGACAGAGGGCCGGCCTCTCTGGATGTGATTCGCCTTGTGTATAAGATGGTTGTAGAGAACAAAATGGCGAAATATGTCCCAGGAAATCATTGCAATAAGTTGTACCGCTTCTTTCAGGGAAATCCAGTCAAACAGAAGCATGGTTTAGAGACAACGGTGGCGGAGTATGAGGCTTTATCTGAACAGGAGCAAAAAGATATTAAGGATCAGTTCATGACTCTTTATGAAGAAGCGCCATTGTACCTTGAGGAGCCTGAAGCTAATGCGGTCGTTGCTCATGCTGGGATTCGTGAAGATATGATCGGGAAGTCGTTTAAGAATAAAAAGGTGCATACTTTTGTCTTATATGGTGATGTCACGGGTGAGTTTGATGAGTTAGGACGACCGGTGAGACGTGACTGGGCGTATGATTACGAGGGAGATCGGTGGATTGTTTATGGCCATACTCCTGTTCGGGAGCCTCGTTTCAAACATAAAACCGTTAATATTGATACAGGGTGTATTTTTGGCGGAGCTTTAACGTGCTTCCGTTTACCAGAAGAAGCGATTGTCAGCGTCCCTTCTAAACAACCAGAAGTACCAGAGAAGTTCCGTTCATTTGATGATTAATAAAGAGGTTGAGGCCAATGGTGCGCTCAACCTCTCACATAACCATTTCCTATCAGGTAATAAGGCTTTCCATATCTTCAGGCAAAGGCGCTTCTACATAAATCTCATGTCCGCTTATCGGGTGAGGAAATCGTATCGAGCTGCAATGTAGCGCCTGTCTGCTGATGCCTTTTTTGATCCCATCATATAAAGAATCACCACGTAAGCTATGCCCTATATAGTTGAAGTGAACTCTAATCTGATGTGTCCTGCCCGTTTCTAAGCGTATATGAACCAGACTTGTTTCGTTTGTTTCTTTTACCACCTCATAATGAGTAACCGCGGTTTTCCCTTTCGGATCAACACAACGTTCAATAATCGAACCAGGTGCTCGGTCAATGGGAGCGTTGATCGTCCCCTTTTTCGTCTCAAGGTGACCTTCTACCACGGCCTGATAATTCTGGTTGATCTCCCCTTTCTCTTGCACCCTGGCTAACAGGGAGTGAACAAATCGGTTTTTCGCCACAAGAACAACCCCTGAAGTATCTGCATCAAGGCGTGTTACAACGTGTAAGGTGAAAGGAATACCATGGTGATCGTAATATGCCATGAGCCTGTTGCCCAATGTGTCATCCAAATGATGCACAGAAGGGATTGTCGCAAGGAATGGGGGCTTATTAAGGATAATGACTTCATCATCTTCATAAAGAACAGAAATGGGTTTATCAATCGATGCTAAGTGCCGCCCACGCTCTTCAGCAGGGAAGTGAACAAGTAACTCGTCCCCAGCTTTCACCTTAGCCCTTACCGTAACAGGGGAACCGTTGATCAGGATTCCTTGGTCGTACTTAATGACCTTTACCATACGACGCGAAAAAGCTCGTACGTGATATAAATAATCTCGTACGAGCATTCCGTCGTGTTTTGGGTCGATTTTGAATTTCATTTCAAAACACCTCTATTTCTATCGTTCATCTGCTATGAAGGAATCATGGACCCGCTTCCAGAATGGGAACGGACGGAAACGAGCGAAACGCACTTTTTCTTTCGCCACACGGCACTGTATGGACTTCACGTCTGAATACTTCCGCGTAATGTGATCAAGTGTGATCATAAAGCTCTTATCATTTTGCGGCTTGAGCATGGCTGTATGATGCTTTGGCAAGATCAGCGGAGAACCTACTGTACGGAATACACGATTATTAATCGACGCCATCTCGGCGATTTGAATCGCTTCAAGAGATGGATGAATAATCGCTCCTCCTAGTGCTTTGTTGTAAGCAGTACTTCCAGATGGCGTTGAAATACACAATCCATCGCCTCGGAAGGTTTCAAAATGCTCACCCTTTATTTCTACATCAAGTACCACAGAGCCTTCAGCCGTCTTAACTGAGCATTCATTTAACGCAAGGTACTTATCTTCTGGTTCGTCGCCTTTTGGTCGAATGATAATCTCTAATAAAGGATACTCCACAACTTGAAAAGGTGTCCTTGCGATCTCAATGATTAACTTCTCTAACTCTTTTGGCATCCAGTCTGCATAGAATCCTAAGTGACCTGTGTGCACCCCTATAAAGGCTGTCTCTTCAAGACGATGTATATATGTATGGAATGCTTCAAGTAAAGTACCGTCTCCCCCGATTGATATAACAAGATCTGGCTCATCATGGTCCAATTCCAGGTTAAATTCCGTTAAGTAATTTTTCATCTTGGACAGGAATTCATCTGACGCACTGTCCCCTTTTGATAAAATCGCAAATTTCACTTGAGTTCTCCCCCTTTAAAATTAGGAATCAATCATCATCTGTATCCTTTTGATCATTCTTCTGGCGGAAGATTGCTTGTGCTTCTTGAATCTCGCTTTTTATTTTTGACATTTCTTCATCTAAACGAAATGCTGCCTCAGAGGCGTTTTTTAAACGGCTCTTCACTTCAGCTGGAATTTGGCCGCTATATTTATAGTTTAATGAATGTTCATTTGTCGCCCAAAAATTCATAGCAAGCGTACGGATTTGAATCTCAGCAAGCAGTTTTTTCTCTCCCTCAATGGTTTCAACAGGGTACTCAATAATAATGTGGTAAGACCTGTACCCACTCTCTTTTTTCCTCGTAATATAGTCTTTTTCCTCTAAAATATCAAAATCATTGCGCATTCGAATCATGTTTACGACTGCGTATATGTCATCTACAAACTGACAAACGACACGAATGCCTGCTATATCTTGAATTTCATCTTCAAGATTGGAGTATGGTATATCCTTTTTCCTTGCTTTATCAAGGATACTTGTTATAGGTTTTACCCTACCTGTGACAAACTCAATCGGGGAATGCATGGCACCATATTCATACTGTGCTCTCATCCCCTTCAATTTCACCTTCAGCTCATCAACTGCTTGCCTGTACGGAGCTAAAAACGTTTCCCAATTCAATTCTTGCACCACCTTTTATCCAATCATCGTCTATGTAAATGGGTCACGATATTGGCCTGTGATCTATTGTATCATAAATGATTTCATGATTAATATTTGCAATCTTTATCCCATTCATCAATAATAGAAATGGCAAATGAGCATTAATGGAGGAATTTGTATGTCACAAGAAATTGAAATCGAATTTAAGAATTTGCTTACAGAAGAGGAATATGAAGCACTCGTTACTGCTTTAGCCTTTTCCACTGAAGATCGCTTTACCCAAACAAACTATTACTTTGAAACTGATCAGTTTGATCTTAGAGAAAAACTTGCAGCTCTTCGCATTCGCAAAAAGGGCGATACGTGGACAGCAACATTAAAAGAACCACATGTTGACGGTCTTCTCGAAACGCATGATACGCTGACAGAAGAGGAAGCTTATAGATGGATGAATGAACAGCCCACAACTGCCCCTAATATAGAGGGTCAGTTAGCATCACTTGGTATCCCATTCAAAAACTTAAGCTTCAAGGGTGCATTGACAACTGAACGTATGGAGAAAAAGTACGATAACACGCTAGTCGTTCTCGACCGGAGCCACTTTAATAATGTTACTGACTACGAATTAGAGCTAGAGGCAAATAATGCGAAGCACGGACAAGCTACTTTTGAACAACTTTTACAAAAGCATAACATCCCATCACGAGAGACTCCTAACAAAATTCAACGTTTTTTCCAATCTCTACTATAAACAGATTTGTTGATTGTTTAAACATCCCGTTGCTACAATAAAATCAAACAAACAGGCGTGGTTCCCCTTATATAAGGGGGGCGGATCGCCTTCGTATGAAAGTGGCGGAATTCTGCCGCTAAAATAAAAGTAAATGAGGCATTCTTATGAATGATAATCCTGGTACGCTTTATGAAGCAATTGGTGGCCCTTCTGCTATTACAAAACTTGTAGAAGCCTTTTACAGCAGAGTTGCCAAACATCCAGATTTACAACCCATTTTTCCTGATGATTTCACAGAAACAATCCGTAAACAGGAACAATTTTTAACCCAGTTTCTCGGTGGACCTGCATACTATACAGAAGAACACGGGCACCCTATGTTAAGAGCCCGCCACTTACCTTTTGAAATTACACCAACCCGAAAGAATGCGTGGTTGTATTGTATGGATGGTGCGCTAGAAGAAGCTGAGATCGAAGAACCTTATAGAAGTGTTATCTTTGAACGCTTAACACACACAGCCAATCATATGATGAACACACCAGAAACAAGGAAAGGAGAATCGACGTGAGTTTTAAGGCAACTGGGGAAAACACTAACACGAACCAAACACCACAATCCCAGTATGGTTTTGTCGACCTTTTAAAGAAGCCGGTTGAGATCTACGTCTTTATCGATCCACTATGCCCTCAATGCTGGTCTTTAGAGCCATTTCTGAAAAAACTTACGCTTGAATATGGGAGATACTTTACCATTCGACCTATTATTAGTGGTAAGCTAACTTCTCTTAATGCAGAAGCCTTTCAAAAACCTGAAGACCTAGCGAAAGTATGGGAAAAGGTCGCTTCTAGAACTGGGATGAGCTGCGACGGTGATTTATGGTTCGAAAACCCTGTCTCCTCTCCTTGGATGGCTGCTTTATCAATCAAAGCCGCAGAGCTCCAAGGCAAGAAAGCAGGCATGCGTTTCTTACGCAAAATACAAGAAAACTTGTTCTTAAATAAGCAAAACATCTCAAACGAAGAGGTCCTGCTTCGTTGTGCTGAAGAAAGCAATCTTGACGTTGAAGAGTTCAAGCAAGACCTTCAATCTGATTCTGCCAAGCGCGCCCTTCAATGTGATCTTAAACTAACGCGCGAGATGGAAGTTGAGGAAATACCAGCCATCGTCCTCTTCAATCAGGAAGAGGAAGAAGAAGGCATCAAGATTACAGGTCTTTATCCTTACAACGTGTACGTGAATGTACTTCAAGAAATGATGCAAAAAGAACCTCCCGCCGCCACAAAACCGGCTCTTGAAGAATTCTTAAAGCAGTATCGTTTCGTAGGTACACACGAAATATCCGTCGTCTTCGACTGGAGCGAGTCGAAAACCGAGTGCGAAATGAAAAAGCTACAACTCAAACAAAAAGTAGAGAAACATCCCGTGAAATACGGTACGTTTTGGCGCTATATAAAATAATACAAAAAACCTTCTTTCTAATAACAGAAAGAAGGTTTTTTTGTGTTTTATTTATCTAACTATATTTTGTATTAAAATATTTAACTAATATGTCATTTCACATCGCATCCACCATTTTCCTTCAGCACATAAAAATAAGCCAGGCGGGGTAGGCCTGGCTTGATCTATGTCTTTATCTTTAAGACAAAGGGGGATGGGAGAAAGTTTCACGGTCAAACAAAGGGGTTATTGTTTGAATGTGATCCTTTTCACATATAAATATATCAAGTATCCCTATCGATATCAATATTTTTTTATCACCTTCACAAAAACGTCACATCTATCACCTATTGCTTGGAAAGTATGGGACATTCCTTACATAGACTAGAATAATACGTAATGGAGGTGCATTCATGAATTTATTCCCTTTATTCTGGATTATCGTTACTCTACTTGCTTTTGGGTTCAATTTATTAGGCCTCATGCGCCTCGTTCCTATACTCATTTCTATGCCTTTGTTGTTTATAGCGATCTACTTCACCATCTTCAGCTTCACCCACCGACGCTCTTTTAGAGGGTTTAAATAGTTTGGGGGCCGTTACGTTTAGAAGTGCTTGGGGGTGTCTGGGGAACGACTCGCTTTCCGCGGGCGAGCTGTCGAGCCTCCTCGTTCGCTGACGCTCTCTGTGGGGTCTCGTCAACCTCTTTCTCCCGCAGGAGTCTCCCCGTTCCCCAGACACCCCCTGGCCAAATATTGTACTTACGGCCCCGCAGTTTAACCAAAAGAGGAAGTTCGACTAAAAGCCCGTCACGTCATATGATAACGTCGAACGAATCCACATCGTGTGCAGCCACAGAAAAGCGCGTGTTCTCCCCCACCTTACTCTCCTCCCAAGCAAACAAAAACAATTATATAAGAACAAAAGGCGACTCCTGTGGGGAGTCGCCTTTTTTGTTATTGTTGTTTGATTAGTTTTTCGAACTCATCAAGTTTTTCTTCGAAGACGTCTAGTGCTGCTTCGATTGGTTCTTTTGAGGTCATGTCAACGCCGGCTTGTTTTAGGACTTCAATTGGGAAGTCGCTGCTTCCGGCTTTTAGGAAGCCTTTGAAACGCTCAACAGCTGGTTCGCCTTCTTTTTGGATCTGAGAGGCTAGGGCCGTGGCTGCTGAGTAGCCTGTGGCATATTGATATACGTAGTAGTTGTAGTAGAAGTGAGGGATACGGGCCCATTCTAATCCGATTTCATCGTCTACGACTACATTCTTGCCGAAGTACTTTTCATTTAAATCATGGTACAGTTCTGTTAAACGATCAGCGGTTAGGGCTTCACCGTTTTGTGCACGTTCATGGATGTCATGTTCGAACTCAGCAAATTGAGTTTGTCTAAAGACGGTGCCACGGAATCCTTCTAAGAAGTGATTCAGTAAATAGAGTTTATGCTTCTCATCGTTTGTGTTTTGTAATAAATAATCATTTAACAACGCTTCATTTGCTGTTGAAGCCACTTCAGCTACGAAGATGGAATAGTTTCCATATCGATACGGCTGTGTACTTGTTGTGTAGTAACTATGCATAGAGTGGCCTAACTCGTGAGCAAGTGTAAACAGGTTGTTTAAATTGTTTTGCCAGTTCATGAGAATATATGGATTTGTTCCATAGGTTCCGGAAGAATAAGCACCACTACGCTTCCCTTTGTTTTCATCCACATCGATCCAGCGGTTTTTGTAGCCTTCTTTAATGATTTCGGTATACTCTTCGCCGAGTGGAGCTAGTCCTTTTAACACAGTTTCTTTTGCTTCCTCATAAGGGATATCCATATCAACATCCTGAACAAGATCAGCATATAAGTCATACATATGAACGTCTTCTAGGTCTAGAATCTCTTTACGAAGCTCCACATAGCGATGCAAAGCTGGCAAACGATCGTTCACAGCTTCCACTAGATTGTCATAAACCTTTTCAGGGATATTGTTAGAATCTAATGCAGCCTGGCGTGCAGAATCATAGTTGCGAACTTTAGCATTGAAATTATGCTTCTTCACAACACCACTTAACGTTGAGGAGAACGTATTCTTAAAATCGCCATACGTATCGTACATGGCTTCAAATGCCTGCTTACGTACCGAACGGTCTTTAGACTTCAAAAAACGTAGATAGCGACCTTGAGTGAGGTCTACTTCATTTCCTTCTTCGTCTTTAAGAGTCGGGAATGTAAGGTCAGCATTGTTAAGCATTCCAAATGTTTGTTGTGGGTTAGACATAACCTCAGAAGCTTGAGCGAGCAACTCCTCTTCTTTCTCAGAGAGTGTGTGCGGACGAGAGCGCGTAATTTCATTTAACGCGTGCTCATACAGCTTCAGTTCCTCTTTTTCATTGAGGAATTTCTCTACAGTCCCCTCTTCCATTGCAAGGATCTCAGGATCAATATAACTCATCGCGCTACCTACTTGCGTAAGCAGACTTTCTGCACGGGTATTCATATCTTGATAATGTGAGTTCGTCGTGTCTTGATCATAACGCATGTGCGCATATGTAAATAATTTGCCTACACGATTCGCCACTTCATCCTGTAACTTTAGTAAGTTATATAACGTGTCCGCAGACTCATGTAATTTTCCTTTATATTCTTTAATTTGTGGCGTTAATTGCTTAACAGCTTCAAATTCTTCGTTCCATGCTTCATCTGTTGAAAAGATATCTTCGAGTTTCCAGGTCCGTTCTTCTGGTATTTCATCTCGTTTTGGTAGTTCTTTAGCCAATGGAATTCCTCCTTCAATTCTTGTCTATCATACATTTCTTTTTCGCGTCCCGAAAAACCTTTAAATATTCAGAAAAATTATTGTTTTTTCCTACTACCATTATACCCGAAACCTTTTTGATCATGCCAAGATGTTGCGTATAATAGGGGGATATTAATAGGATGTCCCGTTACGATAAAAGTGCTTGGGCTGGCTGGAGGACCACTCGCTTTCCTGCGGGAGTCTCGCAGTCCTCCAGCCAGCCCTGATCATAAATGGGTTAACGGACCTACGGACATAAATATCATCCAAGCTTTGAGTCTTCATACAAAAAGAGAAGGACGAAACAATGGTTTCGTCCTTCACATTTATTATGCGTTTGCAAAAAATAGTTTAAAGAAGCGAGTGATTTAAGAGTTCTTTCAAGACCCACTCATCTTGTTCTATGGCCTCATGAGCATTTTTGGGTATTAGAAGGTTCACCTGCTTTACATACTGTCCATTATTTAGTTTCTTCAAGTAACCTATTACGCATAATACATCTATATAGTGTTGGATTGGGTTTGGTTCGTTTCTTAATAAGGGGGCTTTTAGTTCTGGGGATTGGTTGAATGGGTAAACAGGTAAGGAGAAGGGTTCGCCTATGGGTCGAGGCTCGATCTCGTCGATTATAACCTTCGCTTGCCACTGATAGGGTGGGAGGTCGTATAAGAAGGCAAAGGGGACAGGTAGATGGATAAGAGAGGGTAATGTGCTTGGGTGTAAGCGTCTGAGATAAAGCCATTGCCTCCAAGGAAAGTCTGTGCTGCTTTTCATCTTTCCTGGCACTTGTTTTCTGAGCTTTTTCTTTTCTTTTAACCAAGATTGATAAACATACGAGGGAGAAACAGATTTAGGAAAAGATAAGATAGAAGCTAATGTACAAGTAGTATTAGTGAAGAAAGAGAGCTTTCCAATCGTTTTTCGGTTGGTCAGCAGTGTAGGGTGTGAGAAACGTGCAAACTGTTTTGTAGTGGAGCAATAAAACAATAGCATAGGATGCGGGGATGTCTTAAATTGTTGGAAGAAGTTCTTTTCAAAAGAGGTTAGCGAGAGCATATTGGTGTGTAATCGTTTAAGTCGATTCCCACCTAAAATCCAGAGCGGGATGATGCCTTCAGATTTATAACCTTCTGTACGCAATTTGATCATTTCCGGGGAAATACGACAACACTGATACTCGATTGCGACACGTTTCTTCCTTATCGTTAACAATAGATCAGGCCGCTGTTGTATAGAGGGTAGATAAGACTCGAGCTCTACATGATAACCCTGCAAACGAAGCCACTCATACAATTGCCACTTCCCCGCTTCATGATAAGCCCCCTCTCCTACATCATGAACATTACATTCCGAGCGAGGTTTGTGTGCATAATGGGGAATCATTTTAGAACCAGCCTTCAGAATAACTTCTTCAGAACAAGCCGGGCAATAAAACGGCTGACGTCTTAATTCATGAATCTCCTCCTTTGTGTATTTTGCTAAAACATATGACACACCACTTTGCGTAATAGCACTTAGCATAAATCACCTCCAGCTTATTCTATTCTTCACTTATGCTCAGAATCCTCTGTTGAAGTTTAATGTTGTTATTCTTTATAATAAGCTTGTTCAAAAATAGCGCAGGATTGTTGAAGACTCGAAACTGAGAGAATGTTTTCGTTAACTTCAATTGAGCATAAGGTGGGCCTGGAAACCACTCGCTTTCCTGTGGGGAGCTGGCGAGCCTCCTCAGCCGGCTTCCGGGGTCTCACCTAGAATAAAAGTGCAAGCGTGGTGCTAGGACCGTACGGATAAACGAAAACATGCCATGTAGGGTGACATCTAACCACCTGTTGTTAACTGCGGGACCGTTCACCCTTTTAATGTCAGGGCTTGTTCAGGGACTGCGAGACTCCCGCGGGAAAAGGAGCCAGTATAGTTCCGGCGTGGAGGCTTCCCAGCTCCCCGCAGGAAAGCGAGTTGTCCCCGAGCAAGCCCAAGCGCTCATAATCGTAACGGCCCTTTCCATACTAAAATGTCTCAGCTTTAAGTCTTCCATAACTACTATAAAGAAACCCTGATCCTCGGTGAGAATCAGGGTTATACCCGTTATAGAAGTGGCGACAGGAGGCGTGCGGTGGATTCCATAAAGCGTTTAGCCAATGCTCGCTTACGGAAATCCTCAAGGATAATTTGATTAGATGATTGAATGTCTAGCTCGTAATCGTCCACTAAGGTTTTCGTACTCTTTGTGCGATACAAGAACGCATTTACTTCGAAATTTAAATGGAAACTACGCATATCCATGTTTGATGTACCGATCGAGGCAAGTTCCTGGTCAATAATCATAATCTTGCTGTGCATGAACCCTTTATGGTACTCGTATATATTTACCCCGGCTTCTAGAAGTTCCGGGAAATAGGAACGGGAAGCATGGAAGACAATGCGCTTGTCTGGACGACTGGGCATTAGAATTTTCACATCTATCCCGCTTAGCGCGGCAGCTTTTAATGCTGTGAGGATATCTTCATCCGGTATAAAGTAGGGTGAAGCGATCCAAATGGAATGTTTAGCTGAGACGATCATGGAAAAGAATACGTGTTTAATGACTTCCCACTCATTATCGGGACCACTTGCAATCATTTGCACGCCGCCTAGATTATCACGCTCCACCAGTTGGGGCGATAAATACTCATTCGTAAGAAGCGCTTCATCCGTCATGTAGTACCAGTCTTGTAAGAAGATTAATTGTAAGCTGCGAACTGATTCCCCTTGAACGAATAAATGAGTATCACGCCAGAAGCCGTAGTATTCATGACGGCCTAAATATTCATCACCAATATTTAAACCGCCTACAAAAGCGGTGTTGCCGTCTACGACGATAATCTTGCGATGATTACGGAAATTAATCTTATTATTCAAGAACGGTAATTTAACAGGAAGGAACGGTTTCATTTCAACTCCTGCTTCTTTTAACTCTTCTTTATACTGACTAGAAAGTTTCCAACTCCCTACAGCATCGTATAAGAATCGGACTTTCACTCCACTCCGAGCCTTATCCATTAGAATTTGCTTAATTTCATTCCCAATGTGATCATGCCTGACAATGTAATATTCGATGTGAATATGGTGAGTAGCCTTTTTTAATTCTTTAAGAATTTCATCAAAGGTTTCATCTCCATTTGTTAATACTTTCGTTTCTGTTCTAAATGTAATCGGTGAATGTCCCAATCGTTGGGCGAGACGAACCAACAGTTTTTGGTGATCCCCCATCTGTTCAACCTGATAAGGCATTATATCCGTTTCGCCCTCAATCTTACGGAAGGCTTCCTCATCCAACGCTCCCTTTTTACGAAACATCTTTTTCTTTCGATAATTTTGCCCAAAAAGGATGTAAAAGAAAAATCCGACTATGGGCAAGGCTGCTAAGACGAGCAACCAAGTTAGAGTCTGTGTGGGATGACGATTTTCAAAGAAAATGAGTAAGCCAATAAATATGGCTGAAATCGTAAACAAGAGTGAAATGGCTCCAATAAGCCATCCTTGCCACAATTCTTTTGTTACATAGAATACTCCAATTAATATCCCCATAAAAACGAGAACCTGAATCCGTTTGAACATAAGCTTCGATTCCTTTCTCCAGCTGAAATCCCTTTTGCCCTTTTATATACGAAGGTTCTACTTCACTTGTTTCAATTATATGTACATAAAATAAAGGTCTTCCTTTTATTTTTCACGAGATAGCAAACCTTCATCCAAAAGAATGCTGTATAACGTATAAAAGAGCGGCTCCTTATAAAAGGTGCCGCTCATTTTTTACTTTGCCGGAAAGTAACTACTAATATGCTCTAGTGCATTTTCACTGAAGATCGTTTTACCGTATTCTTCTAAGCGATGAACTGTAAGTGGCGATTCATGGCCAAACTCTAGTAGTTGACTCAAAATATTCTCTTGAGATTCGTCGCTTAACTGCCCATCCGCAAATTGAACATATAGATAATAAGATCCATCAAAGTGATACAATTGATCTTCTACATATTGTTCATTCAAGAAGTAATGACTTAACTGGATGACATCTTCAAAGTCACGGAAGCCAATGACAAAGGATAAATTGTCGGATTCCACTGCTTCGTCTTCTCCATCCTGGTCTCCTTCTTGGTTCGCGTTTACTTCTTGATCAAGAAGAGATTCAAGCTTCTCATCGACAGGCATATCTAATGTCTTACCATCCTCTGTTGGTAATTCAAGTTTGTGACCATCCTTTGAAACTTGAGCTTTCGTTACAACAATTTCTAGCCCTTTATCCATGGCCTGTACTTGAATCCACAGCGGACCGTCTATATTAAAATCTGCTTCATCGTTTACTTCGTCCATCATTTGCCAGAAGAGCTGTTCACTTCTATCTCTATTGTACCAAATCTCTTCGCGGTCAAAACCTCGATCTTCAATATCAATGTAGGAAACATAGAACTTTACTGTGTTTTCATTAATGCGTTCGATTTCCATGGAACTCGCTCCCTTCTGTTGATTAGTTAAAGGTGGAAGGGAAAACTTCACCCTTTCAATATTGCTATTACTTTACCTTACCCTCATATGACTATTCTCAATCATTTGATGTGCTCTTGCTACGTTTAATACCATTTTATGATACTACCCTGCTAATTGAAAACAGAATTGCTCATAAAATTAAAAACAAACGAATGACCTAGACGAGATCCGTAATCATGATCTCCCATGGTTGTACATATAAGTAATAGTAGAGGGTTAGTTAATTTAACATTGTAGCTTATTTGGGCAGCTTTGTCACTAGAAGTGGGAGGTTTTTTTGTGGATTTTGAGATCATTCAATCTATTCTTATTATCGTTGGAATTGACTTGGTTCTAGGAGGGGATAACGCCATTGTGATTGCCCTTGCAAGCCGAAATTTACCGACTAGCCAGCGGAACAAAGCAATCTTACTTGGTACAGGCCTTGCTGTAGGGTTAAGAATTGTAATGACAGGAATAGCTGTCTTTCTGCTTCAAATTCCATTCCTACAATTTGTCGGTGGTGTCCTACTCGTTTATATCGCTATGACCCTAGTCACAGAGCAGGAAGATGGCCCTGAAATTCAAGCTCACACAACTCTTATGGCAGCTGTCAAAACCATTGTATTCGCTGATCTCGTAATGGGATTTGATAATGTGTTAGCCATTGCCGGAGCTGCTAGAGGGGAAGTCTACCTAGTTGTATTTGGCTTGCTTATTTCGGTCCCTATTATTATTTGGGGAAGTAAATTGATTCTTGCCCTAATGGAAAGATTCCCTTTACTTATATACATAGGGGCATCTGTACTCGCTTATACAGCAGCAGAAATGATATTAGGTGAAGCAACGTTACAGTACTTCTACAGCGGCTTCCCAATCCTCCACTGGATTATACCTCCCCTTACCATTGCAATTGTTATGGCTACTGGGATTTGGTACAACCTCCTGAAAGAACGTTCATCATAAAAAAATAAACCTGCATTCCTTATTTATGAGGACTGCAGGTTTTTGTTTAATTAACTAAGCGCTGAGCTTCTTGTAATTGAAATGTACGTACTTTTCTTGGAAGGAAACGACGGATTTCATCTTCATTGTATCCAACTTGGAGACGTTTCTCATCTACAATAATAGGTCTTCTAAGTAATCCAGGATGGTCTGCAATCATATCAAACAGCTCTTTCATTGGAAGCTGATCCAGATCTACATTCATTTTTTGGAAAACCTTAGAGCGAGTTGAGATAATTTCATCCGTGCCATCTTCTGTCATTCGTAAAACTTCTTTAATCTCATCAATTGTCAAAGGTTCTGAGAAAATGTTACGTTCTTGAAACGGGATTTCATGCTCCTCTAACCATGCTTTCGCTTTACGACATGATGTACAGCTTGGAGAAGTATAAAGTGTTACCATACAAGCTTCACTCCTCAATAGATTTATTACGAAAAAAGTACTTTTAATCGTTTATTAAATTAAAATTAGTTTAAATAAGTATCTAGTTTAAGTATACTATAGATGTTTTAAATTGGATAGATGCTATATATATATGTTTATTAAATTCCACAAAACTTATACAATATCCTCTGTTATAAGGGATATTCCACCTCTTCAATAGTATTAAACGTATTAGAAGCAGAAAAGTTTCAAAAAAATGAAGGTTAGTGGATATTTTTTAGATTACGCTTCATTAATCCCAAAATTAGAGCAGTCTGTTTTTAAGCCAGGAGCTTGTTAAAAACGATTTCATCTTCCCTATGTAAAAATAAAGCAAGCAGATTCAATCATTCTCTGCTTGCTTCATTTCAAAGTTAAGCGTTTTCAGGCTTTTTCAAAGCATTTAGAATGTTGTCCATATCTCGGTCTTCATCAAGCGTTAGCACTTCATCTACAGGCTGATAAGACTTCCCATACAACTCTTTATCTTTGTACGTGTGGATTTTTTGGTACATTTCTTTCATTTTCTCGTAAATGGAAGCTTCGGATTCGTGCTCAGGGGACCAGAAGAGGATTTCCATTTCGTTTAACTCATTTGTCGCAAGGGAACGACGAGCATAACCAATGGATTTTGCGTGTTCGAATCCTTCTTTTTGATAAAAGCGGAGGCGTTTTTCGGTGTCAGTATCGTCATAATCGACCGGTTCAACCTCAAGGATGATCGGCTTACCTTTTTCTTTCAATTTCTGAATTAACTTATGCCCAATTCCCTTCCCGCGCGTTTTCGCAGAAACCCAGACATAATCAATAAAGATGAAAGAATCAAACTCTGCATACATGAGGACATGTTCATCGCTCTCGTCCTTCTTGTAGACATCGCCTTGTTCTTTCAAAAGTCTTTCCATGTGTTCTCTAGACTTCATTTCTTCGATAGGAAAATACTTATTAAGCTTTTCATACCAATTCATTGATCTACTCCTTATTTTGTAGTCTTCTTTATTATAACGAATATTCTCCATTTTGTTAAATTTATCTTGGTCATGCCCCACGAAACTTGGAATACCCTCTGCTGATTATTATGAAACATCAAGTTGGTAATCATGCAAATTTGGGGTGTAGGGATGTTTGTTGTTAGAGGAAACAGCAGTTAGTAATGAAAAAGTCTAAATTGGTTCAACCATTACGTTTCTAAAACGAAGCTAGATCTACATTGAACTCCAATATATGAAAGCTTATGCGGAAGCTATTCGCTCTACAATCCACATAATCAAATCCATAAAGTTAGAAGATTCGCTTTATTTTGTTATAATTTTGTGCTAATATAATGCTCAAATGATTTAATTTTCTAACAATTCTGTAAAAAAGGGCTATTTGTACGATGTTCGTCTACTTATTCGGATGTCGATTTTCTTTTTTTAAATCCTTTTTCACTTTAATGTGCTAAGTTGGCAAAACAAAAAAAGCCCATCTATCTAAAAGATGAGCTTTACTATTATTGAGTTTGAAGTTGCTGTTGATAGGCTTCATATTCTTTCTTTGTACAAGAAACCCAGTGGCCTGGACTTACTTCACGCCATTCTGGTTCCTCCCCGTCCATCTCTCTTCGATGCTCTTCTACATCGTACGTAACACGCTTACGGTTACGTTCGTAATCTGGGTCAGGGTGAGGAATTGCAGACATTAATGATTTCGTGTAAGGGTGGAAAGCATTTCGGTATAAATCTTCACTGCTAGCTACTTCTACTAGCTTACCGAAATACATAACTCCAATTCGGTCACTAATGTATTTAACCATCGATAAATCGTGTGCGATAAATAAATACGTCAAGTTCTTTTCCTCTTGAAGTTCTTTCAACAAGTTTACAACCTGGGCTTGAATGGAAACGTCAAGTGCAGATATTGGCTCATCGGCAATGATAAAGTCAGGGTCTACGGCAAGAGCCCTGGCAATCCCAATACGCTGACGCTGTCCTCCAGAGAACTCGTGCGGATAACGGTTTGCGTGTTCACGGTTTAGACCGACCGTTTCAAGAAGTTCTACAACACGCTCTTTACGCTCTTTCTTATCCTTTGATAGTCCATGGATATCAATTCCTTCTGCAATGATATCAGACACGGTCATACGCGGGTTTAACGATGCATAAGGGTCCTGGAAAATCATCTGCATTTTACGGTTGAACTTCTTCAAGTCAGCTTTCGATTTCTTACCATGAACGTTCTCTCCGTCGAAGATGACTTCACCGTCTGTAGCATCATATAGGCGAATTATCGTTCTTCCAGTAGTTGACTTTCCACAACCAGATTCGCCTACAAGTCCAAATGTTTCACCGCGATAGATATGAAAGTTTAGGCCATCTACGGCTTTGACCTTATGATCTCCTCTACCGAAGTGTTGTTTTAGATTTTTTATGTCTACTAATACTTCTTGGTTATTGGCCATTAACGTTCACCAGCCTTTTCCTTAAAATGCTCAATACGCTTTTGCACAACAGCAGGTGGTTCCACTTTAGGTGCATCTTCGTGAAGAAGCCATGTTGCAGCATAGTGCGTATCACTTACTTTGAACATTGGGGGCTCCATTTCAAAGTCGACCTTCATTGCATAGCTGTTACGAGCAGCAAATGCATCTCCTTTAGGAGGGTTCGTCAAATCAGGTGGAGAACCAGGGATCGCTTGAAGCTCCCCTTCTTCAGCGTCTAAGCTTGGCATAGAAGCAAGCAGCCCCCATGTATAAGGGTGTTGAGGGTTGTAGAACACTTCATCAACAGAACCTGTTTCAACAATCTTCCCACCGTACATTACGGCTACACGATCGGCTACGTTTGCCACCACGCCAAGGTCGTGTGTAATGAAGATAATCGACGTATTCGTCTTCTTTTGGATATCTTTCAATAATTCTAATATTTGAGCTTGAATCGTTACATCAAGCGCTGTAGTTGGCTCATCCGCAATTAATAATTTTGGATCAGATGCTAAAGCTACAGCAATCATGGCACGCTGTCTCATACCACCTGAGAATTCATGCGGGTACTGATCAACACGTTGTTCAGGCTTTGGAATTCCAACAAGATCAAGAAGTTCAATCGCACGTTTTTTTGCATCAGTCTTCGCAATTTTACGGTGCTTAATCATGCTCTCCATAATCTGACGTCCAATTTTCATAGTTGGGTTTAGAGAAGTCATGGGATCTTGGAAGATCATTGCGATATCTTTACCGCGAACTTTCTCCATTTGCTTGTCAGACTTTTGTGCGAGATCTGTTCCTTCAAATAAAATTTCTCCACCTTTAATTTCTCCTGGTGGCATCGGAATAAGACGCATAATCGATTGAGTGGTTACACTTTTACCAGAACCGGACTCTCCTACGATTGCAAGTGTCTCACCTTTTTTCACGTGAAAGTTCACCCCGCGTACCGCTTGCACTTCTCCTGCGAACGTATTAAATGAAACTTTCAAATCGTTTACTTCTAGGATATTTTCCATAGATTATCTTTCACTCCTTCTACTTACGAAGTCGCGGATCTAGCGCATCACGCAAACCGTCTCCAATAACGTTAAATGCAAAAATCGTTAAACTGATAAACAATGCCGGGAAGAACAGGCGCCATGGGTAATATTGAAGTGCTGCTACACCATCACTTGCCATTGTTCCCCAACTTGCTAGTGGCTGAGGTACACCAAGACCAAGGTAGCTTAAGAACGCCTCCGTAAAGATTGCGTTTGGAACTGTAAGGGTCATGGTAATTAAAATCGGTCCCATTGTGTTTGGGATTAAGTGTTTCGCCATAATTCGGGATGTGTTTGCTCCTAGGGTCTGGGCTGCCATGACATATTCTTGACTCTTCAATTGGAGAACTTGTCCACGAACAATACGTGCCATGTTAATCCAACCAGTAATCGTCATAGCTGCAATCATCGTACCAAGACCTGGTTCAAATACAACCATTAGTAAAATAACCATTAGTAGGTAAGGGATTGCCCAAAGAATATCAGCAAAACGCATCATATACTCATCTGTACGTCCACCGATGTAACCACTAAGTCCGCCCCAGATTACACCAATAGCTAAGTCAATCAATGCTGCTGCTATACCAATGAATAAGGAGATTTGTGCACCGTTCCATATACGCGTAAACACATCACGTCCAAGTTCATCTGTTCCAAACCAGTGTTCACCAGATGGCGGCTGGTTGGCACTCATTAGATCGTTCTCATAATAATTGTAAGGGGTTAAATGTGGTCCAACGAGTGACATAATAGCCAAGATAACCAGAAGCACAACGCCGGTCATCGCTAATTTATTTTTCTTAAATCGCATCCAAACGTCTTTCCAAAATGAAATGCTTGGGCGCGATATCTTTTCAGAATCAGTAGTATTTCCACCAACTTGCTCAAAGAGTTCCTTTGGTATCTTTTGTTGTTGCATCGATTACTCTCCCTTCTTATCCGCTAACTTGATGCGCGGATCAATTAAGCTGTATGCAATATCGACAAGAAGGATGGATACTAGTAAAAGCACACTAAAGAATACAGTAACTCCCATAATAACGGAGTAGTCGCGGTTTGTAATACTAGTTACAAAGTGCATTCCAAGTCCCGGAATACCGAAGATCTTCTCAATTACGAAACTTCCTGTTAAGATCGCGGAGATTAATGGTCCCATGTAGGACACAACAGGCATCATGGCGTTTCGAATCGTGTGTCGCACTGTAATCTCAGTCGAATTTAATCCTTTCGATTTTGCAGTCTTAATGTAGTCGTTACCAATTACTTCTAACATACTTGATCGGGTTAACCGAGCGATAAATGCCATTGGAGTGGATGCAAGTGCAAGAGCAGGTAGGATCGTGTGGGCGAAAGACTCCCAACGAGCAACCGGTAATACACTCCACTTAATCGCTAAAACATACTGTAGGCCTGAAGCCATAATAAAGCTTGGTACAGAGATTCCTAATACCGCAATAATCATTGCTGTATAGTCTTGCCATTTGTTATGTCGCAATGCTGCAACAGCACCTAATAGAACACCTAAAGCTAGAGCTAGGAAAATGGCTTCCATACCCAGTGCAAATGATACTGGGAAGCCTTCACTAATTAAATCATTTACGGACTGTCCTTTATACTTCAAAGATGGACCGAAGTCCCATTTAACAACGGAAATAAGATAATCGACATACTGCATAAATAATGATTTATCCAGCCCGTAGTATGCCTCTAAGTTTGCTTGAATGGCTGGCGGTAATTCCTTCTCACCTGAAAATGGTGAACCAGGGGCTGCCCTCATAAGGAAGAATGTTACGGTAACAATTACCCATAGCGTAAGCACCATGTAAAGGAGCCGCTTGCCGATATACTTTAACACGTTGGATACACCTCCAAAATATTACATAAAACCTCTTATAAGAAGAGAAGGTATATGAGGGAGAACCCTCATATACCTTACAAATCTTTCAAAAAAATTACTCGAAGTGAGCCCATTTCAGCTGAACATCACCAAGACCAGACATAACTACATCTTTAAGGTTCTCGTCTTGAACCCATGCGTTTGTGTAGAAGTAAATCGGTGCAATTGGCATTTCATCCATTAGGATGCCTTCAGCTTCTTTAAGCATTTCTGTACGTTTCTCAGAATCCGTTTCTGTTTGAGACTCTTCTAGAAGAGAAGCGAATTCTTCACTGTGCCAGCGTGTATCGTTGTTACCGCCTTTTTCTTTGTAAAGCTCAAGGAAGTTGATTGGATCGTTAAAGTCACCTAACCAACCCATACGGCCAATCTGATAGTCACCCTGGTGAAGTTGGTCGATGTAAACTGCCCACTCAGAGTTGCTAAGTTCAACGTCAACACCTAAGTTCTCTTTCCACATGTCTTGAATCGCTTGTGCGATTTTAGCGTGAGATTCACTAGTGTTGAAAGAAAGTGTTACTGCAGGCATGTCTTCTACGCTGTCATAACCAAGCTCTTCAATACCTTTTTGAAGGTGTTCTTTAGCTTTTTCAATGTTTACAGCATCGAAGTAACCTTCTTCGTTATCAGAGAACATTGTTGGAGGTACAGCAGCCATCGCTGGAACCTGACCTGCTTTCGTGATGTTCTCTACAATACCTTGACGGTCAATAGAATAAGCGAATGCTTTACGGATGTTTACATTGTTAAATGGTTCTTTCTCAGTGTGGAACTTATACCAGTAAGTACCAGCAATTGGTTCAACGTTTAGGCTACCATCTTCTTTAAGAGATGGAATTGCTTCAGTTGGTAGAGAACCGAATGGAGAACCAGCCCAGTCAAACTCACCTTGTTTAAAGCTGTTTAGCTCTGTGTTGAAGTCGTTAATCATTGCAAATTCAATACGGTCTAACTTAACTGCTTCTTTGTCCCAATACTCTTCGTTTGGCTCAAGTGTAATTGAGTCATTGTGACTCCACTCTGTCATTTTGAAAGGTCCGTTTGATACATAGTTCTCACCAGCATCTGCGTACCATTCTTCATTTTCTTTAGCAATTTTGCTGTTTACAGGGAAGTAAGTATAGAAAGCAGTTAGCTCTAGGAAGTATGGAGTTGGGTTTTCAAGCTCAACCTCTAGAGTTTTCTCATCAACTGCTGTAACACCAACATCTTCTAGGTTACCTTCACCAGTGTTCGCTGCTTCAGCGTTCTTCACGTAGTAAAGCTGGTATGCATATTGAGAGTTATTATTTGGATCAAGAGCCCATTTCCAAGCATATTCGAAGTCCTGTGCTGTTACAGGGTCTCCGTTTGACCATTTCGCACCATCACGAATAGTGAATGTGTATTTTTTAAGGTCATCAGAAGTTTCGATTTCAGAAGCCATTGCTTCTTGTGGTTCACCTTCAGGTCCGATACGAGTTAAACCTTCAAATGTTTGAAGTAGTACAGCTGAAGAAGTCGCATCGTTTGCTAAACTTGGGTTAAGTGAGAATGGCTCACTCGCGATGTTTGCTTTAAATACTTGCTCTGCGGAGCTTTCGCCGCCGTTATCACTTGTTGATTCACCGTTATCACCGGAGTTGTCGCTTGTACCTTCTTCACCGCCGTCATCATCGCCACCACATGCAGCAAGGATCACTGAGAAGACAAGCAAGATACTAAACAATAATAGCTTTTTCTTCATAATTTTTCTCCCCCTATTGCGTTTTGAATTTCATTCCAGATTTTTCGATCCACTGGGCCGGATCCGCAGTTGAAGAACCACCTCCTTAAATTTCTACGTTTTCTCACATTCACAATCCCCCGATAATGGCAAAATTTCTGACAATTTGAATTGTAAGAAAATTAAATGTGTTCGTCTGCCAGGTCTATGTAAGAGAACGAATCCTTATAGTCTTTTAGTTCAAGAAACACGTCTGTGGCTTCAATTCCATCCACCTTTGATAAGTACAAATCCGTGAACTCTATTAACCTATCATTACTAGGAAAATAGGCTTGGATCATGATTTCGTACTTTCCAGCGAAGGCACCGACGAATCGCACCTCTTTGCAATCTGCTAATTCCATTGCAACTTTGTCTCTGTAACCAACCTTTGTCACGATCCCGATGATTGCTTGTACATGAAGACCAATCTTACTTGGATTAGTGTGGATTACAAATTCAAACACTCCACTTTCCATCATACGGTTAATCCGAAAGCGAACTTTCCCTTCACTAATCCCATATTGTTTAGCAATCTCCGTGTATGGTCTGCGGCCGTCAGCTTGCAATGATTGCAAAATTCGCAAATCTGTTTGGTCTAGTTTGAGCAATCCGATCATTCCCCTGCGATTTACGTAAGAAGTTAACAATTTCTTTACGATTTGTTAACAAATTTGACTGTTTTCATTATACACACATTTTTCTGATAGTTTCAACAGATTTTTTGATCCTTTCGCCTCTCTAAAAAATAATGTAAGCGCTACCAATGTCGTAAATTGTAGAAAATTGCGGTTTCGAAATTCGCAAAAAATTATGCGAATTAAGCATTATCCATCAGCTTTTTCATATACATGACAAGAAACCACAAGACTAAAATCGACTTATCACGTATATAGTCTAATTATGTGTCATATAAGAACGAAAAATATTTTTACTCATTATATAAAAAACAAAAAAGCGACCCAGCTATGAACTGGGTCGCTTCACCTTTTTAAGGTGTATAGTCTACATTCTCTGTATAGGAATTACCTGCGTTCCATAGAAGGAACTCTTTAATCCCGTTTTCATTTAAGGCTCTGATTTGTGCTTCTACTTCCGCTTTACCATATTGCTTGGTAGGACCGCTATATAACCATGGGGCTTCAAAGTCTTGAATCCAAGGACGTGAAGTTGGTGGGTCTTCAAGTTTGCCTAATACTTCATTTTCTACTTTTGCATATTCTGAAACTAACTTATATGGTTCTTTATCCGGGAACGAAATACCAAAGTAAGACGTCCAGTGCGACGGATAGATCATAGATGAGATGACATCAACATTTGATGCAATCTTAGAGAAGTTCTGACCAATTCCAGGAGCTTCTTTGATCGTAGCTGAGTATCCAAAGATATCAACAGAGACGTCGACATCATAACCACTCAATTCTTCACGAGCATATTCAACAAAGTCTGTAACAGCTGTTACACGCTTTTGAACATTGTCTCCTTCAATGTCAGCATAGTCTCCTTCATTATATGAAAGGATATCATCTCTTCGTTCAAATCCTTCCGGGAATCGTACATAGTCAAACTGTATTTCCTGAAAGCCCATCTCGGCTGCTTTCTTCGCAAGCTGAACGTTATAATCCCAAACTTCTTTCATGAATGGATTTACGAAAGATTCCCCTTTTCCGTTTTTCCACACCTGACCATTTTCTGTGAAGGACAAGTCAGGTCGCTTCTTAGCTAGCTTTGAATCTTTGAAAACAACAATACGTGCAATTGGATAAATCTCTTCTTCTTCTAATGTTTCTAAAAGTTTACGAGGATCATCAATGTAATTTGTGCCTACATCTTCATAAGGAGTTCCTTCTTCTGGCTGATACGTAATAATACCAGCATCCTCCTTAATATCGATCACCATACTGTTTAAATCAGTCGTTTGAATTAAGTTAACTAGCTTATCAAAACGAGCTCCTCCAGCACTTGGTCCTGTTACATAAATGCCGCGAACAGCATCTGGGTATGTAAAATCTAAGCCTGAATCATATACAAAACGTGGCAATCTTTCTGGTAATTCAAGTGTCTTCATGGTCATTTCTCGCTCGGTATGGAACTTTGCTTTTTGTCCGCTTTCCTCTTCGCCTTCAGCATGTGCCTTAGCAGCTGGAATAAAACTGAGCAGGAGAATACCAATGAGGAATAAAATCTTAAGTTGTTTGTTCTCCATCAACATCGACTCCTAAATGTGTAGTTATCTCTATTATAAAAGAGAACTTGCATCTTTTGGGAGCCTTTTTTAAATTTTTCCTTTTTTGTCATGGAACTTCCCTCCATTTCAGTAACAACAAAGAAAATTTTCCCATTTTTTTGAGTCATGAAACCTGATTATTTCAGATTCACGATTCTTTTTCTTTCTGCTATACTATGACTAACTTATGAAGAGGATGAACGGTATGCTTTCATTTATAAGAAACAAGTGGAATTTTTTAGCCCTTAATGTGTCACTTAGCTTTGTACTATGGCTATTCTTTTCCCCTTTACAAGACCTTTTTCATTACATTAATGTATTGTTCTATCTTTCTTTTATTTACATTTTAGTTGCAACCATTCTTATTGTGGTTCGTGGCCGGTTATTAGATGGTATTCTCAAAAGAAACAAGGAAGTGAATCATTCTACAAACAACGCTTCAACACCATCCATTACCTCGGCCACGTTTATCCGCTCCTTCTTATTCCAAGGAGCTATCTTAGGTCTTGCAATGGCTATTACCTTAGCTGTTTATTACCAACTTTCATGAAGAAGCTTGCATTTCGTACGATTTTTAACTATAATTCTTACACAATGTATATGAAGCGATGAGAAAGAGAGTACGATTCTCCCTCTGCATACAGAGAGTCTGTAACGGTGAGAGCAGACAGCACGTTGAATCGGAAGTGGACTTTCGAGCTGTGTTTCAGAACCCTAGTATGAAACACCGTAGCCTTGGCGATAACAGGTTAAGAGATCTTAAAGAATATCTTTAAGATAATTAGGGTGGCACCACGGTTCATTCGTCCCTACGTGATTAGACGTAGACGAATGAACCTTTTTTTATTGTCAGAAAAAATTAGATGAGGTGAACAATGATGAAAACAATCTTTTCAGGAATTCAGCCTAGCGGCACACTTACTATCGGAAACTACCTGGGTGCTTTAAAACACTTCCCAGAGCTTCAGGAAGAAAATAACGCATACTTTTGTATCGTCGATGAACATGCGATTACAGTCCCACAGGATCGCTTAAAACTACGCGAAAACATCCGGTCCCTTGCAGCGCTATACATTGCAGTCGGCATTGACCCGGAGAAGTCTACCTTATTTATCCAATCTGAAGTACCTGCACACACTCAGCTAGGGTGGATGTTGCAGTGCGTTGCTTACATTGGTGAGCTTGAGCGTATGACTCAATTTAAAGACAAATCTCAGAAGGCAAGCCGTGAAGGGGTATCAGCCGGTCTTCTTACGTACCCACCACTTATGGCTTCAGACATCTTGCTATATGGAACAGATATCGTCCCTGTCGGAGAAGACCAAAAACAACACCTTGAGCTAACACGAAACCTAGCTCAGCGTTTTAACAATAAATACAACGATATCTTTACGGTTCCTGAAGTCAGCATTTCAGAAGTGGGCGCTCGCATTATGTCTCTTCAAGACCCAACGAAGAAAATGAGTAAATCCGATGAAAACACAAAAGGGTTTATCTCTATGCTTGATACAGAGAAACAAATGGAAAAGAAAATTAAAAGTGCTGTCACAGACTCAGAGGGTATCGTTAAATACGACAAAGAGAACAAACCTGGTATCTCAAACCTTCTAACCATCTACTCAAGCTTCAGCGGCGAAAGTATTGAGTCTCTAGAAGCTAAATATGAAGGAAAAGGCTACGGCGACTTCAAACAAGGCTGCGCAAATGCCGTAATCGAAGGCATGCGCCCGATCCAAGCTCGTTATTATGAACTCATTGAATCAGATGAATTAGATGAAATCTTAGACCACGGCGCTGACAAGGCTAATTACGAAGCATCTAAGATGATTCGTAAGGCAAAGAAAGCTATGGGATTAGGCAGAGTTAAAAAGAAAAAATAAGATATAAGAGAGGGCTCAGCTTGATGGGCTCTCTTTTTTTATGCTGCCATGATTGATGAACGTGATGGAACTCTTTCTGGCCGTGCCCCTACTCTTTCTGGACGTCTTATCCACATCTACAAAAAAGTATCCGTTCCTACTAGTAGGAACGAATACTTTAATTAGACGCCTTTATTCACTTCTTGGTTCTGTTCTAGCTCCCATAACTTTTCAAAGAATGGTTGTCCCTTTACAAGCTTACGGCAAAGGTCTTCATGATTCTTCGACCATCCTTCACTTAACCCGTTATAGAGAAGCTGCCAAGTTTGATCAAAACTCAGGTTATGCATGACCCCGTACTGACCTGGGTCCCATTCTGTTAACCAGTACCGAACTTCTGATAAATTCTGTGTCGTTTGTAGTTGATCCAGTGCCATCATTAACAATTGCTTTAATTGACGCTCTTTCCGAGTTAGCCCAACCATTGTGACTGGATGCGGGGAAAGAATGTGATACTCTTTATCGTCATTACAAGCGAAGTTATAAGTTTCTGGCTTTTGCTGATCAATCATATCATAGACTAAGCGTTCTTGGCGTGGAATCAGTCGACTCTTACGAACTGGCAAGTTATACCCCATCGTATCAACAGCTAGTACTGATGAACCGTCTGTCACCACGAAGGCATATTCTACGGAAATTCGTTCTTGGTTTTTGCGTAGGTACGCTCGTTTATATACCGCGTCTAGTAAGTCTTTAGGTAGGTCTTGGAGGTCGTTTTCTACGTAGTGGTATAGTGCTTGATGTACATACAGCAAAGGTACCTGGTCCAAGAGCTCGATTCCGTCTTCTTTACGCCATTCATGAAATGGACAAACGTTATACCCATTCTCTTCACCTTCAAACCAATTGACCCATACATCGTGTAGATATAGCATACGAAACCCTCACTTTATTAACGTTTTCTTCTGTAGAAATCAGTATGAACCAAGCACCACCGTTTTATTCGAAAAACCCCAACATTTAACAAGAATCTTGAGGGAACAGGTAAACGGCAATCGTGATGAAGAGAATGCCAAAGGGTAAAAGATAACATTCAGGTCGCTCTTTAATGAAGATTAAATAGTCCATCCAACTAAATCCTGCGGGTAAAAAATTCAAATATGCAATGATGGTCACACCACCAGATACAGCAAAGCCAAAGCCAACTAAAAACAAAAATAACGGTACCATCTCATCGCCTCCACAGCCCGTCCCCATCATTTTCTACTATGTATATGCACCCACCTACCCCCTCATACCAGCTTGTCCTGTCGAATATTGTGGCATAAAATACACTCTTTACTTCACATTAAAGAAAGAGTACATTTATAAATAAGTGGTTTTTGGAGAGGAGGTACGAGGATGGCAGAAACTCGTCGAATTATTAGAAGACGTAGAAAGAGAAAACGCAAAAGAAGAATTCTGTCTTCCATCGTTGTTATACTTTTCTTAAGTATGGTTGCCTACACAACATCTCAGTACATTGCAGGGCAAGATCTTGGCAGTGAAGCTGGAGGTGGGTTCGATAAAGATAAAACTGAAAAAACGAAAGAAGAATTCGAAGAACGTGATCAACCCGAAAACAGCGAAGAAAAACAAGAAGATGAAAAAGTAAATGTTCTCCTTGTTGGAAGTGATTCAAGAGGAGAAGGGGATACTGCTCGTACCGATACGATTATGGTCGCCCAATATGATACCGAAAAAGGGACAATGAAACTTGCTTCCATTATGCGTGACCTCTGGGTCGACATACCAGGCATAGGGTATAACCGCATCAATGCCTCTTATTCAGAGGGCGGGATTGCCTTACTAACCGAAACAATCGAAAAAAACTTCGGGTTACACATAGACGACTATGCTGTTGTCAATTTCGATGGTTTTAAAGAGGTCGTAGACATTGTAGCGCCAGATGGGGTTGAAATTGATGTCGAGAAACGGTTGTATTATCAAGATAACGCTGGCACAGTCAGCATTAATATCCCGCCAGGTGTACAGAAGTTAAATGGGGAAGAATTATTGGGCTATGCTCGCTTCCGAAATGATGCCAAAGGTGACTTCAACCGAGTATTACGTCAACAGAAAGTGATCTCGGCACTGAAAGAAGAGCTTGTATCCATGACAAGTGTGACAAAGCTTCCTAAAACAGTAGGTGCCCTCACACAATATGTCAATACGAGCATGTCCACAAACGAAATGGTTCTTAATTACGGACGTAAGTTCTTGCTTGATACACCTCAAAACATTGAAACAATCAGGATTCCAGCTGAATGGCATCCCATGACAACACAAGCTGGTGCTGAAGTATTAGGACACGACGAAAAACAGACGCGTGAGACTGTTCAGGAGTTCTTTAATAGTGAACAAGACTCCTCACAAACAGCTGAAAAGAATAATAACGAAGAACCATCTTAATGGTTCAGGCATACAAAAAGCCTGTCTCTCACAATAGAGAGACAGGCTTTTATATTAGTCTTGGAATTGTTTAAAGATTAGTGTAGCGTTATGGCCACCAAAACCTAGAGAGTTACTCACTACCGTATTCACATCACTCTTACGTGATTCGTTCGGCACGATATCAAGATCACAATCTGGATCTTCATTCTCATAGTTCGTTGTTGGAGGCAAGATATTATTCAAAATACTCTTGATCGAAATAACCGCTTCAATAGCTCCTGCTGCTCCAAGCAGGTGACCGGTCATGGATTTGGTAGAACTCATTGCTAGCTTGTACGCATGATCTCCAAATACATTTTTAACCGCTTCTGTTTCGAACTTATCATTTAGAGCTGTGCCTGTACCGTGAGCGTTAACATAATCAACAGCATCCGGAGTTAGACCGGCATCTTCTAACGCCTGGTTCATTGCGCGAGTAGCGCCTTCTCCATTCGGAGCAGGTGCTGTGATATGGTGTGCATCTCCTGTAGAGCCATACCCCACGATTTCTGCATAGATCTTCGCTCCACGTTTCTTCGCTGATTCTAATGTTTCCATCACTAGTATGCCAGAACCTTCACCCATCACAAAGCCAGAACGTTCTTTATCAAATGGGCGGCTTGCTTTGTTCGGGTCTTCAACTGGAGATAATGCTTTCATTGAAGAGAATCCTGCGAATGACATTGGAGTAAGTGGTGCTTCTGCGCCACCTGCGATCATGTAGTCAGCATCTCCGCGTTGGATCACTTTAAATGCATCACCAATTGAGTTAGCACCAGATGCACAAGCTGTTACTGTACAAGAGTTAATTCCTTTCGCTCCAGTAGCAATGGAAACCTGGCCAGCTGCCATATCTGGAATTAACATAGGAACGAAGAATGGACTCACGCGACGCGCGCCCTTGTCCATATACTTACGGAACTGTTCATCATAAGTGGTCATACCACCAATACCTGAACCGATCCATACACCTGTACGATGAGCGATCTCTTCGTTAATATCTAAGCCAGCATCTTTCACCGCCATAAGAGAAGCAGCTAACGCATACTGCGTGAACGGGTCCATCCGCTTCGCTTCTTTCTTGTCAAAGTAATTTCCAGGTTCGAAATCTTTAAGTTCTCCTGCTACATTTGCGCTAAATTCGCTAGCGTCTACCTTTGTAATCGGTGCGATACCCGAATTTCCTTCGACAATGTTATTCCACATCGTTTCTACATCATTTCCTACAGGCGAGACGACTCCCATGCCTGTAATGACAACTCGTCTTGAATCCATAAACATGTCCTCCTTGAATTAAACTCCGTATCTTAGTGCAACAGCGCCCCATGTTAGGCCGCCACCAAATCCGACAAGTACAACTACATCATTATCTTTTATTTTACCGTTTTTTATGTTCTCTGATAAGGCAATTGGGATAGAAGCTGAGGAAGTATTTCCGTAACGCTTTACCGACGTTGCCATCTTCTCTTCAGGAATCTCAAGTCGTTGACGGGCTGCTTCCATTATACGAATGTTCGCTTGGTGAGGAACTAGAAAATCGACGTCCTCTTTCGTAAGTCCCGCTTTTTCAAGAACTTTAATGGAAGATTCAGGCATTTGGCGAACCGCAAATTTGAATACTTCTCTTCCATTCATATTAAGGAATTCACCAGGATTTTGGTAAAGATAAGAAGCACCAGAACCATCTGAACCCAATTCAAATGAAAGAACACCTTTGCCTTCACTTACCGGTCCCATAACAGCTGCTCCTGCTCCATCACCGAATAGAACACATGTATTACGATCTTCCCAGTCCGTAATCTTTGATAGCTTCTCAGCACCAACAATAAGAATATTTTTATAAGCACCTGTTTGAATAAACTGTTGCGCGCTAATCATGCCATACATAAATCCAGCACATGCTGCAGCCAAGTCCATGGAAGCTGCGTTTTTAGCACCCAAACGATGCTGCAGTCGATTTCCTACCGATGGGAATAATGTCTCCCCTGTTACGGTAGCTATAAGAATCAAATCCAGATCCTCCGCTTTTATATTGGCATCTTCTAATGCGTTCACAGCAGCTTCGTACGCAAGATCTGATGTATCCATCTCATCTGAAGCGATGCGACGCTCTTCAATACCAGTACGAGTGCGAATCCATTCGTCATTGGTCTCGACGATTTTTTCCATATCAGCGTTAGTTAGAACGCGTTCAGGGACATAGTGTCCGATCCCTAAAATACCTGCACTCTTCATATATTCATCCCCTTAAAGGTAGTAATAATATCTATTCTTATGACTTGGTACTAATAATAAGACATCTCAAGTGTACATGCAAGCACAACACGTCGTCACATTTAGACAGAAGCCCTCCCAAAACAACCCTCAATCCCATATGGTAGGAATAGGAGGTGATTGACCTATGACGAAGAGAACTTCACATGAACAAAGGGACTTCGAGGCATTTATGTTTGGAAGGCAACCCCAGCCAAAGCAAAAAGAAGAAACTACTGAAGAGAAGAAAACAGACACATCGTTTGACTTCGTTGATACTACCGAAACCCTTATGCAAACCTATCGACAGCTTTCACCATATATCAAGGAACTATCCGCCTTATTTAAAAAAACAAAATAATGACCATAAAAAAAGCTATCTACATGAGAGGGCTATTGTCTAGCCCCCTTTGAATGATAGCTTTTTTAAGATTCATCTGGATTTTTCACTTCATTTGGCAATCGCCCTGTTTCCTTATACTCTTCTACAGCAGATGTAATAAGGCTCTTAATGTCCTCAGGGACCTGATCCCCAAACTCACCAAGTGTTATAACGTTATCTTGAAAGTCAAAGTTTAGAATACCTTCTGGTAAATCCCCTTTATTATATCTCTCAGCAGCTAATACGTATAACTTGTCCACATGTTGCACTGTGCTTGTAAGAACAGTGGAAGTTCCTATATTAGATTGGTCTGAAACATACCCAATAGCATTTACACTATTCGATTTGGCCTCTTCAATAATGGGAACACTAAACCCATCACCAGCCGGATAGAACACGTCCACTCCCATCCGCTGCATCCGTTCATAATAGTAGAGGGCTCGATCTGTATCATTCCAGCTATTCACATACTGAATATTTACTTCAGCTTCCGGATTCACATAATTAACGCCCTCATAAAACCCTTCTATTTCAGGCTGCCATTCAAACGCAGCTATAATACCAACTTGGTTTGATTCAGTCACCTTAGCAGACAACATTCCACCAAAGAACCCCATTGCGTGAGCATCGAAGTTTAAACTCGTCATGTTCTTTCCCTTTACGCTTCCATTAAAATAAACAAAGCGAATATCCGGATACTCTTGACGCAATTCTTGAAAATATTGCCCGTAACGACTCCCATGTCCAAATATCAAATTAACCCCTTTGTCGGCAAACTCTTCAATGGCTTGCTGGGTTTCTAATTGGGACTGTACACTTTCTTTAAAGTAAACGTCTACATTTAGCTCTTCCTTGATCTCCAAAAGCCCTTCATAACCCTTCTGCCCCCAGGCTTGGTCGTGAACTGTACTTTCAACTAGCATACCTACTTTTTGGACCTTTCCCTGCCCAAATGTTTTGGTACAACCAGTTAGTGCAAGGACAAGGATACCCATATAGACTAACCACCGTAACTTCACATCGAGCACCCCATTTACATCTTCTTACCATTCCATTATATAGTTAGTGATATTGTACCTTTAATCCTTTAATACGTAAACGACCAGGGCTCATTGTTCATTAAAACTCTATAATTTATAATAAATCGAAAACTTCTCTTCATGGTCCATTACTTTCTTCCATCCTTCTTGTACATCCATGCTTTCTTTTACATACCACGTATCTTGGTGGTGTCCCTTTGATCCACCTGATGAAGGTTTGACCTCAATCCAGTTTCCCTCTACTTTTTGTTCGATGATGTCTTGAATGGCACTCACAAAATCATCAATATAAAGAGCCTCTTCAGAAGTGGGTTTAATGAGTTCAGTCATCCAAGGCCCATACACTTCAGAGGCATAAATCACCGAACTTTTTTCTGTGTCATCATCTCTTGTTTTAATTGTCCACTCATCCTTTATAGAGAGATTAGGATCTTCCCCTGTAACCCTCTCCTCTATATGAATAAGAATAACTTCCTCATCCGTCTTTTTCTTTACTTCGTGTATAGAGTCAACTAAATGGAAGGAAGCATTTCTTCCAACATACAGCGATAGCCAATCTTTTTGTTCATTCCATTCCTTGTCGATCCCTATTACAGTATGACCGGCGTTAAGAAATGCTTCGGTTAAATGAAAACCAATCCACTCAAAACATCCTGAAATGATATATGTCATTTGTCATCGCCTCCTCTCCTACAGTTTATGAAGAGGTTGGGTGTTCATATGACTTTCTAACAGTCAGGTATGAAAGTTTGGAGTGGTTTGACTCATAATTTCCAAACACCCGTTACCTTAAGTGCCATTAAAAAAGGCTGTAGATTTATTAATCAGATTAATGGTTATATGGGTTCGGATACACTTTTTTCATAGCTGTTCATAAATTGAATGACCTTTGAGTTAATTCTTGGAAAAATAGGCTGAATAACAAGCTTTAATTCTATGTGATGTTGGTGAGCTTGCTGCTTTTCCTCTAAGCGCCTTGAATGCTCATGAACTGTATAATGAGGATTGGCCATATCATGAAACAGAAGTATAGGCGATTCGGCCTTAGGTAAACGACCTGTAATGACTTGGTCTAAATCATCCTCTTTGCACTTGTATGCGTTAGAGATCTCTCTTGTTAATCGTTTAAAATATAACTGATTTGTGCGTTCTTGAGCATATAAGCCCTTCATGTCAACACACGGGGTCAGCAGAACGAACGACCTTATTGGAACTTCGTATTGCTCATGCCAGCGTAGCGCAGCCAGAGCTCCCATTCCTTCTGCTATAACATGAATATAGGGGTTTAAAATCTCTTGGCGAATGACATATTGATAAACCCGGTTTAATAAGTTAACCGCCGGCTCACTTCCCCAATGATTCCCGTAAATTCTACTTGTATATAAGGTGTATCCTTTATCTAGTAACGCTTGTAACAGCGTTGCTCTCCCTCTATGCTCCCCCCAAAAAGAACGATCTTCCTCCACGTAATGTCCCGCATCCCCTAAATACAGTATTAGATATCCATTAGGCTGATCTGGTATATGCAGTAAACAATTTTCTCGATCTAATTGGAAAGAACGCGTCATTGCATTTTGCATGTGTTCTCATCCTTTATTTCAGGGTCATATCCACTATAATGTATGTAGTAGCATTGATTTTGTATAGTTAGATGCCTTCATTTTACAAGTTCTTTCAGGAAGATTGCGTTTTATATTTATTTTATTGTAAACGTTTGATAAACTAAGATCAGAATGTCAAAGTTGAGGTGAAGAACATGCGTTTAATTTGGTCTATTTTCTGGGCGTTCTTACTGAGTTGCATGATTGTATACGTTGTAAACAGTATGGACGGACTAGCTTTTAACATGACTCAAGCCGTTGTCCTTACAATCGTATTCACCGTCGCTGTTGTTTTATTAGGTGAAGGTGCTTTAGCAGAAGATAAGGAATAAAAAAATCCTCCTTCCAAGTTAAGGAAGGGGGATTTTCACGTCTATTTTACGGTTTACGTTTAGGAGACCAGACGCGGTCCTGGTTTGAATTGGACGGAAACTTATCGCCAGCATTCAAACGGATTTGTTTAGGTTCTTTTACCATACTGCCTGTTTCTCCAATTTCTACATAGATTCCATTGTTCGGTGCTTTGTCACCGTGTTTAAATTGATGTCTTTGTCCCATGTGCTTAACTCCTTTACACGAGTGATAAGGATAGTTTGGCACAGACAGATGGTTTTATACATCTAATACCACGGCAATGCACTGATTGCAACAAGAGCTGCAAGAGGGAGAATAAGGCGACGAAATCTCGGAGGTGGCGTGTAACCATACCCATATGGTGCACCAGTTCCATACCCACCTGCATATGGAGGACCATACCCATACTGTCGCTGATTAGGTTCTGATAATTGTTGTGGAGATCCATCTTCTAAGGTGTCAATCTCTGACAACGGGACAGCTAAATAAACGTAATCTCCATCAACACCTGTCACAATTCCATCAATATTCTGGCCATCGACTAACTCTGCTAAGACATATTGATTCATATGTTGATTACATAGCGAATACATATGGTGATAATTCGTGGATGGATTCTTTTTGCTTCGCTTCTTCACCCGGGCCACCTCCTCTTTATTAGGTAGGATATTCACCCACATAAAAAGTGTGAAGAGCGAGAATAGATTTATGTATTTCCTTTAGGGAGGATTATGAACATGCTCGATCAATTATGGACACTTATTCAATACTTATTTTTAGGGATTTTCCAAGGGTTCACAGAACCCATTCCGATTTCATCAAGTGGCCACCTTATTATGGTCAAAGATTTATTTAATATTGTAGGACAAGGCTTAACGTTTGAAGTACTTGTTAACTTCGGCTCTCTTCTTGCAGTCTTTATCGTTTACAGAAACGATTTAGCTCGGTTAATTGTAAGCGGATTTGGATTTTTGTTTCAAAAGAAACGAGATGACGCAACCACACGTGATTTTCGTTTTATCATTTACTTAATAATCGGGACCATTCCTGCTGGTGTTATTGGTGTCTTATATGGAGATGCAATTGAAGGTACATTTGGAGAAAGTGCTAGCATGGTCGGGATTACACTAATCGTGACTGGTATAGCTCTTTGGATCATTCGTAACTTGAGTGGTAGTCGTGGTGATGGGGATATGACCATTAAAGATGCGCTCATTATTGGGCTAGCTCAGTCTGTTGCATTAATTCCAGGGATTAGCCGCTCTGGAGCAACGGTTGTCGCTGCTATGCTTCTCGGATTAAAGCAAACAACAGCGCTTCGCTTCTCCTTTTTACTTTATGTACCCGTAAGTCTAGGAACGGTTATTCTAAAAGGAGGAGAAATAATGGATACAGCGTCTGAGCTGTATATCCCATATGCCCTCGCTTTCTTAGGTTCTATTGTAGCGTCTTACTTTGCGCTGAAATGGTTCATTAACGTTATGAAGAACAACAATCTTAAATACTTTGCGTTCTATTGTTTCATTGTGGGAGCGCTAGCGATTTTATTCTTATAAGAGAGAGTAAAGCAATTCCGTTTCTATGGAGTACAACTGAAGTTGCCTCCTTTAACGGGATTGCTTTTTTCTATCCTAATTAATAAAAAGAGTTGACGCTTGTCGACTTTAAATATATACTGAAAATAATTCTCATTGATAATGATTATCATTGTCCGTTACCCCCCTAACGGAATCCAATGACCCCAAGAAAAAGAGACCGTCTCCTATTCGAGACGGTCTCTTTTACATTCGTTATACTTCAACCAACCTCTATACCTCATCCGCAATGGTTCGTATAATATGAGCGGCCATTTCATTCTGAGAAGGATGAGTCGCAAATAGTGATTGTAAATTGCTTACCGACTGCTTCAGCTTGATGGGAATGGCTAGCATAGAAATAATACCTTTAGCTCCTTCTCCAATTGCAGAAGCTCCAAATAGGATTCCTTGCTCATTGTAAATGACTTTGATCCAACCTTCGTTCCCCTTTTCAATCATATGGACATAATTCCGACTTTTTATGGAAAAGGTCCGAGCCTTTAGTTTAGAGCTTCCAGGCTTTGTTATTCCAATACTCGCTACTTCAGGCCATTGATGAAAAGACAGGGGTAAGTCTTCCAATAATAGAGGTGCTTCTTGTTTTCCATCCATATGTAATACAGCCTGCCTCGCTTTAGCTTGCGCATAGACAGCCGCTACACTTAGATCCGCATCCCCGACAACATAGATATGACTTTGATTGGATTGGCCAGTAGATGCATCTATTGAATTCTCATCCACCTCCGCATTCACTAATGTCAATCGATCTAAATTAGAGAGGAATGATGGGACGATAAATGCGCATTGGGCTTCCACATGAGAGCCATCCTCTCTTGAAATGTGCAAACGTCCTCTCTCTTCTTTCATGCTTGTTGCAACAGGCCCTCTAAAAATACGCACGCCTCTTTTTTGATAATGACTCAATAAGGAATCAGAAAGATCCTCATCAAAAATTCTCGCACCTGGTCCATCTTCTGGTACGATCCAATTTACTTTAACGTGCGCCAAACTAAACAAATTAACAGCTTCAAAACCAATCGGTCCATCGCCAATCACGACAATAGACTCTGGCCATGACTTTAATTGGTGCAACGAATGAAATGACAGCACTTTCTCCCCATATGGATGAAGGGATTGAGGAAAAGCTGGCCGAGACCCAACAGCTAAAATGAAATAATCTCCTTCGATGGTGTCAGTCTTTTCCCCGTTCTCTATATTAATTTTATTGGGAGAAAGGAAGGTCACATTCCCTAACTTCGTCCGAACACCTGAATGCTGTAAGAGATCGATTTGCTCCGACATCCACTTCGTATGTACAGACTGCGCGTAAACATTTAACTCTTGAGGCGTAATGTCTCCATTCTTTCCTAATACGGATTGCCACACAGCTGTATCGTTCATTTTCCACGCACCAGCTGGCTGTTCTGATACAAGATAAACTTCCTCAAAACGAGAACTCGCGGTAAGGGCCGCTTCGATTCCAGCTGGACCTCCGCCAATGACGATGACTCGCCCCTTCTTCATAAAACCTCCTCCTTCTTCTTTACTCTTCATGATACGAAAGGCATTTGCACCTTACAACCCAAGAGAATATGAGGGGAAGCGTTTGAAAGTAAAGATTTCAGGGCAAATTACAATCATAAGGAGGGATGACACATGCTCTGGACGATCTTAGTAATCTTGCTGATCCTTTGGTTATTTGGTTTCTTATTCGAAATCGCAGGCGGTATCATTCATATTCTGTTAGTTGTCGCTCTGGTCGTACTAATCTATAGATTGATTAAAGGGCGAAAACCTTAATATTGCACCATAACTAAAATACACAACGAGGGTGAACTCCATTATGGGTTCACCCTTTTTATGTATATGGGTCCGTTACGTTCGACTTTGATTGCTCTTACTTTATCAGTAAAAAAGTCTCCCTCTAAAACTAGAGGGAGACTCCTTCATCCTTACGATTGTGGTGGGATGAATGCGACCGTGTCGCCGTCGCTAAGTTGTGTATCCATGTCTTTGTATTCATCGTTTACAGTTACTTGTGCGTGATCTAGATCAAGCACGTTGTAGTTTTCTTTTAATGTGGATTTTACGTGAGACACTGTTTGGCCCCCTGCTTCAATCTCTACACTTTCACGACCTGCCGCTTCTTGGAATTGAGCGAATAGTAATACTTTTACCATAATGAGTCCTCCTTAAAAGGGAGATTGATTCTCCACTAATTTTTATTGAATGGCTTTAATTGTGTATTTTCCCATCACCTTTAAGTGAAAGGTTAACTTACAATTCTATGTACCACTTTGTACCAACCCGTAAACCATCAAAAGCGCAAGCGCCCGATTAGCAACGTATAGACTGGACTGAACCGCAGTGAGATCAAGGAATCACAATGAGCCACAGGCGAATTGATGATGACTGATCGACCGGAGGTGAGGGAAGTCTACTAGTTGCTGGGCGCTGGAGCTAGACGTATCAAAAGCGCAAGCGCCCGATTAGCAACGTATAGACTGGACTGAGCCACAAAAAAAGAACCCTCTGCTAGCAAGCAAAAGGTTCTTTTGATTAAATCAATCTGGAATGCCTAGCGCGATTTTCGCGTAGCGGGACATTTTATCCTTTGTCCACGGTGGACTCCATACAATATTAACGTTTACGTCTTTAAGTTCTGGAAGATCTGCTAATACGCGTTTCACGTCAGCTTCGATTGTTCCAGCAAGCGGGCACCCCATAGCCGTTAGTGTCATCGTAACTTGTCCAACGCCTTCATCGTCAATATCAACGCCATATATCAAGCCAAGGTTGACAATATCAATGCCAAGCTCGGGGTCAATTACATTCTCAAGTGCACCCATCATGTTATCGTGCAAAGTCTGATCCATGAATACTCGTTCCCCTTTCATCTAATCTATTCTCATTATAACGAAAAACCAATCATTTTAAAACCAGACCGTTTAGAGATGCATATCAAACCAGTTAACGGTCTCCGTAATCGCGTAAATGGAGACCTTATGATCGCGGCCTATTTCCCTGCGGAAGCGAATGTTTTCAGGGTTCTTATAATGATCTATTGCATCGTTATAGAAACTATAAGAGTGGTCAAACGGAACGACGTTATCTTCTTCCCCGTGCCAGAAGAATAACGGACGACCAAATAATTTATCAACTTGTTTACTTAAGTCAATAGAAGCCAGATCCCTTATTAGCTTTTGTTGTTCTTCTTCAGAAATTGGTACGTTCATATTCATTTCTTTTAGCGTTGCTACTTGCTCTTCTGCAAAGCGAACAGGTTGTGGAGAACCCATTAACACCGCAGCCACCTTGATCCAATCATACTGAGTAAGAGCAGCACTTGTTGTGATGCCTCCCATACTTGTACCAGCTAAACCAAAGCGTCCATCAAGAAGTAACCCTTCTTGTTCAAGTGTTTCTTTTATAAGAGGAAGTTCTTTAAGGTTTTCTGCAACAACTTCCCATAAACGATACTTAATTTGTTGATTGTTTAACCCCTCTTCTCGCTCTCCATGTAGCATACAGTCAGGAAGTACAACGCGGAAGCCTTTTTCAGCTAAGAAGTACGCGAAGGATAAGTTCTGTTCTTTCCGACTCGTAATGCCATGAATATAGGTTACGACAGGTAATGGCTTATTTTCTTTCTCAGAATCAACAATAACTAGTGCAGGTATGTGTTCAAATCTCTTTCTGTAAATCCCAATCACGATGTTTTTCCCTTCCTTTGTGCATAAAGTATGTATCGCATTTCTTTCCGTAATTTACTAATTTATATGATTTATCGTAACACTTTCCTTTTTGATTGAAAAGAAAAACGGACCCCATAGTTCTTTACAGATCATAGAATCAAGATATACACTTAAATTCAGATGAGGTGGTGAACACAATGGAAAAACATTTAATCGCTCTAGACTTAGATGGAACACTGCTAAGCGATCAGAAAACAATTAGCGAACGAAACAAACAAGCGATTCAGAAAGCTCGTGATGCGGGTCATGTCGTGTGTATCGCAACGGGACGTCCACACAGGGCCAGTATTGATTATTATCATGAAATGGAGCTCGACACACCTATGGTGAACTTTAACGGTGCATTAATTCACCATCCCTTAAATCATAACTGGGATTCCATTCATTCCCCTATGTCCATTCGAACGGCTCGCGAAATTATACATACGTGTCATGAAGTTGGGGTGAGAAACATCCTTGCTGAAGTTCGGGATGAAGTCTATCTGGATCAGTATGACCAGGAAATTTTAGATATTTTCCATACGACAGATACACCTATCACAATTGGAGGCATTAAGAATCATTTAAAAGAAGATCCTACCTCGATTCTTATACATCCGAATGTGGAACAAGTTAAACATATTAGGGATCATCTGGACGAAAAGCATGCTACGATGATTGAGCACCGCAAATGGGGAGCACCATGGCATGTTATTGAAATTGTGCGTGCAGGATTAAACAAGGCTGTAGGACTCAATAAGATTGCTCACTATTATCACATCCCTGAAGAGCGCATTATTGCATTTGGAGATGAAGATAACGATTTAGAAATGCTTGAATATGCCGGAATTGGTGTCGCAATGGATAACGCCTTAAGCGAACTTAAGGACGTATCTAATGAAGTCACAAGTTCAAATGAGCAAGATGGCGTTGCTGTCTTTTTAGAACAATATTTGAATTTAAATTAGTGTGCGATCTCCATATTTTTCAATACATGCGACAAGCACATTTGCTCATACTAAGCTTGAACACAGCAACACGTTGTGTTCGAGCTTTTTTAATCCGCGAGGTGATGAAAGGTGAGCAAGAAAAGTAAATCGAAACGATTTGTTCAGCAAGGAAAAGATTCTGTTAAAAAGCACGATGAGCGTTTCCCTTATCGACAAACATTTGCCGATGTAGAACGCGAGAGTGAAGAAGACGATCATAACTCTGTGGGAGGTCTTTAATGATGCAGAATAACTTATTCCAGCAAGCAAAAAGTGCCGTAAATAACATCACTAACCGCAATGGTGAAGCGAAGGAGAAAAACATCCAAACAGCGAAGAACTGTATCAACTCAGCTCGCGCTAACGCTTCCCAAGAAGAACAAGCTCAGCTTCAGCAGCTCGAATCAGAAATCGAGCGTCACCAGGGATTAAAATAACACAGCTCAAGAAAAGCCTGCCCTCTAATCAGAAGGCAGGCTCTTTCACGCCGCAAAGCACTGCAGGGTGCCAGACACCCTGCGGCGCTCTAAAGCAGAGAAGCGTGCCAGACACGCTTTAGTGCAATAAAGCAAAAAAGGAGCCTCCTGAGTTGTTTCAAGGGCTCTTTTTTAGGTAGAGTATTTTGTGTTTTCATTTGTGGGTGGTGTCATCTGAAGAAGTTTAAAGACGTAAACGTAGCCGATTACGGTAACGCCTGTTAATACCCAACTCATCACTTGCCTTAATACAAGTGCTTGATCAAACGCTTCTACACCATATTGCGTTACTAGCCAAGCCTTCCACCCAGCGAAAACGAGCTCACGAAAGACAAAGACAAACGTGATTAGCTGAAACACAAAGAACACTTTCTTCTGCATAAATTTCGCTTTCAAACCTTTTCTGTCCTGCCCTTGCATTTCCATGACGTCTAGCATTAAGTAAAGGGCAATTGGCTTCCGGATCAGCATACTCCCTAAGAAAATGCCGCCTCCTAATAAAGCAAAGTAAACCCGATTCCATAGGAGCTGTATAGCCGATCCTGCTAATACATCAAATAAGGTTCCCACTACCAAATTAGCCAGCATAAAAATCCCGAAAAACTGAACCTTTTTCACCGCTTTGAATCGAATAAAGGTGTAGATAATACCTGGAACAGAAGACAATAGCATTGCATAGTAATCTCCAATGTCATCCCGTATAAAGTTCCAAACGACAAGGGGGAATACGATATAACAAATCAGATCCCATACTACTATATTTTTTTGATTCATCTTGCACCTACTTTTTACGTTTTGTCCACTCATCTAGTTTAACAAGTGATACTCCAAAAGCAAGATGTCCGACTAACCAATAAGATATAGCAGTCAAATCATCGAAAGCTGGCGTTTCTTTAATCGCAAGATCTGTAAGCGGAAAATACGTTAACGCAGCAAAAGCCGTTAATACGAGTGCTGTTGCCCACCTGGAATTTGCTCTGCCATCCGTTTGATACTTATTCCAAGCCAAATAGACAATAGCGATTGACCAGGCAATGATCAGATGGAAGAACCACTCCATATATATTGGCCAATCAATATCCCCAATAACCGGTATGAAATCTACATTTAAGAGTAACGTATACACTTTCTTACCTGTCCCATATTCAAAGATCCATAATACCAAGCCTAAAATAAAACCTGTTGCCGTCCCGAGCCAGAGTCCCTTTTTAATCATATCTCTCCCCCATTTCTCTCATTAACTGAATACGTTCATTATATGAGGAATATACCCTTTCTACTTCAAACAATCGGCTCATTTAGCCCATTCAACTACCTTCATTGTAGCAAAACCCTCACCCTCATTTTTACGATAGTTGTGAGCGTTCCATGACGAATAGCTCTTCCTTTTGTGCGAACTGAATGTTTCGTGCTAATATGAGTATGGATACTATACAGAGGAGGTATTCCTTATGAGTGTACAAGCAAAAGAAACCCCTAACCCAAATGCCATTAAATTTGACAGTGACCGAATGATTTTCGAAGGAAATGGAAGCGTATCGGTCATGCCTGGTCAAACGAGTGACCACAGTATCTTAAATGACCTAATGTCACTAAATGGTGTTGATAATGTATTTGGCTTCCAAAACTTTATCACAGTTAACAAGAAAAACGATGCATCATGGGATGAACTTAAACAACAAGTCATTGATACAATTGAAAACCATGGGTATTAAATCTTATCCTTTATGATAAGATACGAAAAAGGCTGTCCCCCGCGGGACAGCCTTTTTAAGTATGAATTAATTAAAGGTTTCCAGTTTAACAAATTTTTGATTCGTTACTGAACCATCTTTAGCACTGATTTCATACAACATAAGCGTTAATGTACCGCTTGTTGGAAGTTGATCTTCAGCAATTTCTACAGTAAATTCAAACTCACCCCAACCTGGTGCCCCTTCACTTACTTGTACGGGGGTGTCCATCACGATCACTTGATGTCCATCCTCTACGTTGTACATAAAGCTTCCTTCGAACACACGAGCTTCACCAGAAACGGTATATTGACCATTCTCACCTTCTACCTTCACGTTACGGAATGCCTGGTTTTCTGAAGGGATTTCAAAGGCTTTTTCTACCTGAAACGGCTTCGCTTCAATTGTTTGACCATTCATCTTCATTGGTAATACCGTCACCTCAGCACTATATGTACCAGGTTGTACACGCTCACCATCTTGATCATAGTTCCATGATGATGTAAATGTTAATTCTTTAGAAGGTTTGATCTCTTCTGAAACCACTGCTTGTGTAAACGACTTTCCTTCAGAGTAACGGTAAACTTCTTCACCCTTAGCATTCTTCACGATAATTTCATACTGTTGACCAGAAGAGAAATGAAGATTAACATCCTTTTCACCATTGTTCTTCAAACTAAAGTCAAACGTTACTTTCTCCGTTTCTGGGTTTACGGCAGCTGACATTTCGATTTGTTCTAGTAGCGTTTGTAAGTCGACCTCTTCAGTAGAGTCTTGCTCGGTGTCCTCTTCTGGTTGGTCGGACTCTTCTGAGTCTGTTTTCTCTTTTGTTTCCTCATTCGTTTCCTCGTTGGCTTTTTCGCCGCTCACATTTTCTGTCTCTTCATCGTCTTTAGCTTTCGACTCACCTGAGCTAGCACAACCAGCAGCAATAAATAACATTGCCATGATGATAACAAGAAATTTCTTCATCCTTGTCACTTCCCTTTCTATTAAATTCCACCCTGTTCATTTGTCGTTCTACTCAATCATTTCGTTACACTTTTAACCATCTCTTCTGAAGAAACCGAATATACCTGTTGTTTGCACGATATTCGTGAAGGCATGTGGATCAACATCTTTAATCGTATGTTCAAGATCATACAATTCATAACGGGTGATAACCATAATCAGCATGTCCTTTTCTTGATTGGTAAAAGCACCTCGTGCTGGAACTTTTGTAATCCCACGAACCATTTTTGAATGAATAGCTCGTTGCAAGGCTTCTGCCTCAGTTGTAATAATCATAGCGGTCAACTTCTCATGTCGCGTATGAACGGCATCAATAACACGGGTCGATACATAAAGTGTCACAATGGTATAGAGAGCTTTTTCTTCATCATATAGCAAGCCTGCCAATATAATAATCAATCCATTTAAAAGAAAGAAATAAGTCCCTATCGGGCGATCTTTTATACGGGATAACACCATCGCTACAATATCCATACCACCTGTTGAAGCACCCCACTTCAATGTAAGACCGACACCTAATGCTCCAATCACACCACCAAATACTGAGTTTAATAAGATATCAGTAGATAGTTGTTTAACAGGAATCACTTCGAGGAAGAAGGTGGTAAATACAACTGAAATGATACTATAAATTGTAAACCCTTTCCCTACTTTATACCAACCCAAAATAATAACCGGTATATTTAAAATGAAGAGTAGCACACCGGTCGTAATTCCAAATCCTATATAATCCTGCATGACACTTGAGAGCAACTGGGCAACTCCTGTAAACCCGCTTGCATAAACGTTTGCCTTAATAAGGAAGAAGTTTAGTGAAATAGAATTTAATATAGCCCCTAGTATAACAATGATAATTCGTTTGATTTCTGGAAGAAACATGACGACCTCCTAAGCTCTAGATTTCTGTTCTGTTTCGTGCAAAGATTAATACTATGATGAGTCTCTCTTCTCTATATATCATAAAACCCCCACCCTTTAAACCACTTTTTGCTAAATGCTTTGACTATCCTGCCTGCTACTATTACACTTATGACAATAGGACCACGGTCTAAACCACATTGATCTAGTATTCATTATATATTTTAGAAAAGGGTGAAAGTATGTCTGTACGAATTATTGCTGATTCTGCTTGCGACTTGCCTACATCTGTTATGGAGGAACATGGTATAACACGCCTTTCCCTAACGGTTCACTTAGACGGCCAAGACTATAAAGACGGCGAAACGATTCAGCCTAAAGAAGTCTATGACGCGATGCGTAACGGGAAAGCTCCTAAAACGTCACAAGTCTCTCCTCAAAGTTTCAAAGAACTATTTGAGCACTTTGCAAGAGAAGGACAGGACTGTCTTTATCTTGCCTTCTCTTCCGAATTATCAGGAACGTACCAAACAGCTAAGATGATGCAACAAGAAGTACAAGAAACGTACCCAGATTTCAACCTTCAAGTCGTTGATACACATTGTGCTTCTCTTGGGTATGGACTTGTTGTCCTTCGTGCTGCAGCACTCGCCAAAAAGGGCAAATCACTTGATGAAATTAAAGAACTCTCCACCTATCACTTTGAGCATATGGAACACATTTTCACGGTAGACGATTTAGAATACTTAAAACGCGGAGGCCGTGTCAGTAAAGCTGCAGCGTTTTTTGGAACCATGCTGAAGATCAAGCCCCTTCTTCATGTTGAAAACGGTCAACTCATTCCACTTGAGAAGATACGCGGCGCGAAAAAGGTACTTAAGAGAATGACTGAAGTTATGGAAGAAAGAGGCGTCGATTTGGGGGACCAACCTATTGCCATCAGTCACGGTGATGATCTCGAACGAGCTGAACAACTAGCCGAAATGATTCGTGATCAGTTCGGAACAAAAGATATTCACATACATCAAGTAGGAGCCTCTGTCGGTGCGCACTCAGGCCCTGGCACAATTGCTTTATTTTTCTTAAATGCTCCTTATAAATAATCTACCCTCTTTTCACACAATCTAATGATGTGTCTTACCATTAGAAAAAAGAGGTGTCCGATATGGCAACAAAAAATACAGGTGACAACAACAAGAAAGCATTAGATAATAATGCCAAACAAGCTCGCAAAAACGAACAACGAGAAGCTGCTCGTCAAAACGGTGAGCGCCAATACTCAAAGAAAACCGATCATAAGTAATTCACAGTAAACGCCTGAGGAAAAGCTCCTCAGGCGTTTTTTCACCTAATTTCACTCCTCACATGAAACTTTTTCCTCTTTAAGACGACTATGTAAGAAACCAAGTGAAGAGGGTGAATGATTATGAAGCGAATGGTTATAACAGGAATTGCTTTAGTGGTGTCTCTTTTTATCATCCTATACGGTGTCGCAAACTGGGGCGTTTCTGCAGAGGTAAAAGAAGAAAGTCAAGTCGTTCCTGTCCACAAAGACTGGACGGTTGTTTTTTCTAAAGAAATGAACAAAGAAAGCTTCACAGATGAAACGATTCAAGTGATTAACAAGAAAACAGGTGAAAAAGTACCTACCACCTTCGAAGTAAGTGGTAACGGGGAATCGTTAAATATTTTTGCACCTAAAGGTGGATACGAAGTGAATCAGGACTATACCCTAACGATCTCAAAAGGCGTAACCTCTGTTCGAGACGTTGAACTGTCTAAAGATTTCACGTACACCTTCACTACTTCAAAAGAACTGCCCGCGATTGGTTCTGAAGAAGAATTGAAGGCGATTTTAAAGAAGTTTCAAAATGAAGATTCATCTATGCGAATGACTGTTGAAGAAAGCGCGGATGTTAGTGCTTCTTCAGAGGATTCTGCGAGCAGTTCATCTAAGACGAATATTCAAGTCAATGGTGTCGACGAAGCAGATCTCGTCAAGAATGACGGTGAACACATTTACTATGCCAGAAACAATGACATTGTCATTGCAAAAGGCTCTCCTATTGAGAAAGCCAAGGTCCTCACCAAAATTGATGATGAAAACTTTATACCAAATCAACTCTTTCTATACAACGATCGACTCGTCGTCCTTGGCTATCAACATCAATCGCTTCCACGAGATGCAAAAGAGGAAGCGTCGGCAGCAGATTCTATGATTAGGCCAAACTTTAGAAGTCATATGGCCGTCCGTGTTTATGATGTTTCGGATCCTACCTCTCCTAAAAAGGTGCGGGATCTTAACCTTGAGGGGAACTATTTAACTTCTAGAATGATTGACGGTCAAATCTACGTCCTATCCAATGAGTACACATCCATCCACCATTTAGAGGAAAAGAAACAAAACGACCAAGAAGTCCGCCCTACTTTTAAAGATTCTGCCGTGAGTGAAGACTTCCAACCGATTCCTTACGGGAAGATCCATCAGCTTCCAGGAAGTAAATACTCGTCGTTCCTTACGATTGCAAGTTTTGATGTTACAGACGACAGTACACCCGCCAACGTAAAAACCTATCTTGGTGCTGGAGATACCGTTCATATGTCTAAAGATAACCTGTACGTCGCCACACGCTCTAGGAGCTTTCCAGTCGATGCATTTTTTGCAACATCTTCATTACCAGAAGACCTTGAACAAAGTACTAAGATTTATCAATTCCACGTAGAAAACGGCGACCTTACCTACAACGGTGAAGCTGATGTACCAGGCCAGTTAATCAATCAATTTGCTATGGATGAGCATGATGACTCCTTCCGCGTCGCTACAACTACTGGACAATTTGGGGGAGATGAGAATCCGTCGCTAAATCATTTATATACGTTTGATTTATCGATGACTCCAATTGGTAAAGTTGAAGGATTAGCAAAAGGAGAACGAATCTATAGCGTCCGCTTTATGCAAGATCGAGCTTATATGGTTACATTTAAACAAGTTGATCCCCTGTTTGTCATTGATCTTAAAGAACCTTCTTCCCCCGAAGTACTCGGAGAACTTAAAATCCCAGGCTTCAGCAATTACCTCCATCCCCTTGGAGACGATCATTTAATTGGTATTGGTCAAGATACTGAAGTCGTTAAGTCAGATGGGAGAGAACGGGTTGTTACTAAAGGGGTAAAACTTTCGCTATTTGATGTGAGTGACGTCTCAAATCCACTAGAAAAAGATGTAGCAATCATTGGAGGAAAGGGCAGTCACACAGATGCCAGTCACGATCACAAGTCCCTATACATCCACCCAGACGGCAACTTATTTGGCCTCCCGATTCAAGTCTCAGAAGAATATGAACGAAAGAGTCAGGGAGCTTACCTTTATAAAATCACACCAGAGAATGGATTTGAACTTCAGGCAACGATTACAAACGATCAAGATTACAATGTAGAACGTAGGTGGGAATCCCGTATTTCTCGAATGATTTCCCTCAATGACACTTTATTTACCCTTTCTCATGAAGAATTGAAGGCCGTTGACTTAAGTACCATGAAAGAAGTGAAAACCATTACCTTCCCTAAACAAAACTCAAATGAATAAAGATGCTTAAGCTCCGAGAAATCTCGGGGCTTTTTTGTTCCATGAAACTTAAAACAAAAGGCATTGATTAGAGTAACTATTATCATCCTCTAAATTGTCACAATCTTCGTCAAAACCGTATTTACTTTCCTCACATTCAGGAATAAAATACGGGTAAGGGTATACAAAAGAGAGGATGAGTTCATGATGAATCGTAAAATAGTCATTGTTGGTGGAGTAGCAGGAGGCGCAACAGCTGCTGCGCGTCTGCGTCGTATAGATGAACACAGTCATATTGTAATGTTTGAACGCGGAGCTTACATTTCTTATGCCAATTGCGGGCTCCCTTACTATATTGGCGGTACAATAAAAGAACGAAGCAAATTACTCGTTCAGACTGTTGAAGGGATGACGGCTCGCTTTGGTTTAGATATACGCACCTTAACAGAAGTCGTTCGCATTAACCGGGAACAAAAGACCGTTACCGTTCGTCACCTACCATCTGGAGATGAATACGAAGAGAGTTATGATACACTCATCCTTTCTCCAGGTTCAAAACCAATCGTCCCTCCTATTCCGGGTCTAGCAGAGTCCACCTATTTCACTTTGCGAAATATACCAGATACAGATAAAATTTATACATTTTTAGAAGATCAACAGCCTCAGAATGCCACGATTATTGGCGGTGGTTTTATCGGTTTAGAATTAGCCGAGAACCTTGTTGATCGAGGGCTTAACGTTACCCTTGTTGAGAAGTCTCCACAAGTGATGGCTCCTATCGACAGAGAAATGGCAGCCCTTGTCCATACAGAGTTAAAACAAAAAGGGATAACTCTCTATTTAAATGATGGTGTGAAAGCTTTTGAGGAGCAAGGGAAACAAATGATACTCGAAAGTGGTACCTCCATTTCAACAGACCTTGTTGTACTTTCAATTGGTGTTACACCTGAGAATACGTTAGCTACGCTTGCAGGTCTTGAGACAAATGAGCGAGGCGGTATTATCGTCGATGATCATTTGAAAACAAACGATCCATCAATCTATGCAGTTGGTGATGCCGTTCAAGTTAAAGATTATCAATTTGGGCAACCAACCATGATCCCGCTTGCATGGCCTGCTAACCGCCAGGGACGTCTTGTAGCTGATCACATTTACGGGAAAGACGTTCGGTATAACGGTACACTCGGCACATCCATTGCCAAGATTTTTGACCTTACCGTTGCCGCTACAGGCAAAAATGAAAAACAACTAAAAGCAATGGGACTACCATACGAGGCCATTCACATCCACCCAGGTTCCCATGCTGGTTATTACCCAAATGCAACGCCTCTTTCCATGAAGCTATTGTTCCATCCTGTTGAGGGAACCATTTATGGGGCACAAATTATCGGAAAAGAAGGTGCTGATAAACGAATCGATGTGTTAGCTACAGCGATTAAAGGTGGATTAACGGTTATGGATCTGCCTGACCTTGAATTAGCCTATGCTCCTCCCTACTCTTCTGCCAAAGATCCTGTTAACCTACTTGGTTACGTCGCTTCAAACATTGTTGAAGGTGAGGTTGAAGTGGTTCACTGGGATGAAATGGACGGAATTGCACATGCGGCGGGTATGATTCTAGACGTTCGAACTTCTAAAGAATTTAGTAATGGCGCAATCCGTAATGCTGTGAACATTCCCCTTGATGATCTCAGGGATCGCTTAGAGGAGTTACCAAAGGAAGAGCCAATAACCGTCTATTGCCAAGCAGGGTTACGCGGATATGTGGCAACGAAGTTACTTGAGCAGCACGGCTTCCGTGTTAAGAACCTTGAAGGTGGCTATAAAACCTACTCTATTGCCATGAACGATTTAAAGGAACTCCAAGCACAACAAGCATAAGAAGGATGCCATCTCCACATGCTATACGTGGAGGTGGATCTCATGAGCAAACGAAAAAACAACAACCGTGGCAAAGCGGGCGGAGCTAACATTAACCCGCAAGGCTATACAGAAGACAAAGCAGACCAGCAACCTAAAACTGAACTACAACAAAGAGCCAAAACCAAAAACACAAAAATCTAAACCAAAAGGGACAGACACCCTTCACCACACTAGTGACCTGAAGCGTGTCTGTCCCTCTTTATCGCACTGCAGAACTAACGCGTGTCTGGCACCCTTTATCGCACTGCAGAACTGACGCGTGTCTGGCACCCTTTATTGCACTGCAGAACTGACGCGTGTCTGGCACCCTTTATTGCACTGCAGAACTGACGCGTGTCTGGCACCCTTTTGTTCTGCAGTGTCATAAAGGTTTTTTTCTGAATATTTATACTTTGTTCTGATCTCTTTTATCTCCAAGAATGTATGTTACCATATACTGTAACAACACATGAGGAGGAATATGATATGCACCTGGAAGAACTGCTTCAATCGTATGTTAAGGAGTTCAACCAACAGCCTGATTCACCCAATGAGTTATTGGACTATTGTCAACGCATGTATGTAAATGGAGAACTGGACTTTCACTCGTATCGTCAATTGTTTCAACACTTACACGAAGAAGGTGCTACATCCTCACATAATGAAATCGAAACGGTCTAACCGATGCTTTTGCATCGGTTTTTTTATTGCCTTTTATTCTTTTCAGCCTCCTCCCCACATACTTCCAACCTGATATCTCCTTATGCTTATCATTCATTAAGGAACCTCTGGACATGATAAAAGAAAATGCACACCAGGAGGAATGACGATGTCACAACAACAAAATCAACAAGCTCAGCAACAGCCCCCTCAACATCAAAATCATCAGCCAGGTTATGAATACGAAATGCAACCTTTACCTGAATTTATTGACCCAGAGTATAAACCGAGCGAAAAGCTAAAAGGAAAAGTTGCCGTTATCACAGGTGGCGATAGCGGAATAGGCAGATCGGTCGCCGTCCACTATGCAAAAGAAGGAGCCGACGTTGCAATTATCTTCCTTAATGAAAAACAAGACGCAAATGATACAAAGACAATCATCGAACGAGAAGGCAGACGATGTCTGTTAATTGGAGGAGATATCGGGAATGAATCTTTCTGCCAAACAGCAGTGAACGAAGTTATGCAGTCCTTTAACCAGATTGATATCCTTGTGAATAATTCTGCAGAACAACACCCTCAGCAAAACTTTGAAGACATTACAGCTGAACAATTGGAAAAAACGTTCCGCACAAACGTATTTGGTTATTTTCATATGACGAAAGCTGCTCTTCCCCATATGAAAAAAGGAAGTACAATTATTAATACCTCTTCTATTACAGCGTATCAAGGCTCAAAGGACTTAGTGGATTATTCAGCAACAAAAGGAGCTATTACAGCACTTACACGTTCGTTATCTGAACAACTGGTCGGGAAAGGAATCCGAGTTAACGGAGTCGCACCAGGCCCAATCTGGACACCATTAATTCCAGCCTCGTTTGACGCTCAGAAAGTATCTCAATTCGGATCCAATACGCCTATGAAACGCGCTGGACAACCAAGAGAAGTCGCACCCGCCTACGTCTACTTAGCAAGCCAGGACTCCTCTTACATCAGTGGCCAAATGATTCACATAAACGGTGGCATTATCATCAATGGATAAAGCTTCATCACACTAAAGCGTGTCTGACACCCTTCTTCCCTCTAAAGCATGAAAGGGTGCCTGGCACGCTTTATTCCTATGCAGTGTTAAAACCGACTGATGGGTTTGATTATGGGGGATGGCGGTTAAATTCAATAGTGAAACTCTTTAAACTAAGACTAGAAGGATCATATTTCGTTAAAGCGAGGGATCATTACATGAGTCAATACAGCACATTATTTGAATCAGGGAAGCTCGGGAATGTGGCAACTTCAAACCGATACATCGTTGCACCTATGACCCGGGTTTCAGCAGAAAGTGACGGCCGCGCCAATAACCGTATGCGTGACTATTATGAACGTTATGCCAAAGGTGGTTTTGGTGCGATTATATCTGAAGGGATCTACATTGATGAAAAGCATAGTCAAGGATACTTTAATCAACCAGGCTTAGCTTCTGATAACCATGTGGACGCCTGGAAACCGATTGTAGATACAGTGCATAACCATGGAACAGCCTTTATTGCCCAGCTCATGCACGCTGGTGCTCAGACTCAAGGCAATGCTTATACAGATGAAACCATTGCTCCTTCAGCAGTCGCTCCAAAAGGAGAGCAGCTAGGATTTTATGGTGGTTCAGGCCCGTTTAAAACTCCTAAAGAGATGACAGACCATGATTTCGCACAAGTACAGGAAGCATTTGCTCTAACAGCAACCCAGGCTAAGAAAGCCGGTTTCGACGGTGTAGAAATTCATGGCGCTAACGGTTACCTGCTTGATGAATTCTTAACCAATTACATGAATCAGCGCACCGATCGTTACGGTGGTCTAGAAGGTGGATTAACCTTTATTCAAGAAATTGTGAATGCTGTGCGCGATGCAGTCGGGGCAGACTTTATGGTCGGCATTCGTTTATCACAAGGAAAAGTCGCAGACCAAGAATATCGCTGGCCAGGTGGTGAAAAAGATGCGAAACACATCTTTTCAACACTAGGTGATCTGCCTCTTGATTATATTCACGTTACAGACGGAGACGGTACTGCTTCCGGATTCGGTGAAGGAACTCGTTCCATGGCAAAAGCAGCTAGAGAAGAATCGAACTTGCCTGTTATGGCCAACGGTAAGTTAGGTCACCCAGGCCAGGCTTTAAAAGCTGTCACAGATGAAAAGGCAGACTTTGTAACTCTTGGTACAGGGGCGCTTGCTAACCCTGACACTCCAAACCTTGTCTCAAACGGTAATGACCTACGAGAATTTGATGCCGAATCCATTTTGTTCCCAGAGGCTTATATTAAAGACCACGAGCTATCGTTAGATATTCAAACAAAAAAATGATTGATGCATTTTTTATGATGGAACAAAACGCTCAGACCTCTAATCTGAGCGTTTTTTCTTGAGTTGCTTTTTGCTGTACTTGAGCCGATTCCACTTTTCAAAACCTCTCTACGTCCACTTCCCAAAGAACAACCTCTTCATCTTGAGTCACTTTCCGGAAATCTTGAGCCAGTCCCTATCAAGCTTGAGCCATTTTCTTCGATCTTGAGCCGCTATCCCTCATCTTGAGCCGTATTTTCGAACACTTGAGTCACTTTTTCCGAATCTTGAGCTGCTTCGCCCGAACTTGAGCCGCTTCTCCCAAACTTGAGCCGATTCCACCCCCACACACTCTAAAGCACTAAAGGGTGCCAGGCACCCTGCGTCTCGCTAAAGCACTAAACCGTGTCAGGCACCCTGCGTCTCGCTAAAGCACTAAACCGTGTCAGGCACCCTGCGTCTCGCTAAAGCACTAAACCGTGTCAGGCACCCTGCGTCTCGCTAAAGCACTAAACCGTGTCAGGCACCCTGCGTCTCGCTAAAGCACTAAACCGTGTCAGGCACCCTGCGTCTCGCTAAAGCACTAAACCGTGTCAGGCACCCTGCGTCTCGCTAAAGCACTAAACCGTGTCAGGCACCCTGCGTCTCGCTAAAGCACTAAACCGTGTCAGGCACCCTGCGTCTCGCTAAAGCACTAAACCGTGTCAGGCACCCTGCGTCTCGCTAAAGCACTAAACCGTGTCAGGCACCCTGCGTCTCGCTAAAGCACTAAACCGTGTCAGGCACCCTGCGTCTCGCTAAAGCACAAAAGCCCCGTCCTCAAGGAAGGGGCTTCTGCATGTATGGTAAATTAGGGGGTAGCGACTTTTGGTGCTTCGATGGTGCGTGTTTCTTCGTTTAATACGAGTTGAAGTGGTGTTCCTTCTTCTTGCTCAATGAGTGTTTCATCATGAGTAACGGTGATTTTCAGAAGGTGACCACGGAAGTTGATCTTGAACGAGTAATCCTTCCACGCTTCCGGAATCATTGGGTTGAAGTGAAGGGTGCCATCAACGACACGCATGCCGGCGAAGCCGTGTACGATGGATAACCAGGATCCGGCCATACTCGTAATATGAAGGCCGTCCTCTGTATCGTTGTTATAGTTATCCAGATCCAGACGAGCTGTACGCACATACATTTCATACGCTTTTTCCTCGTATCCAAGCTCTGCTGCCAAGATTGAATGAACACAAGGTGACAGGCTTGATTCATGGACCGTCATTGGTTCATAGAAATTGTAGTTGCGCTTCTTCTCTTCTTTAGAGAATTTATGATTTAAGAAGTATAGTCCTTGAAGAACATCCGCTTGTTTAATAAAGCAGGAACGAAGAATGCGATCCCAGGACCAATTCTGATTTAACGGAAGGTGCTTGTCTTCAAGGTCTGCAACTGGCATAATCTCTTTATCTAAAAAGCCATCCTGCTGCAGGTAGACACCTGCCTCCTCATCATATGGATAATACATTTTTGAAATGATATCTTTCCATTGATCGAATTCACTAGATGATAACCCTAGCTGATCTAGAAGTTCATAGTAGCGAGCCCCATGTTGGCGTTCGAGAAATAGAGCCACTCCTAGTGTATACTCAAGTGTCCACGCTGCAATGCGATTGGTATACCAGTTGTTATTCACGTTGTTCTCATATTCATTCGGCCCTGTCACACCAAGGATCATATAGCGATCTTTACGCGAGTTATAGTTGACGCGGCTCGCCCAGAAACGACTAAGCTCAGCTAGCACTTCAAATCCATAATCAGCCAAATACGCCGTATCACCGGTATAATTCGTATAGTTCCAAATCGCATGAGCGATGGCCCCGTTACGATGGATCTCCTCAAACGTGATTTCCCACTCATTATGAGACTCTTCTCCGTTCATCGTCACCATCGGATATAGAGCCCCTTCTAAACCAAGCTTACGAGCATTTGCACGAGCCTGATCTAAATGGTTATAACGATAGATTAATAGGTTTCTGGCAATGGCCGGATCAGCTGTCCCTAAATAAAAAGGTAAGCAGTAGGCTTCCGTATCCCAGTACGTGCTTCCGCCATACTTTTCACCTGTGAACCCTTTAGGACCGATATTTAAGCGCGGATCGTCACCCGTGTATGTGTTATACAATTGGAAGATGTTATAGCGAATGCCTTGCTGCGCTTCCGCGTCGCCACCTACTGTTACATCAGCTTTTTTCCAGCGCTTCTCCCATGCTCCTTGATGTTCTTGAAGCAAATGATCGAATCCTTTTTCAAAGGCTTCAGTGACAAATCCTTGAGCTTTGTCAGCTAGCTCAGCAGAATCATAGTCTCTGCTTTGAGTAACGGCTACATATTTATAAAACGTAACGGGTTGACCTTCTGTTACCGCTACATCCATTACATTATCGATGTATTCTTCCTGGTCATCCATCGCCTGAATGGAAACATCTCCTCCATCCACTGCTGTTCGCATAGCGGCTGAGACTTCAAATTCCGTTTTACGGGTCTTCATTGTTAACACACCCGCTTGTTCTGAGACCTCATGATGGACAGGCTCCCAGAAGTCTTCATCATAGTTCGCGTCTTCGTTTCGTACATCCCCGTTTAGAAATGGCTGGAAAGAAATCGTGCCACTAAAGTTAATCGGGGTAACTTCATATCGAATCGCTACAAGTTCAGGATGAGCAATAGAGAAGAAACGTGTAACGTTCACTTGAACATGCTCTCCATTTCCATTTTCAGCTGTAAAAGAACGGCGCAAGAGGCCATGACGCATATCGAGCTCTCGTTTAAATTCCATCACGTTCCATGTGTTTAAATCAAGCTCTTCATTCTGAACGACAACCCGAATCCCTGTAACATTAGGAGCATTCAATACTTTAGCAAAATATTCAGGGTATCCATTCTTCCACCAGCCAACTCGGGTTTTATCAGGATAGTACACGCCTCCAATATAGGTACCTTCGTGCGTTTCACCTGTGTACGTTTCTTCAAAATTGCCACGCATGCCCATGTGGCCATTCCCGATGCTCATTAAACTTTCGGCTAAACGATTTTCCTCTGGATGGAGACTTGTTTCAACGACTTTCCATGGATCTACTTCAATAATACGTTTCATATTGGCTCACCTCTGCCCTTCTCAAATATATGGAACCGTATTTCTTGGAACAATGTTATCTCTATGAGGTAGAAGCTCCGTTAAGGCTTACGTGTTGACTCGATTGACGACGAACTAGCTCGTATGGAACGATAATCCGTTTCGCTGGTTCATCTTGATTATTCACTTTTTCAATTAAACATTTCGCTGCCTGGTTCCCTAGATTATAAATCTGTATATCTACCGTAGTAAGGGAAGGTCGCGTGATTTCTGAAATATACAGATTGTTAAAGCTTACAATTGATACATCATCAGGTACACTTATGCCGTTTTCTTCTAGCATTGTGACAACCCCGATACTCATTAAATCATCGACAATTACAAGACCAGTAGGAGGCTCTTCAAGCTGGAATAATTGATGAACGGCTTCACGCCCACCTGACTTTAAGAACTCCTTATGGATTTGATAATCTTCCCGAACCGGAAGTCCCGCTTTCTCTAAAGCCATCTCATAACCGCGCATGCGATCCTGTGTAACGACTAAGTCTGTATCCCCACCGATAAATGCAATTCTCTCATGACCTTGGTTAATGAGTTCATTTGTTATATCAATGGATGCGTTCACATTATCGTTATCCACATGCGTAATCCGATCAATATGCTCACACGGTTTCCCCACAAGCACAAACGGGAAATCTTTTTCTAGTAAGAAGTTAATCACATTATCGTCTACCCTGGAATATAGCAGGATAATTCCATCTACACGATTGCCATAAACCATACGTTGTACACCTTCATAGACTTCTTCTTCCGTTTCGCCGGTTGAGATGTATAACGAATAATCTAATTCATGCGCAACAGCACTAATTCCTCGTAATACTTCAGGAAAGAACGGGTTTTGAAGCGCTTTATCTGCTGATGACTTCATGACAATTCCAAGCGCTTGTGTAGAGCGATTGGCCAAACTTCTTGCGTTCACATTCGGATGATATCCTAACTCTTTCATCGCCTTTCGCACACGCTTCTTTGTGTCCAAACTAATTCTCGGATGATCAGCTATGACCCTTGAAACGGTAGAAGGAGCAACATTTGCTGCTTTTGCTACATCTTTAATTGTAATTCCCATTTATCTCACCTTCTTAACATCGATTCAGGGTTAAATCGTAACCTCTACTCTCAAACCCCGCTCGGTCCAAACTCCCGATTGCCTCTCTTTGTTCACCCACACTTCTTGTCCTTCTTCTAAACCATGGATGATAAAGGAACATTTCTTATATGGTAACGGCCACTCCATTTCATTGTGACAAGAAATGGCTATTTGATGATCTTTACATTGTATCGATACATGGAGCTTGACCGATTCACCTGATAAATAACCAGTCGTCTCTCCATCATCATCATAAAAACTGGTGTTATAACTTCCGTTTATATGAGCATAAACGTGAAGCTCTAATTCTTTTTCGTCCGTAATGGCCCGTTGTTGTAATGGGCTCTGCGCAATTACGGTACCTTTTTTAATAAATAGGGGCAATGTATCAAGTTCTGCATGAACTAAATGCGTTGTTCCACCTTCATAAACCTTGCCACTAAAGTAATCAACCCATTCTCCTTCAGGAAAATAAACAGCACGGTCTGTGACTTCAGGCTGCATAATCGGTGCGATCAACGTATTATCCCCTATCATGAATTGATCATGTAAGGCATAGGTTTTCGCGTCCCTTGGATATTCTAGCATGAGCGGCCTCATAATGGGGAGCCCTTTCGAATGTGCTTCATGGAATAATGAATAAAGCTGAGGAAGCCACTCATATCGAAGTTCAATATATCGTTTTATAATTGCTTCATATTTTTCTCCGAATTGCCAAGGCTCCTGATACAACGTGCCGATCGCCGAATGATTACGGAAGTAAGGAGTAAATGCCCCTACTTGCGTCCAGCGAGCCAGCAACTCTCCATTTGAATCATGAGCAAATCCACCTACATCTGGTCCTGTAAAAGCCACTCCTGATAATCCAAGATTCATACACATTGGTAACGACATCTGTAAATGTTCCCAGAAACTTCGATTATCGCCAGTCCATACTGACGCATACCGTTGCACGCCTGCAAATCCAGCTCTTGTTAAGAGGAATGGTCGTTTGCCATTTAAGTTTCTTTCCATACCTTCATACGTCGCTTTCCCCATCAGAAGGCCATATAAGTTATGGAGCTGTCTATGTGTTTTCGGATCTCCGTTGTTGTTGTGAATGACGCTTGTATCCATCGTTTTCGTCTCATTAAATACAGCTGGTTCATTCATATCATTCCATATGCCTTCAATTCCAAGCTCCGTATAGAATTGGTGCATATCCCCCCACCACTTCTGTGTTCGTTCATCTGTGAAATCAGGAAAAGCGCTCGTTCCAGGCCATACCTCCCCAAAGTAAAGATCGCCTTCAAGATACTTACAGAAATGATCATTCCGTACACCTTCCTGATAGGTTGAATATTCCGGATCTTTCTTGACGCCTGGGTCGACAATAGGAACAATTCGAATACCCTCTTCTTTCAGATCTTGCACCAATTTCTTCGGATTAGGAAATCGATCTTTATCAAATGTGAAAACTCGGTATTCATTCATATAATGGATATCGAGGTAGATCACATCAAGGGGGATTCCTTTTTCTTTAAACGTATTAGCTAGTGCTCGTACTTCTTCTTCACTCTCATAACTATAACGGGATTGGTGATAGCCAATTGCCCATTTTGGAGGGAGAGGCATTCTCCCTGTTATATGCGTGTACTGCTCGATTACCTCTTTTGGACCTTCACCAGCAAACACATAATAATCAAGCTTTCCACTATCACCTTTAAAAGAGTAAACCTCTTGTTCTGTTTTCATATCAAACGTCGTCTTAGACGGGTTATCCAAAAAGATCCCATAAGCACGTCCGTTTCGTAATGCCATAAAGTAAGGAATGGATTGATACAGTGGGTCTGTCTCCGGATTATGAGGGGCATACACATCTGTATTCCACATGGTGTAATACTCTCCGCGCTTATCCAAGAAGCCAGATTTCTCCCCAAACCCATAAAAGCGATCCTCTGGCTCCATTTTCTTGTAGCAAATCACTTCACCGTTTTCTTTAAACCCGATCCCCTTGTCTTTTTCAGACATAATATCTTGACCCTCAGGAGTTAAAACAGACAATCGGAACGGTTTTTTAGAGACAGAAACAACAAGATGATCGGTCTTTACGACAACCTTTTTTTCCGTCTCCTCAACACCAACATTCACTGATTCAACAGCAGCGACAACCGCTGGAGTAGATTCTAAATCAGAAACACCCTTCTGGTTCATAACCACCCTCACAATATCCGAACGATAAAACTGAAGGTGAATGTCCGCTGCATCGCAAATGAACGTCAGGCCACCATCCCTTCTCTGAATGGATTGTACCGTACCAACATCACGGTAAGAATCATTCTCTATTGCCTGATTCTGACCGGGATGTATCGCAAAACTTGTATCTTCAAGCACTCCATTCCCTCCTTTGCACCATTACTCTGGTTGAGATTTCTTATTCTTTCGGCTTATAAGTACAACGAAAGCAACGAAACTTCCCATGACAAGAGCTAACACGCCAAAGAATATCCAGTTCAGGCCAGTATCTTCTTCAACGATATACACATCAGCTGTTTCGCGGTCGAGTCCAATCTCATATTCGCCATTACCATTGTCTCGAACAATCGAATCATGAATGAGCCCTCTAAGCTGCTCCCCTTCGACTACTTCGCCTAGTACTGCCGACTTTGTCTCTTTACTATTATTGATCGCGATGTACGCAACTTCATCCTCATACGTTCGTTTAAACACTCCAAATGGTCCTTCATCAATGACTTGCTCAAAGCTACCCTGAGTAAGCACAGGGAATTTCTTACGGATGGCTGCGAGTTGTTCAATGTGTTGCTTAAGCTCCTCGTCACCCGCTTTAAAATTCATAATTCGGCGGTTATCGGGGTCTTCGCCGCCATCAAGTGGAACTTCAGATCCATAATAAACAATCGGCATACCTGGAGCTGTATACATATAGGTTAAAGCTAATTTCCAACGTGTGATCGGATTTTGCTTCGCTTCATTCGCAAGCCTTGTAAAACGTTTATTGTCGTGGTTATCTAAAAATGTCCCGAGCGAATGAGGATCCTCGTAGAAGGCTTCATTTCGCTGCCATACCTTCCCAAGCTCAGCCACAGATTGTCCTGGTTGTTTAAAAACTTGTGTAGCGGTTTCAAAAAAAGGATAGTCCACAAACGAATCGATTCCTACCTCTTCATATCCAGCAATATACCGAGGGTCTTCACTCCAGACTTCCCCCATTAAGAAGAAATCAGGATCAATACTTTTGACGTGATCGCTAAACTCACTCCAAAACTCTTTCGGCACGTGCTTGACTGTATCTAGTCGAAAGCCATCTACACCTGTTTCATCTATCCAATATTCAGCTGCATCAAATAAGTATTCTTTTACTTCTGGGTTTTCTGTGTTTAAATCAGGCAGACCAGCAAGCCAGCCATTCTCTAACTGATCTTGTGAGTTCCCTACCATACGCGATTCCTCATGAAACCAGTCTTCTTTAGAAGGATCTGTTAACCATTCATGCTGGTATCCTGTATGATTTACAACGAAATCAAAGACGACTTTCATATCCCGTTTGTGCGCTTCGTCTACAAGACGCTTTGCATCTTCCATCGTTCCGAAGTGTTCTTCAACTTCTTTAAAATCACTGATCCAATACCCGTGGTACCCTTTTGGTTCGTTCTCCATAATGGGTGTGATCCAAATCGAAGTAAACCCCATATCTTTAATGTAATCTAGCTTTTCAATAATCCCTTCTAGATCACCACCATGATAGGCTTTAGGATCTTCTGGATTTACACTGTAATCGTTTGAAGCATCCCCATTGTTAAACCGGTCTACCATAATAAAATACATTAACTCATCTTGCCAGCTTCCTTCTTCTTTTTCCGCAGCTTCGGCTCCGAAGGCGTAAAAAAGAAGAAACGGAATCATGACGAGCGTAGTCAACACGCGCTTTTTCATTTTCCGCTCCTCCTTTAGATTATCGTATTCTCTCAATCTCTAGAATACATGAAATAGTAGCCTTCTGCCATTACCCTTTTGTTGCACCAGATGTTAATCCGGAGATGAGGTAACGCTGTAAGAATAAGAATACAAGCGCAATTGGAATGGCAATTAAGATGGACCCAGCCGCAAATCGAGTAAAGTTATTAGCAAACTGGTTATTAATGAAGTTAAATAATCCAAGAGCTAGTGTAAAGTTCTCAGGACTTGAAAGGACGATACGCGGTAACAGGAAGTCTGTAAATGGTGCCATGAAGTTAAACAAGGCAACAACTGCTAAAATCGGCTTCGCAAGCGGAAGCATAATTTTAAAGAATACCTGGAAGTGTCCCGCACCATCCATACGCGCTGCTTCATCTAACTCACGCGGAATTGTGTCAAAGTAACCTTTAACGAGCCACGCGTTAAATGGAATTTGTCCACCTACGTAGATCAAGATTAAGCCCCATAAGTTATCTAATAAGCCAATTAGGTTTAGTAGAATGTAAAGAGCAACCATTCCCATTAAAGCCGGGAACATTTGCAAGAGTAGAAATGCATATAGTCCGTTCTTACGTCCAACAAACTTGTAACGAGAGAACGCATACGCTACAAAGGATGTAATAATCACCGATGCCACAGAGTTCACTACAGCTACAAACACACTATTTTTATACCAAATCAAGTAATCACTGCTTGGATCTGTGAACAACCATTTATAATGTTCAAATGTTATATTCTCAGGAATCATAGAAGATGAGAACATGTTTGTTCCCGGATTTAAGGAAATTCCGATTGTCCATAATAGTGGATAGGCGATTATGATGAACATGAACAAAATAAATGCGTATATGAATCCCATCTCAATGCGAGATTTTGTCTTTTTATTCATTACATCTCACCTTCCTCTTTATAGGCTGCAGTTTTTCTAAACTGATAGAATGCAAAGATCGATACAACAAGTCCCATAATAATGGTAATGGCCGCGGCCATGTTGTAGTTATTCGTGTCGAACGTTAATTTGTAAACCCAAGAAATTAGAATGTCGGTACCACCTGCGTTTTGACCGCGAACAGCTGGCCCACCTTCGTTAAATAGATAGATAATGTTAAAGTTGTTAAAGTTCTGCGCGTACTGCATGATCAGTAGCGGTGCAGTCGCAAACATAATGTGTGGGAACGTAATGAAACGGAACTTCTGTAAACGCGTCCCACCATCAACATCAGCCGCTTCATACATATCTCTTGGAATACTTTGCAGAACTCCTGTGAATAAGGCGAATACAAACGGGAATCCAAGCCATGTTTGAATCATAATAAGAGCAACTTTCGTCCAAGTTGGATCTGTTAACCATGGAATCATCATGCCAAACTGACTTAATATGTCTTTATTAATCGCACCGAACGTATCGTTAAACATGGCAGAGAAGATTAGAATCGTTACGAATGCCGGTACTGCCCAAGGTAAGATTAGGACCGTACGAATCGTTCTCTTAAATTTAACACGCTCATCGTTTACAAGAAGCGCTAAGAATAGACCAAGTGCGATCTGTAATGTTGTCGCAACGACTGTCCAGACTAGTGTCCAACTTAATACATTTAAGAAGGATTTCTTCCAAATAGAGAGCGTTACAAGATCAACGAAGTTTTGGAAGCCTACCCAACTAAGTAAGTTTCTTGGTGGTGAATTGTATAAATTGTAGTCGGTAAAAGCTAATGAAATCATAAAGGCAAGTGGTAATACAACAATGAATACAAGCATAACCAGACCAGGTCCAACCATCATGTATGGGAAACCTGCATCATAGGCATCTTTAATTTGTTTACGAACAGATGGTACTGACTCTCCTTGAGCTAACAGGCGTGCATCGCGTTTTGCATCAATGACGTTGTACACATAAAGTGTAGCAGCAAAGGCAATTACGATTAAACTAACGAGCCCCTCTATTAATAAGATAATGGAGTGATCTTCACCTTTAACTTCGCCTAGCGTGATGAATCCCCAAACACCGTGAATGATAAAATTCAACATCGTGATTAGAAAAGCAGATTCGATTATGAGGAAGATGATTCCCTTTAGTAGTCTCTTATTATAGATTTGCCCTAAACCTGCGAATACAAGTGAGAGGATTGTAGCCAGTTTGACGTTGTGATTCTTTTGCTTTACATCTTTAGTAGCTGGTGATGTTTGTGGCATACTCGTTTCCCCCTTATTGCTTCATGGTCCCCTTATATATGGAGATATATGGCCTATCGCTGTGCAAGCGTTTGCTCAAATGTTGAATAATAAGTGGATAGGAGAGCCCTCCTATCCACCCCTACTATTACTGACCGCTCGCTGCGATCTGGTCTTTAATAATTTGTACAGTTTCTTCCATAACAGCTTTCGGATCGTCACCTTGAGCTAGGAATTGAAGAGCGTTACCCGCTGGTTCCCAAACTTGTTGCATAGCTGGTACCGATGGCATTGGCTCACCATAGTTTGTTTGCTCAGCAAATGCAGCTGTAATTGGGTCCTCTACGATTGAAGAATCTTCAAGTAAAGCTGTACGTGGAGGAATTTCTCCAGCCATTTCATAGTATGTCATAGCATTTTCTTCGTTTGTCATAAATGTCATAAGGTCTGTTGCCCACTCTTTGTTTTCAGAGAAAGAAGAAAGCATCCAAGCTTTAACCCCTACGAATGATTGCATGTGCTCTCCATCAACTTTTGGAAGTGGAGCTGCTCCTAAGTCATCGCCAAGAGCTTCTTCATAACCAGGACGTGCCCATGGACCCGTCATAACAACAGCAGCTTTTCCGTCGTTAAATAAACCGTTCATGATATCAGGGCTAACTTCCTTAGGAATGTAACCTTCTTCAAAGAAAGTTTGAATATTCTCAGCACCTTTAACAGCACCCTCATTTGCTAAACCAATGTCACTTGTATCATAAGTACCATCTTCTTTACCAAATACATATCCACCAGGACCTGCGAAGAATGGATACGCAAAGTAGAAGTTGTTCAATTCACCCAAGAAACCATAGCTTCCGCCACTAGTTTGCTCTTTTGCAATAGCCATAAGCTCGTCCATTGTTTCAGGAGCTTTGTCCACTAGGGATTTATTGTAGAAAAGACCATATGTTTCGATTACAGCTGGCGCACCCCAGATGTCGCCATCGTATGTCATCGCACTAATCGCTGTATCTGTGTAACCGTCTTTCGCATCGCCAAGATCAACTGGCTCAGCAAGACCACGCACAACTAAGTTCCCTAAACGGTCATGAGGTTGGAAGAATAAATCCGGACCGTTACCAGTAGGACCATCTAAATCTAGCTTCTCTACCTGGTCTGTCATATTAATACGAGTCATTTCAATATTAATACCTGTTTCTTCTGTGTATTTATCTGTAATTGTTTTAATAGCTTCAACCTGCTTGTCATCATCGTTAACCCAAAGTGTCAGTGTATCAGGCTTGCCTGATTCTCCATCAGATGACTCACCGCCATCACCGGATCCTCCTTCAGCTGTTTCATCTGTAGAATCTCCGCCGTCAGAACTGTTGTCACCGCTACATGCAGCAAGAACTCCAACGGATAGTACCATTGCAAGCAAAAGCATCAGAAACTTCTTCATAACAATTGACCTCCCCTTATGATCTAATTGCAACCGTTTGCATTAACTTTAAAAAAATATAGATTCAAAGCTTAATTGTTTTGTTGTGTAAGCGGTTGCATTTGTCTTACCTTTATTATACATATAATTTCAAAAGACACAAATACTTTTTTTAATTTTTTCATAATTTTTATGTCAAACTTATGAACTATAGACTTCCACATTCTTTTCATCTATTAAAAACATTCTAGTGATCTCTTACTTTCTAATTGACAACTTTATCCGATTAAAATAGCCTTTAAGTATCACAGCTTCATGCAAGCGCTTGCTTATCATAAGTAAATTACTGGAGAGGGGTGGCTTTATGCTACGAGAAGCAATTTACCATCGTCCCAAAAACAACTTCGCATACGCCTATACAAAAGAAGAACTTCATCTTTACGTCCGCACGAAAAAAGAAGACGCTAAAGAAGTCCAATTGATTCATGGAGATCCTTATCATTTTGAAAAGAAAAGTGGATGGCAATATAAAAAGACTCCTATGCGCTTATCAGGTACAGATGCTCTTTATGATTACTGGTTTACATCTGTTAAACCTCCCTTCCGTCGCCTTCGATACGGATTTGAGCTAACAGATGGAAATGAAACGATTATTTATGGAGAAAAGGGATTTCGTGATGAACCTACGTCAGAAGATATGGGCTTTTATTTCGCTTTCCCATTTCTTAACGGCATCGATGTCTTCACTCCACCTGACTGGGTAAAAGATACAGTCTGGTATCAAATCTTCCCTGAGCGATTTGGGAATGGGGATCCATCCCTAAATCCAGAAGGTACGGTCCCATGGCGCAGCGAAGATCCGAAAGTTGATAATTTCTTCGGAGGGGATTTCGAAGGGATTATTGAACACCTTGATTACTTAGTCGAGTTAGGTATCACGGGCATTTATATGACTCCAATTTTCAAAGCCTACTCGAATCATAAATACGATACGATTGATTACTATGAAATCGATCCTCAATTCGGAGATAAGGAGACGTTCAAAAGATTAGTAGACACATGCCACGATAAAGGCATCCGAGTGATGCTTGATGCAGTCTTCAATCATAGTGGCTACTACTTCCCTGCCTTCCAGGATGTCTTAGAGAATGGGGAGAACTCCATCTATCAAGACTGGTTCCACACGCGTGAGTTCCCTCTAAAGGAAAAACCTTATCCGAATTATGATACGTTCGCATTCGAGAAGTCTATGCCTAAGTTAAACACTGAGAATCAAGAAGTAAAAGATTACCTTCTCGGTGTAGCCCGCTACTGGGTAGAAGAATTTAATATCGATGGCTGGCGCTTAGATGTTGCAAATGAAGTGGACCATCAGTTCTGGAGAGAGTTCCGATCCGTCGTGAAGACAGCTAAAGAAGATGCCTATATATTAGGTGAGATCTGGCACGATTCTATGCCTTGGCTACTTGGGGATCAATTTGATGCCGTCATGAACTATCCATTCACGGAAGCTTCTCTAAATTATTTCGCCCGAGGCAAAATGAACGCACGTGAATTCTCAGATGAATTAACGAAAGTGCTTCATATGTACCCAGATAACGTAAATGAAGTTCAATTCAACCTGCTTGGAAGTCACGACACACCGCGCATTTTAACCGAGAGCATGGAAGATAAAAATAAAGTAAAGCAGCTCTTCCTCTTCCAGCTATCTTTCATTGGTACGCCTTGCATTTACTATGGAGATGAAATCGCCATGACAGGTGACCATGATCCAGGCTGTCGTAAATGTATGATTTGGGATGAAGAAGATCAAGACCAGGAGATGTTTTCTTTTGTACAGAAACTAATCCAATTACGGAAGGACATCCCGGCTTTTGGTAATCACGGAGACTTCCGCGTATTACACGCAGATCCCGATGAGAATACACTTATTTATAAAAAATCAGACGAGACAACAACGCTATTGTTTATTTTAAATCCGACAAAGTCTTCCCAGTCCATTCCGCTTCCAAAGGAGTTCCAAGACCAAAAAGGGACCGATTTATGGAGCGAAGAAACATTAGACCCTTCTGCGTCTTGCACACTAGAACCTTACCGGTTTCAGATCATTCAATATTAAGGCAGACAAAGAGGTATCCAACAAGGGTGCCTCTTTCCTTCTGCTTATGAGGAGTACCGATCATGAAAGCCCAATCTAAAACTAAAATGACGCTTTTCTCCTTAACGTGGCCGATCTTCATTGAAATCATGTTACACATGTTAATGGGGAATGCGGATACGCTTATGCTTAGTCAATACTCTGATCACTCTGTTGCTGCAGTTGGAGTCTCAAACCAAATTCTCTCTGTCGTTGTCGTGATGTTTGGTTTTGTTGCCACAGGAGCTGGCATTTTAGTTGCCCAACACTTAGGAGCCGAGAAGGAAGAAGAAGCAGGCTCAATCGCAATCAGTTCCTTAAGCTTAAACTTGTGGTTCTCCTTAATTATGAGTGTTAGCTTGTACGTATTCTCTGAACCAATTCTAAAGCTAATGGATCTCCCTCCTGAACTTATGGATGAGGCTAATCTCTACCTAACCATTGTCGGTGGCTTAATATTTGTACAGGCGCTCATTATGACAACAGGAGCAGTGCTTAGAAACTATGGTTTCACAAAAGATGCCATGTACGTCACGATCGGAATGAACATTATAAATGTAATCGGTAACTATTTTGTCATTTTCGGCCCGCTTGGATTTCCGGTCCTTGGTGTTGAAGGAGTTGCCTATTCGACTGCGATTAGCCGCTTTATTGGTTTTCTTGTTTTACTAGGGTTGCTGATTAAACGAAGCAACGGTGAGCTCCCAATGATTGCGTTCTTCCGATATCAGAAGAAGCATGTCCTTGGACTTCTCCGAATCGGTGTCCCTTCTGCAGGAGAACAACTTTCTTACAATGCCAGTCAAATAGCTATTACCTACTTTATTGCTCAAATGGGGACCACGGCTATTACAACCAAAGTGTATGCCCAAAATATTATGATGTTTATATTTCTCGCCGCCATTGCCATTGGGCAAGGCACTCAAATTCTAATTGGCCATTACATTGGAGCCAAGCGATTAGAAGACGCATATAAACAAGGATTTAGCAGCGCTAAACTAGCCATTATGATTTCCGTTGGAATGTCGATTGTTGTCTATTTCTTTAGCGATTCTTTGCTAAGCATTTTCACATCCAACGATTCTATTATTGAACAAGGATCACTCTTACTTCTACTCACAATCCTCTTAGAACCTGGTCGAGCTATCAACCTCACCGTCATTAGCTCCCTCCGAGCAGCAGGTGATGTACAATTCCCTGTCTTCGTCGGAATCCTATCGATGTGGGGAATTAGCGTAACATTCGGCTGGTTCTTCGGCTTGTACTTAAACATGGGCCTCGCAGGCATCTGGATCGGCTTCATAACCGACGAATGGCTCCGCGGCCTCCTTATGACAAGACGTTGGTATAAGAGAAAATGGAGACAGAAAGCTTTTGTCTAGCAAAAGCGAAAATGCCCCGCTTAGGCCCGGCAGGCATAAGCGGAGGATCGGAATGAAGTGCCCTTCCTTCATGCAGATCAACCGCTTATGTCCCGAGGGCCTGGGGCATTGCAGCTGGATGACAGCAAAAGCGAAAATGCCCCGCTTAGGCCCGGCAGGCATAAGCGGAGGATCGGAATGAAGTGCCCTTCCTTCATGCAGATCAACCGCTTATGTCCCGAGGGCCTGGGGCACTGCAGCTGGATGACAGCAAAAGCGAAAATGCCCCGCTTAGGCCCGGCAGGCATAAGCGGAGGATCGGAATGAAGTGCCCTTCCTTCATGCAGATCAACCGCTTATGTCCCGAGGGCCTGGGGCACTGCAGCTGGATGACAGCAAAAGCGAAAATGCCCCGCTTAGGCCCGGCAGGCATAAGCGGAGGATCGGAATGAAGTGCCCTTCCTTCATGCAGATCAACCGCTTATGTCCCGAGGGCCTGGGGCATTGCAGCTGGATGACAGCAAAAGCGAAAATGCCCCGCTTAGGCCCGGCAGGCATAAGCCTATAAGAAACACAAAGAAGCTACTCCAACTAACTGGAGTAGCTTCTTTTACGCTCTACCGCACCAAAGGGTGTCTGGCACCCTGCTTTTCTTTACAGCGCTAAAGTGCAATTTAAGCGTCGATCTTAACGTTGTAGGCTTTGAGCCAGTGGTTAATCTGACCAAGGTGTGCGAGTAGCTGTGGTCCTGTCATCAGCTGACCAAACCATGGTGTATCAATGGCTTTTCCTTCGCTGTCGACAAGTTCTTTAATTCTTTCTTTCTTAAAGAGGTTAAAGAGTGGTGCATGAGGATCATCTAGAATTTCTCCAAGCCAGCTGACTACAGCTTTTGTGTAAACAGGATTGTGCGTCTTTGGATATGGACTCTTCTTCCGGTACAAGACGTCATCAGGCAACAAGCCTTCCAACGCTTTCCGCAAAATCCCCTTCTCTCTGTCACCGTATCGCTTCATTTCCCACGGCACGTTCCACACATACTCGACCAAGCGATGATCACTAAACGGAACACGAACTTCAAGACTTGCACCCATGCTCATACGATCCTTACGATCTAATAATGTTGTCATAAACCAGAGCTGATTTAAATAAAAGAGTTGGCGTCGCTGTGCTTCTTCTTTAGAATCGCCGCTAAACGTTGGCGTCTCCGCGATCGTATCCTGATAGCGCCCCATCATGTACCCATGCAAGTCAAGCTTTTGACTCCATTCATCTGTTAGAAGTTCATTGCGCACACCAGAAGAGCGAATCCAAGGGAACCCTTCTCGAGACAAGTCTTCTTGACGATAAAACCAAGGGTACCCGCCGAATATTTCGTCTGCACATTCTCCAGATAGCGCCACGGTTACATCCTTTTTAATCTCACGGCAGAACCATAATAACGAAGAATCCACATCAGCCATACCTGGGAGGTCACGCATATTGACGGCCTCTTTTAAAAGCCCAGCCAACACATCGTTATTCATTACAGAGGAAGAATGCTTTGTGCCGAATGTGTCTGACATCAATTGAATAAAGTCCCCGTCACTATTTGGTTGGAACGTATTGGCTTTGAAATACTTCTGATTCCCGTCAAAATCAATCGAGAATGTCTGAAGTGGATCTTTCCCCTCTGCTTTCATATGGTTCGCCGCAATGGCTGTAATCGCACTTGAATCTACGCCACCTGATAAAAACGTTCCAACTGGCACATCAGACACGAGCTGACGTGTAACGGCATCTTCAAACAATTCTCGTATGGTTGCAGCCGTTTTCTCTACTGAATCGGTATGTTCATGACTCTCTACGTTCCAATACCTGGTGATTTTGAGCCCATTACGACTATAGACTCCTACATGCCCTGGTCGAAGTTCTTTTACCCCTTTAAAGACACCGTGACCGGGAGTGCGAGATGGCCCGAGCGCCAGGATTTCACTCAACCCTTCCTCATCAAGAACAGAGTCAATATCAGGATGAGCAAGTAGTGCTTTTAACTCTGAAGCAAATACGAGTCCCCCTGCGTTCTCGGTGTAAAAGAATGGCTTCACTCCTAAACGGTCACGAGCGATAAAGAGCGCTTCCCTTTCGCCGTCCCAGATCCCGAAGGCAAAAATTCCATTCAACCGATCCACACATGCTTCTTTCCACTGCATATAACTTTTAAGTAAGACTTCTGTATCGGAATGAGACTGAAAGCTCCAGCCGAGACTGGCTAGTTCTTTCCTGATATCTTCAGTATTGTATAACTCTCCGTTGTAACAAATGGTATACGCATGGGAACCATTCTGGAAGGTCATCGGCTGTCTGCCACCCTCAGGATCCACTACGATTAAGCGCTGATGACCAAATGCAACGTGAGGCTTAATCCAGGCATTGGATTCATCAGGACCGCGGTAGTGAAGTGTTTTGGCCATTTTTTCAACGGTACGTTCGTGCTGCGTCAGATCCTTTTTATAATCAACCCATCCACTAATGCCACACATCTACACTCATCCTTTCTATGCTAGAGCTTGCGATTCAATTGTCTTCCTTCCCTAACATATGCCCAGATGAAAAAGATGTGATTTAGAGAGAGCACATAAACAACCCTCTCCTCTCGGATGAATCTAGGGCTCCCTGAATTGAGTATGGATTCTGAACCTGAGTTGTTTCACTCGAACTGGAGCCGGTCCTATCGATCTTGAGCCGCTTTCGCTGAACTTGAGTCGCTTTCCGCTGAACTTGAGCCACTTTCGCTGAACTTGAGCCGCTTCCCCGAATATCAGCCGAAAACCGCCTCTTCCTAGTGACTTACTTCCTCAGCTTGAGTCGCTTTCCACTGAACTTGAGCCAGTCGCCACCAGACTCGAGCTACTTCCATCGATCTTGAGCCGTTTCACTTCCTACTCGAGCCGGTATTTTGAAGACTTGAGTCACTTTTTCCGTAACTTGAGTCGCTTCCCTCGAGCTTGAGCCACTTTCGCTGAACTTGAGCCGCTTCCCCGAATATCAGCCGAAAACCGCCTCTTCCTAGAGACCTACTTCCTCAGCTTGAGTCGCTTTCCGCTGAACTTGAGCCAGTCGCCACCAGACTCGAGCTACTTCCATCGATCTTGAGCCGTTTCACTTCCTACTCGAGCCGGTATTTTGAACACTTGAGTCACTTTTTCCGTAACTTGAGTCGCTTCCCTCGAGCTTGAGCCACTTTCGCTGAACTTGAGCCGCTTCCCCGAATATCAGCCGAAAACCGCCTCTTCCTAGAGACCTACTTCCTCAGCTTGAGTCGCTTTCCGCTGAACTTGAGCCAGTCGCCACCAGACTCGAGCTACTTCCATCGATCTTGAGCCGTTTCACTTCCTACTCGAGCCGGTATTTTGAACACTTGAGTCACTTTTTCCGAAACTCGAGTCGCTTTACTCGAACTTGAGCCGCTTCCCTCGATCTTGAGCCGCTTCCCCGAATATCAGCCGAAACCATCCTCTTCCTAGTGACTTACTTTCTCCACTTGAGTCGCTTTACTCGAACATGAGCCGCTTCCCTCGATCTTGAGCCACTTTCGCCGTACTTGAGTCACTTTTCCCAAAACTTGAGCCGCTTCCCTCGAACTTGAGCCGCTTTCGCCGGACTTCAGTCACTTTTCCCAAAACTCGAGCCGCTTTTCCCGAACTTGAGCCGATACCTCCCAGACTTGAGTCTCTCCACAAAACTTACTGTAATCCATACAAAAAAGCGTTGAATTGATTTACAATTCAACGCTTTTAAATTCGAGATTACGTGATTAATTTAATGGTAAAATTCCCATTGGTAGACGGCCGAATCCTAGTACGAGTGCGATAATGATAGCGATGAAGAATTGGATCCAGGCGCTTTTGGCGGATACGCGTTTTTTTGCGCGGACGGCGATCATTTCCATTGCGAAGATGACCCATAAGCCAGCTAAACTTTTCACAATCGCTTCTCCTAGAATGGCGCCTCCACCGTTTGCGAAGTACACGGCAATAAGGCTACCACCAGAGTACAAGATTAATAAGTAATCCAGACGCAGAATCATGTGAAAGATTTTACCGACCTTTGGCTTTCCTAATCGATCAAACCATACCGTCAGGCCAAGCAGGATTAGTGCTAATACCCATGAGGTAATATGTAAGTGCGTTTGTCCATCCATACTTTTTTTCCCTCCTTTACATACAACTTACCACCGATATCATACCAAAAAAACATAAGAACTGCGAATGTTTACTCTTTATCGGCCTATATAACAAAAAATTCTGAAAAGCTGTTATACTGTTCATAGATTCTTTAAATGATGGAGGGATACAATGACACATACAAGTGAACAAATTATTGAACAAACACAGGAATATGGGGCAAAGAACTATCACCCGCTTCCAATCGTCATCGCTAAAGCAGACGGTGTATGGGTAGAAGATCCTGAGGGTAATCGATATATGGATATGTTAAGCGCTTATTCAGCGGTTAACCAGGGCCACCGTCACCCTAAAATCATTGATGCGCTAACTGAGCAGGCATCCCGAGTAACTCTTACTTCTCGTGCTTTTCATAATGACCAGCTTGGTCCTTGGTATGAAAAGATTTGTAAAATAACAAATAAAGAGATGGCGCTTCCTATGAATACCGGAGCAGAAGCTGTTGAAACGGCTATTAAGGCTGCGCGTCGCTGGGCTTATGATGTAAAAGGCGTGGCAGAAGACCAGGCTGAGATCATAGCGTGTGTAGGGAACTTCCATGGCCGTACGATGTCAGCGGTTTCTTTATCTTCTGAAACAGAATATAAACGCGGGTTCGGACCGATGTTGCCAGGTATTAAAGTAGTACCTTACGGGGATGCAGAGGCATTGCGTGAGGCCATTACAGAAAACACAGCCGCTTTCTTATTCGAACCTATTCAAGGAGAAGCCGGTATCGTCATTCCTCCAGAAGGGTTCCTGAAAGAGGCTTATGATATTTGTAAAGAAAACAACGTACTTTATATTGCCGACGAAATTCAAGCCGGACTTGGGCGTACAGGTAAAATGTTTGCGTGTGATTGGGAGAACGTTTCTCCTGATATGTTCATCCTTGGTAAAGCACTTGGCGGAGGCGTCTTCCCGATCTCTTGTATCGTTGCGAACAAAGAAGTGCTAGGCGTATTCAATCCTGGTTCACACGGTTCAACATTTGGAGGGAACCCACTAGCATGTGCTGTATCCGTTGCAGCCCTTGAAGTATTAGAAGAAGAAAAGCTGGCTAGCCGTTCGCATGAGCTTGGGGAATATATGATGAGTGAGCTTCGCTCCATCGACAACCCTAAGATTAAAGAAGTGCGCGGAAAAGGGCTCTTCATCGGCGTTGAAATGACAGAACCTGCTCGTAAATATTGCGAAGAATTAAAGGCGAAAGGGCTTCTTTGTAAAGAAACCCACGAGAGCGTTATCCGTTTCGCTCCACCACTTATCATTGATAAAGAAGACCTGGACTGGGCCATTCAGCAGATTAAAGAGGTCTTATCATAAGATAAAAAGAGCGCTCGGTATTCATACACCGAGCGCTCTTTTTATCTTATTTCTGATCCATACTACTGTAACTTCTTTATCTGTTTATCCGTCGGCATCACCGACGCGGCAATGATGTAGACGAACCAGGAAACACCACCTGTAAAGAAGCCGGAAACGACCATTAATATACGCAGTAGACTGACATCAATATCATAAAGCTCGCTTAATCCACCCATAACACCTGACACTTGCTTATCTTGTGTAGATCGATATAATTTTTGCATGAGCCTTCCTCCTACTTTCTTCTCTGCCTTATCTACGTATAAGTCGCTTGCTTTGTTTCAACTTTTACTCGCTGCTCACAAAGCCTTCACATATCCACCGTCCACAACAAGTGCTTGCCCTGTTACGTACGTATTGGCAAAAGAAGCTAAGAAAACCGCTGTGCGCGCAAATTCCTCAGGCGTCCCGTACCTTCCTGCAGGGATCATGGTTTCCATCTCGGTCTTTACTTCCTGAACAGAAAGCCCTCGTTTTGTTGCCATTTTCTTATCCAGTTCCTCAACACGCTCCGTTTCAATACGGCCTGGTCCAAGCGTATTCACCAGAATGTCTTCTCCGGCGAACTCATTGGCCATTGATTTCGCTAATCCAACCATCCCTGTTCGGAACGTATTAGACAGAATCAGTCCATCGATTGGCTGTTTAATGGAGGAAGAAGCAATGTTTAAGATCCGTCCTCTCCCTGCGTCTTTCATATGAGGAATGGCCAAACGGCTTGCGCGAATAAAACTTAGCAAATTCAACTCAAATGCCTTTTGCCAATCTTCATCAGACATGTCCATAAAACTTCCTGCCGGAGGTCCCCCTGCATTATTCACAAGGATATCCACCCCTCCAAGCTTATCTACAGCCGATTCAAATAAAGCTTCAAGACTTGCTGGATCTGTAATATCACACACTTCCGTATGCGGAGCGGCGCCTAAGCCCCCTGCTTTCTGGTGAATCTCTTCAGCTGCCTGTAGAAGATGTTCAGCATTGCGACTCGAAATTAATACTTCTGCTCCTTCACGTACAAATTCCGTTGCGATCGCTTTTCCAATCCCTTTACTCGATGCTAATAGAACAACCCGCTTCCCTTGTAAACCTAAGTCCACCAATAACCCCTCCTTTATACTAGTACCTTTATTGTACTGAAAAAGAGGGGCGTTTTTCCAAGAGGAGCGCTTACGGATTACGCAAACTGACAATTTTCTTCTGCCCCCAGGGAGCAACGGCTACTTCTGCAACTCGTTCTGACTCGTTCCCTTCTAAAGCTTCACCCGTGTTTTCTTCCACATAAAAGCGTTCAATACCATAGCGAATACGAAGTTCATCTCCATTGCCACCTTTATATTGGCCCGTAATTAAAACTTCATCTTTTTCTGTAGGTAGTGCTTGATGCGACACGGCTTGTGCTTCGTAAACCTCTCCGTCTTTCCTCAACTTCACATACACCTTATCGTTGTACTGAGGTTCATCCCCGACCCAATTTTCATTTGAAATTGTGGAGATCTCATAGTTCACTACTACATAATCTCCGTAAAAGAGGTCTCTTGGATCAACAGGAGCTGTTTTTAAATCAATCGTTTCTCCAAACAGATCAATTGCGTAGTACGCCCCAGCCATTCCAACTAGATACAAGACTTGTAGACTTACCATTAATGGAAATAGCCAACGCTTCACCTAAATCCGCCCCCTTTTTCATACCCAGATAAACGACGACGTTCCCGGTTTAACACATAACTGAGTCCAAACAGAAGAATACCTCCGATGAAGAAAAAGACCGATTTGTTAAGGAAATCCCAAGCTAACTGAACGTATGCAATCAACGTACTAACTAGAAAGGCACCTGTTCCGAAATTGACTAGACCAATAGACTCCCGCTTCGTCCCAATGATTAGATAACCAACCGACAATACGTATAATAGGACTAGCGCGATTACCCCTGCATTCCCTCCTACATACACAATCGGCAGAAACAGCAAGAGATTCAGCACACCAATAGTACGGTCTTTCACCAATAAAACAAGTAACCCTGTTAATACAATATGGACAATGAGGAAGGTTACGTTTACGTCCCATCGCTCCATCACCCATGAATCGAGCAGGAAAACCTCAATGGCCTTTAAGAGAAAGGCAGCACCGATACTTGTGATTTGCAAGGATGGGAAACGGAAGATTGAGAGATTAGACGCAACATAAAGGAGTAACCACAGGAAAAGCAACCAAACATAGTCATGTCCTCCGGCAAAGACAAGAACAAGGGACTGAAGAACATACCCAAACCCATATAACAATGCCAGAAAGTCACGGCGCAAGCGAACTAGCTCAAAGCCTCCCCCCATTACGAATAAAAGAAAGATCCCCAAATGAGCTTCTCCGTATGTCATCCAACTATATATTTGCCCCACCGTTAAGATGGCAAAAGTTAAATAAAGGAGTGGTTGTTCCCTTCTAGCCATGTATACCAATAGAGCAGCTACTCCCCATAAGAAAAAAGTCGTCGCACTATAAGACATGTAATGATACATTTGTCCGGTCAAAATCATCGATTCTCCGAATAGCAGAACTCCTATGGCATAAAATGATGTGCCTAGCGCTTTGGACCCTCTTTGATAAGCGCGTTCCCCGAAGAAGTAAAAGCCAAGGAGTGACACAATCAAAATCCCCATCTTTAAGATGTTTGGCATGAAAGACCAGTTTGAAGCCACAAAAGTCAGGAATCCTAATCCAATAAACAAACCACCAAAAATCGTTAGCAATCCTCTTGAGTTTCTGTTCGGATACCTTTTGATGATTTGTTCATATTGCTCTCTAGAAATAATCCCTTCTTCCACCCAGGATGCTGCTTCTTTTTCCAACAAAGATCGTTTCACACACCCTCACCTCATCTTTTCTTTAGATCGTTTAAGAGGTTGGACCTGTCTGTATGTAAAAACTCGCCAGACCCACTCCACTACCCCGTACCGAAAGACCTTCAACCACAGGAAGCTTCCAAAGACTTGAAGTGTGTAGATGACGACTACAAGAACCACATTCCACACGGGAGAAACATCTCCATACAATCCTAAACCTACACCGTAAAAGAGCAGGAAACATAGAACAGATTGGAAAATATAATTACTTAATGAAAGTTTCCCAACATATTGAAACGGGACCAAGAGTTTTTCTTTTTTGTTCCAAAGCAGCGTAATCATCGTCATGTAAAAGATTGCTGAAGCTGTTCCGCCGATGTTATCCTGCGCAGTACTAAACCACTCAGGATTTCCATACATGTATGGTCCGATTTTAAAAACAACAAATAGAATGAAACTGATTCCCCCTATTTGCTTGAGCGTTTTCTCATGCTTGATAGGTTCGTGCAACCATCGCTTCTTAGCAGCGATGACACCAAGTACCATAACAGGCCATATCGATGTTGCCAAAAAGACCCATTGATACACAGAAGCGTAGACGAGTTGCCACGTTTCCCAGTTTTCTGACCAAATCGAAAGCAAACTGTCTGACTGATAAGCAGTAAATGCTTTATCAATAAGAAACTGATTCGCCTGACCAAGCTGATCACGAAAACTGTAATACCCAAATGTGACATACGTCGTAAATATCACCAAGACGGTAAGAGCCACCCAGCTCATCACCTTAACAGACCATTTCAACAATGGAAGGAGCAAGAATCCTAACACACCGTATGTTAATAAAATATCCCCATACCAGATCAAGATCCCATGGATGAGTCCAAAAACAATTAAGACACTCAACCTACGTGTAAGCACTGTTGAATAATGAAGTCCCTTACCTTCTAAGCTTTCCTTCATCATATACAAACCAAATCCAAATAAGAACGAAAAAAGCGTATAAAAGCTTGCCTGAAAGAACATATCAATACCAGACTGAACAGCGCGGTTCAGTTCGCCGGTCCAAGCCTCTTCTCCACCAAACATAAAGTATGGCGCGTTAAACGAGGGCATGTTTACCATGAAAATTCCAAAAATGGCCAATCCCCTTGCCGCGTCAATCCACGGCAATCGTTTACTTTTCACGAATCCTCACCTCCTAATCACCTATGTACCTTAACTTTACGTTAATCTCGCCGGAAGAAGCAATTTTTTTAGACGATTAACACGTTCTCTCATCTCTCTCATAAGCTAATCATAAAGGAGGTATGCCTATGCCAGCTCAGGTGGGAGCCGTTAAGGTAGTAAACATTTCAGGCTCTGCAATATTTAATATCGGCGATGTCTACGCCATGGCTCCCCAGAGTTCCGCAAAAACCTTTGCTGGGGGCGGGTCCTTTAACACTGGTGATGGCATTCATATCGATTTATCTGAATCCACTACAACGGTTTATGACCAAGATGTCGTTGATCAATCTACAATTGAGGATTTTGAAAAATAGGGAGGAACGGGCATATGAATTACACGATCCATCAGTCTATCAATATTCACTTTTTAAAAGTGGGATCTGTATCCAATTCCTCAGTTTTTCAAATTGGCAGTGCAGGCGTTATCCAGGCGCGTTCTAGCCTTTATAATACAGGAGGATACACTGAACCTGCAGAGGAAGCTGAGGCGATTGGAGAAGGGGAAGGTGGAGGAGGTGGAACAGGAGGAGAAGGTGGATCCCCTCTTGTTCCTTTATCAATCTCCTAATCTTCACACTTTTCCTAATTGGTGCATACAGTATTCTAGGTAAGTGCCTAGAAAGGGGGAGATTGAGTGCAGTATATGGATTCATGGACCCAGTATTTAGAGAAGCTTCATAAGCTCGTGGAATCGCAAACAGAGAAAATGAAAGAATTAGAGAAGCGAGTCGGTGAACTTGAGAAGAAGACAGAAGAGAACCAACGCCCTTCCACCAATATCGAAAAAATCGAATACAACTTTGATCAATTAAAAATCGAAACCCTGGAAGGGACGCTTAATATTGGCTTAACCCCCCAGAACGGAAAGGACTTTGGTATTGAAGACCTTGCGATAGAAGAAAAGCCCTTTCCTCCTAAACTTAGCGGAGGTCAGGCTGTGAAAGATAAAATTATATCTGATTTACAAAATTACCTAACCAATCAAGGACCACGGGACCTACAACAAATCGCTGGGCAATACGGTCGCCATTATGATTCAACCTATCAGCAATTTATTCTACAAGATATACAGAAACAACTCGATGATCGTGTAGCCCATTACCTTGAGCAATCTAATGCATCTGACGGAATGATCGACGACGCAAAGATTCAATCTATATCCCAACAGGTCAAACAAGAAATCTACGAATCCCTCCATCATTTCATCCAAAACCAAAGCCATAAAGGAGATGAACCTGGTGAAGTTTGAAGTGCATAACTGTGGACTAAATGTGGGGAACATCCGAGTTCAAGGTGTTTCCTCATCTTCTGTTTTTTTAATTGGGGACAATGAATCAATTGCCCTCTCATCTATCTTTGATACGCCGCCCGAATCCTTTATCGTCGGCCCGCTAGTCCCGCTCACAGAAAGAAAGCGTAAGAAAGACAAGAGAGAAAAAGATGTATAAACGTACGTCTTGTGTGAATCAAGTAAAAATCAACTCTCTTACCCTTAGTTCCATTTTTGAAATTGGAGATGCAGAAGAAGCAACACCTCGCTCTAGAGCCTTAGCTGTTCAAAAGGAAGGCGCCTTATTCTCAGATCGAGACTTCCCATTCAGCGACTTCCCCATCTACTCAGCGGAATTACCCGGCTTTGATCGTCAACTTATGATCGATCAAACAAGAGTGCCGTGCGACCCCTATATCCATGTAGACTCCGTTCACATTGAAGGGGTGTCTTCTGCATCTGTCTTTCAAATCGGTAACCTCGACCACATTGAATCCGAAGTCCGCATTAAACATTTCCGCATCTTAAAAGAGAAGGATGACGAACAATAAGGCATAGGTTGCATACCCTATGAAGAGAGACTTCTTATAAGGAAGGTGATCACCATGCCATCCATTGTCGGACCTATTAAAATTAACAGCGTAGGCGGAGGCGTTATTAACTTTGGAGACTCATTCTACATTTCTCCAAAAAGCTCCTCTAAATCAAATACTGGTTCCGGAAGTGCCAACACAGGCGACTTCATCAATACGAACAACGGCATTAGCTCCACGAACCCATTTGATCCCGATGGCGTTGACCAGCCAACAGTTGCCACCTAGATGGGTAAAGACGAAATTACATCATGTAATTTCGTCTTTATTTATTACTGAAACTGGGAGAACGTTTCCGTTAGCTTTTATTGAGAGGAAGGAGGGCCTGGAAACCACTCGCTTTCCTGTGGGGAGCTGGTGAGCCTCCTCAGCCGGCTACGCCGGCCTCCGGGGTCTCACCTAGGCTCTTCTGCCCACGGGAGTCTCGCAGTTTCCAGGCCCTCCTTTTCCATATTTGGAGAAACGGAAACGCACCATATATGGGAGCTAAGAACTTAAGAGCGTTTGCGGGCGTCCGACCCTCCCCTTATCACAAGGGAAAGTTCCCATCAAACCGAAATAAATAAGATAAACGTACCGCGAATCATAGCAAGAGATCTCTCTTTTTCCACAAATCGCACGTTTCCGTTACACCATATATGGCAGAGGTGGTTCGGGAAATCGCGAGACTCCTGCGGCAGTAGGAGCCTAGGGGAGACCCCGGAAAGCGCGTAGCGATTGAGGAGGCCTTTAAAAGGAAGAGGAAGTTCGACTAAGACCGTCACGTCCTGTGACAACGTCGAACGACCCCACGTCGTGTGGGGCCGCGGAAAGCGAGTGATTTCCCGAACCACCTCCCGCTCAAATTTAGCTAACGGAAACATAACACACAAAAACGGCCAAGGGGTTTCTTCCTTGGCCGTTTTACTGGTTATTTTTTGCGGTTGGCTTTTTTAATGGTAATCTTCTTCTGGGGATCTTGTTTCTTTACCCATTTAATATATTTCTCCATATCAGGATGGTCACGGAGGCGTTCGATCGTGTTGTAAAATCCGGCTAATTCTGCATTGGTGAATAATGCATGAATTTGCTTGTGACAGGCTTTGCACAATTCAGCGGTTGGGCCTTCTGCGCCTCCGTACTGCCTCGGGACTAAGTGGTGTTCGGTTGTTTCTATAGGACCGCGTCCACATAATTCACACGATTCCTGCTGGGCCATTTCATCACCTCTCGTCTACTCGTGTTAACATCGATGCATCAAAGAAATAAAGGTATTGGGCTATAATGGGTCTCTGCCAAATGCGACTGAGTGCTTCTGCATAAAGAGAAAGCTGGGTTCTGTATCGCTCTTTTAACGACTCTTCCCCTTGTCCTTCTTGGATTTTATCCGTCTTGTAATCAAGAATGATCCAGCCGTTGTCACCAGGGATGATACAGTCGATGACACCTTGGACAAATACTTTCTCATCAGTTTCTTCTGTCCAGTCGGCATACACTTCGTGAGCGGGTAACGTTAAGGTGAACGGCACTTCGCGATGGACTTCTGTAGAATTCATAATCATCTCGCCCATTTCGCTTTCAAAGAATGCTTCGATGGCTTCCACGTTAATCGCATCGGCTTCCTCTCTTGTGAGGTGTTCTTTTTCTACGTAAAGTTCCACATACTCTTCAATTTCAGCCGCTGTTAATTTCCTTGTAAACGGCAAGAGCTGCATGACCGTGTGCATGGCGCTACCTGCTTCCGCTGCTGTTAAGGAGCGGTTTTCCTGCATGAAGCGAGGACGCTGAACTATGGGTGCCTTGAATTCACGAATTAACGAGTCGGCACTATATTCATCAGGTACTTCACGCTGACGCTTCAGTTCTGTCACCGACTGCTTTGCACGATGGTGGATCGCATTTTGGTGCGGGTAAATAAAGGACAAGCGCCGGTTAACTTCTTCCTCTTCACCTCTTGTTTCATCCACCTGCTTCCACTCTCGAATCGCTTCTTCTAGCGCTTCACTTTGTTTCTCTTCCACGCGATTTGGATTCGCATACGCACTGCTATGAAGAAGACTAATGCGCCACGTGGATTCATCGTTCACAATGACTTCAGGTACACGCATAATAGAACCAGCGCCACGCAATTCCTCATTCTGCTCATGGCGAATAAGAGCCGGAGCGACCCAGTCCAAATAGGATTTTGATTCTAAACGATAATGAGCCGGGAGTACCCAGTGTGGATGTTCGACCCATTCACGCCATTTATCTAGCTTCTTCTCAAGTGATGCTACGTTCCCTATCATAACGAGCTTCTCTTTCGCACGTGTTAATGCTACATACAGTACGCGCATCTCCTCAGCAAGAAGCTCACGTTGTTTTTCCTTTTTCAAAGCATGGTAGGCAAGCGTTGGGTACATGATCCGCTTCTCTGGATCTATAAACTTACTACCGAAACCATGATCCTTATGGAGTAAGTATTTCGACATTAAATCCTGCTGGTTGAATTGTTTATCCATACCACCAAGGAGAACGGCAGGAAACTCAAGACCTTTACTTTTATGGATCGTCATGATGCGGACAACGTCTTCTTGTTCACCTAAAGCCTTCGCTGCACCAAGGTCCTCGCCTCGTTCTTCGATTCGTTCAATAAAACGAAGAAAACGGAATAATCCTCTGAATGATGTAGCTTCATAACTGCGCGAGCGGTCATAAAGGGCACGGAGGTTAGCCTGACGTTGACGTCCGCCCGGAATGCCTCCAACAAAGTCATAGTACCCCGTTTCTCTGTAAACTTGCCAAATCAGCTCTGATAAAGACCCTTGTCTTGCCCTTACACGCCACGTTTCAAGTCTCATAAGGAAATGTTCGACTTTTTCAATTAAGCTAGCGTCATCCCCTACACGCTTGTATGCTTTTAGAGCTTCATAATAAGACGCTTTCCGCTTTGCTAAACGAACATTTGTAAGCTCATCTTCGTTCAATCCAACAATCGGAGAGCGAAGAACAGAAGCGAGTGGAATATCTTGTCTAGGGTTATCGATAACTTTCAAGAGGCTGATCATAATTTTAATTTCAATCGCTTCAAAATATCCGGAAGACAACTCTGCATAAACCGGGATCCCTTGTTGCTTTAGCTCTTCAACAATGGTCGGTGCCCATGTCATGGAACGCATGAGGATCACGATATCGCGGAATTGGATACTTCGCTTCATCCCAGTCGCTTTATCCACAACCTGCAGCGCTTCTTCATCCCCGTGGCCAAGCCATTGTTTAATCTTTTGGGCATAAGCACGAGCTTCGATTTGAGCTTTTTCAAGATCCTGAAACCCTTCTTCTCCCGCTTCTAGTTCAGATGGATCTTCAGGCGCCTGGCGGTCAATAATCATTAGTTCTGCATCAGCATCCGCTGAAGTGAGTTCATCGTAGATCGTATTGCTGTAAATAAGCTCGGCATCTTTGTCATACGTCATCTCTCCAACTTCTTCATCAAGAAGCTGGCGGAAAATATAGTTCGTCCCATGAAGAACTTCCTTTCGACTACGGAAGTTACGCGCTAAGTCAATGCGTTCTGAAGGATGGTCTTGTGCCGCGAATTCTTTATATTTTTGCAAGAACAGCGTCGGTTCAGCGTGACGGAAGCGATAAATACTTTGCTTTACGTCTCCTACCATGAAGAGATTCCCCGCATGCTCCCCATCTGTCACCATTCGTAAAATGGTTTCTTGAACAAGGTTCGTATCCTGATATTCGTCTACTAACAGTTCTGTGAACTGAGACTGATATCCCTTTGCTACTTCTGAAGGCTGAATATCCCCAGGTGTTGACTCATCATCCATCAACACTTGTAAGCAATAGTGTTCAAGGTCGGCAAAGTCAACAAGGGCTTGCTCTTTCTTCTTCTTTTGGAAACGTTCGTGAAACTCTTTCACAAGCAACATAAGCTGGTCGACAACAGGGGCAAGTGTCTGCATATCGCCTAGATGAGCAGCAAGGGAACGAGCAAACCAATCCTCTTTAAGGGAGGTAAAGCGTTTCTTATAACGATCACGAAGAGCCTTCACCTGATCCTTTAACTCATCAGAACACTCAACCTTTTTACGAGACAGGGCTTTAAACCCTCCTGAAGTCTCCATGAACTGTTGGAGGTCATGCCAGGAAATGTCCACGAGGCCTAGAGCATTTTGCATCTTCTCTCGGTCGTCATCAATAGCTTCTGCGTAATGATAAGGACCATCAGGCTCACGAGTCAGATTCAACGCTTGTTCTGAATCAGCAAGCATGGCGTGAAGCTGACTTTTCACTTCGCGTTTTAAAATATTGAGCCACTCAATATCCCCTTCAGGCGTATCTTCTGAAACGTGGTACATCGCAGAAACTTTCTCCATCCACGTCTCTGGCCAAGGATTCTGCATGGCGAAGGTATACACAGAAAGCATGAGTGATTCAACTTCCTGATCACTTCTGTCCCCTGAGAAACGATTGACCACTTCAAAGAAAGCATCCCGTTCTTCTCCGTCTTTCCCGTACCACTCTTCAAACAGATCCTCTAAGATCTCCTGACGAATAAGGTCGCCCTCTACTTCATCTGCAATCCGAAACTGAGGGTCTAAATCAAGCTGATAAGCGTAACGGCGTACAACGTCTAAACAGAAAGAGTGAAGCGTCGAGATCGAGGCGCGTTGCAATAAGGAAAGTTGTTTCTTCAAGTGCATCGAGCTTGGGTTCTCCTCAAGAGCTTTCTCAAGAGCTTCCCCTACACGGTTTCGCATTTCCTGTGCAGCAGCATTTGTGAATGTCACAACAAGCAAGGTATCAATGTCTGTTGGGTTATCCTGATTCAAGAGTTTCTGAATAATACGTTCAACGAGAACAGCGGTTTTCCCTGATCCGGCAGCTGCTGATACGAGAACGTCTTTCCCGCTTGTGTATATGGCTTGTTCTTGTTCTGGTGTCCAGGATGGCATTATTCATCATCCTCCTCTTGCTTCACAATTTGTTGCAATATATCTTCATCCTTCATCGGTTTTATCGTTCGGTACTGGTTCTCTTCAAGCGTCGGATCGAATTGACAAACAGAACGGAATTCACAGAATGTACAAGCGACCTGTTGATTCTTCTGGAATGGGTTTAAATCGACTTTTCCGTTTGTAATCGATTCACCTGCAGATTTCATCATATCACGTACATAACTTTGCAAGTGCTTGAAGGCTGCTTCTTCTGCCGTCTGTGAACCTTTTCGGAATCCACCAGCCTTCTTCAAACCAGCCGGCACAATCTTACTCATCCCCGTGTCTAAATTCGTATCCATCATTTTTACGATTTGCTCATCTTCTACAAGAAGTCCTTGCATTTTAAACTTCTTAAAGAGCTCGTCTTGAATTTCCGTGTCTTTAAGAAGCTGAGAGCCTGATATCATTGGGTTGTGGACGTGGAAATATAACACCCCAGCAGGAGTTGCCTGCGTCCCTAGCCACGTGTCTGAATGGGAAAGCACCACGTCTAAATACGCCAGCATCTGCAAAGCCAGACCGTAGTACACTTCAACAAGGTCAAGTCCCTTTGCACTAGACTTATAATCAATAATTCGAAGTAAAAGCCCCTCGTCTCCTTGCGCACGGTCTACCCGGTCAATTCGTCCTCTTAGCATTAACTCGAATCCATTCGCAAGGTCTAGCGTCATCGGTGGGATCTTATCTTCAGGGCCAAAACCGACCTCTAGCCCTACTGGTGCAAACTGACTTTGTTTGGCTTGTTCACTTAGCATATATGCAGCTCGGGCCACTACGTCTTGAAGTTTCTGTTGAATGTATTGGTAACGGTTTGAGCTATAAAGAATCTGGTGCTGCAGAATAGGTGAGAGTTCGTGAACAGCTCTTTTTGCATACTGATTCGTATCACTCTCTGTAATACTATTCCACTCACGCCCTTCAACTTGAATCCACTCCGTAATTTGTTTTAATGCCTCGTGGAACAACTGACCAATATCTGGTGCGTCAAGCTTATAGACGGACCGTTCTTGTAATCCAAGCCCGTATTTAGCAAAATGCTGATACGAACATCGATAGTACGTCTCTAAACGTGAAACACTTGCTTTCATCTGTTTCGGATACAAGTTGTCCGTTGTATTACGTCCTAAGTTAGACGGTGTATTCTTATAGAACAAGCTCATTAGGACACGCTTTGTATCAATTGAGTTCGTATCATGAGCGATAAACCAATCGAGCACATCCCACCAAATATCCTTCATCGGATATCCGCGCAAGTAACGTGAGAGTTGTGCGGTTAAAACAGAACGTGTTTTCTGAGGAGTTGTAATGAAACGCTCCGTCTCCTCGTGATCATCGCCCTCTTCAAGGAGCGATTTCTCTTCACAATATGGGAATAACTCCTTCATACGTTTGACCATAGAAGACGGAACCTTCGCCTTCCCCTCTTCATTACTAAGGGGGTAACTCACCCATAAGTAATCAGAAGCTGCCGTAAAAGCAAGGTACACATAGAAGTGATCATCGAGAAGTTGACGTTTGCTGCTGTCGGCAAGCTGCACACCGTGCTCAGACAGCAATTCCCGCTCTTGTTCTGAAATCATCCCTTCAGCCTGTGGCTTCATTGGCCATAAACCTTCATTTACTCCGAGGAGAAACGCACTTTTAATCCCTGTAATACGTGAGCGATCTACGCTTCCAACAATGACGTGATCCATGCTTGGTGGGACATGGGAAAAGTCCAACGACTCAAGCCCTGTTTCCATTGTTGTTCGGTAAAGCTGTAATGAAATCTTATCGTTTCCAATCATCTCAACCATCTCATCAAATAGCCCAATGACGCTATCCCATACTTGTTCTTGTTCGCGGGACTTCTCAATTTGACCACGTTCGTCATACCAGTCGCGCCAATGATCTAACGTACTTGGTACCTTCAATTCTTCAAGCCACTGAAACAGAACCTGAGAACGTTCTTTAACGGTAGATGCTTCGCGAATCCGCTCATCGAAAGGTAGAAGAATCTTGACAACCTGGTCTCGAAGGCGATTAATACGCTCTTCTTTCTTCTTCTCTTCATCTGTCTGAGATAAATGATCAAACCCTCTGAAGCGCTGAAATCTCCAAGGCTCTTCACTAATCCAGCGTTTTTTCGTCCTGACCCCATACTCGAGGCAATAATTCTCAAGTTCATCAATGGCATCCTGAGTAAGCGGATGCTCTCTGTCCCCTAAAGGGAAGAAATCTGTTTTTAATAAACGGAAAATGGCCTCATACCGCCAGTTCCCTTCAATAACATCAAGCGCTGATCTTACAAATTCAACGAGCGGATGATTCAACATTGTCCGCTTTTCATCAATAAAAACCGGAATCCGGTAATCCTCAAAGACGGTTTGAATTAAGTCATGATAAACGTCAGGCTCACGAATTAAGACCGCCATATCTTGATAGCGATATCCTTTATCTCGTACAAGCTCCATAATTTCCTGAGCGACACCTTCCACTTCAGCACGAGGGTGAACCGCTTGGGCTACTGTTATCGGAGCCTTCTCCTGATACCCAGGTGCCGGCCTCGTTGTAAAGTAATGTTCGAGATGCTCAAAGGCCGGGCGACGCTCAAAACGACCTTCACCGCCATATACATATTTCACCTCTTCAACCGGAACATTTACTTCCTGCGCCGTTCGCTCTAAATCCTGAAACGTATGAGCCGTCTGGTGGAAGAGATCAAGTTCATCAATCTCTCCGTAGCGAGGCTGGTCTAATGTAAGAGCAATCGTTACGCGTTTTGCTTTCTTCATAAGAGCTTGCAACACTACAAGTTCTTGAGGCGTAAATCTGTGAAAGCCATCTAAATAAATTTCAGCTCCATTTAATGAATTAGCTTCCTCGATCTTCTCAGCAAGAAGCTGAAGTTGGTCCTCACTATCAATATATTGTTCACGAAGGGCCATCATAAGCTGTTCGTATATGTACGATAAGTCTTCTAATTTATGCTGCAGAGCCTCTTCTCCAGGGTACGGATGTTTATAATCCCCCATCGAGCCAATGTACTCATTTAACGAATCAGGCGTAATTCGATACCGCTTAAATTCTGTGATCATCGTTTCTAGTTGTTCAATAAACCCTTGCTTTTCGATTGCCTTTTGGAACACATTCCAGTCTGACTTTCGTTCTTCAGTGATCTTACGAAGCATCATTTGGACGCCTGTAGAGCTAATCATCTTCTTCGTTCCGCCACCTGTTTCCTGAAGCACACGCCAGGCAAGACGGGAGAAGCTAAATACTTGCGCGCGGATACTCCCCTCAATCCCTTCCTGCTTTAATAGGGCATATTCCTGTTGGAACGTCATCTGATCAGGGACCATATAGAGAATCGGAGCCCCTTGAGGGGATTCTTTCAAACTTTCTCTTATTTCTTCAAGACACTGTGTACTCTTCCCAGCACCAGCTCTTCCTAATAAAAATCGTATACTCATTTCTTACCTCCACTCCATGAACGTTTTTTAGAGTTTTGCATACAGTACGACTACGATTGTATAGAGGAGTGATCCCTTGCTGAAACCAAAGCTAATGGCAGGCGCTTTGATCTTTACCGGTATCTTCATCGCAAGCAACCTCTACACCATGCTTCCTCTCCATTCAGAAATCGCACAGTTATACGGTGTGTCCGACTCCGTCGTGTCTCTAGCTAGTTCGATGTTTATTTTCCCTTATGCGGTCGGATTGTTCTTCTTCGGGATGCTCGCTGACAAACTGCCTCACAAAAAAGTCCTTCTAAGCGGTATGACAGCTCTTGCCATTGTCACTTTACTCGTTGGACTTATGCCGACCTTTTGGCTGTTTATTATTCTGCGTGCTGCTCAAGGGGTTCTTGCTGCAAGTTTCGCACCCACTGCATTTGCCTATTCCTTCGAACACTTTAAAGGCAAAAAGCAAGCCTTCGTCATCGCGATGATTAATACAGGCTTCTTGTTCGCCGGGATCTTTGGGCAAATGATTGCCGTTGAACTGGCTAGTTATGGATCGTATCGTACGGTCTTTTTTGGCTTTTGCATGCTATATGTCATCTGCTTATTGCTTTTGAAACAATTTCTTGTTTCATCAAAACCCAAAACCTTTCAAACGTTATTTTCATTATCTCCTATTTTATCATTTTTTCAGTTCAGACCCTTGCAAAAACTATATGGAATTACCTTTTTCCTTCTTTTTACCGTCATGCTATTTTACGGAAGTTTTGAATGGTTAATTGCCCGAGGAGAAATTGATATCCCCTTTTCCCTGCAAGGTTTTCGGGTAATTGGACTAATTGGAATTGTCCCAGCCTTCTTCGCCGGCCCACTGCAACAACGCTTCGGAGCACCGTTTGTATTAGGCACGAGTCTTCTGGCAGTTACAATCGGCTTTTCCCTTCCATTACTGGTTCTCAATACATGGACACTCTTAGCCGCTTCCATCTTCATGATTGCCTCTACTTCATTAACCATCCCAATGGTAATCTTGCTCGTAGGGCAATGCAGCAAACAAGCACGCGCTAGTGCGGTGTCGATATACTCGTTCACCCTATTAACAGGCGCCAGCATCGGAAGCTTAGGAGCAGCCATTGTCCCTTTCCAAGGCGTCCTTGTCTGCTGTGCAGTGTTGTTTATGGGATTGGCCTATATAAGCCTTCGATTAAAAGCACCTTTACCAACGAATCGCGCCCATTCTTAATGTTATGCCTTAGCGATAAATTGGAAGACTAAGACGGGAGAATGTTTCCGTTTGCTTGAATTGAGCTTAAAGGTGGTCCGAGAAATCACTCGCTTTCCGCGGCGAGCTGGAGAGCCTCCTCAGTCGCTCACGCTTCTTCCGGGGTCTCCCCTAGATTGAAAAGTGCAGGCGTGGTGCCTAGGACCGTACGGATAAGACAGCTTTTTGGAAAAGGCGCTTAGCCTTTGTAAAAAAGATGACTTATCACGCTAGGTCCTCCACGCCGGAACTAGACTGGCTCCTCTTGCCGCAGGAGTCTCGCAATTTCTCGGACCACCTTTACCGTATTAACAGTAACGAAAACATACCACATTTTGATTCCTCATTATTGTCCGCCACGCTTAAGCAGTGGGGACGTTTGCAAGAATATAGGGAGGGGTGTCTGGGGAACGAGGAGACTCCTGCGGGAGAAAGAGGTCGACGAGACCCCACAGAGAGCGCTAGCGAACGAGGAGGCTCGACAGCTCGCCCGCGGAAAGCGAGTCGTTCCCCAGACACCCCTAAGCACTCATCAAACGTAACGACCCCGTTCCAGCTCTAGGGCCTCAGCTTCAACTCTTCCATATAAGGGCGCTTATATGATAGGAATACAAAAAAGAGCACTCTAGCCAGGGGCTAATTGGAGTGCTCTTCTACGTTCTATATTATGTTTATGACTCATAACCCTCTAAAATTTAAGAGCTAGCTTATTAATCGGCCAGTATCGTACGTCCACTTTTCCGACAATCGTATCAATAGGGACAAAGCCGAAATAGCGACTGTCTAAACTTTCTCTTCGGTTATCTCCCATGACGAAAATATGTCCTTCTGGCACTTCTTTAGCCCCACCTTCAATCTCCTCAAGGGTAAAGGATTCGGTTAACGGCTTTCCATCGTTGACCCGATAAGGATCTAGGTAGGGCTCGTCTACTTTTTGCCCATTTAAATATAATGTATCGTCTTCATACCGAATGGTGTCACCAGGTAAACCAATTACACGTTTCACGTAATCTTCTTTTTCATTAGCATGAAATACAATTACGTCCGTATGATTAACATCCTGTAAGTCATAAACCACTTTATTGACCATTAATAGATTCCCATCAAAAAGCGTCGGTTGCATGGATTCCCCTTCAACCACATAGCTTGCAAACAAAAACGAACGAAACATAAGAGCGAGAACAATAGCAAATACAATGGTCCGAAGCCATCTCCAGGCACTTTTCATATTCATGATTTCTCCTCCAGAAGTGTACTACTATCATTCTACCCATATTCGTTTTCGCCTAATCGTTTGCGCTTACGTTTTCATGAGAACGGTGTTGCAATTTGCGTTCAATCACCTTTCCGATTACCCAAAAGATTGCAATACAGATTGCTACTACTACGGTTTTAAAAGGTTTCTGAGCAAACTCCGTAATGCTGTGTCCTACATAAGAGATCGTAAAGATCATTACCGCTTTCCCCATGACGACCGCTAACACAAACTGCTGAAAACTTACTTTCGACAATGCCCCGACGACATTAATAATCGCGGATGGGGAAAACGGGAAACACATTAACAAGAATAACGGTCCAAACCCGTGACGCTCGAACCAGGAAGTTACACGTTGTACTTGCTGATTCCGCCTTATAAACTGAAAGAACTTTTTCTCTCCAAGTCTTCGAATCACCCAAAAGACAAATACTGCACCAAGAACCGCACCAAGCCAAGAAAATAAAAACCCCTTAAATAAACCGTATGCAATCGAGTTCCCTACCACAAAAATAAATAAAGGTAAAAAAGGTAAAATCGCCTCTAACAAAGGAAGCAATATTCCTGGCAATGGACCTAACGCTTCATATTCCTGCAGCAACTGCATAATAAAATCATCAAACGTATCGTTTTTAATCATTTCTTTTAGCGCTTCATAATCTAAGTCTTGAATATTCATCCATCTAACTCCTAACAGAGATATAAACTCCACCGACTTTTCCGTTTCCCGCTTCTTTATACGATTTACCTTTCTATTATAAATGGTAGCCACATCGTTGTGAAAAGAAACCCATTCCCGAGGTCTTTTAGTATGTTTTTTTGCAACATGGGGACCATTTCCATCATACACCTATTTGTTTCTACATAAAATTACGTTATAATAGAACATATGTTCTCATTACAGGAGGGAACGAACATGCGGTACTTAAGTGAAGAAGATCGAGAACTTGCCTCAAGGTTTCTCTTCTTATCCATGGCCATACTCGTAATTGAAAAAGACATCCACACGATTGAGCAGGGTTCTTTCAAAATTAAAGAACCGTATATGGAATTATTGAGAAAGATGGCCCATAAGGCAAAATCAGAACGAAGATATCTGAGAGGAATTATGAAATCACGTCAACTGGACGTCATGCTTTTATCAAAAAATGAATCCTTCTCCTCCTATCTTTTTGTATCAGGAGGTCATGAAGAAAAAAGAAATTATTTTAATCCTGCGATCCGTAAACATGTAGAAACCATTATGTATGAACTCATGCGCAAAGTGCTTCAACCTTCCGAAGGGAAATTAGCCTCAAGCGGCATGGAAGACTTGCCTTAGTTATCCCCATTTTCTTCTCAAATAAAGGAGACGCTAAAAAGCGTCTCCTTCTCATTTTTCTTATGATTTTGGATGAAACACAACTGATTCAGCAACATGATCAAAGCTAGGCTTCGTCACATACTGAAGTCGCTCATTCAATTTATAGCGGAACTGGGCTGTGCGCTGAATTTGGTTCCAAATAGTACCCTTTGACACGTCCACTATTACGGAGCGTTGGTTTTTGAAGACTAATCGTGTTTGCTGATGCCCGGTGGCTTCTATTACATCAACATGAGAGTGAGCAACCCAGGAGCAATACACATTTTGAGGGGAAATAGTCGGGAAGAAGTACATGCCACTCATTGGATCAATGGCAATCGGGGCTTTGTGTGTAATACCAGTAACATCTCTCGTTCCAGCTTGTCGTCCTTTCAGGCTTGACCCAAAGTATTTACAAGCATGATCAATCATGCGTTTTGGAGATTGATTGACATAAAAAGATTCGTCTCCCTCCATCACAAGTGAGATTATCTTTCCATCTGCCCGTTCATCAGCCAGAATCGCTTGCGTAAACGGAGAAACTTCAAACCTGTCTTTCCACATATCCATACATTCATCCTCTCTTCTAAATTAAGATGCTTCTTCATTATACTAAAGTTATCCAAAATAGAAGAGGATATATGAAAATCAGACAGAAATTGAATTTCTGCATAACCCTATATGGTAAAAATTTCTGTTATACTAAAAACTATACCTCAATTTGATGAGAATCTGTGGGCACATCCCACTCTTCTACATCCTTTACATGGAATAAGAACCCATCATCATTCATACCAAAATCCGGATTCAATGCCGTGTTAATCTCAAGTTCCGTTAGAGGGCTTTCTCCCATACTGCGCACCTCCTTTCTCCCTCTTAGGTTGCGCGATCCAAATACAATTAATCAAATTGGAGTGACACAAAATGTGGTGGAATAAGAAAAAAAAGAAACAAGAACAGCTTGAAGTAAAAGATTTATCACTCGCCCAAGTTCGAAAAGCGATCCATGAATTTACAGATCATTTGCCTGACCGAGTCGAATTACGCACTCTCATTAACGAAGACCTCACACTCGATTACAATCTCTTAGCCCCTTATCTTAAAGGCATCCCTAAAGACACGTACTACATGTCTAAAGAAACGTATGAAATATTTGAAGAAAGAGATCACCAACTCGCCCTCGACCTTGATTACATCCAACGCGCGGTCGATCATTACATCAAGCAAAACCAAGAACTGCCGATCATTGAAAACGACCCGTACTTTAAAGTGAATTACTTCAAACTCGAAAAAGCCGGCCTCCTACACGAAAGGCCAGACCGAGATTTTTACATTACCGATGACGAACACATGATTACGTACAAGCGCCCGGGCGAATAGTGAAATGGTGTTTCCGTTACTTTTACTTAATAAAAGTAACGGATAACGCCTTACACTTATTGAAAACCACAAAAAAACACAAAGAATTTGTAAATGAGATTCAAAATTAAAAACATATTATTATGTATAAATTCTCAAACTTCAGGATAACCTATATAACATCTAGCTCCTTTCGTATTATAGCTCTGGTCTGGGTTGTTTATTCTTAAACAGGTACCCGACTAACCTAAGACGTTACGAATAGGAGCTATTTTACGTTCAAGAAACTCTTCTTACCAAACCTCTTTAACGCAAACCACGCAATGATAATCCATACACCGTACAAGATAATCGCAAGTGCTTGATTGAAAAGCCAAGGAATCGTCCCCATATACGCCTCTGACGCAGGTGTTTGGAACCACCTAAAAAGAAACACCAGAAATAAAACACTCATCCCCACCATTACCCAAAACCCACTCGTAATACTCCGCCACTTCTTCACCGCCAAAAGACCACCCAAAAAACTAATGACACCTAATACTCCTAAGTAAAAATAAAACAATGCATCAACAGAAACCTCCATAAACTACCTCCATACCATGAAGAATCATACAACTTTCAAGGTGTTCCACATTAGCCTTTCACAACAGTATCCGAATCCTTCAGCCGCCTTGTTTTATGTTTGATGAACGCACCTCAATATGAATACTCAAATATAGGACTACCATATTCGGCTCGTTTCCGTTACTCCTCATATGGAAAAGGTGGGCCGGGAAACTGCGAGACTCCTGCGGGAGAAAGAGTTAGACGAGACCCCACAGAGAGCGCAAGCGAACGAGGAGGCTCGACAGCTCGCCCGCGGAAAGCCAGTAGTTTCCCGGCCCACCTTACTCTCAATTAGAGTAAATGGAAACGTTCTCTCATTACACTGTTCCAACAACAAGGCTTAATGATCTTGATAGTCCTCATCTAAAAAAGCATAAAAAAAGGGCCAATGCGATCGAGGCATTGGCCAAAAAGAGACGACTGGTTAACTTTTGAGTGAGGGAATTACTTGTGAACGATTAGTCCATGACGACAAACCTCGTTCACTTTGCATGTAAGCTCAACAACAAACATGCAACAAGACTCCATAAACGAGCCCCGAGATTTGAGAGACAACGAATGTCCTACAAAAGTGCGGTGCCGTTTAATTTGTCTTGAGTCTATTCTAATATAATCTTAGCCAAAAGTAACCGAAAAACATTTGCGGTATCACGCAACCGTTTGCGGTTTTCACATAATATTCCAACAATTACACCCCAGATTGTTAAGAGATATACCTTTTTACGTGTGAATTTTTTTCATTTTAAGAAATTATTTACAAGTTATAGTAATATAACGAATTACAAATATCAATTGTTCCGCTCACGTTGTTCCATTTCACTTTGAATACGCTCAATCCTTTCTCCAAGCGGTGGATGAGTATATCGAAGCCAAACAATCCATTCATAGGGGGAGAGATCGCTTTTGGATTCCCTGGCTAAGGCCTGATAGCTTTCAAGGGCTGGCTGCAAATCGTCTGTATGCTCTATAGCATAACGGTCTGCTGCACGTTCCATAACCCTCGAAACATACAAGTTTATTGGTTGCGTGGCAAACATTAGTAGCGTGACAACTAGCAACAAGACCGGTACACTGCGTAGATCAGACCGTTCACGTAAACCGAGACGCTCCTTCCCATTTCGATAGATAAACGAATAAATGCGCGCAAGGCTCCATAAAAGTACAAAACTTAATAACAAATAACCAGCTACTCCTATATAAATATGGTGTTTCACATAGTGAGCAATTTCGTGAGCCAGAATAAACAATACTTCACTTTGACTCATCCCATTTAACATTGTATCCCATAAGACAATCCGCTTCTGCCCGCCGATTCCGGTCACATAGGCGTTGAAAGTGCTCGTCTTCTCACTCATATTCACTTGAAAAATATGATCCTCCTCAATCCCTGCTTCACCAGCTAGTTCTACAATAGAATCTTTTAAGCTTCCCGCTTCAAGCGATGTAAAATCCTCAAATAAGGGATCAATCCAGATCGGCTGCACATAAATGATGAAAAAAGCGACAGGGAGAGAAGTCAGCCACAAAACAAGCCACCATTTCTGCGGGAACTTCGAGACAATACTGCGGAAGACCGCAATTAATACCGCTACTACCACAATAAAAAGCACGCTTTGAATACACCATTCCACCAGCCAATCTCCGATGGGCTGATGACTAATTGAAGCAGCTTTAGACATGGAATAACCAATTCCATCAAGTGGTAACGCAATCAACTGAAGGGCTGTCATAAAGAAAGCACCAAAGACAAAAGATTGCGCCCATTTTTTCTTAAGTAGCTTTTCTATACGGTTCAAAATAGCTTTATGCCAGTCCATTATGATAAAAGACAACAATATGACCCACGGGAATGTTAACTGGGTAAAGGAATAAGCATGACGGTAAGCTGCGTATCTAGAATCAGCATACGTATCCAGTTCATAAAACCAACCAAAGTAGATCCATAACACGACTAAAAAGAATCCATAAAATCCAAGTAACTTCTTCAAAGCATCCTCCCCCATTCTAAACTCTATTGTACAAACACCAACCCAAAAAATTCAAATTGTTGCCATAATATTGTAACCAGTTGTTCACCGAAACCCCTATTACCACCGTAGTTACTCTTGTAATATAAAAGTAAGCAGAACGGTTACAGGGGGAATAGATATGAAAAAGAAATGGTATATTGTCTTTATTTCTTTATTAGTAATTGGCATCGGCCTCGGAATATCATATTTGCAATTTTGGCGCGACGCAGGGGTAGAACTACCTACAGACGTACGTATGAATACCGCACAAGGTGAAGAATACAACCTGGCTTCTATGGATGAAAAAGTTCGCATTGTTGAATTTATGTACACCAAATGCCCAGATGTATGTCCACTCACCACCCAACGCATGATGCATTTAAAAGAACAGTTTAAAGACGACGGGGTCTACGGAGATCAAGTTGAATTCGTCACCGTTACCATCGATCCAGAAAATGATACTAACGAACGCCTACAACAGTATATGAAAAGTTTCGGAGCAGAAGAAGACCCGTCCTGGATCTTTTTAAGAGGATCAGTAGAAGACACTAAAAAATTAGCAGAACCTTTCCGTTTCCTGTTCAAAGATAACGGCACAGACTACCTTGTCCACACATCTTACGCATACCTCCTCGACAAGGACAATTACCTCGTTGGCAAATTCCCAATGGGCGAAGCCTTTAACAAAGACCAAGTGTACAACACCGTGATGGACCTAGTGAACTAACCTCGAAAGGGTCATTTTCCTTGTTGGAAAATGACCCTTTTTTTCAATTCTGAAGGGTAGGAGCTGAGACATCTAATGTGGATGGGACCGTTATGCTTATTGAGTGGTTGGGGTGTCTGGGGAACGACTCGCTTTCCACGGGCGGCCCCACACGACGTGGGGTCGTTCGACGTTGTCACAGGACGTGACGGTTTTAGTCGAACTTCCTCTTTCTTTTTAGAGCCTCCTCGTTCGCTAGCGCTCTCTGTGGGGTCTCGCCTACCTTTTCTTCCCGTAGGAGTCTCCCCGTTCCCCAGACACTCCTGCCTTATATTGTAGTAACGGACCCGCTTCTTTAGCCTTGAAAGGTGAAATACAGGTCCATAATCCCCCCTGCAGCATGTTTTCGTTTCTTCTAATACGGAAAAGGTGGGTCTGGAAACTGCGAGACTCCCGCGGGCAGAAGGGCCTAGTTCCTGCGTGGAGGACCTAGCTTGATAAGCCATCTTTTTTACAAAGGCTAATCGCCTTTTCCAAAAAGCTGCCTTATCCGGCCCCACACGATGTGGGGTCGTTCGATGTTGTCACAGGATGTGACGATCCTAGTCGAACTTCCTTTTATCCCTGGTCACCACGCCTGCACTTTAAAATTCTAGGTGAGACCCCGGAGACCGGCTTTGCCGGTTGAGGAGGCTCACCAGCTCCCCACAGGAAAGCGAATGGTTTCCAGACCCACCTTACGCTCAATCTAAGCAAACGGAAACATTCTCTCAGTATGTATCCTTGCTCATGTTTGTCAACGTTTCGGGGATGATAAGGGGTAGCATATTGGCAAGGGAGTTTTTTCAGATGGAGGTACAGAGCTTTAAGGAATCCTGGTTTATTAATACAAAAGGGGACCTCTTATCAGGTACTGTTGTGGCACTTGCGCTTGTACCGGAGGCGATTGCTTTTTCTATTATTGCAGGGGTCGATCCGATGGTTGGGTTGTACGCTTCTTTTATTATAGCAGTGGCGATCGCTTTCGTTGGGGGACGTCCTGGTATGATTTCTGGTGCTACTGGGGCTATGGCTTTACTGATGGTCGACCTTGTTGCCGGCTATGGTCTTCCTTATTTATTAGCAGCAACCCTATTAACAGGGGTTTTACAAATTGCTTTTGGTATAGCAAAGCTTGCTCGGTTCATGAGGTTTATTCCTCGTTCTGTTATGGTCGGGTTTGTGAATGCACTGGCCATACTGATCTTCACAGCTCAACTCGAACACTTTTCAGGGGCTGGGTGGGTGATGTATGCGATGGTCATTGGGACGTTAGCTATTATTTATCTCTTGCCTCGTGTAAGTACTGCGGTCCCTTCTGCTCTCGTTGCAATTGTTGTGGTTACAGCAATCGCATTCCTTACGAATACGACGGTTAGTACTGTGGGAGATATGGGCGAAATTACAAAGGCCTTCCCCTCCTTCTTCCTCCCCGCTGTTCCACTTACATTTGAAACGCTACGTATTATTTTTCCTTATGCGCTTGGATTAGCTATTGTAGGCCTCGTTGAATCGCTCTTAACCGCTAGCATTGTCGATGAATCAACTGGCACCTATAGCAACAAGAACCAAGAATCAAAAGGTCAAGGAATCGCAAATATTATAACAGGATGTTTCGGCGGCATGGCAGGATGTGCGATGATTGGTCAATCCGTCATTAACGTCAAATCAGGCGGGAGAGGAAGACTATCTTCCCTTACAGCTGGTGTGGTTCTTATCTTATTAATTGTCTTCCTTGGAGATATCGTTTCCCAAATTCCGATGGCCGCACTAGTTGGCGTCATGATTATGGTCTCGATTGGGACGTTTGACTGGAATTCCATTAAAACGATTCCAATCGTTCCGCTAACAGATAACATCGTGATGGTCGTCACAGTCGTAACGGTCATTCTTACCCATAATCTAGCGATCGGGGTATTAACAGGGATTCTGCTCAGTTCTATGTTCTTTGTTCATAAAATCTCTAAAGTTCATATACGTCGTTCTATTCATGGAAATCGGATGATGATTTACTTTAAAGGTGAACTGTTCTTTGCTTCTGTTACGGACCTGTTCCATGAATTTGATTATACGATGGACGGAGCTAAAGAAGTGGTGCTTGATTTTAGTGAAGCTCGTTTATGGGATGATTCCGCTGTCGCTGTACTTGATAAAATCATACGCCGCTTTGAAGAACAAGGGATAAACGCCTATATTATCGGACTAAATAAACTAAGTTCAGACTTAAACCAAAAATTAGCACGAAAATTAGATAACCATTAAAAGTTTGATGAAGCGAAACAAGTGCCTAACAATACTTTCTTACGTCCCTATAAAAAAAGATTTGCCCGTTTCATTCAAAAGGGGCAAATCTTTTTTCTTTCATTATTTTTGCAACAACGTTTTATCATCTGCCAAGGATTTACCACGAGCCTTTTGGAAGGCTTCTAGCAGGTCGGCAACGGTTAATTTTTTCTTTTCTTCCCGATCGGCATGAAAGATGATTTTACCTTCATCCATCATAATTAAACGATTACCAAGGGAAAGCGCCTGCTCCATATCATGCGTGACCATCAGCGTTGTGAGCTGGTGCTGATTAACGACATCTCTCGTAATCGAGGTGATGTGTTCAGCGCGTGCTGGGTCAAGTGCTGCCGTGTGCTCGTCAAGCAGCAAGATTCGCGGTTCTGTGAACGTTGCCATTAATAAGGAGAGCGCTTGCCGTTCCCCGCCTGATAGAAGACCAACTTGTGTGGTCAATCGGTCATGGAGATTCACGTTCATATCTTGAAGAAGTTTCTTAAACTCTTTCTTTCTAGAGGAACTCACTCCCCGTCCAAGTCCCCGTTTTTTCGTACGTCCTAGAGCTAAGGCTAAATTTTCTTCAATCGTCATGTGAGGTGCTGTGCCGGCCATGGGATCCTGGAACACTCGTCCAATCCATTTTGATCGCTTGTGCTCCGGAAGGTATGTCATGTTCAGGTCATCTACTGCCATAAGACCTTGATCAGGAAACAGGACTCCTGCAATTAAGTTAAGGAGTGTTGACTTCCCTGCTCCATTACTTCCGATCACCGTGACGAAGTCTCCCTCCTCGAGCGTTAGAGAAACGTTGTCGATCGCTCGTTTTTCATCAGGTGTTCCTTTGTAGAAGGTTTTTTCAATCTGTTTGAGGTTTAGCAACGTCCTGTCCCCTTTCCTGCTTAAGTTCTTGTGTTAAGGCTTTCTGCTGGCGTTTACGCTCCATCCACTCTTTGATTTGACCAGAGAATGTTGGAATAACAAGTGCTCCTGTTACGATAATTGCTGTGATGAGCTTAAGGTCACTTGCTTTTACAAATTCAAGTTGCATGGCTACAGCTAGAATGATGCGATACAAGACTGCTCCTAGTACAACAGCGAGCGTTGTTCTCGCAATGGACTTACGACCAAATACGCCTTCTCCGATAATAACGGAGGCAAGACCAACAATAATCATCCCAACTCCAAGACCGACATCAGCAAAACCGTTATACTGCACAATTAAAGCTCCGCTCATTGCAACCAGTGCGTTTGAGAGTCCTAAGCCAATCATTATATAAAGGCCAGTGTTCGCTGATAGACTCTTGATCATCTTCGCATTGTCACCTGTTGCTCTAAGTGCAATACCTGACTCTGTCTGCAAGAACCAATCAAGAACCTTTTTAACACCGATAATCAGAAGAGTTCCAAACAGAAGCACATAAAATGTATTCGGCGCAGCACCTTCAATCCCTAGCGCTTGAAACGGCGTCATTAGAGCTGCATCAATCCCTGTAGATGCCCACCAGCTCTCAATTTGAGAGAACAATGTCTCTTCGTTTAGAAGAGGAATATTTGGGCGCCCCATAATACGTAGGTTGATAGAGTATAGAGCAATCATCATCAGAATGCCTGATAATAATGGATTGATCTTCCCCTTCGTATGGAGGAACCCTGTCATACACCCTGCAATAAAACCTGCAGCCCCTCCTGCTAGCGTAGCCATGAATGGCGATGTTCCACTTACCATAAGGACGGATGCAACGGCCCCGCCCGTTACAAAGCTGCCATCTACAGTAAGGTCAGGGAAATCTAGAATGCGAAAGCTTATATAAACGCCAAGGGCCATAATCGCGTATAGTAACCCTGACTCAATTGCGCCAAATAGTGCTCCTGTCATGATGATCCTCCTCTACTTTTCTATAATCTCTGCTTCTTCTTTCCAGTCTTCCTGAATTTCTACACCCATTTCGTTCGCTGCATCTTTATTTATCTGAAGCTTTAAGTTTTGTGGGTAAGATACAGGAATCTCTCCAGGTTCCTTTCCTTCTTCAAGGATTTCAATGGCTTTTTGACCAGCTTCAAAGCCGATATCATAGTAATCAAACCCATAAGCTGCGAATCCTCCGCGCTCGACTGAATCAAGCTCACCAACAAGAACAGGAGTATCTTCTTCCTGCCCTACAAGCAATACGGACTCAAGGGCACTGACAACAGTGTTATCTGTAACGATGTAAAGAGCATCTACTTTTCCAGTGAGAGATTCTGCTGCTTGCTTTACTTCAGCGGATGTCGTAACCGTTGCTGTCTTGATATCAACCTTGTCACCTGCAATCTCTTTCACACGTTCAATTTGAGACGATGAATTCTGTTCACTTGGGTTGTACAGCATTCCTACTGTTTGAACATCCATTTTCTCTGTCATAAATGAGATGGTGTTTGGAATCGCATCCGGGTGTGTATCTGTTGTGCCTGTCACGTTGCCACCTGGGGATTCCATTGAATCAACCAAGTTTGACCCAACAGAATCTGTAACGGATGTAAAGACGATCGGAATATCTTTCGTTGCGTTCAGTGCACTTTGAGCACTTCCTGTTGAATTAGCAAATATTAAATCAACATCGTCCCCTACAAAGTTATCAGCAATGGTCTGATTGTTCTTTGCGTCCCCTTGTGCAAGCTGAACGTCGAAGTTCACATTAAGACCTGCTTCATCAAACGCTGCTTTAAACCCTTCTTGGGCTGCATCAAGCGATGGGTGTTCAACAATTTGAGTGATGCCTACTGTATAATCATATGATTCCTCTTTCTCATTTCCTTCTTTAGCTTCTGAACTTGAACAGCCTGTAATTGCCATGATAGCGACGATACTGGCTACTATTAACCACTTCTTCATTGTTGTTCCCCCTCTGTTATGTACTTTAGCACTTTTATGCTTTTATGCTTTTACGCGCTAAAATTTGATATGTTCTAAACTAACGAATTTTTTACTAGATTGCAAGAGGGATGAGTGAATTTGTTAGAAAATTCTTTTATCACACGAGGGCGGGAGGATGTTTCCGTTAACTTTGATTGAGCGTAAGGCGGGCCTGGAAACCACTCGCTTTCCTGTGGGGAGCTGGTGAGCCTCCTCGCCCGGCAGAGCCGGACTGTGGGGTCTCACCTAGGCTCTTCTGCCCACGGGAGTCTCGCAGTTTCCCGGCCCACCTTTACCATACAAGGAGGAACGAAAACATGCCATATAGGGTAACAACAGACCCGCTGATGTGAAATGCGTGGCCGTTCACCCACCATAAAGACAGGGATTGCTCGGGGACTGCGAGACTCCCGCAGGAAAGCGAGTTGTCCCCGAGCAATCCCAAGCACTCTTAAACGCAGGCGGCCCCTTCCTGCTGAAATATCTCAACTTTAACCATTCCATATAAGGGGGCTATGGGACAAAATCAACACTAAACATTAACAGAGCCATTCAACAAAAAAACGAGTATAAAACCCAAAATGGATTTCATACTCGTTTAGGACTTATTTGATTACTTCGATGCCGTATTATTGCGTAACCCGGTCGCGTAGGTTCTTTCTTAGGATCTTACCAGTGGTGTTCTTTGGTAGTTCATCTAAGAATTCAATGACCGTTGGTAGTTTATACTTGGCTAAGTGCTCTCTACAGTAATCGAGTAACTGGTCCTCCGTAATCGTGTCATTTACTACTACAAAGGCTTGTACCGCTTCTCCGAGATTTGGATCTGGTGCGCCTACTACTGCGACTTCTGTTACGTTCGGGTGCTGATATAGAACTTCTTCTACTTCACGCGGGTAGACGTTGTAGCCTCCGACAAGAATCATATCTTTCTTTCGATCAACGATGTAGAAGTACCCCTCTTCATCAACTTTGGCCATATCTCCTGTATACAGCCAACCATCACGTAATGATACAGCTGTTTCTTCTGGGAGCTTGTAGTAGCCCTTCATGACGTTAGGTCCACGAACAACAAGTTCTCCCACTTCTCCAACAGGAACCTCATCACCCAGTTCATCTACTACCTTATTTTCTACGTTCCAAATGTTTTGACCAATGGAACCGGCTTTTCTAGGACGATCGAGAGGATTGAAGCAGGTAACCGGTGAAGCCTCAGATAAACCATAACCTTCAGAAACAATAACTTGGAAGGCTTGCTCAAATTGCTTCAACAGTGCCACAGGCATTGAGGCACCTCCTGAAATACACAAGCGTATACTTTCGAAATCTGTCTTGTGCGCCTCTCCTCCCTGAAGCAAATAGTTGTACATCGTAGGCACTCCTGCAAACACAGTAGCCTTTTCATCCTTCGCCACCTTAAACACGTCCTCAGGAGAGAACCTTGGAAGGATCAAAACGGTCCCGCCATTCATAAGAGGAGCGTTTAAGGCTACGGTGAAGCAAAATACATGAAACATAGGAAGAGTCGCAATGACTTTATCTTCAGGACTATACTTCAAGTAATCGGCCACGTCTTTAGCATTAGAATAAACGTTCTTATGGGTAAGCATCGCTCCTTTTGGCTTTCCGGTTGTACCGGACGTATAGAGGATGATCGCAACGTCTTCATCGTCAATCGTCGGTCTCTCCAGTGAGAGTTCAGCTGTTCGCATCAACCCTGTAAACGATTTCATTTTATCGTTTAACAATTTCTGAGCATGTGAGACATCTGCCCCAGTGTCTCCCACGATATAGTGGTGAATCTCTGGAAAGTCTGAAGCCAAAGCCACGAACTTATCCATAAACAAATCCATTGTAATAACACCTTTTACATCGCCATTCTTTAAAATGTACCGCATCTCTTCCACTGTATAAATCGGGTTAATTGGGATGACTGTAAGCCCCAAACGCAATGCCCCGTATAAGCCAATTACATAATAGGGGCTGTTCCCCGATACGAGTGCAATGTGATCCCCTTTTTCATATCCTAACTCTTTCAAACTGGACGCAAACTTCGTAACTGCACCTTCTAACTCCATGTAGCTTGTTTTCTCACCTTGAAAAATATAAGCCGTCTTTGATGGATTCCCCTTTGCTGTTATCGACAGTTGATCACTTATGTTCAAAAAAGCCCACTCCCCTTCATCATGAATGAATAGTCATTCATTTTTAAGTAAAAAAACAGTCACACTTATTATAAAATACTGACAATTTTTGAGCAAGCCTATACTTCTCAATCTATAAGATTAAATGCCCTTTATAAGGGGGTATTGATTGAATAGAGAAAATAAGGAGGATGTATGGATATGAATCAAGAACAGCAAGCAAATGCTCAAACCCAAAGCAAAGAAGACTACGTTGACTTGAAAGTTGGCAAGCATGATTTGTTTTTTAAGAAGCCTTATCAAATCCTTTATACATTAAACGACTTTCTACTGGGCCTTTGGTTCCTGATCGGGAGTATATGCTTTTATTTTGAAGGGGCTGTTAAGACTTGGGGGGTTACATTATTTGTCTTAGGAAGCTTTCAACTATTAATCAGGCCCTCTATTCGCCTGGCACACCGGATTCATTTAAAAAATGGTTCTAAGTCAATTGTTGGGGTAGGAGGCAAGCTCCTGCCCCTTTATC
>NZ_AVBG01000011.1 GCF_000770675.1 Pontibacillus chungwhensis BH030062
CGGCTGAGGAGACTCACCAGCTCCCCACAGGAAAGCGAGTGGTTTCCAGTCCCACCTTACACACAATTAGAGCTAACGGAAACATTCTCTCAGTTTCGAGTCTTCAAGATTACTGCCCTATTTTTGAACAAACTGGTTAAATAACAACCTTAAACGGTAACAAAACCTTTCTAAGCAGAAGATCAAGCAACAGAAGTGTATGAAAAGGAGACTTGTTCATTTTCAGAATTCGGGTTAAAATGGGACTAGTATCGGGGACGAAGGAGGTCAATACTATGGCATCTAAAACTACACAAAAGAAACAAACAGAATCTACACAGCAACGCAAACCATCAAAGCGTGAAAAGCGTCAAAAGTTTGTTGTGTACCTTATGATTGTAACGATGTTATTAACATCACTACTTGCTGGAGCAGGTATGTTCTTATAATGAATGGATCGAAAAAAAGCATTTGGCTATTGAAGCCAAATGCTTTTCTTTTTTTCTTATGCTTTTATATGGCGGATCGCTTCTGCGACTTCTGTAGTAGGAGGCATACAAGAAAAGTTTTCGCAGATATAGGCAGTCGAACGATTATGAATTTTTTTATAATCTGCTGTGAAAGGTGCAAGGCTTGCAAGTCTTTCTACAGAATCACCAACGAGATAAGTCAATTCAGGGTGGAAATCTTCTTGAAGAGAACGCAGTAGTTCATTCATTCCGTCATCCCCTTCACTTTTAAGGACCACAACTTCTTTAGCGCTACTTTGAATAAGCAAATACGTCTGCAAAAAGTACGCATGCCCATCTGAATACTTCACTAAGTCATCTGTGAAGGAAGCAATTGTATGATTTACAACTTCTTCTTTCCTAACATCACCAGTTAATCTTGCTAATCGCAAAAGCTGTAAGGAAGCTACACTATTCCCAGAAGGCACCGCTCCATCCGCAGCTTCTTTAGGACGGGTTATAAGCTGTTCATGATCGGTACCATATAGATAGAAACCTCCCTGATCTGCATCTAAAAATAAAGCCATCATTTGCTCACTAAGTATATTCGCCTTTTGTAAATAGTCAAGGTTAAAACTTGCTTCATACATTTCGATATATGCCCATAATAAATACGCATAATCATCAATTAGCCCTAAATGTTTCACTTCACCATCTCGATATCGCACCATAAGGCGGCCATCTACAAATAGGTGCCGTTCTATAAATTGTAGGGATTGTTTCGCTTCTTCAAAATAGGTTTTGTTTCCAAACACTCTAGAAGCTTTTGCAAGAGCTGTAATCATCATTCCATTCCAGGAGGTGATAATTTTATCATCTTTAAATGGACGAACCCTCGCCTCTCTTGCCTCAAATAACTTCTCCCTCCCAACTTCAAGTGACTCCCGAAGCCTTTTTTCTTCTAAGCCATTTCGTAATGCATAGGATTTGAGGTCAAGTTGAAGCAAATTCGGAATACTTTTCCCTTCAAAGTTCCCTTGTTCTTTAATGTCATATACGTCACAAAACAATTCCCCCAGATGTTGTCCAAGGATTTCTGTTACTTCATTAGGAGTCCAAACATAAAACTTTCCTTCCACACCTTCTGAATCCGCGTCCTCAGCAGAGTAAAAGCCTCCCTCTGCATGCTTTAATTCACGAAGAACATAAGAAATAACTTCTTGTGCTATCTTTTTGAAACGCTCTTCTTTAGTTACTTGATAGGCTTCTGTATACGTAATCGCAAGAAGAGCTTGATCATAAAGCATTTTCTCAAAGTGCGGCACTAAAAATTTCTCATCAACACTGTACCGGGAAAATCCGTATCCAATATGGTCATATATTCCTCCAGCCGCAAGTCCATCCAGGGTTTTCTCAACCATACTAAGAGCCTTTTCTTCTCCAGAATATCGATAGTAACGTAACAAATACATTAGTGTGTGGGGTCTTGGGAATTTTGGAGCACTACCAAAACCTCCATATGTCTCATCGTAGTTATTATGGAAGGCCTCATAGGTTTGGTGAAGGACGTCTTTTGTTAAAACTGTGGTATTTTCCATATTAAACGCCTGGTCGAGTGCATTTTGTACATTATTCTCAATGTTTTTCACTTTGTCAGGCTGCTCTTTAAAGTTGTGATAGAGCTGCAAGATCACATCGCGAAAACCCGGCATCCCGTACCTGCTCTCTTTTGGAAAATATGTACCAGAATAAAAAGGGACCTGTTCAGGGGTGAGGAACACGTTAAGAGGCCATCCGCCCATCCCGTTCATCATATGACAAACAGTCATATAGATTGAATCCAGATCTGGTCGCTCCTCCCGATCTACCTTTATCGATACAAAGCGCTCATTTAAAAGCTTTGCTACCTTCTCGTCTTCAAAGGATTCTCGTTCCATTACGTGGCACCAATGACAAGTCGAATACCCAATGCTTAGAAAGATCGGCTTCCCTTCTAAATTTGCTTTTTGAAAGGCTTCTTCTCCCCATGGGTACCAATCAACAGGATTGTATGCGTGCTGAAGCAAATAAGGGGATTTCTCATGAATTAACCGATTAGGCTTTTTATGTAAAGATTCATAGTGATCCATTATTTTCTTACACCTCATTATTTTGGTTTATGCATGCCACTATAACATATCTTAAAGGAGATAAAGGTAGAATTTGTAGAGATTTGAATTGTTATTCCCCTCATAAAGCATCTCTTTATTGAAACACTAAGTAAGGAGAACCACTCTTAAAGAGAGGATGTTTCGATGAAGAACAATCAATGGTGGTCCATGTTTAATACAAAAAAACAACCCATGTGGATGGGACTGTTTGGTAAACGAAAAAGAAGCCGTGGCCCGATGGTGATGTCTGTCTTAGGTGTAATGGCTACAATGGTTAGCGCTGCCTTTTATGGTATCGCGCGCGGTCGCCAGGATGAAGGCACGAATCAAAATGAACCGATGCGTAAATATGCTGGTAAGATTCAGGAGTATATGAAGCGTGCTGACTCCCGCCCTTCAGGAGCTGCGTTCGCGGAATTTGCTGATGAGATTATGCCAGATGCCAATAAAAAACCTGAAGAAAAAAAGTAAAAAAGCGGGCGACTCTTATGAGTCGTCCACCTTTATTTAAATGAATCTCTAAACATTAAGAAAGGCTTATACCTATTTGCTCACTTAAAGCAGTTACATTAGATGAGTCTTTTCTTCATCACAAGATCAGTCGTTTCATACCCCATTTTTTTATAGAGTCCAAGGGCTATTTTATTATGAGCGAAGACGTGTAGCCCAATTTGGCTAATCTCCAACGATTCAGCATATACCTCTAATGCTTTCATAGTGGCCGTACCGTATCCTTTTCCTTGTTCTTCTTCGTGCAGTTTTATATCATAAATAAATATGTGCGCTTCTTCAAGACGATGCTGACGATGAAGCCAGATCATGCCAACCTCGTTTCGATCCTCATTGACGATCGTAAATAAATCGTGATCATTCGTATCAAGATCATTTGGCAAAAGCGTCTCAAATTGCTCTTGTGCATTAATCAGGGCTTCTGACTCTGTCCAGTTCCCTGCTTTCACATGTTCCATAGCGTATTCACGTATTGAATCTGTATAATAACTTTCGAATGTTTCTTGTTTCATTGGTATAAAGCGTACTTTCATTATCATACCCCCTTCACCTCACCTCAGTTTACCCTATGCCCATCACTGTTCATCGTATACCTGAGCTTTTAGAAAAGGCAAGTAGGAAGATTACTATCTTAGTCGAACTCTCCTTTTCTTTTTTAACCCCTGGCTAGGCCCACCTCAAGCACGGAAACATTCTCTCAGCTTCGAGTGTTCCGCATAAGGTGCTTATTTGTAAAAATGAAATCTACATAACAGAGAAAATAAATAGAAGACAAAATCATTATGATTTCATCTTCTATTCATTCGTAATTTTTATATTTTAATGAGTAAGCAACTCTACTGACTCGCATCCACCTTTACGATGTTCTCACGAATCATGGCAATTGAGATGATAAGGGCCACTAAGCTTAGGATAAAAAAACCTGCGGCATAGGTTGGAATCCTTTCTTCTGGGAGTAAATCAGTAATCTCGATAAGAAAGAAATACACACCAATTCCATCCCCATCTATGTTTGTACCAAGAGACCATAGTTTCAAACCCTTACTAAATGATAGTAATGCAAGCAAAACTAAAATAGCCACACCTGACCAACGGCGAAGAAAATCCATACACCTCTCCCTCCTTACTCACTTTTACTACACATACAACGTAAATCCTTCTAAAGGGAGGTTTTTATCCATTAAATGACAAAGGTTTTCATTAAATTACTTTTTTCGACAAACACCTATATTGCCCTCTTTCATCGTCTAACTCTCTATTTAACAATTCAATCTCTTTTAAAGATTGCTAGAAAACCTATTTTTATTTAATATTCTTCTTCCCTCTCACATAAAGATAGAGTGAGGGAGGGGTCACGTTTGCAACGAATATCAAAAGCTTCTATACAATCAAAGGTAACTTTCATAAGTCGATATCTAGTAATCTATGGGTTCCTATTTATTATGATCGCGATTATGACGGCTACCTCTTATAGCAAAACATTCTTATCATCTCAGACAATTGAAAATGCCTTAAAGTCGTTTCAAAGCACAGAAGTATTGTTGGCTGTAATGGGGAGAGAAATGCCCCCTCTTTTACAAGAATATGAAGAAGAGGTACCAGATCTATCTACTTCTAAATTTGTAGTTGATGCTTTAACCGATATTCGTCTTGGAGATGCACGTAGTCTTCTTGGGCGGGAGATACCAGGGTTAGATGCGTACCATACAGAAATCTTAATAGCCGGAGAGGGAACAGATTACACCACACTTCCATACGAGTCTCCACCGCCCGATGACTTCTTCTCAAGCGCTGAGGATAAAAAGGATACATCACCTGAAGAAGATAAAGTACCAGAAGAAGCTTCTGTATTGATCTATCATACACATACGTGGGAAGCATTCTTACCAAACTTAAACGGAGCAACAAAACCTAATGAAGCTGTCAGTCACGACGAGACAAAGAATATAGTCAACGTCGGATCCATGCTGAAAGAAGAATTGCTAAAATACAATATTCAATCTCAGCATGTGAAGGATAACGTCGCAACCGAGTTGAAAGAAAGAAACTGGTCATATCCTGATTCTTACAAAGCTTCAAGAGAGATTGCCGCAGAAGCTTTAGCAAAAAATGATAAAGTAGAATACATCTTCGACCTGCATCGTGATTCCGTTGACAAAGAGATCACGACAACAACAATAAACGGACAGCCCTATGCCCGGCTTTTCTTCATTGTGGGTAAAGAGAACAAATTCTATGAGGAAAACCTTCGTTTTGTAACCGAGTTAAACAAGAAACTAAATAAAGAATACCCAAGCATCAGCCGAGGCGTCTTCCAGAAAAGTAAAGCTCAAGGAAATGGACTCTATAATCAAGATTTATCTGAGAAAGCTTTGCTAATTGAGATCGGTGGCTACGCGAACAACAATGAAGAAATTCGAAACACCGTTGCAGCTTTCGCAAAAGTGTTTAGTAAAATGTATGAAGGTGACATGGAAGTAAATGCTCAATAAACCTTGGCTCATTTGGTTTTTATGGGCTGCCTTATCCACACTCGCTTCCTTCTTCATTTTTCACTGGATGATAACGGTTGCATGCTTTGTTGCAGGACTTTCGATAACTGTGGTTACGTTGTTTCATGAGTTTTGAGAGAAGAACTGAGCCTTTTAGCTCAGTTCTTTTCTGTTAGTTAGGCAGAGCTTAAGTCGATCTTCGGATACTTTTGTGCTTCCATATACTTCTTTACACAGAAAAGGCACCTTTCGCCCAAAAAAGTGCCTTTTTATTAATGATTTATATCCTCTTTGTCTTTTATCTCAACACTCATAACAATAGCAAAATCTTCCTCTTTAATTACTTCCGGAAGTTTAGTAGGATCTCCCATCCCACCACTACTTATAGAATTATCGCCAGATGCTACCCAATAGGCGACATAAGCTTCTTCTCCTTTTACTAGCGTGTGTTTCTCTGATAGCCCACCGTAAGTGGACATCCCAAGGTCCTCTGGTATAGTAGCCTTACTACCCCCAAGGCCATTTCCATCTCCCATATAAAGATGGGCTAGTTCCTCATCTTTCAACATTGCAAACGATAAAAGGTCATCTTCATATGTAGTTTTCAGTGCACCAAACATTTTACTACCGCCTTTTAGAAATTCACCATCTTTATAATAGGTAAATGTCGTAACAAGGTCTTCCCCTTCCCCTAAACTGCCATTCATTTCGAAGTATTTTGTATAGCTAATTCCTGTAGCTGATACAAGTTTTTTCTCGCGATCGGTTAACTCAATCGGTTTAATTGTTACATCTTCATTTCCTTTTTCCTCTTCCGCACAGGCTGCTAGTATAACGAAAAGGAAAAGAAATAATATCATTCGTTTCACCTTTTCACCCCTTCATTCAGAGTAATGTGTATAGGTTTGCACATAAAAGGGAACAACCCTAATTTAAGATACTACCCTTACCATTTAACCCCACATTATCGTACCACAATTAACCAAAAACGATATCGCCCAAAAAGGATTTTTTCAATTTTCTAGAAATGGTAGATTAAGAACTTAAAAGGAGCGATTAAATGAAAACAACTAAAAGCCCCATCCATAACAGCATAAACACCATGTTTGTGCCCGTAAGTGACCTACAAACTTCCGCCAGATGGTACTCTGATCTACTAGGTCAGGAATGTAACCCTTCTGAAGTAGAGGAACCAGTCTACAACATGAAGATTGATCACTACACTGGAGTCCTACTCGATGCCGGACCTCCCGGAGAGAAACAAAAAGTAACTCCCTAAGCTCACCCTCTATTCAACTTCCATACGGATGATATTAACGCTTCGTACCAATATGTAAAGGAATTAGGATATAGCATTACCTCTAACATCACACGTTTTGAAGACCTTTCTTTCTTTACAATTAAAGACCCCGATGGCAATATCATTATGATCTGTACAGGCTAGTATTCAAAAGCGAAAGTGCCTGTTTAGCAACGTATAGACTGGACTGAGCCGCAGTGAGGTCAAGGAAACACGATGAGCCTATGCGGATCGATGATGACTGATCGACCGGAGGTGAGGGAAGTCTACTAGTTGCTAGGCACTGGAGCTAGACGATCAAAAGCGAAAGTGCCTGTTTAGCAACGTATAGACTGGACTGAACCGTAGTGAGATCAAGGATACACGATGAGCCTATGCGAATCGATGTTGACTGATCGACCGGAAGTAACGAAAAGGCTTAAGGAAGATTATCCTCAAGCCTTTAACTTTAATTCTTTTACACGTTGCCGCAAATCCTCCGGCCACCAAGCTCCACAATCTTCTGAGACAACACAAGCCGCGCACGCCTCCAAGTCATACACCATCATGTCTTTTATTGGAGGAGCATAGAGGTGTAAAGTAATTAACCCACTCTCGTTACGATCTTTCATAGTATGCACCCCTTTAACAGGAGCGAACAGAAACTCTCCTGCATGTTTTTGTTCATCAAATAAAGCACGTGGAATCCGTCCGTCTTTAACCTCAAAAACCGTGTGCTTAGTCGTACCGTTTAGGACGTGTATCCACCCATAAGAATTACCGTGATCATGAGGGGCACATTGAAGGTTTGACCAGTTCATCACGAGCAGTTCCACCTCTTGGTTATGAAACAATACTTTTCTGTAATAAGGCTTCCCTTCAGGGTCCTTAAGATGCTCCTCTACATCATCCACTTTTGTATCAAGCTGCATAAGTGCATACCTTAACTCTTCTTTTGAAGGTGATTTTAGTTTTCCGAGAACATCTTCTAAACGATGTTTCCATTCCATCCTATATCCTCCTCTTTTTAAGTAATCTGATTAGGTTCCACACTTGACCATTTACAAAGACGACGCCCACGATAATAATGACGCCTCCTGCTATACTTTGGAAAAAGATTTTTTCGTGAAGAAGCAAAACCGCTGCTATTAATGTAGCTAGTGGTTCTAAATACATAAACGCAGACGCTTGAGAGGCTTCAAGCACTTCATGTGCTTTTCCCCAATACCAATAAGCAATACCTGAGACAAACACCCCAAGAAAAATAAGGTGCCCCCACTCTGTAGCAGATAAAAACGGTAAGCTCTGCCATCCTCGGCTTTTCACAAGAATGGGGACTGTTAGCAAAAAGGATAACGCACTCATATAAAACGTAATGACTAATGATGGTAAAGGTATGGGTAAGCGTTTGAGTAAAATACCATACACCGCCCAGTTCAACGTACTAAGAAGCATGAGAAGATATCCAATATTTATGGCAAATTCTAACCCCTGTCCACTTCTTGAGGTCGTAATCAAGATTACCCCGGCTATAGCCGAAACTATACCAATAGCTCTAGACAAGGTTACTTTCTCATGTAGAAAAACCATGGATAAAAAAACAGTAAACACAGGAGAAAATGAAATCATCCACCCTGCATGGGAAGCATCAATAGTTAATAGCGCTGTTGCTTGTATAATTTGGTGAACGAAGACTCCTAGTATTCCAAGCACAATTAGAGATGGAATAGACCTGAGGGATAGTTTCATAGGATATCTCATTACGAGCAGCACACATAAAAGAAAGATTGCCCCTATCCCAAACCGAATGACCAGGACTGTGTAAGGGTCAAGTTTATCTAAAACAGCCTTTGTCGAGACAAAAGAAATGCCCCAAAACGTGATGGATAAAGTCGCATAAAAAGAGGCAGCAATTTTGGATGGCATAAACGACGCTCCCCATTTCGAAAGATCTTCTTTCTTTCATCCTATGCCTGTCCAAATGGTTCATGAAAGAATCATTTGGAAATTTTTATTGAGAAGAAATGGTTGTTAACCTACAATAGAGATAGAATTGTCGGAAAATTAGGAGGATGACCGTGCTCTTATACTATTGATCTTTGTGAAGTTCTCATCCAACATCCATTTATTAAAAGGAGGACTTACACATGGAATGGGTTAAAGAATTTTATAATAGGCAGTATGAACTGTTAACAAATAACCCCTTGAACCAGATACTACGGGATGACTTGGTTGATAAGATGGAGGATCTATTGGAGGAAAAGCCCCGCAACCTCCTCGAATTAGGTGGAGGGACAGGTCAGTTTGCTGTTGCTGCAGCCAAACGAGGATACGACGTAACTGTTATTGAACTTGTTCCAAAAGCGGTAGTGAGGATGAAAGCCTTGGCTACAGAGCATGGAGTTGAAGATAGTATTCATATCATAGAAGGGGATTTCTATGAAGCAGAGTTTAATCACCCTTTTGACTGTATTTGCTATTGGGACGGCTTCGGCGTCGGCTCAGATGAGGACCAAACGAAACTCCTACACCTAATAGAAGAATGGTTAAGTCCTGGTAGCCAAGCGATCATTGATTGCTACACTCCTTGGTATTGGGCAAATGCTGCCGGAATAGAAATGAGCTTTGATGACATTATGAGACAGTATGACTTTGATCCTTATCACTGTCGAATGATTGACACTTGGTGGTCAGTTAACGATGAAAGCCAAGCTGTGACTCAGTCGCTTCGTTGCTACTCCCCAGCAGATCTTGAACTTCTCCTTACGAAAAGCACTCTCCTACTGGATCACTCTATACCAGGCGGGGCTGTGGATTACGATAAAGGGGAATACGAGGAAAGAGTACCACTCCACCAAGCCATGTCTTACACAGCTTGCTTGGTGAAGAGCAGACCTTAAAGAATTAAGGAGTATGAAATAACCGATTATTTCATACTCCTTTCTTATGTATGACCTATTTCTATATATACAATAAATATAAGGGTAGGTAAGATAAAGGCTACAGCCGCTTCCCAAAACGAAAGAATATCTACAGCCCCTAATACGAAAACAGTATTCATAATGATACAATATAAAATGATAAGTTTTTTTAGCAAATTCTTACCCTCCCTTCACCTTGCATTACCCTCCTAAATTGTACCATATACATTTTTCCCCATCCCTTAATCAAACTATAAAAAAAGATCCCATCTCATTTCGAAATAGGAACTTCTAAGAAAATGATTGTATTAATGTCCGCCACCATGGCCTTCAAGATCACCAATGGCTTTAACTGTGGGAGGATGAGCTTTTGAATATTCATATTCAATATCATAAGTCTCACCGACTTCAACAAGGTTCCAGGTCATCTTGTCTTTAAATCTTAATTCTTTCTTCATGCCTTCTACCTTGATTATGTACTTATGGGATTTTTCCATCTCTTTATCATGTTTCTCAATAACTTTAACATCATGTAGCGTATCGTGATGGGCAATTTTCGTATTCAAGTAAAACGATAATCCCGTGATTACAATGATGCTGACAATAATAGTCTTGATTAATTTTTTCTTCACGGTATGTCCTCCTTCTGTTTCCTCGTTTCTATTTAATCATAGAATAAGTCTGTTGACCATTTTTTATGAGAAATGTTTAAAGGTTTCATTCACAAATGCTTGATAAGGGGTTTCGGGTAAACCTTTGATCCCTTCATAAGCTTCTTTTGCATACATCTTACCCTTTTCCCATTCCCCTAAATCCTTAAAGCAAAGGGCTTGATAGGCTTTTACTTGGTGGATCATGGAACGATCAAACGGATGCACCCACTCTGGGATAATGGTAAATTGATTTAATAGGTCTAATGCTTCTTCTACATTACCCATATGATATAGAGCCTTCCCCTTTTCCATAACATAATACGAATCCACTGATCCTCCTGTCACATCTTTAAAATCCTCAATAGTGCGGATCGCTTCTTCATATTCTCTTGCAGCTTCATTATAATAATGGGATTTCAATAACAGTACCGCTGCTTTTGTCTCAGCACTATCTACAAACTGACTGTATAAATCAAGCTTTCCTAGATAATACGATACATCCTCATCATTTCGCATCATAATCGCATATAAACAAGCGATGCGGTATTGTTCTTCAATATGGTAAAAGATTTTTGTTGTTCTTGAGTATGATATCGCAGATTGCAGAACTTCCTTCGCTTCTTTATTTTGCCCAGTTGCAAAAAGCAAAGAAGCTTCATGAGTCTTGTATTTCAAAGAGGTTAACGTTTCAAGTGCTGCCCCTTTTGATTGAATTACGTCACGTTTCTCTCTTAATAAATAGAGGGATTCATCGTATTGCATATCTTCCATCCTCATCCACGAATTGAACAATGTCAGTTGAGCGGACTCTTCATAAAGGTGTAATGTCATATACTGATGATCCGCAAGATCTAAATAAGCTTCCCAATTTGGATCCCCTCTTTTGTATAAACTCTTTCCGTAGATCTCTAACACTTTGGCTGATTCATAGGACAAAGGGAAGTGCTCGGTTTGAACTAATGAAACCTGTCTTACGACTTCCTCATCATTTCCTTCTCTGAAGTAAGTTTCAATAGTAGCTAGAAGATCTCGCATTTCTGTTGCACTGACTTCCTCAAGTAACTCGTTCACGGTTACATCAAGCTGTTCTGCAATGTAATGAAGACTTTCCATTGAGGGCTTTGCTTTATCATTCTCAATTAAGCTAACCATCCCTTTAGTCATATGTTCACCAGCTAACCCCTGCAACGTTAACCTTTTCTTCTTCCTAAGTGTTTTAATACGCTCTCCTAAAGATCTCATACTATCCCCCCTCACTATGTTTAATTATATTAAACTTTTTCCTTTTTTGAAAGCTTGCGTTATGTTATGATTTGTTTAATTTAATTAAACTCACCTCTAAGGGGCGATTCTATTGCAAGTGGAAAAACGAGTAATTTACCATTTATGGGCGTTTGCGTGTAGTAAGTTTATATCATCTTTCGGAAACAACGTTTATGGATTTGGTATTAGCTTATATATTTTAACAGCTACAGGTTCAGCCATTGGATTTGCCGTAAATCTTATTTGTAACACCCTCCCAAGGGCAATACTGGCCCCATTTGCTGGCACATTTGCCGATCGGTTATCAAAGAAGAAAATGGTCCTCTTCTCTCAAGGAGGTGCGGCACTTATTGTTACGAGCTTATTAACCTTTACGTATATTCATAACCTCAACATGTACGCTATCTATACAGCTACGACATTACTCTCACTCTGTTCAACCTTTAATAGCGTCACTCTTACTTCAGCGATTACACAACTATTTGATCAAGAAAGAATTCAAAAAGCAATGGCCTTTCAACAAGCTTCCATTTCTCTATCGACAATCGGTGGGCCTATTCTTGGAGGAGCGTTATTTGGACTTGTTTCCATGAAGACATTTCTATTCATTTACATTTCGAGCTATGTCGTTTCAATCTTATTACAATCTACCATGAATTTCTCCCTTTACAGAAACCAACCTCATACCAAACCATCTTCTTTATATACCTCTCTCATAGAGGGCTTGCAATATGTAAGGCATAATCAAACACTCTTTAACTTATTTCTGGTATCTTTACTTATAAATTTCTTTGCCGTTGCTCTAGCTATTGGACTACCTTATATGGCAGTTGAACGACTTGATATTCAACCTGAGCACTTCGGTATTATAGAAGGGACTTTTGCATGCGGCATGCTTCTTGCTTCGGTGTATTTTTCTGTAAGAAAGACATCCCGTAACCCACTTCGATTAACAAAGTGGGGGATTATAATAGCAAGTTTCCTAATGGCACTTACCACTTTGCCCTTGGTGTTCTCGCTTAGTTATCTGGCTAACGTAAGCTATTATATTATAATAGGTCTCTTCTACGGAATCTCTATATCCTTGATTAACACCCCTCTTGGTGTACTTTTGCAGAACGTGATTGAGGAAGGCGTAAAAGGAAGGGTGTTTGGCATTATGGAAATGATGGCGCAGGGGTTATCTCCGCTTGGGATGATGACTTATGGATTAGCCTTAGATAAGATAGGTGCTTTATGGAGCATTATTCCATCAAGCTTGTTTATGATTGGTTTTACATTACTTCTTCTGAATAGAAAACGTATTAGAACCAATCCTATTGAACCCTCATCTGCAACTAAAGCATAAAAGGCGTCCCGCTCCACCTTTTTCCATGCTATAATAAACCCAAGAAATGGAGGGATCATTTTGCAAAGCTTACCTACATTTATATTAAGTGCAGTAGGGTTTTTCTTTCTTTATTATTTCGAGATTACAAACCTATGGCTTATTGCTTTCTTTGGAGTGCTAATGGTAGCCTTTGCGATCTTCCCGACACTTAACATTTTGTTATGGGAGAAGGATATACCCAAAATCGAACGATTTTTGTTAAAGAATAAGAAAAACCTTACCTTTTATACGGTATATGCTCTCGCCAATGGGCTAGATGAGGAAATTAAATCTAGTACAGAAAAATTAGTCTCAAAATCAAAACAGCGTTCACGTCAAGCCCTTTACAAAATCGGCGAAGCCCTTCATTTTAAAGATCTTGAAGCTGCTAATGAAGAGCTGAGTTATATTACAGCACCTGCTTATCGCGCGTATTATGAAGGTTTTATACGTCTGGAAGAGGGAGATCTAGCACATGCTAATCGCATTATTGATGAGATTCAAACCACTTGGATGAAAAATACTTTAATGGCAGAACGAGAAAGGTTGGCTGGTCAATTAGATGAGGCAATCCATTATGCAGAAGCGGCCAAAAAGAATTCTAAAGGACTTCAATACTATACATTACATAAGACATTTGAGTGAGAACTTGGTATCTAATGCATAAATTATATCTTATTGGACTCTAACTGAAACTTCCCCCACCTTCCGTTCGTCTAACCTACTGAACCAACTTTACAAGGGGACTTATCTAATGAAATCTAAACATCTTTACAAAGGGGCGCTTTCGATAGGTTTGCTGCTTAGCGCTTGGGGAGTGACAGGAAATATGGTAAGTGATGCTTCAAAGAACCACTCACAACTCGAGATTCAAGATCAAACCGAAAACACCCTCTCTACTTCTCTGAATGAATTTCAATACAATGACCATATAAAACAAACGAAAGATCTTCAATATCTTTATACTCATACATTAGCAGATCTTCAACAAGAGGTGTTCGGTGATAAAAATGGTATAAACGAATACGGGGTTACATACCTCGATCGAGAACAACAAAAAATTGTAATTGGACTAATTGAACAGGGGGATCAAACCCAAGAATTTAAAAAGAAAGTGTTGAAAACCCTTCCTCATGAAACTGTTCAATGGAAAACCGTTAATCATTCTATGAATAAACTTATGAGCAAAGTCCCTATGGTTTACGAAGAAACAGATACAATAATTGAAAACAAGGAAAATAACTACCAAATAAGATATGACATGGAGAATAATCGTTTAGAACTTCTAATAGATCACATTACTTCAGAACAGAGACAGAGGCTCATTCAAAAGTTCGGCAGTATGCTTTCCATTCATGTAAACAACATGTAAAAGTTACTAGTGCGCTACATCATTATTTTTGTTCAGAGGCTACACACGACCATACAAATTTAGACTCTTGCCCACTGCTTTTCGTAGATGTGTAATTGACTCCTTTTTCTAGTATATATTCTTTATTTTACTTAATAGGAATATAACCCTTACAATGGAAGGATAGGTGAAGTTAGTCACCAATAGAGGAGGAAACCAATTAATGGGAAAAGAGTACAATTTGAACTCAACGGACTTTCAATCTTTGAAAACCGCCTCTAAGAAGATGTTCAATATGATTAGCACCCGTTTAAATGTTAATACAGCTTACGTAGCCAAGCGCGGAGAAAATGCAATGACAGTACTTAGCTCTTTTAACAAAGATGAGGAAATCATCCCAGAGGGTTACGAAGTAGAGTATGGCGGTAGTTATTGCCGACATATTATTAACAATAAAAACCAAGAGATGCACACACCAGATGTCAATGAGTACCCGGTGACCAAGGACTTAGTCGTCACTCCTGAACTTGGTGTAAAAGGCTACTTAGGTGTTACCCTTACAGATACTGAAGGAACTGTATTTGGAACGTTATGTGTAATGGACAGGGAAGAAAAAGTCTTCAGCGACGAGGACGTAGAATACTTAAAGTCTATGGCTGACCTACTTTCACATATTATCGAGCTCGACCAAACCAAGTTTAATATGGGTTTTCTCAATGTCCCTATCCTTCCAATTACGAACGGAGTATCAATCCTTACGCTCCAAGGAGTAATTGACGATGATCGAGCGAGCAAAATTATGGACACAGTGTTGCGACATACTTCTAGTAAACAAATCGATTATATCATTATTGATTTATCGGGGCTTGTCATTGTAGATGACGTATTTCCGACTTTACTTGTGAAGCTTGTTCAGTCGCTTCAATTAATTGGCGCAGAAACGATTATTACAGGGATTACACCTGAAGCTGCACTTCATAATATAAGTAGTCAGCATATTCAAGACCTGAAGGCAAAGACCGTCCAGAACCTAGAGGGAGCACTTGAATATATCGGCTTCTATTTAAACGAAAAATAAGCAAAAAAATCCCACATTCCATGTTCATGTGGGATTTTTTGGTTTACACCTCTAATGTTCGCAGCCGTTCACTATAAATTTCGTACACTTCAACTGCATCATTAAGTAGATCTAAATCTTTATCGCGCAGATCTGTTGCCAGGATGTTTAAATCTTCCCATAGAAAAGATTTATTTACTTCAATAGCTGAACGTTGGAATACTCCTTCAGAAGACCCTACAGGATCATTGCCATTACGTTTCAGCCGATCTGTTAGCAATTCCATTTCATCAGATACATAATCTTTAAGCTCTTCATAAGGAAGTTGTTGTTCATCATCCCCCATTATAAAGATATCCAACTTCCCTCTTACAACAAACAAATCAGCTAAATAATTATTCACCATTTCAACTTCGTCCGGTAACAAGTCGGCCTCTCTGTTCTGTACAAGATTATTCATATCGATCACCTCTGTTTATCTATTTTTCTTCCCCTATTATATGGATGATAAACTACCGACCATTATTCCTATTATCTTCAACTTTCTGTAATATAATTCTAGGTTATTCTATTATTACCGCTTCATCAGTGATCTTGCCATTTCCGAATGTCCAAATTCTATATTCTGTATCAGAGCCTTTCTTAACAATTAGGACATATTCTCTAAAGAACTCACCCCACCCTCCTAGTCTATTAATGCTTTCAATCGAAGTAATTTCCGGATTATGATTGAGTACTTCCGACTTAACACTCTGGAATTTCGCTTGTACGATCAAGGTCATTGCTAGATAACCTACTAGTAATGTACCGGCTAAGCCTCCTATTGTTGTGAAGAGCAGTTTTTTATTTAATTTATTCAACAACTCATCCCCTTTTAGTTTATTCCTGTTTTTATAGCCTTTCAACATTCCAACTTTTCTCTAATTGAATGGATACTTCTCCGGAAATGGGAGTAGTATCAAATGCCAAACTTATGGTATGGCTCTTATTATTAATAGAAGAGAACACATATCTACTTTCTAAATCAGATTTGTGGGATATAGAGCATGTTTCTAGTTGAGCAAAAGGAGGGATCACCAAGGGGGATTCTCGATGATATAAGGTGACCCAAATACCATCATAAGTCCTCTCTTGACCATTATTTTGAACAAATCGATCATGCATGTTCCTCATAAATTTTTGATACGATGAGAGGTCCTCCCAAAAACTAAAAATATAAGCCGTTTCTAAATCAGACGAATCCCAACCGCCAAACTGGCCACTAAATCCATCCATTTCACTAAGGTCACTCCAATAAGTTTGAGCTTCTTGAAATGATTCCTTTAGATTTACTGGTACGTGACACTTTATTCGTTTAAGGATCATTACCCACTGTCACCTTGGATCATTTGACTTGCTAGGTCCATCAGTAATTCTTTAATCTGTTCAGAGTTGTCTCCACTCCCTGCATGGGAAATTTCATGTAGGACACCATCTTTCATCCAGTACACACTTGGAGATTGAAAATCTTTCTCCTCTTTATTGGAAGAAGCTGAGTAATAAGCTTTCTGACCGCCCGATAGCTTAATTTCATTACTATGTTTAATAAGTTGTTCAAAGTCTACTAGTTCAAAATCTGCAGCAAAAATCGCGATACTCTTTTTATCCCTTCCTTCTGTAGAAGCTGTAAGAGCTATCCCGATATCTTGTTGATCATCAGGATCTTTAAAGTCGCTAATGAGCACATCATCGAACGAACCATAGGCTTCTGGAAGGTCAGTCGGAATCCTCAATCGAAATGGAAGAGACTCAACAGCTTCTTCTACTGAGTTCGCTTCATACATTGTCGGTTGCTCTTTTTCTGTTTCAAGTACATTCTCATAAACCTTTAAATGATCTGTGTTGAGCATGGCACCCTCACTTTGACACCCTGCTAACAGAGCAAGGGCTAACGCTCCTATGTATATCTTCAAAAGCTCGCTCCCCTCCTGACATTTATTGCATTGTCGTTTGAGTCTTTGTACTAAAGACAAGCCATCCCTTTATTAAATTAGTAAAAGAATGAATTAGATCATAAAATTTCATTCATCATTTTACCATATTTACCAGTTATAAAGTCTTGCATAATCATGATTTTACCTAAAATTGTAACACATCCAAATAAAAGAAGACGCTACCCATAAATATAGAGTAACGTCCCTACGTATGATCTAGCCAAATTGTGGATCTACACGAATGGTGCACAAGAGATTTTCTTTCACGGATTGGAAAGCATCAACCTCCCCTGTGTCTTTTGAGATCTTATACAGGGGGTCAAGTAACGTATAACAATCCTGCCTATGCAGTTGACAGTCTTGAAGCCCTAGCACGGTTTCATATGCGAACTCCCACAGGTCTTTATGCAACTTCTCAGGAAGCACCTTTGCAAGTAGAGCTGTCATCCTTAATATCTCTGATAAGATAGCGGTGTTGTGGTTCGCGTATTCCCGTACATGAGCAAACCCTTTATGAAGATAAAAGCTGAAATCTTTCTGATCGAGTATAAATCGAAGCTTCCCCTTTCTGTCTCCGAGATATGGAGAGAAATTGGATTGTTTCCCAATGCTTTTCAATAAATCTGTAATTTGATGCAACGTGTTTGATACGGTTAAAGGATCATTGTTACCAATCGCTTTAATGGCCACTTCAGCAAGCTTATTGACACCGTACTCAAGATCCTGAATTTCAGTTTGCTTTTCACCGATCTCAATGAAACCTAAATACTTATCATCATTGATTACGTTATTTTTTGTCCATATTGTTAGTAATGGAGCCTCGCTTAGGACAAATTCTCCAATGCCAGCCTCAAGCTTTACAGTAATCCCATCACGTTCTGCTTCTTGGACAATTTGGGCAATATCAGCAAGCTGAACATACCCTGTTTTAGGAGAAAACAAGACAATCCCTTCTTCATCCGGTAATTTTTGAACACGACCATCCTCATAATCGAGTATGAAAGGTTCCTCTTCCTGTATGAGTGATTCTTGGACAGATTTTGATTTCTCATTCATATTAAAACTAATATTGTGTACCTGCATCCATGTTGTCGTATGATTAATAAAGTAAACAAATGTTAATGCTGCAATAATCGCAGTCAGGATCGATAGAATTGGAGTTGCAAAGATATATTCTTCCTTCTCATGCGTAACATATAGGAAGTTTAACAACACATAGATAAAGCTGCCGTTAAAGATTCCTAATACATGCTGCGTCATCTTATCACTCACAAAGTTGACAAGCATCTTTGAGGAGAATTGACCACTAAAAGTTGTTAATGCAACCAGCAATGAGTTAATGGTAAAAGCACTAAGTGTCAACACTCCACCAACAAGTGCACTCAGTAACACTTGGAGTGTTGTCCCACTAAATCCTAGTCCAACAGGTAAATACGATCCGACATCTAATATATAGTCCAAATAAAACGTAAATATAGATAATAAAATAGCGCCAGCAATATACCATAAAGGCATAAACCAAAGAGTAGAGTTTAGTTCTGTTTTCCTCTGTCTTCTTGACATGGAACCATATTTCTTAATGTAACCAAAAAGGCTCATGATTGATCCCCTCACATTCTTAGAAAGTACTCCTCCCTCGTTCCCCCATCATAATGGATTGAACCCGTACCAACTACAAATTCATACAACCGTAAAATAATGATAGGAGATTGTAATATAATTGGCTGAAATCCCCTTATAACTATCCTATAAATGGAAAAGATAGCTCTATAACATCAATAAGGGTGGTTGCATGAACAAACGCAAACGAAAGAATTCTCTTCTAAGTCCAGCTTTACAATCAAGATTAATCATCAGTTGCTTTATATTTATAGCACTATTACTAAGTATCAGCATCAGCGAGGAAGACTTACAAACGAGATGGATCTTAAGCGCCTTACTCCTTGGTATGAATATTTACACTGCTAAAGCATTAGCGCTTCATCTGACCTATAAGAGATCGAAAAGGATACGCACCTGGTCTTTAATTGAGAAACTAAGACTAAGCATCTATCTATTTGTTACCGTACTTACAATGGGAGCGAGTGCTTCTTGGGAAGTATATAGCCTTTACAGTATTGCTTTAGGGCTTTTGCTCGTCCATAAGTACAGCGACACTCTATTCTCCAAGAGTAAAGACGGCTTTGAGACTCTTGCGATGAATGAAATTGACCAAATGAGCGGGACGGAGTTTGAACAATTTGTCTCTAAACTATATGAGGGCCTCGGATATTCCACTCAGCTCACACCTTTAACAGGGGATTACGGCGCAGACATTTTAACGGTGAAGAAAAAAGTAAAGACAGCTATTCAAACAAAGTGCTACGGAAAAGATAAGAAAGTTGGGGTTAACGCTATTAATGAAGTTCTTGGAGGAGCAGGGTATTGGAAAGCTAATCGTAAAGTTGTCCTAACAAACCGTAGTTTCTCAAATTCAGCTATAAAATCAGCACAGCGAAATGATGTAACTTTAATCGATCGAGAGGGATTACAAATCCTCTTGGATCAATATAAAAAGGAAATCGACCGCGGTAGGAACAAAAGACGTTTCCCGTTGCAGAAACGATCTGGAAAATAATTCTTAAAAACTTAAAATTAGCCCAGAACGCTTGCTGTTCTGGGCTTTCTTGGTAACACTTTGTCGTATATAGCGCAATTCCTAAGGTCTGAATTATGGGTTATTGCTAAGACGAAAGAAAACTAAGTCTCATTCGACTTAGTTTCCTTTCATTTTATATGGACTTTTAACTTCCGATAACAACAGGGTTTCATTTTCATCTATGATCACTTCAAATTCTTCTTGTTCTTTTAGTGAATCTGGTAGTTTCAGATTTTCTTTATAACCTGTGCTCCCAACAACCTTTATTGAAAAAGCAGTATTTGATTGTACTAGAGATAAAGAAACTACGCCTACTTCTTCCTCATCCAATGATTCCACGTTTAGAGCACGAAGGATAGCTAAATGCCTCTCATCAGATAATTCCTGTATGGTAAGTTCAAAGTTCTCACTTTTCCCCTTGTAAATAGAAGTATCTTTTGCGGTGACTTTAATTTCCCTGACGATGCCTGCTAGCTCTTCCTTAACTTCACTATACGTTGCAAGGTTTTCAGAAATAGGATTTGAGTTATGAATATAAGAAATTTTTGTAATGAGATCAGAGATTTGTTCCTTTAATTTAGGTTCTTGGATTAGTTGTTCTGCTGAACTTAAAAATACCCATGTTGTCTTTACGTTAGACTTCCACGTTTCTAGCTTAGGCTCTATGTCCAAACTCTGCATTTCCTCTTCGGTATATTGAAAATAAGCAGAAACATCCCTATGATTAGCAAGGGGGTTAACCCTCTTAGACTCAGGTGTATAAAATATTGAAGCATTGTAGAGATAGCCTAGAGCAACTCTTTTGTCCGGAAGGTTGAGAGAAGAGAAAAGGTGGAAATCAGAATAAATTGGCTCAACTCCTTCAAAGTACTTTTGAGTTGCCGTCCATTCTTGTTCAGCCGGTCCAGAAGGTCCTTCTTCCATTAGTAGCAGCGTTACACTACTAATCATGAGAAGAAAAGCTACAACGGATAAGGGGTATAGAAACCAATTACGATTTCTTTTTTGTGTTTTAGATTGAATTCTATTCCAATTCCTGGCTTTTCTATTTACATCCATCTCAAAAGATGGGAGCTTTTTCATTTCATCTTTCAAATTATTGTGATCGCGCATGTTCAATCCCCCTTTCATTCATTACGCACGCTAATTTCTCTTTAGCCCTGTGAAACGTTGTATCCACTTTAGCAGTACTCCACTTCAACACCTCGGCTGTTTCTTTAGTGCTTAAATCCAGAATCCCCCTACAAATGACGACATCTCTATATTTGGGCTTCAAACTATTAATTGCTTCATACAATCGCTGATCTTCTTCTTTATTTAATACTATTTCTTCTGGAGTCAAACCAACCTCATGACTCTCTCCTCTATCTATCAACCTTTCCCATTTTTTCTTTCTGTATCGATCAATAGAAACGCGTCTTGCAATTGAGAATAGCCACGTCTTTGGTGAAGCTTTTCCTTTAAATGAAGGAGCATGTTTCCAAGCTCTTATAAACACTTCTTGAACTAAGTCATCTACGTCATCCGTTCGATTGTAATACACGAGAAACTGGTACACATGCTGACTGTATAATTCGTACCATTCCTTTAACTGATCTTCCTGATCCATACACCCTCCTCCTTTATTCTTTATCCATTGGCTCTGTTAATGCTTAGTGTTGATTTTGTTCCATATAAGCCCCCTTATGTGGAACACTTGAAGTTGAGAGGATGCTTCCGTTTGCTCAAATTAAGAGTAAGGTGGTTTGGGAAATCACTCGCTTTCCGCGGCGAGCTGGGAAGCCTCCTCGTTCGCTACGCTCTCTGTGGGGTCTCCCCTAGGCTCCTACTGCCGCAGGAGTCTCGCAATTTCCCGAACCACCTTTGCCATATATAGAGGGAACGGAAGCATGCTACATAAGGGGGCGGAATGTTGGATCCCCGCCATAATCGAGCTGGAGGGACGTTATACTTAACCTGGTAAGGGGTGTCTGGGGAACGAGGAGACTCCTGCGGGAGAAAGAGGTCGACGAGATCCCGCAGGGTGGTTTTCCCGAGGAAGCTCGACAGCTCGCCCGCGGAAAGCGAGTCGTTCCCCAGACACCCCAAACTCTCAACAAAATAACGGCCCCATTTGCACTAAAATGTCTCAGTTTCGATCCTTCACTAATTCTGCCCTATTCTTGAAGAGGGTTGTTGTAAAGAAGAACAACAGCAAACTTTAGCAGAGCCTATCCATTAGACGATAGAAAAGCTATTAATCTTACAGTTTTATGTAAATCGATTTACAGTTTAATACAAAGATTACTACAATTTCGATAGAATTTCATAGTTTTACCACTTCTATACAAGGGAACTTCCTAACGAACATAATGTTATAGAGGAGAGATTTCATGATTACACAAAGATGGACTTGGCTATGGGAGAAGCATGAGCAGGCTAAAGATTTGATGCGTTTTTTTGCAAAACCAGATGAAAACGCCTCCTCTACAAAAAAACATTTCTCACAACAATCTTCTGGGGGAGATGATGGTGGAGGAAGGAGTTTTAAGAAAGCACAGTTAATCGGGCTGTTTGCAGGCCCTCTGTTATTTGCACTTACCTTTATCTTTTTTCAACCTGAAGGACTTTCTTATGAAGGGAAAGCAGTATTAGCTAGTACCATTTGGGTCGCAGTATGGTGGATGACTGAAGCCGTACCTATTCCGGTTACTTCTCTCATCCCCATTGTGCTATTTCCATTAACCGGCGGTCTGAATATGGAACAGACAGCCTCATCTTATGGAGATGACACGATCTTTTTATTTATGGGTGGCTTTATGATTGCACTTGCTATGGAGAAATGGAACCTACATAAGCGCATAGCACTAACGATTATTTTAGCAATCGGAACAAATACCAAACGGATCATTTTAGGATTTATGGTCGCGACAGGTTTCTTATCGATGTGGATCTCTAACACCGCTACTGCTATGATGATGGTGCCAATTGGTCTTGCGATTATATATCAGGTTTCTGAACAATTAAAAGATGATTCGATTGATACATCTAAAGAGAACTTCGGATTTGGAAAGGCCCTGATGTTAGGAATTGCTTATTCCGCTTCAATCGGAGGTATTTCTACACTCATTGGTACACCACCAAATACAGCTTTTGCAGCTGCTGCTAGCAACCTATACGGAGTGGAAATCTCATTTGCTCGCTGGATGTTGTTTGGGGTTCCTGTTGCCTGGGTGTTTATATTTATCGCCTGGTTTTACCTTGTGAAAGTCGCATATCCCCCTAAAATCAGTGAACTACCTGGTGGACGTGAGGTCATCAAAAATGAAAAAGACGATCTTGGTAACGCATCTTTTGAAGAAAAAGTGATCTTACTCGTCTTTACGCTAGCAGCTTTCTCTTGGGTAACTCGTTCCTTCCTTTTGCAACCTTATGTAAATGAGAATATTGGAGACGCCATGATTGCCCTAACAGCCTCTTTTATACTTTTTGTAATCCCTTCAAGAACCACAAAGGGAGACCGACTTCTTGACTGGGACACTGCGGTTAAATTGCCTTGGGGTATACTGTTACTATTTGGCGGAGGCCTGGCTATTGCAACAGGATTCATTGAATCCGGATTATCTGAGTGGATTGGAAATCGACTTACTGTGTTACAAGGGATTCATATATTTGTTGTTCTTCTCGTCGTTTCTGCAATGGTCATTTTCTTAACGGAGATTACTTCAAATACAGCAACAGCCAATATGATGTACCCGATAATGGCATCTCTAGCTGTGGCTTTAGGTGTTCACCCATATGCCATTATGATTGCTGCAGGCGTGGCTTCTTCATCTGCATTTATGCTCCCTGTTGCCACCCCACCCAATGCAGTCGTTTTCGGTTCTAATTACTTACGAATACCCGATATGGCCAAAGCGGGATTTGCCCTTAATCTGACAGGTATTATCATTGTAACACTTGCTGTTTATTTCTGGCTCCCCATTGCCTGGGGAATAGACCTTACAGAAATTCCAGAGATGCTAAAGAAAGAATAACCAAAAGGACAGGGGCTCTCCCTGTCTTTTTTAATCCTCTTCATAAAATGCTGGGTCTTGATCATTCAATCGCCCGTCACCTTGAGATCACGCTTTAATTTATCCCTTTCTGTTTCATGTAAAAAATAGTCAAGGATTATATAGCTCTTCCATTGTTTCTTAAGACTTATACATCAAAAAAAAGAGATTATTAAGAAAATCTTAACAATCCCTTTATACACGTTCCATCTCATGATGTTTTAATTAGGTACACGAGTTAATAAAACGTTACTTAATGGTCATTTAAGTAAGAGAACTGTCCCTTAACTCGTGGTCTTTAATATCGCCTTTTTCCTTCAAGAATGAAAGCACACAATTGTTAAACTCTTTAGGCTTATCAATATTAACTACATGTCCACTTCCAGGAACCAATATTAACGTAGAGTTCCCCGCCTCTTTTGCATCTTTTCTAATGTACCCCTTGAACATATGGTCCTCTTCTCCAGTTAAATAAAGTTTAGGAACATGAGAAGCTACTTGTTGAACGTGCTCAAATGTTCGTTCTACCGTGTGAAGGATTTTATACCAGCCAAGAAACTCTTTTCGTTCCATTTCTGTAGCTTCTTTAATAAAAGCGTCTCTAGAAGATTTATGACTATTCTTAGGCATTAATATATAAGCAAATAATGAGTAGATCCACATGTGAGGTGCCATATTTTTCAACAACCCTCCAAGAGTAAGTAAGACTCGTGATAAAGGATTAATTCTTGTAATGGCACCTCCAAGAACAACGGTTTCCATCCGTTCCGGAGCAATGGATAGAATGTTGTGTATGAGCACAGAACCTAAGGATATTCCGACGAAATGTGCTTTCTCTATATTCAGGTAATCCAATACTCTTAACACTTCTCTTGAAGCTAATTCAAATGAAAAATCCTCGTTATAACTATCAACACTGGGTGAATTTTTATGTCCCGGAAGATTAATAGCAATGATATTAAAATTCTTTCTAAACTCCTTAATTTGCGGGAAGAAGATACTTGAATTCCCCCCTATCCCGTGTAAAAGAACAACATATTCCTTACTACTGTCTTGGCCCAATACTTTATATTCTAACAAAACGACAGTCCTTCCTCATACGCGTTATAACTTGTGGTAGTTGTATGTAACAATCATCTATCCATAAGAGATTTTTTATCCTTAAAAATACATTATCAGATATTTTGCTCTCGAGGCAATTGAAATTAGAAAAAGGATTATCCAAGAGAAGATAAATTTTACAAGTCACTCCTTGTTAGCGGGAAAATAATTTATATTTAGTTGCCCACTTCTTGAAGCAAGACATAGTTTCTTATTCCCTTTTATCAATTGGGGAAACCATTGAAAAGGCACTATATTTTCTGTCATTTTTGAAATTACTGCTTTCGAATACATCATTCTACTTAATTGTCTCAGACCATCTGATTATGCTCTGAAAGATTTATAACAATGTTTTCTATTTACCTTATGAATTTCTTATTTTTTACATACATAGATCATTTCACTGCTAGCAGCGCTTATAGGCCCTTCTTCCCAATCACCATACACATGAAGAATAGAGAGTCCATGCTTCTCAAGTAGTCTCTCCATTTCTTTAGGAAAGACAAACCGAAGAGCTATAAGACTCTTCCCTTCATGCACAACCTCTTCATGTTGATTCTTGTATCTTCTTATTTTCGTATTGTACTGAATCTGACTTAAAGTGTCATATCGGCTTAAATGATACACATCAACCGTATGTCCAGTTGCTTCATCCATATAAGAATGGTCAATCTCCTCTTCCGGTTCACTTATGAGCTCATAGGCATTTGGGAAGCGCGGGCCAAAGATAAACACACCACCTTCATTCAAATGGCGACTAACAGAAGCTAGCAATCCATCTTGAGAATCATTGGTAAGAAAATGTTGAAATGAATGTCCAACAGTAAATATGAAATCCACTTTCCTATGGAGGTTCAAATTCGCACAGTCTTCAAGGAGCCAATTTATATTGTCTTCATTATGGGCTTTACGTTTTGCCTCTTCAAGCATCCCCTGATGTACATCGATTCCCGTTACATCATATCCTGCACGCGCAAGTGGGAACGTGGCTCGTCCAGTTCCACAAGCCAGATCGATAATAGGTCCATTTTGCTTCTCAGCCCACTTCATAAGAAGCGGAATATCACGCTTATATCCACTATTTTGCTCATCGTAACGAGCGGGGTCATCATACTCCTCGAAATTGTAGAATTGCTCTAAGCTTTTCATAGGTACCTCCCATTCCTAAACTAATGTCTTTTAATGAATAATAGAATAGATGAGATCCCCCTAATACAGACGAAGTGTCACCCTTATTACCATAATGCTTTTTACATTAAATTACATCGTACACATTATTTCAAATTAAATAACTGAATTCAATCAAAATTCCTTAACAAAAGACGTACCCATTAGGGTACGTCTTTTATTAAGGATTAACTTCTAATGTATGTTGGTCATTAACCACAACCCGGTCACCTGTTCCAAGAATAACATCTAAAGGGTGAACTTCTGCCTTTTTATCTGAGAAAATCCACCTTCTGCCTGGTTCGATTAACAATAGTGAATTTCCACGTTTCCTACTCCCCATAAAATTGAGGACTGAACCACTAATGGGCTCTTGGTCTCGTTCATGAATACCAATTTGACCCATTCTTACCCCCGCACTTTGCGCATCTGTAACGGTTATGCTAATTTCGCTTATCTTCAAGAGGCTGTTTGATGAGAATGGCACACCACTACCCTCTGATATGGAATGTCTGGCAATGAATTCAACAATATTTCCGGCAGGGTCATAGAAATATAAAGATTGAGCAGGAAGATCTGAAAAATCTGCCTCATCTTCTCCTTCTTCTGTGTTCAGTTGAACTCTAGACTGAACCCAGTGTTTTGCTTCTTTAAATTGATTAGAAGGAATGTTAAAGGCAAAGTGATAATACGGTTCCCCTTCTACATCCTTTGAAGTAAACGCTAAAACACTTTCTCCGACAAGAACTTCAAAAAATTGGTCACCTTCTAATATGATCTCCATTTCTAATACATCCTTGTAAAACTGTTTCATAGATTGAATATCATTAGTTTTTAATATAACCTTAGTGATTTCCATCGTTTCATCCTTCCCTTTTTAACTGTAGTTAATCCGTTCACTCCTTTATATATAAATGATTCCCATAAAAAATCAGCTTAAAAATCCTTGACATTATGGTGCCGCCACAAGCGTATAGCCTTATCCCTGTCTCTATTTAATCCATTAAACACAAACATCTAATACAATAATTGTAAAATATTATTGGCACTTAAGATAATACCTATATCTAATTAGTATGTATAATCATCCCTTATCACCTATAGATATAAGAGTTAAATCTATTTAGTTCCCAGTATTTTTTCTCTATAACTTGAAAAGGAGGCGCATCTTAGCACCTCCCATTTCTTTAACTAATCCTTAACGATAAACGCTAGCGCACGTATTCGCCTGCGGTTCATAATAACAATGGTTTTTAAATTGCCCAGCAAAAGGCTGACCGAACCATGTTGGAGGACATGATCCTGATGGATTAAAGTACCAAAGGGAGTACTTTGCCGGAAACTGCCTCCAAAATTTCAAATTCTTTTCTGCTAAACGTTTTTCCGCCGATCTAGCTCTGTTATAAAAGAGATTCCCCTTTTGTACAGCTTCGAATGAGTAATTGCCACCTTGTACTTGATAAATAACATCAGATATCGTTCTGAGATCTTTAAAATCTAAACAATCTGATGCAGTCCGATTTACAATGACATTCCCAACGTACAACATGCCTTGTTTTCCTTCACTAACCGCTTCTGCTCTCATCATTCTTGCCATTAAGGCAACGTCAGAATCTGTATATTTTACTCTCGGCATACTTTCACCTCACAATTTTGTCTGAAAATTCTCTTTCTTAGTTTAAATGTTGGTGAAACCCAACTGTTTATAAGTATGTATGCGCAGCTTATCCTATTATCCCTTTTCTGTTAGCTATTAAAAACAGAGCAAAATCTAAAAGATTTTGCCCTGCAAAGCATATCGGTTATGAATATCTCTCTTCTAAATTATACGCGACTCTTCTCTTCCTCCTGTAGCTTCCTCCACAGAATCTTTCCGGAACTTGTAGTTGGTAGGGAATCACGAAACTCTACGAGTCTAGGATACTTATAGGCGGCCATGTTTTCTTTTGCCCACTCAATGATCTCCTCCTCAGCTACTGAGCCTTTCGCATCTTCATTTAAAATCACAAAGGCTTTCACTGTTTCACCTCGCCGTGGATCAGGAACTCCTACAACACATGCTTGCTGTATGGCAGGGTGGTTATAAAGGAGTGATTCCACTTCTGTAGGCCACACTTTATATCCTGAAGCGTTGATCATTCTCTTGACCCGATCGACAATAAAAAAGTATCCTTCCTCGTCCACTCTCCCTATATCCCCTGTTCTAAAGAATGTTTTCCCATCGATCTCAAGGAATGATCCTTCATTGTCAGATTCATTGTAATACCTTACGAAAACTTGAGGGCCATTTACGACAATTTCTCCTACCTCATTTACTCCAAGCTCTAGTTGAGTAGCAGGATCAATAATACGTGCATCGACATCGAATGAAGGAACACCGAGACATTGGAGCTTTGGACGATCAGGTGGATTGAAGTGCGTATGAGATATCGTTTCAGATAAACCATATCCTTCAATAAACTTAAGACCCGTCATCTCATATAGATTGTTACCAACAGCCTCAGGCAATGCAGCACCCCCACCTGCTAGCACTTGCAGACTTGAGATTTCATATGAAGAAAGAGTAGGATTTGAGAGGAAATCAATCAGCATCGTACTGATCATAACCCAGTGTGTCACTTGATTTTCTTCAATCATTTTAGCTGCCATTTCTCTGTCCCAGCGAGTTAAGATGACCATCGTGCACCCGCCATATACTGGCGCGTGAAGACTATGAAGCATCCCCGTTACATGGAACAGAGGTAAGGTAGTAAGGTGCACACTATCCATTGTAATGCTTACCCAGTTGTAAGCAGAAACAGCATTTGCCTGAACAGTTGAATTTGTATGCATACACCCTTTTGGTTTTCCTGTAGTACCAGAAGTATATGGCATAACACATAAGTCATCAGGACCTGCTTCAGCTGGCTTAGGTGAAAGACCAGCTGCGAGGGCATCTTTCCAATAATACGTTCCGGCGTGATGGAAAGATTGACGCGGTGCAAGCACTTCAGGTGGGAGCCCTTCCATGTGCTCTGCAGGAAGATAATCACTGTAGGAAGCTACCAAAATGGACTCAAGAGATGTCGATTTCAAGAGAGGTTGTACACGATCATACAGCTCTTGTCCAACGATCGCGTTTTTAATTTGACTATCTTGAATGAAAAAGGCCAGCTCCTCTGATGTGAGCATGGGATTAATCGGGACGACAAGGGCATCCGCACGATTAATACCATAGAAGCTCACTGCATATTGAGGAGAGTTCTGCATAAAGATCAGAACAGGTTCTCCTTTTTCAACACCTAGCTTGTTCTGCAAATAACCAGCAAGTGCGTCTGCTTCTTCTTTAAACGTTCGATAGGAAATCTCACTTCCGTAATAAAGCATAGATGGATGGTCAGGAAAACGTGCTGCTGCCACCTCCAAATTATGATAGAGCGTCGTTTGTGGTACAGACAGACTTTTCGTTACACGATTCGGGTAGTACTGAAGATGATTCGTTAACATAAACCGCCATTCCCCTTTCCACTCTTTGGTATAGTAGTTAACCTACGTTATGGTACAAGAACTAGCTTCCCTTTCGTCTTACGGCTCTGTAGTAATTCATGTACGTTTGCTGCTTCAGCAAGAGGATAGACTCCCCCGATTGTAAGCTTCAATTCATCCCTTTGAACGAGTGATAAAAGCTCCTGAAGGCTTGAGCTGAATAATTTAGGTTTTTTCATAATTTGTGGTAAAAAGAAACCGACAACTGATAAGTTCCGATTCATTAAACCTGAAGGATACATTTGAGCTGGGTTCCCACTCGCGACACCGTACACAACCACTCGTCCAAATGAGCGCATGCACTTAACCGTTTCATGGAAGATCTCGCCACCTGCCATCTCTAATGCAACATCAACTCCCTTTCCGTCGTTTGCTTCAATCACCTTCTCTCGCCAGTTATCTTCCGTGTAATTCACAATCGCATCTGCCCCAAGTGACTTAGCAAGCTCTAACTTCTCTTCTGTACTAGCGGTAGCAATAACTTTTCCTGCTCCGAATGTTTTAGCTAATTGTACGGCAAGAGACCCAACACCACCAGCGGCTGCGTGAACAAGAACCGTTTCTCCTGCTTCAAGACGTCCCATCGTTTTTAAAATATGATAAGCGGTCAAGCCTTGAAGAGGGAGAGCAACAGCTGTTTCAGGTGTCACGCCTTCTGGTATTTGAATTAAGGTCTGAGCATTAGCCACAGCGTATTCAGCATAGCCGCCCTTCTCAATAAGAGTCACGACTCGGTCTCCCTTTTGTACGTTCGTTACACCTTCCCCTATCTCCTCAACGACCCCGGCAACTTCCGCTCCAGGAATAAAAGGCAGTGGAGTAGGCACAACATATGCTCCCTGCCGGCGAGCTGTATCCGCATAATTCACACCAATGGCCTCAACTTTAAGAAGCACCTCCCCTTCAGACGGATTAGGGTTATTTAAATCTTTTATTTCTAATACCTCTGGTCCTCCATAGGTCTCAAACTGAACAGCTTTCATGAAAACTCCTCCTTATTGGCCTGTAAATGCAGGCTTTCGTTTCTCAACAAACGCGCTTACACCTTCCTGATGATCCTCAGTTGAAACCATGACGGTCTGAGTAATTCGCTCTTGCTCAAGAATCGAAGCAAGGTCAGCTGTTTCAGACTGGTTAACGAGCTTTTTCATCATACTGATGGCTCGACCCGGTCCCAATGCGATCTTAGCAACGTATTCTTTTGCGGAAGCTTCAAGTTCGCTCTGCTCATATACTTTATTAACTAACCCAAGCTCCATGGCCTGAAGGGCTGATATAGGCTTGGCGTTAAAGAGAAGCTCTTTCGCCTTATAAGGACCAAGCTTTTTCGTTAAGAAATAGCTCCCTCCACCATCTGAAACCAATCCCACCTGGGCAAAACTTAAGACAAACTGACTTTCTTTAGCGGCGAGAATTTGATCACAAGCAAGTACCAAGTTCCAGCCAGCTCCTGCTGCGAAACCATGAACGATTGCTATAATCGGCTTCGAGCATTCTTTCATCGTCAGTATGAGTTCATTTAAATACCCTAAATGATCATACACATCTGTAGCCGTTGCTTGCCCCATCTCTTTTACATCTCCACCTGCGGAGAAAGAACGTCCTGCACCAGAGATGGTAATCGCTTTAATAGAATCAGAGCGATCTGCTTGTTTCACCGCCCGTGTTAATCCAGTAATCATTTCTTCACTGAATGCGTTAAGGCGATCTGGCCTGTTTAACACACAAGATAAAACAGGCCCCTCTTGAGTAATTTGTAAATGATCATTGCCTTGTATCAAATCATATCCTCCTTTATATTAGCGAACGAAAGCATTCGCTTCGATCATGTAAGATGCGATAACACGGTTTCGTTCAATACGATTCTCTGTAAGAAAAGCATTCAAGTTAACGGATACACCCATTAAGAATTGCGAGCGAATTTCGCCTTTTAGCAAGGATGCACCGAGATACTTGGCGTTCGTTTCAACTATTGCCAAGCATTGTTCTACAAAGGTTCCTGCAAGTTTTTCTTTTAAACTATAGTGACGATCCCCTTGTTCTTTCGCTTTTTCTGCCCGAACCACGCATGATTCTGCCTGATAAAGGGCAATCGCGATATTAGCAAGCTTCATAAGCGTTTCCTGTTCATTTTTCATTGTGTCTCCGTAGGCTTCATAAGCAGCACCTGCACAAACTAAGAAAATGTTCCTGAAGGTATCTACTGCTTGATGCAAAGAAGCGAGAATGTCGTCTTGTTTCTGAACTCCACTTTCAAGCTTCTCTTGGGCCTGTTCAATTAATGAACGTGCATCTACTTCTCCTTTCGCTACTCGTTTAAAGAAGGCCCCGGGTATAAGTAAACGGTTGATTTCATTCGTTCCTTCAAAAATTCTATTTATTCGCGCATCCCTGTAAGCTTGTTCAACTGGGTATTCTTTAATAAATCCAGCTCCCCCGTGAAGCTGTACTCCTTCATCTGCCATATAATCAAGAGTTTCAGAACCCACAATTTTACAAATAGCAGATTCTAAAGCATGTTCATTCATTGCTTTAGCAACTGCTTTATAATCGCCAGAATCCTCATAGCCTCCTAGAGCTGATTCTACTAGTCCCGCTGTTCGATACATCACCGACTCTGCTGCAAATAATTCACTCGCCATCGTTGCAATTTTTTCTTGTGTTGCAGGAAAGTCTGCAATGCGACGTTTAAATTGTTTTCGTTCCGTTACCTGTGCCAAGGTTGCATCAAAGACAGAACGTGAGGCGCCAGTAGTTGCGAAGCCAAGATTAAAGCGACCTAAGTTCAGTACATTTAAAGCAATAACATGGCCGCGACCAACTTCTCCCAACAAGTTTTTTACAGGTACCTGACAATCTTCAAAGATGACTGAACACGTTGAAGAACCTTTGATCCCCATCTTCTGTTCTTCCGGTCCAATCGTAACCCCGGGAAAATCTTTTTCAACTATGAAAGCAGAAAAATGCTCACCATCGACTTTGGCATAAACAATGAAGGTATCAGCGAAAGCAGCATTTGTTATATAAATTTTTGTTCCATTTAAAATATAATGCGTACCTTCTTCGTTCAAAACGGCTGTCGTTTTAGCCGCTAAGGCATCTGAACCTGCCTCTGGTTCAGTGAGGCAATAGGCTCCAATATATTCACCTGAAGCAAGTTTTGGGAGATACGTCTCTTTCTGTTCCTTTGTTCCGAAGTACGTAATCGGTAAACTTGCTATACAAGTATGATTACTGTGCGCGACGGAATATCCGCTCGCACTGCCTAGAGCTTCACCAACGATCCCTTTGCTAACCTTGTCTAACCCTAATCCTCCGTAAGCTTCAGGAATGCTGTGTCCAAGTAGCCCCAGTTCCCCCGCTTGCTTCATAAGTGAGGCGACTAAGTCAAAGTCACCATTCTCGATGGTTTCCCTTTGAGGATAGACTTCTCCCCTTAAGAACTTCTGAGCTGTTGACTGAATCATCTTATGCTCATCTGATAAATCTTCTGGTGTGAACATTTCTGAAGGGGTTACACGATCTGTTAAAAACTGCCCACCCCTGATCAACTTATCGACTGGATTCATATTTCTCAACCTCCTTAATTGAGCCGGTTCTCTTTGAAAACGCAGGAACAATATTATACTGATTTTCATTTGCCACAAACGCTACATCTTCTTCCAATCCATAAGCAATCATCATTTCCCCCACTCTCGTTTCAGCCAAGACTTCTCTAGCGGTACGTTTTTCGTTGTTGTATACCATTAATGCACCTCGAGCAGCATCGGATAAAACCCATTCACCTTTTTGTATTAATGAATGCAGGAGTCCCCCTGCACCGTAGTAGTCTTCCAGACAGAACGAGTTAGCTAATCCGGAGCAAACAAGGACAATATCTTCTGTTCGGTGTTCTCGGTAGAGCCGGTCAGCAATGGCTTGTAGATTTAAAAGGGAACATAGATAAATCATTGAAGCTCCTTCTGAACGGCGAGTAGCAACTGTACCATTCGTGGTCGATAATATGAGTAGACGATTATAAACAACTCGATTTAACGCCAGGGGATTAGGGGGGAGAAATCCCTGAATCGTGATGCCTCCATACTCCCCTGCAACGAGTGGGTTTTCATGACGAAGCCTCTCGGTTACTGTTATAGCTTCCTCTTCATTTAAAACCGGTATCACTTCGCGAGCACCATTTGCTAAACTTGCCGTAATTGTGGAAGTAGCAAGGAGAACATCAAAGACAACGGCAATTGAGTTTTCCTTCCACCTAGAAGGGTCAATATCTTCTTTTTTCATCACTACATGAATGCGCCCCACCTCTACACCCTCGCTGTTTCTTCCGCTAAGTCTATGAGGTGATTTACGAAATGATTCATATGCGCAAATCGCGGGTCATTTGTCTGCCCCATTTTGTAGCGGTAATAGATTTGTTGTACAATCCCAGCGAGCTTAAAATAAGCAAATGCAAGATAGACCTTCATATTCGTTACATCTCTACCACTTTTCTTCGCATACCTTTCGATAAATTCATCCCGAGAGAAGAAGCCTTCCTGCACAGTTAATGGTGGCTTCCCCAATCCATGTCTTAACGACTCTGGGTCATCCTTTTGGATCCAATACCCTAATGCGACTCCTAAGTCAGCCATCGGGTCACCAACTGTCGTCATCTCCCAGTCAAATAAACCCACCATCCTGCTATAGTTGTTTTTGTTAAACATCGCGTTATTTAGTTTGTAATCATAATGGATGACTGAAGCTTCAGAAGAAGATGGTGTGTGATCGATGAACCACTTCTTAATTCGTTCACCTGATTTCACATCATCTGTCAGTGCTTTGTCATAACGCTTAATCCAACCGTGCACTTGGCGCTCCATAAATCCTTCAGGTTTCCCTATTGTTTCGAGTTCAGTTCCTTGATACTCAAGATTGTGTAGTTCCACAAGCCTGTCGACCATCTCTTTAGAAATCGATTGTCCTAGTTGATGAGAACCTTCTACTCCTTCTGGCCATTCCGTATCAAGAACGATCCCCCTTTTCCTTTCCATTAAAAAGAAGGGAGCTCCTAATACGGATTCATCACTATACATAAGAGGTCTAGGGGCAAGAGGGAACCTATCGTGAAGCGCTTTCAAAATTGTGTACTCTCGTTTCATATCATGAGCTTTTGGAGCAACCGGTCCAAGAGGAGGGCGACGTAGTACCGCTTCAAAGTCCCCTTTCTTCAATTCATAAGTTAAATTCGAATGACCTGCACCAAATTGACGAACGTGAAGTTCTCCTGATGGAAAGGAAGATAAATGACGCTTAAGATAATCTTCAAGTGCTCTACTATCAAGTTCTTCTCCGCTCCTTACAGGTTGTGTATCTTGCATGATTTTCCCCCTTTTTAAACATTCACTACAAACTGATCTAACTTCTCTCGAATAGGATCTGAGAGAGGTTTACTTTTCTCTGTTTCTACATCGAATGAAACAATAACCGACTCCCCCCTAGCGATTAGTGTATTTGTTACGTCATCATAAATCTCTTGAAGAGCCGTGAAACTACTATTACCAATCCGAACGACTTTCGTCTCAATAACGAGAACCTGCCTGAAGTAAGCCTGCTTAATAAAATCACATTTCGCCGAGGCTAATACATAATTCTGGTCTTGATCAAAAATATCCGCATCATAGAAAAACTGAATTCTAGCATCTTCTAAATAGACAAAATAGTTACTGTTATTCACATGCCCGAGTAGGTCTGTTTCACAAAACCGAACCATTACTTTATGTTGATGCACGTCGTCACCTCACCTTTATGAACGAACTCTTCCGTTTTCACTATATTCATAGAATCCTTTTCCTGTCTTACGACCAAGCTCCCCCGCTTCCACTTTATCGGTGATCGTTTTAGGTGGCTGATCAAGCGGATTTCCTGTCTCATTGTATTGTTGCTGCATGACGTAATACCCAACGTCAATACCAGATAAATCTAGTAATTCAAACGGTCCCAGTGGATGGCTGAGGGCTTTTTTCGTAATCGTGTCGATATCTTTGAAATCAGCATAGCCATTTTCATAGAGACTCATTGCTTCTTTTTGGATAGCAAATAGAATGCGATTGGCAATAAATCCTGAAATCTCTTTATGAAGAAGGACGGCTGTCCGGTTCATCTGTTCACTAACTTCCATAGCGATTTGCGCTGTTTCTTCAGAAGTATGGTCACCCTTTACCACTTCCACACAATCCATGACAAGAGCCGGGAAGAAGAAGTGCATGTTGCATACACGGTCTGGCCGTTCTGTCACGTCAGCGATTAGGGAGCTGACAATAGTAGAGCTATTCGTTGCAAGGATTGCTTTTGAGGGAGCAATTTTATCAAGCTTCTGAAACACTTCACGCTTTACGTCTAGCTTCTCAACTACGGCCTCAATAACGAAATCAGCCTCTCCTGCTGCTTCTTCAAGACTTGGCGTAAATGTAAGACGATTAAATGCTTCATTCTTATCTCCTTCTGAGATCTTCCCTTTCTTTACCCATTTATCCATAATTCCGTGGAGCGTTTCTTTTGCCTTTTCAAGAACCTCTTCATTTAAGTCTTGAAGTACTGTTGAATACCCACCTAAAGCTCCAAGCATCGCAATCTGATGCCCCATTGATCCAGCTCCAATAACCGCTAACTTATTCACCCTCATACTCATTACCTCCTTATAATTGAATCCCCTCTAGGATCATCTTCATGTAAAGGTCTGTCAGCTCATCTTCTGTTACCTCGCCGTCAGGCTCATACCAGAAATAGCTCCAGTTGGATACGCCTAAAACAGCAAATGACAACATATCAGCACGCAAATCACTCCTAAACTCTCCATTGTTTATCCCGGTTTGGATAATATGCTGTAGGTTTCGCTGAAATTCGTCTCGCTTTGGAAGCACTTGTGAAGTATGCTTTTCACTTAAGTGACGCATTTCCCTGAAGAATACACGGGCACTCTGGGCACCTGACTTAATATTACTTATAATCATTTTCACATTAGCATAAAGCTTCTCACGTTCTGTAAGCTTTGCATCTTGTAAAATAGCTTCCTGCTGTTCTAGTAACCCTTCAATAAACCGAAGATGAATATGCATCAACACGTCTTCTTTATTAGTAAAATAGTAGTAAAAGGTTCCTTTCGTCACACCTAGTTCTCTTGTGATATCCTGAATCGATGCTTCCCGGAAACCTCGTTCTCCGAATAGTGCTATGCTTGTATTGATGATTTTCTCTCTCATGTATAAGTTCCTCTCGTTAGTTAGTTGTGAGTATCGTTAGCAATGGGCGTGCATGCCGCCATCTACAACGAGTGTCTCGCCTGTCACATAATCGGAAGCAGCTGATGCAAGGAAAAGAGCCGCCCCTTTCAAGTCCTCTTCACTACCAAATCGGTTGAGAGGAGTCCGATCTAAAATGTGCTGTCCACCTTGCTCTAGGACAACCTTTGACATTTTTGTTGGGAAGAAGCCGGGTGCAATTGCATTTACATTGATACCATGTGTTCCCCATTTCACGGCAAGGTCTTTCGTAAGTGTTAAAATAGCTCCCTTACTCGCGTTATAGCCAACTGTATCCATAAAGCTCGGATCAGCTCCGCCCAGTCCTGCGACTGATGCAATGTTAATCACTTTCCCAGACCCTTGTTCAACCATAACTTTACCTACAGCCTGAGCCATCAGGAAGGTCCCTGTCGCATTAACGTTCATAACTTTCTGCCACGCTTCTAAAGGCATTTCAAGGGATGGTGCTCCCCAAGTAGCCCCGCTGTTGTTAACCAAGATATCAATCGTTCCAAATGTTTCTTTTACTTGTGAAACAACTTCATTTACTTGTTCTTGATTCGTGACATCACATTGTAAGGCAATCGTCTTTATTCCATGCTGCGTTTCTAATTGAGTGGCCACTTCTTCACACGCTTCTTTCTTTCTAGAGCAGAGGACAAGGTTCGCCCCAGCTTCTGCAAAAGCTTCTGCCATTTGTGCGCCAAGGCCACGACCACCACCTGTAATAACAGCAGTCTTTCCTGTTAAATCAAATAACTGTTGAATACTCATCGTTTTCCTCCTTTATTGATGTTTAGCGAGTTCGAGCTTTGCAATTTGACGACGATGAACTTCATCTGGCCCATCCGCTAAACGTAAGGTTCTAGAATTTGCCCACTGAGCGGCTAACGTGAAATCGTCACTAACACCTGCACCACCATGAGCCTGAATGGCACGATCAATAACATTCAACGCCATTTGCGGTGCTACAACCTTAATCATAGCAATCTCGGACTTAGCCTCTTTGTTCCCTACTGTATCCATCATGTACGCTGCTTTTAAAGTCAGCAGTCTCGCTTGTTCGATTTCAATTCTTGAATTTGCGATCCATTCTCGTACAACCCCTTGTTCAGCAAGTGGCTGATGAAAGGCCACACGATTTTGTGTGCGCTTACACAAATCATCAAGCGCACGCTCAGCAGCTCCTATTAACCTCATGCAATGATGGATTCGACCTGGCCCAAGACGGCCTTGTGCGATTTCAAACCCTCTTCCTTCTCCAAGAATCATATGATCTACAGGAACACGAACATTCTCAAAATCAATTTCCGCATGACCGTGTGGAGCGTGATCATACCCAAATACTGGTAACATGCGATTCATTTTAACTCCTGGGGTATCTAATGGAACGAGAATCATCGACTGCTGTTTATGGCGGGGAGCCTCAGGATCCGTCTTCCCCATAAAAATAGCAACTTTACAACGAGGATCACCTGCCCCTGATGACCACCACTTTCGTCCGTTCAGTACATATTCATCTCCATCACGTTCAATTTTTGCTTCAATGTTGGTTGCATCAGAAGAAGCAACATCAGGTTCCGTCATAGAAAAGCAAGAACGGATCTCTCCATTAAGTAGAGGCTTAAGCCATCGTTCCTTTTGTGACTCACTACCATAACGAGCGAGCACTTCCATGTTCCCCGTATCTGGTGCATTGCAGTTAAATACTTCTGGTCCTATTAGGGAACGACCCATTTCTTCGCAAAGAGGAGCGTATTCCAGGTTTGTTAAACCAGCTCCATATGTAGCATCAGGTAAAAATAAATTCCATAATCCTTCATTTCTTGCCTTTTGTTTTAATTCTTCTATAACAGGCGGAAATTGCTCAAAACGAGACGTTTGTTCATTAAGTTGTTCTTCATACAACGATTCGTTCGGATAAACGAACTCATCCATAAACGAACGTACTTGAGTGAGTAAATTGTTAACTTTCGTGGAGTAATCAAAATGCATGGTAGACCTCCTCCCGGCTAACATACTAACCGGTTAGTATGTAATTCCATTGTATGCTGATTATTCAGAAAATTCAAGAGGAAAGGTTTAGGTTTAGATTCTATTACTTGAGGCTATAAGAAATGTACGTAGAACATCCATTGCCTTCCACCCAACATATACCAGTACAATCACATTGAATCTATAATTCAGTCGATGCTAGTATAGGAAGAAGAATGCACAGAAAGGTGATGTCACTTGAATTTTGGAGATCAAGTTGTTTCGGTTAAGAAATGGCTTCTTTATTTAATATTATTAGCAATCCCAGGTGTTAACATTGTTACAATTTTCGTATTGGCGTTTGGGAATAAAAATGAGACTGTTCGAAACTATGGTAAAGCCTCACTATTGTTAATCGGAATTATTCTAATCCTAACTCTAATTATTGCTTTTTTAGGGTCTTCTTAATAGAAATCCCCATACTCAGGTGGTATGGGGATTCTTTTACTATCGTTTATGTAAGCAACACATGATCGGCCTTTGATAAGGGATGCACTTTATTCATGTAATAATCTTCTGCTTTCCAATACCTTTCCTGAAATTTATTGATATTGGCTTGCGTATGTTCTGATTCTCTATTAAACCTCGTTTCCCTGGGACAATCGAGAAAATAAACATGGTCTAAGTAAGCTCTCCATTCTTCCCTTTGTAAGAATACCCCTTCAACAACAATTACGCCTTCTGAAGGTAAACGGATCTCTTCGTCCCGGCATTCATCCTTTGCATAATAGTAGAAAGGAAGAGTAAGAGAGGAAGCTGTAGCAAGTTCACGAAATAACGCATCCCTTAACCGTTCAACGTCCCACTGGAGATGATAGTACTCCACCCATGAATCCATTCCTGTTTGATACCTCTCATGTTTCTCAACAATATGATGATCAAGATGAATAATGGTACAATCAATCTGTTTCTTCTCCAGTATAGCTTTAACTTTTTCTACAAAGGTGGTTTTTCCAGAGCGACTTAAACCATCTATTCCGATGACGTACCTTCTGTTTCGATTGAGCGAACCTTTTAGTTTATTTGGATCTAACATTTTAACCTCCCCCTTCTATCTCAACTAGACTCTTTTTGTTGCGATCTCTTCAATCCAAGGTAAAGGATAAAGTTTATAGCCAGTAAAATTTGAACCAAACTTTCATGATGATTAAAACCTGCCCATATTAAGATAAACATAGAAATAATCATGGCCATAAGCCACATCAATGATTGCTTCATAAGCTCCTCCTTCATAGTTGCTAATCTTTTCATAGTCTTTAAGGGGCATAAGGTGTGAACAGAAATATACCAAATATAACAATTACGCTTGTCAAAATAAGAGTAAGAAACAGACCTATTGCAACCAGGATATTCTTTTCATCCTTTTTAAATAAGCCAACAGTGCAGCAGATTAAACTTATAAATGTCCCAACAGGCAATCCAATAAGTAGAATTCCTGAAGCTGATGAGGGGATCAGGTACATAAGCATTAATAGAAAAATTGGAATGCACAAAGATAGATAGCTAAGCCACGTAAATTGCTTGTATTCTATGTTTCGCCCCATATATACAGCTAATCCTACAATTAAAATACCAATTATAAAAATAATGATAAATATTGCCGTCATATGCATCCTCCCTATCCATATTGACTAACCATTATGATCAATTTGCTAATTACCTTAATCGCTTCCTATAGTTATACCTTATAAACGTAAAGGCGAACTCTTAATAGAATTCGCCTTTACGTTATCTCTTGTCTGTCTCTTCTATGAACTTCTTGATTCGATCTTGATATTCCTCCTCCGCAACTGTGTAGCCGTCCGTATGAGTTGCGCCTGGAACTATCCATAGCTCCTTTATACCAGGGGCTGCTTTATAGAGACGCTCTGCCATGTCTGTCGGAACTAGTTCGTCGTCCTCTCCGTGAATAATGAAAATGGGCAAATCCGAGTTTTTCACCTGATCAATCGTTGAAGCTTCCTCAAACGTATAGCCTGCCCGTATATTCGTTACCATACTTGTAACTTGCAGAACAGGAAAGGATGGTAGATTATATAGATGCTTCATTTGATGCGCTAGTTCTTCATGTACCGAGGTATATCCACTATCAGCAATAACACCTTTGACTTCTTTCGGTACCTCTTCACCTGCGGTCATCAACACTGTCGCTGCCCCCATCGAGAAACCATGCAAAATAATTGATTCAGCCCCTTTTTCTCCAATGAGAAAATCAATCCATTGTAAATAATCAAACCGATCGTGCCAACCGTAACCGATGTAATCTCCTTCACTATCACCATGGCCTCTGGCATCAGGCTTTAAAATATGATAGCCTTGTTCATAATAAAATTTTGTAATCCCTGGCATCTGTTCTTTATTGCCTTTATAGCCATGAGAAAGTATGACGGTCTTTCCATTCGGATTTTCGTTTTCCAAGTACACAGCTTCAAGAGTTAACCCATCATTCGTTTTCAAATTGACATCTTGGAAATCTTGCTTTTCGGTCCACTGTCTAACAAGCTCTTCCTTGCGCAATTCCTCATCTAGCACACTAGCCGCTTTCGCAACATCTGCTTCTCCCCCGTGTAAATCAACTGCTCCACTACTGCTGTTGATTGCTACTCCGTAAAAGTAATTCCCAGCACCGATGAGACCAATTGCCAAGAACAGCAACACAGTAATAAAAATCCAACCGATCCTCTTTTTCATATTTCGCGCTCTCCTTTTTTAGAGTATCTATATATGTTCAACAAACTTAGCAGTACAACAGAACAATGACGAAGAACGTTTAAAACGTTAAGTAAGCCTTATCTGAAGACCTATTCTTCTACCTTAACATAACAAAGAGAACCTTTTTCTTTTTGCAGATTTTCTATATAATAGATGTGTAAAGCTTATTATGCTAGGAGGACCATTATGTCTGAAAAAACTTTCTCAACTGTTATTACATGTATGGACGGACGTGTCCAGCTACCCGTAAACGAATGGATGCAGAATCAATACAATACACCATATGTTGATACGATCACAGCAGCTGGTCCTGAAAAGGTTATTCTCGCAGGAGCCGCTTCAGAAGTGGATTCCATGAAAGAGAAAATCACCATTTCTTGCGACGCACATGGATCTGAAGTTGTGGCGGTAGCAGGCCACCATGACTGCGCCGGGAACCCGGTTGGACGTGAACAAAAGATTGAAGAAATCAAACAAGCTGTTGAAGCTGTACAATCTTGGGGCTTTCCTGTTCAAGTAGTAGGACTATATGTTAATGAAAAATGGGAAGTCAAAACGATATAAGAGAAAAATCAGCTCCTATCGAGCTGATTTTTTCTTATTCATTTCTCTCCACTCACCTTCTAACATAGCCATCTCATATAAACTCCAGTAATCTTCTCCAATCCTACGATGATCTCGGAGAAGCCCTTCTTTCTTAAAGCCTACCCTCTCATAACAACGAATCGCGGATTCATTGAAACTAAACACACCAAGCGTAACACGGTTTAATCCCATATCCTCAAACGCTTGTCTTAACACCGTTTCTATAGCTACATGAGCGACCTTCTTCCCCCTCATAGAATCATGGACAAATACTTTCCCTACACGAGCAGAACGATTATGATAATCAATTCTTCCTAAGGAGATATGACCAATCATACTGCCGGTTTCATTTTCTATTATTTTATATATGAATCGATCAGATCCATTTTGATTTGCACCAGCTATATAATTTTTAAGTTGACTTTCGTTCAATGGGAAAGTGAACTGTGTGCCACTCCATTGTAAAAGGGATTCTTTGGATGGAACCCAACTGATCAGTTGTTCGAAGTTTGATTGATTGAAGTATTGAAAAGTAATCAAAATATACCATCTTCATAGATTTATCTTTATAAGTAAATACAAATTTTAAAAGGAAAAATTACTGTTCTCTAGTTTAACATATTATCCCATTAGGTTCGTTTCAAATTTCAATTCCTTGGAACATATTCGTTTAATACTCACAATAAAAAGAGACCTAAATCGCGATAACGACTTAGGCCTCTTGAATCTATTTATGATGTTTTCTTTTCTAATTCTTGTGTTTGCTTTTGATTCTCATCAAGTACGATACCTTGATCAACCGCCATCTCCCTGGCAACTTTAGGTGCTAACCATACAGGTGGTAACATTAGAATGGACACCGGTACAGCCGTCACAACAATAAAGTTTTGTAGCGTTTGTATACTACTCTCACCAATACCAAGTAACGTTGAAGCAATGGCGCCAAACAACAACGCCCAAAATACACGTAGCAAACGAGGTGGATGGGCATGCCCTGTAAGCGTTACAGCCACAGAATAGGACATGGAATCTGCCGTAGTTGCAACAAAAACAATGGTTACAACAAGGAATCCACTAGCCATTACGGTGCCAAACGGAACTTGCTCCATAATGGCCATAACAGCAGCTGGCATCCCTGAATTATTGAGCGCATCAGAAATAGCTCCCGGATTCTCCATTTCATAGAAAAGTCCAGATCCCCCAACAGCCGCAAACCAAAAGTTACTCACGATTGGCGCTAAGATTGCCACAGCTAAAATTAATTCTCGAATTGAACGACCTCTTGAAATACGGCTGATGAACATGGCCATTGCAGGTCCAAAACCGATGAACCAACCCCAGAAGAAGATGGTCCAGTACCCAAGCCAACCGTCATCACCCCGGTAAAGACTCATTCTTACAAAGTTTTGTATTTGGTAAGCCTCGGCTCCAATAAAGGAATCAATAATAAAGAGTGTTGGTCCTAATATAAGCATACCTAACATCAGAATTAAAGCTAATCCAACATTAATTCTACTTAAAAGCTGAATCCCTTTATCGACACCTGTAGCAGCTGAAATGGATGCCACCACTACCAGAAAGATAATTACAATAGATTGAGTGAAAATCGTGTCCGGTACATCGAATAAATACTGTAAGGCATATCCAACTTGAAGTCCTAAAAATCCAATTGGCCCAATTGTCCCTGCTGCCACCGCAATAATCGATACAATATCAGCTACTGCTCCTACTATGCTACCTTTGCGGAAGATTTTCTCTCCAAACATCGGATATAGCATCGTACGTGGCTTAAGAGGATACCCTTTATGATAATGGGCATACATTAAGACAATTGTTGTAACTGTACCAAGACTCGCCCATGCAGTGAAGCCCCAGTGGAAAAAGCTTTGTGCTAACCCAGGAACTACAGACTCAGCAGAACTCATCCCTTCCTCAGCAAATAAAGGAGGTGTTGTTAAGTAATGGTACAGCGGCTCCCCAGCTGCCCAGAAAACGCCTCCTGCTGCTAATAACGTACATAAAATCATAGAGACCCAACGGAATAGTCCATATTCAGGTGTATCAAGCTTTCCTAATTTCACTTTCCCATATTTCGAAAGGGCTAATGCAACTCCGACAACAAATGTAGCTAGTAATAATAATTGCCAGAATGCTCCAAAGAATGTAACAGAAAAGTCGAACGCGCTTGTAATCCATTCTCCCATTAGTGTGTCATTAACAAGGGACATTACAAGAAATAGTATGAGGAATCCTCCACTAATGATGAATGTGACCCAATCAAGCCCCGTTCTTCTATTCGTTTCGTCTGTCATTGTTTTCCTCCTGGTTTTTGTTATATCTTTTGCTAGATATAGTCCGTATTTTGTTCTTAGATGCTCTGGAATCTTTCATCCTCTATATTAGAAAGCGTTTCTCCCCTTCATTTCCGACCTTTTTTCACATAGTGTTTAATTATATAGATTGTGAATAAACTCGTCAAAATGAAATTTTAAATGATTTAAGAGGAATACAGAGGATTTAGAACCTAAACAAATACGATACCAGTGAGGCTTTGAATTATGAAGCGATTTGATGGGTTTTGGCTGTTTTTATTAATTGACTTGGATGAGTTTATCCTGTTCATGTCTGTGTTCTTTATAATAAGCGACTTCTTGTTGTAGGTAGTCTGCTAGATTCGGACATTCAATACCAGACCCTCTCAGATGTTCACACGCCTGGTCGCAATTATACACTGCCTTCAATTGGAAATAGTCTAACGTCTCTCGCTCCACTTGAACCCATCTTCGGATCGAGCGTAACGCAAGTGTCTTATATACGATCGAGGTCGGTAACGTATAGGTAGGTTTCTTTCCAAGAAGAGTTTCGCAAATTAATCGATAGGCCTCTCTCGCCGTTAAAGGATTAGGATCTGTTAAGTGATAAACCCTTCCTGATGCTCTCTGATTATGGACTAGAAATACAGTAGCGTTTACTACATAATCGATCGGGACTAAATTAATAAGAGCTTCCCCCCTACCAATATAAGGAATAGGAATACGAGCAAATTTATCAAGAAATCTCATTACAAAGTACGGCCCATCAAATTTTGCCGTTTCCCCCGTTTGGGAATCTCCCATTACTATACCCGGGCGAATAATTGTGGTAGGAAGCTCTGACATATACCTTTGTACCCGCACTTCCGCTTCGTATTTTGTAGCTTCATAATGATTCTTGAAGGACTGCCCACAATCTAGTTCTGTCTCAAATATCTCTCCAGACCGATCTCCGGAAACAAAAGCTGTACTAAAATAGACAAACCGCTCTAGAGAAGAGAGTTGTCTCACAAACTGCACCACATGTTCTGTACCAATTACATTTACCTGATAAGCCAGATCTTCAGGAACAGCCAAATCATAAATAGCTGCTAAATGAAAGACGTGGGTTACTTGATTATATAGTCGATTTCTAGTTTCTTGGTCCATCCCTAAATCAGGCAGAGTAATATCCCCTTTAATAAGAGTAAATCTAGAATCCTGAACAAGCTTAGCCATCTCTATAGAAGCCTTATAGTATTGATCCTTGTAAACCAACAACTCAAAGTGAGCGTTTGGGTTTTCTACTAAAAGCTTTTGAATTAATTTTGATGATATAAATCCCGGAAACCCCGTCACAAAGTAAGTACGGTCCATGACATGTCCTCCTCGTTATCTATATACGTCTCCCTCTAATTTATTCCTTGGTCATAACAAACAGACTAAAAGAGAGGGCGAAAGTCTAGTAAAGGATATGATCTAAGCGAGTTATGACGCTAGTTAGAATTATTACTATTATAGAAGAACATCACGTAAATTAGATTATTTAATCCTAGTAGGATATCGATCATTAATGAAATGTATAGATTGTTGTATGAGCGAACGAAGCACCTCGATATCAATATCATCAAGTTTGTTTACATACACACACGCCTTACCTGTTTTATGCTTTCCTAGTTGAGTGAGAAGTGTTTCACGGTTTGGTTCTCCTTGTGCTAAATAGAGACTATGTTTCGCTTTTCTAGGGGAAAAACCAACAACAGGAGCATCCCCTTCATGACCTGAGTCATATTTATAATGATAAGAACCAAACCCAATAATCGATGCCCCCCACATCTTTGCCTCACATTCTGTAGTTTCAGTGAAAAGGTCAAGCAACTGGTAGGCATCTTCACGCTTTTTCACACTTTCTATTTGTTCAATGAACTCTAGTACACTTCGATCATTAGGTTGTGTTTTTAATTTATACAAGGATAAATCCTCCTTTTTAATTTTCTACATTCTTATCATTTGCCATATCGGGTAGTTATTGCCATACTAGCAGATGGGCCTAAAGGCTCAATTCTTTTCTCTCAATCTATTAGGAGGTTATTTACATGAATGTTTACAATTATTCGGCTATGGCTATGAACGGACAAGAACAATCCCTCGATCAATATAAAGGTAAAGTACTGTTGATCGTGAATACGGCCGGAAGGTGCGGATTTACATATCAATACGAGGACCTACAACGTCTTCATGAACGTTATCAGGACAAAGGACTTGTCATTTTAGGCTTTCCATGCAATCAATTCGACAACCAAGAACCTGATGAAAATGAGAAGATACAAACAACATGCCTGTTAAACTATGGAGTTTCGTTCCCCCTCTTCCAAAAAATCGATGTAAGAGGCGAAAACGCTCATCCACTCTTCACTCATCTATCAGCAGAGAAAGCGTTCGAAGGATTTGATAAAACACACCCTGTTGCTAAAATACTCATTCCACTTCTAAACGAAAAGCATCCTGAATACCTTACTGATGACTATTCTATTAAATGGAACTTTACGAAATTCCTAATCAATACAGACGGAGAAGTCGTGAATCGTTTCGAGTGTACAACAGATACAATCGATATGGAGCAAGACATTGAAGAGCAGCTTTCAAAGCTGACTGTTTAACAGAACTTCCTCTAAACCGCTCAGGGTTACTTCTGAGCGGTTTAACATTTTCTCTTATACAGGCTTCTCTCTCTTCCTCTTCAGTAAACTTCCATAACTGCTTTATCTCTTAATAATTATGTCTAGCTCTTATGGAGCTTCCTTATTTAATCTTTCTTTAATGGCCTGTATAACAATTTTGTTCGTTTTAACTCTGGCATAATATTTATCTTCCCCTTCTATCACATGCCACGTGCTTTCAGGAGTTGAAGTATTATGTAGCATGTCCTCTACAGCTTCCTCATACATTTCCCATTTACCTCGATTTCTCCAATCCTCTTGAGTAATTTTCCATTGCTTTAAAGGATCTGCTTCTCTCTCCTTAAAACGCTTAAGCTGTTCCTCATTTGAAATATGGAACCATAACTTGATAATAATGTATTGATCATGGACGAGATTACGTTCAAATTGGTTCAATTCCTCATACGCTCTCCCCCATTCTTCTGCACTGGCAAATCCTTCTATTCGCTCTACCAGAACCCTTCCGTACCAGGAACGATCGAATATAGCAATTTTGCCGTATGGTGGCAACTTCGTCCAAAAGCGCTTCAGGTAATGATGGCTCTTTTCTTTTGATGTAGGTGCCCCTATTGGATGCACTTCAAAGCCACGTGGGTCAAGGCCACTTGTCAATCGTTTAATCGCTCCTCCTTTTCCTGCTGCATCCCATCCTTCACAAACAATTAGACACCCTAACTGGTGATCAACTAATAAACGTTGTAACTGAAGTAACTCCAACTGGGTTTCTTTCAACTGTTTTTTGTATTGTTTTTTGTCATTTATCTTCAAAGAAAGATCTACAGACTCAAGCATATATCCACCCTTCCTTTCTTATTTCAAAGTTTGATAGTGAAACTATGACCACTTATCAATCCATGCATAAAATTGGTTTCGCTTCTTTATTTTATTCCTAACGCTTCTAAATCCCAGGTCAACTTCGTCTTTTTATCACACTGAAAGCCTTCAATACTACTATGGTTTATCCACTTTTCAAGTGAGGCATGAGTGGAGAATAAGAGACTAAAGGGGCTATCGAAGTGACATGTGAGCCCTAAAGCTCCATTGTCCCCAATAAGGGTGGCAGGCTGTTCACAAAGAGAAACTAATTCCTCATCAGAATAATCGTTTAAATCTATTGTTCCTCTTTTTAGATTAAGCTGTGAGTAATAAGCTTTTGTGCACCCTACCTCTTGCAACATAGCGAGAAAAGGTGGGAGAAGTAGTATAGGTAAGCTATCTTCATAAGGATAAATTATATCCTTCCCTATAGAATATTGAAGCCTGGCAAGTAAATCCTGGCGCACTGAAGACTGATATACTCCCACATAATAAGTACCCAACGCGACGGAAATTTGCTCATCTTTCGTTAGCCCTGTTTTTGCCTTTACTTCACTCCACGTTACTAATTTCCCGTATTGGGAAATCTCCTTGTTATCTATAAATGGATTTTCACTACCCTGTCTTACCCGTTCTTTTTCAACCCATCCTTTAGGCATTTGAACAAAAGGAGAGTAGATTACAGCAACTGAATGATATGGATTTGGTAACTTTTCAAGTATAGTTGAGGTAAGTGTTGAAGGTTCAGGATAAAAATAATCTATGCAAATGGTTATGCACCTCCCTTTCCATTACTTTCTCGATTGAAACAAGATTCCCCTTCAGATTAGCCTCCAATAGGTTTAAATGAACGTAGGTTCGACCATAATCCTACTATATAAGGAAAGGCAGGAGTTGTTATGAGTTCATTTGTTACCGGCATGCATTGGGCCTATTTTGTCATCATGATGATCGGGGCAATTTACTTTTACTTTTTAAGTCGAAATCCTAAAGGTGTCCCTTCGTACGAGTATGTACTTGCCATTACCATTCCAGCTTGGTCAGGCGTTGCCTATTTATCCATTGCCCTAGGTCAGGGGCTTCTCGAGGAAGCAGATAAGACGATATATTTTGCTCGTTACCTCGACTGGGTCATCACCACCCCTCTTCTCCTACTTGCACTTGGGTTAACAGCAATGATTGAAAACAAGAAGAAAAATATTGCCCTATTGTTCTCGCTTGTTGTTGCAGACGTTTTCATGATTTTAACTGGTTTAATAGCAGATTTCTCTGATGGTGCTTTAAAATATATATGGTATGTTCTAGGTGTACTAGCGCTTTGTCTTATTTTGTATATCATATGGTATCCATTAAAACGAATGGCTGATCATACAGGTAAAGAATTATCAAGACATTACAAACGAATTGCCCTTTACCTGACTGTCTTTTGGGTTCTCTATCCAACCGCTTGGATACTCGGTTCGTCCGGTTTAGATGTAACTCGAGAGACAATGGAGATTCTCGCTTTCATTATCCTACCTATATTTTCAAAAATCGGTTTTAGTGTTCTGGATCTGTACGGGTTGCGACGTCTTCATTTAAAACAACCTTAAAATGGCACGCACCTTTCTAAGAAATTTTGCCCGCTCCTACTATCGCAAATAGGAAATGACCTTTATAATAGACAAGCATGAACTTATCGAAGGAAAAGGTGTGTAAAACATGAGCTTACTCACAGTAAAGAACTTAAGTCACGGCTTCGGGGATCGTGCGATCTTTGAAGACGTTTCTTTTCGTTTATTAAAAGGAGAACACATTGGACTTATCGGAGCCAACGGTGAAGGTAAGTCTACTTTTATGAATATTATTACAGGTAAACTAGAGCCTGATGCCGGAAAAGTCAACTGGTCAAAACGTGTGCGCGTTGGTTATTTAGATCAGCACGCAGACTTAGCACAAGGAATGTCCATTCGTGATGTATTACGAACAGCGTTCCAATATTTATTTGATATTGAAACAGAAATGAACGGTTTATTTGCTAAAATGGGCGAGGTAGAACCAGAAGAACTCGAGCAGCTGCTTGAAGAGACGGGTCGTATGCAAGACGAATTAACAAACAATGATTTCTACACTATTGATGCCAAAGTAGATGAAGTCGCAAACGGTCTTGGTCTGGACGATATTGGTTTAGAACGAGACGTAAACGACTTGAGTGGTGGACAGCGTACAAAAGTCTTACTCGCAAAGCTACTACTTGAGAAGCCAGATATCCTTCTACTGGACGAGCCAACAAACTATTTGGACGTAGAACACATTGATTGGTTGCGTACGTTCCTTCAGAATTATGAGAATGCGTTTATCTTAATTTCTCACGATATCCCGTTCTTAAATAGCGTTGTGAACTTGATTTATCATATGGAAAACCAAGAGCTTACTCGTTACCCTGGCGACTATGATGAATTTTTACGTGTATACGAAATGAAGAAGCAACAAGTGGAGGCTGCTTATAAGAAGCAGCAAAAAGAAATTGCCAACTTAAAAGATTTCGTAGCACGTAACAAGGCAAATGCTGCAACAAGTAAAATGGCGATGTCTCGTCAGAAGAAACTTGATAAAATGGATGTTATCGAACTGGATTCTGAAAAGCCAAAACCAAGTTTCAATTTTAAACAAGCCCGTACACCAGGCAAATATTTATTTGAAACGAAGGATCTAGTCATTGGGTACGATGAACCTCTTTCAAGACCGTTGAACTTAGAGATGGAACGTAATCAGAAGATTGCCCTTTCAGGTGCGAACGGGATTGGTAAAACAACCTTGCTTAAAAGTATCTTAGGAGAAATTAAGCCTGTCTCAGGTTCTGTTGAGCTTGGTGATCACCTCCATATTGGGTATTTTGAACAAGAGTTGAAAGAAGATAGTAACAATACTTGTATAGAAGAAATATGGGAAGAATTTCGTCATCTTACACAATATGAAGTTCGTTCATCTCTTGCTAAGTGTGGCTTAACGCAAAAGCACATCGAAAGTAAAGTGAAAGTGTTAAGTGGTGGCGAGAAAGCCAAAGTTCGTTTATGTAAGCTAATTAATAAAGAAACAAATCTGCTTGTTCTAGACGAACCGACCAACCACCTAGATGTGGATGCGAAAGCAGAACTTAAACGAGCGCTTAAAGATTATAAAGGAAGCGTCCTGATTATCTCTCACGAACCAGACTTCTACCAAGATGTCGTAACTGACGTGTGGAACTGCGAAGACTGGACAACCAAAGTATTTTAAACAAAAACAGGCCCGCACTCCGGGCCTGTTTTCTTATTACGATTACACTTCACTACTTTACAACACTAACGCGTGTCTGACACCCTTCACTACTGTACAGCAAGAACGCGTGCCAGACACCCTTTATCTCTTTATTGTGGTAAAGATATTATAGGAATAGTAATCCTAGTGAGATGAAGATGCCGCTTACGATAAGCACGATCAAGCAAAAGCCCATAATGTCTTTAGCTTTAAGACCTGCGATTGCTAAGGCTGGCAATGCCCAGAATGGTTGGATCATATTTGTCCAGGCGTCTCCCCAAGCGACTGCCATAGCTGTTTTCGGAATTGAGACCCCTAACTCTTTTGCAGCTTCAAGCATAATCGGTGCTTGCACTGCCCACTGTCCTCCGCCTGAAGGGACGAAGAAGTTTACAATCCCCGCACTGATGAATGCGAAGAACGGGAACGTAAACTCAGTTGAAATGTTTACAAACCAAGAAGACATCTCTTGTGCGAACCCTGAGGCAACCATCATCCCCATAATCCCAGCGTAAAATGGGAACTGAATAATGATCCCACTTGCCCCACTAACTGCTTCTTTGACAGATTCTATAAATGCCTTAGGAGTTCCATGAAACAGAATTCCAAGGAATAAGAAACCAAAGTTCACGATATTTAAATTCAGTTGAAAACCATTACTAATAAAATAATATACTAAAAATGCAAGGCCAAGTATTCCAGTGACACTAGCTAATATCTTGCTATTCTCTAAACGGTCTGCTGGTGTAAGATCTCCTTGATCAACAGCGGCTGCTTGATAATCGCGTCCCTCTTCTAAAATAGAACGATCAATCAAGACCCGTTCATCCTTAGAAGGCATCATCCGATGATTGAGAATGGGTAAAACAACAAATAATGATGCTACGATTGCCAAGTTAAATACAGAGAAAATCGTTTCGTCAGTAGAGATAATACCAATCATTTCCTGTGAAAAATGATCTGGCGTTGCAATCGTTAAAGGGATTGATCCTGCTAATCCACCGTGCCACACAATAAACCCTGAATACGCACTAGCGATAAGAAGCCGATAATCTACGTTGTTAACTTGCTTAGCAAGTTCTTTTGCGAATAAAGCCCCAATCACAAGTCCAAAGCCCCAATTAATCCAACTTGCCAATAACGACACAAGCGTAACAAACACGATCGCTTGCCCAGGTGTTTTCGGCTTAGCAGCTAGTGAGCTGAGTATTCTTTTAAATAAAGGACTGCTTGCTAATACAAATCCCGTAACAAGCACTAATACCATTTGCATAGAAAAGGATAATAAGTTCCAGAACCCTTCACCCCAATATTGCACCATTTGTACAGGTGTACTTCTAGTGACTCCCATACCCAGTAAAAAAACAACGAGTGTAAGAATAATAACAAACACAAATGGATCTGGTAAGTACCGTTGCATTAGCCGATTCGATAAATGGATTGCTCGTTTCATACGTATTCCTCCCTTTTATTAAAGCGCTTTCAAAATACCCCACCTACTAAATTACCAAAACAAACAACATAATTCAAAGAATTTTTTGATTATTACAAAATATATAAAGGGATAGGACAAAATATACATAAGAAAAGAGCGAATCCTCAAGCTATGAGGATTCGCTCTCTGTAGTAGCCTTATTATTATCTTTTTCTACGACTGGTCTCTTTCCATATTGCAATTCGCGTATGGAAAGTCCGAAGTCCATTTGGAGGTGAGGATAATCTTTAAAAGAACTCCAATCTCCTCCCCATTCAAAACCCAGATCTTTGGCAATAGATACGACCTCCATCCAGTCAGCCTTTCCATTTCCATTACCATCACGCGTTGTATCCCACACCACGTCTCCACTGTTGGTTTTTAATGCAAAATCAATGGCAAGTCCATAATTATGATACGACTCTCCACCGTCTGCATGGGTTACTACAGAACCTTTATCTTCTCGTCCTTGTGCATAAAGCTCATTTTGTCTTTCGATTGAGCGATGACCATCTGTAATAACTACAGAAATTCCCTTCTCCTCAGCTCTTTTAAGTAATGTATGTTTAGCTTTTTCAACCTTTGGGTGCAGTTCAGTAGGCATTGGTGCATCTTTTTTTTCTAAGGGCTGAAATACCCCTATAGAATTCCCTGAAGAGTCCGTATTTGCAATAAGCCATAATATTAGTGCGCCAGTCCCTAAAATCAGCATTAAAAAAGCTACAATATTCGTTAGTATTCTCAAGTGCTTCTGCATTCCTCTCCTTGTAACTTTCTTTATATCCATACAATATCACACTGAAGATCTACGAAACACAAGATAACTTCAGTTGATGTGCTCTTTCGGTTTAAGTCATAAATAAAAGAGGAAATATATCCCTAAAGTATTAAACGGAGGGTTGAAAATGTCAGATAAAAATAATCAACAGAATCGAAAGCTAACAGAAGATGATCAAAGCTTTCAAGAGAAAAAGGAAAAAGAAGGTCTGATCGACGGTGTTCCTACAGAAGATCAACGTCAAGAACAAGTAGAAGAACGAAAGAAAACAAAATCGAAAAATGACTCCTCTACAGAAGAACTCTACAGCGAAGATTTCCAAGAATAATATTTGCAGGTTTATAACTCTTAAGGCCGGGGTATCCTAGTAATAGTTCCCTTTCTAAAGAAGATTTCTAAAGGTAGTTGTTGTAGCAGTTTAGAAACATATTGACTTTTCACAAGTAAGATACTATAATTGGTTATTGTGCCTTCGCTAAAAGGTAACTATATCGGAAATTGAAAGAGTGATGTGTATGAGACTGGCATTCTGCTATGTTTTAATACAACTTAATCACACTGGATCAGCTTCGGAGCTGTAAGGATGCAATAGAGGTAGGGATTGCGTCGTTTAAGTTGAAAAACTACCTTGTAGAATTTATAAACCGCGGCAGTGTTTGAACATCTAATCAAACACGTACCTTGCAAATAAGCAAGCAAGATAAATGAGTAAAATCATTTTTTCCTAAGTACGATAACAAAGCGAGTCAGGTGACGACCTGGCTCGCTTTTCCAATTTATAACCACTGATAGCAGCTTATTTATCTTAAGAGCAACAAGCCACTACTTCATCCATATCCTTTTCACTTACCCAGATTTCACCATCTCTTACTTCATACCTGATATCCGCCTCATTCAATCGCTGTATTTGCTCCTCGCTCTCTTCAGTCCAATATGTATAAGTCTCTGTTGAACTACAAGCGGATAATGCAATGAGTGTGATGAATAGTGTGAGTAACCAATATTTTCTCATTTATATCCCCCCTTAAGTCATGCAGTTATCATAAACTCAATTTTGATTAAACTCAGATCTCTACTTCCCACTTCCATATCTCTGAATCTACCTCAGTCAGCTATCCTTTTTCGTTTCATTCCACAAAACTTTCCAATCTCAACCACAACTACTCCGGAATTTGATACGATACTGGTAATACATAAATGAAGGAGTTTCCGCGATGAGAAATAGATTAATGATGGGAATAGGTCTACTATTGTTAATTGGGATTGGATTATATTCTGTTTTTGACTCTCCTGAAGAGGTAGGAAAGATTGATTTACCCCAAGTCAAAATGGCTTCGTCAATGAATGACGTAAAACAATACTATTATCGAAACGTCCCTGCATTAAAGCGAGCAGAGGAATTATCACTTATAGAGGAAATCAATCAAACGTATGAATTACCTGGCGTTCAATCGGAAGTTACAATAGATGAAGCTTGGTACAATGGAAGAACGATTTATTTGTTCTACCACAGGGATGTCGCTTCAATTGGGAAGGCTTCAATAAATAATAAAAAAGAGATGCCAGTACCACAGCTTTATACACCTAATGTACATAATCAATCTTTCATAGCGAAGGTTAATGACGAAGCCATCCCTCTTCTAGCAATGGCTTCAGACATAGAGGGTAAACATGGCATCCAACTCGGCAACAAATTCTATTCATTTGTACCATTAAGCGTCGACAGTAACGTTCCACTTGAAGGAAATGCATTGACCATTAAAGGCTCCCCCATGATTAACGTAGACGGACAAGTTCAGGAAATAGACCTTTCCGTTTCTTTCAAAGCTCATGAAGATGTGATTAAAAGCATGAGGATTAATGAAACGTTCTCATACAAAGATTACAACATCAGTTTTAATTCTATTAATTTTGGTACTTTTGGTACAGATCTCGGAGTAACCATTAAACATCCCAAAGACGAACTCCCCAAAAATATGCATGTTTCTGCAACAACGAACCAAGGAGAAAGGTTTCAATTTTCTGGCTGGTTCGTAGAAAATAAACAAACACAAGAAATTGATAACGATTATATTATCAAAAGGTACCAAGCGGTCCAATCATTGCCAAAAGAGATGAGATTCACGTTGCAAACGGTTAGCTTTGAAAGTGATCAATCCATTACTTTCAAAATGGACACAACAAGACTTCCAAATGACTTAGAAGAGAAAGATACCTATGAAGAACAACCTGAAGAAATCATTGAAGTCTTCGATCAGGCAGAAGTGAGTCTCGAATCAATCCGATATAATTCTTCAAACTTAACGATTAAACTTAGAAAGGAGCTGACAAAAGGGTTAGAGGCACCATTTCGCACAGTCAGCTTCAAAGTAGATCCCTCTCAATTCCAGCCAACTGCTTCCACAGCTTCTGAATCTGACACTACCATCCTATACAGTGGAACAGTAGCACACTCTCTCGATGGAATAGAAAAATTAAGCCTTTCGATCCCTTCTCCTGAAGTAAGAAACGAAGATTACCTTCAGATCTCCTTGAACAACCTTCCTTTTTCGATTGTTTTTAAGGAAACGAGGAACGTGGATTTTCAACCATAATGTGGCAGAGCAACCCTCTATGTATGAATCTATAAGAATAACCAGCTCTCAAGCTGGTTATTCTTGTGTATACGTATAATATTGATAATCTAATTCCATTCTAATGTAGCCCTCAACAGAGGAAAGGTAGTCCCGATCTAATGTGACCATATAGCGTTCATTAGGACCTGAACTTTCCCCTACTTTTATTTTGTTTAATTCAATTTGTTCTCCATTGGCCGTATAAAACGCGATGTTCTCTTTTGGCTTAAAGGTCGCATCCCCATCCCCACGATTGAAGCTAGTCAAAAAACCACCATTCTCTTCATTCGAAAAGCTTTGACGGATATCAAATGTGAGCGTGTAGTTGCTCTCTGAGTCAATACTTACGCTTTCCAAGATGACGGTAGAACTGCCCTTCTTCAGAACCTTTTCATCAACGTCCGTTTTCTTTTCGTTCATCCACTCTTTTTGAATTTTCACATCAGCTGTGACAGCAGGATCCTCTAGTTGCAACGTATAGCCATTCTCTTGGAAAACCTTTTCTCGTATCCCCTCAGTTGATGAATAAAAGTAAACCGTTGTAAACACAACGATTGCAACCATGCTGACCAATATGGCTACAATTTGTTTCATAATACCTCTCCTTTTGTCCTTCTATGATGATTGACCAAATGACTCTGGCATTTTAACCGCCACCACTTCACCAGTAGCGCAACAAATCTCACCAGAGAAGACTTCTATATGTACCTTATATTTCTTAGGATGGAGCTCCTCAATTGTACCCACTGCTTTTAGTGAATGCCCTTGTGGTGTTGGTTTCTTATAATTGACTTGTAGGGATGCAGTTACAAACCTAGGTGCCTCTACCCCGTCTTCTGGCATATAGCCATTTTTCTTATGTAACGCTAATGAAGCAGACCCTGTGCCATGGCAATCAATAAGAGATGCTAGTAAACCTCCGTACACAAAACCAGGGATCGCTGTGTGTTCAGCCTTTGGCGTATAAATTGTAACGGTTTTGTCCCCGCCCCATCCAGTCCGAAAATGGTGTCCCTTCTCATTTAATCGCCCACAACCGTAACACCAGGAAAAATCATCTGGATACACATCTTGTATCGCATACTTTACATCTGTACTCATGAGAACACTCCTCCCTCTCCCATTCATTTCCTTCTTATCATAATATGAAATCGCTCCATTTTACAATGTATAGACAGTGTTTTTGGTTGCCTTGATCACCAGTAAAGTGATTTAACGAAAACAACCATCACTCATTAATAAATAAACATCGTTCGCACTAGAAACAGAAACAAAATTACAAATGCAATCACTATAATTATCTTAAATACGAGCATTCTCTTTTGAAATGGTGAGAGATTTTTCATAATTCTCTCCGATTTTCTTTATAGGTTTCCTTAGCAATTGTTCCTTGGTGAAAGACCATCATCCACTTCCCCCTAATGCGCTTCCATATTGAACTTCTCAAAGAGCGTTGATGCGTTAAGTGATTATCAACTGTGAATGTTGTTAGCATTATCTCTTCAGAGAGTGGGTGGATTTCAAAACCATATAATTCCATGTCGACGACTCCGATATTTTCAGGTGTTATACCTTCCTTATATAACACTTCACCACTACTACCTATTTCAAAAAAAGAAGGTGCTAATAGTTGTTGCAAGGCTTCTAAAGATTTTCTAGTTTCAGGTTGAAGCAACTTCTCCTCTAAACCTCTTAAATGATTATATAAATCTTCCATGACTAGCCCTCCTATTTAAGTTAAAAAAATGCTCAAGGTCATACCTAGAGCATTTTCCTCTTAAGCAGTTTCAAGTTGACGAATAAACTCATCCTCAGAAAGAACTTCAACGGAGTGTCCTTGAGCAATTAGTGTTTCTACACGCTCTAATTTACTGCTTTTCTTACCTTTTAAATAATTCTCGTAAGCTTGGTTGCCTACTACAACATAATTGGTTGTGGATTGGACAGAAGTTTCCCAATCACCACCAAGATCAACGACTCGCTGAATAGCTTCGTCACGTTTGAGTGCTTTCAGTCTACCAGTGAAAACAAACGTAGCATTATAAAACGGATGAGATGTATTGAAATCATGTGAGGCTGCCATATACTGCTTAGCTTCTGCCTTTTGTCCCCTTTTACTAGCACGTTTTTTCCTATTTAGACGCGCTGGTTCATAGGAGGCGTCAAACATCATCCCGTTAATCGTTTGACTTTTATCCACTACTTCTTTCTCATCCCTTGCTTCTAGATGTTTCCCTGCATCTAGGAAGATTTGCGCAGCTGCACGCGCGTCATCTAGGGCATGGTGGTGATTCAAGTCTATATTTAAATGATGGGACAGTTCTTTTAAATTGTATCTAGGAAACGACCACGTCTTCTTCGAGATGTTCATCGTACAATTGTAAGCAATCATTGGATAAGGAATGTTATATTCATCTAAAACCGCTCGCAACACCCCCATATCAAATTGAGCGTTATGAGCAAGAAGAAACTTACCTTCAAGGAGAGGCTGAATGTCTTCGTGCCAAAGCGCGTCAAACTCATGAGCCTCTTCCACATCTTCTTTCGTAATACCATGAACGGATATATTAATTGGAGCAAAATAGTTCCGTCTTGGCTTTACTAATGAATAATATTCTCGTTTGGGTTGACCATTTTCATATTCTACGAGACCAATTGAACAAACACTAGACCTCGAAGAATTAGCTGTTTCAAAATCAAGCGCTATAAAATTCATCTTTCCCCACCTACTCTAGTCTATTTCTTTCTATGATAGAGGGTGTAGCCCCTATTCGTCTATTGTCTTGTTTTGGAATGCAATAAGACTTAAAGCTAAAAGAATGTTTCCAATTGCGATATTAGAGGGGAAGGTGGTTCGGGAAATCACTCGCTTTCCGCCGCTCAGGGAATAAAAAACTTAAATAAATACTGAGCCCTAAACTCTAACAATGACAATCTAAAATGGAAGTGAAGTTACTTTATACTGGATACCAAGTTCGTCGAACCAAGTGTTCAAGCCTTGCCAAAGGTCTTCGCAGTGTTTATATACAACTTCTGAGTCAGTTAACTCACCACTTAACACTAGTAAAGCTAACTCATTGAAACCTGGAGGCTTGGATGGAAGCTGCATGGCTTCTTCAAACATTTTAGACTGGGTGCTATAAAAGCTGTTGTTTTGCAGCCCGACTAATAAAGAAGCTTTTCTAAGAAGCTGGTGCGCGCCTTGGGGTATGTAGGTTAGGTGTCCTTTTGCATAGGCATTACGGATCTTCCCCATGCATTCATAAGGCTCCCAAATCATGAACTCTCGCATCACGCCCCTCTTCTCTTCCTCGTTATGGGAATAAGGGTATATTTTCAATGTTTCAAAGAAACCTTCAGGATCATACACACGGAGAACATTTATAAATGATCCCGCCCAGATTGGCCATGTGCATTCATATCGCTTAGCCTTCTCGATTATTTTAGAACGTTCAATAGAACCAATCTCAATTTTATATGGAGGGTAAATAAATTCATGGCTCTCAAGTAGAACACCGTCTTTTGTGACGATATGCATTTCAATGTCTGAATAAGGACCTGCATTTCCATTTGCTACTGAGCCATATACTCCGATTGCAACAATGTCATTTCTGTGCTTGGTTACATGCTTATTTACAATGGTTTGAATCATGGTTTGTTTTTCTTCAGGTGTGGTTTGCGCTGGATCATTGACTAGGTTCACACCAACACTTCCTCTTCTATAAATTAATAACATGATCTATTCAATTTCTATAAGACGATCCTCTCATTCCTCCCTAGAACCTCATCTACACTAAGAATAAGAAACGATTAGTGAAAATAGAAGTTCATTCACTCCAGTCTTCCATATTTTTCGTCATTCCTAAAGCAATCACAACAGCCAGAACACCAGCTGAAGCTTTACCAATCATCACAGGAATCATCATATCCTTCTCTATACCTGCCACAAAAGCAAGGTGGCTTCCAATAACAAACGCTCCGCTAACAGCGAAAGCCGCGTTAATAACTTTCCCTCTGTTATTCATATCTTTCATCGTACCTAGCATCGGTAAATGATGAGCTAAGGAAGCCATAAGTCCTGTCATCGCTGTCGCATTTAACCCAAGTCTTGCCCCCAATCTGGTAAAGAGCTTCTCCCCTTTTCGATTTAGAAAAGCAACGAGGGGATAAGCTCCTGCAAGAGTAACCGTAATCCGCCCTACAATAACAATCCCCTCACTTAAAGGAGCCATCCCAGGAATAACAGTAAATCCCGTTAATGTTTCAATAATAATAGCAGCTAACCCCGTTATTACAATGAGTTCTACCCCTTTTCCAAATACCGCGAAGAAACGAATCGTAGCGTTCGTGAAAAGCCATAAACCAATGGCAATGAGTGCGGCAAGTAAAATAGAAGGAACAAGGTTTCTGAGCATCCACAGAGGTTCATAACCCGCGATAAAACCTCCCATAAAAACACCAAAAGGAATGGTCATCATTCCGATTAAGATCCCCTTCGCAAAAAAGGGCCGATCATTCTTTTGTATAACAGTTAGAGCGATTGGAATTGTAAACACAAGCGTCGGCCCCATCATCGTACCTAATAAGGACCAGGAGAAGATAGCCGCTTCTTCTGTAGCAGCAAGAGACGTCGCTAGCGGATATGCCCCCATATCAATAGCAAGAAGCATAGAAGCAAACATGGATGGATCTGCTCCAAACCATTCAAATAGTGGCACTATAATCGGAGCAAGCCATTTAGCAAGAACAGGGGCAAGTGAAATAATTCCGACCATCGAAAGTGCGAGTGGTCCCATCATCATGAATGCTTCATAGAATCGCCAGCCTAAAAATAATTTATGATTCAATACGTAGTAATCTAGTGCTCCAAGCACCATAAATAAACTCATTACAGCTAATATTAGATCGTTAAGCCACAACCGCCTTCCTCCTTTGAAGATTCAACTATGTATTGGCGACTGATTCGCTAATCTCATGTTAACATTAATTGTAAAGATCAGAACTATTTTTCTTTGCCGTTCAAATAAAAGAAGTTCCTCTACTCTAGAAGAACTCCCTCACCCCATTATATCCGTCAAAAAAATCATACTGATAAACCCAAAAATAAATGAAAGCGTAGCTACTCGTTCATTCCCATCACCGTGACTCTCAGGTATCAATTCCTTATAGACAATAAAAAGCATCGCACCTGCTGAGAAGGCAAGTCCATATGGAATAACATCGCTAAAAAATTGCCCAAACCACACCCCGACCAATGCCGCCAATAGCTCAACACAAGCCGTCACACATACTAGTACCATCATTTTTAGTCGATGAACCTTTTGCAGCAATAAGAATAAAGCCACCAGAAACCCCTCAGGCATATTTTGTAGGCCAATGACAAACGCTACGATTGATTCTAAATCTCTATATTCACTAGCAAAGCTAATGCCTACTGACAAACCTTCTGGTACATTATGGAGAGACATTGCGATAATAAACAATAAAATAGAAGAACGTGATACTTTTCCCACTTCATGTTCTAAGTCCTGATGAGGTAAGAGAATTTCAAGGAGCATCAACACCACAGTTCCAACTAAAATGCCTGTTATTAAGACAGGCACATTCGATAGTTTTAGAGCTGAAGGGATCAGGCCATACGTTGATGCTGCCACCATCACGCCTGCTGTATATGCAAGAAGGACATCACGCCCTTTATGAGAGAGGTTTGTTATCAGCAATACAGGTAAAGCACCGAGTACCGTACATAAAGAAGCAACTAGCATGCTTATCATTTCTACTCCCACTGAGATCCCCCCTCCCACTACTCTATGAGGACGAGCTCAGCTTCATGAATCAGCTGATTTACATTTTTGTAGAATTTTCTGAAACCAAATGGAAACAAAAACGTAAGTAAGAGTACCAACAAATTTGGAGGGTTTTTTAGTGAAGCTACAAAGTAATGTACTATGGAAACTAGTAGTGGTATGTGGAGTCTTTTTACTGGCAGTTGGATGTTCCTCTGCGGACTCAGCAGAGAAAGATAAGGATCGTGAAACCGCTGAAACCGTAGTAAAGAAAATGTTCTCGGGTCCAAATGAAGAGCTGGCTGAGAATTACGAGAATATACAACAATCAGCAAGTGAAATTGAATCTTATTATGACGAAGAGTTCAAGCCTTATTTCTCAGAAAACTATTACGATGATGTGATTGCAAATCGTACCGTAAACTTATTCCATAGCAAAGTCCAAGGAATTAACGGTAAAATGAATGTAGAAGATTTAACAATAGAACCAGTCGAATCAGCTGAAAACGCATATACGTATACGGTTAAGGTACAAATTACTAAAGTTGAGGAAGAAAATGAAACCGTTGAGTTATCTGGAAGAATCAATTTTAATGAGGACGGGGCTATTACAAGAATTACACATAAAGACCTTGATACATTTACGAAAGCAGTTTCGGCAAAAGAATAAATATAAAAACAAAGAGCTCAGAAATTAATCTGAGCTCTTTTCCCTTTATTCAAGCATTAATCAATTGCCTTATATTCTTTACCCAGCTGCTGAAACGATTTTTGCGTAGAAGTCACAAGAATCTTAGTACCAATTGGAATCTTTTCATAGAGAGCTTCTACATCTTTGTTATTCATTCTAATGCATCCGTTTGAAATATACTTCCCAATTGAATCAGGTCGATTGGTACCGTGAACACCATAAATTCGACCATCCGTATCTTGAGCATCAAACCCGATCCAGCGAGTACCTAGTGGGTTCTTTGGGTCTCCACCTGGAATATTAAGTTTTCGGTAATATGGATTCTTCGCTTTAACTGTAATGGTGTGAAGTCCTTCTGGTGTTAGATCCGAAGTTTTCCCTGTCGCAACCGGGTAGACACCTTGTATCTTACCGTCATCCATAAAAGCCAATTCATTCGTCGTTTTATTGACAACCACAAACGGGTAACCTCTTGATGGATTTTCCCCGATCGGCCAAATTGGAGAAACAAGCAAAATAAAAACGAGCAAGCTTTTCACACACTTACCTCCTGTCTAGCATGGTTTTAGTGGTAGCTTGCCCGCTCGAGTCATTAAATATCACTCTTTTTAAACGACCGTTTGATTATTAAATATTGTTCGATTTCATTTAGCAAATTAAATAAACTAGCGCGCTCTTCAAATTCTTCCCGTGTTTGAGGGAGCTCTCCTCTTTTAAAGCCTTCTTTCATTTCTTTAATTTGCTTCAAAAACAGAACCGCTGTATTTCCGGGATGGACACTGTCCGAGAGTTCATCAAAGAATTCAGCCATAATCATCGATTGCTCGTAAGTATGGTTCACACGACTGATATGGGGTAACATGCGTTCGAGCAACTCGAATTGCTTCTGCCGCATCTGAAAGTAGTGGTAATATTCATGGTGGTTACGAAGGAGATGGTTCTCTACATCTCGATAAGCCAAGCTCTTTGCATCTTCAAGCATATGAGCCGTTTCCGTTAACTCTTCCCCAGACCATTTTTGGTCACCCGTTCTTAAGAATCCAGCAATTTCTTTTAGTATAATGCTGAAGTTGTCCTCGACTTGTTTTTGTTTCTCTTTTAAATTACTTTCAAGACTAGGCATGTACAAGTTCAGAATAAGGGCTACACCTATACCAACGACAATCAATAAAAATTCATTTACGATGGTTTCAAACCCAATATCGTTTGAACCATATAAGTGCAGAATAATAACAGAGCTTGTTACAATCCCCTCTTTCACCTTTAGTTTTACCGTTGCTGGGATAAATAAGATCAGCATAATTCCAATTGCAAGAGGGTGATAGCCAATGGTTTCAAATACAGCGTAAGAAAAAACCATAGCCAATAAACAAGCTGCAAACCTGGATGATGCACTCATAATAGAGCGTTTTCTCGTATTTTGTATACAAAGTATGGTAAGGATTCCAGCCGAAGCGAAGTTCGTTAAGGCCAGGATTTGAGCAATCCAAATCGCTATAGGAGTGCCTACAGCGGTTTTAATCGTCCGATATCCAATCTTCACGTCTTAATCTCCTTTAATTTCGGTAACATTTCCATTTAAACGAGTAAAAAGATGGCCAAGTTTGACCATCTTTTTTACTTAAATTTCTTCACAATGTTCATCAAAGATTGCTTGTAATTTATTTACGACCTGAATTGGATCAAATCCTTCAATGTCGTGGCGTTCTACCATCGTTACAATCTTACCGTCTTTTAAGAAAGCGAAAGAGGGTGAAGATGGAGGGAAGCCTTCAAAGTATTCGCGCGCACGATTTGTAGCTTCACGATCTTGACCAGCAAAAACCGTTACCAGGTGATCTGGACGTTTATCGTAATGAACGGAATGGGCTGCAGCTGGTCGTGCCACACCACCAGCACAACCACATACAGAGTTAATCATAACAAGTGTGGTCCCTTTTCGTTGTAATGCTTCGTCTACTTCTTCCGGTGTTGTCAGCTGTTCGTAACCAACCGATTCAATTTCATTACGTGCCTGACCAACAGCGTCTTGCATGAAAATATTAAAGTCCATATATGCATAGCTCCTTTTTGTAGAGTGATCTACTAAGCCCATCATATCAAGATTATCCGGGGCTTTCAACGAAATTACTCTCAAAATTCTAACGAAACATACCTGAATATTCCTATTGACGTAGCTGATCTCAACCCCTATATTACAAAATGTACACTTGGAAAAACCAAGCAGATACTTATTTTGGAGGAGGAACATCAATGGCTTATCTATTTGTCGCTCCAATCGCCATCATTCTCATTGTGATCGGTGGCATTAAAAGAAATAAAATTTTATTGGCAGTAGGCGCTTGTTTAGCTATCTTTTTCGTCTATTCAACCTACACCTCAACTCCCCCTGCCACTATTCCGGACGGATTTAAGAAAGCAGAAGCTTTAGAAGGTGAACCTGGCGTTGATCGATTGACTTCTTATTTGAATAAGCAGTTCCCTGATGCAACGTATCATCTAAAGCCACAAAGACAAGGTGACAGTTCGTCTTCACTCATCACCGTCGCCTTTGAAGAGGAACCAGATTGGTTTTACAATTATCTTGTAAAAGAAGACGGGATCGCCCAAGTTGGTGTACTGGCCCCTGAAGATGAAGATCCAGAAGAGGGTAAATATTTCGAAGAGGTTGAATAAAAGCCATTAGAGGAATCTCTATTATTTAATCCTGACTTAAGGTACATAAAAAAGACTGGCCTCAGAAAGTCCATTATAGACTTCTAGGCCAGTCTTTTCTTTGATGTACGTACTATTCATTATCGCTTGAATTCTTCTTATTCCCTTTAGCGTATTTCCCCTGGCGGCCGTACTCTTTGTTTTGTTCCTCTGTTCGGTTCTCGCCACTTTTACCTTGATTATTACTGTTATTAGCCATTATAAATACCTCCTTAGAAGTTCTTTTGTTGACCACAATAGTCTATACCCGCTTCTCTTCTAGAATTAAACACTTGAACTGGATCATTTGTTTTTCAGCCGCATCGACAACGCTCTATACAAGATTGAGCAATCTTGTTAATGGATTCTTTTTCAAAAAGAATACCTACACCTGATTTCTCCTTTCTTGCTACTAAGCCGACCTCTCGTCCATCCTCAAGGTCAAAGACAATCATTTCATCTACCATTAAGGTGACCTCATCTGTTTCTACTTCTTTCGCAAAAATGGAAATGCCTCTTATATCTGTAACAAAGAGCTGATCGACAGAAATATGATACAGAACATTATCTTCGTCCTCTTCTTCTCGGTTTAGTTCAGATGGATGCAGCTTTGTAACATCCCAATACCTGACAAACCCTTCGGACTCAAGTCTTGTATTATGAATGGAAATGTATTGATGATTGACTTCAATAAGGACTGAATCGTATTCATCCAGGGCTTCGTTTTGAACATGGAGGCTTGTAGAAGTTGCAATAATGGAATCAAGACGTTGACCAACTAAATAAGCAAGAGCTATAACATCTTTCTCAGATAAATGAGCTTTAAAGGGTTTCATTCCGATTTCTCCTTCCCCTTTTACCATTCAATCACTTAAGTGGCGATGATCATACTTGAGAATTATAATGGATGAGGCGATTCTAATAAGAAAGGACCTATCCAATATGCAAACGGAAAGCAAACTAGGAATACTTTATACGGCTAGTGCGTATATCTTGTGGGGAATCTTGCCGATTTACTGGAAATTTATTCAAGAGATTCCGGCTTTCGAAATTTTGGCTCACCGCATTATATGGTCCTGCCTTTTTATGTTCGGGGTCATCGTTATCCTTCGAAAAAGAGAACCATTTAAACAGGAGTGTAAACGAATCTTTACTAATAAGAGGCAAGTGATTGGGATTAGTCTTGCTTCCATCACAATTAGCATTAATTGGGTTACCTATATTTGGGCTGTAAACACAGATCACGTAGTAGAAGCTAGTCTAGGCTATTATATTAATCCACTTGTGAGCATATTCTTAGGAATGCTTGTATTGAAAGAATCGTTTAATAAAGCTCAATGGCTTGCCATTCTTCTAGCAACAATCGGCGTAACCTATATGACATGGAACTTCGGGTCTTTCCCTTGGATTGCGATATTACTTGCGTTTAGTTTTGGATCCTATGGTTTATTAAAGAAGATGGTGAACGTAGGAGCTGTGTTTGGATTGACGATTGAGACATTATTGGTCACTCCTATTGCGTTACTGTATTTATTTAGTCAACAAGCAGGAAACTTTGAAGGAGTAGAATGGATTTCTATGACTACTATCTATGTATTTGGAGCAGGTATCGTAACTGCAATCCCGCTCCTTCTGTTCTCAAGTGGAGCAAAACGGATTCCATTATCCTTGGTTGGCTTTCTTCAGTACTTTGCTCCGACCATTATGCTGATTATTGGTGTCTTCCTATACAATGAACCCTTTACTCATGTACATATGATCGCCTTCTCATTCATCTGGTCCGGATTGGCCATCTACACCCTCACAAGACTCAAACGCCCCCGCACCTTAGCGCAATAAAGCACAGCAGGGTGTCAGACACCCTGCGCTTCACTAAAGCATAGAAGTGTGTCTGGCACGCTGTTGTTCTGTAGAGTGATAAAGGATAAGCTGATATTAAAAAAGCAGGTAGGGTCGAAGCCTACCTGCTTATCCTTGTTTCATTTTTAGTTGTTGATCAGCGAATTGCTGGTAAGTTGTATGAGATTGGTAAAGCTCTGCATGAGTACCAATTCCCGTAACCTTTCCTTGGTCGAGAAAAACAATTTGGTCCGCATTTACAACGGTCGACAATCTATGAGCAATGACGATCGTCGTCCTGTCTTTCATCAGATTATCGAGTGCCTTTTGAACTACCATTTCAGCTTTACTGTCCAAACTTGAGGTTGCTTCATCTAATAATAAAATCTGCGGATCACGTATTAACGCGCGAGCAATTCCTATACGCTGTCGTTGACCACCAGAAAGTTTTATACCACGTTCCCCGACTTCCGTATCGTACCCAGACGGGAATGAACGGATAAACTCATCTGCATAAGCCATGCGCGCAGCTTGACGGACCTCTTCCTCAGTGGGTTCCCTATCCAGTCCATACACAATGTTATCTCGAATTGTACCTGCAATAATCGGACTCTCTTGTGACACGTATCCGATTTGACTTCGCCATTCTTTCAGGGATAATGAGTCAATGGGAGTGTCGTTATACATAATCTCTCCATCGGTAGGAGAATAGAAACGTTCCAATAAAGAAAATAGCGTAGTCTTCCCACTCCCACTTGGTCCAACCACTGCTGTAACAGCATTTGGTGAAACGGTAAACGATACATCCTCAAGGACAGGCTCTGAAGGATCGTATGCAAATTGGACCTGATTAAGCGATATAGAAGCTTTTCCTTCTTCTAATCTTATTCCTTTCACAAGTGGCTCTTCATCATGAGAAAGGATATCGACGATTCGTTCCGTAGCTCCAACAGCTTTCTGAAATTGAGTGAAGAAGTTCGTAAACTGACTTAAAGGAACGACAATCTGGAACAAATACAAGATAAAAGCAACAAGGTCCCCTGCCGTAAGGGCACCTGAGGAAACACGAAATCCTCCATATCCTAGTACAATGACAAGCATCGCCATCATCACGAGTGTCATTAATGGGCCAATAACTGCTTGAATCTTCGCTTCTTTCACTCCGTATTGAAATAAGTGAAAAATACCCTTCTGTCCTTTATCGAATTCCCTCCCTTCAGCATTAGAGGCCTTCACAAGACGGATCTCTGAAAGCGTCTGGGTTGTTGTGGATGTAAACGTAGCTGTCTCATCTTGCAAGCTACGAGAGATCTTATACATCTTCCGCCCAAGAGGCAAAATAATCCCAACAGCTAAAGGGACTGCTATTAACATCACGATTGTCATTTTCCAATCCAGATAAAGAAGGATGACGATTGAACCAATGATCGATATTAATCCAGTGAAGAAATTCGTTACATGCTCAGTAATTAAGTTCTTTACAATACTTGTATCATTTATAATGCGAGATATCATTTCTCCAGTCTTTGTCTGATCATAAAATGAGACTGGAAGCTTAATATGTTTATCCCACACTTTTGTGCGTAGGCTTGCGACAATTTGCTGACCTACATAATTTAACAAATATATCGATACGCCACTTGCAATCGCTTGTAAAAGGAAAATCACAAATAGTCCTACTACATATATCCATTTAAAGGACTCTAGCGTGAAATCATCAATAAACCCTTTCGTCAGAAGCGGTATGATTAGCCCAACGATTGTAGACACCACACTAAATGCAACAGCAATGACCATACGCCCCTTAGAAGGGTTTGTTCCACGAACCAAATGCAGAAAATCCTTCCATCCTATCCGCCTCTTATTATCTTCTTTCATCTCTATTGCCTCACTTCTTTCAAACTTCACCCTAAGTTTACCACATCCACATACTCATCATCTCACTAAAGCATTAAAGGGTGCCAGACACCCTTCACCCCTTTATCGTATTAACGCACAACACGGTGCCTGGCACCCTTTATCCTGTTAAAGACATAAAGAAACATCTAGCAAATGCGCTAGATGTTTTGGGGAGGTTAATGAAATAATATAATTTCCATCAGCTTGTTATAAGCAAAGGGTAATACGGTAGCTATAACCAATCCTGAAGCTATGGTAATGGTTACGTATGTTTTATATTGTACGGTTGTTATTTCACTTCGTTTTTTAGCAATGATCAATACCTTTACCATTGAATAAATAGCTATCAATATAATGATAGCTGAAAATATTGATAATAATGTAACCTCCACACTTCTCACCTTACCTTCTACAACACAATCTCATTATCGGGGCAATGAGATTTATTATTGAATGGCTATACTCGGGTCAAAATCATCCCTGGCAATCTTCGTCTCCTTCCCCATAGCAATGTTAGCAAGTTCCATTCCAAAATAAGGACCGCTAGTTAAACCAGATGCCCCTAAACCGTTTGCAACAAACAAACCTTCCACACTAGATACCTTACCAAGGACAGGTCTTGATCCTGGGGTGAAAGGTCTAAAGCCGACTTTAGTTTGAACATAATGGCTTTCTGAGAGCCCCGGAGCAACACGAAGGACTTTATCTAACAGTTCAGAAACGCCACCAGCTGTGACATCATTATTGAAACCAGCTTCATCTTCCTTAGTAGCGCCTACGACAATCCTTCCATGTTCAAATGCTAAAATGTAGTGATTGTATGGTGGCAAGACAACTGGCCATTCATTCGTATCACAATCCGGTAAATCCAAATGAATGATCTGCGCTTTTTGAGGACGGGCTTCAAAATGTAACCCTAATGGTTTTAGAATCTCTTTAGCCCATGCGCCACCTGTCACCAGCACTTGATCACTTTTATACTGTTCTCCATCTACTTTAACACCTATAACACGACTTCCTTCGTATATAAGCGTGGCACTTCCGGAAACAATCTTAGCACCATTCTTCTCTGCTGCCCGCATAAGAGCATCTCTCACAGCTCCCCCATTAACACGAGCACCACCACTTACGTGGACAGCACAATATTCCTCTGATAGTACAGGGAACAGCTTATGTGTCTCTTCAGCTGAGAGCCTTGTCACTTCCCCCATTTCGGGAGTCGTTTCTCTCCGATTTAATGCGACTTCCATTTTTCGGTCTAGTTTCTCTTCAGTATCAAAAATATTTATGGCACCAACCTGTTTATATCCGGTCTCTGTCTCCCCGTCTCTCTCAAGCGCTTCAATCAGCTCAGGGTAGTAAGCTGCCCCGTTCTCAACGAGTTGATACCAGGATTTATTTGAACGATTTGTTAGCCAAGGGCAAATAATACCTGCTCCCGCTTCAGTGGCTTGGCCTTGATCTTGTCGGTCGACGAGCGTGACCTGCTCACCCGCTTTAGCAAGATGATAAGCGGTAGAGGCTCCGACAATTCCGCCTCCAATTACGATATGCTTTTTCATGATGACACCTATCCCTACTCAGTCTTATGTACTCTCGTCATTGTACAAGATCTAGGAGCACAACTCAATTAGACCTCTCCTCGCTTTTCGCTGAAGAGAAGCAATAACGTCGCAATTGGACCCGTAAACAATGACAATAGGAACCAATTGAGCCCAGTCCGATTCTTCCCTTGAGCTAGAGCCGCATTAATTAAAGCAAGCGTCCCCCACCCTACATAGTATGATTCGTCCAGCGTAATCACCCCCACTAAAACCTTAACACAATTTTGGTAAATAATGTTTGTTAGATTTTTCTTACTCTTTTATACTGTAATAAAAGGGGAGTTAAGACATGAGTACGAAAGAAAAAGTTTTTCAATCTCAATTCAAAGAAGGCGCCTATCCGTTTTACGAAGAGCTTCGCCAAGAAAACCCCATTTTCAAGATGTCGAAAGTACATAACCAGACGACCTGGATGGTGACGCGCTATAGTGATGTGAAAGAACTATTAAAGACACCAAGCTTCTTAAAAGGCTTCTCTAAATTATATTCAAATGGAAACGAGGAAGGTATTGAACAAAATATTTTCAGAAATATGATGCTAGACCTTGACCCACCCGACCACACACGACTTCGCAAACTTGTCACGCCTTACTTTAATCCCAAAACGATCTCAAGCTTAAGCCCTAGAATTGATGACATAGCCAAAGAATTAGTTGAAGAAATGAAAGAAAAACAAGGCCCGGTTGACCTTATTGATGAATTCGCCTTCCCATTACCGATTATCGTCATTAGCGAATTGCTAGGTGTACCACCTGAAGATCGTAACTCGTTCCGAAAATGGTCGAACACGATCGTAACAGCATCAGAAGGTGAACACCCTCAATTCTCACAAGACGTCAAAGACTTCGTAGCCTATTTAGATGATCTGTTCGAACGCCGTCGTAAAGAACCTAAAGACGACCTCATCTCGAACCTCATTCAAGCTGAAGAAGAAGGTGAACAGCTAAGTCGTAATGAGCTTTATTCAATGGTCGTACTTCTTATCATTGCCGGTCATGAGACCACAGTAAATTTAATAGCCAATACGATTTACGCTCTCTTACAGCATCCCGATCAATTCAATAAACTAAAAGAGGACCACAGTTTGATCGAAAGCGCCATTGAAGAAGGACTCCGATACTATAGCCCAGTTGATTTCTCAACGGCTCGCTGGGTGGAAGATGCCCGTGAATTTCACGGCAAGACCTTAAAACGAGGTGATGTAATTTTTGCTTCTTTAACTTCAGCGAATAGAGATGAACAAAAGTTCGGGAACGCATCCATTTTTGGCATTCACTTTTGTCTCGGTGCACCACTTGCTAGATTAGAAGGAAAAATTGCGATCCAACATCTATTAACTGCTTGCCCAAACCTCGAGCTCGCCCCGCATACATCCCCTGCATGGCGGAAGATGTTTTTACTAAGGGGATTGGAACAGCTCAATGTAACATTATAAGTACTTAGAAAGAAGTTCAGAGATAACCTGAACTTCTTTCTATGGTTAAACCAATGGAGGGATCTCATGGCATATAAAGGATCAAATGTTTATGATCAAGAATCGTTTTTCAATCAATTCATGGCTAGAAGAAACAGAGAAACAAGCCCCAATAATACAATGGAGAGCCCGGTCATAAATGATCTAATAGATTCCGTTCCAGGTAAGCGAATTCTGGACCTGGGATGTGGGGACGGTAGTTTTGGTTTAACACTAATCCAACAGGAGTGTTCTTTTTACGAAGGTGTAGATCCCTCATTAAATATGGTCGAAAAAGCAGGCAATAGATTGCCAGAAGACTATTCCGCTATCCATCTTTCCTCTATGGAAGATTGGGAGTTTAAAGATCAGCAATATGACGTTGTCGTTTCACGCATGGCTCTTCACTATGTTGCTGATCTCTCCCCTGTTATGAAGAATATTTTCCATTCCTTAAGAAACGGAGGACAGTTCTTATGCAGCATCCAACACCCTGTGTTAACGTCATCAGTTGAATGTGCTGCTCTATCCGGAAAACGATCAAACTGGGTCGTTGATGATTACTTTAATCAAGGGGAGCGTCAAGAACAGTGGATGGATGAACAAGTAATCAAGTATCACCGAACTACGGAAACATATTTTCAGCTTCTAAAAGAGGTAGGGTTTACAATTGAAAACTTAAAAGAATGCGAACCACAAATAAATTATTTCCCTAATGAAGAAGAATACAACCGAAGAAAGCGAATTCCCCTCTTTCTTGTGTTTTCTTGTCGCAAATAAAAATGGTGCAGTGAAAAAACACTGCACCTCCCCCTATTCTTCTGCTTCCATTGCATCAGCCTTTGTCTTATGAACCGTGCCAAAGGGATGTTCAGGTGGCGCATAAATTACATATACCTTAATCGGAACATCACCGATATTTGTTAAGTTGTGCCACTTACCTGCTGGTACCATGATGGCAAAATCATCCCCTACCTTTTGTTCAAAGGTAAGCTGATCTTTCGTATCTCCCATCTGTACCAAACCTTCTCCTTGCTCAAGTCGGATAAACTGATCTATATTGGGGTGAACTTCCAATCCAATGTCGCTTCCAGGCTCAATGCTCATCAAGGTAACTTGAAAGTTCTCCCCCGTCCAAAGGGCTGTACGAAACGTGTCATTTTGGAGGGTTGCCTCATTAATATCAATTACAAAAGGCTCCCCCCCATAATCTTGTAAAGGTACTCGTGTCTCTTCAGAGGATAGTGCATTAAATCGTTCAGCATTCTCCACCTCGTCATTACAAGCTCTTAAGAATAAATCGTGGATCGGTGAAAGATGAGATTGCTCATAAAGTTCACGATACACTTCATAATTCTGAGTTTGAATATCGTATGCTTTGTTTAGACCCTCCTCATAGGTGTAAAATGGAATTTGATTAATTTGATACGTAGGTTGATTACCCGTAATCTCTGTGTACAGATCTGTGAATCGGTTCAAATGATCTTGCTCTTTCCTCAACGATTGAACGATGCTTATATAATCCTTTTCGCTTGGCGCGGCTTGCGCTAAGCGATTATAGAAGTCTACCGCAGTCGCCTCACCCTTTATTCCTCTTAGCAGCGCTTCCGCTACACGCTGGTTGCTCCGACTCAATTCCCTTGTGCTGTACGAAGTATCATCCTGATATGGATCAATGTGTGAACCATAATACACATTCATCATCCCCTTCAAAAAATTCATCACCCCATCCTATGCAAAGGGCCCATCATTTGTACGAAAATCCTATAAAAAAAGGACTAAACCCTTCATCGGCTTAGTCCTTACTTTACTACATGGAAGTCGACTGATCTGACTTCGCTCCTATCTTATTTTTAACAATACTGAAACCTACAATCGCAAAAATAATCGAAAGAATCGGTGTAATAATATTAAAGAGCGCATATGGTGCATAGGAGAGTGTTTGAACACCGAGCGTCCCTGCTACAAAAACACCACCTGTATTCCAAGGAACAAGAACGCTCGTTACTGTTCCTCCGTCTTCAACTGCTCGAGATAAATTCTTACGATGAAGGTTATGCTTAGGATACACTTCTGCGTACATACGAGCAGGTATAATAATAGAGATGTATTGCTCGGCCATTGATACGTTCGTAAGGAATGATGTAAAAATTGTCGTTGGAATGAGTGCTCTACCCGAGCGTATTAAACTGACAATGCCATCCATCAATCTTTCAAGCATCCCCATCCCTTCTAGTACTCCTCCAAAGATCATAGCAACAAGAGTAAGGGAGATTGTATACATCATACTGCTTAAACCACCTTTATTAAGCAGTTCACGAATCATCTCATTATCGGTCTCTAGCGAGAAACCGTCGTACAGTGTGGTAACAGCCGTGCCCACCTGGTCTCCTTGAATCACAATCTGACAAAGAAAACCTAAAATAACCCCAACACTTAAAGCAGGCAATGCAGGAACTTTGAATAATACGAGTATGATGACGACAAGAGGAACAAGAAGTAACCAAGGAGAAATAAGAAAATGGCTCTCAAGGCTCGTCATAATCCCTTCAATTTTATCCTTTTCGAAACCGTTTACAGAAAATTTTCTTCCTAAAAAGAAAAATACCGAAAAAGCAATAAGATAAGCTGGAATTGTAGTATAAAGCATATGTTTAATGTGTTCGAACAAGTTTACATCTGCTATTCCAGAAGCCAAGTTCGTCGTGTCTGATAAAGGGGACATCTTATCGCCCATATATGCTCCAGAAATAATAGCCCCAGCTGTCATTGGTTCTGGGATCCCCATACTAATTCCAATACCCATACCTGCAACGCCTACTGTCGCCATCGTCGACCAGGAACTTCCGATCGATAAGGCAACGATTGTGCAGAGAAGCATAATTGAGACTAGGAAAAAGCCAGGTGATATGAGTTTAAGTCCATAATAAATCAAACTCCCTACGATTCCCCCACCAATCCACGAACCGATAATCAGGCCTACTAAAATTAAAATGACTATGGCTGGTAACGATTTATGTATGCCTTTATAATAACTATTTTCAATTGCTTCCCATGAATACCCATACAGTAAAGCAATAATAGAAGCTGAAAAAGCCCCTAACAATAATGGTACATGAGGCGCCCCCTCATACTTAATGATCGTAAATCCCATCCCCACGATCATAATGAGTAGCGGCAAAACCGCCACAAAAATCGGCATATCTTTCTTCGAATTTTCCAAACCATCAACTCCCTTCTTTTCATTACAATTTATGACCTTTCCCTCATTTCCCTACGAACTAAACCACCCATTTTTAAAATAAGGAAAAGGAACCAGCTCACCCATAAAACTTTTGGTAAGATGAAAGTCCGTAAAGAGGGTACGAAGAGGAAGGATTGAGTAAGGTAAAGACAAAAAAAGAAGTGCTACATTTACGTTGAGCACTCCTAAAAAGCCTAACCACGCTCGGTAAGGAAGTCTATTAAAAATAAGCAGATCTAGGACCTAATTGATCAACTAGGATCCCTTTTACTCTATTAAAGGAAACATCCGTTAACTTATCACGGTAAATAGTCTCTTCTGATCCATCTACCATATTTAACGTTAGCATATCATTGTTAACCATAACGACATTATGGATCTGATTGTAATTTATTTGTTTACTCTTTAATAAAGGAATTTGCGCAATTTCAAGACGATCTTCATGAAATTGAATGTATGATTTCTTCCTTAGTGAATAATAGTATGAGGCTTTTATTATACCAATAGTTAAAGTGCCCCCTAATAAAAGCTTATCGCTTAAAGTAAGGCCCGATTGGAACAGAAGCAACAGGAACAAACTTACTACTCCTAGAGCAACATAGTAGAACAACACGTTATTTCCTTTACGTTTCCACGCTACACTCGAACCATACGGAAACATGATAACTCCCCCAAATTCGTTCTTTTTGTTATTTTATCAGAAAATTCTATCAAAATCTATAAATCTTCTATTCTTTTTAGATTGACCCGACCTTCTTCTGCGTACTAGAATGGCTCAAGGTTAAATAAGCCCTGATACTAAAGGAAAGACGAGGGTCAAGAATGGTATATCGCGTAAGTATTTATCTGTTAGGAATGTTGGTTAACTTTTTTGGTGTGGCCTTACTTATTAAAGCCACTTTAGGCGCGGGATTTTGGACAGCTTTATTTGTAGGTTTATCGGATCAACTCGGATTCACTGTTGGTATATGGTACGCCCTCTTTCAGTTCTTGTTTATCTTTGCCAACGGATGGCTTATGAAACAGATGCCTGAGCCGCGTGCCATTATACCGCTTGTATTAGAAAGCTTAATACTCGATTTTTGGCTCGAGATCGTTTTTCACGATTTCACCTTGCTTCATTCACCATTCTTAATACAGGCTGGAGCACTTATGCTCGGAATCACACTTAGCGCTGTCGGAGTCGGAATGTATATCCTGCCTGCCTTGCCAAGGGCGCCAGTGGACCAGCTCTTCTTAGCCATCGCAAGCAGATTCAGACTAAGCTTACGCCTTAGCCAAACGCTTGTAGCACTTACTACATCGACTTCAGCCTTCTTAATTGGAGGGCCTGTCGGACTAGGTACTGCTGCTGGTGTATTATTTGCAGGTCCGATTATTCAGCTAACGTACAGTAAAGCTTATCCTTATTATTATTTAATTCATCCACACTACAAAAAACGATACGAACTTGCTATATAAAGAAAAGCGTCTGCAACATGAGCAGGCGCTTTTATAATAGCTTTTCTAATTGAAGATCTAACGGCTCTTTCTGATAGATGTCCTCGTTGACCTCTTGTGCTAATATACAGCCCACAGATTGGTAAAAGCGTTGCGTTTCTACTGCAGGATGAGCGCCAATATAAATTTTCTCAGCACCCAGGTCTTTAGCGATCTCGCAACACTGATAAAATAATTGTTTCCCTATGCCTTCCCCACGATAAGAATTTGAAACATGAATAAAAGGCAGTGGCACATATTGATTAGCTGATCCAAAGAAACGATTCTCTACATTTGCAAATCCGGCTACCTGAGTTCCTTCAAAGGCAGCTACTACACCTCCGCCTTCTTCGATGCATCTTTTTAAGTACAAGGAGATGTCCTTTTTCTGCTCTTGGCTCCAATGATCGATAAAAGAATCAGCCTTTATCTTTACATCGGTTTGGTTTGTCGTATACCACACACTTTTAGTTTCCTGAAACCGGTCGAATTCTATTAAAAATTTTTCATCAATCTCGTTAACGCTTACATCCCTTATCTGTAGATTTCTCTTCATGATCCATCCCTCCCACTTCATTTTACATTAAAAATGGAATCTTAACATTTTTCTGAAAAATGATTGACGATGGAAATCTTACCCGTTATAATCCATATCAAGCTTTATTAATTAAATAACAAACTCTTATCCAGAGTGGCGGAGGGACTAGGCCCTGTGACGCCCGGCAACCTTTCAAGGATCGTCCTTGAAAAAGGTGCTAATTCCTACAGATCGATTATTGATCTGGCAGATAAGAGGAGGCCTTGTTACATACACCCTCTTCTTATTCAGGAAGAGGGTTTTCTTATACCCTCTTCCTTATTACTTACACCCTTGAAAGGATTGATTAACATGAAACGAACACTCGAACAACGATTACAAGATGGACCGGTTATTTGCGGAGAAGGCTACTTATTCGAATTGGAGCGTCGAGGCTATCTTCAAGCCGGCTCCTTCGTTCCTGAAGTCGCACTTGATAATCCTCAAGCACTAAAGCAAACCTACCGCGATTATATGAATGCAGGTTCTGACGTTGTTTTAGCCTTCACCTATAATGCTCACCGTGAGAAGATGCGCATTATTGGGAAAGAGGAGCTATTAGAACCTCTTAACCGACAAGCGATTCGTCTGGCAAAAGAAGTAGCTCAAGAGAATCCAGTTGAGGAAGCGCTTGTGGCTGGAAACATTTCGAATACAAATCTCTTTGATCCTGAAGATGAATCCTCAAAAGAGGCCGTTCGCTCAATGTTTGCCGAGATGATCTCTTGGTGTAAAGAAGAAGGGGTCGATTTCGTAAACGGAGAAACGTTCTATTACTATGAAGAAGCACAAATTGCTCTAGAAGAAGTGCTCAAGCAAGACCTCCCTGCTGTTATTACGCTGGGCGTTATGGGCGAGAATAGAATGCGTGACGGCTATGAAGTAGAAGAAGCCTGTCGTTTGCTTCAAGAACAAGGAGCTTTAGTTGTTGGAATGAACTGCTTCCGCGGACCTGCTACAATGCAACCTTATGTAGAAAAGATTCGCAAGGCTTGTGACGGCTATGTAGCTGCACTACCTGTTCCATACCGCACCTCAGAAGAGCACCCAACGTTCTTTAATCTACCAGATGGCGGTTGTGCCTGTCACTTACCAACAGAAACGACATTCCCAACTTCTCTTGACCCACTTTACTGCAACCGTTACGAGATTGCTAGTTGGGCTAAAGATGCACTAGACACAGGGGTCAATTACTTCGGGTTATGTTGCGGCGCTTCTCCAGCCATGCTTCGTGAAGTAGCTGAAACAGTTGGCCGTGAAGCAATTAATTCTAAATATTCCCCTGATATGAAGAAACACTTCCTATTCGGTTCAGACGAAACGCTACAAAAGCATAATCAAGCGTATCGCGTAAAAGCTTAAGATTGAAAAAAGAGGAACAAACCATGTTTTGGTTTGTTCCTCACTATATAAGAACATGGTAATAATACATCTTAGTATCAATTATCTATGTTGATCAATGAGAATAGGATTCCCATCAGGATCTTCAATTGTAAAACTCCCTGGTCCTTCGCTCGATTCATCTGCTTCTGAAAGGATTTTGACTCCCCTTTCTTTTAACTGTTTTTGAAGTTCCCTGAAATCGGTAAAAGAATCAAGTTCTTTAGCATCTTGATCCCAGCCAGGATTAAAGGTTAAGATGTTTTTCTCGAACATGCCTTGAAAGAGCCCAATCACACAGTCCCCATTCTTCATAATAACCCAATCTTGATCAGGAACACCTCCAAGAGAATCAAACCCTAACGTTTCATAAAATGCTTTAGATTTCTTAATGTCTTTTACAGTTAAGCTAACAGAAAATGCACCAAGCTCCATACAATATCCTCCTAAATAATTGACTTCTCATCTTATTATCTTCGCTCCATTGGAAAGAAAACCTTTTATTCTATCTCAATAAAATAGTCTTCAGCTTCGACTAGAGCACCTGTTTCATACCTTACCAGTGTGCTTGAAGTTTGTTACCATTCGGATCATAAAAATGGAAATAAGCATGACCTTTATCTTCTTCCATATGATCGACCTTAACTTGATGATCCATTAAGTGTTGATGAAATCGAGATAATTCTGGAGTTGCAAAGCCAATACTAAATGCTTGTTCATGATTGATTGTAAAATGCGAAAACGTTTCATCTTCAGTAGGCACTAACACAAGTAAAAAAGGGCCTTCATTTACTTTTATAATGGCAACTGGTTCCTCCGTAATAGTTAGTAACTGGAGCCCTAATACATCTCTATACCATTGTGCGGACTGTTCTAAATCTTTTACTGGGATTCTAATATAATGAACTTGTTCAATAAATGATTTACTCACTATCTACCGCTCCTTTATTTAATCTTGGTTTAGTTGAATACCTTTTATTACGATCTTTTTCGACAGGCTTTATTGCAACGTTATAAACCCTTTGTTATTTTCATTAACATAGCTTACTGTCCTTTTGTGTAAGTCATCTTTATGTAATGGGTAAGAATCAAAGTGACTAGCCCTATACCGAAAAGTATGCCCCCAGAAACTACAAAGCTATTTATATAACTTTCTATCCGAATATGATACATAGCAGGATCCGAGCCACCCTTATCAGCCATTAATGTCCCAAAGTTCGTACTGAAGAATAAAAGTATAAATCCAATTACAGATGATGTAAGCCCAATAGTTACAAAACGATAATAATTATCCTTTGTCATAAAAAAACCTCCAATTTTATAAAGTTTATCGCTATGAACTCTGACCTGCCCCTTATTGCTTACCACACGAATAACAACGTTTATCTTTGTCCTTTTCTCCGTACATACGTAATTCTTTTTTGCTCTCACAAACCGTACAAAGAGCGTAGTCAATCTGTGGCAAAATTCCCTTCTCTGCTGAGGGTACCCATTGTTCCTCATACAATTTTTTATTCATTCCATAATCAATAAAAATAAGTTTCCCTTCACTGTTTAAACCATAATTACTGCTGTCTTTTAAATCAAAACTATCGAATTCCTGGTCTAAAAGAGTAAGAGCTTCTTGGTACAGATTTGGAATTAGTTTCGTTTCTCTATGGATGCGTATTTATTTTAACTACATAATCGCATACTATATAAACTTTTCGTGTAGAACCTATCCCTACAAAATTTTCATCTGTACAATACCTATCCCAATTCTCCATTATTTCTCTTATCATATTTCCTCCTATTCCAACATCCCTATTAAACTAGTCTGAATCGTTAGTGAAAGAAGATTCTATATCTACATCAGGTTTTGACCAATAAAATTAGCAGAAACAGGCTCTTTACCAATTTCCCTTGCCCAGACAGACAATTGACCGATGTGATGGATTTCATGGGCAATCATATGTCTTAAGATTTCTCCGTGTGTACATATAATAGTGGTTTGCCTGTCTTTAGTCTCAAATGTAACTTCTTTTTCTTCATATATTTCTTTATCAATAAATGTTCTTATTTCGGGGACTATACTGACAGATAATTCACTCAGTAGTTCTAATGAGTTATAATGATTACAATCTAGTCTTAAGATTTTTCTACCAGTTAGGCGGGCATACCAACGCTGTTCAACATCTATTATATGAAATAAATTCCTTATAAAAGATTGATGCCCACCACTTCTCTCCTGAAACAAATCCTCAACGGTTAAATGATTACACCAGTCTATCCATCTATTTCTCAGACTCCAGTTATATTCAAATAAATACTTCAATTTCTTCGCCCTCCTCTAAATGGAGTACTTTAATGGACGTTCGACTTCATATCTACCACAAATTATTAAAGTCCTTTTGTAAAAACTTCATTGAACCACTTTTCAATAACTGATTTTTTATCCATACAATCATCCTTCCTATGCTTGTTAAAATCTCGTATTCAAAAACGGGGTTATCAAGACTTCCCATCATTGTAAGCGTTAACATAATTCAATTAGTCAAATATCAAATCTTAGCTTTAAACCTAAAACCCTTCTACTCTGTACATAGAAAAGCTACTGTTCTTATGCAAAAATCACAGTGATCATTTTATTTTTTTGAATATGTATTCAACCTTTTCTTCTACTTCACGGTTACCGTCATTAGCAATAAAGACAATGATGAATTGATCTGTATATAAACTATTAACACCATATGGAAATTCTGTTTCAGCAAGAATTGTTTTTAGTTTGTCGACTATCCTATCCTTACTTCCAAAGTCGTATAGGATATAAACACTTCCACCATTAAAGTCATAATGTTTCTCATCCGAACCAGCAAAAGTAAATATTTTTGACTTTTCTGTTTTCTCATTCAAAATAATCCCCTTCTCTTGGAATTCACTTAGTATTGGCTTCACTATTGATTCGGCCTGTGAATTTGAATTACATGACGAAAGAATTATTATTGAGAAGAACACAATACTCCTAAAAATTCTTTTAATTATTATGCTCCCTCCTATTAACACTTCTGCACCCTTTATAAAAAATGATGTAAAATCGCACCCTTTAGCACAATAAGGGGAAGAATACCAAAATATAGTCTATGCTAAATTAAGTAGTCACTGGCCACTTTTACATCAAACATCCCACTCTCTTTTAAGAACTGTAGAAGTAAGTGGAGGTGTCCACTACCATACAATAAAAAGATTCGTTCCTTATTTGAATCAATCAAGTTATCTAAATTTTTATATATTAACATATTGCGATAATACCAATACTTCGCATTCCATATTGCACCAACTGGGTGGCTGGCACTACCTACTAGAGCCAGTTTCATATACAACTTTTGTCCTCTCAAAACATTCTGAGAATCATTAAGCCACAGTAAAAATTCTTTCAGCGAATGGTTATGTAAATATGCATTTGATTCAGCTATTATGTTTTCTCCAATTTTTGTCACTTCTTTATATTCTTCGGAGTCCTTCCACTTATCCAAATTTGGAATGTCTTTTTGATCCTCATTCCAATCCACAGCGTATACCTGGTTGAGATTACACTCACCCGCTAAACGGAAACCGATTTGATCAATCTCATTTACTTTTAATGGATAATGGCCATTAATATAAGAAACATATTGCGCATTCAATTCTTCCTCATTTTCTTGTAGAACCTCTAAAGCTACCTTTGTTGGTTCAAATTGCTTCAAACAATGTATGATTTCTCTAATTTCATTTTGCCTTTTATTTGATAAGATATCCACTTTGTCCGTACTAAACAGATCTCCGTTATCTTGATTAGAAAAGTGGTCAGTTCCAAGTAACAGTATAGTTGGCTTCATAATAATTGCCTCCTTTGTAAGGTCTCTGTTACGCACCCTCAATAGTATTGACATATTATTCTGATAAACGTTCTTGAGATAGACCCCCTCCCGTAATCATACCCGTTTCTAACATACAGACCTTCAGGATAGACATAAAAATCAATTATGATTAAGCTCAAAATGTTCTTCCTTTAACTTAACAAGTTCAATTCCTTTATCTAAATGTTTGAGTTTACTTGCTAGACTCTCTACTCCGAATATTTCTGTAAAAGTGTGACTGCCAACTAAAAGGTTAATGCCTATAAATTGAGCATATTGAATAGTATATAATGTTGCTTCTCCAGTTATATATGTATCACAACCTTCTTCGACTGCCATCTTTATATGATTTGAAGAATGTCCTGCACCTGTTAGCACTCCCACCTTTTTTACTAGCTTTTCATTATTCCTCCATGCTCTAACTGGCTCCTCTAATTCATTTCTCATTTTTAGAACGAGCACCTTAAAATCAACAGGCTCGCTAAACTCACCTATACCAGGAACATCCCCTTTATGATAAAACGAATATCTGATTATGTTATCTATGCCGATGACATTCATAAGAGAAGTGCAAGTACCAAATTCGATGAAATCTAAAGGACCATGAATCCAGAAGTGACTAATATCATACTCTTGTAATTTTTTAAGCACTCCTCTTTTAAACCATAAATAAAGTCCCATGCATCGTGATGAGTAACTATTAAATCTACACCGTTCTTTGCGGCTTTATCAATAGATTCAATGGATAGATTTGTCGAATAGCCAATTTTTGATATCAATCTATTGGACTTATAAGTAAAACCGTAATCATCATCAAATCTTTCTAATAAATCTTCATTAAAAAGTGTTTTAATATGATGTTCGAATTGCCCTATGTTCAAAATTCCATTCCCCCTAATTCCTTCAACTCTAATCCAATGCACGCTTATAACCCTTACCATTTACTTTAATAGGAAAGACCTAATTTCAAGCACCCATAGTGAAGTCACTTTAGTTTAAGCTCTGTTTTTATTCATCCATTTCACAGCAAAATCCACCATTTCTTTCATAGGTATAAAATAACTTTTGGCTTCCCCAACTGATCCTTCTACTACGTAGTTTGTTTCATTACGAAAATCAGTAAATATTTTATCGAAATCATCAGATTCATTGTTGATATCTTTATAAGTTGTCCATTCTTCTTTATTACCTTTTTCGACTTTCACATCCCATATTTTTTCACCAATAAACGTGTTCTCTTGTCTGTACTCCGCTAAATGCAAAGATGTATTAGAATCTGTTGGAGCGCCAAGTAATAGGATATATCCATTTAAGTCGTATATTCTTCCTAGTGGTGAGTTCTCATTAAGAGCAAAGTCTAAGTTATGATGATCTGTTATATATTTTGCTTTCTTCCCCCAAGCAGAAAATGAAGTGTGTGGGTGGGAACTTCTATACACATTCTGTTGTTTCCTAAACGTTTCAGGTATAAATCCCATAAAGGCAGTAGGTGTTAAATCTGGGTAATAAATAGGCATATGATCTCTAATTATTTTTATCTCTTCTTCTGTATAGCCACTTTCATATTCCATTGGGTCACAAAGTTGCTCGGACTGGGTAGGCATCACTATGTTCCCCTCAGTACCAACTGTATCTTGTAATGCTAATATTACAGATACCGGACCTCCTATCACTCTTCCTATTGATTTTAAGGATGAATGGACAATTACTGTCATTCCGTTTCTAACCCCTAATTTTCTTAAATCATGCATCATTTCTTTTTTAGTAATTAGTTTCTCGTTATTCATAATCCCCTCAACCTCTCAAAACTTAATATTCACTATGAAAGGGCTAATTTCCTTATTCATCATAACTACCCATTGTAAATTATTTCCGAAACCTCACACCTATACTAACATAAAATACCAAAATCTATTTGACATATAAACAAAAAACAGACCAAATCATTTGTGATTTAGTCTGCTAATTCGTATACTGCTTTCGTATGCTTCTTCACTAAAAGGGAAGCTTTAATAGCAATCACTTCGCCATTAATAGTCTTTCTTCAAGCAATCCAACATCAAGTACCCTAAAACCACTCCTGCAACGGTTGTGAGCGTAGGGTGACTTACTAAAATGAAATCAGGCATCCGCATTCCTTCTCCCAATGGGGTTAGAGGCAATGTCGACCAAACAACAACGACAAGAGCAGGTACTCCGACAGCCAAGCCTCTAACCCAGTCAAATGTCCACCGCGTCCGTGCCATAACTTCTAAAATAAACTTAGGAAGTCGCAAGAGAATACCGATCCCCACAGGAAACAGTGTAGCAAATAACAGAAATGCAGTCGGGCGCTCATACGTAACCTTATACTCCTGCTGTAAATCCATTTCATAACTTTTCCCTAAGTAAATAATCAATCCAATCGCAACTGTCCATACAAAATAATAGCCAAATAGCTGCTTATTCCGAATAAATATCTCCCCCTTTAAATTTATATCCAATCCTTTCCCCATAAGCTATTTATAAGAGCTACATAAACAGTAAATGCGCCTGTTATGATTAAAAAGGTTATTGGAAGTGCCCGTAAAGTTCCATTTCTCTGTAAAGCTTTAAAAAATACAATAAAAGCCATCACAGCAAAACAGTAATAAATATAGATCATTGGATAAAAAGTGTATGGGCCTAGAAAAAGACTGAGAACAGAAAACTGTAGTATAAAAGCAAGAATCGAGACTGCTATCCACTTACGTTCGTCTTGAGCCTCCCGGATTGACTTAATTGACAATACGAAAACACTTAACACAACTACGCCCAGCAACCATTCAAAAATGAAAAACATCTGTTCATAGTTCACAGATAGAATGTATCCCAATATGAATAAAGGAATCATTGTCATTAATAAATAAACCGTCCCTTTTATACTAGGTGTCATGTTCACAGCCTCCTTAATTATCCATATTTTAACACACTGGAATTATGAATACCCCCCATAACTTTCATGCACACCTATTTTTGAATACACAAAAGAGGAGCACCAGACCTTTTACAATCTGGTGCTCCTCTTTCTATGTTAATTAAATTATGTACCTATTTAAGCGGAACCGTTTGACAAGCTAAGCGGAAGCCCTCTTCAAGTTCACCCTCTAATTTCACATGTTCCTTAGGGGTTGGTTTGTTTACCACTTCTTCTCCGTTAAGCAGCTCGACACGGCACCGGGTACAATTTCCTTTTTGGCATTTATAATCTAATGGAACATCTTGCTCAAAAGCTGATGCTAATAGGGATTGACCCTTAACAGGTTGGATTGAAAATTCCTCATCTTGCTGTTTTACACGAATCATCATTTGATCCATCATCATCTTCCTTCCTATAACACGATTTTCTTTTATTGTACGCATTTATTAAAAGTATAACAAGAAAGGGGAAGAGTCTCTCCTTCCCCTAATTGTTTAACTCCATTGAATTGGTGTTGGAGCTATGCCTTCTATTTCTTTGCCGATTGCTTCGTACTGCTCTGGTGTTAACCATACGTGGACAGAACCTTGATCTTCGTGTCCGCGAATTAAGCGACCGATTCCCTGGCGCATACGTAGAAGCATATACGGAAGATCCACTTCTTGCATTGCATCCCCTGCGTGGTTACGCTTCGCATCGAATACAGGGTCTTTTGGGGGGAATGGCAAGGAAGAGATCATCACCTGTGACAGCGCCTCTCCCGGTACATCAAGCCCTTCCCAAAGGTGATAAGAGCACAAGACTGTCGCATGGTCTTGTTGGAACGTCTGTACTGTTTCACTTATTTCTCTGTCTCCTTCATAAAGCATTGGGAAGGAGAAGGATTGACGATCTGCCCAAGTTCTGAAACGATTCATTTCTTCTAGAGAAGAGAACAAGATTAACGTTTTTCCTTCTTGGTTTTCTAAATAGGTCTTCATATTCTCCCACTTCTGTTCTTCCCCTTCGTCAAGGTGGCCGTTCATCTTCATTTGTTCCTCGTAATCAAACGGCGATTCAACCGTAAAGGAAAGATAATTCTTGATACCAAGACTACCTGCGATATACGAAAAGTCTTTCTGACGAGAAAGAGTGGCAGATGAGAATAAGAATGGAATGTTCTGACTAAACACTTCTTTCTCTAATACATCTTCTACAAGTCGTGGCATAATGACTAATGAACTGTCTTCATGGTTTGTTTCAAGCCAGAAGATCCCTTTATTATCTTTTAGTAGAATCGCTAATCCATAAGAGAAGAACTCCAAGTATTCTTCTATAATCTTCACATTATAGTCATCCATTAAGAAAAGTTCGGAATCAAAGACGAGCTGTTCAAGCAAGCTGTGCACATTTTTGTTCATCTGTTCCGCCAAATCAATCATTTCTTTCGACCGAGGAACTTCATGGCGGTTTGAACCTTCTACTTCAGAACTCGTGTCGCGAAGAATGTCAAACCACTTGTCGTGCATTTCTAGAATATCTTCAATCAGAAGAAGAGATTCTTCCCGAATATCCTGATTTAAGTATTCCGTTAGAACACTTGTAAGAGTCTTCGAGTTAAAGCGATACGTTAACGCCTTTTGAGCAGCAAACTCAAGCAAGTGCCCTTCGTCAAATATCACGCTACTAGCTTCTGGTAAGAGTGGAAGCTGCCCTTCACGCTTTCTCGAATCCTTCGTCCATACATGCTCCATATAGAAATCATGTGAACAGATAATGAGGTCAGATGAATGACGATAATATTGACGATTTAACGTTTGTCCACAGCGGTGACGCCAATCACACGTTGAACACTGCTGAAGAGGATCCCATGAAATAGCTTCCCATTTTTCATTCGATACCCACGGATATTCTTTTCGATCCCCGTAGCGTTCAAACTTCTGCATAGAAGCATCGCCACCGAAAACAAATTCAGGAATAGAATCATACACATCTAGTATATCTTCGTCTTCTGTTGTTTCCTCAAGCTTATCTAGCTTTTTCACACAAACGTATTGTTCACGCGCTTTCGCAAGGCGCACGTCTACGTTTAAACTTAGCGCTTTTTCAAGTTTTTCAATGTCTCCGCCTTTTTTCACGAGCTGTTCAATTAGTGTTTCATCCGCACACGAAATAATAGCAGGTTTATTCATATAACGGGCATAACAAATCGCATAAAGCAAGTATACAAACGTTTTACCCGTTCCTACACCCGCTTCTGCGAAAATGGTTTGCTTATTCTTGAAGGCCTGTTCTACCTGGAACGCCATATAAATTTGTTCGTCCCGAAGCTCATAACCTTGTTCTGGTAAAATGTCGTAAAAGACATCTCCAATATAATCACCTAATACATCAAAGAATGTATCTTCTTTGGAGATTTCAAATGGAAGGGTTTGTGTCATCGTATTCTCCTCTTACCCTTTTTAGAGGGTGAAAATTTATTGCAGCATTCCTTATCATATCAGTTTTTTTGCTGCTCATGAATGTTTTTTTATTGAACGGAGTGAATGAACCGTCACTTCGCTTCTTACAAAGAAGCGAATGTTCCACCTTGACTGCCCTACTCCTTTAGAAATATAAAAGGACCCATGCTCATGATCGTGCTTCCCTTTATAAATTCCTTGCTTAGCTAGCTGACCCATATTCTTAATTTTAAAGAAGTAAGGGATATTGACTTGTTTCCCGTGTAAGTGTCCACACACAAGCATTGTAAACGGGTGCTTTACTTCAAGCAACACATCAGGATCATGGGTAAGCACTAGCACATCTTTCTTATCATCCCCTAAAAAAGAAAAACTCTTCTCAGGATCGTGGTATCCTTGGGCATGATCATCTACACCGACAATCACAACGTCATCTTTTTCGACGAATTCATTTTTTAACAAATGAATGCCATACTGCTTAATGAGGTCTTCGAGTCCTTCGACATCATCGATATTACGGTCATGATTGCCAAGAACTGCATAGGTTTCAATGCCTGTATGTTGTATAAGTTGCAAGAATGGCTTAAGTGTTTCAAATTCTTTCTCAGATTGATCAATATAATCTCCTGTTAAGAATATATAATCAGGCTGTTCAGCATGGATAAGCGCCTTAATATTGGCAAGCGAAATCCGCATGTGGCGAATATGTAGATCACTTATTTGCAATATCTTCTTGTTGGTCTTCCCTTCCCAATCCACTCGTTCAACTTTCAGCCATTTCGTTGGCAAAATGAAAAAAGCTTCCCATGCAAGCAGAAAGATGATTACACCAGCCAGTATCCAGGTTACCAAAGTCATTTTCCGCACCTCTTTTGCTGTAAGATTACTAATTCCCTATCCCTTCCCTCATTTCCTTTCTCCTGTAGAACATTTTATGTAGGAAGTTAAGAGAAATCACGAAAAAGATGCCCGCCAGAAACGGACATCTTCTTTCTATACCCTATTTGAGCTATTCCAAAAACGATTGTAATGCTTCTCTCGTTTTCTCTTCATCATGGGATAAAACTGCCCCTTCTCCAGGCACGCGAAGGTTTGAATATCCTACATCTTTTGGAATGGTCAAGGTTTCAATATCATCCGGAGTGTTTAACAGGAAATCTGTTCCAAGCCCTAAGATCGACGTGGTACCCATATTCGTTTTCACGTAAGGTTGAATCGACCCAAGTGCTCGTGGCAATCGTGCTAAGCCTGTGAAGGATACAAATTCATCCTTAAGTGCTTTCAATACCTTCTGTTGGCGCTCAACCCGCATCAAGTCTCCATAAGAATCGTTACGGAACCGAGCATAGCCGAGCAATTCTTTTCCATTCAAGTTCTGATCCCCAGCTTTTAGGTCAATTGTTTGAACACCGTCTTTATAATACATATCCTTCTCAACAGTAATCGGTACTCCATCTGGAGCAATCGTATTGACGATACTGACAAATCCGTTAAAGTCAATAATGGAATAGTATTCAAGGTCGACCCCAAAATTCTCCTGAATCGTCTGCCTCATTAATTCAGGTCCACCTAATGCAAAAGCGGCATTTAGCTTTTTATATCCATAACCTGGGATATTTACGTAGGTGTCTCTCATTAAAGAGACAAGCTTTAACTTATTTTGGTCAGTATCATATTGGCCAATCATAATTGTATCTGAACGAGTTGTTTCTTCTCCACGCTGATCAATGCCCAATAAAAGGACATTCGTCTTTCCTTCTGGACTATCTATTCCTTCAAAGGGCTCATCCCCATAACTCTCATTCATGCCAGGAGCATCTTCATTTGCTCCCCTTAGACCCGCTGTATATTCATATAAAATATAAGCGCCGATTAGGACGAAGAATATAAAAAAACCTAACACGATTCTCCTTGTCCTTTTTTTGCGCTTCGCTCTTCTCGTATTAAAACGTTTCTCTTCCACCCATGACTCCCCTTCCGCCCATTCAGCAGAATAGTATAGTAGGATTGATGTCTACTGTGTACAAGTCTTCACATTATCCTATTTTCTATCTAGTGGCATTATACCATAATGAAAAAAACGCAAATCAACTATTTCATCAAGGGCTACCTCAGTTTCTTTTCGCAGACTTGTTACTTATCTCGAAAATCAATACTAAAGTACACATTTCCCCTGAGTGCATAGGATATTCTTATATCTTTCGGAGGTGTTTGTGAATATGTACTATAACCCTAATCCGTATCCTTATTACGGGCCCTATTACGTGGATGCTCCCCAGTATTATAGAAGAGAGCCTGCGGTTTTCCCCAATGAACGATACCCCAACAGAATGGATTCATCTAACAGGATTGTTTTAAAAGATTACGGACCCAATCCATATGTTGTAAACATTAATGATGCTACGATACAAAATAACACGTTCAGGACTGCTTTATGGACTGGAGAAAACTTGCAGGTAACTTTAATGAGTATTGATGTTGGCGATGATATAGGCTTAGAAATTCATCCAGATGTTGATCAATTTTTACGTATTGAACAAGGGCAAGGACTTGTACAAATGGGAAAGAATAAAGATAATTTAACCTTTGAGAAAATGGCCTACGATGATTTCGCAATAATGATCCCTGCCGGTACATGGCATAATGTTACGAATACGGGGAATGCCCCATTAAAACTCTATTCGATTTACGCCCCGCCTAATCACCCATTTGGTACTGTTCATAATACGAAAGCCGATGCCACAGCTATGGAGCAGAGTAACGGTTCCGAAAATGGAAATGGAACAACAATGATTTCAGGGAAAACTCCTGATGAATGGATTCAGCATACAGAGTATCTCGTGAATGAAGGATTAGAAGATGTAAAAAGAGGAATTAATGCTCTCCATATTCTTCAAGAATTTATACTAATGGGTGTTCTTGTTGGTAAAGGGTATTCACCTGAAGAAGCCTACGAAACGGTAGAAGAATGGGAACGTACAGGAGAATCTAAACTTTTACAACAGAGCAAAGCAATGCGATGGTAAGAATAACATACTTGTCCTCTCCATAAAGAAAATCATCATTTAACTAAATCATCCAAACAAAAAAGTATGTATTGTAAGTTACTTAAAAACCTACAATACATACTTTATTTACGTACATTTTCCTTATCCTTATCACTACAAAAGGTTATTCAAAGATAGGCGGTTGATCTATAAATGGCGCTTCGCAAGTAATTGTTTCGCCCGTAAATGGATGAGGAAACGTAAGAGAAGCTGCATGCAATGCCTGGCGTGGCGCTGCATTCTTCTTCCCACCGTAAAGCGAATCACCCAAAAGCGGATGACCAATGTGACTCATATGGACACGGATTTGATGGGTTCTACCTGTTCGTAAGAAAAGCTTTACAAGCGTTGCATTCTTTTCTTTAAGGTAACCATGAACTTCGTAATCCGTAACTGCAGACTGACCCTTAGGAGAAACACGCTTTCTAGTTGCATGGTGACGGTCTTTTCCAATTGCTTGATCAATCGTCCCTTTTTTCTTAGAAACCAAACCATGAACAAGAGCAAGATAAGCACGTTTAACTTTACGTTCTTCTAGCAAACGGTCCATAATGGATCCTGCTATTCTGTGCTTCGCAAACAAAATCGCCCCCGTTGTTTCACGATCCAGACGGTGAATATGGCGAACATTGGTATGAGGGCCACAATGATGAGTAACCGCATTTAATAGGGTACCCGTCTGTCCCTTTTCATTTGGATGAGTATCCATCCCTGCTGGTTTATTGGCTACAAGAATATGATCATCTTCAAACAAGATCTCTACATTCTTCTGCTCTGGCACCACATCGGATTCTTCAGGAATGAAGACTTGAGCTTCCAAATAATCCCCTTCGTTAAGGGTCTCGCTCCAGCGTTTTTGCTCGTTATTAACGAGCACCCCTTTATCCATACGAATCTGGTGAAGTTGTTTCTTAGGGATTTGCCATACGTCTCGTAATAAAACTTCAATTGTGGAACCGTTCCATTTTGATGGAATTTCAAGTCCCATCCAATTTTCTCTTTTGTCTAGTTGCATTGTATATTCCTCACAGTAATTTATTTTAACGAATGAAAGATTTGAATCAATTCGTCAGGTGCATGCTTCACGTTATAAGAAAAGACACCTTTGTTGGTGTGCAAATATAAAAAACCATACAGGCCAACCGTATCTTTGTAAGACATGTCGAAAACATGTTTCAAGTCAAACACGTTCCGGTCGGTCGTAATCTTGTCTTCTGATAAAATAAGATAGCATTCTTCTTCCTGATAGAGTTGCTGTCCATTATGAATAGACCGGGTCACGCAATAATAGGAATGACGATAGAGCATAAATCCTCCTCTTGAAACTGCACTTTGTCCCGATTGTACCACAACACACTCCTCCATCCCTAATTTTAATGAGAGTTTAGAATTGCGCATAGCCACCTATTGAATTACGATTAGGGTAATAAGCTTTAGGAGATGATGAAATGAGACAAGAGCTTGAATATATTAGAGAAAAGATTTTAAATAATAAAACAGAGCTCGCTCACGCTATTGAAGCTTTAGAAGCAGATGACTTTGTAAATTCCATGAAATCAGTAGACTTACCATATGAAGAATTTATGAAAATGCGAGAAGAATTATTTGAAATTATTGCCGATTCCCTCATAGAAGATTCAGAGTATTCATTAAAGCGAGCAAAGGAATGGGCAGAAAGAGTCGGTCAACAATGTCTTGAAATTGGGGTTCCACTCAATGAGTCAATACGTAGCATGGCCTTTTTCCGTACAGTGATTTGGAACGCATTTGATAAGGATTTGGAAGAACAGAAATTTTCGGCTATTACCATACTTGATGTAAGCAAATACATTAACCCTTTATTAGACGAAGTAAGTTATACTTTTAGTAGGTTGATCGTCCAAGATCACCAGAAAACAATGAACATTGCCCAACTCGCAATGGAAGAACTATCTGTTCCGGTGGTACCGATTACAAAAGGAGTAGCCATTCTACCACTAATAGGTGAAATTGACACACATCGTGCCAAATTAATTATGGAATCCACATTAAAACATAGTACAGATGATCAGCTCGACTACTTAATTATTGACGTATCTGGCGTCCCTATGATTGATACAATGGTAGCTAATAACATTTTCAGTATTATTCAGGCGTTAACGATTATGGGAGTTGAAGCTAGCATTACTGGCATGAGACCAGAGATTGCCCAAACCGTTATTAGCCTCGGTATTAACTTTAAAGACATCAACAGCTACGCCAATATGCAGCAAGCACTTGAGAAGATTGGATTCACCCACGAAAGACAATTACAAATATAAATATAAAACGGGTACTTGCCTTCCTTTCGTATATGAAAGAAGACAAGTACCCGTTTTAATTTTTTAATTAAAACATAGAAACCATACTATTTAACGTTCGCCTCTTGTGTTCGTTTAACCTCTGTTTCAACCATTGTTATAGATTCATTATAGCTAGGATGCGGATAATGAGGGAAAGAAAGATCTTCATCACGAGCCGCCATCTCTAGAGCCACAGTCCCCGTAGATATTAACTCAACTGCACCAGCACCAAAGGCATGAAAACCTAAAACAACATCGGTATCCTCCTGTATGATGAGTTTAATAAATCCTTCACGCTTTCCATGGATAGTCGCATACCCATTTCCTCCATAACCAAACTGGCCGACACGAACGTTTAATCCTTTTTCCAATGCTTCTTGTTCTGTCATCCCTACTGAAGCAATCGGTGGGATGGTATGGGCTACTGTAGGAATGAAGGTGGGATCAAACTCAGCCGGGGTCCCCTCTATTGTCTTAGCTACGACTTCAGCTTGCTTAATGGCTTTGACAGCAAGAGCTGGCCCTGTTGTTACATCACCAATTGCATAAATATTTTTTATGGATGTACGCATCCCGGCATCTGTAGCGATAAATCCATTTTCCATTTCCATTCTTAAACGATCTACTCCTAAATCACTTACATTAGGCTCAATCCCAACAGAAATAAAAGCATGAGTCGCTTCAATTTGAACCTCTTCCCCTTTTTGTCTGAACTTCCCATTTACTTTGTCACCATCGACACCTAAGCTTATTAAAGAGGCTCCGGAGTATACTTTGACCTTCTGCTTCTTAAGGACACGTTTCAACTCCCGGTTAATAGAAGAATCATATCCGTAATCAGATTTCTCATCTTCTAAAACAAGGGATACACTGGCTCCAAACTGTCGAAATGCCATCGCAGCTTCAAGAGCAATGTAATCACTCCCATATATGAGAAGATGGTCAGGCACTTCTTCTAACCTATATAGGGAGTGACCTGTTAAGATACGTTTTTCGTCGGCTGTTATCTCATTAGGCATAAAGGGACGACCGCCTGTCGCAATGACAGCGTGATTAAAATGATAGACATCGAATTGATGACCATGGTCAACCCCTATTCGGTCCTCTGACAAGAAAGAGGCGTGACCTTCTATGATTTCAACTTTGTTGGCTTTACATAAAGACTCTACCCCTTTACGTAAATTACCTACAACTTTGTTCCGATAGGATTGAAGTTGCCCTAGATCAAAGGAGGTCTCGCCCATTTGTATACCAAAGTTACTCATACCAGCAACCTCAGATTGCTTCTGTGCACTTGTTGCAAACAGCTTTGATGGGATGCAGCCTTCGTTAAGACAAATGCCTCCCAGAATTCCTTTTTCAATTAGCGTAACGTGGGAACCCTGTTTAGCTGCGTGAATGGCAGCATTATAACCTCCGGGGCCTCCACCTATAATGACAACATCACGTTGCTCTGCAATTTCTCCGACTACCATTTATACCAGCTCCAACATTAATGTATTCGGATGCTCCATTAGTTGCACCAAACGGTTTGAGAATGCTACGGCTGTGCCTCCATCTGCCACACGATGGTCGAATGTAAACGATAGGTTCATCATTGAACGAATGACGATCTCGTCGTTCACAACAGCTGGACGCTTCTTCGTTTTATGAAGGGCAAGAAGACCTGTTTCAGGGTGATTGATAATAGGTGTGGCACCTGTACTCCCTTTAAGAGGGCCTACATTACTAATCGTAAATGTACCACCAGAAATGTCAGCCATCGTTAATTGATTAGAAAGAGCCTTCTCCGTTAATACTTTCATTTCCCTATGAATCTCTGTAATAGATTTTGACTCTACGTTACGCAATACAGGTACAATTAACCCATCTTCTGTATCTACTGCAAGACCAATATTGTGAGTATCTTTCAATTCAATAACTTCCTCTTGCTCGTTTAACGTCGCGTTAAAGATCGGGTAATCCTTTAATGCCACAGAAACGGCCTTAATATAGAATGCAGCAATTGAGAAGGACTCTCCTTGCTCTTTACACTGCGATCTCCATTCCATCGCGTTGGTCACATCTACTTCTTCAAACTGTGTACAATGAGCAATGGTATGCAAAGAGTGAGTCATCTTCTTTGCAATTTGCTTACGGCGACCTTTAAATGGAATGGTTTGCAGTGAAGAAGGAGCTGTCACTTCTTCTGACTGCACCTCTTCTAATTCTTTCTCCGTTGTAGCATCAGCTACTGCTAAGGCCTGTTTAGAAGTCTCTCCGCTCATATAACTCATCACATCTTCATCCAAAATACGGCCACCTGGTCCTGTGCCTTCTACCAGATCAATATCCACCCCATTATCCCGAGCAATCTTTCTCGTATAAGGAGCAGCCAGGACACGGTCACTGCGTTTTGGTATGTGGAACGTATGCGTTTCTTGCTTATTTACTTGCTCAGATTTCTCTATTTTATGATCCTTTTCATCTTTCGAAGGTGCTCCAGCTAACTCTATTTCTAAAACCGTTGTTCCAACTTTTATAGTTTCACCTAACTCCACCATGATCTTACCAACTGTGCCGGCGCCTGGAGAAGGAATCTCAGCTGTCATCTTATCGGTTTGAACTTCTACAAGCGGTTCATCTGCAGTGACAGTATCACCTGGCTTAACAAAGAAGTGAAGGACCTCTGCTTCTGTCATTCCTTCACCAATATCGTGTAACTTTACTTCGACCATGCATAGTCCCTCCTTTTAGAACGAAACAACTTTTTCGATAGATTTTATAACCCGTTCAGGGGTAGGTAAGTAATGATCTTCGTAAGCAAAGAATGGTACAGGGGTGTCAAAACCTGTCACCCGTTCAATCGGTGCTTTCTGATAAAGGAAAGAGGTATCATTAATAACAGATATCACATCATTTGCTACCCCACTAGTGGCGTGTGCTTCTTGAACGATTACAGTGCGCCCTGTCTTTTGAACAGATTCTGCGATGATGTCTTGATCAAGCGGATAAAGGGTTCTGAGATCAATTAAATCACAGTTCACACCCTTCTCTTCCATCTGTTTCACAGCTTTCTCTGCAACAGGAACCATGGCTCCCCAGGCAATGACGGTCACATCCTCACCTTCTGTCAGAAGCTTCCCTTTCCCAATCTCAACCGTATATTTATCTTCAGGCACTTCTTCACGAGAGGAACGGTAATTGCGCATTGGTTCCATAAATAAAACCGGATCAGGATCTTCAATACTCGCAATTAAGAGTCCTTTCGCATCATAAGGGGATGAAGGACAAACGACTTTAATACCTGGCATATGGGTAAATAATGCTTCTACTGAATCAGAGTGAATCTCAGGTGCTCTTACACCCGCCCCATACGGAGCACGTATGACCATCGGCACAGAGTAATGGCCCATTGTACGCGCCCGTATCCTTGAAGCATGGGTCATAATTTGTTCATAAGCAGGATAAACAAAGCCAAGGAATTGAATTTCTACTATTGGAAGGAAACCGTTGATGGCCATACCGATTGCTGCACCTGTAAAACCCGCTTCGCTTAAAGGGGTGTCTATGACACGATCTTCTCCAAATTCAGCTTGCAAACCATCTGTCGCTCGGAATACTCCGCCATTCTTCCCTACGTCTTCTCCCATCACAAGGACTTCTTGTTTCTCACGAAGCATGGTACGCATACCATCCGTGACCGCCTGGACAAGTGTTAACGTATTCGTTCCTACAGTTGTCTGCATTATTGATCCCCTCTTTCCATAAGTGCGACATAGTCCTTTTTCTGTTTCTCAATCGTCCACGTTGGACTTTCGAATACATAGTCAAAAATAACGTTCACATCAGCCGGAGGTAGGCTTTCCATCTCCTCAATAGCTTGATCAATCTCCTGGGCCACCTCTTCTTTAATACCTGTCACCCATTCTTCATCCCAGAGGCCAGCTTGCTTCATATATAATTCAAGCCTTGCTACAGGGTCTTTAGAAGCCCTGCGATCTTCACTTTCTCTTTGTTCACGATATTTCGTCGGATCATCAGCTGTTGTATGAGCACCATAACGCCATGTCACTGCTTCAATTAACGTTGGACCCTCTCCACTTCTAGCTCGTTCAATGGCACGGTTCATCTCTGTATAGACTGCGATAATATCATTTCCATCAACACGAACTCCCGGTATATCATAGCTCACTGACTTTTGAGCAATGGTTTTTGAGTTCATTTGTTTATGAATCGGAACAGAAATGGCATAATTATTATTCTGATTAAAGAACACCACTGGTGACTTTAGGACACTCGCCACATTTAAGCCTTCATGAAAGTCACCTTCAGAGGTAGCCCCGTCTCCGAAATAGGCCACGGCAATGTTGTCCGTTCCTTTTCGCTTCTCGGCATAAGCCGCTCCAGCTGCATGAGGTAAATGCGTGGCAATGGGGACACTCGGCGGAAAGATATGCAACCCTTCAGGTGGCACACATCCTTCATTCCTTCCATTCCAATACGTCAGAATCGTCTTCAACGAATGACCAAACGTCATCGTAGCCCCGTGGTCACGGTAAGTCGGGAACAGCCAATCCGTGTTTCGTAAACACATAGCACTTCCCACTTGAGCCGCTTCCTGTCCTTCAAATGGTGCATAAGTACCGATTCTACCTTGACGTTGCAAGCTAATGGCTTTTCGGTCAAAAGTTCTGATTCTCACCATATTACGATACATATTACGAATAACATCTTCTGTAATAAGCTCTTGGTCAAGATCTTGCACTAGACTTCCTTTCTCATCAATCCATTGAATCATTGGAAATTGTTCTTCCATGTCTATCTCCTCCTTATGTACGTACATTCCATTTTGGACGTTTAGAATGTGAGAAAAAGCTGTTTCTCCTTTGCCTTGCTTCCATTCGTTCTCTACAGAACAAGTCTGCTGCTTCTGAGGTTGGAATATGATGAAGCTCAGCGTTTTGATAGATTGATAGCAATGAATCATAGATACTCTTCGTCTTCTGTAAAACTCGCTCTTTGTTTGGTTCATACAACTCATCGGCTACTTGTATCAAACCACCACTGTTCACAATGTAATCAGGCGCATAAAGAATGCCTTTTTGATGTAGTACCTGACCATGTCGTTGTTCTAAAAGCTGGTTGTTAGCGGAACCCACAATACCTTTGAATTTAAAGGACTCTATAGTTGAATCATTAATAATCCCACCAAATGCACAAGGTACAAAGAGATCAGCATCTACCCGGTAGATGTCCTCACCTCTTACCACCTGAATGGTAGCATTATGTTTATTCGCTTTTGCTACTAAATCAGCAATGGCTTGTTGATTAATATCCGATACATATAAATGGGCACCTTCTTCAACCAATCGAGCCGCTACTTTCCCACCTACCTTACCAAGACCCTGAATTGCGTAGGTTTTGCCTTTTAAGTCCTCTGTCCCAAACAATGCTCGATTCGTAGCTTGAAGACCATATATAACCCCCAGGGAAGTTGGAACGGAAGAATCACCGCTTCCCCCGTACTCTGCCGGAACACCTACAATACAATTCGTTTCTTTTAAGGAGTGGATAAAATCTTCTGGCAATGTACCCATATCGGTTCCTGTGTAGAATCTTCCATTTAATGACTCAACAAACTGACCAAATGCACGAAACAGTTCAGGCGATTTATCTTTCTCAGGATCACCAATTATGACGGACTTCCCACCGCCAAAATCAACGTCTGCAGCTGCACATTTATAGGTCATCCCTTTTGATAAACGGAGGACATCTTGAAGGGCATCATCGACACTTTCGTATGGCTGCATGCGGCATCCCCCAAGGGCTGGCCCAAGCGTTGTGTCGTGAATGGCGATAATGGCTTTTAAGCCCGTTGCGGGATCATTACAAAAGACGACTTGTTCATGCTCTGTGAACTTCTCAAACAAATCCATCTCCCCCACCCCTTTTTCTCTCTTATCTAATTCAGAAAACGTTTTCATTTTTATGCGTTTGACACAAGGCTTGCTTCTATTCGCTCCTCTATTTGTTCTTTAGGTAGAATCGCCTGTGTCACTTCCCCCTTTCCGATCAATCCTTTTTCATTACGTGCTTCAACCTCTGTGATTACTAAATGATTCTTTAATGCCGTAACGGTTGCTTTTACAGTGATAGTAGTATCAACGGCCGTAGGTGCAACGTGCTTCACTGTTACAGAAGCACCAATACCCTCTTCATGATCTTCTAAGTACGGGAGAATAATTTGCCTTGCTGCCCACTCCATGTGATAAACCATGGAGACTGTAGAGTAGGCAGGATGCACAACATTCCCTTCAAACTGAGCCACCATGTCAGATGTTACAGTCGCCGTTATTTCAGCCGTTTGTCCAATGAATAAACCTTCCTTCATCGTCCTCCCCCTTTACTAAGATAATAAAGCGCGGTCATTCACCATTTGTTCTCCGCGAATCTTCTGGAATTCTTCAAGAAGCGTCTCAATGGTTAACTCCTTCTTCTCTTCCTCTGAAACTTCTAAAATGATTTGCCCCTTATCCATCATGATGAGACGATTTCCTAGATCAAGAGCTTGCTGCATATTATGAGTTACCATTAATGTAGTTAAATGATATTTCTCAACAATTTCACTCGTTAGATTCGTAATAAGCTCTGCTCTAGATGGGTCAAGAGCCGCCGTATGCTCATCGAGGAGAAGGATAGACGGTTCTGTAAATGTAGCCATAAGCAACGACAAAGCTTGACGTTCTCCACCTGACAAAAGACCGACTTTGGCATTTAATCGATCCTCAAGCCCTAAATGAAGACTTTCTAGTGACTCTTTAAAAAATGTTTTCCGCTTCTTCGTCACGCCCCTCCTCAGTGTCCTCTTCTTATTACGGGCGTAGGCAATAGCTAGGTTTTCTTCAATGGTCATTTCAGGCGCTGTACCAGCCATTGGATCCTGAAAAACTCGGCCAATCAATTTTGAACGTTTGTATTCCGGAAAAGGAGTCACGTTTGTATCTTGGATTGTAACTGTCCCAATATCAGGTGAAAGTGCGCCAGAAATCACATTCATCAATGTCGATTTTCCTGCACCGTTACTTCCAATTACAGTAACAAAATCCCCTGGTTTTAAAGACAAATCAATATGTTCAAGAGCTATTTTCTCGTCAAGAGTACCTTCATTAAAGACTTTATGGACATGGTTCAATTCAAGCAACGTTACTCATCCTTTCCGGCTGACGCCATTTGGACTGTGGCCATACGTTCGGCATTTTTCTTTTTCTTAAGCTGGCGCGCTTTCTGGTTATCTATGATTTTCGGTAATACAAGCGCAATAATGACAATACTTGCTGTAATAAGCTTCATATCGCTTGTTTTTAAAAAGTCAGCACGTAGAGCAAGGGTAACGACAATACGATACACAATCGCCCCGCCAATAACAGCTAGAGTTGTTCTGGCAATCGACTTTGTTCCAAATAACGCTTCACCAATAATAACGGATGCAAGTCCGATAATAATCATCCCAATGCCCATACCAACATCAGCAAAAGAAGTCAATTGAGCAATTAATGCTCCCGAAAAAGCAACTAGGGCGTTAGACAGACCAAGTCCTAAAATGATGAATAAATCTGTATTTGCTGAGAAGCTTCGAATCATTTTCTTGTTGTTACCGGTTGCGCGAATAGCAAGACCAACTTCTGTTTTCAAGAAACGGTCGGTCAACCATTTAATAAAGAACGTAACAACAATCATAAAGAAGAAAATGCCCCACGTTTGTGGTAGGAACTCTCCCCAACCAACCATGTTAAATAAAGCATTAAATGGAGCATTCAAACCAAGGCTATCCCACCATCCTGAAACAATGTCCAGCCCAGATTCTTGATTCAACAAGGCGACGTTTGATTTGCCCATAATCCGGATATTGATTGAATAAAGCGCAATCATCATTAAGATTCCTGATAGTAATGGATTAATCTTTCCTTTTGTATGCAACAACCCTGTTACACAACCAGCAAGGAAACCGGCAATAAATGCTATAATCGTTGCCAGGAATGGATTATATCCGTTAAAGATTAGGATGGCTGCTACTGCAGCACCCGTTACAAAGCTTCCATCAACGGTCAGATCAGGAAAGTCTAACACGCGGAAGGATAAGTACACACCAAGCGCCATAATCGCATAAATAATTCCAGATTCAAAAGCACCAAATATCGCAAATGGCACGACCTTCACCCTCTCTCCATTTTCATAAAAGGGCCCAGTGCGCTAGTATAAGTTAGTTCACTGGGCCCCTCCCAAATCAAATGTTACTCTACAAATTCAGCCTTCTCTTCCCATTCTGATTTAATCTCAACACCTTGTTCCTCTGCTGCTGTTTTGTTCATAACAAGCTTTAAGTTACCAGGCACTTCAGGTGCGATTGAGGAAATATCTGCTTCGCCTTTAAGCACTTTGGCAGCCATTTCACCTGATTGGTAGCCAATGTCATAATAATCAAATCCATATGCTGCAAGAGCTCCACGCTCAACAGAGTCAAACTCTCCAGCTACGACAGGAATATCCTGATCATTCGCTACTGAGATTACTGATTCCAAGGCAGATACTACCGTGTTATCCGTAATAATATAGAAGACGTCTGCTTTACCTACAAGAGCTTCAGCTGCTTGCTGTACTTCAGCTGATGTTGAAACAGAACGCTCAACAATTTCTAGGTCTGTACCTTCCATCGCTTTTTTAACAAGGTCGATCTGGGCAATGGAGTTTTGCTCTCCAGAGTTATAAATCATTCCTACTTTCTTAGCACCAAGCTCGTTACTAATAAAGTCAACCGTGCTTGGAATGGCTTCAGGATGATTATCGGTTGTACCTGTAATATTCCCACCTGCTTCATCCATGGATGGAACAAGTTCAGCTCCAATCGGATCAGAAACAGATGTAAAGATAATTGGAATATCAGATGTAGCATTTAGGGCACCTTGAGCACTTGGAGTAGAGTTCGCAAAAATCAAATCCATTTGATCCCCAACAAAATTTGTCGCGATTGTTTGGTTATTCGACTGATCCCCTTGCGCTATTTGAACATCATATTCAGCATTAACTCCAGCCTCATCCAATGCTGTCTTAAATCCTTCAAAAGCTGCATCAAGAGATGGATGTTCTACAATCTGTGTAACACCAATCTGATACGTCTCTCCATCAGATGTCACATCACCGGAAGATTCTTCTGTATCTGTTGTGTCTTCCGTTTCTCCTGAGTCATTTTGAGTGTCATCATCTGACCCGCAAGCGGCTAAAACAAGTAAACTTCCTAAGATCATGAGCATCAACAACCAACTTATCTTTTTCATTGAACTCCCCTTCCCATTAATCCCTCATTTATTTATGTAAGACTTAGATGTTTTTGAAACCGTTTACATTTTAACCATGAAAAAAAGTTGCCTCAGAATCATATGATAAACAACAAAGACAACGTATTTATAACGTAATAGTATCGGACCCTCGTTTATTTGTCAATAAATTTTCAAAAAATTAAAATTACTCTTATAATTCAAAGCGTTAAAGGACCTTTTCTACTACCTCAAAGTTATGAAAGGCAATTTTTATAACCTTCAACAAACGCTAAAACCATCATTTGTAATGCCATTTCATAGCGTAATAGCACACGTTAATACTCTAAAGGAATAGCGGGTGTCTGGCACGCTTTTACTTATTAACGCAAAAAAGATGAGCTATCAGCTCATCTTTTTTAGGTCGTTTCTCTTTTAGTAAGGGGGTAGCCGTTTGCAAGGATGTGAAAACGGGAGGCCGCTTCTTCCATCATAGTTACGAAGAGTTCCTGTACACTTGGAAGGTGACGGATTACCCCTGAAACTTGCCCTCCGTTAATAAACCCTTGATCAAGCTTCCCTTCTAAGGCACCTACTTTATGATAATGCTCAGAAGTGAGACGATTAAAGTCCTCCTCTGCTATGCCCTTCTCCTCAAGAGAGAGTAATTGACCTGCATACGGTGTCTTCATCACACGGCGAACCTTTCCAATACTCCGTCCTACAATTACCGTTTGAAGATCATCTGCACTTAAAAGTGTCTCTTTATAGGCTGCATGCATGGGCGAATCAGTAGTGGCGATGAGTCTCGTCCCCATTTGCACACCGCTAGCCCCAAGTGAAAGCACAGCGGCTAACCCACGACCATCTCCTATGCCTCCTGCCGCTACCACCGGAACAGATACAGCATCTACAATTTGAGGAATTAGTGTAAGCGTAGTCGTTTCAAAATTCGAATTAATGCCCGCAGCTTCGTATCCTTCTGCCACGATGACATCTGCTCCTGCTGCTTCTGCTTTACGAGCTTGTCGCACAGACGCAACCACTGCGATCACCTTCACCCCATGTTCATGAAAGTAAGGGATAAAAGGAGCAGGATTTCCAGCTGAGAGTGATACAACAGGGAGCTTCTCTTTAACGACTAATTCAACCATTTCATCTCTGTAAGGAGTTACATTTAGTGGAATATTTAAAGCAATCGGCCGTTCTGTGAGCGTTCTCAAGTCTTGCAAGATCTTCTTAACTTCTGACAGATCCATCGTACCGACTCCAACAGTACCTAACCCACCAGCTTCACTTACTGCAGCGGATAACGGAGCATTGCTCACATTCCCCATTCCCCCCTGAAGAATAGGATGTTGGATGTTTAACAAGCGACAAAGATCATTCATCTTATTTTCACCTCGTTATGAAAATGTTATACTTTTCATAAAGTTAACACAATTTAAGGAGGAATGGAATGCTTTATAAATACCTAAACGACTTCCCTATAGTCGATCGTAGCGTATTTGTAGCCCCTGGTGCTCACATTATAGGTGATGTAGAAATAGGAGAGGAATCAAGCATTTGGTTTAATGCAGTCTTAAGAGGTGATGAAGCTCCGATTCGCATCGGAAAGCGAACAAGTATACAAGACAATTCCACATGCCACCTATATGAGGATTCCCCCTTAACGGTGGGGGATGAAGTTACTATTGGTCATAATGTTGTCCTTCATGGTTGTACCATAGGCAACCGATCCATCGTTGGAATGGGCTCTACCATCTTAGATGGGGCAGAGATTGCGGAAGAATGCATCATTGGCGCAAATTCCTTAGTACCTCCCGGAAAAACCTATCCACCCCGTTCGCTAATTGTAGGCTCACCTGCTAAAGTCGTTCGTGAACTAAATGAAGAAGATCTTAAGCTCATCCAGCTTTCAATAGATTCGTATGTTGAAAAAGGGAAGCAATTTAAGAATCAAATGTAAAACCTAAATAGAACTCCCCTACAATCAGACAGTTCCCTATTTTTATTAGTCTACCTACAGGGGAGTTGAACCTCATTTATACTGTTAGTTTTATTTGATGCGTCTTTCCTCATAAGCCGCTAGTAAGTCATCTACTCTTATCCCGTTTATTGTCATTCCATCTACCAGGCTATCGACAACCTTCAAACCACTTAAATCACATTGTTCAATCGTACCTTGTTTTAAGTCGCATTTATTAAAGGAAATTGGAGCATCTTCTTCTCCCAAGTCAGTGCTACTAAAATGAACACCACCTAAAGAAACAAATTCAAACTTACTATGAGCTAAATTCAAATCAGCAAACGATGCTTGTCTGAAGTTGATATTTCGAAATTCAGATTGTCTCATGTTGCAGTTGGTGTAATGGATCTGTTCTAGATTACTATTAGTAATAGATGCCTTCGAAAAGTTAGATCCATAGACTGCTGCGTCTTGCAATTCAAAGTGTTCATATAATTTATTAAGAGTAGAAGTGTCTTCAGCAGCTACTCGTTTTTCATAACAACATTCATTGTCTGCTTCAAATACTCGCTTATAACCATGACTTTCATAAAATTGCAAATTACCCTTTTGCCGGCTGGAAGTTTCTAACTCCCATATATGTATTCTTCTGTATTCCTCTTCTATAAATCTCATAACCTTAGAACCGATGCCTTGCCCTTGTAAAAGAGGAGCAATAAATATCCGATCTACTCTTCCGAATGTTTGTCCTGTTATGGTTAGGATCACTCCTCCTTGTATCAATCCATCTACTATAACTTTATAAGTATGTAACTTTTCTATTGAGTAGCGCATTCTTTCTACCGATGTATAGCCGGGTGGTTGGATATTAAGGTCAATCGTTTCCTTTCCCTCTGAAAGATACTTTCTTGCCTCTTCATCAAAACTTCGTTTCATAACTTCTGTTAAACAACTCGCGTCTTCTAACGTTGCCTTTACTACTTTAACTTCTCTCATTTCATAGCTCCCTCAATAATGAATACAATTACTTCCTATTATTTCAAAAAAAATCTAAAAAGCAAGATGATAATGAGAATACTAGAGTACTGTACCCCTATACGTTCCTTCTTACCTATATTTTATAAAAATAGCAATTAAATGTGTTTTTCTTGTTTATAGTTGGATGATTCTGGCTATATACTAGTGTAACCATAATTACCAATAAAAAGGAGATGGAAATTGAATGGCTGATCGTTACAAGACAGGCGAGAAGGTACCAGAGAATGGTACTTATGAATTTGATGGACTTGCTGACACGAACGGAAACGGGGATCCTACTGAAGACGAAAAGCACGTTAGTCTAGAAAGTGGAGAAACATTCCCCCCATTACGTTCTAGTAAAGAAGCTGCTTACTGGAAGAAATCTAACTAAAAAGAAGAGTTGGTCGTTTGCTGATTTAAAGACTTACCTATTTTGTTTGGAGCACATGAATATTATTCTAGAATATTAAACCACACCTTCAACTGTAAGGCATGTTCAGATTAAAATGGAGCGTCCTATGGTTGCAATAAATATTCTTAAAAGGAGAGGATTCACATGGCTAACCGTTACAAGACAGGAGAAAAAGTACCTGAGAATGGAACTTACAAATTCGATGGACTGACAGATGGTCGTAAGAGTGCAAACCCCACTGAAGATGAGAAACATATTAGTTTAGAGAGCGGACAAACGTTCCCTCCACTAAGCTCAAGCAACGCTGCAGCTTACTGGACAAAGTCTAACTAAGCTTGAATACACAGGAAACCCTGCCAACCTTTAGGCAGGGTTTCTCTTTTGTATCCTTAGCTTCCTTTATGCTTCTTCAGAAAGAAGACCATACATATAAGTATCATGAGCAACCCCATTCTGAACAATATATTTCCTTAACACACCTTCTTTTTGGAAACCAAATTTCTCTAGCAATTGATTAGAAGGTTGATTTTCTAAGAAAACGACTGCTCCGATCCGATTTAGCTCCATCGCGTTAAACCCATAATCCACTATACTTTTTATAGCCTCTGTCATGTATCCCTGATGCCAGAAGTCAGGATGGAGCTCGTAGCCAATTTCAGCTCGCTGATATTGAGGTAACCATGCATTAAATCCAATCGTGCCGATAAGCCCAGGAGAATCCTTACGTTCAATTCCCCACCTTATTCCTCGCTTGGACTTAAAATTTGTAGCAAATAGCTCCACTAATCGCTGTGCCTGCTCAATACTCGTCATTTTGTCCTGACCATAGAACTGGATAACTTCATCTTTAGAAAAGCAGTCGAACAACGCTTGGCTATCCTTTTCCTCAATTTCTCTTAACCACAGTCGGTCTGTTTCAATTACGGGGAACATCCATTCACCTCATATTCCATTATTCTATTTCTGGAGCAACTAGCTCTACTTTTATCCGATCTGGGTCTTCAAAGTAAACGGCATAATAATCTTCTCCACCAGCATAAGGGTGTTTGTCTTCATAGAGAATCGAAGTACCTTTCTCTCGTAACTCCGCAGTTATGCGATCTACTTGCTTTCTGGATTGGGCGTGAAAAGCCAGGTGGTTCAACCCTACTCGGCATCTGTGGTATGAACGATCCTTGTACCGCTCTTCAACCTGCACAAACACAAGGTATGTATCACCGAGCTTATAACTTTGCCCACTATCCCACTTTTGAAAAACTTCATACCCTAATTCCCCAAGGAACCATCCCCACAACTCTTTAGACTTTTCAAGGTCAGATACATAGAGCTCAACATGATGAAGCAATCCCTGTTTCAAATCACATCACCTCTCGTTCCCGTTTCGCACGCCAGAATGTATCAGCAAGTGAGATCACGACCACAATCCACAAAAAAGGATTATAGAATGATAGACCGCTTGCTGATTGTCCACCTATAATAGTAAAAAATGCAAGGAGAGCAACAATGTATACCGTAAACCCAATTTCCCACACATTATTGCTCCTATTATTACGTTCTCCTTTCCTCATTAAGAGGCTAGTCACAATTAAAACGCTATAACTAACGAGTAGCAACCACTTAACCCATAGGAATCTAACCTCATTCGAAAGGAAGAAATCATAAGTGAGTAATCCGGTATAAATGATAATAAAAGTCAACTCGATTACTCGATTCACTCCCCACTCCCCCTACACTAAATAAGCTACTTTACTAATTTCTACTGACCTCGCCAAACACCTTCCAAACTATGACAATTTTAGATAAAAATGAAGCCACCCTATGTTTAGAGTGACTTCATTTTATTTCATTTAGGCAACATGTAGAATATGGTGCTCTCCTGTTGTTAGATTTACGTATTCCACACTTGTCGGTTTGGCCTGAAACATGTGCTCACTGCACAAAATGGCTTTCTGAGCATAGTCTTCGAGAGCATGAGAACTACATTCTACGAAGAATTTCCTAAACCTTACTTGTTTATTCTCATGGCTAATGACGGTATGATCCAATCGAAACGCCTTTCTATTGCTTGGATTTACGCCTTTCCATAAAGGACAATACCAAGCATGTTTATCCTGGTATAGATCTATTTGTTGCAGTAAGTGATCAATAATTTGAACAAAAGCAATATAATCACAGCCAGACTTAAAGAAGGTATTCTTTCCTATTTCTTGCTGCTTTTCATGCACTATATGTAATATCGAAGAAGTCGTTCTTTGATTCACAGGAAGCAGGTAAATTTCATAGATGATGTGATTGACAAATTTCTGGTACTCCAGTGTCATTCGTCCTCCCCCTCTCATTTTTTAGCTTTATTATGTCATGATTGAAAATAATTATCAATATCAATTAAGTGTTGACGATGAGAATTGTTTTCATTTATAATCAGTTTAATGAGTGATAACCATTATCATTTAACTACACCCTTTTTGAAAGGAGTTCCAATATGGAATCTACATTTCTTGTAACGAAGTCCTTTAAACATAAAGTAGATTGTTTTTGCTCCTCCAAACATCACACGAATACAATCCCTTTTCAGCGTGGTGATCGTATAGAACTCACAGAAGATATTAAAAACGTGGAACCACTTGGTTGGTATGTGCGCATCGTTGTAAATGAATCTTACCAAGTTTATGTACATATTGATGATCTTGAACAGTTTCACGACCAAAACCTGATTTGTTCTGAAATGGATCTTGAACTAGAATATAACTACTACTCCTATAAAGTGAATGCATCCTTAGATCATAAAGATCAAGAACGGTTCATGTACTATGTCCAAAAACTAGAAGACGTAAACTATGTGCTAACCAAAACGTTAGCCAAGACTTCATCTTAAAGGAGCTGTGAATATGGCATCCATTTTAATTGCATATGCCAGTATGTCTGGTAACACTGAAGAAATAGCCGATCATATTATGAGCGTGTTCAAGGATTATGAACACTCCGTAACGCTCGATGAAATGGAAGAACTTGAACCCCAAGATCTATTAAATTATGATGCTGTCTTGTTAGGTTCTTACACATGGGGAGATGGTGACCTTCCTTATGAAGTAGAAGAATTTTATGAAGAGATGGAAGAACTTGATTTAGCAGGCCTCCCTGCTGCATCTTTCGGATCTGGGGATACCTCTTATCCTAAGTTCTGTGAGGCTGTAAATTTATTTGAAAACAGACTTCAGGAATGTGGTGCAACCATCGTTCAAAAAGGATTTAAAATAGAAATGGCGTTAAACGTCAAAGAGGATTATGAACAGTGCACAGCTTTTGCTCGTTCATTTTTAGATAACATGAATGGTCAAAATCGTATAGCTACCTAAAAAAAGCGCAATGCTTCTTGGTAAATAACCTTTCTAAAGGCATATTACAATGTAGCGTTGCGCTTTTTTTAGAAGTATTTTTGACATGCTGCACAGTAAGGGTCTCCATTTCCGCGCTTTTGTTTCCCAGAGCATGTCGGACACTGAATGTAAAAACTATTATCATTGGCTACACTAGCAAAGCCACCTCGAAAAAAATTCTTCATCCCACCCTCTATTTTTCCGAAAAGCAAAAATGGAATTCCAATCGAACAACCTAACAAGATACATATAAGTAAGATCGTCATGCTTTCATCTTCCTCCTACATTATGTAATCGCATTCTTATATCTTAATCATACCATCTAAATTCCATTTTTTACTATGCATTAGTTTCGATAAATCCTATCACACTTCAAAAACGAAAGAAAATAAAAGACATGTTTTCCTCTTCTACGTTTGTGAAACACCTATTAATAAAGGAGGAAAAATATGAAAAAGGTAGTAGCTTTATTGTTGCTTGCGCTTCCGTTGATAGGGTGTGCAGCAAAAGAAGATGAAGGAGGACAAAAGGAAAGCACACAAATGTCAGAAGAGCACCAGGCAAATAAGGAGAAGAAAGAAACTCTTAGCTCACAAGACGATACGGAAAACAATAGTAAAAATAACGCATCAAAAAATACCAACGATAGCGAATCATCAGAAAGTAAGACTAGTGATCAGCCTACTCTTTCTAAGCAGGAAGCTAAACAAGTAGCACTCGATTATGAAGAGGCCATTACACATACGATTCAGGTCATGGAAGATGACAATGAAGAGAACGACTATACATCTACTTCAGAAATTGCATCCTTTTATAAAGAAACGATGGCAGAAGAATTAGCCTCGTCTAATGCAGAGGAATTGTTTTGGACCAGGGATGGGAAGTTCCAAGTAAAGCCCAGAGACGGAGGGTTAACACTACAACCCGATCAACCTTTTACGTTCAATAAACTCGGAGATCAAACTTATGAAATAGTGCAGGAAAGGAACAATGAACTAATCGGCCATATAAAGGCGCACTTCAAACTAACCCACAACGGGAATCGGTGGGTCATGCAAGAGATTACTCGAGAAGAACTCCAATAAAGCTAGCACAAGAAGTGCTAGCTTATGTAACATGAAGAATAAAAAACTACTACGGTTTGAATTTCTGAACAAAAGTGCCCGCTCCATTCTGAACACTAACTTTCGCATAGGCTCCATTCACAATGGTCAATTGAGGCGGAACGTGCCCACAGTCTATATCATAAATAATAGGAACATCTAACTCGTCAGCCAACTCCTGATACACATCTAGCACCTCATAATTCCCTACAGGGTGATTAGCAGGACTTCTCCCAAAAAGAATACCAGATATATGATTAAACCAGCCCGCTAGCTTCATTTGAGTAAGGGTTCTACGCAGATCTGTCGTGGAAAGCTGGCAATTCTCAAAATACCAAAGAACCGGCTCAGAACCGATGTACTCCTGTTGGAAATTATCTACTCTATCAAATGGAGTTCCCACTAAATGACGTACAACATCGATACATCCACCTAGTAACCGTCCCTCCACCTGGACCGGAGCACCTGTTACTGTTTTCCATTCTGTAGATTCCGTTAAATGGAAGATGTGTGGAGTTGGATTTTCGAAATCCCACTCTTTCTGATAATAATCAGAAGAATACTGTGTAACCGCCCCTCCCTTTTCAGTCGTTAACACATCAATCCATCTGCTAGTTGTAAGGTCTGACTCTTCCCCTCGCAAATCAACAAGATTCGTTCCATGGGCTGTTGCGATACCCGTTTGTAGTGTAGTAGTTAATAAGAGAAGACTTGTATCTGAATATCCAAGCACCCACTTTGATGGTAAATCGTCAAAATGGATGTGCTCAAGCGTCTCGATTAGGAGTTCTCCTCCCCAAGGTGGGATAATTAAATCCACGCTATCGTCTCGCATCATATCATTAAATTCTTGCGCCCTTTCTAATGCAGAGGCTGATCGCGCCTTATCCTGTTTCCAGGCTGTTTGACCAAAGACCATTGTCTTACCGTTTCTCTTCATCTTTTCTTCTGCTTGCTGTAAAAGGGGATGAAGCTCTTCTGGCACACCTGAAGATGGCGCAGTGACTCCAATTGTATATGTGTCTTCGGTTAGACGTGGATATAAAATCATGCAGAACCCTCTTTTCCATTTTTAGCTAATAGTAACAGAAGATTAATAGAGGATCTAGTAAAAGCTTATAACATGAAAGGGGCCTGATTCCCTTGCCCTTTCTTGTAAAACAGCAGATACTATCTCCCATTAAATCAATCTCCACCTTCATCGGTTACCTCCTTGCTCTGCTTATCATAGTCGAATCGGTACCCATACCTCTTCTTCAGCTTCAGCATCCGCCGGGTGATAACCTTCTTGCAATCGTTCAAAATGAGGTCTGTCATCAATCACATAAGGAGACTCAGGTAGCCACGTTTCATAGATGTACGTTAATGTTTGCATAAATGTGCTGGCTGGACCTTTGTGAATAAAAACAGCATACTTCCCTTCAGGAAGCGTGAAGACTTCCATAGAAGGAGGGATATGTTTAAGTTCTGAAACCTCAACTAACGCTTATTTCGTAAATTCCTCATTAGGATCCACATTTCTAAATGAGAACAGAGACGAATACACTTGGAGTGAGTAAAAACATGGATCAATTCGGTCGTGTATTTGATTTCTTTCAGGCATAAACGAACGCCATAACTCTGCAGTGCGATCATTCTGGAACGACATGACCATGCTTTTTCCTACTAAATGTTACTTTTTAATTTCAAGTATTTTTGGTTCTATGTTCATTTCCTCCTCAGAATCATGTATGTGATCGAAACTGGCACTTGTTAAACACCGGACTTCACTTAAATTATTCCTCTAATAAAAATTTTACGATCAACTTCTATAAAATTTCCAGTCTTTTTATTCATGAAGAGATTCTGGTTAGCAAAATGTTTTTAATAAATTACAAAGCACATAAACCCGTTGGAATTTTATGTTAATATAAGATGATACAACTACATAAGGGGATGAGGTAGTGAGAGTAGGAACTGGCTTTCTGTTCATGATCTTCATGTTACTGCTTAGCGCTTGTTCTTCACAATCAAGTGGAGTTACGGCTTCTTTTAACAAGCAAGTAACTGAAGAACTTAGGACTGATGTATTTATACCTGAATATAAAGAGTACCCCATTACTTCAGCACAAATTGTTTCTGTCCCAACTGGTGACGCAAAAGATCTAGCTGTGGTTTACTCTAAGAACAAAGGGACATTGATGGATGAGGAATATATTGATGTTTACGAAAAAGATATGGGGTCAAACGTAGTGTATGGCTTATACGATGGAGAGCCTTGGCTATTTAGAATAACGTATAGTAACGTAAAAACAACAATCAGCACCGATGATATCGATATAAAGAATATAAATGGAGTAGATGTTCAATTTAGTGAAAGAAAGGTTAAGGATGACGAGATAGTACTCACGTTTTTTAACGTAGAGGAAGGTTCTTATTCCATTGAGTTTGTATTGAGAGAAGGATTAACAAAAGATAAAGCATTTGAAATTGCTGAATCCATAATCAAGAATACAACGCAAGGATAGAAAACTCAGTCCATCATGTGGTCTGGACATATATAACAGAAACAAAAAAGAGGCTAATTCCTAAACGAATGGCCTCTTTTGTATTCATGTCTATTCACGAATCCTCTGTTACAAGATGAGGCTTTTCTTATACTTGCTCAGGATCAGACTCGTGAGAAAAGAATAGATAAAGAGCAGCAAGTGTAATAAAAGTGAGCAATATATATTGAATGGAAGCAATAACTAACCCTACTCCCATAAAGGTAATCAAACTATAAGAAATCGCTCGCTTTTGACGGGCAGTGCCCGTTCGATACCCATGAATAATGGCAAGTATAGCAGTTATAGCAATTAAGGTCCCCCCAAGAATAAAGGTTCCATCCTTATGCGTGACGTCCATAACAGTAATGATCCCAATCATAAACCCAGTAATGTCAAAGGTTGAAGTGATCTCGGAACCAAAAGCATAGTGAGTGCTCATAATCGATAAGAATAAAAGTCCAGTAAACATCACTACATATGCGTGCCCCAAAGAGACTGCAATCATTAACATGACCAACAAAACTACAGAAATCACTCTTGTACTATTAAATGAAATTTTATTTGCCATGTGAACCGCAGACATTACGAATAAGAACCATATAATCGTTAATGGAATCGTAACAAATTGAAATGACAGTCCCTCATTCAGTAGAGGGAAGAACATATAATCTAGTTGAATATTTCCGAAAATGGATACAATTAAAATAGCCGCTATTCGTCCGAACGTTCTTCCTATTTCGCCGATCCATAAGGAGTTGGACCCATAATCCGTTAGAATAAGAACGAGTCCTCCCACTATAATAGGAACCGAATAAAAACCTTCCGAGCCAATTAGGAGGAGCCCAATAGTAAAACTTAGCCACATCACAACACTACTCGTTATCCTGGGCGTATTCAATAACCTATCATCGTAAGAAACCTTAGCCATTTGTTTACAAATAAATGGGATTAAACAGCATAAAACTACCGCCAGATTCAACTCCGCACCACCTTCTCAAAAGATTTCGATTACAGAACTTTCGCCACAACCGGTACTTAATAACTACATACCCTTATTGTAACTGGAACCTTTTAAGAAGTCTTGTATTCTTTGTAAATTTTATTTAAATTTTCTGTTAATTTACCAAATATTGATGGAGTAGGAGGGATAGAGGGACAGGTACGTTGTCCCGTGTGACGACCTAATATTTCGGGACGCGAAGGGACGAGGTACCTGTCCCCTAATCCCTGAGAATATCGTCGAGCTTATTTACATCTGAGGAGCTTATTTCAGCGAAACGTGAAGGTTTTTCCATGATAACACCACTCCCAAGGTCTTGATTTAACCATAAAGAATAAGAAATGGTATCTCCGTTATCAAGAGAAAAATCTAACCGATAGTCAGAAGAAGGCAAATCCATACGGTCATTTTGCTCCTTTACATCTTGAGCTAGGTTAATAAGAACTTTAGCTTCTTCAGTATTCTCATTAACTTCTCTCAACAGCTCATATGAATCTTCTGATTGATATTCGTATATCAGAACTTTTTCTGGTTTATTCCCATTCCATGTTGCATGACAACCTGTGAGTCCAATTAAAACGAATAGAAAAAGAATTATGATTGCCTCATACCTAAACCACCTCAAACTTTCTCCCCTCCTCTACACGTATCACTCATAAAGATACATGATGATTAGAAAAATCGTTGTGTTCTGTTGGAACAAAGACCTTAAATAGCAGTAAAAGAGCCAATACCGTTCCAACTCCCGCAAAGATCAGACTAACCACCTGCAGCGTAAACCATTGAGCAAACAGTCCAAGAAGTGTCGTTAACAGAATTTGAATCAACCCTTGAATCATATTTGCTACACTTCCAAATCGCCCCATGAGATCAACTGGTACTGTACTTTGAAAATAAGTCGCGTATCCCGCATTCGCAAACGCCATGAAAAATCCTAAAAAGATAAAAGCCGCTGTTGCCGTTAACATATTAAAGGAAGAATAGAAAAGCACATAGCCTATAGAAGAAAGTAAAATGCCCCCAGCTAAGTAGAGTCTTGTAGAAAGTTTGTTCGCAAATATGGCAGCGACACTTCCTCCTGTTAATGACCCAACCGCTGTTACACTGACGATCAGCCCATAATTTTGATCAGAAAGGTTTAAGTGCTGTTTTATGTAAGTTACTTCTTGTGAGTCTAATGCAAAACCCATAATCATTGCGCCTTGAAACAATAGGTAAATGGTTATAAAGAATGGAGCTCTTCCGGCAAATGCTCTTAATATTTTCCAATCATTCACGATCCCTTTCCACCTCATCGGTTCACGTACCTTTCCTGATTGATCACCTACGTCAGGAAGAAGGAAGATGAGGAAAGCACATACAAGAAAAGTAATCGCATTTATCACAATACAAAGTTCGGTTCCTACCATCATAATCAACACACCAGCTAATCCTGGACCGATTAGGAATGCTCCTGAATTCGTCATACTCAAAAACGAATTAAACCGCTTCCGTTTCGTTTGAGGTATGAGTTTCGTTATGTACACAGATGAAGCGGGACCGAAAAACGCTCCAATCATATTAATTAAAAGGATTAAAGAATAGATCCCCCATAGAGATGATAGAAAAGGAATACATAAAACGAGTGCACCTCTAATGATATCCACAAACACCATAATCTTTCTCTCATTCACCCGGTCTACGACACTCCCCGACCACACGTTCATCAATAAAACTGCGATTGGCTTCAACACATAAAGGCCTGCTACAGCGGCTGCAGAACCCGTTAGGTCTAAGATCATTAGATTAATCGCAATTAAATAGATCCAGTTCCCCAAGTACGAGATCCCAACGCCTGATAGTAATAAAATCGGATTCTTCCAGGTACTCATTTTTGTACCCCCTTACTCAGAAGTGATCCGAATCAAATTTCCATCTGGATCAGCAACTTTGAAACCTCTCATACCCCATGGATAAGTTTGAATCCCTACGACGACCGGATAGTCAACGTGCAGAAATCGCTCATACACAACTTCAAGGCGATCAACGACGATGATCATTTCTGCTCCGTTACCCTTCCCCTGAGCCATGCCATTTTGATCGAAATAGGTGCGTTCTTTCTCCTTTTTATTCAATATTTGTTCTGAAGTCAGAAGGAGCGAGAAACAGTCGTAATTGAACCTAGCTGCACGCTCATTCCTCCCATATAACTCTAGTCCTACAAGGTTTTCGTAAAATTCCAATGATGCTTCTATATCTTTTACGTAGTATTCCATTCTGAATAAAATACTCATTCCATCTCTCCTTCTATGTTTTGTGCGTCATTCACTTTATCTCCTTGCTTAACTTTAATTGAATTAGGATAATCACTTTCATGCCTCTTAATCACAATCCAATTTCCATCCTTACACCTCCGTTAAATAAAAGATGCTCCTGAAAGTTCACTATCAATGAGTTCCATATAGCGTTCTATAAATCGCGAGGGGTTCTCTTTTATATGATCGATATCAAGACGCTTTGGTATCTTTCCCATCATATACATAATCCTTAGTGCTGTTCCCGCTCGGACAGTTTCCTCTGATGGCATATTTTCATATGCAGCTGAAAAAGATGGCCAATATGTCTCGAGTTGGCTTGAAGCCAAAAGGTGCATGCGGGGCACCCCAATATCAAAGGCCCGATCTCCAAACCCACACTCATCAAAATCGAGCAGATACCACTGTTCTCCACTTTCAATAATGTTCCCAAAGAAGACATCACCATGGATGAATTGATCGTTTGATAGATGAGGCAGCCATTTTTTCATTTCTTCACCCTTTCTCTCACATTGTTCTTTTTGCTGATTTGATAAAAAAGATGCACTACAGAGAGAAGAAATTGCTTCATAGATAACATCTTCCCCCTTGTAGGAGGGACGACTTTGGAGGGAACGATCTAACTCTAAACTAGAATTCACCTTAGGTATTGTAGAATGAAATGTAGACAGTAAGGACCCTAGTCTTGCGTAATCTTGGTGATTTGGAGTACTAATCCCATTTCCATCTATATATTCAAAAGCTAAATAGAATCGAGAGCCAAGTTTGGTAATTTCATACCCATTTATATTCTCAACAATCTCAGGTACAGGCAGAATAGAACGAACATGCCTCATCCATGCCACTTCTGCTTTCACCTGTTGCAGCGTATAACGATGATGACGATACCGCCTTATTACGAACTTTTTATCACCACTTTGAAACAGAAACGTATCATTCTCCCCGCTGTTTAAAAGGGAAAACTCTCCTTCCTTAACTCCATAAGCGCCTAGCAGTTCTCTCTTTTCTTTAGTTTGTATCATCTATAGACCCACCCCTCATCTACGACTTCCCCCTCAATAGTCACTTCGTTATTCGCAATCTTTGCGCTTACATTACCGGATCACAAAGTTCCACATCATTCTCATGCTCAGACCATTTCGAATACACTTCTAATGACCACTTTGCTGGCACCCTTTTATACCCTTGTTCCTCTATCCATTGGTGCAAATCATCATAAACCTTATATATTCCTGAAGCTTCTCCTTTGTAATTCAGAACCGCATACTTCTGGGCGGGCACAGCCAATGACACCATTTCTTTAGGAATATCCTCAAAATCATATACTTCATAACAAACCCAGTAGCCGTCATCTTCTATTGAGGTTTCTGAAGCTTTAAATGCACCAATAAGCTGCCCCGAATCAACTAGCTGATTGATTTCATCTTTACGGCTTTCGAGCCGCTCAAAGGCTATCGGTATTTCAAGACCATATTCCTCTAACTCATTACACACTACACGATACCCGACTAATTTCTTTTCGTTAACAGTTTTAATCCCACGTATTGAGGTGCTTGAACGTGCACACATATACCGCCCTCCATTTCAAAAATTTATAATCGTATCATTACTCCCTTCTATAAAAAGGATATATTTTCCTTCATCGCCTTTGATATGGAGGGACAATGTACCTGTCCCTAATGTCCCGCTAAAATAGCGCGTGCCCCACTTGTCTTAGACAGTGGGGCACGCACTTTTATCCTTATTTAATGAAAATACATTACCTAAGCTGGTCAAGGACATTCTTCACTTTAGGGACTACCTCATGACTACCATCCTTTGCATCTTCTATCATCATCGATACAAGAAGGTTTTCGGAGTCCGTGTTCCATGCTACAAACCAGCCATTCACCTGACCTGCTTCTTCCCCAGCCTTTTTCAACTCTGCTGAGCCTGTTTTTCCAGCTATGTTCAACCCTTCCACAACGGGTTTATAAGCCGTTCCTGCAGCGTCATGCACAACTGCTTTTAACCTTTCTGTGATAAGAGATGCTGTTTCTTGACTTATCACATTCTTATGCCAGGCTTGACCTGTTTCTTCATCCGCTAACAAAGTTGGCTTCAACAGCGTTCCGCCTGTTACAAATGGCGTATACGTCATCGCTAAGTGCAAGGAGCTCATCTCCACTTCGCCTTGACCATAACCTGTGGCGGCCAGCAATGATTCATTGCCAATCGTGTTTTCATTGGCCACCTGCGACTTCTGAATCGAGTAAGGAAAAGGGAGGTCCTCATTAAAACCAAACTGGCGAGCCTGCTTTTGGAAAGAATCAACACCTATTTTTACAATCTTACGTGCAAAGTAGATGTTATCCGAACGAACAAGGGCATCGTGTAAGTCTACCTGGGTATCAACCGCAGCACTTGGTACTCTTGTTACACTATAACCCGCTTTAGCTTTAAAGGTTTCTCCTTTGATAACCATTTCTTTTTCAGGTTGGATCGTACCTGTCTCTAAACCAATCGATGCTGTAATCGGTTTAAAAGTAGAGCCTGGCGAGTAGGTTTTTGTAAACTTATTCAGAGTCGGGCCTTCTGAACTCAGCCCTAAACTTAATGCATTCGGATCATAAGCAGGTGTACTCACTAATGCCTTTACTTCTCCAGTAGTTGGATTGATTGCAGCAGCTGTTCCAGAATCATCTTTCATCTCTTTATAAACCGTCTCCTGCACACTTTTTTCAATCGTTAACGTTAGATCTTTCCCGTTCTCAACAGGTTTTTCTGTAAGTACAATATTCTCTGCTTCTTCTGCTTTCTTCGTTATAGATACTTTAAATCCAGGGGTCCCTCTCAGTTGTTCTTCATAAACCAACTCAAGACCTGACTTGCCAATTCGATCAGTCGAAGAATAGCCTTCTCCGTCACGCTCCTCCAGCTCTTCTGCTGTAATACTACCAACGTATCCAGTTAAATGAGCTGCCGCTTCCCCTAACGGATAGACGCGTGCTTTTTTCCCTGAATTGACCTGGTATCCTCTTGGCAGATCCCCATTTAAAATGGCATCCAATCGCTCTTTATCCGTATCAGCTACCATTGCTAACGGGACAAAGAGATCATCTTTTACCCAGGACTGATTCAGTTTCTGATTAATTTCTTCTACAGAAAGACCAAGAATCTCAGACAGTCGCTTCTTCAACTCCTCTTCATTTTCCATTACACCTGGAACAATACCCACTTCTTGAACTGGCCCTTTCACAGCAAGCCCTTCCCCGTTCACATCATATATTTCGCCGCGCTCAGGAGAAACGGTGTCAACCTGCGCCGTTTCGCCTTCTTCCATCTCAGGGAAGACCATGGAGTGAGACCACTTCATCGCCCAGCGATCCGTTTCTTCCCCTTCGTCATAGACCAGTTCAGCCTTATGACTAAAGTTAATCTTTCCACCAATGGTATCCATCGTCACGTCAAAATCAAAAACAGGGTTGGATTCTTTATCGTATTCTTGCTCTTCTTTAGACAGTTCGTATGTAACTTTTAAATTCTCCATAACTATTTCCTCATAGATGGTTGTATACAACTTTGTAAACTCTTCTTTCGTTATCCCTGCTTTAGAACGATCACTAAGAAGGTTATACATTTCTCCATACTCACCCTGATCCCATGCATCCATATAAGCCGCAAATGTATCCTCCGGTTTAGGTTGCTCAGAACAAGCCGCAAGCGCCACTAATAACAAGGTAAATAAAAAAACTCTCCAAAAGTTCATCTTCTCTCCCCTTTGCTGTCACCCTTAGTCAAAAGTTTAATCCTAAAAGGGACAAGGTACCTGTCTCTTTAGAAACTATTCAAAAAGGAGTACCATTATACATAGGAGAGCCTCTTTACCAAAGAGTTCCCTTACCTAAAATAGTAGAGCTGTGTATAAGGAGAGGAAAAGATTCATGGATTTGAAACAAAAGATTGCGAAACGAGCATTAGATGAGATACAAGAGGGAATGGTCGTTGGACTCGGCGGTGGTAGCACCATAAAGCAACTCGTCCACTTCTTGAAAGACAGCGGATGTTCCGTTAAAGTCGTCACCCCATCATGGGAAACAAAACAACATTGTAAGGGAGTTGGATTAGACGTGGTGTCTATTGAGGATGTCTCCTCAATCGATATCGCTTTCGATGGGTGCGATCAAGTCGATGAAAATCTTTGCGCGTTGAAAAGCGGGGGTGGCATTCATACTGCAGAGAAAATCGTCGCTCGTTTGGCCGATGAATACGTGCTCCTTGTCGATGAATCCAAGCTCGTGCCGACTTTGACCTACGAACACTCTATCGTCCTCGAAGTGCTGCCTCAAGCAATGGAAGTAGTACTTCGTCAATTAGAAAGATACCCAATCAACTACTCAGAAATTCGTGAAAGTGAAAAGAAAGATGGTGTCGTTGTTACAGAATTCGGCAACCATTTACTGGATGTGTACATAAAACCCCGAACCGATCACGCGATTCTCGAAAACGAGCTTAAAGCTTTAACCGGAGTAGTGGAAGTCTCTTTGTTTACTTCTGTTATAACGAAAGCAATCGTCGGGAGCGAAAGAGGGATATGGGAACTTACATAGGGCGCGGCGGGACAATGTACCTGTCCCTGCCGTCCCTTTACTCAATAGGATTAAAGGTTGACTTAATATGCAAATCTCTTTGAGGAAATGGAATCTCGACATCGTTTTTGTTAAGTTGTTCATAAATTCGAAAGTTCAAATCGCTCTTGATTCGGATGACTTCTTCAGGGTTAGAAATCCATATGAATAGCTCAAAATCCAACGATGAATCACCGAATCCAGTAAAGTTTACAAATGGTTCTGGTGAATTTATAATAATAGGATTGTCTGATCTAGCTTCTCTTGCAACAGACAAAAGGATTTCCTTTACTAGATGAACATCTGTCCCGTAAGCCACCCCGATTGGAACAGTGAGGCGAAGTCTGGGATCTGAAAAGGAACGATTCACAACTTTCTCTTCCAGGAAGTAAGAGTTCGGTATAATAATATGTTCGTTTTCTAAAGTTCTAACGACCGTAGCTCGCATGTTAATTTTCACTACGTCACCGATGACTTCATCAATGATGACACGGTCGCCTACTTTAATCGGGCGTTCAAAAAGTAAGATGAGTCCAGAGATAAAATTTGATGCTATGTTCTGCATGCCAAAACCAATACCAACACCCAGAACACCAGCGAATACCGTTAGGGCGCTTAAATCAATCCCAACAGTTGTTAGGCTGACGAAAACGGCAATAACCATGATTACATAATGAATAATGCGCTCCATTGTAAATTGGAGCCCTTTATCTAACTGATGTCTTTCGTAAAAGAATGGAAGTATGTAGTTGTTCAGAATTCTTGAAAGCCGACTAGCTAAGGTGATAATTAACACTGCAATGAGGATTAAAAATAAGGTGACTTCTACTTCCCCTATCGTAAACAGGTTGTAAAACAACCATTTTGAATCGGAGAAGTAAATGATTAGGAATACGAGAATACCGTTATAAGTCAACCAATTAACAAGAGAGAGAAGTGCTTTTTCAACACCATCTTTATGTCTAAAAACTCGCTTTATAAGAAACGTGAAGCTAAAGCGGACCAATAAAATTACAACTACAAATAACGATACTCGTATAATGTCCCCCCACTGCCACAGGCTTAGTGAGTCTAAAACCATGTTGTAACCTCCTTATGGGATACAAAGTCTGTCTACAAATGATGCTATAAGACGATGGGATGATTAAAATTCCCAAACCAGAGGTTCACCCATCTCAGAAGCTCTACTACCCTCTACAATCTCAATCACTTCAATAGGACAATCAAATAACAACTTCAAAAGAGCAAGCCCCTTTATCTGACTATCCCTAACTCTATCTTTTGTGTCCATCCTCTTACACTCAACGAACCTTACCTCTGAATAATCTGGCTTATAAACTAACAAATCAGGTTCTTCAATTCTCATAAACGGAGAGAAATTAGGATAGAACTCTCTCCCTTTTTCATAACGATCATCGCCAAAATAGCTTCGAAAAATAGTCTCTGCCTTTGGGTATTTTCCAAGCTTATTCCCACCAAATACATTGTAATCGTGATGAATCCATTCGTAACCGAGTGATTCAAAATATCTACCAGCAATAAACTCGCCAAACCCTTTAGAACCAGAGAGCTTCTTGCAATAAGGATCCTGACAGTTCTCCCTATCCCCCATAACCCATTTATCAAGTTCGTCCATACTAAAATAAACGATTCTTGTTGGAATATTTATCTTCATATACAAAACTCCTTACATGGTAAAAAAATCTATGCTTATTTACAATTCTACAAATAGGTCATATCACCTTCCTCGGGCCAGAGGGACAGGTACCTCGTCCCTACTTAACACCAAAAAAGGTAACAGATCTTAAGAATCTGTTACCCTTCTTGCCATTTGATCTTCAAGATGTAACAGATATGGCTTCTCGCTTACTATTTAGCTAGTTTAACTACAGAAAAGGTCATTGATTACACCCTTCTCTTACCTTTTGAAGTTTTCACAGTAGGAAAACGTCAGAGAAAAGCCGTTGTCTCCCCCATTAGTATGGACGGGACAAGGTACCTGTCCCTCCGGTTCACAATAATCAATAAACCTATTAAACTGACATGAAAAAATCAATAAGGAGATTAACAGTGATTATTTTACTAATTTTCAAAATTATTTGTTAATTAATTGACTTGGAAAAATAGACCAGTATATACTGTTTATAATTATGAATATTTAAGGGGGATTTTATGTTTAAGGTTAAGAGTTTAATTTTATTATCTATGTGCATATTCATGGTAGGTGTAATAGCTGGTTGTAACTCAGAAGCTGAAGGAAATGACAAAAATGAAAGCGTTACCATAAAACTAGGACATATAGCACCAGATGAACATTCATACACCAAAGGTATTGAACAATTTGCTGAAGCTGTAGAAGAAGAAACAAATGGACAAGTTAAATTCGAAATTTTTGGCGGGGGCCAGCTGGGTGGAGAACGTGAAGTTATTGAACAAGTCCAATTAGGAACTTTAGATATGACATTGGTGACAGCCGGACCAGTAGGGAATTTTGTAGACAAATTTTCTGTACTGGAAATGCCATTTATATTTAGAGATGTTGATCATGTGTACAAGACTTTAGATGGTGAAATTGGTCAAGAATTAATGGGATTAATTGATGAACAAGGCTTCAAAACGTTAGGAATCTGGGAAAATGGTTTTAGACATATAACTACTAAAGAAACCACAGTAAAATCACCAGAAGATACAAATGGATTGAAGCTACGCACAATTGAAAATGAGATTTATGTAGATACATATAAATCATTGGGTGCAGATGCAACCCCAATTGCTTTTCCAGAAGTTTATACATCCCTTCAACAAGGTGTAGTAGATGGAATGGATGTATCTTATGGAGTGATGCACGCTACCAAAATGTATGAAGTTCAGAATAACTTAAGCGAAGTAGGGATTTACTATGCAGCAGCCCCCTTATTGATGAACGAGGCAAAGTTTAAATCTCTGCCTGATAATGTTCAAAAAGTAATGATTGAAAAAGGGAAAGAGTTTACGGATATTCAAAGAGAAATTAATCAGCAAATGGAAGCAGAGCAGAAGCAAGATCTACAAGATAAAGGTATTCAGATTGTCGAGAAACAAAACGTAGATATTGATGCTTTCAAAGATGCAGTAAAGGAAGTTTATAAAGAGAACGATGATCGTTTTGGGGACTTAATAGAGAGAATCCGATCCGTGGAATAGATTGTTCAATTAAATAAGACAATTAAAACAAAGAAAGTGCGTGCCCTACCGCTTTCTTTGTTTTCATAAGGAGACCAGATACATGTGGAGGTCAATATTAGATCGTATAAATAAGTTAACTGAAGATATAACAGCGTTATTTTTGCTAATAATGGTTTTACTAGTGTTTGTAAAGATTCTAACTAGGGTGCTTTTCCAATCATCATTCCCTTGGACAGAAGAGCTCTCAAGATACTTAATGATATGGATCACATTCTTAGGAGCATCTATTGCCTTTAAATACGCTGCTCATATTGGTTTTGATTTAATCGTAAACAAACTCCCTGGAATGTTAAAGAAGATCTTCCAAGTTATTTCTGCAATCGCATGTCTAACGTTCTTTATCTTGCTGATTGTAAAAGGATATGAATTGTGTGGCAGATCCATGGTTCAAAGCTCACCAGCATTAGATTTACCTATGGCTTATGTGTATGCCATTATCCCGATTAGTGGCATTTTGATGTCTATTAATCTAGTGGATACTACCATTAATAAAATGCGTTACAGCTAATATAGAGAAAGAAGGAATTCTAATGGCAATAGTTCTATTTGCTTTATTGATTTTACTAATTATTATCAATGTACCCATTGCGATTGCGCTAGGCATTGCATCTGTTGGTGTTCTCTACCTCGCAACAGACATTCCACTCATCATTCTTCCACAAAAAATGTTTGCTGCATTAGACTCGTTCCCATTAATGGCAGCTCCATTCTTTATTTTAGCTGGCAAACTTATGGAACATGGTGGGATTTCTGAGAGACTAATCGAATTTGCCAAAAGTCTTGTGGGGCAATTAAAAGGCGGGCTAGCACATGTTTCTATTGTGGCATGTGTATTTTTTGCTGCCATTTCAGGTTCAGCGACAGCGACAACAGCAGCCGTGGGAGGAATTTTAATCCCAGCTATGGTGAAAGCAGGATATGATCGGAGTTTTGCTACTTCAGTTCAGGCGGTAGGTGGCACTACAGGCATTATTATACCTCCAAGTGTCCCATTGGTTCTTTATGGAGTTGCTGCAGGTGAATCAGTTAGTAGTCTGTTTATAGCTGGTGTTATACCGGGCATATTAATCGGTGGTTCTTTAATGGTGGTCGCATACATTATCTCTGTTATAGAAGGTTACGGAGCAAACGCTGAGGGGTTCAATCTGAAAAGAGTTGGAGAAACATTTAAAAATGCATTTCTAGCTTTATTGATGCCAATAATAATACTTGGAGGCATATATGGAGGGATCTTTACACCAACAGAAGCTTCAGTGGTTGCAGTGGTGTATGGGTTGTTCATAGGGATATTCGTTTATAAGCAAATCACTATACAAAAGTTACGTGAGATTCTCGTTTCCTCAGTGGTCATTACATCTACCATACTATTTATTATTGGAACAGCCTCATTATTTGGCATGGTTCTGACCAGGGAAAGAGTACCCCAGAATATAGCTGAAATGTTTATGGCTTCTGATTTATCTCCAATTGTAATTTTGCTCTTAATCAACCTATTTTTATTACTTGTGGGTACGTTTATGGAAACCATAGCAGCCATTATTATTTTGACGCCGATATTATTACCGGTCATGAATGGTATTGGTGTAGACCCCATTCACTTTGGAATTATCATGGTAGCAAATCTGGCAATAGGACTAGTCACACCGCCAGTAGGTATTGCATTATTCGTTGGAGCCCAAATTGGAAACACAAAGTTTGAAGCACTGGTTAAAGCCGTTCTTCCCTTCCTCATCATGATGATTGTTGATGTACTCTTGATTACGTTTATCCCTCAATTAACACTTGTAGATTTTATAACACCATAACTGTTCCTTACCTTTAAAAGAAAAAGTGTGATTTTTGCGATACCCTCCCAGTTGTCGGGCCAGAGGGACAGGTACCTGCCTCTCCGGTTCACGCTACTCTGTACATGGAAAAGGCGATTGCTGTTGACCAGCAATCGCCCCCACCTTCTGAAGAGAAACTTACTTATTAATCCATAAAGGATTCTCTAAATCTTCTGGCAAACCTCCAACTTACCCCCATACTTTAAATCTACTCTGCTTTTTAGGCTATTTGCAAAAATAGTATAGTGGCATTTTTAATCTTATTTTTCTTGTTCTTGCTTTTTCTTTTTCTGTCCCGCATAAGTTCCGCCAAATATTGCAATGAACATGCTTGCAAATAATGCAATCCACCCCCAAGTAGCCATAAGGATCCTCCTCCCAGTGATAAAGAGCATATATATTCTTAATTATTAGTTCAACAAAATTTCCCATTTACCTTCCATATTAATCATTAATAGTTATCGTACTTTTATGCATCAAAAAAGAGGGAGATCAAACATGATCCCCCCCTTAGCCTTAATAATGATTTCTTCATTTTCTCTTCATAAAACTAAAGTATTCATCTGTCATTAAAGATTAGAAAAGGCAAAATGGTTTATCCCCTTTTCCCCCATTCATTAACTGCAAGTTCATGATTTAAGGCAACGGCCAGTTCATATCCTTCACTAGCAGCTTTCAATAGTCCAGAAAAACCGTGTCTTGAATCACCAATCACATATAGTCCTTCTACGAGAGTTTCACACCCTTCCTTTGTGTAATATCCACCCATTTCGGTAAATTCGATATCAAAGTATTCATGAAGGGGGAAGGACTGAGCTTCACTCGTATCTAATATAAATCCTCCAGAACGGTCGTAAACCTCACCAGACGCTCCGATCACCTCTTTCAAATCTCCGTTTACAGATACCAATTCACGCAAAGGCTCTTCTATTAGCTTCACGCTATGAAGCTTCAAGTCTTTTTTCTCATCTTCTGATATCTGAGCGGGTCCGTTAGTAAACACGATCAGATCCTGGCTCCAGTTATAAATCAGTTTCACATAATCCATAAGCCCTGGGTCATTCCCAAAGACGGCTAACGGTTCTTCTCTGCGCTCCCATCCATCACAGTAAGGACAATGAAACACCGTTGTACCGTACACATCATGTATCCCCTTAATATTAGGTAATGAGTCTTTCATACCTGTGGCGACAATTACGCGTTTGGCTGTATAGTGTCTTTCATCACCTTGAATATGAAAGAGACCCTCTTCTTTATAAAGCGAAGTTACCTTGCTTTCTTTATACGTAACACTAGGATAAGCATTGATTTCACTGATACCTATTCCTTTAAATTCCTCTGGCTTTACCCCATCACGAGTAAGGTAACCATGAGAAGCTTTTGTAACGTTATTACGTGCTTTATTCTCATCGAGAACAAGTACATTTCTCTTTGATCTACCCAGGACAAGAGCTGCATTCAATCCTGCCGCTCCTCCTCCAATAATCACTACTTCATACTGCTCGCTCATGGTTAACTCTCCTTTTCAGACATGTAAACTTCTTTTATCCTTCCCATATGAGACTCACATCAGTCACTTGGTTTTACACAGAAAAAAGATATGAAAACATAGCTTCGATCTTTTTAGTATTTGGGTACTCCTTTTCCTTTTCTCAACGTGATATAAACGAAACAGTGTTCTCGCAAGATTACGAGTTTATACTTTCATGAATATAAGTTTATATAGCAATTATTCTTCTGAACAATCGCTTGAAATTTTTAAATATTCTAAATTACAGCTATAAATGTTATAGTATTAGTCAACCGAGTTACCCACTAAACAACCAAAACAAGCGTAAGCATCCTTATGACAGACCTATAAATATAAGCCTTTCTATTTCTAAAAGGAGTGTGCTGAATGGTAAACCCAGATGAAATTGTAAGAAGTGGACCGAATCAATATATTTGTGAAGAAGGTATCTTTAGAGACATTACTACTTTCACACAATCGTTTCGTTCTCCGGTAGTCATTACAGGACATCAATCGTTCGAAGCTTTTAAAAACTATGGGAATGTCCCTTCAGGTGCAAAAGTCTATCAGCATGATGGATATTGTTCAGATGAGGTAATCCGTTCGATCTCTGAGTTTGCGAGTGGGTCCGACCTCATTATTGGAATCGGAGGCGGGGTAATACTAGATACAGCCAAATCTGTCGCGGATCACTTGGGCGTTGAAGTCATTACCGTCCCAACTGTGGCAGGTACATGTGCTGCCGCTACTCCACTAAGTGTGATGTATGATGACACGGGTGCCTTTGTTCGAGTCGATTATCACACTCGCACGATTCACATAGCGTTAGTTGACCCTACATTTCTACTATCTTCCCCGCTGGATTATGTGAAAAGCGGGATCAGTGATTCTCTGGCAAAATGGTATGAAGCAGAACCAATCATCCATAACGACCAAAATGAAGATCTGTCCATTATGGTAAAAGTAGCTCTGGATCATGCTTCCTACATAAAAGAAATCCTATTAAACGAGAGCCGAGCTGCCATCGAAAGCATGGAGACGTCTACGATGAGCCCTTCATTCAAAAATGTAGTAGAAGCTATTATTCCTTTATCCGGAACTGTTGGCGGGTATGGAGGAAAATACGGCCGAACGGCTGGTGCTCACGCTATCCATAATGGGTTGAGTTTTATTGATGAAACTCATACGGTTTTACACGGTCACAAAGTGGCTTATGGAATACTTGTTCAGCTTGTACTTGAGGGGAAATCAGAAGAAGTAAAAAACCTTCTTCCTTTCTATCATGATCTTGGATTTCCTTCGAATTTAGAAGGATTAAACATTGTTGATAGTAAAGACCAAGCCATGAAGACCGTTGCATCTCATGCTGTGAAACCGGATGAGACGTTGCAGCTGATTTCTTCTTTCACTGAGAGTGACGTGGTGGAAGCGATGAAGTATTTGGAGAGTGCATTGGTTAAGAGATAATGAAATAAGACTGGAAGACATGATGTGTATGCATCATGTCTTTTTAGTTTGAAGGCATCACAGACATGGGTTCACAGGCTTTCACCACGTACTTGCTCTGCTCTTATGGTGTTTAATTGATTCGGAGTTGCTACTAAGTATGGAACGGTTATTAAGCTAACAAAAATCAGTGACCTTTTCTGCCTAAATGGCAGGTAAAAAGTCACTGATTGAGCACTTTCCTTCCCTTTTAACCACTTTTATAAATGAAAAGGTCACTGATTAGGGCTTTCTCTTCCCTTTTAAGAACTAATCACTATTAAAAGGTCACTGATAACTGTACGGGAGCTCAAGCCTAGAAACCCGTCCTTTTGATATGAAGTGGGGCAGCACCGAGCTACTGAGTATACACAGAAACAGAACCACCATTTACATAGAAGTTCCCCCAGCCATCCTGATTGATTGTAATAATATCAGAACGATTGCCTGTGATGTCCCTCCATTGTTCTCCGGCATTTTGTTTCCCTACATACATCCACTTGCTCCCCCCTGAGCCGTCCGTAATCAAGGTAGCCAGTCCTGAATTAGAGTGTTCACTGTCTCCTTCTCGAGTCCAACCGATTATATCCTGATGGTTAATATAATCATGCTGAGTACCATATGCATATTCTTTACGCGCTTCAAGAAGTGGATCGATTTTCTTTTTTAGAGAAGGGATTTCATAAGAGGTTGTCCCATTCGTTCCATAATAATCACCATAAAATACAGAAGGATACCCTTGTGATCTTGTAAGAATAAAAGCATAGGCAAGAGGCTTGAACCATGGTTGAACAACTGATTCTAGTGATTGGCCCGGCTGAGAATCATGGTTTTCTACTAATGTAACAGCTTTTGTTGGATTAGTAGAAACTAAGGTTCCATTTAAAATATTCCTCATATCAAAATATCCTCCACTACTTGAAGCCTCATGAAAGTTGTAGTGAAGAGGTGCATCGAATGCGGAATGAGTGTATTCCGTCTTTGATAAGTAATTTTGAATAGCCGTCAAGTCATTTTGCCAATACTCCGCTACAGTGAACATTTCTTCACCAGTATTTGACCGGACACTACTCACCCAATCTCGCAAGAAAGAATGCTTAATGTGCTTAACTGCATCTAAACGAAACCCATCGAGATTTAACTCATTTGCATACCAAGTTCCCCAGGACTTCATTTCATTGACGACATCGGGATGACCATAATCGATATCAGCAAACATCAGGTAATCGTAATTCCCATTCTCTGAAGATACTTCCCAGTCCCAAGCTTTCCCCGTACCTCGAAACTTATAAATTCGACTGAGATTCCTAGATTGATCCCAGTCCGTTCCATCAAAATAATACCATTGCCAATCAAAGCTTGAGTATTGATCATTTCGTCCCGGAAAATTAAATCCTGTCCATGCTTCAATATCATATTCCCCAGAAACCTCATTATTGCGATTACTACCATCTACCTCAACTGCTGTTACCGTTTCCGTATAATCGGCCCCGCCTTTATGGTTCATGACTACGTCCCCATATACATCCACTCCATTTTGATGAAGGGAGTTAATGGCAGTTTGCAACTCTTCTTTCGTTCCATACTTAGTACGGACTGTCCCCTTTTGATCAAATTCTCCGAGGTCATATAAATCATATGCCCCGTACCCAACATCTGATTGAGAAGTACCTTTATACGCTGGAGGAATCCACACAGCCGTAATTCCTACATCACTTAAATGGGATGCATCGTTCTTTAGATCAGTCCAATGTGTACCATCGTTAGGTAAGTACCATTCAAAATACTGCATCATTGTCCCATTTGTAGCAGCGCTGACTTCACTCGAACCCATTGGCGTTGCCATCACTATAAATACCAGTAAAGAAATAAGTGCATTCTTGAAGACTTTCATGTATATCCCCTCCCTATTTAATGCAAACGCTTACATTTAATTTAACATAAACTTCTAGACGTTGGGGAAGTCATTTTAAATCCTTCAAGTAGCTGGGAGCGAGTCTCTTATCACATTGATTGTATGAGCCAGTGAACCCGTCCCCCTGGCCAAAAAACTTAATTCTCTAAGTTTTGATAAACCCTTTTATGCCATTCCTCCAAATACTGTTTAATCGTCCGCTGAAGATCAGGCATGTCCACTCTAAAAAACAAGGCTTTCATGAAATGCAATACGTTCGTTCTAATCCGGAAAGCAGAAATACTGAACGGAGCATCGTTCCATAAAGATTCAAGGCTTAGAAACGTCTCCTTTACCCACTTCGTAACGGTAGAAATAGCCACATCCCTTTTTAATAAAGCCTCAATCACAAACGATAACCGCTCTTCCTCATCATCTGTAAATACGTCTTCTTTCCAGAACGCGCCCCGGATAGCTTGCAAAAAGAGAGTAGCATCGTCTTTTCTAAATTGAGAGTGCTCCACAAGAGCCACAAGAAGGTCAGCTCCGTGCGCAATGCTATGTGCCCAGCCCTTATTCTCAACGTATCCCCTTACATCCTGCTCTTTATCCAGATACTCAACACAAGAATTCAAGACGCGTTCATATTGGCCGCGCTCCCATCCTTGTTCATGTTTAACGATTTCAGCGATCACTAAAGCGGAGAAAGATCGAGTGAACACACCATCCCCCTCATGCTCACCTAGCCGGTAAAAAAGATGAGACCTGCTCATGCATGATTCTAAAATTCTATTCTTCTGATGGTTTTGTAGACGGTCTTTGTGAATCAACTCTCCAAATGCAGGGTAAATACATCCATCTCGAAGCTCAGGATCGACATCACCAATGTGTTCAAGCATCCAGGTAATCCATTCATCCCCTTTTTCAGTTGGCCATTCCTTCATGGTCACCTGTTTAAAGCGTTCTTTTATTTTCATAGTTTCGAATCAAATCCTTTCCCCTAGAGCCAAGATTCCTTAGCAAGCGTCCAACATTGGTAATCTTCTCAACCTAAGTTATTAGGTATTTATGATTCTCTTCCATTAAACTCCACAATAGTTAATCCCTCAGATTGAACTGGTGCTTCAAAGAATTTAGTAACATGATTAAACACCGCTTCCGTGTCAAAAGCTGCTCTTTCGGGTTGTTCGTTACGCCTTTGTGCAATTTGGCGTAAGCATTGCTCGTTCGTTAGATTTAGGTAAATGATCTGATGGTTTGCATCAACCTCTGACGCTATTTCCAAAAACCACTTTCGCAGTTTTTGAGTGTTAGCTGGAAAATCCATCACTACATTTGTACCGACACTTAATATGTTTTGGACATGCTTTTTCACCAACGGCTTAATCTGCGCTGAGTATGTTAGATAATCTTCAAATGATGCAATCTGATCAGGATAAAGAGATGAAAGCCATTCATCTTCAGATAATAGAACCGCATTGTGATCGAAAGCCAGTTGTTGTGATTTGGTTGATTTTCCTGCGCCCATTTTCCCACATATAAAGTATAGCGTACCTGTTTGTACCATATGTTTTACCCCCGTCTTATTTAAGTGGCGATTATAACGAATCGAGGGGACAGGTTCCTTGTCCCACTGTTGAGACGAATCCATTCTACATATGAGTTACAAGGAGTGATTCCCTACCAACTTGGTCCAAACCGGATCAAGTTGGTTGAACCTATCTTTGATAAAATGGACAGCAATCAAACGACTATGACTTTCGCTATGAACGTTTATATTCCATTGCCCGTTCCCAATCTTAATTTGAGTCCTTCCGTCATCTTCAAGGAGTGGAAGGTTCAATAGATCAGCTAGCAACTTTGGATGTTCCTTATCAAAAGGTACTCCCATCTCCATTGTATGTATAATGGTAGTCTCTTCTTCCTCAACAACCTCTCTTCTTCTCTGCAATTCGATTCTAATTTTCCAAGGAGTAGAAATAAAGGTTCTCCGTTCTCCTTCGTCCACCTTCAGGTTCAAATTCTCAGCATTATGGACGATATCTCTATATTCCGCTTCATTCACTAAGATCCCAATATGGTCAAACCTATTCCTCTTGCCATATCCAAACGTGATATTGGTTTGACCTTTTACCATTTCAATAATACGAAATGTAACCTCCCTATCTCGGAAATCGTCCCATTCGAGAGGAGGGTTAAACGATTGCATTTCCCCTTTATCATTTCCCACTCTTAAAGTCGTTACAAAACCCAACTTTTTATAAAAGTTCTCCATCTCTTCCAGTTGATTCATCCACCAGTGATAATGGAATAACTGCACAACTAGGACCACCTTTCCCTTTTATAACTTCATTTGATGCATAAGGCTTTCATGGGCTGTATTTTACTTGTTCTGTAAATTATTTCATAGATCCATATCGGATTAAACCATTTTTTGTAATACAAATAGTATAGGGTAGGATTCTGGTTCAAAGCTGTAAACGCTAGAATAAAATTGACAGTTTTCGCCAAGATATTTCTTACA
>NZ_AVBG01000012.1 GCF_000770675.1 Pontibacillus chungwhensis BH030062
TCGGGGTCATAAGTCAAAGAACTGCGGGAGGGAAGGACGCCTCCCTCCGCTCTTTGTCTTATGCCTAACGGAGCAAAACGGGGGCCTGCGCTTTTGGGGTTCATATGTTAAAATATATAGAGGTGACTACGGATGTAAGGGAGAACGATTGTAATGATAGCTTATGTTAGAGGGAATGTGGCTGCTGTGTCGGCTGAGAATGTTATTTTAGAAGCGAATGGCATTGGTTATGAAATTTTATGTGCGAATCCGTTTGCCTTTCAATCGATGAAGGGGAAGGAAACGCTTGTATATACGTATCATTATGTAAGGGAAGATATACAGACGTTGTATGGTTTTAAGACGTCTGAGGAGAAGGTGATCTTCTCTAAGTTATTAAATGTATCTGGCATAGGACCTAAGGGTGCTCTTGCCATTGTTGGTTCAACGTCTGTTGGTGAAGTGGTTTCGGCAATTGAGCGGGAGGATGACAAATTCTTAACTCGTTTCCCTGGAGTTGGGAAGAAGACGGCTAGACAGATGATCCTTGATCTAAAAGGAAAACTGACCGAATGGTTACCTGTGGAACAGGACGAGACGAGCATCTTCTTTGAAGGTGAACATACGCATGAGGAACAGTCAAACTATGTAGATGAAGCGCTCGAGGCGATGAAGGCGCTTGGTTATTCGGATAAAGAAATTAAATCCATTCGACCTAAGCTTCAAAAAGAACAATGTTCAAGTGTCGACGAATATGTACGTAAAGGGTTAGCCCTTATGATGCAGAAAGCGTAAGTAAGGAGGGTTACCATGGATGATCGGATGGTTAGTGGGGAGGCCATGACAGATGATGCTTCAGTCGAATTAAGTCTCCGACCACAAACGCTTGCTCAATATATTGGGCAAGGGAAGACCAAAGAAAACCTACGAATTTTTATAGAAGCTGCGAGAATGAGAAATGAACCTCTAGACCATGTTCTTCTCTATGGGCCTCCGGGTCTTGGTAAAACCACATTAGCTTCCATTATAGCAAGTGAGATGGGCGGCCAATTTAGGACAACGGCTGGTCCTGCAATTGAACGGGCTGGTGATTTAGCTGCTATTCTGTCTTCTCTTGAAGCAGGAGATGTCTTGTTTATAGATGAGATTCACCGTTTGCCAAGGTCAGTTGAGGAAGTGCTCTATCCTGCTATGGAAGATTTTTGCCTTGATATTGTCATTGGCTCAGGTTCAGAAGCAAGATCCATACGGCTAGATCTTCCTCCATTCACACTCGTTGGTGCTACGACGCGGGCTGGTTTACTTTCTGCTCCCCTTCGAGACAGGTTTGGTGTGTTAAGTCGTTTGGATTACTACACTACAGATGACCTTTGTGAAATTGTGAAGAGAACCTCTGAAATCTTTGATGTGGAAATTGATGATCAGGCGGCTGTGGAAATAGCCCGTCGTTCTAGGGGAACCCCGCGTATCGCCAACCGTCTTCTGAAGCGGGTGCGTGATATTGCGCAAGTAAAAGGGGAAGGTGTTATATCTCGTGAAACAACAGATCAAGCATTGAATATGCTTCAAGTCGATCAGGCAGGTCTTGATCACGTGGACCATAAGTTGTTACTCGGTATTATGGATCACTTCAGAGGCGGACCAGTTGGACTTGATACGATATCGGCAACGATTGGCGAAGAGTCACAAACGATTGAGGATGTGTACGAACCATTTCTCTTACAAAAAGGGTTTATTCAACGTACACCAAGGGGCAGACTAGTAACACATTTAGCCTATGAACACTTTAATCGGGAGGTGCCTGGAAGTGAATGAATTCCCTAAGATGTTTATCGTTTTAGGTGTTCTCTTCATTGTGATAGGCCTCATTTGGAGCATTTTCGGGAAGCTTCCTGGAGACTTCCTCTTTAAAAAAGGAAATACAACCTTTTATTTTCCGATCATGACGTCTATTATAGTGAGTGTTGTTGCAAGCGTTGTGCTATATATTATTGGGAAATTTCGATAAGAACTAGATAGGGAGAGACATATGAACATAAACGATTTCGACTTTGATTTACCAGAAGAGTTAATTGCACAGACTCCTTTGGAAGATCGAACGTCTTCTCGGTTACTTGTGATGGACCGTGATAAGGAAACCATAGATCATAAACATTTTTACAACATCACCTCATACTTAAAGCCTGGTGATTGTTTAGTCTTGAACAATACAAGAGTGCTTCCTGCACGTTTATACGGTGTGAAGGAAGACACAGGTGCTAAAGTGGAAGTATTGCTTCTTCATCAACGTCAAGGAGACGAGTGGGAAGTTCTTGTGAAACCAGCTAAAAAGATTAAGCTAGGGAGCAAGATTTCATTTGGAGATGGAAAACTCGTGGCTGAATGTACAGAGTTACAAGATCATGGCGGTCGTATTCTGACATTTTCGTACGAGGGAATCTTTCTTGAAGTATTAGAATCTTTAGGTGAGATGCCGCTTCCTCCTTACATTAAGGAACAAGTGTCTGACCGGGAGCGTTATCAAACCGTTTATTCTAAAGAGGAAGGTTCAGCAGCCGCTCCTACAGCAGGTCTTCACTTTACGAAAGAACTATTACAAGAGATTCAGGATAAAGGTGTAGAAATTGCTTATATCACACTCCACGTTGGTCTTGGCACATTCCGTCCTGTAAGTGTGGATTCTGTAGAGGAGCATGATATGCATGCTGAATTTTATCAGATGTCTAAGGACACAGCTGATCAATTAAATCGCGTCAAAGAGAGTGGTGGTCGCGTTATTCCAGTTGGAACGACTTCTACTAGAACTCTTGAAACCATTGCAAGAGATCATGGTTCTTTTAAAGAAGCATCTGGTTGGACTGATATTTTCATTTACCCACCATACGACTTTAAAGCGATTGATGGGTTAATTACGAACTTCCACTTGCCTAAATCTACACTAATCATGCTTGTAAGTGCACTTGCTGGTAAGGAATTTGTTATGCGTGCATACAAGGAAGCTGTGGATGAACAGTATCGCTTCTTTAGTTTCGGCGATGCAATGCTAATTTTATAATGAGAGATAGAAAGGGTATGAATGATGCCAATTAGGTACGAACACATAAAAACATGTAAACAAACAGGAGCTCGTTTAGGGCGAGTTCATACACCCCATGGTTCTTTTGAAACTCCAATGTTTATGCCGGTAGGAACGCTCGCTACGGTTAAAACGATGGCACCAGAAGAGCTAAAGCAGATGGGAGCGGAGATCATCCTCTCTAATACGTATCACTTATGGTTAAGGCCAGGAGAAGATATCGTAGAAGAAGCAGGTGGCCTTCACAAGTTCATGAACTGGGACGGTTCCATTTTAACGGACTCCGGTGGCTTTCAGGTCTTTAGCCTAAGTAAGCTGCGTGACATCAAAGAAGAAGGAGTTCATTTCCGTAATCATATTAGCGGTGAGAAGCTATTCCTTTCACCTGAGAAAGCAATGCATATTGAAAACGCTCTTGGTGCTGATATTATGATGGCGTTTGACGAGTGCCCTCCATATCCAGCGAGTCACGAATATATGAAGAAGTCCGTTGAACGAACAAGTAGATGGGCGGAGCGTTGTTTAGAGGCTCACAAACGTCCACACGATCAAGGTCTATTTGGGATTGTTCAAGGTGGGGAGTATGAAGATCTTCGTCGTCAAAGTATTAATGATCTAGTCTCTATGGACTTTCCTGGTTACGCGGTTGGAGGTTTATCCGTAGGGGAGCCAAAAGATGTTATGAACCGAGTGCTAGATTTCACAACACCATATCTTCCGACGGATAAGCCTCGCTACTTAATGGGAGTAGGTTCTCCTGACTCTCTTATCGATGGTGCAATGCGCGGTATTGATATGTTTGATTGTGTATTACCTACACGTATTGCTCGTAACGGAACATGTATGACTTCACAAGGTCGTTTAGTTGTTCGTAACGCCAAGTTTGCTCGTGACTTCGGTCCGATTGATCCTGAATGTGATTGCCATACATGCCGAAATTACTCAAGAGCTTATATTCGTCACCTAATTAAGTGTAACGAAACGTTTGGTTTCCGACTTACAACTTATCATAATCTTTATTTTCTGTTAAAATTAATGAAGCAAGTCCGAGAAGCGATTCGCGAAGACCGTCTTGGTGACTTCCGTGAAGAGTTCTTTGAACAATATGGTTTCAATAAACCAGATGCTAAAAACTTCTAAATGATAGAAGCTTCTTAATTGAAAGGAGGGAAAAATCCATGGCAGGTTCTGCAGGTTCATTAATTATGCTAGCTTTAATGTTTGTACTGTTTTACTTCTTGCTTATCCGACCGCAGCAAAAGCGTCAAAAGCAAGTCAAACAAATGCAATCTGATCTTCAAAAAGGAGATCATATCATTACAATTGGCGGCATGCACGCAACCATTCATGCGCTAGATGAAAACACGCTTATTTTACAGGTAGAGGATGGAACGAAACTTACATACGATCGTTCAGCTATCCGTGAAGTTGTGAATCAGAAGGCATAGTGAAAAAAACGCGCTCATCTCTAGCTAGAGATGAGCGCGTTTTTTATTTAGATTTTCCTCCTACATTGACCCCCATCATTCCCCCTAAGAGAGCCATGACCACATAACCGCCCAGATAAAGAAGTTGAGATGTCGACATGCCTTGTTGATACCCTAGGTATTGAAACAAGAGAACAAATACAAGGAATCCTAAACCTGTTAATAAACCAAGCAACCAGCCCTGTTCTTTTCCTTTTGCTCCTGCTATAAATCCTCCGATAAATAGTGTAATTAATCCTATTACAAGTGTTGCCCATTGCAGAGTTGGTTGTGACATTTCCGAGAATTTAAGGAATAAGGCCAGTGTAAAGCTGCTCAATACCATAATAATAAGAATGGTGCCCCATCCATAGGCGAGTGCCATCATTCTTTCTTTAACCATATTTATTCTCCTCCCTGTTCGTCCATCTTTTTACCACTTTATTCATAAAAAAATAAAATAGAATAAAATATTTTCCTAAGGTACGTGAATATAGTAGTAAAAATGGACAAGAAAAAAGGGGGGTACTAATGGAAACGACCCTGGCGGTTGCTGTGTTTATCGTTAGCTATGTGTTTATTATGTCAGAGAAGATAAATCGTGCATTGGTGGCTTTAGCGGGCGGGGTTCTTATGTTACTAAGTGGCATATATAGCTGGGAAGAGGCGTTCACTAGCTTCATTGATTGGTCTACTATTACGCTTTTATTCTCTATGATGGTGCTCGTTTCAATTACGAAAAAAACAGGCTTATTCGAATACATAGCTATTCTTTTAGCTCAGCGGGTTAAAGGTGCTCCTATCCCGCTTCTCATTGTATCGGGTGTGTTAACAGCTATAGGTTCGGCCTTACTAGATAACGTAACAACAGTCCTCTTATTTGTACCTATTTTGCTAACTCTGACTTCAAAGTTAAAATTGCCTGCCTTCCCTTATTTATTAACGGTAATTTTATGTGCGAATATTGGAGGAACAGCTACTTTAATAGGCGATCCTCCAAACATTATGATTGGGCAAGCTGTCGATCATTTTACGTTTATGTCTTTTCTGGTTCATCTTGGCCCGGTTGTTGTGATCATTTTTACAGCTACTTTATTTGGACTAGTCCTCTTGTTTAGAAAATCCCTTGTGAAGGGAGAGGGGGACCATGTCCGTACATTAATGGAATTAGATCCTTCTTCATACTTAAAGAAAACCCCAATGCTTTATCAGTCTGTTGCGGTACTCTCTATGACCATTCTTGGTTTTCTGCTGCACGCATTTGTGCATGTTGATTTAACGACCGTCGCTGTTTGTGGAGCCATTCTGTTACTTTTACTTACAGAAAAAGAATCAAATACAGAAAAAGTCTTTGAAGAGGTTGAATGGGTCACCTTGTTTTTCTTTATGGGGCTATTTATGCTCGTTGGCGGGCTTGAACAAGTTGGTGTGATTGATGAGTTGGCCAGGGGGATGATTTGGTTAACAGAAGGTGATCTGCCATCAACGGCGCTTATGATTTTATGGATATCAGGTCTTTTCTCAGGAATCGTTGATAACATACCGTTTGTGGCAGCTATGATTCCAGTTATCAAAGAGTTTCAGTCCTATGGGATGACGAATTTAGACCCTTTGTGGTGGTCTCTTGCTCTTGGGGCTTGTCTAGGAGGAAATGGAACGCTAATAGGGGCATCAGCTAATGTGGTCGTAGCAGGATTGGCTTCTAGTGCCAGACACCCCATTGGATTTTTAAAGTTTATGCTATATGGAATGCCTGTTGTGCTCTTTTCGCTTGTCGTATGTACGGTTTACGTTTGGTTTCGATATCTTGTTCCATTTATGCAAGCTGGCATGTAAGCATAGTAAGCGTCAAATCGGTTCACACTAGGAACATTAGGGACAATAGAAAGAAGTGAACCTGGTGTGAATTTAGAGGAAACATGGATTATTATTTGGAGAACGTTTGCCACTTATTTTGTAATATTAGTGATTTTTCGGGTAATGGGAAAAAGAGAGATAGGTGAGCTATCCATACTCGACTTAGTGGTCTTTATCATGCTTGCTGAGATCGGAGTCTTTTCGATTGAAGAGCCTAAGGATGAATTTATCCACGCAGTAATCCCAATGCTTGTTCTTTTGCTGATTCAAAGGTTGAGTGCGTGGTTCTCTTTAAAAAGTCAATGGTTTAGAGAAAAGGTTGATGGGAAAGCTTCTGTTATTATTCAGAACGGAAAGATTGACGAAAATGAAATGAGGAAACAGAGGTACAATTTTAATGATTTACTACAACAATTAAGGGAAAATGGTACCTCGTCTGTTAATGAAGTAGCTTTTGCTTTATTGGAGCCTTCTGGTAAGCTTTCCATTATCGAAAAACAAGACAATTCCTCTCAAGATATGAATGGATTTCTTATGCCGTTTATTACAGACGGCAAGGTACAAGAGGAGAACTTAAAGCGTAATGGAAAAGATGAGAAATGGCTGTTAACGGAAATCCGTAAGCGGGGTTATGAACACCCTGAACAAATTTCCTTACTAACCATAGATCATAAAAATAAATGGTACATCGACGAATATGATGAAAAACAGTAATATAAAGAGGAGGTGCCTCAGTATTGAAGGCATCTTCTTTTTTATACCTAAGGAGGCAGGATTATGAGTGAATCATTCAATTGGCATGAGGCAGCCACAAAAAAGTGGGATCAGAATGTTTCGTTTTGGAGTGAAAAGAGTCGTTCTATGTGGAGTCAAGGGTCCCGTGCTGGGATCATTCCATTCATTAAACACTATATACCGGAGGGTAGCCAAATAGCTGATATTGGCTGCGGGGACGGTTATGGGGCATATCTATTGAGTGAAGCGGGATACCATGTAACGGGAGTTGATATTTCTCCTAAAATGATAGAGCATGCAAAACGAATGAATGGGGAGCGACTAAATTTTACACAAGGTGATTTGGCCGATCTTCCTTTTGCTGAAGATACATATGACGGGTTAATGGCCATCAACTCACTTGAATGGACAGAGGATCCAAAAGGGGCCTTAGAAGAACTGAGAAGAGTCTTAAAGCCTGGAGGCCGTTTGTGTATAGCGATCCTTGGTCCAACTGCAGGCCCTCGTCAAAATAGCTACAGAAGGTTGTATGGTGAAGATGTCATTTGTAATACGATGATGCCCTGGGAATTTGAACAGCTCGCGGGTGAGAATGGTTGGAAAATCGTTGATGGATACGGGGTTTTTAAAGAGGGGGTAAGTGAAGAAGATATAGAAGGTTTACCAAAACCCTTAAAGCAAGCGCTGACCTTTTTGTGGGTCTTTATAGTAGAGAAGCAATAAAAGCTGCAAGGCGGTTTCATTCTTTGTGAAGACGCTTTTAATAGGGAGTGATATATCGAAGAACGAGGAATAGATGGTACCTATCCATCGACCTCCCTATCAAAAAAACCAAGTATAAAATCAGATTTGATTTTATACTTGGTTTTTATTTTAGTTTATCGCTTTTTTTGAAAGAAAGGTAACTGTTGCAGTTCTTCTTTAGTTATAAAGCGGAAAGCGAATAGGAAGATGATGTAGACACCTGTGAATACGGATATTAACAATAGAAATGGTATAGGGGCCATGGTGGCTTCTTTGAATAGTTCGTTCATTTTATAGCCAATAAACCATGTGCTTCCCATTAATAGAACCATCTTTCCAATATCAACAAGTGGAATTCGGAACTGGATCGCTTTCATTAGTGTTGCTAGATGTAAGAACGTAACGAGAATAACACCCACTACGATTGCAAGCGCTACTCCCATAATACCGAATTCAGGTTGAGTGGCTAGCGATAGTAATACAGCGAACTTTACAACAGCTCCTATTAGGCTGTTCCACATGGCAGCTTTCGCTAAATCAAGGGCTTGTAGAGCAGCTTGTAAAGGGGCTTGGAAATAAAGCATTAAGAAGAATGGTGCCATTACAAGTAAGAACCTGGATGCATTTCCATGACCATACATAAACGTTAAGATTGGTGTAGCGAAAATGGTTAATATAACGGTCGCAATAGCTCCTGAAGCAAAGGATAAACGAATAGCTTGATGAATACGGTAGTGTATTAACGTTTGATCCCCTTTAGCTCCAGCTTCACTAATGTTTGGAACAAGAGCGACGGAAAGAGATTGTGTAATAAACGTTGGAAGTAACAAAAGAGGGAGTGCATATCCCGTTAGTTCTCCATACTGTTTCGTCGCCATAGCGGTTTGTACGCCTGCAATAGCTAGGCTTTGTGCTACAAGTATTGGCTCTAAGAAAAAGGATATGGACCCAACCATTCGGCTCCCGGTAGTCGGAAGGGCGATAGACATGAGTTCATTGAATGTGTCTTTACCGTTTTTAATGTAACTCATAAACTTTCTTCTGACTTTCACACGTTTTTTCACTTTAAACATATGAAGCATGTACAACAAAGAACAAAACTCTCCTAATACGACTGAAATCATTGCACCTGCTGCAGCGTATTCGACTCCGTATGGAGCGAGTGCTTTCGTGAATAACGCTACAAAACTGATGCGTACAATCTGTTCAATTACCTGTGAGTAAGCTTGGGGCTTCATATTTTGGCGACCTTGGAAATACCCTCGTAACACAGAGGAGATCGCTACAATAGGAACAATAGGACTGATTGCAAGAAGAGGATATAGGGTCCGTTCATCTGTTAACAAAGTTTGAGATAACAATGGAGCTAAAAGAACCATTCCTGTTGTAAAGATGATGCTCAATACACCTGTGACAGTGAGAGAGATCACTAGAATTTTCTTTACTTTCTTTAAATCTCCTATAGCTTCAGCCTCTGCTACCCGTTTCGATATAGCTACAGGTAATCCGAATTGGGTGAGGGTAATAACTAAGATGAGGGTTGGGATGGCCATCATATAAAGGCCTACACCTTCCTCCCCCATGATGCGTGCTACGACGATCCGATTGACAAACCCAAGGAAGCGAGTAATCATGCCTGCTGCAATTAAAATCAGAGTACCTTGTAAAAAGGTTTGTTTGGTCATTCATTACGACCTACCTTCTCAAAGAATTGAAATTCGTATACAATGAATATATGCAGAAAAGGTGGGCAAGCATGACAATCATTCGTAATTGATTGAAACATTTGCTGTGTGATTTGTAGAGCTGAATGAGAGGGGTATCATATATGGAAGAAGGAAAACCTGTAATACAGTGGAAGAAGACGATTTATCCTGTATTACAAAGCAAGAAAGAAGAATTTCACTTGCTTGGGTATAGCAAAGCACATGAGGAAGATATATGGAAGTGCCTAGAGAAGAAAGTTTGGAAGGGCAATCCAACGTTACGTTTACATAGGGCAGTACAGGATGTGTTTCACTTAAGTGTAGGTACATATATGAGTTATTTAACTGTACAAGCTTACCAGAGTGATGATCTACTTGCTCAGGTAGAAGCATTAAGGAACCATGATCCAAATAAACAAGAAAATGAAACGTCGTATTGACAGTGCTTCCCAAAGATTTCTATAATTACAATATTGGCGTGTGGCATTATAGTCACAATGATCATTTTTTCTATACATACAAAAGGCTCACGTAGTTGTAGAGTGGTATTACTTAGACCACTCTTTTATGCGTAAGGATGTATTACTATTTCATAAAACGGTTGTTGGAGAAGTCAGAAGGAGGCACTTATACTCATGGTAAAACGCGGTCGTATCGTTGCGTTTTTTCTACTCTTGCTTATCTTTGCAGGTACGATAGGAACAACGATACAAGGAATTACAAAGGATATTCGCCTTGGGCTTGATCTTCAAGGTGGATTTGAAATTTTGTACGAGGTTACACCAATTGATGAAGATCAAGAGATTGACAGGGATGCTTTAGAAGCAACTGTTGAAACGATTTATAGACGTGTGGATTCACTAGGAATTAGTGAAACGAGCGTCAATATTGAAGGAGAGGACCGTATCCGGGTTCAGCTTGCTGGAATTGAAGACCAGAACAAAGCTCGGGAGCTCATTGGTACCTCCGCTCGTCTGTCATTTAGAACCGTTGATGATGATGAAATTCGCATCAATGATGAACCTCTCTCATTGGAAATGGATGAAGAGGATGATAATAATGAGCCAGACACAGAAAATGGAGAAATTTTCAACGGATCAAATCTTGTAGAAGGCAGTGCCCAACAAGAATTTCATCCTGATACGAAAGCACCGATTGTTACGTTAAAAGTAAAAGATGCGAAAGAGTTTCAAAGTGTAACCAAGAAAGTTTCTCAGTTAGGAGACGACCCATCGACTCCTTACAGTGAGAATTCTATGGTAATCTGGATGGACTTTGGGGAAGAAGATTCCTTTATAGCTGACTTTAACAATCCAGAAGAACAAGGGTATATATCAGCCCCACGCGTAAGCGAACCTTTACTTACGAAAGAAGTAATGATTACAGGCGACTTTACGGTGGATGGTGCTCAAGAACTTGCCAATATTTTAAATGCCGGTTCATTGCCAGTTGATATGAAAGAGCTCTATTCTACGTCTGTAGGAGCGCAGTTTGGTGAGCAAGCATTAAACAAAACGATTATAGCCGGTGCCATTGGTATTGCTTTAGTCTTTGTTTATATGCTTTTCTACTACCGCCTTCCAGGTGTAGTCGCTGTCATTACTCTATCAACCTACATCTTCTTAATTCTTCTTGTATTTGAGTTAATGAACGGAGTTCTGACACTACCAGGAATCGCTGCACTCGTGCTCGGTGTCGGTATGGCAGTTGACGCGAACATTATAACGTATGAGCGTATTAAAGAAGAGATGAAAGCGGGTAAATCTACACTATCTGCCTTTAAAGCAGGTAATAGCAGATCCTTAGCAACGATACTTGATGCCAATATTACAACCATGTTGGCTGCGATTGTCCTATTTATATTCGGTACAAGCTCTGTAAAAGGGTTTGCGACCATGTTAATTATCAGTATTTTAGTCAGCTTCTTAACAGCTGTTTATGGCTCTCGATTGATGCTAGGTTTACTTGTTAAGAGCAGGGCTTTGAATAAGAAACCAGGTTTCTTTGGAGTTAAACCAAGCCAGGTGAAAGACATAGAGAAAGGCGAAGAGGTAGAGGCGAAAGTCTTTGGCCGTTCCTTTGACTTTGTTAAACACCGTAAGAAATTCTTTGGTATTTCAATTGCTCTTATTCTCTCTGGTGCAATTGCATTAGGTGCAATGGGGCTAAATCTAGGGATTGACTTTACAAGTGGTTCTCGCGTGCAAGTACTAGCGGATGAGCCAGTTACAGAAGAAACATTAAAAGAAGAATTCGAAGAGATTGGATATACACCGAAGACGATTGTGATCTCAGGTGACGATGACGAAATTGGTGTAGCCCGTTTCACTAGCGTGTTATCTAAATCTGAAATTGCAGACATTAAAGGTCACTTTAATGAACTTTACGGAAGCAATCCAAGTGTGAGCACTGTATCATCCATTGTGGGTGAAGAACTTGTGAAGAATGCTGTGTACGCCGTGGCAATTGCGTCCATTGGGATTATCATCTATGTGACGATTCGATTCGAAATTTATTTCGCATTAACGGCTATAGTGGCTCTACTTCATGATGCCTTCTTTATCATCGCGCTGTTTAGCTTAACGCAGCTCGAATTTGATATTACGATTATTGCAGCGATTCTTACCATCGTTGGTTATTCCGTAAACGATACAATCGTTACGTTTGACCGTATCCGTGAGAATCTGAAGCTGAAGAAGAAAGTGAAGACATTCTCTGAGTTAGCAGAGATCGTGAATAAGAGTTTAATGGAAACATTAGCTCGTAGTCTTAATACCGTCCTAACGGTCGTATTTGCTGCCTTAATGCTTCTGTTATTCGGAGCAACAGCCATCACGAACTTCTCATTTGGTCTTGTTGTTGGTTTAATTGCTGGTACGTATTCTTCTCTATTCATCGCAGCTCAGCTGTGGTTAGTATGGAGAGGAAGTATGCTTAAGCGTAAACCGATTGAGTACAAAGAGAAGAAACAAACTGGCGGACCACAAGTATAAGTGTAAGAGCTCTCCCATTCGGAGAGCTCTTTTTTTACTTTTATGGGGATTTATGTGTTTTGGTATATTCTACATTGAGACTCTATGCTAAAAAGGTCCGTTCCTTGAAGGAGTGATTGGGGATTCTCCCTTAGAACGCGCTTTTCTTTAACCCCTCACGAGACAAGGTATCTGAGGTTGTGAGCTGAGCGATCTCCCTGCCCTGACGCGTTTCCAGGCCCTCCTTACTCCTAGCCAAAGTTAACGGAAACAGCTAATATCTACGATAAGTTTTCAAGACAGCTCCACTTGGGAATAGAAGAAGAAAGGAAGAGTAAAATAATTGAAGGTTTTGAGAAAGGAGATGGGTTCTTTGAAGGGACAGAAGAATTTTATATTAGCGTTAGTATTTGCTCTTATTGTAGCTATTTTCGCGGTGTTTAATGTCGACGCGGTTGAAGTGAATTACTTATTCGGAACAGGACAGGCTCCGTTGATTCTTATTATTTTAGGGTCCGTATTAATGGGCGGTTTGATTGCTGGGATTTTTGGAACCGTTCGTAATTATCAGCTTCAGCGGGATAATCGTGCTTTAAAAGAAAAACTGAGACAATTAGGAGAGGATCCTGAGCGTGTGACTGCACGTAAGGCAGAAGAAGATAAGAATCAGCCAATTGAAGAAGAACGTGCTAAATAGATAAACAATTGTACTGGCAGGATGAAATCATATGATTTCATCCTAATTTTTTGTGATAAAGTCCAATAGAAATTTAAGTGTGGGGTTTGATTTTAGCCCTTATCTTTAAGGTGGTCCATTTGGCCTGGGAGGGATGTAAGGCGTCCGTGGAAGAAGGAGTAGGCTAGTTCCGGCGTGGAGGACCTAGCGAGATAAGCCATCTTTTTTCCAAAGGCTAATCGCCTTTTCCAAAAAGCTGGCTTATCCGGCCCCACACGATGTGGGGTCGTTCGACGTTGGCTATTGATGTGACGATCCTAGTCGAACTTCCTTTTATCCCTAAGCACCACGCCTGCACTTTTCATGTCTACCTTTTCCAACTGAAATTCATTTGCTCCCCTTACCTTGCTCTTGTATAATGGGTCTGTTAGGGGTGAATCTATGTTACGGAGTAAAGCAAAATGGAATTTAACCCAAGAAGAGGAGCCAACTCTTCCGATTGATTCCTCTTTATCATTGTCTTCTTTGACGCAAGACTTGTTAAGAAAAAGAGGTATTGAAACGAAAGAAGCTGCAAAATTATTTCTATCTCCTCAACTGGAACAATTACATGATCCAATGTTAATGAATGATATGAACAAAGCTGTTGATCGTGTAAAGAGAGCGATTGAACAGGAAGAATATATATGGGTGTTTGGTGATTATGATGCGGATGGGGTCAGCTCAACTGCTTTAATGGTCGAAGCCCTTCGTGAAATGGGGGCTTATGTAGATTACTACATTCCGAACCGCTTTACAGAAGGATATGGTCCTAATGAAGAAGCTTTTCGAAATGCACATGCAGAAGGGATCACCTTAATCATTACCGTAGATACAGGTATAGCGGCTAATCATGAAGCGTCTGTAGCGAAAGAATTGGGCATTGACTTAATCATTACCGACCACCACGAGGCTCAAACTGAACTACCAGATGCTTTTGCAATTGTGCATCCTAAATTATCTGATACGTACCCATTTCAGGAACTTGCAGGTGTAGGGGTTGCGTTCAAATTCGCACATGCATTATTAGGAGATTTCCCAAAACACTTACTGGATTTAGTTGTTATCGGAACAATAGCGGACTTGGTTCCGTTGCATGATGAAAACCGTATATTAGCCGCACACGGACTTAAAGCTATCTCAAGGTCTATTCGACCTGGTGTACAAGCTTTAAAGAAAGTGTGTAGCATTGAAGGTGACATCACCGAAGAAGACATTGGCTTTGCTATAGGACCTCGTATTAACGCTGTGGGTCGATTGCAAGATGCATTTCCTGCTGTTGATCTATTATTAACAGAGAGTGATTCAGAAGCAGAAGCGTTAGCTAATCAAATTCACGCGCTCAATCAAGAACGTCAGAAGATTGTTGCTGAGATTGCTGAAGAAGCAGAAGCTATGCTTGATGCTCAGGCAGATGATCTTCCTTCTGTCATTGTTGTTGCTAAAGAAGGTTGGAATCAGGGCGTGCTTGGTATTGTAGCATCTCGTCTTGTAAATAAGTATGATCGACCAACGATTGTTTTAACGGTCGACCCTGAGGCTCAGACAGCTAAAGGATCTGCCAGAAGCATTGATGCATTTGATATGTTTACAAATTGCATGGAAGTTCGTGGTCAGTTTACTCATTTCGGAGGTCATGCTCAAGCAGCTGGAATGACCTTGCCACTTGAGAACGTAGCAACACTTCGAGAGGCACTAAATGAGTTGGCAGAACAAAAGCTAGCACCTGAAGATTTTAAGCAACTCTTAACGATTGACCGAACCGTAAAACTCGAAGATATAACGATATCAACAATTGAAGAGATTGCGAAGCTAGCGCCGTTTGGAATGGGGAATCCTAAGCCTCTTTTCCGCATTGAAGAAGCAATACCTGCTGAGCTGAGGCAAATTGGGAGTAAACTAAATCATCTAAAGATGCGATTTAAAGCAAATGGGGCAGATATTGATACCATCGGCTTTGGAATGGGGGATTTATACCCTCGTCTTGCTCCTCAATCGCCTGTATCAATCGTTGGTGAACTTTCTATCAATGAATGGAACGGTAAGCGTAAACCTCAGGTTATGATGAAAGACCTTCGCGTCGATAACTGGCAACTCTTTGACCTGAGAGGAAATCGCCACCTTGAAAAGGCTATGCCGCAGTTACCATTTGATCATACTGTTGCTATCTTCTTTGGGGAGGCGACTGAAAACACAGCGTGGGTGTTTGATTACTATCCGGTAATTGAGTTAAACCATGATCCTGAACTTATTGATGATTTGCCATTAGACGAGATCGAACATATGGTTCTTATGGATCTTCCGACATCTATGGAACAGATCAGTGCTGTCGTTCAAAAAATGACACCTCACAACATTTATGCATGTTATCGAACAGATGATGCGGCATTCTTAAAAACGTTACCTACCCGTGACCATTTCAAATGGTTCTATGGTATGTTGGTGAAACGCAAGAAATTTCATCTAGAAACAGAAGGACCGAAACTAGCAGATTATAAGGGATGGTCAAAAGATTCGGTGGAATTTATATCACAGGTGTTTTTTGAACTAGAATTTGTTAGAATAGATAATGGACTTTTAACGCTGAATCCGAATCCTTCTAAAAAAGATTTGGCAGAATCAGCTCTATACCAACAAAAACACGAACAATTACAAGTGGAACAAACGTTATATTTCTCATCCTATCCTCAATTAAAAGCTTGGTTTACCGAGCAAATGGATCGAGTTTCGGACGTTAAGGAGGAAATTAGTTAATGGATTTAAAACAATATATTACGGTTGTGGAAGACTGGCCGACAGAGGGCATAAAATTTAAAGATATCACAACTTTGATGGATAACGGACCTGCATTTAAATCAGCAATTGACGAAATTGTAGAATATGCAAATACAAGAGAAATCGATATTATTGTTGGACCTGAAGCACGTGGTTTCATTATTGGTTGCCCGGTTTCTTACGCAATGGAAGTAGGATTTGCTCCTGTGCGTAAAGAGGGTAAACTTCCTCGTGAAACGATCAAAGTCGACTACGGCTTGGAATATGGAAAAGATGTATTAACCATTCATAAGGATGCCATTAAACCTGGTCAACGTGTTTTAATTACAGATGACCTTCTTGCAACAGGCGGTACGATTGAGGCTACAATAAACTTGGTTGAACAACTAGGCGGAATTGTAGTAGGTTGTGCTTTCCTTGTAGAATTAACATATTTAGATGGCCGTGAGAAACTAGACGGTTATGATGTTCTAACATTAATGCAATACTAAAAGGAACGAAGAGTGCTCTCAAAGTTATGGGAGTACTCTTTTATCATACGAACGTAATAACGATTGAAACACGTCCAATAGGTAGGAGTAGAGGTTTTCGACATAAAATGAGTCTTTCCTCTTTACATTCTCATTAGAATTTTCGATAATTAAACACATATATATGCTACGTCTATACCTATGACGAATTTCTAATAATCAGGTGATAGGATGTCTAAAGATAAAATTTTGACAGCTGATGAAGTGGTAGAACAAGCGAGCCAGTATTTATCTGAGGAAGATACAGGTTTTGTTCGTCGTGCCTATGAATTTGCTCAAGAGGCGCATAAGGAACAGTACCGTAAATCTGGTGAGCCGTATATTATTCATCCTGTCCAAGTAGCGAGTATCCTCGTTGAACTAGAGATGGATCCTGTAACGATTGCTGGCGGTTTCTTACATGATGTTGTAGAAGATACAAATGTAACCGTAGAAGAGCTCAAGAATCAGTTTAACGAAGAAGTGGCAATGCTCGTTGATGGTGTGTCAAAGTTAGGGAAAATTAAATATAAGTCAAAAGAAGCTCAACAAGCTGAGAATCATCGTAAAATGTTTGTCGCCATGGCGAAGGATATTCGTGTCATTCTCATTAAATTAGCGGACCGTTTACACAATATGAGAACGCTAAAGCATTTACCTCCTGAGAAACAGCGTCGAATTTCTAACGAAACGCTCGAGATTTTTGCGCCATTAGCTCATCGTTTGGGTATATCTACAATTAAATGGGAATTAGAGGACACTGCTCTTCGTTACTTAAACCCTCAACAGTACTATCGCATTGTTCACCTCATGAAACAAAAGCGTAATGAGAGAGAGTACTATATTGGCGAAGTTATGGATGAAATTCACAACCAACTCGACGAAGTGGATATTACAGCAGAGATCTCTGGACGTCCCAAACACTTGTATAGCATCTACCGGAAAATGGTACTGCAAAACAAACAGTTCAATGAAATTTATGATCTTCTCGCTGTACGTGTGTTGGTGAATAGCATTAAAGATTGCTATGCAGTACTTGGAATTATTCATACGTGCTGGAAGCCAATGCCTGGACGGTTCAAGGATTATATTGCGATGCCTAAGCCTAACTTGTACCAATCTCTTCATACAACGGTTATTGGACCTAAGGGTGATCCTTTAGAGGTTCAAATTCGGACACATGAAATGCATGACATTGCTGAATACGGAATCGCGGCCCACTGGGCTTATAAAGAAGGATTAAATGTAGAGTCGAATACTCAATCCTTTGATGAACGTTTAACTTGGTTTAGAGAGATCTTGGAATGGCAGAACGAAACGCATGATGCTGAAGAGTTTATGGAGTCTCTTAAAGTAGACCTATTCTCTGACATGGTTTACGTCTTTACTCCAAAGGGAGATGTTATAGAACTTCCTTCTGGCTCTGTTCCAATTGATTTTTCCTATAAAATTCATACAGAAGTTGGGAATCAAACGATTGGAGCTAAGGTGAACGGTAAGATGGAACCTCTGGATTATAAACTGAAGACAGGGGACATTGTGGAAGTCATGACGTCGAAGCATTCTTACGGCCCTTCGAAGGACTGGATTAAGATTAGTCAGACGTCACAAGCCAAGAATAAGATTAAGCAATTCTTTAAGAAGCAACGCCGTGATGAAAACATCGCTAAAGGTAAAGAGCTTGTCGAGAAAGAAATCCGATTGATGGAACTTGAGCCTAAAGAAGTGCTGAACGCTGATAATCTGGATCGGGTTGCTGAGAAGTTTAATTTCACAAACGATGATGATATGTATGCTGCTGTTGGGTATCAGGGAATAACCGCTGCTCAGATTGCAACTCGGCTAACTGAGAAGATTCGTCGTAAGCAGAATAAAGAAAAAGATCTTGAAGAAACACTCGAAGGTGTTCAAAACGATATAAAACGTCCTTCTCAATCGAACAAGAAGAAAAAGGACTCAGGCGTGCGCGTGAAAGGCGTAGATAATTTACTTGTAAGACTTTCGCGCTGCTGTAACCCTGTCCCTGGTGATGATATAGTAGGTTATATCACGAAAGGACGTGGCGTTTCTGTCCATCGTTCTGACTGTCCGAATGTTAAAACGGATGATGTCAGGAACAGACTTCTTCCTGTAGAGTGGGAGAATACTGGTGAAGACAGTAAGCAATACAGCCTTGACTTAGAAATTTCAGGTTATGATCGAAGAGGTCTCTTGAACGAGGTGCTTCAGGCTGTTAATGAAACCAAGACAAATATTACGGCTGTTACAGGGAGATCAGATCGTAATAAAATGGCAACGATTCACATGACTATCATGATTCAAAACATTAGTCATTTGCGTAAAGTTGTTGATCGAATTAAGCAGATCCCAGATGTATACACAGTTCGTCGTGTACTGCAGTAAGGAGAGTTCGTATGAAAGCAGTTATTCAACGTGGTCAGAACGCCAGAGTTACGGTTGAAGACAGAGTGACAGGCGAAATAGATAATGGTCTTGTCGTCCTTCTAGGGGTCACCCATGAGGATACAGAAGAAGATGCGAAATATCTTGCAGACAAAATTGTAAACCTTCGTATCTTTGAGGATGAACAAGGCAAAATGAATTTATCCTTAAAAGATATTGGTGGTCAAATGCTCTCTATTTCTCAGTTCACATTGTACGGAGACACTCGTAAAGGGAGACGTCCGAACTTTATGAATGCGGCAAAACCAGGGCCTGCTAACGAGTTATATGAATCCTTCAATGCTTTCGTTAAAGACCAGGAGATTACTGTGGAAACGGGTGCTTTTGGTGAGATGATGGATGTTCAACTTACAAACGTAGGACCTGTCACATTGATTTTAGAAAGTAAAGACCGTTAAATATGTGATTTATAATTGTTTCATTTGTAAAATAAACTCTTCCTATAGTAAAAGCGCTCCAAGTCTAAAGACTTGGAGCGCTTTTTGAGTTTAAAAGAAAACCATAACTAAAGAATGTGGTTATTCTCCTAAATAATCAATAATGCCTTGGACAATTCCATTCGTTACTTTATCTTGAAAACCTTTCGTGTGCACTAATGCTTCTTCTTGTGCGTTTGATAAGAATCCTAGTTCTAATAGTAAGGCAGGTTGGCGATTTGCTCGGATAACATGGAAGTCTCCAAACTTTGCTTGCCTGTCCCTAAGTCCAGTTGCTTTTACCATTGCATTTTGAACAGCTTCAGCAAAAGCCCTATGCTTATTATGATAGTAATAAGTTCCAATGCCAGATACGCTTGGAGATTGTGGGAAACTGTTGTAATGAAGAGACAAGAAAGCGTCTGCGCCTAACACGTTTGACTTCGTAGCTCTAGAGCTAAGAGCAATATAGGAGTCATTAGGACGAGTTAGGATCACCTTAGCTCCCGCTAACTCCAAACGTTGTGCTAAACGCTTTGCAGTCGTTAAGGTAAGGTTCTTCTCATAATTTCCATCATGTCCAATCGTCCCTACATCTCGTCCACCATGACCAGCGTCGATCACAATCGTTTTCCCAGAGATGCTTTGTTCTTCATTTGATAGCTCTTCAACACTTGAAGAGCGGCTTGTAACGATCCAGTCAGCGACATAAGCTGATCCATCGCTATATTCTATTTCATACCATTTGTTTCCATGACTAATTACATTAAACTGTTGTCCTTTAGATCCTCTGCCGATAATACCGGTGTTGGTTGATGGACCTTTTCGAATGTTTGTTCCATTATACAATAAGGTAACAGAATGAGTTTCTTCAGGTTTTGAAGGGACTTTCTTTACGAGCCAGTTCGCTACCCAACCTGTTTTCCCTGAAGCGTATTTAATTTCAAACCAAGAACCTTTTTCTTGTATGTACGCAAACTGTTCACCTTCTCTGACCTGACTAACTACTTTGCTTCCCAAGTTGCCCTCACTTCTTACGTTTAAAACAGGAGTCTTGATAATGATTTCTCCCTTTTCTGTCTGAGGTGGAGACTGGGATTGTGAAGAATTTAAGACTACAGTTTGGTTTGTCGTTTCACTTGATTGTTCTGTCGTAACAAATTGTTTCCAGACCCAACCGCTCTCATTTTTATAAGAAAGTTGAACCCAATTTCCAGATGTACTCTTAAGCGGGTATGTATCACCTTTATCCATACTCCCAATCACGCTGTAAGTTGTACCTGCTCCGCTTCTTACTCGTAAATCATCAACATTAGATGTAACTCCTGAAGCTTCTGAGGAACGATTGTCTTCCTTTAAATCGATGAGCCACTTAGCAACCCATCCCTTTTTATCATTGAGCTGAATTTGAACCCATTTGTCTTTTTCTTGTAGGACAGTGAATGCTTCCGCTTTATGCACTTGGTCTACTTTATTATAGGTTATCCCAGGCCCACTTCTTACATTTAGAGGCTCTACATTAATTATGGCTTTCTGTGCTGCGTTAATTTCCGTGCTCAAGAAGAATAATGAGCTAATCATTAACAAAAAGAGCATGGTGGTACTGCGTCGTTTAAACAAGGTGAATATGCCTCCTTCTTATTTTATTTATACGAGTATTTATCTTTCTTTCGACATCCTTATAAAAAAACCTTTCCTACCGTGAAATTTTTATGCCGCTTTGGGGAAAATAGATAAAAAGCCACAAAGAGGTGTGAATTATGAGGCAAAGTCGTAAGCATTCAAACTCATCACAAGCAAGTAAAAGCGTATTTGGAGTTCAATTTCATGACTTTTTAGAAAAGGAACCGCACCTAACACGCATGGAAATGGCTGAGGAATTTGGGGTTTCTTTAAAAGATGTTAAGAAATTGAAAGAAAGTATGGACCGCGCTTGACATTCTATAACGTCAACATTATGATAATAAACAATTCCTTTCATACATGTATGTAGGAAAAAAGTGTTGAAATTATGCGAGACCCGTATTAAAATTCTTATCAGGCTAGAAAGTACTTTTTCACATACATTTATAATGAGTACCGTTGAGGGAAAGAGTAGCTAAGGGACGTTTGGAGAAGAGAAGAGATACCATCAGGCTGAAAGTATCTCTCTAAATCGCCTTAGTGAAAGACATTCCTTAGGTTCCACATCGAAAGCAAAAGGTTAGTAGGTGTTGGACGTGACAGGCGTTAACTGTTAAAGCGGAAGTATTGTAAATACTTCAACTAGGGTGGCAACGCGGGTAATATCTCCCGTCCCTATTCGATACCTTTGTGTATCGAATATGGGGCGGGAGTTTTTATATGCCTATAGAATCGTGTCACAATTATAAACAATAAGATTTATATAATTTAGGAGGAGTGTACATGAGTCTAAAAGGACCTCGTGGTACCCAGGATATATTACCTGGAGAAGTTGAGAAATGGCAGTTTGTAGAATCTGTATTATCAGACGTATGTCGTCGCTATAATTATAAGGAAGTTCGTACTCCGATCTTTGAACATACAGAGTTGTTCCAACGTGGGGTGGGTGACTCTACAGACATCGTACAAAAAGAGATGTACACATTTGAAGATCGCGGTGGTCGTAGTCTTACCCTTCGTCCTGAAGGAACGGCTTCCGTAGTACGTTCGTTCGTCCAAAATAAAGTGTATGGTTTACCCAACCAACCAACTAAGTATTATTACTTTGGACCAATGTTCCGTTATGAACGCCCTCAACAAGGACGTATGCGACAATTTGTTCAATTTGGAATTGAAGCCTTAGGCAGTGATGACCCAGCTATTGATGCTGAAGTAATTGCTCTTGCGATGAATAGTTACCAGGAACTTGGCTTACAGTCCCTTAAGCTTGTATTAAACAGCTTAGGAGATCAAGAAAGCCGTGAAGAACACCGTAAAGCGCTCATATCCCACTTTGATCCTCATCGAGAGGAATTGTGCGAAGATTGCCAGGTACGACTTGATCAAAATCCAATGCGCGTATTGGATTGTAAGAAGGATAAAGATCATCCTGCAATGTCAACAGCACCGTCAATCCTTGAGTACTTAAATGATTATTCTCGCACGTATTTCGAGAACGTAAAGAGCTATCTCGATAAAATGGGAATTCCTTATACGATTGATCCTAATCTCGTTCGTGGTCTTGATTACTACAATCATACTGCATTTGAAATTATGAGTGAATCTGAAGGCTTTGGAGCTATTACAACGCTGTCTGGAGGCGGTCGCTACAACGGCTTAGTAGAAGAAATAGGCGGGCCTGAAACGTCTGGTATTGGCTTTGCTATGAGTATTGAACGCTTATTAATGGCATTAGAGGCAGAAGGTGTGACCCTGCCACTAGAAGAGAAGCTCGATTGTTACATTGTAGCTCTTGGAGAAGAAGCAGAGAAAGAGGCGGCAGGGGTTGTTTATCAGCTTCGTAAAGCAGGGATTCAGGTAGATAAGGATTATGCTGGTAAAAAAATCAAAGCACAATTTAAATCGGCAGATCGTCTTCAGGCTAAATATGTATTAGTTCTTGGCGAGAATGAGCTTGCTAACGGACAAATTAATGTGAAGCGTATGGCGACTGGGGACCAAGAAACGATTCCGCTGGCGGATGTTGTGGAGTATATGAAGAATGAATTTGAGGGGGAGCAATCATGAGTGAGCATCGTCAATTAAGTGGTAAAATTAGAGAGGACCATATTGGAGAAACGGTCTTATTAAAAGGATGGGTTCAGAAACGACGAGACCTTGGTGGGTTAATCTTTATTGACCTTCGTGACCGTTCTGGATTAGTACAAGTTGTATTTAATCCTGAAGATTCTACTGATGCAATCGAGACAGCAGATAAAGTTCGAACGGAGTATGTTGTTGAGATTTCAGGGAAGGTTGTTGCTCGCGATGAAGCAACTATTAATCCTCAATTAGCTACAGGTAAAGTAGAAGTGTTAGCAACTGATATTACCATTTTAAATAAGTCCAAAACCCCACCATTTCAATTACATGATGAAACAGATGTGGCAGAAGACCTTCGTCTTAAATATCGTTATATGGATTTACGTCGTAACCCGTTACAAGAAACGTTTAAGCTTCGCCATAAAACAACACAAGCCATTCGTGATTTCTTGAATAGCGAAGAGTTCTTAGAGATGGAAACTCCAATGTTAACAAAGAGTACTCCCGAAGGTGCTCGCGACTATTTAGTTCCAAGTCGTGTGCATGAAGGTGAGTTTTATGCATTGCCTCAATCACCGCAGTTGTTTAAGCAGCTTATTATGATGTCAGGTTTTGAAAAGTATTATCAGATTGCTCGTTGCTTCCGTGATGAAGACTTACGTGCCGATCGCCAGCCAGAATTTACACAAGTGGATATTGAGACATCCTTTATGTCCCAAGAAGAAATTCAAAGCATGACTGAGCGTATGATGAAGAAAGTGCTTAAAGAAACAAAAGGTGTAGACATTCAAACCCCATTCAAGCACATGAGTTATGATGAAGCTATGGACCGTTATGGATCTGATAAGCCGGATACGCGTTTTGGTCTGGAGTTAGTCAACCTTTCTCAAATTGTGAAGGACTCAGGATTTAAAGTATTCAAATCTGCTGTTGAAACAGGCGGGACTGTGAGCGGAATTAATGTAAAAGGGAAAGCAAATGACTTCTCCCGTAAAGATATTGATAAGCTAACAGAATTTGTTAAAATCTATGATGCTAAGGGATTAGCTTGGCTGAAAGTAGAAGAAGGTGAATTGAAAGGACCTATCGCTAAATTCTTTAGCGAAGAAGAAGCAACTAACCTTCGTACAGCTCTTTCAGCAGAAGATGGTGATCTACTTCTATTTGTAGCAGATAAAACTTCTGTTGTTCATGATAGCCTTGGTGCTCTCCGTCAAAAGCTAGGCAGAGAACTTGATCTGATTGATCAAACGCAGTTTAACTTCCTTTGGGTAACAGACTGGCCATTATTTGAATATGACGAAGAACTAGGCCGATATTTCGCAGCGCACCATCCGTTTACAATGCCTGAGCGTGAAGATATTGAGAAACTTGAAACTGAACCACAAGAAGTGCGAGCTCAAGCTTATGACTTGGTATTAAACGGCTATGAATTAGGCGGGGGAAGTCTTCGTATTTATGAAAAGGAAGTTCAGGACCAAATGCTTAAAGTATTAGGTTTCTCAGAAGAGGAAGCTCAAAGTCAATTTGGCTTCTTATTAGAAGCTTTAGAATTTGGTGCCCCTCCACACGGTGGAATCGCACTAGGATTAGATCGTCTTGTTATGATTTTAGCGGATCGATCTAACTTACGGGATACGATTTTATTCCCGAAAACAGCTTCAGCTTCAGACTTAATGACTCAAGCTCCGGGGCCTGTGAGCCAAGAGCAATTAACAGAATTACATCTTGAGCTTAATGAGAAAGCAAAGCAAGAACAATTGGACAAACAGTAAGGATTGTAATCATACTGTAACGTTCCTTTTTGTTGCCAAGATTCATTAGGTATGCTATGATTTGATTACAAACTAAACAAGCCGATCCTGATGTGTACGTCATCCAACAATCGTTTTGACCGAACATTTTGAACTACGGGAGCTTGAAGTTTCTGTAAGGCATGCAAGCCTTGTTTCACTTACTTAGAGGACGCATAAATTACAGAACAAAGCACCCACTTGCCAAGAGCGGGGTTCAAAACATTGGACTGTGACGGCACGATTGGGATTGGCTTTCTTTTTACATAAGTTTCGAAAAATCCTTAAGGGCAGCCTTAAGGTTATTTTTATGTTTCCGTTTCCTTAGGTTGTGTTTATGGGACTATAGGAAAAGGAATACTAGATCATAGAAAATGTTAAAGAGGAGTGAGACAAGTGCTTCATCAATTTTCGAGAAATCAGCTAGCCATTGGTCAGCAGGGGTTAGATTTAATGAAAGGCGCGACTGTTGCCGTTCTTGGGATAGGCGGAGTTGGCTCTTTCAGTGTAGAGGCATTAGCAAGAAGTGGAGTAGGCAAATTAATACTTATTGATAAAGACGATGTAGATATAACCAATATAAATCGCCAAATTCACTCGTTAATGTCTACTATTGGTCAATCTAAGGTGGATTTAATGGCTGACCGCGTCAAAGATATTAACCCTGAGTGTGAAGTGGTTCGTTTACATATGTTTTATACGGACGAAACGTATGAGCGATTATTTGAACATGATTTAGATTTTGTAGTCGACGCAAGTGATACGATCTCATACAAAATTCATCTAATTAAGCAATGTATCGACCGTGATATTCAGATTATTTCATCTATGGGTGCTGCAAATAAGATGGATCCTACGAAATTTGAAATTGCAAATATTTTTGACACAAGTTATGACCCCATTGCACGTGTCATTCGAACAAAATTGCGAAAAGAAGGCTACAAAAAAGGGATACCAGTCGTTTTCTCTAAGGAACAGCCTATTAAAATAAGGGAAGATGTTCGTCAAGAAATTACTCCAGACAACCCAAACACCCGGAAAGCGGAGCAGCCTCCGTCTTCAAATGCGTTTGTTCCTTCAGTAGCAGGATTGATTATGGCAAGTCATGTTGTACAAGAGATCTTAAAACCCATTAGTATTGAACGCTACTAAAAAACCCGGCATAGCCGGGTTTTTGTTTGCTCTTAACGAGCTACTTGTTCAAGGTTGCCATTCTTCTCCATACGGAAAGCGGGCTTCGATGAAAACTGTTCGTCTTCATCAAATGCAATCATTTTCCGAGCTCGATCCATAACTTGCATTAATACTTGATAGTCTTCTTGAATCATAAGGTATTGTTTCTCCATTTTACGGAGTTTATTTTGTAGCTGATTGTTTTCGTTTTGTAGCTGCTGGTTCTCTTCTTCAATTTGCTTAATGTGTGATTGTGATTGGTGCGTGTTATGTGTTTGGCGTTTTAGCTCTTTTAATGAGCGAATAATGTGATCAAACGAAACAGTGGATACTTCTTCCTGATAGACGGCGGCGGTGTCTGCATAATCAGAAGCTTCTATAGCTACAGTCTCGAACTCTTCTTCTTCAACAACTAGAGAAGAAGCAGGTGCTGGAAGTTGATGTTCTTCTCTTGTAAATGTTGGCGAGGAAGTTGTAGCAACCTTTTGTTGTTTAGCAAGAGCACGTTTCTTTTCTTTGCGCTGACGCTTAGCTAAATCAATGGCTTGATCATATTTCTTGCGAATCTCAGCATTCCAGCGAAATCCACAAGCTGCAGATGTACGATTTAAATGGTCACCTACTTCATCGAAAGCTTTTAGCTGTGTACTACCTTCACGGATATGACGCAGAACGGTTTCTGCTAATAGTAAATCGTCTTCATGAGACCAGGCATCTTGTCTTACTTTTACCATATTCATTCTCTCCTTTTCTAATAAACCAATGAAATTACTAGAACTAGTTTGTTAATGTTGTTTCTATTATGGGGAGAGATGAAAGAAAATATACCTGATGCGATACAAATATTTACTTTTTCTTTTGTTTTTGAATCGTTTCATACACTTGAGCAAGCCCTTTTTCAAACTTACCTGTCTTCTTAGGTGAATAGTAGAGGGCGTTTTTAATAGAGTCAGGAAGATACTGTTGATCTACCCAGCTATTCTCATAGTTGTGTGGATATTGATACTCAATTCCTCGCCCTAATTTTTCTGCTCCTTTATAATGAGCGTCTTTAAGGTGGGCTGGCACTTCACCACTTTTTCCTTTACGTATATCTGATAAAGCAGAATCTAGCGCTTTGTATGCTGAGTTAGACTTAGGTGATAAACAAAGTTCTACAATCGCATTGGCTAATGGTATACGAGCCTCAGGGAAGCCAAGTCTCTCGGCCGCTTCAACCGCTGCCATTGCTCTTGGTCCTGCTTGGGGATTAGCCAACCCTATATCTTCATAGGCGGTTACCACCATTCTGCGCGCTATGCTATCAAGGTCACCTGCTTCAATAAGTCTGCCTAAGTAATGTAAGGCGGCATTAACATCGCTGCCACGGATCGATTTCTGGAAAGCTGAGAGAACATCATAGTGAGCGTCACCATCTTTATCATGGGAGAAACTCTTCTTTTGCATGCACTGTTCAGCTGTATCGAGGTCAATTTCTATTTGTCCATTTTCCGTCTCAGGGGTTGAAAAAGCTGCCAGCTCTAGCCCGTTCAATGCGGAACGCAAGTCACCATTTGCAGAGTGAGCGAAGTGATCCATAGCCTCATTAGATACATCGATATTTAAGTGGCCTAAGCCTTCGTTTTCATCAGCAATGGCCCGGTTTATTGCATCTTTTACTTCTTCGATATTTAACCGTTCTACTTCAAACAAGTGACAGCGACTTCGAATGGCTGGGTTAATGGAATGATATGGATTGCTCGTTGTACAGCCAATAAGTGTAATTAAATTGCTTTCCACGTGTGGAAGTAAGAAGTCTTGTTTTCCTTTATCAAGACGGTGTACTTCATCTAGAATCAAGACAAGTTGACCTGACATCTTCGCTTCTTCTACGGCGATCTCCATGTCTTTCTTCTTATCTACGACAGCATTTAAGGTTTTAAAGCGTAAGTTTAAGCTTTTTGCAAGAGCCATCGCCATCGATGTCTTGCCTGTACCTGGAGGCCCAAAAAGAATCATAGAGGCCAAACGCTTGGCATCTACCATTCTACGAATCATCTTCCCTTCCCCTACAAGGTGCTTCTGTCCAATAATATCGTCAATATGTTTCGGTCGCATTCGAAACGCTAATGGTTGTTGGCTCAAAAGGGACACACTCCTTTACAATTTGAATTTATTCATCTATCAATATGGATGGAGCCGTTACTTATGATGAGTGCTTGGGCTTGCTCGGGGGAAAACTCGGTTTTTAGGCCTGCCTTATACTCAACTAAAGCTAACGGAATCATTTTCTAGAACTCCGAAACTATGGATTATTCTTAAAGGGTAAAGATATAGACGATAAAATGCAAGAAGGTTGCCATTCGTGCTATAATATCTATTGGTGTTAAAATAGGAGTGATTACGCTCTCTATATAGAAAGGATCATGAATATGACAACAGAGAATAAACGTGTTCATTCTAAAGATCCGGTGAAGAAGCAAACATTTACTCAACGTGCAACATTCATACGTTGGTCTTTTTTTGTTGTAGGGCTAATTATTCTAGCGTTAGGGATATCGCTAACGATTAAAGCGGATCGTTTCGGAATTGGGCCCTGGGATGTCTTCCATGTTGGTCTTAATGAACAATTCGGATTAACCGTTGGGTCATGGTCAATTATTGCGGGTTTAGTGGTTGTCGGTTTTACATCGATTGTCACAAAATCATGGCCCCAAATTGGTACAATATTAAATATGCTTCTTATTGGTGTCTTCATTGATATTTTTAACTACGTGCTACCGTCCCCGGAAACTTTATGGAGTAACATGGCTGTATTTTTGTTGGGGATTACGGTATTAGCATATGGAATTGGAATTTACGTCGCTCCAGGACTAGGGGCTGGGCCACGAGATGGTTTAATGTTAGTCATTCGTGATTTAACTGGCTGGAAAGTCCAATGGGTACGAAATGGTATTGAAGTGACGGTATTCCTTTTAGGTTGGCTTTTAGGTGGACCAGTTGGTGTCGGCACAGTCGTCATCGCACTAGGTCTTGGAACGATTGTTGGGTATTCTTTGCCCCAAACTAAGAAATTATTAGACTATATGATACGAAGAGGTGAAGCTCATGAAAATCTCTACCAAGGGACGTTACGGTCTGACCATCATGATCGCACTAGCCAAGAAATACGGTGATGGTCCGATATCTTTAAAATCCATTGCTCGAGAAAACAATTTATCTGAACACTATTTGGAACAACTGATTGCTCCACTACGAAATGCAGGCTTAGTTCGAAGCGTTCGTGGGGCATATGGCGGCTATATGTTAACCAGGAACCCAGATCAAATTACATCTGGTGATGTCATTCGGGTGCTAGAAGGACCAATTAGTCCAGTTGAGGGGATTGAAGACGAAGAGCCTGCGAAACAAGCGCTTTGGTTGCGGATCCGTGATGCTGTGAAAGATGTGCTAGATACGACAACGTTGCACGACCTTGCCCAACATGACGATTCTGATGAACAAGAAGCGTACATGTTCTATATTTAAAGAAATGAGAGGTTCTCTAATATGAATTCAATTTACTTCGACCATGCGGCAACAACTCCTATGAGAAAGGAAGTCATTGAGGCAATGGTTCCTGTGATGGAAGAAACATTTGGAAACCCATCGAGTGTTCATTCCTATGGGCGAAAAGCTCGTAAGATATTAGATGACGCTCGCCGCACGGTGTCTTCTTTCTTAAATGCGAATGAAAAAGATATCATCTTTACAAGTGGTGGTACTGAAGCGGATAATCTTGCTCTAATAGGAGGAGCAAAGGCGAACCAGCATAATGGTAAGCATATTATTACGACTTCAATTGAACATCATGCTATATTACATGCAGCAGAACATCTCGAATCTGAAGGTTTTGATGTGACGTATTTACCGGTTAATGAATCAGGCCGAATTTCAATGGATGACTTTAAACGTGAACTGAGAGAAGATACAATCCTAGTTTCTGTTATGTATGTTAATAATGAAACAGGTGTAATCCAGCCTATTGCTGAAATGGGAGCTCTGCTTGAAGATCATCAGGCTTTATTCCATACAGATGCTGTTCAAGCGTTTGGAACAATGCCTATTGACGTGAGTGCTTTAAATGTAGACATGCTCACCTTTTCTGGTCATAAAATTAATGGACCAAAAGGTGTAGGGTGTTTATATGCCAAGGAAGGGATCCTCCTTGAAGCAAGGCAACATGGAGGCGAGCAAGAAAGAAAGCGTCGCCCTGGAACTGAAAATACAGCAGCAGTAGCGGGTCTTGCTAAAGCTGTTGAGCTCGTTGAAGAAGAGCAAAGGGCTCGTCTTACGCAGTACAAGCTTTATAAGAAGATTTTTATGGATACACTGAAAGAACAAGACGTTTCTTTTGAAGTGAACGGAGATCGTATCAATCTTCCTACAATCGTCAACGTCAGTTTCCCAGGTGCGAACGTAGAGACGCTTCTAACGAACTTTGATCTCTCGGGTATTGCGGCATCAAGTGGTTCTGCTTGTACCGCAGGTTCCATTGAGCCTTCTCACGTTTTAAGTGCAATGTTTGGCGAAGGAAATGAGCGTACAAGAAACTCGATTCGATTTAGCTTTGGTCTTCAGAACACGGAAGATAATGTTCGTGAAGGGGCAGAAAAAGTTGCTTCCATCGTGAAGCGAGTAACAAAGACAACCTAGGGTGGTGACAACAATGAAAGATCCGAAAGATACAAGGGTAGTCGTCGGCATGTCAGGTGGTGTTGACTCATCTGTTGCTGCACTTCTACTGAAAGAACAAGGATATGATGTAGTAGGGATCTTTATGAAAAACTGGGATGATACAGATGAGAATGGCGTCTGTACAGCTACAGAAGATTACGATGATGTTATTCGTGTTTGTAATCAATTAGATATTCCTTACTATGCAGTAAACTTCGAGAAACAATACTGGGATAAAGTTTTCACTTATTTCCTGGATGAATATAAAAAAGGGCGTACTCCAAACCCAGATGTAATGTGTAATAAAGAGATCAAGTTCAAAGCCTTTATGGACCACGCTATGTCTCTTGGTGCCGATTATTTAGCAACAGGACACTATGCACAAGTTCAGCATAATGGAGAGCGTTATGAAATGTTACGTGGTATTGATGATAACAAGGATCAAACGTACTTCTTAAATCAACTCTCTCAAGATGTCCTTTCTAAAGTCATGTTCCCGCTTGGGCATATTGATAAATCACGAGTTCGTGAAATTGCGAAAGAACGTGAATTAGCAACAGCCACTAAGAAGGATTCAACAGGCATTTGCTTTATCGGGGAACGCAATTTCAAAGAATTCCTTAGTCAATATCTTCCTGCTCAACCAGGGAATATGGAAACGATGGACGGAGAAGTAAAAGGCAAGCACGATGGATTGATGTATTATACATTGGGCCAACGTCAAGGTCTGGGTATTGGAGGTCCAGGTGGTCCTTGGTTTGTAATTGGTAAAGATGTAAAAGAGAATATTCTTTATGTCGGAGAAGGGTACCATAACGATCATTTATACTCAGATGGTCTTGAGGCATCTGAATTGAACTGGGCTACTGGTGTCGTACCTACAGAAACGTTCACGTGTACTGCGAAATTCCGTTACCGCCAAAAAGATAGTGGAGTTACCGTTACACCACTTGAAGATGGGCAAGTTAAAGTCGTCTTTGATGAGCCAGAACGTGCAGTGACTCCAGGTCAGGCAGTTGTATTTTACGACGGCGAAGTTTGTCTTGGTGGAGGAACAATTGATCAAATTGTAAAAAATGGCGAATATCTAACATATGTAGGATAATATAAGAGGATGTCCCGAAGCGAGTACGCCCCTGGTTAAATGACTTTTTAGAATGGTCATGAATGGGGAACCGTCCTGGGGCACCTCTTTTTTTTAAAGGAAAAGCATAGGCTCTTTCTTATACGAACAGGTCCAGAAATAAATTTTCTGATACAATGTTGAGAGAGGGAGAGTCCTCTCCCGTTAGCGATTTATAAACAACCGATTACAACTAGACGGTAATCATAATTAGCATTTTGATGTAGGAGGAAGTATGAATGGATTACTTAACACAAGGTATTCAATATATGCAGGAGCAAAAATATGAAGAAGCGGCACAAGCATTTACGCAAGCTATTGAGGAAAACCCAAATGAACCATTAGGTTATGTGAATTTCGGAAATCTCTTGTTACACATGAATGATCGGGAGCGAGCTGAGCGCTTTTTTAAAAAAGCGATTGAGTTAAATGAGGACATCGCAACGGCTCATTACGGACTAGGTAATGTTTATTATGAACAGGAAAAATACGATGAAGCAGTAGAGCCGTTTCAAAAAGCTATTCAAAAAGGCTTAGAAGAGAGCGATGCCTATTATATGCTGGGACTAAGTTTACTGTATCAGGAGCAATTCAAGTTTGCTCTTGCCTATTTACAACGTGCTACAGAGCTTTCACCAGACGATGCTGAAGTGCATTTTCAATATGGTCTTTGCTTGGCGCAAGTAGGTATGATTGATGAAGCTATTCAAACGTTTACGAAAGTCCTGACGCTAAACGATGAACACAGTGATGCTCATTACAATTTAGGTGTATCCTATCTATATAAAGAAGACCCGGAACTAGCTTTGAAACATTTTGGACTGGCTATTGATATCCAGCCGGACCATTTACTAGCGGCCAATGCTAAAGCTAAAGTGGAAGAGCTACTAGAGCAAAATCAGGGAGAATAAAAGGAGTAGAACCCTATGGCAATGGAGAAGCAATTAGAAGAGAATTTTGAACCGGAGAAAGGCTTCATCAAAGGGGAACCACTGCGGATGATTTATCATAATGATGAAGAACACTTTTCCATTGCACTGGTTAAAATCATCGATACAAATGAATCCTTTGATGAATCAGAAATTGTATTAAAAGGACACTTTTCCCCATTAGACGAAGGGGAGCATTACACGTTTTATGGACGTGTGACCAACCATCCGAAATTTGGCGAGCAGTATCAAGTTGAACATTACCAAAAGGAAGTTCCTACTTCTAAAGAAGGCATAGTGGGATACCTCTCAAGTGATTTATTTTATGGAATAGGAAAACGAACCGCAGAAAATATTGTCGCTATACTTGGAGAACAAACCATTAGTCGCATCCTTCAAGATCCATCTGTATTGAAGGATGTACCTGGGCTGAAACAAGATAAAGCTGATAGGCTTGTTGCTGATTTGAAGCAGCATCAGGGCTTTGAGCATATTGTTATTGGGTTATCCGAATATGGGTTTGGCTTACAAATGGCTCAGAAAATATATGAAGCGTACCAAGATCAAGCGCTTGAAATTCTACAGGAAGACCCTTATCAATTTGTGTTTGATATTCAGGGCTTTGGTTTCAAAAGAGCAGACGAAGTAGCTTCTCACAACAATATTGCATTTGATCATCCTACAAGGATTCAGGCAGCTTGTATGTATGCCTTAAATCAAGGCAGCAGTCATGGACATGTCTACATGACCTTTGAAGCTTTGCAGGATGAAGTATTAAGCATACTCCAAGGTTCATCTGGTGTTATTACACATGAGATTATTTCCCGAGAAATAGCGCAACTTGTCGAAGATGAGAAAGTACTGGTCGAACAAGATAAGGTATATTTACCATCGCTTTTCTTTGCGGAAGCAGGATTTGCTAAGCAGCTTCACAGAGTTATGCTTTCAGAACTTGAAGAAGAATTTACACAGGCAGAGTTAATGAAAGTAGTTGGGGAAATTGAAGATGAGGAAAGCATAAGTTACGGGAAAGAGCAGTACGATGCTATTGAGAAAGCCCTTCATTCTAAAATGATGATTCTAACAGGTGGACCGGGAACAGGGAAGACCACTGTTATTAAAGGCATTGTTAATGCTTATGCTAAATTGAAGCGGAAGTCTTTAAAGCCTGCTGATTATGGTAAAGATGAACCCTTCCCATTCCTTCTGACTGCTCCCACAGGAAGAGCTGCTAAACGTATGAATGAGTCAACAGGCTTACCGGCTGTAACGATTCACCGTTTGCTTGGGTGGACAGGTGGGGAGTCCTTTGACAAAGATCAGAATAACCAACTGAGTGGAAAGATCTTAATTATAGACGAATTTTCTATGGTTGATATCTGGCTTGCGAATCAACTATTCCGAGCGATCCCATCTGATATGCAGGTGTTATTGGTTGGGGATGAAGACCAATTACCATCTGTTGGCCCCGGACAAGTGTTGTCTGACTTGTTGTCGACTGATTACATACCGGCCACACAACTTCAAGAAGTATATCGTCAAAAAGAAGGGTCACAAATCATTCGATTGGCCCACGACATGAAAAAAGGGAAATGTGACGAAGAGTCCTTAGCTAAGTCTCATGACTTTTCTTTTATCACTTGTCATGAACCGCAAGTGTTACCTGTCATTCAGCAAGTTTATCAAAAGGCGATGGCAAGAGGACATACGTTAAAGGATATTCAAATCCTTGCACCTATGTATCGAACAAAAAATGGCATCCATCAGCTAAATCAGGAGATACAAGCATTGGCTAATCCTCCTTCTAGACAGCGCAGGGAAATTAAAATGAAAGATGATTTGACTTATCGCTCCGGTGATAAAGTCATCCAGCTTGTGAATCAACCTGAGTCTGGAGTATATAATGGGGACATAGGTGAGATTGTCGCGATCTACAAAGCCGATGAAACAAAAGAACAAAAAGAAAAACTTGTTGTTTCATTTGAAGGAAAAGAAGTGGAATATTTACGTAAAGATCTCAATCAACTTATGCATGCTTACTGTACCTCCATTCATAAGTCACAAGGGAGCGAGTTTCCGATCGTCATCTTACCTGTAGTGAGAGGTTATAGCCGAATGCTTAAGAGAAATCTCCTATACACTGCTGTGACAAGAAGTAAACAATCGCTTATTATTTGCGGAGACCAAGAAGCTTTCAAGCGAGGGGTAGATACGGTAGACACGAATCGCCGTTTCACAGATTTACCTGATAAGATTAAAATTTATATGGAAGCAGAAGTCAAAGATGAAGAAGAACTGAATGAGGAAGAACTTTCCCCTTATGACTTCATGTGAATCGCACATACTATAACTGTTCCACGAATGATTTATTGTGGAGCATACCATTGGGTGCCAGTAAAATTCATCTTAAAAGTGTATGACTGATCTTTTTCTGGGCAATAATGGCAACTAGAACTTACAAGAGTAAGGAGTTGCCAATATGCATTGTCCAAACTGTAAGCGAAAAGATATCGGGAAAATTGGAAATAACCAATATTACTGCTGGACCTGCTTTATAGAGCTTTCAACAACTAAAGGCAAGGTTCACGTACACCAAGTTGAAGAAGATGGCTCCCTAAGCTCTCTAGATGACTTGTTTGGAGACGAAGAGCAAACAGCCCAATGGTAAATCCATTTACGGGTGGTGAAGCGAATGAACAGGTTCTCTTCTCTTGTAGCACTTGGAGTGGGTGCAGCCGCATTTTACTCCAGATCGAAAAGAGGTCGCAAGAAAGACTTCTCCGATATGTTCTCAAAACGGTCAATGAAGCGTATGCGTAAGAGAGTAAGTAAAGCTTTCCGCTAAATAAAGAAACAGGCCCCGCCACCGCGGGGCCTGTTTTTATTTTCAAATATGCCTGAGACACTTTAGCGTGAATAGGGCCATTATGTTTATTGTGTGGTAGGGGTGTCTGGGGAACGGCTCGCTTTCCACGGGCGAGCTGTCGAGCCTCCTCACTCCCTTCGCTCGCTCCGGGGTCTCGTCGACCTCTTTCTCCCGTAGGAGTCTCCCCGTTCCCCAGACACCCCTAGCTATAAGTAGCGCAACGGCCCCCTGACTACGCGTGCGGGTTCAACACCAATCTGCTCATGTCGCGTGTTTCCGTTGTTTCTATCTGTGGCAAAGGTGATTCGGGAAATTGCGAGACTCCTGCGGCACTAGGAGCCTAGGTGAGACCCCGGAAAGCGCGTAGCGATTGAGGAGGCTCCACAGCTCGCCGCGGAAAGGGAGTGATTTCCCGAATCACCTTACGCTTAATCTAGCTCACGGAAACACTTTCTCAGCTACAGGGGCTTTTGTGGCAGAGGTTGCGTAATAGCTTAACTAGAAAATCTGTAAGCGATAGGTATAAAAGCTTCATAAACCATTCAACCTAATATAAATAGGAGAGTGGGGTGAAATTGATGGGAAAAGGATCTTTAACGCTTCAATGGATTTATAGGTCTGTATTAGTGTTGTTAGTGTTATTAATCGTATATTTAATTGTAAAGCTCTTTCCTTTTTATGAAGCGTTTTTGCAAATTTTATTTCGTCTTTTTATCCCATTCATCGTGTCCTTGTTTATTGCATATTTACTGCACCCTATAGTAGAGGGATTATATCATCGTAATGTTCCACGTTGGCTTGCCATAACAATGATTTATATCTTTGTCTTTGGTGGAATTGGATATGTGGTATATAAAGCTTATCCGTTATTTTTAAAGCAAGTTAAAGGTTTAAGTGAAAGTTTGCCGGGGTTTGTTGAAACGTATAGGCAGTGGATCTATGAGATGTATGAACGGACGTCGTTCCTGCCAGAGACTGTTCATGACCGCATGGATGTCATGTTAACAAATGTAGAACAACTGGGTGAGGATTTCATTCTTTCTATTGGAAACCGTTTAACCGGTATGTTTGATGTATTTATTATTCTCGCGGTCATTCCTGTTCTCGTTTTTTACATGTTGAAAGATTATCCAATTATGTCTACAACGCTCTATAAATTAACTCCAAAGCGGTACCGAGAAGAGGGGAAGGAAGTCTTACGTGATATAGATAAAAGCTTAGGAAGTTACATTCGTGGACAGCTTCTTGTGTGTTTATTTGTTGGCTTGATTTCAATGCTTGCATTGTGGTTGATTGGAATGAAGTTCCCTCTAATCCTTGGAGGGGTTATGGGAATTACGAACATTATTCCTTATTTTGGTCCGATTATTGGAGCGGTGCCAGCCGTGGTGATTGCATTTACGATGTCGACGAAGATGGTGCTTTTCGTCGTTATTGCTGTATTTATCGTTCAACTCATAGAAAGTAACTTATTGTCACCATTTATTGTGGGAAAGAGTCTCCACATGCACCCAGTCCTTATTATCTTTGCTCTGTTAATTGGAGGAGAGATCGGTGGCATTATCGGTATGATTATAGCTGTTCCAGTTCTCACCATTATTCGAGTTCTAATCCATCATACGAAGATGTTTCGGCAGGAACGTTGACATTTGGCATTTTGTTTTCTATAATTTTGGCATAAACAAATGACTAGAATCGGATAAACAATACGTAGAAGGATCGAGTACATAGCAGACCATCTGACTAGAGAGAAACTCCCTTGGCTGGAAGGAGTTTTAGATGAAGGGCTATGGAACGCTAATTCCTGAGTGCAGGTAAATACTGCCGGGTTTCGCTCCGTTATAGCGGGAGTAGAGGTATAACAAACTCTACATAAAGTGATGAATTTTTTAATAAATTCATAATCAGGGTGGTACCGCGAAAACTCTCGTCCCTGCATATAATGCAGGACGGGAGTTTTTTATGTTTAATTGTACATACTCGATCTATACGCTGTTGTATTCGAAAATATAAGGAGGCCCCTTCCATGAAAACATTAACCTCTGCACAAGTGCGCCAAATGTACCTTGATTACTTCAAAGAGAAAGGACATAGCGTTGAGCCTAGTGCATCTCTTGTTCCATACGAAGACCCAACACTACTTTGGATTAATAGTGGGGTAGCAACTTTAAAGAAATATTTTGACGGTAGTGTGATCCCTGACAATCCTCGTATTGTAAACGCGCAAAAGTCGATTCGTACGAATGACATTGAAAATGTAGGTAAGACAGCACGTCACCATACATTCTTTGAAATGCTAGGGAACTTCTCAATCGGAGATTACTTCAAGAAAGAAGCCATTGAATATGCTTGGGAATTCTTAACGAGCCCTGATTGGATTGGCTTTGATCCAGAGAAGTTATCCGTAACCGTTCACCCTGAAGATGATGAAGCATTCAACATGTGGAAAGATGATGTAGGCGTACCAGAAGAGCGCATCATTCGTCTTGAAGAGAATTTCTGGGATATTGGTGAAGGTCCGAGTGGTCCAAACACAGAAATTTTCTATGATCGTGGTGAGAAATACGGAAATGATCCAAAGGACCCTGAGCTTTACCCAGGTGGGGAAAATGAGCGTTATCTTGAAATTTGGAACTTGGTGTTCTCCCAGTTTAACCACAATCCAGATGACACCTATACACCACTTCCAAAGAAAAATATTGATACAGGGATGGGTCTAGAACGTATTGTCTCTGTTATTCAAGATACACCAACCAACTTTGAAACAGACTTATTTAAATCTGTTATTGAGCATACTGAAAAGCTAGCAGATACATCGTACGGTAAAGACGAAGAGAAGGATGTTTCCTTTAAAGTTATTGCGGACCACGTGCGTACCGTAACGTTTGCTGTTGGAGATGGAGCTCTTCCTTCCAATGAAGGTCGTGGGTATGTTCTTCGTCGTTTGCTTCGTCGTGCAGTACGTTACGCTAAACAAATTGGAATCCATGAACCATTTATGTTTAAGTTAGTTGAACATGTGGCAGACATCATGGAAGATTTCTATCCAGAAGTGAAGAAAAAGCAAGACTTTATTGAGACGGTTGTTAAAAATGAAGAAGAACGCTTCCATGAGACGTTAAATGATGGTTTATCAATCTTGACGGAAATTATTAAAGAGGAAACGGCTAAAGGGAAGAATGTATTCCCGGGTACAGAAGTGTTCCGCTTATATGACACATATGGGTTCCCTAAAGAATTGACCGAGGAATACGTTCACGAAGCAGGATTCACACTTGACGAAGAAGGCTTTCAGCAAGAAATGGAACGTCAAAGAGAGCGCGCTCGTAATGCTCGTCAGAAAGTAGACTCTATGTCTGTACAAGAAGGTGTGCTGGGAGAAGTAACAGTAGCTAGTGAATTTGTTGGCTATGACAATCTTGAAACATATACCACCATTACAGAGCTTGTGAAGAATAAAGATTTCGCATCTGAGGCACAAGCTGGTGAAGAGGTTTATATCTTCCTAGAGAAAACGCCTTTCTATGCAGAAAGTGGTGGACAGATTGCCGATAAAGGATATATCCAAACTGAATCTGCAACCCTTGAAGTATTAGATGTTCAAAAAGCGCCAAACGGTCAGAATTTACATCGTGCGATTGTTCAAGAAGGAACTATTGGAAAAGACGAGCAAGTAAGAGCTACAGTAGAACGCGGAAATCGTTCTCACGTTGTTAAAAACCATACAGCTACCCACTTGTTGCACCAAGCTCTAAAAGATGTTCTAGGTGAACATGTTAATCAGGCTGGTTCTCTTGTAACCGGAGATCGTTTGCGTTTTGACTTCTCTCACTTTGGATCCGTTTCAGAAGAAGAGATCGAGCAGATTGAAACAGCAGTAAATGAAAAAGTATGGGAATCCATACCGGTTGCGATCGATAACCACACCTTGCAAGAAGCAAAAGACATGGGTGCGATGGCTCTGTTTGGAGAGAAATACGGCGATGAAGTACGTGTTGTTAAAGTTGGCGATTACTCTGTTGAGCTATGTGGGGGTTGCCACGTTTACAATACAGCGGAAATTGGTTTGTTTAAGATTATTGCAGAATCTGGCATAGGCGCGGGTACTCGTCGTATTGAGGCTGTTACCGGAAAAGGTGCCTATGAGTATATGAACGGGAAAGAAGTTCTATTAAACAAAGCAGCTGACCTATTAAAAACGAAACCAGACACTGTTCCAGAGCGTATTGAAGGATTTTATCAAGAAATGAAAGAAGTACAAAGAGAGAAAGAATCTCTTTCTGCTAAATTATCTAATCTTGAAGCATCTTCTATCTTAGATCAATTTGAAGAAGTAGAAGGCGTTTCTCTATTAGCTAAGCAAGTCGACGTATCTGATATGAATGCACTAAGGAATATGTTAGATGACTTAAAACAAAAAGTATCTTCAGGCATTATTCTTCTTGCATCTGTTAACAATGGTAAAGTACAGTTAGTATCAGGTGTAACAAAAGATTTAATCGATCAAGGATATCACGCAGGGAATCTGATCAAAGAAGTAGCTACTCGTTGCGGCGGCGGCGGAGGTGGCCGTCCTGATATGGCACAAGCAGGAGGTAAAAATCCTGATCAAGTAGAAGAAGCGGTAAACTATGCAAAAACATATGTTCAAACCGTTGCAAATCAAGGATAATAGGAAATAGATAGTTAAAAACTAGCTGTATTCTCAAAATGAAGCTTACACGTAAGCGATATGTGGGTACATCTATAGAGAGGTGATTGTATGAGTTCCATGGATAAAACAATGAAATTCAATTTTCCAGAAGAACCGTTTGATGAAAATGTAAAAGAAGTCTTGCTTTCGGTTCATGAAGCTCTAAGGGAAAAAGGGTATAACCCGATCAATCAGATCGTGGGCTATTTATTATCCGGGGATCCTGCTTACATTCCTCGTCACAAAGATGCTCGGAATCTAATTCGCAAGATGGAACGTGATGAATTGATTGAAGAACTAGTGAAATTCTATCTAGAACAACAACAAGAGGGTTAACATGAAAACAATTGCTTTAGATGTAGGAGAAAAAACAATAGGGCTCGCAGTAAGCGATGCTTTTGGCTGGACAGCGCAAGGGTTAACAACCCTTCGCTGGACAGAAGGTGAGTATGAAGATGCCTTTAAAAAACTAGAACCATACATGAAAGAACATGAAGTGAGTAAACTAGTTATTGGACTTCCGAAAAACATGAATGGTACGATTGGACCAAGAGGTGAAGCTTCTCAAGTCTTCGCAGAAAAAGCAGAGGCTTACTTCAACGTTCCGTCAGTTTTATGGGACGAGCGACTAACTACAATGGCAGCAGAACGCGTGTTGCTAGATGCAGATGTCAGTCGTAGTAAACGAAAGAAAGTCATTGATAAAATGGCTGCTGTAATGATTTTACAAAGCTATTTAGATGCTAATTCAAATTGAGGTGTTAATATGAGTCTAGAAGAAAAAGAGCGAATTATTATTCCAGATGAAAACGGTGAAGAACATTTATTCGAAGTACTATTCAGCTTCGATGTTGACCAAACAGGTCACTCTTATATCGCTGTTGTTCCAGCAGAGCAACAAGAATCAGACGAAGAAGTTGAAGTATTTGCTTTCCGTTACCAAGAAAAAGAAAACGACGACGATGACCTAGCTCTATACCAGATCGAATCTGATGAAGAGTGGGAAATGGTTGAAGAAGTACTAAACACACTAGTAGACGAACAAGAATAAAAAATGAGGCCCCCACAAGGGCCTCTTTTTTATGTCCAAATGAGGCCGGTATATTTTAGTAAGAATAGGACCGTTACTTTTATTAAATGTTAGGTGTCTAGGGAACGACTCGCTTTTCGCGGCTGCACACGACGTGGGCGTTCGAAGTTGTCACAGGGTGGGCGGCTTTGGTGGAACTCTCACTTTCTTTTCAGCTCGTCTAGCTCTCTCGCAGGGGTCTCGCAATATTCATTCCCACCTTTTTCAAATGGGGAGAGAGTGAAATGCGTCATATTTGGGAGGTAGGAGATTTAAGAGCAACTATAAAGAAGCGGGTCCGTTCATCTAATTAACGTCAGGGCAGGCTTGGGGACTGCGAGACTCCCGCGGGAGAAGGAGCCTAGGGGAGACCCCGCAGAGAGCGAAAGCGTTCGAGGAGGGTCCCCAGCTCCCCGCAGGAAAGCGAGTTGTCCCCAAGCCTGCCCTTGCTCTTATAAACGTAACGGCCTCAAACACTATAAAATGTCTCAACTTCAAGTTTTCTGAATACGACAAAATAAATATCAAAAGATGTAAATTTTCAGCAAATGATAGAAACATAAAGGGGAATTATAGTATAATATAGCGGATGGAAGGAGGAAATGTCATGTCTTCGTCGAATCATGATGATCCAATGAAAGATAACCAAATCAAGCGTAGTGCGGAAGCGAAAACTGTTCGTAAAATCGTAGCCATCGTACTCGCTGTAGTTATAACGGTAATAGCTGTTGTTGGGATAACGGGGTATGTCTACATAAGCTCCGCTTTAGAACCGGTAGACCCAGATGACACGACAAAAGAAAAGGTAGAAATTCCAATAGGTTCTTCCGTGTCACAAATAGCCTCCATTTTAGAAGAGCAAAATGTGATCAAGGATAGTCGTGTGTTTCGATTCTATGTGAAGTTTAAAAACGAATCTGGATTTCAAGCAGGTGAATATTCTTTCACCCAAGCTATGACGCCTGAGGATCTCATTGAAGCATTAAAGACAGGTAAAGTGGTAAAAGATCCTTTATTAACGGTAACCATACCAGAAGGAAAAACGATAGAACAAATTGCTGATATTTATTCCAAAAAGACAAGCATTAAAAAAGAAGAATTTATGAAGCAAGTTAATGATCCTGAGTATATTGAATCATTAATTGAAAAACATCCATTAATTTTATCTGAAGCGATTCTAGATCCTGAGATTAGAACGCCTCTTGAAGGATATTTATTTGCTGCAACCTATGATTTCTATGAAGAGGATCCTTCAGTAAAGACAATTGTAGAGAAAATGATTAATAAAACAGAGAAGGTTCTAGAACCTTATATTGCTAATATGAAAGATCGTGGATTAAGTGTTCATGAAGGGGTTACTATGGCTTCCCTGGTAGAAAATGAAGCCAAGACAAAGGCAGATCGACAAAAAATTGCGGAAGTGTTTTATAACCGTTTAGAAGAAGGGATGCCTCTTCAAACAGACCCAACGGTGTTGTATGCTTTAGGTGAACATAAAGATCGCGTGTTGTACGAAGACTTAGAGGTAGAATCGCCTTATAACACCTACCATGTAAAAGACTTGCCAATTGGGCCAATTTCGAACTTTGCGGAAAATGCAGTTGAAGCAACTGTAAACCCAACGGATTCCAACAATTTATATTTCTTAGCTGCTTCAGATGGTACGATTTACTATTCTGAAACGTTAGATGAGCATAACAGAAAGAAAAATAAATACATTAATTAATATTTGTAGGGATGTGAGGGCAAAACCTCTCGCATTTCCTACTTTTTTTATGCTAAAATAAGAGGGTTGTGATAAACCAAGAAAATATGATTAAATTCTATGTTAAGGGGGGAAAGAGGTATGATCGATCCAAAATTAGAACACTATTTGATGCAAACTATTGACCAAAGAGAAGATGACATTAAGGCAATAGAATCTTACGCAAATGAGAATCATGTACCGATTATGGAACCCTTAGGGATAGAATTTTTGCAACAAATGATTCGAATTAAACAACCTGCACGAATATTAGAGATCGGTGCAGCAATTGGATATTCTGCCATACAAATGGCGAAGAGCTACCCAAATTGTGAAGTTGTATCTATTGAGAGAGATGAACAAAGGTATAAGGAAGCTGTTCGCAATATAACGAAACTAGGTCTAGAAAATCGTGTCCACGTATTGTTTGGAGATGCTTTTGATTTAGCAGATAGTTTAAAAGCAAAAGGGCCATTTGATGTATTGTTTATCGATGCAGCTAAAGGCCAATACCAAAGGTTCTTCGAGCTATTCACACCAGAGCTAGAGTCAAATGGTATGGTTATTTCTGACAATGTCTTGTTTAAAGGATTTGTTGCAGATGATCCAGCTGATGGATCTAATATTGCTAAAATTGCTCGTAAAATCAGAACCTATAATGAATGGCTCGTACAGCATCCAGAATACCAGACCACAATCGTTCCGGTTGGAGATGGAGTAGCTATTAGCGTAAAGAGATAGAAGAATAAGAAAGAGGTACTTCTAGTGAATTAAATCTTGAGTTTAATAAAATAGATAATGAACTCGTGATGATAATTCTATTGCCTCATAACATAATCGTACGAACAATCGAAAGGAGAAGCAGCATGAGTGATAAGCCCGTAGTCATAGGTGTCGCTGGTGGAACTGGATCAGGGAAAACAACCGTTACCCGTTCTATTATTCAGCAGTTCACTGACAAAACAATCTTGATGATGGAACAAGATTATTATTATAAAGATCAAAGCCATTTACCTTTTGAGGAACGTTTAAAAACCAATTACGACCATCCACTCGCTTTCGATAACGATTTACTAATCGAGCATGTACAAAAGCTCATCCAAAAAGAATCAGTAGAAAAGCCGGTGTATGATTACAAAATCCATACACGTTCAGAGGATGTGATTCCAGTTGATTCTAAGGATGTCATCATTCTAGAGGGAATTATGGTTCTTGAGGATCCACGTCTTCGTGATTTAATGGATATTAAAGTTTTTGTTGATACGGATGCAGATGTGCGTATTGTTCGCCGTCTTTTGCGTGATATTAAAGAGAGAGGCAGAACAATCGACTCGGTTATTGAACAGTACATCAACGTTGTACGCCCTATGCACCTTCAATTTGTAGAGCCTACAAAACGGTATGCAGACATCATCATTCCAGAAGGTGGTCAAAACCATGTTGCAATCGACTTGATGGCTTCTAAAATCAAGACCATTATCCAAGAAAAGGGAAATTAGAGCATAAATAGATAAAATTGTTGAAAACGGATTAAAAATCTGCCATGATATGTGGTAGTAGTTCTAGAACGCCATTTTCTTTTATAAAATAATAACGTTTAGTTTGAGCGCACAGCTATTGTGCCGCTCATTTTTATATAAGGATTTGGGTATTTCTTTTGTATTGTATGAAGGAGTGATTGAGGATGTCTGAAGAAAAAAGTTATTATATGACCGAAGAAGGTTTGCAGAAGTTAGAGGACGAACTGAAGTATTTGAAAACAGAAAAGCGTCAAGAAGTTGTGGAACGTATTAAGATTGCTCGTGGTTTCGGGGACCTTTCCGAGAACTCAGAGTATGACGCTGCTAAAGATGAACAAGCATTTGTAGAATCACGTATTTCCCAAGTGGAAAACATGATTCGTAATGCAGAAATCATCGAAAGCGATGCTGGAAATAGTGACGAGGTTTCACTTGGTAAATCAGTCACATTCCAAGAACTCCCTGACGGTGATGAAGAAACATACACAATCGTCGGAAGTGCAGAAGCTGATCCGTTTGAAGGAAAAATCTCAAACGACTCTCCAATGGCTAAAAGTCTTTTAGGACATACTATTGGAGAAAAAGTAACAGTCGCTACCCCTGGTGGCGATATCAACGTTAAAATTGTTAATGTTGAATAGTAAATAAATACAGACAAGCCCATCGGAGTCCCTCTCCAATGGGCTTTTTTATATGGTTATTGTTTAAGACAATCTTGTTCAAGGACCAGGATTGTTGAACAATCTAGTTGAGAGAATGTTTCCGTTTCCGTTTGCGTTGTTAGCGCGTGAGGTGTTTCGGGAAATCACTCGCTTTCCGCGGCGAGCTGGGGAGCCTCCTCAGTCGCATTCGCTCCCTCCGGGGTCTCCCCTAGGCTCCTACTGCCGCAGGAGTCTCGCAATTTCCCGAACCACCTCTGCCATATAACGTGTAACGGAAACATACCATATGTGGTGCCCTCGCAACTCTCACCCTTGGAGATGTAGGAACGTTCGAAAACATCAGCGGGGGGCTGGGGAACGACTCGCTTTCCACGGGCGGCCCCACACGATGTGGGGTCGTTCGACGTTGTCATAGGACGTGACGGTTTTAGTCGAACTTCCCCTTTCTTTTTAGAGCCTCCTTACTCACTTCGTTCCGGGGTCTCGTAGACCTCTTTCTCCCGTAGGAGTCTCCCCGTTCCCTAGACACCCTTTGCCATGTGAAGTACGAACGGCCCCGCTACTTGGGCGTTCCTGATGCCTAATTAAATCTACATGTGGCTTGTTTCCGTATCTCCCAATACGGGAAAGGTGGGCCTGGAAACTGCGAGACTCCCGTGGGCAGAAGAGCCTAGGTGAGACCCCGGAGCCCGGCCTTGCCGGGTGAGGAGGCTCACCAGCTCCCCACAGGAAAGCGAGTGGTTTCCAGGCCCACCTTAAACTCAACTAAAGCAAACGGAAACATTCTCCCAGATTCGAGTGTTCCATATGAGGGGGGGTTATATGGATTTATCATAGAGGGATATGAATATCGAAGGTCCGCGGGGTTTAGTGCGTCATTAGACTGGAGATAATGATGCGTGAGGTGACGCGTTGTGAAGGTGAAGCGAACGATAGTTGTAGCCATAAGTTTAATCTTTTTATTTAGTGTTCTTTTATATAGATTAGCTGACATCCAATTAATCTCAACCGAGCGGTTTGGTAAGAAAGATGTAAATTTATTAGAAGCGAGTGTAGACCAGCGAACGCAGTCTGTTCTGCTTCATAACGGGAGGGGAAGTTTCTTGGATCGTAATGGGGTTTCAGTAACGAATCCTCCCCAATTAGACGTTGTATTCTTTCCGTTTCTTAAAAAGATCGATGTTCCAATGGAAGAAGTGGCGGCACTAGTTAATGAACCTTCTTGGAAATTGAAACAATGGATTAATCAAAGCGTGGAGCCGTTTTATATGTCAGATCAAATAGGCCGTACATTAACCAATGAAGAATATAAAGCTTTTCAAGAACTTAATTTCCCTGGAATGATTTCCGTGAATAGGGCGAAGCCAGGCGATCCGGATGTGGCAACGCACTTTTTAGGTGTTGTAAGGAATAAAGGGGCGTCGGGATTAGAGGAGACATTTGAAGAATTCTTATCGTCTGAAGATGAAGAAAAGTTATTATATCACGTAGATGGAAAAGGGGATCCTTTGTTTGGTCTAAATGTAAACTATTTAGGACAACAAGATCCGTATTACCCTGTTCAGGTTAAAACGACCCTTGACCTTGAACTCCAGCAACAAGCTGAAACATTAATTGATGCTTCAGGTATGGAGGAGGGCGGATTAGTTTTAATGGATATAGAAACAAGAAATGTTCTCGCTATGGTAAGTCGTCCTGAAGTGGACTCAAATGATCCTAATAAATATGAAAATCATATGATAAAAAGTTATTCCCCTGGTTCTGTATTTAAAACAGTTGTCGCTGCGGCTGCCATTGAGCATCCTAATGTAAATATAAGAGAGACATATAATTGCAATTTAAGTATAAATGAAGGGAAGGAGCCAAGTCGTTCTCTTGGTTTTTTAACATTTGAAGAAAGCTTTGCGCAAAGTTGTAATTACACATTTGCTAAGATTGCCAATGAAATGATGGCGTATGATAAAGATGTGCTTGAGAATTATGCAGCTAAGCTTGGTATAACAGATTTTGTTGGATGGAAGGGAGATCTATTCCGTCTCAAGGATTTCAAGCAATTTGGGCGGGAAGATCGCAATCAAATATGGGGATCTGACCCTCAGAAAATGGTTCCACTAGCTATTTCGCAAACTGCTATTGGTCAATTAGATGTTAAAATCAGTCCTCTATCCATGACAAATATGATGGCGACGATTGCATCTAAAGGAATCAAGAAGGAAGTTCGTGGTGTGACGGAAATACTGTATAAGAACGGATCAGAGTTTATCGCATTTCCTGAGCATATAGATTTGGATAATCGTCTTTCCTCATACAGTGCTTTAAAGCTTCAAGAATTATTGCAACAGGTACCTACTGGACAAGGTACAGCCAGCAAATTACAAGGGTTGAACATAGCTGGAAAATCAGGTACTGCAGAAGTAGAAAATGAGGACGGCAGGAAGAAGGAGATTTTTCACCACTGGTTTGCAGGCTATTTCCCCTATGATAAACCAAAGTATGCCATGGTGGTGGTAACGTTGAATTCCAAACAATCAGAACCTACCTATTCAGTATATAAAGACATGGTCTCCTATCTATATGAACAAGAAAATATGGAAGAAATGAAAAGAAGGGACCCTGCTTTTGAGTAGGAGCCCTTCAGGCGCGTAGTGGGCTTGCATAAAAAGAGACGCAATATTGTGATGCCAAGTTGTTTCGTATAAAGGCTTCTTTCTCTAAACTGATAATAAATTCAAACACAACACTTTCTTCCACATCGTATACTTCCATCGTAAACCCGTTAAGGAAGTAGATGCACAAACGTTTCTTTTCTTTACAGTATCCGATTTTGCTGAAATGAGATAAATTCCACGCTTTCTTGTTAAAGTTAGTTACGTTCATTTGCTCCACCACCTTATTTTCTATTCTTGTACACATTATATTAGACAAAATACAAATGATTCCTCTAATTCACCAAAATTAGAAAACAATCGACAAAAATTCACAAAACCTTTCTTAGGATTTCTTGGTTCTATCCATTTTGCATAGTATAATGAATGAAAGGGGGAAGAAGAATGAGCCGAGTGAATCTTTATGAAAAGAAACGTAAGAATACGAAGTTAGTGACAGGCTTTAGTACTTTGGCGGTTGTATTTGCAGTCCTATTATTTGGCATAATTGTATGGCCATTTGGTGGTAATGAGGCTAAGGAAGATGGCAAGCAGGTAGAAGCGAATTCTGCTAGTCAAGATGATGAAGTGGATGAAACGGATTCTGATAAACAAGATGAAGACCAGGAAGGCACAAAAGAAGAGGCTACTCAAACAACTCAGGATTCACCTTCCGAAGAAAAAGAAGAAGCATCAAAAGATGAGCAAGCATCAGATGTGGAAGAGAACCGTTCAGAAGCAGAATCAACAGAGGGTTCAGAAGATCAGGAAGAAACAGTAGATTCCGATGAATACATAGAGATTCCTTCGGTTACAAAAGAAGATAATGTTATTGAAGTGTATCAAGATAAATGGCAAGCGGTTCAGACAGAACAAGAAGGTAAACATGTAGCAACATTTGACGATACGACTCAAGACTGGAATGAAATGTTGGATTCAATTTATCTAGGTTCTGGCCTTTCGAAGGATAATTCTACTTTATGGAGGGTACATAATGGTGGCGATAATCAAACAGCTGTAGCCACGATTTCTGATAAAGCTGATAAAAAGACTTATCGAGTGTACACAGCATGGGTAGAAGGAAAAGGATGGAAGCCTATGAAGGTGGAAGTCATCAAAGAAAATAAATACAAGTCTCAGTCTTAGGACGAGCAGTAAGTTTCGTATAAAGACGGTGTAGGACGTAAGGGAGAGATAGAATTGACAATTGGTATTATTGGAGCAATGGATGAAGAAGTAGAACTATTAAAAAGTAATATGGCGATTGAACAAGAAGAAACGGTAGCCAGTTGTACGTTTTATAAAGGTCAATTAGAAGGAAAAGATGTCGTTTTAACGAAATCGAATATAGGGAAAGTAAACGCAGGTATGGCGACAACGATCTTACATGAGCGTTATCAACCTACTCATATTATTAATACAGGATCAGCAGGTGGTTTTGCTAAAGAGTTAAAAGTAGGGGATTTAGTCATTTCTTCTGAGGTACGCCACCATGATGTGGATGTGACTGCCTTTAATTATGAGTACGGGCAAGTACCTGATATGCCTGCCTTTTATGAGCCTAATGAAGAACTTGTACAAGTTGCTGAAAAAGCTGCTGAGGAGTTACCTGACCTTCATACAGTGAGAGGTTTAATTGCAACGGGGGACGCGTTTATGCAAGAAGCTAAACGTGTTGAATTTGTGAGAGGTAAGTTTCCTCAATTACAAGCTGCTGAAATGGAAGCGGCTGCGATTGCGCAAGTTAGTCATCATTATGGGACACCTTTTGTCATTATACGTTCTTTATCTGACATAGCAGGGAAAGAATCGAATGTGTCATTTGATCAGTATTTAGAAACAGCGGGAAAAAACGCAGCAACTCTAATTCAAGGTATGCTTCGTCAAATGTAATTCCAATATTTCACTAATCACCTCTCTCTGTATCCGTGTTATTATAATGGACACAGGGGGAGGTTTTTACATGAATACAGATCATTTGAAAGCAAGAATGGAAGACTATGCTCGATTTATCATAACGTTGCTCATATTAAGCGTATACTTTTATCTGGGTACGATTATTACCACTTATTTAACAGAATCGAATTACGAAACTATTATGATGGGACTTACTGCATTAAGTATGGGAGGGGCTTTCTTCTTTACTTTACGATGGAAGAAGTGCAGCCAAGCATTACAAGATCAGGAATCTCAATAAAAAAACAGATTCAATGAATATTGAATCTGTTTTTTTTATATTTTACGTTTAAGCAAACCGGTAATAATAGTATCCTCCGCCTAGCACTAGCAATAAGATAAGCAACACCACTGCTAACCCTAGACCATAACCGCCATAAGGTGCATATGGATATGGTACGGGATAGGGGGTGTAAGGGTATCCTGCATAGCCACAATACCCCATAGGTATTCACCTCTCTTATAGGTATTTGCTATACCATATGAAAGAGTGGTGTGTTTTGTGATAAACATTTTCTATCCGTTTTGGGAAGTGTTTTGATGTTCTTTTCTGTAAAACTCATGGAAAATCTTCATTAAAGCTCTTTTTTCAATTCGAGACACGTAGCTTCTCGAAATGCCTAACGTCTTAGCAATTTCTCTTTGTGTCATTTCTTCTTTTAATCCCAACCCATACCGTCCAATGATGACTTCCTTCTCCCTTTTATCTAAGATTTGTAAGTATTCTCGGATTTTTTCCACTTCCATATTTAACTGAATCAATTCTACAACATCTGCATTTTCAGCTTTTAATATGTCGATTAAGCTAATTTCATTTCCTTCTTTATCTTGGCCGATCGGGTCTTGTAAAGAAACGTCCTTTTTAGTCTTCTTTAAAGCTCTTAAATGCATGAGGATTTCATTTTCAATACAGCGAGCCGCATAGGTAGCTAGTTTGGTCCCTTTGCCAGAAGAAAAGCTCTCGATTCCCTTGATTAAACCTATAGTTCCAATAGAAATGAGATCCTCGTTATCCTCCCCTGTGTTCTCGAACTTTTTCACAATATGTGCTACCAGTCGTAAATTGTGTTCAATCAGTTTGTTTCTAGCTTCCTCATCTCCTTCTTGCATTTTTTGCAGGCATTTGGCTTCTTCTTCTGGTGGAAGGGGTTGCGGGAAGGCATGGTTTTTTACGTAGGATACAAAGAATAGGGTGTCTTTAATAAAAAGGGCGAGAGCTGACAATAAACTAGACAAGCGCATACACCTCCACATAAACATTTAGGCAATGGCCTATATAGTCACCTTATGCGCTTATATGGAGAAAAGTGTCTGTCCTCCATGAATTACACCCCACCCAAAGACTGCTCTAGTACTTATAAGCACCACGGCCTCAGGCAATCTACACTACATGTGTATAATAATCGTAATAACCAAAAAAACCGTTCAGCTGATTCAGCTGAACGGTTTTTTTGAGTTTATTTATCGTCTGATTCAACGACCTTTTTGTAATCATCTTTAATACTGTGATCCCATAACTGAACTCCACTGCGATAGGCAGCTCTTGAGATCATATGACCGGATACAGGGGCAGTTAGTAAAACGAAGATAATCCCTAAGATTAATTTCCCGCTAATCATTCCGTGTTCAATATAAAGAAACAGAAAAGCTCCGATCATAATTCCAGATACCCCAAGAGTGGCACCTTTTGTAGCAGCGTGAAGTCTTGTGTATACGTCTGGGAATCTTATGATTCCAATCGAGCAGGAGATGATGAAGAAGGTACCTGCTAGTAAGAATACCATAATGATGAGGTCCCAAACGATTTCAATCCATGTCCCGCTCAATAATAACACCCTTTTCTAAGAATTTTGCAATGGCTACCGTACCGATAAACAGCAAAATTCCAATTAATAAAATAACATCGTTTAATTGTGCCGTAACAAGATAGATGGCAATCAATCCAGCAAGGGCCATAAGGTTAATCCCGATCGTATCTAGTGCAACTGCACGATCTGGGTTAGTGGGGCCTACAACAGCTCTGTATAACAAAAGGATGATAGAGATCGATGTAACAACAATACAGATCTCCGTTACAATGTGTAACATATCTTTTGTCATTTCTACAGTTAACATCTTATCTTGTCACCTCCTTAATCGCTCGTTCGAATGATTCTTTAATGGAGTTGATCTCAGCTTCAACATCTTCAATATTCATAGCGTGAACATAAATATAAGAATGATCGTTTGAGATCGCGATAGATAGTGTACCTGGAGTTAGCGTAATTAAGTTCGCTAACAGTGTGATCTCCCAATTGCTTTTAAGATCAACAGGTACTGCAAATATTCCTGGCTCCATATCTAACTTCGGTTTGTATACCCATTTTAATATCGTCACATTAGATAAAAGGAGCTCTTTTATAAATAGTAAGATAAGGCTAATAATCTTTAAGAAACGCTTCATATAAAACTCATCTGGGATAAAACGCTGCAGTGTAAACAGCAGCAGGATTCCAAATAAATATCCACTGAAGAAGCTACCAAATGTGTACGATTCCTGAAGGAACGTCCACATAATAGCAATGATAATATTTAATACGATCTGAAAAGGCATATTGGTTTACTCCTTTAACACGGACTCAATGTATTGAGAAGGATCTAATAAGGACTTAGAGATCTCCTCAACAATTGGATAAACGGTTTCTGCTCCGACTCCTAAATAAATCGAGAAGAAGACAAGAAATGCAATAGGCCATGTAAAGCCTCGCGCTCCTTTTTTATCAGGAGTAAATGTTTCGTCTTTCTCTCCCCAGAAGCCTTGAATGAAGATGCGAATCATAGAGAAAAGGATGAGTAAACTTGTTAGAAGTCCAATTATCACGACTGCATATTGGTCCTTTTCTAAACCGCCTTGCATTAATAGGATTTTTCCAATAAATCCACTAAACGGAGGAATCCCCGCTAATGTAATACTTGCTATAAAGAATAGCCATCCAATGACGGGATAATGATGAATGAGTCCATTCATCTTCCGTAAATCACTTGTTCCAGCTAATATTGCAATGGCCCCAACGAGTAGGAAGAGGGCTCCCTTTACAATCATGTCGTGAATTAAGTAATAGACGGTCCCTGCTACAGAAGTTTCTGTAAATAGAGCAATTCCCATTAACATAAATCCGACAGCTGGAATGATGTTGTAAGCCACAATGAGCTTGATGTTATGAGTAGACAGTGAGCCGATTACTCCAAACAACATGGTAAAAGCGGCTAACCAAAGGAAGAGCTGGTGCGTAATGTCAACTTCATGATGAAAGATAATTGTAAATGTTCTAAGGATCGAATAGATTCCGACCTTCGTGAGTAATGCTCCAAATAGAGCAGAAACAACGGGGTTTGGTACAATATAGGACTTTGGTAACCAATAATAAAGCGGGAATACTGCTGCCTTTGTAGCAAAAACAAAGAACAATAGAATTCCAATGGTAGTCAAGATCCCCTTTTGCTCAACTTCTTGTACGCGTTCAGCAACTTGTGCCATATTAACCGTACCGACTACGGAATATAAGAAAGAAATCACAGTTACAAAAAGCATAGAAGAGAAGAGGTTTAAGAGAACGTATTTTAATGATTCTCTTAGTTGAACCTTTTCTCCTCCTAGTACAATTAAAGCATATGAAGCCATAAGAAGGACTTCAAAGAATACGAATAGGTTGAATAGGTCTCCTGTTAAAAACGCACCAGAGACCCCTGTAATGAGTAAGAAGAAAAACGTGTAAAAGTAATACGTTTCCTTCCTATCACTTAAAGATTTAGAAGCAAAGAATACGCAAGCAACAGCAATGATGTTCGTTGTGATTATAAGGAGCATTGCTAACATATCCGCTACTAACACGATTCCATAAGGTGCTTTCCATCCACCCGTTTCAAGAATGATTGTGCCGTTCTGATAGACATCCCATCCGATATATAAAACAACAACAAGGTTAAGGATGGCTACAATTCTTGAAAACAAACGGACCGCAGTCAGTTTTGTGTTGAAAAACGCAACGATAATACCTGCTAATAGTGGTAGTAAGATTGGTAAAACAGCTAAATTACTCATTTTCGTTACCCCTTAACTCGTCCATATTGTCGGTGTCATTTGTTTTGGCGGCGCGGTAAGCCAGAACAAGTAGGAAGCTCGTAACACCAAAACTAATAACAATAGACGTTAAGATTAATGCTTGTGGTAAAGGGTCGACGTAGTTCTCGACCCCTTCCACAATAATAGGAGGATTACCTCGCTTTAACTTCCCCATCGTCAGGATGAAAAGGTGAGCCCCATGAGAGATAAGGGCTGTTCCAATGACAATGCGTAGCAACTGCTTCTGCAGTAAGTTGTATACTCCTGTTGCGAAAAGAATACCCGCTAACAGGGACGTAATCATTTCCATCTTATTCTTCCGCCCCCTTCTTACGGCGTAGCTTTATCATGTTAAAGATCGCGAGTGCTGCAATCCCTAGTACCGCAATTTCAAATAACGTATCTAGTCCACGCATGTCTACAAGGATTACGTTGACCACGTTGTGGCCACCACCAAGTTTTACAGACGTTTCAAGGAAATAATCTGAAATGGGGTCGAACCATTTACTGTTATAAGAAGATATTCCAACAATCGTCATCATTGCTCCGAACAGAATGGCAATAGAAGCGTTGATTAGTATTGTTCCTGCTGACTCGTGGCGCTTTCTAAGCTCTGGCAGGTGCATAAATACAAGCAGGAATAAAGCAACCGTAACCGTTTCAATGATAAGTTGAGTTAATGCTAAGTCTGGAGCTCGGTAAAGAACGAAAAGTATGGCCAGACCATAACCGACAACGCCAAGTATTAAGATAGCTGCGATTCGGTTATTAGTGAATATTGTAGCAAGTGCTGCTAACACCATCATAATAACAACTAACATTTCAGGGAAGGTAACATCTTCTACATCTGTCGGGTTTAAAGCTAATCCATCCGTAAGAAGCATTGTACCGATCGTCCCAAGAAGCATTGCGATCAACAATAGGCGTACATAACGTCTTAAAGATCCATTCATATACCCATTTGTGATTGTGCTTGAATACTTCTCAGTACGATCTACTAACCAGTCGTAAGCTTTGTTTAGGCTTAAAGCACCTGGCACTGCTTTATATACTCCTGCCCAATATGAACGGAAGCTAACAAGCAATGCACCGAGTGCCACAACTATAAGTGACATATGAAGTGGTGTCCCGTCCCAGCCATGCCAGAACTTAATCTCCTTCTCCATCGGTTCACCTTTTACCGACTCTGCTACGTGATCGATTAATGCACTGTTAAATAGCTCAGGAATTAAACCGATTGTAATGACTAATAGCACAAGGATGATAGGAGAGATGAGCATCCCAATCGGAGCCTCGTGTGGCTTTTGAGGCAATTCTTTCTCTTTGTATTCTCCTCTGAATGTCCCAAAGAAGAGGTACATGGAGTATACAAATGTAAAGATGCTACCAAACACAGCTAGATATGGGATAATCGCAGCAAGCGTTTGGGCAAGACCTTCTCCTTCAAGGTGCAGAGAAGCATCGAAGAACAGCTCTTTACTGTAGAAACCATTTAGGAATGGTAAAGGAACGCCAGCCATTGAAAACGTACCAAACACCGCAAGTGTTGCAGTAATTGGCATGAGCGTCATAAGACCGCCTAATTTGCGTATGTCTCGTGTACCTGTTTCGTGATCAATAATACCTGCGACCATGAACAAGCTACCTTTAAATGTAGCGTGGTTCAAGATATGAAATACAGCTGCAAATACAGCAACCTTCGTTCCAAATCCGAGCATAGCCATAATCATACCAAGTTGGCTTATCGTGGAGAAGGCTAATATTCCTTTTAGATCTGTTTGGCGAACAGCCATATAAGATCCCCAACATAACGTTACAATTCCTACCGTACTAACAATAATAAAGAACCATTCACTCATTGAGAAAATCGGTAAGAAGCGGGCGATCAAAAAGATCCCTGCTTTAACCATTGTGGCTGAGTGAAGGTAAGCACTAACTGGAGTAGGAGCTTCCATTGCATCTGGTAACCATATGTGGAATGGAAATTGTGCTGATTTTGTAAAAGCACCTAAGAAGATAAACCCTAGTATCCATCCAAATTGTGGGCTGTTAATAATCGTTTCTTTCTGATCCATCATAGCCTGAATACTTGTGGTGTCTGTAACAATGGTTAAGAGTAAGAGTCCACCCAGTAAACTAAGGCCTCCAAATACGGTAATGAGCATTGATTTTAACGCCCCATACCTTGAGCCCTTTCTGTGGTTCCAGTATCCGATTAGAAGAAAGGAAGAAAGGGAAGTAAGTTCCCAAAACGTATAAAGTGCAAATACGTTATCCGAGAATACGACTCCGAACATGGCAGCCATAAACATGAGTAAATACACGTAGAAATGGCCCAACTGTTCACTCTTATGTAAGTAATATACAGAATAGAGTACAACTAGAGAGCCAATGCCACTAATGAGCAACCCAAATAATAAACTTAGTCCATCTAGATACAGATCGAAATTGATTTGTAAGGATGGGATCCAAGAATAAGATCGCTCAAAAGGAGAGAATTGTGTACCCACCTGAGTGATAAGGTAAACAAATATACTGAAGGGAATAGGTAGCACGAACCAGCCTGTGTGAATGGAATGTTTCCATTTACTTAGGAATGGTATAAAACATGCTAAAATCAGTGGTAAAAAAATAGCGGTTAACATTCAGTCTAAGTCCTCCCTCGATATGAATAAAAGAATGTACCCTTTTAACATACGGTTTTCAATATGCTTAATATCCACTCCATTGTAATAAAAAAAAGAGGTAAGAAGCAACTTTATACTATTTAAAAAGAGTTTGACGATTTTGTGACAATTAAAAAAGCCTATTGCTACTAGCAATAGGCGGATCGTTTAGCTTGTTCTTTTAATATTCTGAATGATTGATCTCCGTTGTAGTTCTTCTTCAATGAGCTTTATAAACTCTGCGCTGAGGTTAAGTTCTGTGGCTTTATAGTATGATTCTATAAGCAATTCATCTGATAAATGTTCCATAGCAATCACCAACAATTTGTTGGCTTACACCTCCCGCAATTAATTTTACTTGACTATGTAGATTCATCTTTATATGTGATAAGATTATGTTTTGTTTTAGTGTGAACTAAATGTATCACGAATCATATTGGGCTACAACACCATGTATATCCACAACCAACTGTATATAAGTTGTGGGTAAATTGGAAAAATTGTACACAAATAGGGTGATTACCTTGTGTGTTTTGTGTATAGAGTTATCCACAACTAAAATGGTGTAGGAATTTGTCGAACGTTTTTTCTTCTAAATGAGTAGGTGGCACATAAAATATGCTTTTTTTCTATTTGAAGGTAAACTTTCTTTTGAAAGGGAATGATAAATTCTATATCATGGATAAGTGGTCCATTTGTACGGTAAAAGGCATAAAACGAGGTGATAAAGGTGTTAAAGAAGTTTCTTCCAGATGAACATGTTCAATCTGTATTTGAAATCAGACCTTCCGAATTAAAGGAACGAGGAATAAAAGGAATCATTACCGATTTAGATAATACGCTAGTTGCTTGGGATCAAGCAGATGCAACACCAGAAATTGTGCAATGGTTTAAATTAATGAAAGAAAACGATATTCAAGTAACAGTCGTTTCAAATAACAACGAAAGTCGCGTCACTTTCTTCTCTGAACCATTAAACATTCCATTTATATACAGTGCGAGGAAGCCGCTTGGGAAAGCTTTTCGCAAAGCTAGGAAAGAGATGAACTTAAATAAGGAAGAAATCGTTGTTGTTGGAGATCAACTTTTGACTGACGTATTAGGTGGCAATCGCGCTGAATTCCATACGGTGCTAGTCGTTCCTATCGTTCAAACAGATGGGTTGTGGACAAGAATTAATCGAAAAATTGAGCGACAGATCTTAGGTTGGATGAAAAGTCGAGGAATGCTTAATTGGGAGGATAAAGAATGGAAAAAGTAATTTGTTATGGATGTGGAGCTGAAATTCAGACACAAGACCCAAAAGCTCCTGGATATGCTCCTGCTTCTGCTTTAGAGCGTGAAGAAGTTATTTGTAAACGATGCTTTCGATTAAAGCATTATAATGAAGTGCAAGACGTTGATTTAACAGATGATGATTTTCTTAGAATGTTGAACCAAATCCGTGATACGGATGGAATGATTGTGAAAGTGATGGATATCTTTGATTTTAATGGAAGTTTTATTCAAGGTCTCCCACGTTTCACTGGGAATAAACCCATCATTCTTGTAGGGAATAAAGTTGATTTATTGCCGAAGTCCGTTAACCATAATAAAGTGAAACAGTGGATGAGACGTCTGGCTAAGGAACAAGGGCTTAAAGTGAATGATGTTTTCCTGGTGTCAGCAAAGACTGGTGAAGGTATGGAAGAGGTCGCAGGTTCAATTGAACATCAGCGCCGAGGGAAAGATGTATATGTTGTTGGGTGTACAAACGTAGGGAAATCGACATTTATTAATCATTTAATTCAAGATTCTACAGGTGAGAAAGAAGCAATAACGACTTCTTATTTCCCTGGTACAACACTAGGATTTATTGATATTCCCCTTGATGAAAAGGCGTCACTATTTGATACGCCAGGTGTTATAAATAGGCATCAAATGGCACATTATGTATCAGAAAAGGATTTGAAAGTCATTACGCCTCAAAAAGAAATTAAGCCACGCGTTTACCAATTGAATGAGGATCAAACCCTTTATTTTGGCGGGCTTGCAAGGCTTGATTTTACGAAAGGTGAGAAGCATTCTTTTGTTTGTTACTTTTCAAATCAACTAAATATTCATCGAACAAAGCTAGAAAAAGCAGATGAATTATATGAGACTCATTTAGGAGAACTACTCTCTCCTCCTGATCAGGATACGAAGTCTAAACTGCCACCTTTAAAAGCACAAAGTTTTCAAGTTCTAGAAGATAAAACGGACATTGTATTCTCTGGTCTTGGGTGGATTACAGTACCACATGGTGGAGTTACTGTGACGGCACATTTACCAGAAGGTGTACGTGTTTCCCTTCGTTCTTCATTAATTTAAAAAGGTGGATGGTTAACGATGAGCTATTTATTTGGACTAATCGGCTACCCAGCTAAACATTCCAAGTCTCCCTGGATTCATGAGCAATTTCTTAAAAAGCAAGGTGAACAGGGGGCTTATCGTATATTTGAAACAAGCCCTGATCTATTGAAAGATAAACTTCAGGCACTGAAAATGATTGAAATAGATGGCTTTAACGTCACTGTTCCATATAAGGAAGAGATCATTCCTTATCTTGATGAAGTTGATTCCTATGCTTCATCTGTTGGTGCAGTTAATACTGTTCACGTCCAAGACGGTAAGTGGATTGGGTACAACACAGATGGTAAAGGTTATGTTCGTTCTCTTCTTGAAGAATATCCGGACACAAACTTAAACAAAACCCGGGTGTTGCTACTTGGAGCAGGAGGAGCAGCGAGGGGGATTTACAGAGCGTTGGCGGAGGCTGGTGCCCCTGTCATTGATATCGCTAACCGAACAGCCTCACGCGGAGAAGCACTACGCAAACTACGATGTGAAAGCACGGAATCGGCGGTCCTTTCACTTGAAAAAGCTGAAGAGGGTCTTTCTCATTATGATCTGGTTGTGCAGACGACTTCAGTAGGTATGACCCCTAATGAAAGTGATCAAATTATTTCTTTACGTAATGTAAGTCATAATGCCATAGTAAGTGATATTGTGTATAAACCATTTGAGACCTCCATTTTGAAAGAGGCAAAAAATAGAGGAGCTCGTGTGCTAAATGGCCACGGTATGCTTATTTATCAAGCGGCCTTAGCCTTTGAACAATGGACAGAAACGTTTGTTGAAGCAAACGATATTGTAACTAAATTTGAACAGCAACTGAAAGGTGATACAACATGTTAACAGGAAAACAAAAACGATTTTTACGCTCGAAAGCCCACCACCTGAATCCGATTTTTCAAGTTGGAAAAACAGGTGTGAATGAAAATATGATTGATCAAATTTCTGATGTACTTGAGAAACGAGAGCTTATCAAGATCAGTATTTTACAAAACTGCTTTGAAGATAAAGATGAGGTAGCAAAGGACATTGCTGATGGAGCAGAAGCTCACATCGTTCAAATCATCGGTAATACGATCGTTCTTTACAAAGAATCAGATGAGAATAAGCAGATTAAACTACCGTAAAAAAGGAGTTTAGTATGAAGAAAATTGGATTGTTAGGTGGTACATTTGATCCTCCTCATATGGGGCATTTACTCATAGCGGAAGAGGTGTACCAAGAACTTGGGCTTGATGAGGTGTGGTTCATCCCTTCAAATGATCCCCCTCACAAAACGGCAACCAATACAAAAGTGAATGATCGTTTAGAGATGACGCAATTAGCGATAGATTCTAACCCCCATTTTAAGATAAATACAATTGAAATCGAACGATCTGGAACTTCTTATACGTTTGATACGGTTAAGACATTAATTGATGAGTTTGAGGATATTCAATTTTACTTTATAATGGGAGGAGACATGGTCGAATACTTGCCAAAGTGGAATAGAATAGATGAACTAGTCGAAATGATCACGTTTGTTGGGGTAAAGCGTAAAGGACATGATCTTACATCTCCATACCCTATTCAAACCATTGACATCCCAGTATTCGAAGTGTCTTCTACGTTTATTCGAGAACGAATCATGCAGGGCCGTTCAGCGCGGTATTTGTTACCTCAATCTGTAGAATCTTTTATAAAGGAGCAGGGATTGTATGGATCAGAATGAAGCATTAGCTATACTAAAACCTCACCTAAAGCAGGAGCGCTATGATCATACAGTGAGAGTAATGGAGACTGCTATTGAATTAGCGGAGATGTATGAAGTAGATGAAAAGAAGGCAGAAATAGCAGCCATTTTTCATGATTATGCCAAATACAGACCGACAGAAGAAATGAAGAAATGGATCACTTCGACTTATTTACCAAAAGATTTGCTGCACTACCATCATGAGTTGTGGCATGGTCCTGTAGGAGCGTTATTGGTCGAGAGGGAAGTTGGAATTACAGATGTAGAAATCCTGGATTCCATTCATTATCACACAACAGGCCGTACTCATATGACACCCTTGGATAAAGTGATTTTTCTGGCTGATTATATTGAGCCTGGTCGCAGGTTCCCTGGTATTGACGATGTAAGAGAAGCTGCTCAGGTGAGCTTGGATTATGGATGTTGGATGGCAACAAAAAACACCATTGCCTTTTTAATGAGCAAAAATCAACCTATTTATCCTGATACTTTTTATGCGTATAACGCTTTAACAAAAAGTAAGAATAACAAACAAGAAGGGAAGTAAAACATGGAAAGTAAGGAACTTATGAAAATTGCCGCGCAGGCATGTGAAGATAAACGAGCTGAAGATATTGTTGCAATGGACATGCAAAACGTGTCTTTAATTGCAGACTATTTTATTATTTGTCATGGAACAAATGAACGTCAAGTTCAAGCGATTGCAAGAGGGATTAAGGAAGCAGCAGAAGAGCAGGGCATGGTTGTTAAACGCATGGAAGGCTTCGAAGAATCTCGTTGGATTCTTGTGGATCTAGACGACGTGGTTTGCCATATTTTCCACAAAGATGAACGTAACTACTACAACCTAGAACGTCTATGGGGAGATGCTCCTTCCTATAGCATGCAAGAAATTACACCAAATCAAGACCAGGTGTAATATGAGTTATGGTCGTTTTGCTGAAATCTATGACGAATTGATGGAAGATGTTCCTTATCAGGATTGGGTAACGTTTACTCAATCCTCAATTCGTTCCACTGAGGTAGGAGTAGAGAGTATCTTAGACCTTGGAGCTGGAACTGGTGAGATTTCGATACGTTTAGCTAAAGAAGGATACAACGTTACAGGTGTGGATCTTTCAGAAGATATGTTAGCTGTAGCGAATCGGAAGTCAATAGAACAAAACGCTTCTGTGGAGTGGGTAAAGCAAGATATATCATCATTAAATATGCCTGTCCAATATGACATGGCTATTAGCTATTGTGATGTAATTAATTATATTACGGACGAGCAAGAAGTTCAGCAAACGTTCCAGCATGCCCACGATGTGATAAAACCAGGAGGCTTGTTTTTGTTTGATGTTCACTCGATAGGTTATATAGACGGGTACCTCAGCGGTCAGACTTTTAGTGCCGTAACAGATGAGATAAGCTACATTTGGTTCTGTGATGAAAAGCGAGAAGATCATTCTGTAGCCCACGATTTAACTTTCTTTGTGAAAAAGGACGATCTATATGAGCGTTTTGATGAATACCACAGCCAAAGAACATTCCCTGTTTCAACATATGTAGCATGGCTGCAAGATATTGGTTTCCATGTTTTAGGCATCCATAGTGACTTTTCACAAGAAAGTGGATATGATGAAGAAGAGAATGATCGCATCTTTTTTATATGTCAAAAACCCACCGAAGAAGAGTAAACACTCTTCTTCGGTTTTTTCTTGAAGGATTTTGTTGAAGATTGAAGAATAAAGTATTAATCCCGCTTTTGTTCTCCTAGTTCCCATTTATCTTGGTTGTACTTACGATGAGTTCTCTGGAACAGATGATGAAACATTTCACCTGTTTCTGTCTCCAGTACTTCTATCCCTTCTCCAGTTACGCCTCCCTTTACACAAACCTTCTCTTGCAAAGTAGGCAATGAATAGTGTCCTTCCTCTAGAAGCTTTCCAAACCCGATTACCATTTCTGTAACCATAGTTGTAGCTTCTTGTTCAGAAATCTTTGTTTCCTCACATGCCGCATCCACAAATCGTTGAAGTAAGTAACTAAAAAATGCTGGACCACATGAGACGATATCTGAGGATACGCGAGTGACGTTTTCGTTAATTTGAACAGGCTTAGAGTATGCTTTGCAACATTGCTCCACATAAGCCCTCATTAAAGGTGATACACGTTCTCCAAATGTTAACAGGGTTACACCTGATTGAGCGCGGTTCGTAATGCTTGGGATCCACCGAACAACCTGACAAGGCACCTCATTTTCAAGATCCTCTACACTGTAAGGACTTGTAATCGAAACCAAGCACTGTTGCTCAGTAAGGTATGATTGTATTTTATTGAGAAGGGGGTAAATATCCAATGGCTTAACGCATATAAAAAGCATGTCGGCTTCTTTTGCTACTTCTTCAGCTCCTTCACAAACCGTAATTCCTGGGTAGTTTTTTTGTAATGAATTCGCTTTTGAAAGGGTTCGGTTTGTTACATAAAGCTGCTCAGCTTCAATCATTCCTGAATCAATCCACGCTTCTATCAAGATTTTTCCCATATTACCCGTACCAATAATGCCCCACTTCATGTTAGGTCCCCTCCTTTACAAGATAATCTCTTCATGCAATTACTGTTCCGTTAACAAATATATGAAAGAAGGTAGATCGTTTATGAGTCGAATCTACAAGTATTTTCTATCTATAGCTGTTTTAGCAGGGTTTATCCTTTGGATACTTTGGCCAACTTCACCTTCTGATGATGAGTTCGTAATCAATCACGAAAAAGAAGAAGAAGAAGAAAGTAAGGTAAATGCGTCAGCTGAAAAAACACTTATGTACGTAGATGTTAAAGGGGAGGTTGAACGTCCTGGTGTATATCATTTGAATGAGGGAAGCAGGGTGGAAGATGCTATTGAAATGGCAGGAGGTCTTACATCGTCAGGAGATCCTTTATCCGTAAACTTAGCTATGCGTGTACAAGATGAGATGGTTGTGATTGTTCTTGCTAAAGGGGGAGGAACAGCCTCTCCTGAAGGTGGGGGGAGTATGACGGAGAAGGTTTTCATTAATCAAGCCTCTTTAGAAGAGTTAAAAACCTTATCTGGGGTTGGTGAATCCAAGGCTAAAGCTATTCTTGAATATCGTGAAAAAAATGGCCCCTTTCAAGATGTTCATGACCTTCTTCAAGTTAGTGGTATTGGAGAGAAAACTTTAGAAGGACTTGTAGAAGATATTCAGGTCCCTTAGTTGATTGACGTACAACTGGACAAGCAGTACACTGAATGGAAATGAAAATAGAGAAGGTGATCGATAATGAACCGTATTTCTTGGGATCAGTATTTCATGGCTCAAAGTCATTTATTAGCCTTAAGAAGCACTTGTGAAAGGTTAGCCGTAGGTGCCACAGTCGTACGTGACAAGAGGATGATTGCAGGCGGATATAATGGGAGCGTTTCAGGGAGCGTTCACTGTATAGATGAAGGATGTTACGTAATTGATGGTCATTGTGTAAGAACAATTCATGCAGAGATGAACGCTTTACTTCAGTGTGCCAAGTTTGGCGTTGCCACAGAAGGGGCTGAAATTTATGTTACGCATTTTCCATGTCTTCACTGCTGCAAAGCCTTAATTCAAGCTGGCATTCAAACTGTTTATTACGCACAAGATTATAAAAACCATCCTTATGCCATTGAGCTATTTAAGGAAGCGGGTGTACAAACTGTTCAAGTAGAAGTAAAAGAAACTGGAGTTGACCCTAAAGCACTCGAAAAGCTCGAATATATAAATGGGTTAATCGAACGTTTATCTCATGCAGGTGCACCTAAAGAAGAGATAGAAAGCTTGAAAGAAGAAGCTATGAACTTATTTTCATCTCATCATATAACAACTTAATGGGGAGGCAGATTGTGAAAGGAAATGGCTATTGGCTAGCTATAGCTTCAGCTCTAGGCGTTTACCTCGCGCCTGTTTCTTACAGCTGGATAGGCGGTATTGTGGGGCTGGGCGGATTGATATTTATCCGTTCAGCTAATCGCCCACTTTTATTTGTATCGTGTGTGCTCTTTATTACATGTTCAACCTCTGTTTCGTTCAAGTCTCCGAATCCTCCAGACCTACATTCCTCTTCGACTCAATTGAGTGGTATTGTAAAGGGGAATCCTACATTTGCAAAAGAGTATACTTCCTTTATCTTTGAAGATCATCAGACTAAACAGAAATGGAATGCGTTCCTTTTTTCGCCTCTGGACCATAGATCTGTTCAAATTGGGTCGAAGTGTTCCTTGTCTGGTAAAGTAGAACGTCATCCATTTTCCCGGAACCCTGGAGAATTTAATTATGAAACATTCATGCTTCTTAAAGGCATACGTGGGACGATCATTGTAGATGTTTCTCAGTTACATTGCCAAGGGGGCAGCTGGTATAAAGAGTTGTTCTCCAAACGAAAAGAAGCATTAGATAACTTAGATCAAAATCTTTCCCCTTTAACATCATCATGGGTGAGTGCCTTAGTATTTGGAGAAGATCGTGATTTACCGGATGAGACCATCGATCTTTTTCAGCGGTGGGGTCTTTCTCATTTACTAGCTATATCTGGCCTTCATGTCGGGTTATGTATTGCACTCTTCTCTTATCTCACCCTTCGTTTTTCCCTTTTAACTAAGCGTAAATTGATCATTTGCCTTTTGTTTCTTCTACCCATTTACATTATATTTGCAGGAGGCGCACCGTCTGTAATCAGAGCTGTTTGTATGGCGGAAGCAGCTATGCTTTTATCGCTTCTTAAACAGAAATGGCCAATGACAGACATCATTAGTTACCTATTTTGTAGCATTCTTATCTTGAAACCTTCGCTTGTCCATCAATTGGGCTTTCAATTTTCGTTTATAGTTACTTTTGGAATTCTTGTATCAAAAAAATGGATCAGCTTAAGTGTTCATCCCATTGATTCTCTTCTTAGGATTTCCCTCTTATGCCAATTAGTTGTCCTCCCTTTACAACTTCAATCTTTCTACTTCTTTAATCCACTATCTCTTTTAGCTAACCTCCTGTTTGTCCCCTTAATGTCTATATTTGTGCTTCCCGTTTGTTTCATTATTCTTGTAGGCGTATATATCCTTCCTTCTTCCTTGCTTAATCAGTTAGATACTGTTTTTCAGAAGTCATTAGAGCTATGTTTCCTTCCACTTAGGGGAATGGATAAGTTTGCTGTAGAGTGGGTAATTGGCCAAATGTCCTTTGTTAGCATTCTTTTGTTTGTATTCGCGTTTGTGTGGATGATGAAGAGATGGGAATTAGGGAAGAAAAGGAAATCCTTCTTGTGGGGCGTTGTTTTGTCCTTTATTTTAATAGCAGAAGCGAGTGTGCCGTTTTTATTTTCGCCAGGCCGAGTCACGATGCTTGATATAGGGCAGGGAGATTGCTTCATTATAGAGTGGCCTAATCGAAATCATGTCATGATGATCGATGCTGCAGGTGTGTTAGAAGGAGGGGAAGATGAAACGTTTACAAGAATTATCCAACCTTATCTTCATGAAAGGGGGATCACAAAAGTTAACACATTGTTGCTGACTCATGCTGATCAAGATCATATTGGTGCAGCCGAAGAAGTGATCACTCGATTTAGTGTGGATACATTAATAACAAGTTCTTTTTTTAGAGGAGATCTTCAGATAATAGAAGAGAAGTGGAAGAAAGTCAGTAGCGGGGATCGGTTCGTTATTGAAGAGACAGTTTTTGATGTACTATATCCAATTAAGGAGTCAGAAGATAAAAATGATAATTCCTTAGTCATCAGTTTCAAACTTGGTGGATTGGTTTGGATGTTTACAGGTGATGTTGGGAAAAATGGGGAAGAAAATATCAGTTCATTATCCTATGAGCTTGATGCAGATGTACTAAAAGTTGCCCATCATGGCAGTGACACTTCTACAGGGGAACAATGGTTAGATGCTGTAACACCAAGGGTGGCTCTGATATCGGCTGGGCTTAACAATCGTTACGGACATCCGCATGAACAAGTAATGAACCGTTTAAACCAACAAGACGTACAGATTATAAGGACAGATCAGAAAGGAGCGGTGATCTATCAATTTTCTGGTGAGACAGGTACATTTTATAGTCATTTGCCATAGGATATTCTGTACTAATTGCTACCTGATTTATTCTTTCTACAAACATAAAAAAGAGACTGTTTGACAGCCTCTTTCATAATGTGTTGCATAAATGCTAGTTGCCGATAAGTCGTATACCCACGCCAATCGCGAAAATAACAAAGAAAAAGATGAACGAAAACGCGAATCCTTTGGCAGAGTCTACAACGTCGTTCGTTGGTGATTGAACTTCTTTTTTGAACTCGTTCACGTTTAACCCCTCCTATACCAGTTATTAGTATAAACGGTTTCATAAAAAAAATCTACAATGCATGAAGATTTCGTAATTATACGGTTCCCTTTGTTGACAAGAGTTAACACCCATAGTTTTTTTCGTTTTGGCTAGGCTATAAGTATCGGTCAAAACATCGTTATCACCTGGGCTTACCTAGGGGTTCAGGTGATGCGTTTATATAGATGACTTGTGGGGGGGAATGGGAACCATTTCCCTCTTCTGCTTATCCTTGCTAAAACTCTGTATAATTCAACACTTGAAAGCCTTCCGATTTCCATATACCATACTGTTAGACCCGAATGGAGGAAGGTACGATGGTATATTTTGATGCCCTTAAAGAAATAAAGAAGAAGCAATTTGATCCAGTATACTTACTATATGGAACAGAAACCTATCTCATCCAGGATATTCAGCAAGCGCTTGTAAAGAATGCTGTTCCAGATGAGGAGCAAGATGTAAACTTATCCGTATATGATTTAGAGGAAGTTCCTATACAAGAAGTCATGATGGATGCAGAAACCTTTCCTTTCCTCGGAGAAAGAAAGCTACTACTATGCAAAAATCCAAGTTTCTTAAAGGCTAAACCTGATAAATTGCAAATTGAACATGATGTGTCGGTACTGCAACGTTACTTGGAACAACCAGCTGAGTATTCGATTGTGGTTTTTATAGCACCTTATGAGAAAATTGACGAACGAAAGAAAATCGTTAAACAAATGAAAAAATCAGGAAAAGTCATTCCTTGTCAATCGCTCAAAGAACATGAAATGTCTAGTTGGGTGCAAAGCTTGGCAAAAGGTTTACATATAGACATAGAATCCCCGGCCATTGATGTTTTTATTCAAGAAAACGGGACAAACCTTATGTCTATTCAAAATGAGTTAGAAAAGATGGCGTTATATGTAGGAGAAGGCGGAACAATCACAAAAGAAGTGGCTGATTTGTTAGCTGCCCATAACTCTCAGTCTTCAGCCCTTAAGTTAGTAGATGCCGTGATGAATCAAAACGTTGAAAAGGCTATTTTGATCTATAAAGACCTCGAGAAACAAAATGAGGAACCAATTGCCTTACTAGCTCTGTTAGCATCTCAGTTTAGACTGATTTATCAGTCCAAACTCCTTCAACAAAAAGGATATACACAAAATCAAATGACGCAACAAATTAAAGCCCACCCATTTGCAATAAAAATGGCATTAGGACGAGCCCGCGGCTTTAACGAACAACAACTAGGAACCATCATGCAACTCCTTACCGACACGGATGCAGCGATGAAACAAGGCCGAATGGAAAAGAACTTAGCCTTTGAACTTCTCCTGTATCAACTTGTCCATGTTAAAAAGAAAAGAGCATAACACCAAAAAGCAACCTAATTTAGGTTGCTTTTTTAGTTGGCTTTGAAAGCGAGAGAATGTTTCCGTATGCGTTATTGGGGCGTAAGGTGGTTCGGGAAATCACTCCCTTTCCGCGGCGAGCTGAGGAGGCTTCCCAGCTCCCTGCAGGAAAGCGATGTCCCCGAGCAAGCCCAAACACTCATAAACGTAAGGGCCCTTTCAGCTGATGTATCTTAACGTCGACAAAAAAGAGGATGCTACTCATTGTAGCATCCTCTTTTTTGCATAAAAAAACGACCCTCTTAGTAGGATCGTTTGTTGGTTGGTCATAAAAACGGAATGACTTATTTACGCTGTAACGGATTTAACGCGACGAGAAAGACGAGCTTTCTGACGGTTACCTTTGTTACGGTGCATAAGACCTTTGCCTACAGCCTTATCGATCTTTTGTACAGCATCTTTGAAAGCTTCTTTAGCTTCCTCAGTTTTGTTGTTGTCAACTAGGTTGTCAACACGCTTCATTGCAGAACGAACGTCAGATTTGAAAGAGTTGTTCTGTGCGCGCTGGTTGTTTTGTGTAATAACACGTTTTCTAGCTTGCTTGATATTAGCCATCTATTTTCACCTCCTGGAGAAATTGAACCTGCTTTATAGAGCATTTATTCGAACAAGAGACATTTTATCAGAGCACACAGCAGTTTTCAACATAAATATAATACCACATGATTTTCTATTATGTATGAAAGCCAAAATGGACGTGCATCCTAGTAAAAAAACGGAGGGTTTTCGTATGTCAATGAATCTAGATCATTTTCAAATTCGTACAGATTTAGCTGTTGAAGCAAAAGACATGGTTTCAGAGAAAAAAGAGCAAGGTTCTTCTAATAGTGAGGGAGTACGCGTTCAAGAGAAGAAGGAAGCTGAAGACATAAAGGTGACTTATGTAGAAGTTGATGAAAACGGAGCAGAACAAATCGGTAAGAAACCGGGTTCTTATATTACCATTGAATCTCAAGGCATACGAAAGCATGATACGAGCCTTATGCATCATACGGCTTCTGTAGTAGCGAGAGAATTAGAAGAGTTACTTGTTAAAAGTAATGTAGCTGCTGATGCAACATGTCTGGTAGTAGGTTTAGGGAATGACAATGTTACACCTGATGCATTGGGTCCTATGGTAGTTGATAAACTGCTTGTCACAAACCATATGTTTGAACTTCAGCCAGAGACTGTTGATAAAGGTTTTCGTCCTGTGTCAGCTCTTACTCCAGGTGTGATGGGGGTTACTGGTTTAGAGACGAGCGATATCATTGTTGGTGTAATTGAGAAGGTGAAACCTGATTTTGTCATTGCGGTTGATGCTTTAGCTTCTCGATCAATTGACCGTGTGAATAGCACGATTCAGATTTCCAATACAGGGATTCATCCAGGATCTGGTGTAGGTAACAAACGTAAAGAATTAAGTGAAGAAACCTTAGGGATTCCGGTTATTTCTTTAGGTATACCGACTGTTGTCGATGCTGTAACCATTACAAGTGACACGATTGACTATATGCTCAAACATTTTGGGCGTGAGTGGGATGAGCGGGAGAAACCATCTAAGTCTTTAACTCCTGCTGGTATGGATTTTGGCGAGAAAAAAGAATTAACAGAAGAAGACCTGCCGAATGAAGACCAACGAAAAGCTGTTATGGGAATGATTGGTGGATTGTCAGCTCAGGAGAAGAGAACACTTATTCAAGAGGTCCTAACTCCTATTGGTCACAATTTAATGGTTACCCCTAAAGAAGTAGACGGATTTATGAAAGATATGGCTCATGTAGTGGCGAGTGGCCTGAACGCTGCTCTACACCAAGATGTGGAGCCAGACACAGAGGATTCTTTTACAAGATAAAATAGAAGAAGGTTCTACTCTTTCTCTAGTTTTCATAGAGTTTACTAGAGTTAGGAAACATGAGAGAAAGGGTGACCTCATTGAATTCTAAAGGCTTAATGCTTGCTCATAGAGAATTGAAGAAATGGTATAAACGAAGCGGCATCTATCTACTAGGCTTAATAGGAATCTTTTTATTGATCGGTTTACTGACATCTATACAGCCAGCTTATCGGCTGTCCTCTTCTACATTGCATACATGGACAAGTCAGGTAGATGGTTCCTCTTTTTTACGATTAATGAGCATGGAGAATCGTGTGTTTCAGGGGGCGTACCCGGAAGGATATGAAGACCTTCGCATCTCTGAGATGATTTTTCAAACAGCTACAAGCATACAGCCTGATGATCCGCGTTCCTTCTTAGGTAGAGAGTTGCCGGGTTTTTCGGCATATGACGGTCAAATTGTTGTAGCAGGTGAGGGGACAAACTATACGACGATGGCAGTTGAATCAGCTCCTCCTATGGAAATTTTTGATGAAAAGGAAAAGGAAGTAGTTACTGAAGAGCAACCAGTTGAACAAGAAGATCAAACTTCTCCTGATCAAGCATTACCCACTACTGGTGATAGGGATGTTGTGTTGATCTACCACACCCATAATCGAGAATCTTATTTTCCTCTCCTTCCAGAAGACGCAACAGATGCCTTTCATTCTAAAGCGAATATTACACTTGTAGGCGATCGTCTGGCTCAAAGCTTAGAAGATAATGGCATTGGTGCTAAAGTCGATAAAACTGATATAACAAAGAAACTGAAAGAAAAAGATATGGAGTATTATGAGTCGTATGATATGTCTAGGTCTGTTGTGCAAGAAGCGATGAGTACAGAGGCGGATTTACAATATTATTTTGATCTTCACAGGGATTCCATCGACAAGCAATATACAACTACAGATATAAATGGTGAGTCGTTTGCGAGAATCTTCTTTGTAATAGGCGGAGAATATGCTCATTACGAACAAAATTTAAAACTAGCTAATGAGCTTCATAACAAAATGGAAGAGGAATATCCTGGGCTCAGTCGAGGTGTAATGACAAAAAAGGGTTCAGGTACGAATGGGAAGTTTAATCAAGACTTATCTCAAAATGCTATTCTTATTGAGTTCGGGGGAGTAGAGAATACATTAGAAGAGCTTTATCGTAGTGCGGATGCAGTTGCGGGTGTGTTTAGTGATTTTTATTGGCAAGCGGAAAAAGTGAGTGGAGATCAGTAAGCAGAAATAAGGAGATGACCGCTATGGCGCGCTTCACAGTGACCTTTCTAATTATGATAGTTTTATTCCTCGGTGGCGTTTTGGTCGGTATGAATCAAGCTAGCATTGGGATGATTCAAATGCGTGGCTTCTCAAGTGGTACATTTCAAGAAGCTGTTCAAACGGAAAAAATGGAAACAGGTGACTATGAAGTGCAAGTGTTAGGTAAAGACTTCGCGCAAGTATCTGTTGAGGAAAAACAACAGCAATACGAGGACCACAACGAAGCCCGAGGCCTTCAAAAATTAGCTGTCACCTTAGAAAGAGTAGTGAATTGGGTGTACAATACAATCATCTACACGATCTATCACATATTCTCTGCTTTCTTTTAGCGCCACTTCCGGCATTTTGCTTATGCGGGCCTGCAGGATGCAGATCAGTTCGGTGTTGGCTATTGACGCGCCGGTTTAAACCGAACTTCCTCTTTTGCTGAACAGTTGCCTGCGCTTTTCGAATGAGATCTAGCTCCGGCGGGGAGGGCCTAGCGCGATAAGCAAAATGACCTCCAATGGCTAACGCCATTTCCGGCCAGTTTGCTTATCCGGCCCCACACGATGTGGGGTCGTTCGACGTTGCCGCAGGACGCGGCGGTTTTAGTCGAGCTTCCTTTTTCCACTAAGCACCCCGCCTGCGCTTTTCGATGATGTCTAGCTCCTGCTCCTAGCCCCTAGCGTCATAAGCAAACTACCTGCAGTGGCTAGCGCCACTTCCGGCATTTTGCTTATGCGGGCCTGCAGGATGCAGGTCAGTTCGGTGTTGGCTATTGACGTGCCGTTTTTAACCGAACTTCCTCTTTTGCTGAACAGTCGCCTGCGCTTTTCGAATGAGATCTAGCTCCGGCGGGGAGGGCCTAGCGCGATAAGCAATATGACTACAATAAGCTACGCTTATTTTCGCCATCTTGCTTATCCGTACGGCCCTGGTCACCCCGCCTGCGCTTTTCGTTATTGAAGTATTTCCTCTACATTGCTATAATCTAAGCTAGCTATGGTTTCGGATTAAAGTAGGAGTGATGAATGTGAGTAGCGACAAGATTAAACAGGAGAATGTGCGTAATTTTTCAATTATCGCTCATATCGACCACGGCAAATCGACATTAGCCGATCGTATTTTAGAGAAAACGAAAGCTTTAACTCAGCGAGAGATGAAAGAGCAGTTTCTTGATGCGATGGATTTAGAGCGTGAACGTGGTATTACGATTAAATTAAACGCAGTTCAATTAAGATATAGCTCTCCTAATAAGGGAGAAGATTATTTATTCCACCTGATTGATACACCAGGACACGTCGACTTTACATATGAGGTATCCCGTAGTTTAGCAGCGTGTGAAGGGGTTATCTTAGTAGTAGATGCGGCGCAGGGGATTGAGGCTCAAACGTTGGCCAATCTTTACCTTGCATTAGATAACGATTTAGAAATTATTCCAGTTATTAATAAAGTAGATCTTCCAGCGGCTGATCCAGACCGTGTGACGAAAGAACTTGAGGATCTTATTGGTGTAACAAAGGATGAGGTTATTTTAGCTTCAGCTAAAGCGGGGAAAGGAATTGAAGAGATACTAGAAGCCATTGTAGAACGTATTCCTTCCCCTATTGGTGAGCCAGAAGATCCATTGAAAGCTTTGATCTTTGACTCTTTATATGATCCATACCGAGGGGTAATCGCGTCGATTGCCGTAAAGGAAGGTTCTGTAAAGGTTGGTCAAAAGATTCGCATGATGCAGACTGGGAAAGAGTTTGAAGTAAACGAAATTGGTGTGTTCAATCCAAAGCCAACTCCTAAAAATGAATTAACGGTTGGAGATGTTGGATATTTAACAGCATCGATTAAAAATGTAGGTGACTCCCGCGTAGGTGATACGATTACCCGAGTAGACAATCCGGCTCCAGTACCATTACCGGGTTATAAACGTTTAAATCCGATGGTGTTCTGTGGGTTGTTCCCAGTTGATGCGAACAATTACAATGATTTACGTGAAGCACTAGAGCGCCTAGAGCTTAACGATTCTTCCCTTCAGTATGAAGCTGAGACATCTCAGGCATTGGGCTTTGGTTTCCGTTGCGGATTCTTAGGGCTCCTTCACATGGAGATTATACAAGAACGTATCGAACGTGAATTTAATATTCAACTTATTACAACTGCGCCAAGTGTAATCTACGAAGTAGTACTTGCTGATGGGGAAACGGTTACGGTTGATAATCCATCCTTAATGCCAGATCCGCAGTCAATTAGTGAAGTTCGTGAGCCGTTTGTAAATGCAACCGTGATGGTCCCGAACGACTATGTAGGCTCTGTGATGGAAATTTGTCAGAAGAAGCGCGGTTCTTTCGTAGATATGCAATATCTTGACGACAACCGTGTTAATATCACGTATGATATCCCACTGTCTGAGATTGTGTATGATTTCTTTGATCAGCTCAAGTCTCAAACAAAAGGCTATGCTTCCTTTGACTATGACTTAGCAGGCTATCGTGCGTCGAATCTCGTGAAAATGGATATCTGGTTAAATGGTGATACGATTGATGCCTTGTCCTTTATCGTACACAGAGATTTTGCATTCGATCGCGGTAAAGCCATTACGAGCAAGCTTGTTGAATTAATCCCACGTCAACAATTCGAAGTTCCTGTTCAAGCAGCAATTGGGAATAAAATTGTGGCTCGTTCAACCATTAAAGCAATGCGTAAAAATGTACTTGCAAAATGTTACGGCGGGGATATTTCTCGTAAGCGTAAGTTGCTAGAGAAACAAAAAGAAGGTAAAAAACGAATGAAGATGGTTGGGTCTGTTGAAGTACCGCAAGAAGCCTTTATGGCCGTGCTAGAAATGGATTCTGACGATTAATAAGGATTAATGAGTAAAAACCGCAGGAGATTTCTTGCGGTTTTTATGCTTTCAACTTTGTTAACTTGTATGTTTTACTTCAAGGGTGACGCATGTGGACCTAATTATTTTAGATGCGTGAACAAAGCTATTTTATTTAAAGGAACGTGACAAACATGATTACATCAGCATATATTCATATACCGTTTTGCCACAAGATCTGTCATTATTGCGATTTCACGAAATTTTTCTACAATCCTGAGCTTGCAGATCAATATTTGGATGCATTAGAGAATGAGATTGTAACAGCAGTTGGCACAGACAAGCGACAAATGAAAACAATCTTTGTGGGTGGAGGCACTCCAACAGCACTATCTTACGAGCAACTTGAGAGACTGCTCAAAATGATTGCAAAGTCTTTCGATGTTGAGGCTCCCTTAGAATATACGTTTGAAGCAAATCCTGGTGAATTTGATGAGAAGAAACTAGCGCTACTAAAAGAATACGGTGTAAACCGAATTTCATTCGGTGTACAGGTTTTTGATGACGAACTTCTTGAAAAATTAGGTCGAAATCATCGAGTAAAAGACGTCTATGATAGTCTTCGCCTGTTTGAAAAGCAACAGTTTGAAAACGTGTCTGTTGATTTAATGTACGGACTACCGGGCCAAACGTATGACCAATTTAAGAAAACAATTGATGAAGCTCTTGCGTTAGACCTTCCCCATTATTCATCTTACTCGTTACAAATTGAACCGAAGACAATCTTCTATCTTCGTCATAAAAAAGGGAAGTTGCATAAACCCGTAGAGGAAGAAGAAGCGAGAATGTATGAGTTATTAATGAACGAGATGAATCAAAAGGGTGTTTATCAATATGAAATCAGTAATTTTGCTAAGCAAGGGTTTGAAAGCAAGCACAATCTAACCTATTGGAACAATGATTATTATTATGGGTTTGGTGCAGGAGCACATGGGTATTTACCTGGTGAGCGTACCGTTAATATCAAGCCTTTAAATCAGTATACAAAGAAAGGCAAGGAAACAGGGCTTCCGCGACTGCACGTTGAACCCGTGCACTATAAAGAAGAGATGGAAGAGCAAATGTTTCTCGGGTTGCGTAAAACATCTGGAGTATCTATGAGTGAATTTGAGAATCGCTTCGGTCGTTCCATTCATTCTCTTTATTCGAGTGAATTAGATTATTTAAAGAGGAAAAACTGGATAACAGAAACAGAGGACAATGTTGCACTTACAACACAGGGCCGCCTCTTTGGTAATGAGGTTTTTGCACAATTTTTGATTGAAGATGAAAAGCTTCAGTGAAATATCGTTGACAAGGAGCGGGGCATTTGATAATTTATTATTAGATTTAGCACTCGCAATTAAAGAGTGCTAACAGAGGTGATCATCATGTTAACAGAGAGACAATTGTTGATATTACAAGTGATTATTGATGACTTCATCCAGTCTGCGCAACCTGTAGGATCTAGGACGATCTCAAAGAAAGACAACGTTTCCTATAGTTCAGCTACGATTCGAAACGAAATGGCTGATTTAGAAGAGCTTGGATTTCTGGAGAAAACCCATTCTTCATCGGGGAGGGTTCCTTCAGAGAAAGGGTATCGCTTTTATGTTGACCATTTGATGTCACCCTTTAACTTATCTGGGCAAGAGAAAACGTTTGTGAAACAGGCATTTAATCATCAAATGGTAGAATTTGAACAAGTCGTTCAGCAGTCTGCGCGGGTTTTATCCGAGTTGACGAACTACACGTCAATTATTCTTGGACCTGAAGTATACGAGACGAAATTAAAGCAATTACAAATCATTCCCTTATCGCAAATATCTGCTGTAGCCATTCTTGTAACGGATACAGGCCATGTTGAGCATAGGTCGTTTACGATCCCTGTAGAAATTAAACCAGCTGACTTAGAGAAGATGGTTAACATTTTAAATGAGCGGTTAAATGGTGTACCGATTATTTACTTGCATCATAAGCTGAATACCGAGATAGCCGAACTGCTTAAAAAGCATACAAGTGAATTTGAAAAGGCCTATCAGTATTTACGAGCTGCTCTATTTGACGAACAGCCAGCCAAGCTTTATGTTGGCGGCAAGACCAATATTCTCATGCAGCCTGAGTTTAGGGATATTGATAAAGTGAGGACACTGTATTCGATGATAGAAGAGGAAACAGAGATTGCTCACTTACTTCGTCACAATTCCAGTGATATTAAAGTATCGATAGGGACTGAAAATGAAGTGAACGCCATGAAGGATCTCAGTATTATTACAGGGTCCTACTCAATAGGGGACACACAACTAGGGACGATTGCTTTACTCGGTCCTACTCGGATGGAATACTCAAAAGTCATTTCATTATTGAATTTACTTTCTGATCGTATGACCGAAACATTCCATTCCTGGTATCAAAAAGGTTCAACTGGGGAATAGATGATAAAGGCATTTAAGGATGCTTGTTCTCTTCTTACTATAAAAGTAAGGTTGAATTGACTTTTTATAAAAAATACCCAAAATTGAAGGGTTATCGGTTTAGTTTAGATTCAATTTCTGATATATTCTTAACCGGTGTAAATGAACGAGCTTTAGAGGAGGTGACAAACATGGACGAAAATAAACAACAAACAGAAGAAGTCGAACAAGAAGAGGTCGTTGAAAATCCTGAACAAGAAGTTGTTGAAGAAGAGGCTGCTGAAATGGATGAGGTAGCAAAACTCCAGCAAGAAAAGGATGAAACGTACCAACGTTTGTTACGCTTACAAGCAGATTATGATAATTTCCGTCGTCGCACGCAGAAAGATCGTGAGAACGACCGTAAATATAAATCTCAATCACTTATTGAGGAGCTATTACCTGCACTTGATAACTTCGAACGAGCGCTTCAAGTTGAAGCTCAAGATGAGAAGTATGCAGAAGGTATGAACATGGTTTATAAACAGCTTAAGAGTGCATTAGAGAAAGAAGGCCTTGAAGAGATTCCGGCCGTAGGAGAAGAATTCGATCCTCATATGCACCAAGCAGTCATGCAAGTTGAAGATGAAAACTATGAATCAAATGTTGTCGTAGAGGAGCTTCAAAAAGGGTATAAGCTAAACGACCGCGTTATTCGCCCATCAATGGTGAAGGTGAATCAATAAGCTCGCTCTACATATGAAGATAAAGGAGGAAATTTGTCATGAGTAAAATTATTGGTATTGACTTAGGTACAACAAACTCTTGTGTCGCTGTAATGGAAGGCGGGGAGTCTAAAGTAATTCCGAACCCAGAAGGTTCTCGCACGACTCCTTCCGTTGTTGCATTCAAGAATGGTGAACGTCAGGTTGGTGAGGTTGCGAAACGTCAGGCAATCACAAACCCTAACACAATTCAGTCTATTAAAAGACACATGGGTACAGACTATAAAGTAGAAATTGAAGGAAAAGAGCACACTCCACAAGAGATCTCTGCTATCATCCTTCAGTATATCAAGTCTTACGCAGAAGACTATCTTGGAGAAACAGTTGAAAAAGCTGTAATCACAGTTCCAGCTTACTTCAACGATGCTGAGCGCCAAGCTACTAAAGATGCTGGTAAAATTGCAGGGCTTGAAGTAGAGCGTATTATTAACGAGCCTACAGCAGCGGCTCTTGCATATGGTATTGACCAAGAACAAGATCAAACTCTTCTTGTTTACGACCTTGGTGGCGGTACATTTGACGTATCTATCCTAGACATCGGCGACGGTACATTCGAAGTTGTATCAACTGCTGGTGACAACAAACTAGGCGGTGACGACTTTGACCAAGTAATCATCGATCACATGGTAGCAGAATTCAAGAAAGAGAATGGCATCGATCTTTCTAAAGATAAAATGGCACTTCAACGTCTTAAAGACGCTGCAGAAAAAGCGAAGAAAGATCTTTCTGGTGTAGCTCAAACACAGATTTCTCTTCCATTTATTACAGCAGGAGAAGCAGGTCCACTTCACTTAGAAATGAACCTTACTCGTGCTAAATTCGAAGAGCTTTCTTCTAGTTTAGTAGAACGTACAATGGAACCAACTCGTCGTGCGCTTAAAGACGCAAACATGTCTTCAAGCGACATTGATAAAGTACTTCTAGTAGGTGGTTCTACTCGTATTCCTGCAGTTGTAGATGCTCTTAAGAAAGAAGTAGGCAAAGACCCTTCTAAAGGCGTTAACCCTGATGAAGTAGTAGCACTAGGTGCAGCTGTACAAGGTGGCGTACTTCAAGGTGACGTTAAAGACGTTGTTCTTCTAGACGTTACTCCACTTTCTCTAGGTATTGAGACAATGGGTGGCGTAACTACGAAGCTAATCGAACGTAACACAACAATTCCTACAAGCCAGAAGCAAACGTTCTCTACTGCTGCTGATAACCAAACAGCTGTAGATATCCACGTACTTCAAGGTGAGCGTGAAATGGCACAAGATAACAAGACGCTTGGTCGTTTCCAGTTAACTGATATCCCACCAGCACCACGTGGTGTACCTCAAATCGAAGTATCCTTCGATATTGATGCGAACGGTATCGTTAACGTAGGAGCAAAAGACTTAGGCACAAACAAAGAACAGTCCATTACAATTAAATCTTCTTCTGGTCTTTCTGAAGATGAAGTAGAGCAAATGGTTAAAGAAGCTGAAGAAAATGCTGAAGCGGACAAACAGCGCCGTGAAGAAGTAGAGCTTCGTAACGAAGCAGATCAACTAATCTTCACTACAGATAAAACAATCAAAGACCTTGGTGAATCTGTAACAGAAGAAGACAAGCAAAACGCTGAGACTGCTAAATCTGAACTTCAAACGGCACTTGAAGGTGAAGACCTTGAGCAAATCCGTGAGAAGAAAGATGCTCTTCAAGAGCAAGTACAACAGCTTTCTGTAAAAATGTATGAGCAAGCACAACAAGCTCAACAAGCCCAAGAAGGTGCTGAAGGCCAAGGGTCAGAAGAAGACGTTGTTGACGCAGACTTTGAAGAAGTAAACGAAGACGAGAAGAAGTAAGCAACCATATTAGGTTAGTCAGATAAAAAAAGTCAAAGTCAGGGGGTATCTTGGCTTTGACTTTTTTACTGCATGAATTTTGTCTCCCTTGTTAAGGGAAGAATGTTAATGAATTAACTTTGAATCGAATATGAAACCATGTTAATATAAACTTTATGTGAGTAGAGAGTCGGGAGAGTGATCTTCAGTGAGTAAACGCGACTATTATGAGATTTTAGGTGTATCTAAGGATGCTTCTAAAGATGAAATTAAGAAAGCGTACCGTAAATTAGCAAAAAAATATCACCCAGATGTCAGTCAAGAAGACAATGCTGAGGACAAGTTTAAAGAAGCTCAGGAAGCTTGGGACGTACTAGGTGATGATCAGAAACGCCAACAATATGATCAATTTGGTCATGCAGGTCCTAACCAGGGTGGTTTCGGAGGCTTTGGTGGTGCCGAAGACTTCGGAGGCTTTGGAGACATCTTTGACATGTTCTTCGGTGGCGGAGGACGCCGTCGCGATCCGAATGCTCCTCGTAGAGGTGCAGATCTTCAATATACAATGACGTTAAATTTTGAAGAAGCTATATTCGGTAAAGAAACGGATGTGCAAATTCCAAAAGAAGAAGAATGTGAAACATGTGACGGATCTGGTGCAAAACCAGGAACGAAACCAGAAACTTGCTCTCACTGTCAAGGTGCAGGCCAGTTAAACCAGGAACAGAATACACCATTTGGACGTGTAGTAAACCGCCGTGTATGTCATTACTGTGAAGGAACAGGGCAAATCATTAAAGATAAGTGTAATACGTGCGGAGGAGCTGGAAGAGTTACGAAACGTAAAAACATCCACATCTCTATTCCAGCTGGTATTGATGAAGGTCAGCGTATTCGCGTATCTGGTCAAGGTGAACCGGGCGAAAACGGTGGTCCTACAGGCGACTTGTATGTAGTTGTTCAAATTCGTCCACACGAATTTTACAAACGTGAAGGAGACCATATCTTCTGTGAGATGCCTCTTACATTTACGCAAGCTGCACTTGGAGATGAAATCGAAGTCCCAACTGTACACGGAAATGTGAAGCTTAAGATACCAGCAGGCACTCAGAATGGGAAAACATTCCGCTTGAAAGAAAAAGGTGCTCCAAACGTTCGTGGATATGGTCATGGAGATCAACACGTGAAGATCCGTGTTGTTACACCAACAAACATGACCGATCGTCAGAAAGAATTACTACGTGAGTTCCATGATATTAGTGGAAACCAACCCACAGAAGAGCAACACGATAACATCTTCCAACGTGTTAAGCGTGCCTTTAAAGGGGACTAAGGAATCCAGAGTAAAGAGAGTTGATCCCATTGAAATGGTCTGAAATATGTATTCATACAACAAATGAAGCAATCGAACCTATATCGAACATTCTTCATGAGGCTGGGGCTAGTGGAGTAGTCATTGAAGACCCTCTAGACCTTATGAAAGAGCGAGATACGTTTATGGGTGAGATTTATGAATTAAATCCTGACGACTATCCGGCAGAAGGTGTGTATGTAAAAGCATACCTTCCCGTGAATAGTTTCTTAGGTGAAACGGTAGAAGAAATTAAACAGGCAATTACCAATCTAATCGAATTCGATATTAATATCGGTCATAACCACGTGACAATTAGTGAGTTGAATGAGGAAGATTGGGCAACCGCTTGGAAGAAGTACTATAAACCAGTTAAGATTTCAGAAAAGGTAACAATCATCCCTACATGGGAAGAGTACGAGCCTGTTTCAAGTGATGAGATCATTATAGAACTAGATCCTGGTATGGCATTTGGTACAGGGACACACCCTACTACTGTTTTAAGTATCCAAGCGATTGAGCAGTATATAGAGGAAAATGATTTGGTTCTAGACGTAGGAGCTGGCTCTGGAGTTCTCAGTATTGCTTCAGTATTACTGGGCGCAAAATATGTTCACGCATTTGATTTGGACGATATCGCAGTGAAGAGTACTACGATTAACGCTAAATTAAATAAAGTGGAAGGCCAAATTGAGTCGAAGCAAAACAACCTTCTTCAGGGTGTTGATGTCGAAGCTGATCTAATTGTTTCCAACATCTTGGCTGAAATCATTGTTCAATTTACGGATGATGCCTTCAATAAACTGAAGTCTGGCGGTTACTTTATTACGTCCGGGATTATTAAGAACAAACGTCAGTTAGTAAAGGATCAGCTTATTGAAACTGGTTTTGAAATTGTTGAGACAAATGTAATGGAAGACTGGACATCTATTATCGCACGTAAACCATAAAGAAAGCAGGTGCCCATTGTGCAACGTTATTTTGTTCCTTCATCAGGATGGGATGACTCTAAAGTCGTGATTACCGGAGAAGATGTCCATCACATCGGAAAGGTAATGAGAATGAAGCCTGAACATCACATTTTATGTTGTACACCAGAGGGTGACCTGGCTAAATGTGAAATTACTGATATTACGACAGAAGCTGTCACATGTCAGATCGTAGAGTGGCTGGAAGAGCAAAAAGAACTTCCAGCCTCTGTTACGATTGCACAAGGGTTACCTAAAGGAGATAAAATGGAGCATGTGATTCAAAAGGGAACGGAACTCGGAGCATCACAATTTATTCCTTTTGAAGCAGAGCGCTCCATTGTAAAATGGGATCAAAAGAAATCACAAAAGAAAATAACACGATACCAAAAAATTGCAAAAGAAGCGAGCGAACAATCTCATCGAACGACGATTCCCTCTATCTCGCAATTGCATACCTTGCGAGATTTAATAGCCCTTCAAGCTAGCTATGATTGGATTGTATTTGCTTATGAGGATGAGGCGAAAAGTCATTCATTTAGGTCATTAAAAGAAGTTCTTACGCAGGTTCAGCAAGGGCAGCGTATTCTCGTCATTATTGGACCAGAAGGCGGATTCAGTGAACAAGAAGTGCAGACGCTGAAGGAAGCGGGGGCGCTAGCGGTACGTTTGGGACCAAGGATATTAAGAACAGAAACCGCTGCTACATATTTTCTTTCAGCTCTGTCCTATCAATTAGAGGAATTGGGGTGATCCTATGCCATCAGTAGCCTTTCATACACTTGGTTGTAAAGTAAACCATTATGAAACGGAAGCCATTTGGCAATTGTTCAAAGAAGAAGGATATGAGCGTACGGACTTTGATCGCTCGTCTGATGTATACGTGATTAACACATGTACAGTAACGAACACAGGAGATAAAAAGAGTCGTCAAGTAATTAGACGTGCTATCCGTAAAAATCCTGATGCTGTTATTTGTGTAACGGGCTGTTATGCCCAAACATCTCCTGCTGAGATTATGGACATTCCTGGGGTAGATATTGTGGTAGGTACACAAGATCGACGTAAAATGCTAGAGTACATTAAACAATATCAGGAAGAACGTCAGCCCATCAATGGCGTTACAAACATCATGAAAACTCGTACATATGAAGAGCTTGATGTCCCTGATTTTACTGACCGAACACGCGCTTCATTAAAAATTCAAGAAGGCTGTAACAATTTCTGTACGTTTTGTATAATTCCTTGGGCACGTGGTTTGATGCGTTCTCGTGATCCGGAAGAAGTTATTCAACAGGCACAACAGCTTGTGGATGCAGGATATAAAGAAATCGTATTAACAGGAATTCACACAGGCGGTTACGGCGAGGACATGAAAGATTATAATCTTGCTATGTTACTACGTGAATTAGACAAAAGGGTAAATGGGCTGAAACGGATTCGGATTTCTTCTATCGAAGGAAGCCAAATCACAGATGACGTTATTGATGTTCTTCGTGAGTCTGATAAGATCGTACGTCACCTGCATATCCCTCTCCAATCAGGATCAAACACTGTTCTTAAACGTATGCGTCGTAAATACACAACTGAGTTTTACAAAGAGCGGGTAGACCGTATTAAAGAGGCGTTACCAGGTCTTGCGATTACCTCAGATGTAATTGTTGGGTTCCCAGGTGAGACGGAAGAAGAATTCAATGAAACGTATCGCTTCATTCAAGAGATCGGTTATTCTGAACTTCACGTGTTCCCTTATTCGAAGCGTACAGGAACACCTGCAGCACGTATGGATAATCAAGTTGATGAAGAAGTTAAGAACGACCGTGTTCACCAACTTATTGAATTATCAAACCAACAAGCTAAAGAATATGCATCACAGTATGACGGAGAAGTCCTTGAAGTTATACCAGAAGAGAAGTTTAAAGATGACGAAAATGATCATCGATATGTAGGCTATACCGATAATTATTTAAAAGTTGTGTTTGAAGGTAAAGAAGATATGGTAGGTGAAATTGTCCGCGTTAAGCTTACTCAAGCTGGGTATCCTTATAACGCAGGTCAATTTGTCCGAGTCATGGATCGCCCAAGTTTAACCGACGATTCTATCGAGTTATCTTCCTAATAAAAGACCTAGCTGAGTATTCAGCTAGGTCTTTTATGTATGACACACAGACTTCTAGAGACAATAAAGTAAGCGATTTAATAGAGGGGGAGTAGCATTTTTTAAAACATAATGCTAAGATGAAAGAGGTACGGACAACCTAAGTAAGAAAGGAAGATTAAAATGGATGCTAAATTAGCTAAAATGATTGATCATACACAGTTAAAACCAGATACAGCACAAGAAAAAATTGAACAGATTTGCCAAGAAGCTAAAGAATATGGCTTTGCTTCTGTATGCGTAAACCCTTACTGGGTACCTTTCTGTTACGAACGTCTTCAAGATACAGACGTAAAAGTTTGTACGGTTATTGGTTTCCCTCTAGGAGCCAATACAAAAGAATTAAAAGCTTATGAAACAAAACAAGCAATTGAAAACGGAGCTACAGAAGTAGACATGGTGATTAACATCGGCGCTCTAAAGAGTGGAGATAAAGAAACAGTACAAGCTGACATTGAAGCCGTTGTTCGTGCGACAGAAGGCAACGCTTTAACAAAGGTCATCATTGAGACTTCTCTTCTTACAGACGAAGAAAAGGTAACAGCTTGCGAATTAGCTAAAGCTGCTGGAGCTGACTACGTTAAGACTTCTACAGGCTTCTCAGGTGGAGGCGCTACAGTAGAAGATATTAAACTAATGCGTAAAACAGTAGGACCTGACATGGGAGTTAAAGCCTCTGGAGGCGTTCGCGACCGTGAAGGAGCAGATGCTGTCATTGAAGCAGGCGCTACTCGCATTGGAGCTAGTGCTGGTGTATCCATCGTATCTGGTGGACAAGGAACTTCTGATTATTAATAAATAAAAGGGTGGCCTCTTCAGAGGACACCTTTTTTTGTTCTGATGTTTATGATGATCCTTATGTGATAAGGGTCATCATTCTTTATATTTATGAACGAACATAACAAATTTAGTGAAGTGTTGGACAAAAGGTAAAACAATTAGTGAAGACAAAACATTAAACACAACAGAGATGTGAGCAAGTTGCTGGGCTGGGTCGTTTGATAGCCATTGGGATAAAGCTGCCAGTTCATCTATAAATGGTGCAAAAAGTAATACGCCTAAGACATTAAGCCAGATATGAGCCATGGCAACAAGCCGAGCTTCACGATTGCTTCCGAGTGAAGCCACCCAGGCAGTGATACAAGTTCCGATATTGGCACCTAACATGATCCCAATAGCGGATGTGAGGCTAAAAATCCCTTCGTTTAAAAAGCTCATTGATATTCCTGTAGCTGCAGTAGATGATTGTATAATGGCTGTCATGGCTGTTCCGATAAATATGCTGGCATTAGGATAGTCGTTTGTATAGGCCAGACTATCTTGAATGATTGGGAATTGCTTCAAAGGTTCTGCTAATGACTCGAATCCGTTTAAAGCAACAAAGATGCATCCTAAACCAAATAGAATTCCGCCAGCTCCAAACCATGTTTGTTTAGGTATGATTAGTAGTACTGCTCCAATGATTAAGAGTGGCCAAAGAGGAATAGAGTTTGAAAAGGTGAGTAATTCAGCTGTAACAGTAGTTCCGATATTAGCTCCAAGAATAATCCCAATAGATTGTTTGAAATTGAGAACCCCCACAGCAACAAGCCCAATAGCAATCACCATGGTACAGGAGCTACTTTGTAACACACTTGTTACAACGATGCCTGCTAGCATTCCTTTCAAAGGGTTATTTGCAAACCGTTCTAGTAATACTTTCATGTTACGATAAGACAATTGATACAAACCAACTCTTAATACAGTCATACCAAATAAGAAAATGGTTAAGAAAACAGTAAAAAGTGTAATTAGATCAGCCACGGTTGTTCACCTCTATACCATACTATGGACAAGACATGAATTCATGACAGAAAAAGGACGTTACTATCCAAGTTTCAATGAAGAAGGGAGACCCAATTTATCGAAATTAAGCATTACCCTCTATCTTGCTTGCTCAACTTATGTTAAAGTGGATGATATGACAGAGCAACGACAATATAATTCTCCGAATGATCCTTAATAAAAATAGTTGAAACTGTCTGGAGAATGGTTTATAATTGTCAGAGGCATGTGAGGAAAAGATACTCACGTGTTCATTGAAACTGTCTTTTTTGCTTTGGAGGGAGGGTAATAGCATGTCAAACAACACTCGCGTGCGTAAAAACGAGTCTCTTGAAGATGCTCTTCGTCGCTTCAAGCGCAGCGTATCTAAGAATGGTACACTAGCTGAGTATCGTAAGCGTGAACATTACGAGAAGCCTAGCGTCCGTCGTAAGAAGAAATCAGAAGCCGCTAGAAAGCGTAAGTAAGAGGGTGTAAGGTAGATGTCATTACTTGAGCGTCTAAACCAAGATATGAAAGAGGCTTTACGTAACAAAGAGAAAGAAAGACTATCCGTCATCCGTATGGTGAAGTCTTCTTTACAAAATGAAGCTTTAAAACTTGGAAAAGATGAATTGACTGAGGAAGAAGAATTAACTGTTTTGTCCCGAGAGATAAAGCAACGAAAAGATTCCCTCCAAGAGTACAAAAGTGCAGGTCGTGACGATCTTGCGCAAAAAGATGAGAGAGATATTGAAATCATTCAATCATATATGCCCCAACAGCTTTCTGAAGATGAATTAGATGCAATCGTTCAAGAAACGATTGCTGAAGTCGGTGCTTCTTCTAAGCAGGATATGGGCAAAGTGATGAGTGCCATTATGCCTAAAGTAAAAGGCAAAGCGGATGGCTCTCTAGTTAAACAATTTGTACAAAAACATTTATCTTAAACACGAACCGCCTTATAATAAGGCGGTTTTTTTCATATGTTGGTCGGTTTTTATTAAGCATGGATAATCTATAAAATAAAATTTTTTTATCATGAAACGTTTAGTTTTGCTAACTCGTATATAATAAAAGAGAAAGGGGGGGGATTATGAGAAGATTTCTACGATATGCTATGGTTTTGTCGTTGTTATTGTTAATGTTGGTATCATTCCTAAGTCCAACGAGCTCTGCAGACGGAACAAGAGAGACGGTTTATGTTGTTCCTATAACAGAAACAGTGGAGAAAGGACTTTCTTCTTTCTTGAAAAGAAGTGTGAATGAGGCAAGAGATCAGGGCGCGGACCATATCATTTTTGAAGTGAACACTCCTGGTGGCAGGGTAGATGCGGCGGCAGAAATCGCAAATTTATTTCAGTCTATTGAAATTCCCAATACCGCCTATGTGGTCCAGGAAGCCTTATCTGCAGGCTCATACATATCACTAAATGCTGATCAAATCTATATGAAGCCAAACACAACCATGGGCTCAGCAGGAGTTATAACTTCAGATGGGAATGCAGCTAATAAGAAAGCTCAATCCGATTGGGTAAAGAAGATGCGTACAGCAGCCGAATTGAATAATAGAGATCCGTTATATGCAGAAGCAATGGCTAACCCGGATATTGATTTGCCAAAATATAAGGCTGGAAAAGGAAAATACCTAACGCTAAGCGCAGCTGAAGCTCTAGAAGTTGGATATGCAGAAGGAGTAGTAGATTCAAGAGAGCAATTGTTATCAGAACTAGGGTTGTCAGACTCTGAAATCATAACGACTAACCCCACATTTACTGAGCGGCTTGCCCGATTGATTACTCATCCTGTTGTCGTTCCTATATTGCTTTCTGTAGCTAGCTTGGGGTTTGTTGCGGAGCTTTATTCCCCTGGGTTTGGAATAGCTGGTTCCATGGGACTACTTGCTTTAGGGTTGTTTTTCTATGGACATATGATTGCAGGACTTGCGGGTTATGAAGCTATTATCTTATTCGGGTTAGGGGTAGTGTGCATTGTTCTAGAGTTCTTTGTCCCGGGTGGAATCCTCGGGATTATTGGAACAGGTGGCGTTGTAGGTTCATTATTTATGTCGACCGATGACATTGGGCATATGACGATGAGTCTTCTCATTGCTATTATTGTGGCAATTATAGGCTCTGTTATCTTATTCAAGACGATAGGATTTGACAGGGGATTTTTGAGAAACATCGTTTTAAGTGACTCTACTTCCTCAGAGAAAGGTTACCTCTCATCAAATAATAGAGATGATCTTATAGGAAATATGGGTGAAGCTGTTACACCACTAAGACCATCTGGTACAGGAATATTTAACGATGAAAGAATTGATGTTGTAACAGAAGGAAGTTTCATCTCTGCAGGGGCAAGTATCAAAATTGTCAGAGTAGAAGGATCTCGTATTGTAGTTCGAGAAATTAAACAAGAAAAAGAATAAGGGGGATTAATTATGTTATCAGAAGGTTTAGTACCAATAATATTTATTGCAGTTATTATTATTGCGCTTGCTGTATTGTTCACGTTTATTCCAATCATGCTATGGATTAGTGCATTGGCAGCGGGTGTTCGAATTAGTATCTTTACACTTATTGGAATGAGGTTACGTCGAGTTGTGCCAAGTCGCGTTATTAATCCGTTGATTAAAGCGCATAAAGCTGGTGTAGATGTGGATACAAATCAGCTTGAAAGTCACTACCTCGCAGGTGGTAATGTTGACCGTGTGGTAAATGCGCTTATTGCAGCTCAACGAGCTAATATCGAATTAAGCTTTGAACGTTGTGCAGCTATTGACTTAGCTGGTCGAGATGTATTAGAAGCTGTCCAAATGAGTGTAAACCCGAAAGTAATTGAAACACCATTTATTGCTGGTGTAGCGATGGATGGAATCGAAGTAAAAGCGAAAGCTCGTATTACTGTTCGTGCGAATATCGATCGTTTAGTCGGTGGTGCTGGTGAGGATACCGTTATTGCTCGTGTAGGTGAAGGGATTGTTAGTACCATTGGTAGCTCTAAGGACCATAATCAGGTGTTAGAGAATCCGGACCGTATTTCTCAAAATGTACTAAGTAAAGGTCTTGATGCTGGAACAGCCTTTGAAATCTTGTCCATTGATATTGCTGACATTGATATCGGTAAAAACATTGGTGCAATTCTTCAAACCGACCAGGCTGAAGCTGATAAGAATATCGCTCAGGCCAAAGCAGAAGAACGTCGTGCTATGGCGGTGGCACAAGAACAAGAAATGCGTGCTCGTGTACAAGAAATGCAAGCGAAAGTTGTGGAAGCTGAGGCGGAAGTTCCGCTTGCTATGGCTGAAGCGTTGCGCTCAGGTAATATAGGTGTTATGGACTACTACAACCTGAAGAACATCCAAGCGGATACTGATATGCGTGATGTAATTGGAAAGATGAATAACGAGAATGAAGAAGAGGACAAATAGAGCTTGAAGTCCTATTTAGGAGGACTGATTACGAATGGGAGATATCTTTGATCTTATCTTTAGCAACATAGGAATTTTGCTACCGATTATTTTCGGTGTTTTTGCCTTCCTCACTAATTTAGGTAAGGATGAGCAAAAGGAGCAAAAAAAGAAACCTGTGCAAAATAAGACCCCTCAAAGGGAAACGAATCCATCTTCACCTGAACCTTCTGCAGATCGAGAAAAGGTGAAAGATTTAAAGACATACGCAGAAGAGCAAAGAGAGCGTTATAGGAGCCTTAAACGTGAACAGAAGGATAAAGGGTCAGAAGTGAAATCTCAAGACGAGAAAGCCTTTAAAGGTGAAATCGGAGGAGAACATGACGCGATACCAGATCAACCAACTCAACCAAGCTATCAAAGAGATGAAAAAGTACCTTACCGGAAAGAAAGCAAGCCAAAACCTTCTGTAAAGGTAAGTGGTTTGCAAAACGTATCAAAAAAGAAGCTTGCTGAAAGTGTTGTTATGGCTGAAGTGTTAGGGAAACCTCGTTCAATGAATCCTTACCGATCCCATTTAAAAAAATAAGCCTGATTGAAAGCACGAAATGTAGTGATACATTTCGTGCTTTTTTCATAGATATGTATGTGAGAGGGGGCACACTCGGATGAAAAAATGGCAACAACGTATAGGGAATTGGCTATCGCAACAACTTGATTTACCAACTGATGTCATCCTCGAACTACCCAGAATAACAACCATCGGACAAATACATGCATATGTGGAAAATCATAAGGGATTAATCTCTTTCTCTGATGAGGAGCTACGCCTTAAATTGAAGCAAGGGCAGTTGTTAATCAAGGGGAAAGGGTTTGTGCTTCGCATGATGCTCCCTGAGGAGATCTTGCTCGAGGGAACCATTCATGAAGTGACCTTTATAGATCAAACGGCTAACGGTTAGGAGGTACGTATGAAAATTACGCAAGGGGTTTTCTTCACAGGGTACACGACGCTTAGGATTGAAGGGAAATTTCCGGAATTCTTTCTCAACCGTTGTGTTGAGAATGGAATTTCAGTTTGGAATGTGAAAAAGATAGACGAGTTGACATGTGAAGCCAATGTGCGTTTGGAAGATGTAGCAGCCCTCAAGAAGCTCAGGAGTCAAATGGATTACAAAATCCGTTTCAAAAAGAGGCATGGCCTTCCTTTCTTAATTCGTTCTCTTCTTAAAAGAAGGTCTCTTGTAGCGGGTTTTGTACTTGGAATGATTGCGATCTTTCTTCTTTCGAACATGGTGTGGGGCATAAAGATCGAAGGAGTTACGCCAGAGGTAGAGTATAAAATTAAAGAGAATTTAGAAGACTATGGAATTAAACGAGGGGCGTGGAAATTTACGATTGAAACCCCTGGTCAAATGCAGCAAAAACTTTTAGCTGATGTACCTGAACTTTTGTGGGTCGGTGTCACTGAAAAGGGTACAACCTACCACTTAGAAGGGGTAGAGAAAACGATTGTTACAGAACCAGAGGAAGGTGGTCCTCAAAGTCTTTATGCCCGTAAAAAAGGAATTATTGTAGATATGTACGTTGAAAAGGGGGAACCTGCAGTCGAACTAAATGATTATGTAGAGTCTGGGGACCTGCTCGTTTCAGGAGCAATTGGGCGGGAAGAAGAACCGACACTTGTCCACGCTGAAGGGGAAGTCATTGCAGAGACATGGTACAAAAGCGAAGTCGTTGTCCCTCTTGATGTGCAATATGAAGTAATTACTGGTGAAAAAGAAACCCAGTATGGTGTACAGCTGGGAGGCTTAAGAGTGCCCCTTTGGGGATTCAAAGAACCTGAGTTTAAGCGCATGCATGAAGAGGAATACAATAAACCATTCTATTTATTTAAATGGGAGTTACCAATTGGTTTCTCTTCTAAAGAGATTTCTGAAGCAGAGTTGTATAAAGAATCTCGCACAGATGAAGAAGCTCTGCAAATAGGGGTGAAACAAGCTGAGATGGAATTGAAACAAAAGCTCCCACAAAATTCCAAGATTATCGCCCAAAAAGTTTTGCACCGTCAGAAAGAGAATGGTAAAGTAAAATTAATCCTATATTTTAAAGTTCATGAAGATATTTCTAAACCTCAACCTATCACTCAAGGAGACTGAAGCATGCAGGAAGATTTACGTACAATCGACATTCAATTAGATAATCCGAATGAAGCGTTAGCCTTATTTGGGACAGGCGATCGTAATTTGAAACAAATGGAATCTCAATTAAGTGTATCCATTGTTACGAGAGGCGAACATGTAAGTGTGTCAGGAAACAAAGAACATGTCATGTTAGTAGAACAAGTGTTTCATGCGTTGCTTAAAATCATTCGTAGAGGTTTAACGATCTCTGAACGTGATGTGATCTATGCCATCGACTTGGCTAAGAAAAATGAACTCCAACAGTTTGAAACGTTATTTGAAGATGAGATCATTCGAAACGCAAAAGGGAAGCCTGTTCGAGTCAAAACACTTGGTCAACGAAATTACGTTTCTGGAATGAAAACTCATGATTTAGTGTTTGGAATAGGGCCTGCAGGAACCGGTAAAACCTATCTTGCTGTCGTTATGGCTGTACAGGCATTAAAGAATAATGAAGTCAAACGTATTATATTAACAAGACCAGCCGTTGAGGCCGGAGAAAGTCTAGGCTTCTTACCTGGAGATCTTAAAGAAAAGGTAGACCCTTACCTAAGACCTTTATATGACGCTCTCCATGACTTGTTTGGAACAGAGCATACAGCTCGATTAATGGAGCGTGGAACGATTGAAATTGCTCCTCTGGCTTATATGCGAGGTCGAACATTGGATGATGCCTTTGTAATTTTAGACGAAGCTCAGAACACAACACCAGAGCAAATGAAAATGTTTATTACAAGGCTTGGTTTTGGATCGAAAATGGTTATTACTGGAGATATTACCCAGGTAGATTTACCAAAAGGTGTTACTTCAGGGCTAAAAGCTTCAGAAAAGAAGCTATCTGGTATTAGAGGGATAGCCTTTTCTTACTTAGAACAATCAGATATCGTCCGTCACCCGCTTGTTCAACGAGTTATTGATGCATATGAGGATGAAAAGTAAGTAGAAAGACCCTTTTTTAAGGGTCTTCTTTCTATGTATAAGATAATGGAGGGGAATTCGGTGAGAAACTGGTGGAATCAGTTCATCAAGGGGAATGTATTTCAAAATGTGTGGATCACCATTGGAGCATCTATGACCATCCTAGCGCTGGTCATTTTTTTACTTGCTTTTTCAAATGTTCAAACAAAAACCTATGATGTAGATAGACTGGATACGGCTAAAGATACGATCCTCTCTCCGATTAGTGTAGAAGATAAAGATAAAACGCAGGAAAAACGAGATGAAGCTATGGAATCTGTCGATGACGTGTACACCATCAGAAATTTCATCACGAATACCCGTATTAACTACATGGAAGAAATTTTTAATGCAGTTGAAGTGATTGATAAACAAGAGGCATCAGAGGAACAAAAAGTAGATGCCACTGACTCCGATAAGGAAAAGAGTAAAGTCGAAAAACTTCAATCTATGCTATCTGAAGATATTACAAAACAAGTTAACCCGAAAGTTCTTGAGCGCTTGTTGGATGCACCAGCTGAACAACGAAATGTGGCGGAGGAAATGCTCTCTAATGCGCTTAAAGAGGCGCTGCACTCCGGTGTACGAGAAGAGGATGTTGGCTCAACTATTGAAAAGGTAAAGAATGAGTTACAATATGAGAGTTTTGATCCTGACCTAGAAGAGGCTGTGCAATCGTTAATTGAATTTTTGATTGTTCGTAATTCATTTATCGATGAAGATAAAAAAATTCAAGCTCAAAACGAAGCAGCTAATGATGTCGACCCTGTTATGATAAGGCAAGGACAAGTCTTGGTTTTTCAAGGGGAAACGATTTCTAATGATATATACGAGCGGTTAAAATTAGTTGGATTATTAGATGGGAAAAGCAATTGGTATCCATATTCAGGTCTTATTTTAATCATCATTCTTTCTTTGGGAGTCCTCCTTTATGAACTGAAAAGGATGAGCAAGACTGATGGATTAGATAATGGTAAGGTGTTAGCAATCCTTTTTATTAGTATCTTAGTCTTTCTTATGATGAAACTTGGGAGTGTTTTCCAAACTTCTATTGATGATTTATATTATGTTGTACCAGTTGCTGCAGGGGCGATGCTATTAACGCTTCTCATCCATGAAAGGATGGCTATATTTTTAAGTATAGTTTATGCGATTTTTGGCACGATCTTTTTTAATGAACAGATCCCCGGAACGTTAAATGTTGAAGCAGGCATATACTTTATGTTCTCACAACTAGCAGCGATTATATTTCTTCATAATGTAAAAGATAAAACATCTATACTTAAAGCGGGTTTTGGAGTTACGGTGGTGAATATTGTCGTTGTGATCGTTTTTGTATTGCTGTCGTATGAGCCTATTTCACTTTCTGGTACAACGATAACGGTTGGATATGCAGTTCTATCCGCTTTTCTGTCTTCAGTTCTTACATTTGGATTAATGCCATTCTTTGAAGCGGGATTGGGCATGCTATCAGATACACTGTTGATTACTTTGTCTAATCCAAATCACCCTTTGCTTCGAAAAATACTGACGCAAACACCTGGGACGTATCATCATAGTGTAATGGTTGCAAACTTAAGTGAATCAGCTTGTGAGGCCATAGGTGCTAACGGCTTACTGGCTCGAGTTGGGGCTTATTATCATGATTTAGGCAAAACGAAAGAGCCCCAGTACTTTATTGAAAATCAAATGGGAATGAAGAATCCTCATGATCTGCTTGAACCTAAGGAAAGTGCGGAGATCATTATTGCTCATCCCTATATTGGGGCTGAAATGCTACGAAAACATAAGATGCCTGCAGAGATTATTGAAATTGCAGAACAACACCATGGTACAACCCTTTTAAAGTACTTCTACCACAAAGCTAAACAGGAAAACGAAAATGTCCAAGAAATGGACTATCGTTACCCAGGACCTACACCACAATCCAGTGAAGCTGCAATTGTGTGTATATGTGATTCAGTAGAAGCGGCCGTTCGCTCTCTTAAAACACCTTCACCAGAAGACATTGAAAACCTCGTTCATTCGATCATCATTGATCGTCTTTTGGATGGACAATTGTCGAATAGTCCTTTAACATTAAAAGACCTAGAACGTATACAAACAGCGATTTGTGAAACGTTACAAGGTATATTTCATTCAAGAATTCAATATCCAGAAACTAAAGCGGCCGTAAAGGAGGCATAAACATGTACATTGATTTTCACGATGAAACGAACTCTGTAGAAGAAGATTACATTGATTTAATTCAACGCATCTTAGATTTCGCCTCAAATCAGGAGAACATAACAGATGAAGCCGAGTTATCGGTATCTTTTGTTGATAACAATGAAATTCAAATCATTAACCGAAATTACCGTCAGAAGGACGAACCCACTGATGTGATCTCTTTCGCTATGCAAGAAGAAGGAGATGGGGAAATGAAGATCATGGGGGCTGAGATGCCACTTCTTCTTGGAGACATTGTCATTTCTGTTGACCGGGCAAAGGAACAAGCTGAAGAATACAACCATACTTATGAGCGTGAACTTGGCTTTTTAGCTCTTCATGGTTTCCTGCACTTGCTTGGATATGACCATATGAACGAAGAGGATGAAAAGAAAATGTTCTCACGCCAAGAGGAAATTTTACATGAGTTCGGGCTCAAACGAAACTAAGAAAAAGAAGTTGATTGGCTTTTCCTTTGCTTTTCAAGGTGTGTGGAAAGTTCTCAAGACCGAAAGAAATTTCAGGATTCATTTATCTGTATCGGCCATTGTTGTTCTGGCTGGTTTGCTTTTTGACTTAGCTGCCTGGGAATGGGTGGCGGTCACTACCATTATGGCAATGGTAATTATATTAGAAATGATTAATTCGGTAATTGAACGAATTATGGATTTCTTATCCCCGGAGCATCACCCCCTTGTAGGGGAAATTAAAGATATATCAGCTGGAGCGGTACTCGTTGCCGCACTAGCTTCTGTTATTATTGCGTGTATTATATTTCTTCCTAAACTATTCTAAGAAGACCTGGGAACTCTTTTTTCCAGGTCTTTTTTTATTTGGTGGAGGTCTTGAAGATTCTAAACTGAGAGAATGTTTCCGTAAGCGTTATTGGAGCGTAAGGTGATTCGGGAAATCACTCGCTTTCCGCGGCGAGCTGGGGAGCCTCCTCAATCGCTCCGCGATTTCCGCGGTCTCCCCTAGATTGAAAAGTGCAGGCGTGGTGCCTAGGACCGTACGGATAAGACAGCTTTTTGGAAAAGGCGTTCAGCCTTTGGAAAAAAGATGACTTATCACGCTAGGTCCTCCACGCCGGAACTAGACTGGCTCCTGCTGCCGCAGGAGTCTCGCAATTTCCCGAACCACCTTTGCTCTATATGGTGTAACGGAAACATGCGATATAGCAATATCTTCAGCCTTCACCCGCGGGGCCGTTCGCAAAATAATAGCCAGGGGTGTCTGGGGAACGGGGAGACTCCTGCGGGAGAAAGAGGTCGACGAGACCCCGCAGGGTGCTTTCCCCGAGGAGGCTCGACAGCTCGCCCGCGGAAAGCGAGTCGTTCCCCAGACACCCCAAGCACTCAACAAACGTAACGACCCGATCTACACTAAGAAAGAATAATGAAACGATAGCGTTATAGTGAATGCAAAAAAGGGGTGTGGGGGATCGAAATTTCGCATAATTTGTAGGGCGATGAATCCCTTTTGTTTTCTTGTAATTTCGTAACTGCTTTTGTCGATTGCATGAAATGAAGGTGAATTTGTAGTAAAATAGAAAAAAATCAAAGTTGATTTAAGGAATAATCATCAAAGCATGGAGGATACAACATGGAATCAGAGTTCAAATCAGGATTTATATCCATTATCGGACGACCTAACGTAGGAAAATCCACATTTATGAATCGAGTAATTGGTGAGAAGATTGCCATTATGAGTGACAAGGCACAAACGACCCGTAATAAGATCCAAGGCGTCTATACTCAAGACGATGCCCAATTGGTATTTATTGATACGCCAGGAATTCACAAACCAAAACATAAACTAGGAAGCTTCATGGTTAATGTAGCTGAACAAAGTATGAACGAAGTAGATCTTGTATTATTTATGGTTAATGCTAAAGAAGGCTTTGGGCGTGGAGATGAGTTTATTATTAATATGCTTCAGAAAGTAAAACAGCCTGTCTTTCTCATTGTAAATAAACTAGATCAAGTTCATCCAGATGAGTTAATTAAGATCATTGATGAGTATCGTACAAAATACGACTTTGCTGAGATTGTCCCCATTTCTGCATTAGAGGGAAACAATGTAGACAATTTACTCAAACTGATGGTTGAGCAGATGCCTGAGGGTCCACAGTTTTATCCGGAAGATATGATTACTGACCACCCTGAACGCTTTGTTATTAGTGAACTAATCCGTGAGAAAGCATTACATCTAACGCGTGAAGAAGTCCCCCATTCAATTGCGGTTGTGATTGAAGGTATAGAAGAACGTGAGAATGAAAAGTTGAATGTGCAAGCTTCCATCATTGTCGAACGCTCAAGTCAAAAAGGTATTATTATTGGAAAACAAGGCTCTATGTTGAAAGAAATTGGTCAAAGAGCTCGTAAAGATATTGAATCTTTACTTGGTACGAAAATTTATTTAGAACTCTTCGTAAAAGTTCAAAAGGACTGGCGTAATCGTGCTAATCAGCTACAAGAGTATGGATATCGTGAAGACGAATATTGATTTGGTAAATATTAAGGTACATGAGGGTCTCCGTTTACGGTCAATCTAAGATCAATCATACATTTTCTTAATCCAATAGAAAGGTGGGGTTTCTTGTGCGAGACTTTACTTGGAAGGTTTTTAGTCAAACAGGAAACATTGAAACCTATTTATTATTGAAGGAATTGGAAACGACTGATAGTCAAGGTTCAGAAGCTAGGGAACACAATGAAGACTATGCAGAATTTGATCGACAGTTGTAGAGAAAGAAGTTAGGTGAGTTGAATTGTTGGAAAAGGTAGAGGGGATTGTAATACGGACAGGTGATTACGGGGAAACGAATAAAATTGTCACCTTGTTCACGCGAGAAAAGGGTAAAATTGCAGTGATGGCTAGAGGTGCAAAAAAACCTAAAAGTCGTTTAACTGCCATCACCCAACCGTTCGTGTATGCATCTTTTCTTGTACAAATGGGCTCCAATATGGGAACTTTGCAACAAGGAGAGGTGCTGTATTCCTTACGTTCCATTAGAGAAGATATTGTTAAAACGGCATATGCTTCTTATATGGCAGAACTAACTGATAAGCTGCAGGAGCAAAACAAGCCAGATCCGTTTTTGTTTCAGCAGCTTTTACAAACATTTATTTGGATTACAGAAGATAAAGATCTAGATATTTTGCTCTTTATGTATGAGATGAAGATGTTTCGTAAAGGCGGCTTCGCACCTGAAGTTCACCGATGCGTGAATTGTGGGTCTGAAGAAGAGCCTTTTTCTTTTTCTGTGCAAGAAGGGGGGATCTTATGTATGAGATGCCGCCATTTAGATTCCCACTCCTACGGACTTGCGCCAAATCTTTTAAAGTTACTGCGTATTTGTCTAGAGGTCGATGTGACAAGAGTTGGGAACATATCCGTTAAACAAGAGAATAAGGACAGACTTAAACAAATGATATCCGAATATTATGATCGTTACGGTGGGTATTATCTGAAATCAAAGAAATTCTTAAATCAGCTGGACTGGTTGAAAGAGTAACGTAATGTTTGACATTTTAAGTACCGTTCAGTATTCTAGCTAAGCGCATAATGAATAATCATGAAGATCACTCGTCTTTATCCCTCAGTGTTAGAGGTATAGGGACGAGGTTTTTCACTTTTAAAGGGTTATGATTTCTTAAAACCTTTTGCTCTTCTTTAGGTTGTCCAAAAAGGACAGTTCTTCCCACTCGCTCTAAAATGAGATATAATATTTAAAATAGTATGACACATAGTAATAGGTGGTGAAAAGGTGGATTTAACACAGCGGCAAGAACACATTATTGAGATTGTGAAAGAAAACGGACCGATTACGGGTGAAAATATAGCAGAGCGCCTGAGTTTAACAAGAGCGACCTTACGTCCTGACTTAGCTATACTGACAATGGCGGGTTATTTAGATGCAAGACCAAGAGTTGGTTATTTTTATACCGGCAAGACGGGATCTGAGCTTCTTACCGAGAAATTAAAAAAGTTTAAAGTTCAGGAGTTTCAATCTATCCCTGTTGTCGTGCATGAGAATGTTTCCGTTTATGATGCGATATGCACCATGTTTTTAGAAGATGTCGGAACTCTCTTTGTGGTGAATGATCATGCTAAGTTAGTAGGCGTTTTATCTCGTAAAGATTTACTGCGCGCAAGTATAGGGAATCAGGATTTACGAGAGATTCCCGTTCATATTATAATGACAAGGATGCCTAATGTTACGATTTGTTATAAAGAGGATTTACTGTTAGAAGCAGGCCAAATGCTAATCGACAAGCAGATCGATGCACTACCAGTGGTGAAAAATGACGAGGACGGTTATGAAGTCATTGGACGACTAACAAAAACGAATTTAACCAAAGCATTGGTTGAACTAGGTCGTGATGAACGGATCTAAATGTGAGGAGGGGAAAGAATGGGCAAACCAATTGTATATGTTGTATCAGATTCAGTAGGAGAGACAGCTGAATTAGTTGTGAAAGCTTCTATAAGTCAATTTAATAATAGTAATTTTGAAATCCAACGCATTCCCTATATTGAAGATAAAGCTACTTTGAAAGAAGCTGTACTTCAAGCAAGAGATCACGAGGCAATGATTGGTTTCACACTAGTCATTCCTGAGTTCCGAGAATACTTATTGCAGGAAGCTAAAGAGAATGGTGTAACAGCAATTGATATAATAGGTCCTTTTATTGACCAAATTGAAAAACAATACGGAAAGAAGCCGCGTTTAGAACCTGGTTTAGTGCACAAGTTGGATGAAGATTATTTTAAACGTGTCGAAGCCATTGAATTTGCTGTGAAATATGACGATGGTAGAGACCCAAGAGGAATCTTAAAAGCAGATGTTGTTCTAATAGGCGTTTCGCGAACATCTAAGACTCCACTATCTCAGTACTTGGCACATAAGCGCTTGAAGGTAGCCAACGTTCCTATCGTTCCTGAAGTCGACCCACCTGAAGAGCTCTTTAAAGTAAACCCTTCGAAGTGTATTGGTTTAAAAATCAGCGCTGAGAAGTTAAATGATATACGAAAAGAGCGTTTGAAAGCTTTAGGATTGGATGACCAAGCGACTTATGCTAATATGGAACGCATCCATCATGAGTTAGAACACTTTAATTCTGTAGTTGATCGTATACAGTGTGATGTAATTAACGTTTCAAATAAAGCTGTAGAAGAGACTGCCAATACGATTCTTAATCGTATCCATTCTAAATCGTAAAACAAAACACAGGTTGAGCGCCTGTGTTTTCTCTTGCATTTATGACGTTTTAGTGTAAATATATCCGCTTATTAAATAAAAAAATCGTGGTAATTCAATCTTTGTTGTATTATAATTGTATTTTGTGAAAAAATGTTTCTATGGTTTGCGTAAGGAAATAGTGGGGAATGAATGCTATGTCCCGTAATTTGAGTAGAAGGAATGACTTTTCAGAAAGTTAAAACTTATATTCTTAGGGAAGGAATCCTGACAGGAATGTAGAATACATGACTATAGCCGGCATTCTTCTAGGAATTGTCGAAAGATCCCTATGTGGGAGTCTCTTAGTTCTAAAGTAACGTGGAGGTCATCATAATCTCGCCTTTTATATAGCGAATGGATAACTAAATGATTGTATGACCTTAGTATTAGTGGGGTTTTTATGCAAGACTTGAAAAATCTTGTCGAATATTGAAGGGATTTTATGCTCCTTCTAGAATAAAAAGTAAACATGGTGATTGTATGTCTAACCGCATTCCAGAAAATATCATCGAGGAGATTAGAAACTCCAACGACATTGTAGATGTTGTCGGTGAATACGTTCAACTTACAAAGAAAAGTCGGAATTACTTCGGCCTTTGTCCTTTTCATAATGAGAAAACTCCTTCTTTTTCCGTTTCTTCCGATAAGCAAATTTTTCATTGCTTTGGATGCGGAAAGGGTGGGAATGTTCTCACCTTTATTCGCGAGATCGAAGGCGTTTCCTTTCAGGAAGCGATCCGTATTCTTGCTGATAAAAGTGGCCATCATGTACCAGAACAGGATACTGGTGATGAAGATCAATCTGATCCAAAGCATCAAGAGAACCAAACACTCCTTGAGGCGCATGGCTGGTTAACTAAATTGTACCATCATTTGTTGCAACATACAAAAGAAGGTAAAGATGGATATGAGCATCTGAAAGAGAGAGGCCTATCTGATGAAGTGATTGATGCTTTTCAGTTAGGATTCGCTCCAAACTCTAAAGAATTTACAATGAAATTTTTAGAGAACAAAGGATTCCATCCTCAAACGATGGTTAAAGGAGGCTTGCTCTCATATCGAGAAGATGGTCATTACGGTGACCGTTTTAGAGGTAGAGTTATTTTTCCCATTCGAAACCATCAAGGAAAGACGGTTGCATTTAGTGGACGTAGCGTAAATGGTGGCGAGCCTAAATACTTAAATAGCCCAGAGACGGATTTATTCCAAAAAGGGAAGTTACTTTATAATTTCGATTTAGCTCGTTCAGAGATACGAAAACAAAACGAAGTCGTCTTATTTGAAGGACAAATGGATGTTATATCTGCTTACCAAGGTGGTATTAAACATGGAATAGCCACATTAGGTACAGCTATCTCGGAGCCACAAGCTAAGTTAATACGCAGGTACGTGGAACGGGTGGTTGTGTGCTATGATGCTGACAAAGCAGGCCAAGATGCATCTTATAAAGCTGCTAACCTACTGAAAAAAGTAGGGTGTGATGTACGAATAGCACAAATGAAAGAAGGATCAGATCCTGATGAATATATACGGTCACACGGAAGTGAAAGCTTTCGAAAACATGTACTAGATGCAGCTGTGACGTATATGGGATTTATGATAAACCACTTGAAACAAGGGTTTAATTTAAAAAATGAAGGAGATCGGATCCAATACATCGAACGTGTGTTAGATGAGGTCTCTAAAATCAGTAAACCACTAGAGAGGGATCATTATCTTAGAGAACTAGCGGGCGAATATGATCTTTCAATAGATGTTTTAGAACAAGAAATCATAAACCGCCGAAAAAAGCAAGGGCTTGATAAGGATAAGAATTCTGAGACTAGCTATACTAATAATTACAAAGAAACTTCTAGAAAGAAACAGAAATTGCTTCCAGCATTTCATAATGCTGAGCGGCAATTGATCTATTATATGATGCATGATGCTTCTGTGTCTTATAAGGTACAGGAACAATTGGGCGGAGCTTTTAATTTAAATGAGCATCAAGTCATTGTGACATATCTTTACGCTTACTACGAAGAAGGGTATGAAGCCAATCCTGGGCAGTTTATTGAACAATTACCAGATGCTTCACTACAAAGTTTAGTAAGTGAAATTGCTATGTTAAAGCTTCAACCTGACCTTAGTGATGCGGAAGTCAATGATTATATACGTGTCATCTCTAACAAGAGAAGCGAACAGGAAAGCATTTCATCGCTTGAACTGGAGCAGAAAGAAGCTGAACGCCAAAATGATCCAGTGAAAGCAGCGCAAATTGCAATGAGGATCATTGAGTTGAAGAAGCAGTTAAAATCTCAATAGTTTGGTATAGAAGGAAGTTTGGAAGGAGGGGGACTCATGGCAGAGCAAAAGCAGCCATCAAGTTCGAAATCAACAGAGAATGAGCTAACCCTAGAACAGGCGAAGGAACAGGTGCTTGAATTAGGGAAGAAGCGTGGTATTTTAGCTTATGAAGAAGTAGCTGAGCGCTTATCCAGTTATGAGCTAGATTCAGAAGCCATGGATGAATTTTATGAATATTTAAGTGACCAGGGTGTTGAAATAATCGGTGACTCTGAAGCAGATCCAAGCATGAAACAGCTGGATAAGGAAGAAGAGTTTGATTTAAACGATTTAAGCGTCCCACCTGGTGTGAAGATCAATGACCCTGTACGTATGTATTTAAAAGAAATTGGTCGTGTGGACCTATTGTCAGCTGAAGAAGAAATCAATCTGGCGCAGCGTATAGAAGACGGGGATGAAGAAGCTAAAAGGCGTTTAGCTGAAGCTAACCTTCGTCTTGTAGTAAGTATTGCGAAACGTTATGTGGGAAGAGGCATGTTGTTCCTTGATTTGATTCAAGAAGGTAACATGGGACTTATTAAGGCCGTTGAAAAATTCGATTATCGCAAGGGTTACAAATTTAGTACGTATGCAACATGGTGGATACGTCAGGCAATTACACGTGCTATTGCAGACCAAGCTCGTACAATTCGTATCCCAGTTCATATGGTCGAGACCATTAACAAATTAATTCGTGTGCAACGTCAATTGCTTCAAGATCTTGGTCGCGAGCCGATTCCTGAAGAAATTGCTGAAGAAATGGAACTCACGCCTGATAAAGTAAGAGAAATCTTGAAAATTGCTCAGGAACCTGTGTCATTAGAAACGCCTATTGGTGAAGAAGATGACTCTCACTTAGGAGATTTCATTGAAGACCAAGAAGCTACATCACCATCTGACCATGCAGCTTATGAGTTGCTGAAGGAGCAATTAGAAGATGTTCTTGACACATTAACGGACCGTGAGGAGAACGTACTTCGCTTACGCTTTGGCCTGGACGATGGCCGTACACGAACACTTGAAGAAGTCGGGAAAGTATTTGGCGTTACACGTGAACGCATCCGTCAAATTGAAGCGAAAGCACTTCGTAAATTACGTCACCCTAGTCGTAGCAAACGATTAAAGGATTTCTTGGAATAGAGTAAATTGATAATGCCATATACAACTCAGTCATTGTGTACCTAATAGGGTGCACAGTGGCTGTGTATTTTTTATCCTTGAGTCTCAAGGGGTGAAGCGTATTGGAAGACACACGGAAACAAGTTATTGTAAATGAAATTCATTACTGGAAAAACCATCAGTTGCTTCCTAAGGAATATTGCGACTTTTTGCTTGCTTTATATACTGAAGGAGAAGAAGATAGATCGTCAGATAAGAAAGCGTTTCCGTATAAGTCGTGGTTCACTTTCGTCTGTGCTATGATTCTGTTATCGCTTCTTCCGAGTTCGTTTCTTGTCATTTATTTTACTGAAATATCCATGCTAATGCAAACGGGTTTACATTTAATTTTTTTAACCTTTAGTGCACTTGGATATTGGTATTTTAAAAAGGCTAACTCCATCTATGTACATATCGCAATCATTGTTTTTTTATTAATTGTATTTATATTTTCTGTTTATGTAGTACAAATGAAAGCTCAACAAATGGTTCTGCTCCATATAACAATCTTAATTAATTGCATATTATGGATTTTTATAGGAGTTTGGAAGAAAGTATTTTACCTAATTGCTTCAGGTATTATAGGCTTTGTAATGTGGTTATTGTTTATCTTTTTTTAGATTTAACATCTTTTTCCCTTTTCTATAGTAGCGTTTTCAAGTAAAATATATGTAGTTTGTCCTAACCGTGGAAATGGGGATTACATAAGGAGGAAATAAGCATGAAACGAAACCCAGTTATGCCTTATGCTTTAATTGCTGTACTTGGTATAACCCTTATGATTATTATTGGTTTTGTAGGATTAAACCAAATGGATCAAGCGGGGGAAGGTAAAGAAGGCGAAGGGGAGAAAACAGCTGAAGAAGGTGGCGGCGAAGCAAGTGCTGCTAATCCTGAAGAAATTTACTCTCAGACGTGTGCAGGATGTCACGGGCAAGATCTATCAGGTCAAGTAGGACCTAACCTACAAACCATCGGTAGTAAGCTTTCCAAAGAAGATATCAAAGGGATTATTCAAAATGGTCAAGGCGGTATGCCTGCTCAGAACTTGAATGCTGAAAAGACAGAAGCTGTATCAAAATGGCTATCTGAAAAGAAATAACAAATGAAGGAAAGCCTTCTGCCTTAGCAGAAGGCTTTTCTTTTTATAGATGATAAGATATCAAACATACGCAACCTACTCTTAGCCCCCGCTAATGATATGGGCAGTAATTTTGAACACTCGAAGATGAGAGAATGTTTCCGTTAGCTTTAGTACGGTGTAAGGTGGGCCTGGAAACCACTTGCTTTCCTTTGGGGAGCTGGTGAGCCTCCTCAGCCGGGACGCCGGCTAAGGAGGCTCACCTAGGCTCTTCTGACCACGGGAGTCTCGCAGTCCCCGAGCAAGCCCAACCACTCATCAAACATAACGGTCCCTTTCAGCTGAAATATCTCATCTTCGATTGTTCCATATATGGGAGCTTATATGGAACACCTTGACTGGGATCGTTTTCTCTCGGAAGAGAAGCCAACCTAGAAAATGTCTTGTACTTTTTGTGCGTGGTGTGGTAAGACTATTAATAGATTTCAGTAAAGTGGTGAGATAAATGAAACAAACAGAACTTTCGAGAAGATTAAAAGCGGTAGCCTCATTTATATACAAAGGGGCTACATTTGCAGATATTGGTTCAGACCATGCTTATTTGCCTGCTTATGTGTGCGAGCGGGACCCAGATGCTCGAGCCATTGCCGGAGAGGTGAATGATGGTCCATATCAGTCAGCTCAGAGACATATTAACAAGCAACAATTAAATGATAAAGTAACAGTCAGAAAAGGGAACGGCCTTGCAGTATTAAGTGAGGATGAAGTCGAAGTTGTAACGATTGCAGGAATGGGTGGGAAGTTGATTAAAGCCATCCTAGAAGAAGGAAAGGAAAAGTTAGGAAAGGTGCAAAGAATTATCGCCCAGCCCAACTTGGATGCTCAAATCGTCCGTTTATGGTTCTTACATAATGGATATGAGCTTATTGAAGAGACGATCATTGAAGAAGATGGACATATCTATGAAGTCTTAATAGGAGATCGTAGTGATACTCCTTGGAAGCCCTACGGGATAGACCGTGAAAAAGAGCTTCTATTCGGTCCGTTTTTGCGAAAAGAACAGTCGGAACCGTTTATTTCTAAATGGCAAGGGGAAGCTGACAAATTACAGTTTGTCTTAAACCAAATGAAACAGGCGAAGCAACCAGATCTCGATAAAGTGAAAGAATTCGAAACCCAATATAATTGGATACAGGAGGAGATCACAAATGAGTAAAGTAGCAACAGGTCAAGATATTATCAAATGGTTCGAAGAGTGGAGCCCTAAGCAATTAGCCTTTGAAGGAGACCCTGTTGGACTTCATGTAGGAACATTAAATAAGAAGGTTAACAAGGTCATGGTCACTTTAGACGTATTAGAGAGCGTAGTTGATGAAGCTATAGAGAATAATGTTGATTTAATCATAGCTCACCATCCATTGCTCTTTAAACCCTTAAAACAAGTGAGTCCAGATAATGAAAAAGGTCGGATTGTTCAAAAACTTATTAAACATGATATAACCGTTTACGCTGCTCATACGAACTTGGATGTAGCATGGGGAGGCGTTAATGATGCCATGTGTGAAGCATTAGGAGTAAATGTTAAAGATGTACTAATTGAAACAGAAAGAGAGCGCCTTTATAAAGTTGTAGTATTTGTCCCGCAAACTCATGAGAACGAAGTGAGAGAAGCGCTAGGGGACGCTGGAGCGGGACATATCGGTAACTACAGTCACTGTACTTTCCAAACGCCAGGGATTGGGGCATTTAAACCGGAAGAGGGCGCTGACCCTTACCTAGGTACAGAAGGAGAAATAGAAAAAGTTGATGAAGTGCGCATGGAAACAATCGTTCCGCAGTCAGTATTAAAGACAGTCCTAAAAGCCATGGATCAAGCCCACCCTTACGAAGAAGTAGCATATGATGTATACCCTCTTGAACTACAAGGGGAAAAGAAAGGGCTTGGCCGTATGGCAGAACTAGATGAACCTATGACACTTGAGTCATTTGCGGAACGGGTGAAAGATGCCTTTGATGTACCAGCTTTACGTTTGGTTGGGGATAAGAAGAAAATGGTGAAGAATGTTGCAGTCTTAGGAGGAGATGGGAACAAATATATTTCTGCCGCTAAGCGTAAGGGAGCAGATGTATTTGTAACAGGCGATTTATATTTTCATGTGGCACATGATGCTCTTGGAATGGGGTTAAATGTTATAGATCCTGGCCATCATGTTGAGAAAGTAATGAAGAGAACTGTTCATGATTTTCTTAAGGAAAAATTTGAACAAAAACAAATATCAACAGATGTAATGATTTCAAAAGCTCATACAGAGCCATTTCAATTTATGTAAAGGGGGTTGTTAAATGCCTTGGATTAAACCGGCTAAGCAAGCAGAAGTTAAACAAATAGAAGCACTAAAGGATTTAGAACAACCACTGCCTTTGTTTAACAGACTCATTGCGAAAAGCCCATCACTATTAGAAGCGTTCACACCTGTGCAACGAGCTGTTAAGGAAACATTTTTAACAGATATTCAAAGAGAAACGCTGATTACTTATGTCTCTATGCAAAATGGTTGTGAATTTTGTAAGGACAGTCATAGTCAGTTGCTAATAGAGCTTACAGGAGATGGGGATATACTATCGAAGCTTTCTTCCTTTGAAGAAGGTCATTTTGATCAACCATTAACATTGATGCTGAGATATGCATCGAAGCTAGTCGTTAAGCCTGTTCAAGTTAAAAAAGAAGATGTAGAGGCGTTACAAGATGCAGGGTTATCTGATAAAGAGATCGTAGAATTGAATCATGTAATTGCTTATACAAGTTACACAAATCAAATATCAATAGGTCTTGGTTTGTGAGATTAAAAAAGGATGCCGTAATGGGCATCCTTTTTTGGTTAGGTCTTCTTCGTTTTTACTTTAGGGAGGATTTTACGCTGCTCCACTTTAGAAGTACGGTCCCATGTCTCTTCATTTGAAGGATCGAAGCTTTCGATAAATCGGATCACTTCTTTAACTAGTGGAGTTGGTGTAGAAGCACCTGCTGTAATCGCAACGGTTTCAACACCATCCAACCAATCAAGTTCGATTTCACTGACATCAGCTATTCGATAAGCGGTGGTTCCTGCTTTCTCTTCAGATACTTGTTGCAGACGGCAAGAGTTGTTACTTCTTGGATCACCTACTACAAGAGTAAGGTCAGCCTCTCCTGCCTGTTCTGCTACTGCTTCCTGGCGTACTTGAGTAGCCATACAGATTTCTTGATGGATTTCGGTTTGAGGGTATTTTTCTTTTACTTTTTCCATAATGTCATAGACGTCCCATTGACTCATGGTTGTCTGATTGGTAACAAGTACTTTCTCACTCGTTAGTGTGAGGTTCTCAATATCCTCTTCATTTTGAATGAGGTGCACATGGTCTGGAGCAACTCCGACAGCACCTTCAGGCTCCGGGTGGCCTCGTTTGCCTATATAAACAATTTCATAATTTTCGGCTACCATCTCACGAATTAAGTCATGCGTTCGTGTTACATCAGGGCATGTAGCATCAAGGACGGTTAGCCCTTTTTCTTCGGCCCGCTTTTTCACTTCAGGTGATACACCATGAGCGGTGAAAATGACAGTTCCCTCATGAATATCTTCTAATAAATCTAAACGATTTTTACCATCTAACGTTACAACGCCTTCGTTCTCAAATGCATCTGTTACGTGCTGATTGTGAACAATCATACCTAAAATATATAAAGGACGAGGTAAGTTTGGATCCTTAGAGGCATTACGAGCTATGACCATAGCGTCAACTACTCCGTAACAATAGCCTCTTGGAGCTATTTTAATGACTTCCATCTTTGTTCCCCCTCTTACTCCTCTTGAGTTCGAAAATATCATATCTCCCTCATATTATAAAGGGAAATGGGGCAGAATACAAAGTTAGACCATTCTTTGAGATAGAACCCTTTAAAAATCCTTAAGTGTTGCAGGAGTAAAGATGGTATAATAGAGAGAACTCTACTATAATGAGAAAGCAACAGCGATCGTAAAGGAGTACGAATATGACAGTTCAAACATTTAAATCAATGGCTCTTACGAAAGAGATGATTGATATGGTGGATCAGTTAGGTTTCCATGAGCCTACACCGATTCAAAAGAAAGTAATCCCTTCTGTTTTAAGAGGAGAAAGTTTAATTGGACAATCACATACAGGGTCAGGGAAGACTCATTCTTACCTCATCCCTTTACTAAATGGAATAGATGTTTCCCGTAAAGAAGTACAAACCGTGATCACAGCTCCAACAAGGGAGTTAGCGACTCAAATTTATGATGAAGTTCGTAAAATGGTGCAGCTATCTGAACATGGCGATGATCTAAAAGCGAAGCTTCTAATTGGTGGCACTGATAAACAGAAAACAATAGACAAATTAAAAGATCAGCCTCAAATCATAGTCGGTACGCCAGGGCGTATCCTTGATATGGTGCAGGAAGAAGCTCTTGATGTGTATACAGCCTCTTCTTTCGTCATTGATGAAACGGATCTGATGTTTGATTTAGGTTTTATTGAAGATGTCGATCAGGTGCTTGTTCGTATGCAAGCCGATTTACAGCTACTCGTCTTTTCTGCGACGATCCCTATAAAATTAAAGCCATTCTTGAAGAAGTACTTGGAGAATCCAACCTATATTCAAGCTGATGAAGATAAGCCCTCTCCTGAGAAAATGGAGCATCGTCTCATCCCACTTCGCCATAGAGACAAAGCAGATATGATTATGAATATTACAAAGCTCATCCATCCTTATTTGGCTATTATATTTGCCAATAAGAAAGAAAGAGCAAATGAATTAGCGCGAGAGCTGATGGATAAAGGTTTAGAAGTTGGGGTCATTCACGGTGGTTTAACACCGCGAGAGAGAAAACGTGTGGTCAAAGATATTAAAAACCTGCGCTATCAATATATAGTTGCTACGGATCTTGCTGCTCGTGGTATCGATATCCAAGGTGTTAGTCACGTGATCAATGCTGATCTACCGAAAGAAGAAGAATTTTATATTCACCGTGTAGGGCGTACCGCGCGTGCGGGTCTTGAAGGTACAGCGATTAACCTGTACACGGAAACGGATGAATCTCTTATTAAAAAACTTGAGAACTCAGGCTTAACGTTTGATAGTTATGATATTAAGAAGGGTGAATTTGTCCCTGTTAAAGACCGAAATCAGCGTTCAACGCGTAAAATTGATGAGAACGATACAGAAAAAGAAGCATGGACACGCGTAAAGCGACCGAAAAAAGTGAAGCCTGGTTATAAGAAAAAAATGAAATATCAGCAAGAACAGATTAAAAAGAAATTAAATAAACAAAAAGCTAGGCAGCGAAATAAGAAAAAATAATTCTATATGTTTGCTAAAAAAGCACCAAATTGCTAAAGCGATTTGGTGCTTTTATTAATTTCCCCTAAATATTTTGTGGTTTAAAAGCAACGGCTTACTCATGTGTAATTTATAAAAAATATTGCGAAATAGGTTTGAAGTCACATAATAAAGGATAGTTAGTATAAAAGCATGGGAAAAATAAAAAACCATCACTTTGTGCAAATAGCAAAGTAATGGTTTTGTTTATTATGACTGTAGTAATTTAGATCGCCAATCTGTAAAGGTTTGATTGCGTAAGCTTTCAATTTCATATTGATAAGGAGGTTTCTTATTCTTTTTATCTTCACCTACATAAGGCGTTTCAAGGATCTTAGGGCGATCAGAAAGTTGTGGATGATGAACGATATAATTTAAGGCATCAAATCCGATGTGTCCATAACCGATATTCTCGTGACGGTCTTTTCCTGCCCCGCGCTCATTCTTACTGTCATTAATGTGAAGAACTTTTAGGCGATCTAGTCCTATTGTTTTATCGAAGTGGTTGAGAACACCGTCAAAATCGTTGACGATATCGTAACCAGCATCGTGTGTGTGACAAGTGTCAAAACAAACAGATAAATGTTCATTGTGCTTGACACCATCGATAATTTTAGCGATTTGCTCGAAATTACGACCAATTTCGCTTCCTTTACCAGCCATAGTTTCAAGCGCGATTTGACATGTGGTATTTGGATGATTCTCAAATACTTCATTTAAGCCTTGAATAATTTGATTGAGTCCCACTTCTTCACCCTGGCTGACGTGAGATCCTGGGTGTAGTACGATTTGAGAAGCTTTTTTCAGGGCTTCTACGCGCTCAATCTCATTAGATAAGAAATCAACACCAAGCTCATATACGTGAGGTTTGACCGTATTACCTATATTGATAATATAAGCTGCGTGGACGACCAGCTCATCGATGTTATGTTGACTCATATGTTCAATGCCTGCGTCTATATTTAGTTCTTCAATGGCTTTTCTTTTTGTGTTTTGAGGGGCACCAGTATACACCATAAATGTATTAGCGCCATAAGATGCGGCCTCTTCACTTGCGCCTAGAAGCATTTTCTTTCCACTCATGGAAACGTGGGATCCTAGCTTTAGCATACTTTGTCAGCTCCTTATTAAACGTATAAGAATACATTATTTGCAACTTATACTACTATAAATAACTTGGCGCTGTTGGTCAAATAGAACACAAAAAGAAAAACGCCTATATACAAGGCGTTAAAACCAGTGTGAAAGGCCGTTTTCTTTAATCATTTCTTGGAATATTTTATTTACCTTTTGAGCCGTTTTGGGGTCTGTAATCTGTGCTAACTTTTTTAAGGCTTTCATTCGATCTTTTTCGTCTAAAGGATTAAGATTTGAATTTTTTAGAAACGCTACAATCTCCGTAGCTTGGCTTTTCGTTAGGGGGACGTTGAATTCGCGGCTTTGTTCTAAAAGATCATGAACAGATAAGTTTCTAATTTTTTGTTTTACTACTTGTGAGATCACTTTTTTCAAAACATCACCTCATTTGTGCAGTTCTACATAGTAACCTATGAGCTTTCATTAGGAAATGTGTTAAAAAGATGGATGTATTTGGATTTGAAGTGTTTTTATTGCATTTCAATATAACTGTCGTTAATATTGTTTAGGTCCTTTCGACTCAACACTTATATAGAAAAAAATAAAGAGGAGGGGATTTTGTGGATCGTGCAAGACCTTATGTGCAGCTACTTTTAGTTTGTTTATATATTACTTTGTTCTTTATTGTTGTTATGTATTTTTACGGAGAACAGACAAAAGAGCTCCAAACAGAAAATAAAAACCTGCAAGCGCAGGTTAAAGATTTAGAATCCCAAAATCAATACTTAACCGCTATGCCTACTGAGTTTAAAGAGAAAAATGGATATGACATGTGGCCCGGACTTGAAAAAACCGCCGACCGTATGGTTTCAGAAAGTGAAGGAGAATTTGAGAAATCCTGGGCTCTCTATTTAGCAAGAGAAGCAAAACGCTATGATATCAATCCTTATATTGTTTATGAATTGCTAAAAGTCGAAACAGGTGGTACGTTTGATCCGACCCTTGTAGGACCGGAAACTAAATATGGACATGCTTATGGTATGGCTCAATTTATGACAAATACAGCACCATGGATTGCAGATATGGGGGATTTACCTTATAAGAAAGAACTTCTATTTGACCCTTATTATGCTATGCAATTATCACTTATTTATCTTGATTATCTTCACCATGAATATGGAAATTGGGATGAAGCTCTAACTGCCTACCATCGTGGCATGGGAGGGTTAGAAAAATATAAAGAAGAAAATGGTCATGCCGAAAGTTGGTATGCTGTTGAAATACAACAAAAAGCAAAAACACATGACGCGGTTGCTGTAGCGCCTTAACGCTTTATGGAAAGAGTCCTTTAGAGGGCTCTTTTTTATTTGGAGGAAAATATGTGGAAGATCCGCGGACTTCAAGTTTTTTCAATCGGAACCTGACTCATGCAAAATGTACCATCATAGTTCTCCTTAATTTCTCACAAGCTAAGTGTGCACCTCTACAGAAAGCGAGGGATGTATATGGAATACGAAGATCAGCATAAAAAAGAAAACCATGATCATAAAGAACACGTTGAAGAAGCACCTCACTATGGGGATGAAAAAGAGAGTGAGATGAAAAAGATTGATGATGGTCAATCTTATGATGAAGTTTATAATGAGGTTGAGGTAGCTGAGGGTGGAGTTTACGCGGGTACTGGAGACGTAGAGTTCGCTCAAGAAGCAGCGGTTGATGCTAAAACAGTTCGCGAACCGATCAAATCCGACGAAAAGGAATCAGATATGGACAATGATGTTCATGCCGGTATGGGATGGTTAGCGGTTGTTCTTTCAGTTGTCTCTTTCTTTATAATGCCAGTAATTCTAGGTGCTGCCGGAATTATTGTTGGGTTTATGGCAAGACGAAGAGGTGCAGAGACGCTCGGGAACACTGCGATTGTTGCTGGGGCTATTTCTGTAGTACTCTCTCTTGTATTTGCTCCATTTTAAAAAAAAGCTGGCCAATTGGCCAGCTTTTTTGAATGAATTATTTTGCTTCTGCTTCAGCAGCTTCCTTCGCCTTCTCGGCAAAGTACTCTTCAGCAATACGATCGACTTCTTTTTTAAGTTCATCAACCATGGTTTCCTCAGGTACTTTTCGAATGATTTCTCCGTGACGGAATAATAATCCTTCTCCTCGTGCACCAGCGATACCGATATCAGCTTCACGCGCTTCCCCTGGACCGTTAACAGCACACCCAAGTACGGCGACCTTAATAGGTGCCTTAATAGTTGAAATGTACTCTTCCACTTCATTGGCAATTGAAATTAAGTCAATTTCAATACGACCACAAGTTGGGCACGATATCAACGTAGCTGCATTATCAGCGAGGGCGAACGATTTTAATAATTCGCGACCCACTTTTACTTCTTCAACCGGATCTGCACTTAAGGAAATTCGCATTGTACTTCCTATTCCTTTGTTAAGAATAGCGCCAAGACCTGCAGAACTTTTTACAGTTCCGGCAAATTGTGTTCCGGATTCTGTAATCCCTAAGTGTAATGGGTAAGAGATCTGCTCAGCTGCTTTTTCGTAAGCATCGATAGCTAAGCGTACATCAGATGCTTTCAGCGATACGATAATATCGTGAAAGTCTAATTCCTCTAAAATTTGGATATGGTGTAAAGCACTTTCAACCATACCTTCGGCTGTTGGGAAGCCATATTTCTGTAAAATACGCTTCTCAAGTGAACCTGCGTTAACACCAATTCGAATCGGTACACCTTTAGCTTTGGCTGCATTTACAACAGCTTCCACTTTCCAACGTTTCCCGATGTTACCTGGGTTAATGCGGATTTTGTCAGCTCCACCTTCAATTGCTTTCAGTGCTAATTTATAGTCAAAGTGAATATCGACTACGAGTGGAATGTTAATTCGTTTTTTTATCTCAGAAATAGCGTCAGCAGCTCGCTCGTCTGGGCAAGCAACGCGGACGACCTGACAACCAGCTTCTTCTAGTCTTTCGATTTCAGCAACAGTTGCTTCTACATCATGCGTCTTTGTTGTTGTCATTGACTGGATGACAACTTTATTGCTTCCACCGATCACAAGATCGCCTACGCGTACAGGACGCGTATCTTTTCTGTGTGTAATAGGCATATAATCGCTCCTTTTTACAAATGCGATGTTTCATGATTATAAAGATACCACACTCATTATAAGGGCAAAAGAAAAAAATATGAAGTCACGAGTCTTCAAATTTTCTAATGTTTTTCGTTTTTGTGGTAATAAGGGAATAAGTAGATCTCGTTCATTTTAATGGTGTTGGGGTCTTGACCTTTGTTTATGGACTCAAAATCGGCGAGCATTTGTTCAATCGTAACTGGTGGACCATCCTTGTTTATCTTCTCCATAATGGATAAGACCGTGTCTCCTGCTTTGACACGGTGTTCAATAACGCGGAAACGTTCTTGTTCAATACTAGGGTCTGAGCTTTTCGTTGATTCTTGATTTTCTTGTGCTTCCTGATCTTCAGCTTTGGAAACAAGTTCCTTAGGAAAAGTGCCTGTAGTCAGGTCATGTCCAATACTAACAAAAAATAAAATCATTGTAACAATGAAAAGCATTCTTTTCAGAATTGGATTCATTTACTTTCACTCCCTTTTGGCCTGTAGTAATAGTTCTACAAATAAATGAAATTCCATTCTTTTTGAAACAAAATTATGAAAACAAACGTATACTTAAATAGATATGAAGGAAAAGGGGGGCTTGCTGTGATTGCAATGGATGCGGCCTGGCTTGCTTTAGTTATTACGGGACTTGGCACTTTATTTTTATTTGGAGAATTGTTAGTCAACATGAGAGGGATTTTTGGTGTCGTTGGCATTGGCTTTATTACGTTTTACTTTCTTACACATTTAGATCCAAGTATGTTCGTTATTATGATGATTGTATATGTCATCAGCCTTGCTCTGATTATTTTGGATGCTAAGTTCATCAATGATGGTACTCTTACAACGGTAGGCAGTATCAGTATGTTGCTTGTAGTCGGTATGAGTGCACCTGACTGGGTAACAGGAGCTTACGGGGTATGTGGTGTGCTCATTGGTGCAATCAGTTCTTTATTATTTCTAAGAGTATTTCCGAAAAGGGATTTGTGGACTAAGATTACGCTCGTTGACAAGCTTTCTTCAGAAGCGGGATACAATTCGATGAATGAAAGTTACGCGACTTTAAGTGGGCAGACAGGAATCACTCTCACGCAATTAAGACCTGTTGGGACAATTAAAATCGGTGAGCAGGAATATAGCGCTGTTTCAAATGGTCATTGGATTGAAAAGGATGAAGAAATTGTGGTTGAACAAGTGGATGGGACTAGAATCCTAGTCAAAAAGACATAAAATTTACGTTAAATTATGTGCATTTTTACACTCCGTTAATATTTAACGTGCATACTCTTCGGTGGATAAGAAATATTTTCTAACGGGGTGTTAGGAGTGCCATTATTTACTCTTTTTTCATTATTCAATAGAAAACGATCTTATAATTTTAAGGATCGACAAAAAACAGTCCCTCGATCACATTCGATGTCGCTTTCTTTTCAAGCTAGGGTATCCATAGTGATCTGTATCCTTTTCTTAGGTTCTATATCACTGGTTAGTTGGCTGTCTTATTCTAAATCCAAAGAAAGTCAGCTTGAATTAGTTAGAGATCGACTAGAACGTGAAGTGGATGTAACACGAGAAAATGCGGAGAATATGATGTTTGCGTTAGTAGGGGAAGAAGAGGTCTTCAAAGAACGCATGAGGGAGTATATATCATCTCAACAATTTGAATTGGTTCAAGATGGGTTTTCAGCGTCTGCAAACCTAATTACGAATGATGGGGTAGATTCATTTCCATTGAAACAGTCAAATCAAGCTCCGTTCAATGATTCCTTAATAGAAGAAATTAGAGCAGAAGAAAATGGTTCACGTATTGCCTCTAGGAAAGGTGAAGACTATATGTTTGCCTATGGATCCGTACAGGAACTTAAAGGTATTTTCTTAATAGGTGTACCTGTAGCGGACTATATGTATTCGGTGCATCAATTAGCTAAGTATTCACTCACGGCTGGAGTTATTTGTTTAATAGGTGTGTTTATATTCGTTTTCTATTTTATGAATAAGATGTTTAAACCACTTTTAACCCTCCAGGATGTTATGCGTAAAGCCAGAGAAGGAACGTTTACTCAACCTGATACTGTAAACTCAAGTATACCTGAGATACGATCGTTATCTAAAAGTTATCAGGAACTCATTCATACGATTAGTGAGATGCTTGATAACATTCAAACTGCTGTCTATTCTCTTGGGGGGACGAATGATGAGTTGTCAGCCTCTTCCGAGCAGTTAGCTCTAACTCAGTCTGATATGAAGAAAGAATTACATAAGGTGATTAAAGGTACTGAGGGCACAGAAGGAGCATTTGAAGAACAAAACGACGTCTTTGAAAAACTAAAAAACTCATTACATATCCTCTTAGAGTCTTTCAATGAAATGTATCACGATCAGCAAGGTATGAATAAGTCAGTTGAAGAAGGGAATAAAGGGGTTTCTTCAATTATGGATACACTAGATACGTATCATGAAGGATTCAAGCAGATGACTTCAAAAATTAATGAGTTCGAAGCATATACTGTGAATATTGGAGAAGCTGGGAAGATGATTCAGGATATTGCTGAACGTACAAAGCTATTAGCCTTAAACGCTACAATTGAAGCAGCACGAGCAGGTGAAGAGGGGAAAGGATTTGCCGTAGTGGCAGGTGAGGTGCGGAAACTTGCCGACAATTCGAAGGAAGCGGCTCTTGATATTAATGAAAAGATGAACCAAACACTTGGTATCAGTCATTATTTAGCTTCTGAATTCCATGAGATGTACGAGCAACTTACAAAGCATTTAGATCACGCTCACCATTCAAAAGAATCCTTCGATCAAATCTCATCTTATATTGAATCATTTAATCTAAAGTTAGATCATTCAAAGGTCCAGGTTACACAAGCAGAAGAGATGCTACCAAAAATGGAGTCTGTCTTTATCGAATTTCACCAAACCACAGAAGAAACACTTTTATCTGCGAAGCAATTAGTTGAGGCTGCTGAAATGCAAGAAGCTCAAATGAATGAGACGAATGAGGTAAGAGATCAATTAGTTTCCGTTTCACAAGAACTTGGTGCTATAGCAGAAAACCAAAATAAAACAATTTAAAAAGATCCGAAGTCTTAAGACTTCGGATCTTTTTATGCAGACCTATGCTTTGGTTTAGGTATGTACCGTAAAATAGCGTAAAGGATTATAGTCGATAAGGCCATGTATGTGACATAATCTCCAGTTATTATGAAACCAACGTTTTCCACGATAGCTAATAATAAAGTCGGGATTGTAATCGCATAAGCGGAAAGCGCCCATGTATGTCTATACTGGATGTTTCGTTTTAGATAAGCGTTGATGCCAAGTCCGATAAAGGCGAGGATGGATACGTCAATAAATTTGATGCTTGTACTAATAACATACAAGATGGTTAGTTCAACTGGTAAAGGAAGGGCTCCAATAGAGGCGGTGGAACGTGTGTCGAACAGAATTCCTAATAGGACAGGGATCATGGTTAGGAGGGTGAGGAAAAATAAATAACCGATTGGCTTTCCAACCTTCAACATCCTAAACGCTGAGACTCGTTTAAATGAATAAAGGCTATATAAAAATTGCTTGGATAATTTCATAATTCTACCACCTATTCTTTGTTTATCATTTCTATCATAGCGAACCCTTTTTGCCCTAAGCAATAGAAAAAGGAGAGAAAACAACAAAAAGTAGCAGTTTTTTTACTCGAATGTTAAGCTAATGTAAATTTTCGAATGATTAGTGTGAAATACCTTTACAAAACGTTTACCTTTAATTAATAATGGTTGAGGGTTTTAAAAAACTACACAAATAGACAAAAATCTTGGATGAGGGGAGCAATATTTGTGGAAGGTATAAATGTTCAAGAGATAATATTTCAATTTGTTGGAGGCCTTGGAATATTTCTTTTCGGAATGAAGTACATGGGTGATGGCTTGCAAAAGTCAGCAGGAGATCGGTTGCGTGAAATTTTAGACCGATTTACAACGAATCCATTTATGGGTGTTCTGGCGGGTATCATTGTAACTATCCTCTTGCAAACCAGTTCAGGGACCACAGTGTTGACTGTCGGCCTTGTAAACGCAGGTTTTATGACGCTTAGACAAGCGATAGGTGTTATAATGGGTGCCAACATCGGTACTACAGTTACCGCATTTATAATTGGAATAGAAATAAAAGAGTACGCACTCCCGATTATAGCTGTAGGTGCAATACTATTATTCTTCTTTAAGAATAAGAAAGTAACTTATTTAGGACAAACAGTATTTGGTTTTGGTTCATTATTCTATGGTCTGAAACTAATGAGTACTGGAATGAAACCATTACGCAGTTTGGAAACTTTCCAGGACTTAACAGTAAGTATGAGTGACCAACCTATTCTTGGTGTTGTCATTGGTACCTTGTTTACAGTGATAGTCCAAAGCTCAAGCGCAACGATTGGTGTTCTTCAAAGTTTATTTGAACAAGACGCTATTGAACTAAGCGCAGCTTTACCAGTCCTGTTCGGGGACAATATTGGTACAACGATTACAGCTGTTCTAGCTGCAATTGGTACAAGCGTTGCTGCTAAGCGCGCCGCATTTACGCACGTAATCTTTAACGTAGTCGGAACTACAATTTTCTTATTAATTATTAATTTATATATTCCATTCATTTCATATCTACAAGATAAATTGGACTTGAATGAACCAATGACTATTGCATTTGCTCATGGAATCTTTAACTTTACAAACACTGCGATTCAATTCCCATTCATTGCTCTATTGGCTGTGATTGTAACGAAGTTAATTCCTGGAGATGATGTTGAGATTGATCAAAAGCCTAAGCATCTTGATCCTATCTTCGTAGAACAATCTCCATCCCTGGCATTAGACCAAGCAAAATCAGAAGTCATGCGTATGGGAGAATTTGCTTATAAAGGGCTAGAGGAAACGAGTCAGTACTTGAATAATCATAGTCCGAAGCATGCTAACAAAGCTATGCAGTATGAAGAAGGAATCAACAATCTTGACCGTAACATTACAGAGTATTTAGTAAGCTTATCAAGCTATTCACTAACTGAATTAGAAAGTCATAAACACTCTGCCCTTATAGATTCCGTACGTGATATTGAACGTATTGGAGATCACTTCGAGAACCTTATTGAACTTGTTGACTATAAGATCTCTAATAAAGTGCATCTTACAGAACAAGCTCAAGAAGACTTGAATGATATGATTAACCTAACTCTAATTACTGTAAAACAAGCTATGAAAGCTTTAGAAACAATGGATCGTGAAGAAGCACTTGCCGTTGTTCAAAAAGAAAACCAGATTGACCAATATGAACGATCTTATCGTAAGAAGCATATCCTTCGTATGAATGAGGGAGTATGTACAGGCCCTGCTGGTATCGTATTTGTTGACATTATTAGTAACCTAGAGCGTATTGGTGATCACGCCGTAAACATTGCAGAAGAAGTGTTAGGCGGAAAACAAAGTTAATTCCTTTTACAAAAGCCCGAAGCATTTGCTTTGGGCTTTTTTGGCTCTAAAATATTTGTTGGGGTATTAGAAAATTTGGCATAAA
>NZ_AVBG01000013.1 GCF_000770675.1 Pontibacillus chungwhensis BH030062
AACATTCTCTCAGTTTCGAGTCTTCAAGATTACTGCCCTATTCTTGAACAAGCTTGTTATAAAGAATAACAACAGCAAACTTTAACAGAGCCAATAAAAAGGTGCTCTGCAGCGTTTGCAGAGCACCTCTCACTAGATTAACACCAACCTAAGTCGCAATCATGAACGAATTGAGTGACTGGCTCCCCTGCTTCTTCCACTTTATATATACGATGTCCCTCCGCTAAAAACCCGGACTGAAGCAAGTACTCTTTCTTGTTGTTTCGAAACGTTATTTCACCAATACGGTCCTTATTAAGGAACAGTTCGAAACCATCTCCATTCACTTTCCCTACCACACGCTCAGTAATCTCGACTTTTCTCATCCTTTTCCTCCCTCATTGGTTACATAATTCAGGACAAAAGACAAAGGCCTGTAACGTAAACTAGAAAAGATGTAAGATAGCCTCTATTTCCCCTCCTTTATATCCTCTTACTCTATAAATATAAAGAAGCAACAGCAAAAAGAACGAATGTTCAGACTTTTATCGACAGAAATTTAAACCTTTATTAAGCCTCATCATTAGAGGTATATGAAGCATCTACGTTCTCCCTCTCTTACCTATATAAATTCTTTAAGACTACCAGAGAATCCTACAGGCATAACAAAAAAGGCAGCCGAAGTACTACTCCAGCTCCCCCTTACCCATCTTACTTTTCAAATTGACCCAAGAATTGTCCGTAACCCCTTTCCTTCATCTCCTCTTTTGGAATGAATTCAAGTGCTGCGGAGTTCATACAATAGCGAAGACCCGTTGGTTCAGGACCATCTTCAAACACGTGTCCTAAGTGAGAGTCCGCCTTTTTGCTTCGAACTTCGGTCCGTGTTCCAAATAATCCTGGATCTGGTTTTGTTACAACGTTTTCTTCGACTAATGGCTTTGTGAAACTCGGCCATCCTGTGCCTGATTTATATTTATCTTTAGAGCTAAACAAGGGCTCTCCAGAAACAATATCCACATAAATTCCTTCTTCTTTGTTGTCCCAATAGGCATTATCAAACGCAGGCTCTGTGCCGTCTTCCTGTGTCACTTTATACTGCATATCTGTAAGCATTTCTTTTAACTCTTCATCTGAATAGTTACCTGGGATATCAACCTTTAAATCCTCTCCCCAAGTATTTTCTAAATAGTCATCCCGTCCAGAGTTGCTTCGGTAAATCTTATAACGAACTGAATTTTCCTTATAATAATCCTGGTGGTAATCTTCTGCTTTATAAAACGTTTTCGCTTCACGGATTGGAGTGACAATCTCTTTATCAAATCGACCTGATTCCGCTAACTTCTCCTTAGAAGCTTCTGCAGCTTTCTTTTGTTCTTCATCATGATAGAAGATCGCTGTCGTGTATTGATATCCTCGATCTACGAACTGACCTCCATCATCAGTTGGATTGATTTGTCTCCAAAAGACTTCTAGTAAGGTTTCATAACTGATAACATCAGGGTCGTAGTGGACTTGGACAGCTTCAATATGTTCAGTAGAACCTGAGGAAACATCGTTATAGGATGGATTCTCCATATCTCCACCTGTATAACCGGACAGGACCTCACTTACTCCATTTAACTTCTCAAAAGGAGGCTCCATACACCAAAAACAACCACCTGCGAATGTGGCTACCGCTTCATATTCATCAGCATTTACCGCTTCGCTCCCTGTTGATCGTTCAAAGACATATTTATACCCCATCGGAATGAAAATAATCCCCAATACGACAACAACAACGGCAGAAAGAATCCACTTTAGTTTCATTCTGTTGTTTCCTCCTTCATGTTGAATGGTAGTGCAAAACGCGTTTCTTGCTTGTCTTATGAGATATGCAACATGAACCTATCTCCATCTTGCGTATAACGGATGGCATTTTCAACCAAATTGCTCAGTACATTCTCCTTTAATTAAAGCTGTCAAAAACCCATGAATTCGATTACGATATTCGGCTTCTTTTTCATTATAAACGATAATCGTGACCCCTTACTATTATAAATCTCGGATTCGTGATAAAAGGTAATAGCCCTAACGATCATATTTAATCCACCCATAACAAAGCGATTAACGTGTTCTACGTTAATCGCTTTGTTTCATTTCTAACTATTTTTAGATCATTCATAGTTGGAACTTAACAAATACCCTACCAATGCTATACAGCCAACAACAATGGAAAGAATAAACAATACTCCATATCCCCCACTATAAAGATTTGGATTGTAGTTATGGTAAGGTGTTAAAAGTAGTGCACTAAAAATGCTAAGTACGATTACAGTAAAAAAACTTTTATTGTAAATCGCCTTCGTGCGAGAATCTTTTCCTTTAATTAGGCTATACATAACGGAAATACTAAGAGCACTCCCAAACGCAATAACAATAAACAAATTCAAAAAAAAGCCTCCTAGCCGCTTAAAATCCTTAATCCATTCATATTTTATCATTCGACAAATATGGCTAGAGTCCTCTTAATAGTAAGCTTGAAAATGAGGGAATTTGGTTTAATTCAGACCTGTACGCATACGAGAAGCAGTCCTTCTATGATTTATTTCTGTCCGCATAGAATGCCATGGCTTCTTTCATAAAAGCCGCCAGACCTTCTCCGTATTGATCAATATTTTGAGTGAAACGCTCATCATCGACATACAGTTGCCCCAGACCTTTAAAAGCCTCCGGTGAATACTCACCAATACGGTTCAGAAACTGGTACCACTCCCCGATTGTACATTGCGCTTCATCAGAATCAGGAGCGTCATAACGTAACTTAGCAAGCTTGGTAAAAATAATACCTGTTTCTTCTTTTATCTTCTCTGGACCCATTTTGGCGATGTTTTGTTTAGATTCGTCTACCGCTTTTTCCCCATACTTTTCCCGTGCTTCTTGTTCATAAGGATTTTGACTAAAATCAAACCCCTCAAACTTTTCTTTATTCGTCATTGTCATCTCCCCTTTTGCGTGCTGAATGGTTTTATCCACCGTTTCAACCATTTGATTCAATCGATTTCTCTTTTCAATCAAAAGGTTGCGGTGCAGCTCTAGCGCTGCGATCCGATCAAAGTCAGACGAATGGATCACTTTTTTTATTTTCTTTAAAGAGAACCCCATTTCTTTAAAGAAAAGAATTTGCTGAAGCATTTCAAGGTCCGTATTCGAGTAGATTCGATAACTCGCATCTGTCGTCTCACTAGGACACAGCAGACCAATCTCATCGTAATAATGGAGCGTCCGCACACTGATCCCTGTTAGATCAGCAACCTCTTTTACTTTCAACATGGTGTGAGCCTCCTTCCTAATGAAAACTATAAGCTATCACGTAACGTGAGAGTCAATAACAATTACAACGAACTCTTCTGTCTACGGCTCTGTTACTGTCAATCTTTATGCCATACAAAAATCCCCTAGTATTTAAACCAGGGGAGTCGTACTTTAATATTCACCAGCAGAGTATGTTAACTCATAACTATGCGTATAAATTTCAAAGACATTACCAAACGGGTCTTCTACATAAACCATTTTATATGGCTTTTCGTCTGGGTAGTATTCACGAATCGGCATGCGTTGTTTACCGCCATAGGATTTAATTGTTTCAACCATTTCTTCAATATTTGGGTCTTGAATACAGAAGTGGAAGATTCCTGTTTTCCAATATTCAAAATTGTCTTCTGGTGTTTCATTGTTCCCGAATTCGAATAGCTCAACTCCTATGCGGTCTCCTGTAGATAAGTGGGCAATACGGAATTCCTCCCAGTCATTGCCGAATACATCACGGCACATTTGCCCTACTGGTGTATCATCATTATAGACCGGAGATGGTTCCATTATGACGTACCATCCGAATACTTCTGTATAGAATTTAACTGCTTCTTCAATATTAGGTACAGATAGACCGATGTGTGAGAAGTTTCTTGGATATGGTTGCATGTCTTTTCCCTCCTGTTTATCTTTTGACAATTGTCATTGTATATAAGTATAGTTCAGTATGTAAGTATGCACTTTTAGGTTAGAGACTAACCTAAAAGTAAGTAAAGGGGGGCAAACATTGGACGAGACTCTCTTAACAGATGAACACGGAAAGTTAAAATGTTCGATTCAATATACACTAAAGAAAATGGGCGGGAAATGGAAGCCCGTTATCCTTTGGCACCTTGGAACAGAAGGTGCTTACCGATATAATGCACTCAGACGTTTGTTACCAGGTGTGTCACATAAGGTGCTAACTCAGCAGTTAAAAGAACTAGAAACAGACGGATTTATTCACCGTAAACAATACGATGAAATGCCTCCGAAAGTTGAGTATACATTAACAGATAAAGGGATAACGCTTATGCCGATCCTTCATGCCATGCATGATTGGGGAACGGCGAATGGTGAGGATTTTTCAGAGTAACATCCCGATAAAATATCGAAAACACTCAGATTACAAGAACCTGAGTGTTTTTGATATGAGATCGTTTAGTGTTTCTCTGCATATACCATATGCAAGATATCGTTGAATACATAGGTGTGAACCGTGTAACCTATCTTCTTAAACCAAGCCTCCAAGTTCGATCGATTCGCATAATATTCATCTTCAATAGCAAAGATTGCTTCCCGGTTGCCAGCTTCTTTAAAGTCACCAATAACTCGCTCACGATCATGTTGGTCAGCAAACATGAGGTCTACAATTACAACCCGTCCCTTTGACCTTAAAATTCGATTCATCTCCATGAGAGCTAATTCCTTTTCTTCCTCTGTCACATGGTGGAGGGCATAACTTGTTGTGATAAAATCAGCCTCATCATCCATGACGGGGAGCGCCAGAAAATGCCCATGACGAACGTCGATCTGTGGATGTTTTTCTTTACATACATTCAGCATTTCATCAGACTGATCCACACCTATGACATGAGCACCATGTGGGATACACTGTGAGCCAAGATTTCCTGTGCCAATCCCAATATCAACACCCGTTTCCCCTTCGGCTGGTTGAACAAATTCAATGGCCTTTGCGAGAGCTTCTCCATAATGTTCATGAACATTAAATCGATAGCCATTCATCTTCAGACTCTCATCATATTCCCGTGCCTGACTGTTAAAATCCCACTGGTCCTGCCACCCTTTACGTTTCTCTTTTACATTCTTTAATTGATCAGCTAGTGCGAAGATATCTTCTTTCACAAGCTCTTCACCCGTTTTCTTATTTAGCATTTGGTCGATTGTGCCAATCATATCTTTAATTTCTAACCACTCTTCATAGAGCGCCGAGCGTTGGGCATTTAAATAACGTTCAACTTCTTCTTCGTTGTGAAGCGTGTTTTTAATTTGCTGTGTGGACAAACCCACTTCTCTTAGCGCCAGAATTGTCTGGAGCCTCCATAGGTGATCATCACTGTAAGAGCGATAATCGTTTTCTCCTTTATCAGGCTGTATCAATCCCTTTTCCTCATAAAATCGAATTGTTCTCGGCGTCGTGTTTAACCGGTTAGCAACTTCTTTTATTTTCACAACATCTTCCCCCTTTGTTCATAAACCTATCGTAAACGTTAACGTTACGTTAAGGTAAAGAGGTTTTTTGGAATTTTTATTTATGTACAATGAGCCTGTTCACAAAAGGGGTGGATCAATCTCTTGAGGAAATATAATTCTCCTTCATCCTAGTCCTACTCCAATTTTTCATATTTTTTAACTGTGTTTCTAAAGAAAACATCTAGCTCCTCTGTAATGCTTGTACGTTCACCTTGAGCATCCTGCAAATATAATTCTATCTCTTCCATTTGTTCTTCAATATAAGCATCTACACGAGAAAGGCGATCTATTTTAGTTTGACTTGGCCTGCACGTTTTAATTTCTAATAAATATTTCAACTCTTCCTTTAAATGCTGATTATGGATTAGTTGGTCTACAATGTATTGAACGTTTATTCCAGGAAATTGACCGAATTTCATAATCATGGAGCACATTAAGAATGGCCGAACTACATTAAGGTATTTCTTAACCGCTACCTCATTCTCTTGACCTAGTTCTTTCAAATTCCGCTTCGCCATTTTGTGATAATGGTGCAAAACCGGTATCGGTTTGAACGCTGTTTGGGTGATGTTTCTTAATGTATTCATAAAGTCTTCATCTTCATCGTAAACAACGTCAGAATGAAGCCATTCAAGAACCGATGGATTCGACTTTTTAAGAAGATGCAGGGCCTTACGAAGCTCCCAACCGCTCAGATCCAATTGATCAGAGATCGGCATTTCAATGACATCCCTCTTCTCATCAATGGATAAGTACCAATCAAGGGGATGAACATAAATAAAACGCACATCATAGTCACTCGCTTCATTCCAAAGCCCATACGCCCGGCTACCAGCCTCACAAGCATATAAAACCTTCACACCATATTCCCTCTCGATCTCTCTTAACTTATCATTCACCATATAAACATCCCCCTCATCGCTGCACATCACTAAAGGGTGCCAGACACCCTTCAATGCTCTAAAGCAACAGCGCGTGCCAGACACCCTTTAACCTGCTAAAGGGTGTCTGGCACGGTTTTGTTTGTTATGGTTTAGTGTACCACGTTAGAGGTCATCGAATCCGTTGTCCTGGTAGTGAACTTTAGTGTATTGGCGTGGTTTCTGTTCGAAGAAGTCTGATTTTCCGCTGTTGACGTCTTGATAGGCTTTAATCCATTTAAGGGGATTTTTGGTGTAGCCTTCAAACGGCTTCTCTGCGCCAAGTTCTTTGCAACGTTTATTGGCCATGAATTTAATATAGTCCTCAACATCTTGCATCGATAACCCTTCAAAATCATCCCCTATAATGTAGCGCCCCCACTTAATCTCTAAGTCGGCTGCTTCTCTAAATGTATCCGACACAAACTGCATGAATTCTCCGGTCTTATATTCAGGATTTTCAGCGAGCACTTCCTTAAATATGTGCTCGAACAAATTCACGTGAATCTGTTCATCACGGTTAATATAATTAATCATCGTGCTCGTTGAGACCATTTTTTGATTGCGCGCTAAATTATAAAAGAAGGCGAACCCTGCATAGAAGAAAAGCCCCTCTAATACAACGTCATACACGATCGACTTTAAGAATGACTCGACAGATTCCTCTTCGACAAAGTCTTTATACCCTTCCGCAATGAACGCATTTCGTTCAAGCAGGACTTCATCATGTTTCCAATATTCGAATATGGCATCTTGTTCTTGTTTATCAACAAGAGATGATAATACATAGGAATAGGACTGATTATGAACAACTTCCTGGAATGAAAGCACCTGCATCAGAGCTGTTAAACTTGAATCTGTTAGGTAATCGGCTACTTTTCCGCTGTAATCTGTCTGAATCGAATCCAAAAAGGCCAGTAGTCCAATTATCTTTTTGAACGTATCCTGCTCTTTATCACTTAGTTCGCCCCACTGCCTAAGGTCATTCGTCATATTGATTTCATTTGGGATCCAAAAGTTTGCTAGCATATTTTTATACATCGGATAGGCCCAGCTGAAACGGACATCATCCCAGTTCAATACGTTTGAACTTTCCCCGTTAATAATGCCCGTTGAACGATTCGGAGCGTCGATATTATAAAGGTTTCTCTTTTGTAATTGAGTCTTCACGCTTCTCCCCTCCTTAAGATGAACAGCTTTCACAGTCTTCAAGATCTTCTGTACTTGTCGAGCGCATATAGTACGTCGTTTTGCATTTCTCACGCCAAGCTCTCAGGTGCAAGTCTAATAGTTCTTTCGCTTGAACCGTGTTCTTCACGTACACATTAAATGAGATTGATTGGTCAATATGACGCTGCCGCGCTGCGTTTTGACGGATGCTCCATTTCTGATCGATTTCATAAGCTGACTTATAAAACCAATACGTAGTCGGTGTTAAATCAGGTGCCGTAACGGGAATCTTGTAGTCTTTCTTTTCTTCTGAATAGAACTTCTGGAAGATCGGATCAATACTTGCTGTACTACCAGCGATTAGAGAAGTCGAGGAATTGGGCGCAACCGCCATTAGGTACCCATTCCGAAGACCACCCTGTTGAACCTCATTCTTTAAAGCAGTCCATTCTTCCCCTTCATAGCCGCGAACCGTAAAGTAGTCTCCCGTTTGCCATTTCGATCCTTCAAAATAAGGATAAGCGCCTTTTTCTTGCGCTAACTTATGACTGGCTTGAATGGTGAGATAGGCGATCTTTTCATATAACGAGTCAGCGTACTGAACAGCCTCTTCTGACTCCCAACGGATCCCCTTTACAGCCAGAAGGTGATGCCATCCGAATGTGCCAAGTCCAATGCTCCGGTAACGCTGATTCGTGAGCTGCGCTTGCAAGACAGGGATGTTATTCAACTCTATGACATTATCAAGCATGCGCACCTGAATCGGAATCAAACGTTCAAGCGCCCCATTCGGAACAGATTTACCAAGATTAATACTCGAGAGATTGCAAACAACAAAATCCCCGGCATCTTTCACAGTGACAATTTGGCCATCTTCCGTGTAGTGCTCTTTCACTGTCGTTGTGCTTTGGTTTTGCGTAATTTCCGTACACAGATTGGTGCAATACACCATTCCTTTATGGCTATTGGCATTCTTACGGTTCACTTCATCCCGGTAAAACATAAACGGTGTTCCTGTTTCTAGCTGAGAAACCATAATACGTTTCATGATTTCAATGGCTGAAACCGTCTTCTTTTCTATGCGAGGTTCGTTCACACATTCCCAATACTTCTCTCGAAAGCTACCAGCGCCTTCTTTCTCGTCATAATAATCTTCTAAACTATACCCCATAACCGTCCGCACTTCATGAGGGTCAAATAAATACCAGTCTTCTCGGTTCTCTACCGCTTCCATAAACAAATCTGGTAGCGTAACGCCAGTAAATAAATCGTGAGTACGCTGACGATCGTCCCCATTATTTAACTTCGCGTCGAGGAAGGAGAAGATATCACGGTGCCAGATATCCAAGTACACGGCAATCGCACCCTGACGTTGGCCGAGCTGATCGACACTAACGGCTGTATTATTCAGCTGTTTCATCCATGGAATCACACCCGAACTCACGCCTTTAAAACCTCTAATATCACTGCCACGGGAGCGAATCTTTCCAAGATAGACACCAAGTCCACCTCCGCTCTTCGATAAATTGGCAATGTCCGTGTTACTATCAAAAATGCCTTGCAAACTATCATCAACCGTATCAATAAAGCAACTCGATAACTGCCCGTAGCTTTTCCCTGCATTGGCAAGAGTCGGCGTGGCAACAGTCATATATAAATGACTAAGCGCCCAATACGCTTCTTTTACAAGGTCAAGACGATAATCCGTATCTTCTTCCGCCATCAGCGTCATCGCGATGATCATAAATCGTTCCTGAGGAAGCTCGTACAAGCGACCATCGTGGTCTGTTGCCAAGTACCGGTCTGCCAATGTCTTTAATCCAATATACGTGAAGAACGCGTCACGTTCTGGAACAATTTCTTTACCAAGCTTATCAATGTCATTTTTCGTATAACTTGTTAACATCCACTCGCTGTATATGCCTTTTGTATGTAGCGTTTGAATAAGAGAGTAAAAGTCAGGATAGGCTTCTTCCTTTGTATGAAGGCGGTGAAGGGCTGCTTGTTCATACAAATACTGAGCGTATACACGCGCACACACATACGTCCAATCCGGCTTTTCTTCATCCATCTGGTCCAATCCTTTTAAAATCACCTCATTATAAAGTTGATAATAAGATTCAATCCCTTTTGTTTGGATGAACTGATCAGCTACCCTCTTCAATTTCGCTATATCTAGGTGTGGGTACTCTTTATGTGCTTTTTCTAGAACAGAGTAAATCCCCGTACTTTCTTGAACCACGTTCATTTAATAACCTCCTCCTAAAATAAAAAATCCGTTCCTCTTTCACCAGGGAAAGAGAAACGGATCAAACGACAGGACAACAAGACGAACCAACATAAGGCTCATCTAGCTGAGGCTATCGTTTCATCTTCTCAATCCCCGAAGAAAAAGAAACTTTTAGCGAGTGCAGGCAGGTCTCCTGACTCGTGCATCTTCCTACTCTGAGACCTTCCCATGCTTTTTTAGCACAGTGGAACCTCTCATTTCGTCCACACTTACAGTTGCGGGGACAGTTCTGGGCTTTCACCAGATTCCCTTTCAAGCCTTGAATAGGCACCTTGCAACTCGCTTATAAATCAATATGTAGTGTTTTTTTATCATCTTCTTGTATATCTTGTGTATATAGTAAGATATTTCTTCTATGAAATCAAGTCTTGATGTTTATCGAAATTAGTAGTAATAGTATATTTTCGAAATCTTTTACAAACTCCCCCTCCTTCACATATAATGATAAAAAGCAATGGATTAAGGGAGGTCGTTAGGTTGCTTTACAGACCTAGAAAACCTGTGATTCAGAAAGATCTTTCGCCAGAAGAACAAGAATACTTAGATGGGCTCCCTAAGCAAAATCACCTGGGGATTCTAGCCATGTTTTTTGGCGGTCTTGGTTTTGCATTCGGCTCATTTTATATCTCAATTCCTATTGCCGCGTTACTATATAGCATCGCAACGGTCCGCACATTTGATCAAAAAAAACATGATAACCCGTGGCCTTTCTTTATAGGGCTTGCCTTAAGCACGGTTGGCATCGTCCTTCATATTATTCAGTACACCCAGCCGTTTATATAGTTCCTGAAGCACATATAAAAACCTGCTCTATAAAAAAGGCAGGTTTTGTGTATTATTTAGCTTTTGTTTTAAACCAATTCACAACAAGAACGATCAACAACAGAGCCGCGAATCCTCCCGTGATAAACTTTATTAGCGCACTATCTTGATAGAGATAGATCGCCACATATCCCCAAACAAAGACAAGAGGAAACAAGTAGTCTTTTTGCAAAAAATGAAAAGACAGTGCAATGAGCCCTCCTGCTGTGAGCATGATGACCGCCCAACCAAGTTCTCCAATAGAAAGGATCTCCTCAATTCCATTTCCTTTAATCGCCACAAAGGCTGCCACAATAGTCGCAATAGACGTCCAGCCTAAATAGATCGAAAAAGGAACGCGATACTTGGACGATGGTAAGCCTAACCCTTGAATAATCGTATACACCACACAAAGCGTAAGTAGTGACAAGGCGATAAACAAGATAGACGGAGTTGTACTCACTACGACTGATGTCCCTGATAAAATCATACTAATCGGGAACCAAAGACCAATCCCTTGCACGACTCGATCTAATTCTTCGTCCGCAAAAAAGGATTTCATAATGAGCCATAGTAGCAACAGGTAAATAAGTCCCCAGATCGAAAAGGCATAAGGCGCAGGCATCACATAGACTTGTTCCATAGATCCTCTCATAAAATCCGCAATGAAAACCGAAGTCACAATTAAATAAACAAAACTAGCCAAATTAAACAATTTCAATACTAATGCATTCATAGCGTTTTCCCTCCCCTCCCGGATAACAAAAGCATAAAATGGACAACTAGTACAGTGTATGTTTGAAACATAAAGGTAATCCATTATTTTCACGTAATTTCCTTACGTCTCTGGATTAAACCCAGAACCCTTCCAAACAGTTAAATCAGGTCAAGCAGATCCTTCTACCCTAGCAATGATTAGAAGAAAACACGGAATAACTAAAAGGCATGACTCCAACAATAGGAGTCATGCCTTTTTCTTATCCAGAAACGGGTCTCTCTTCCGCTGCTTCTGGAAAGATAGATTTTGATTTAGGAATACTAGCGTCTTTCTCATATGCCTGTTGTAATTGTTGAGTAACAGGCCCTGGATTTCCTGTCCCTACTGTGATGTTATCAACCTTAACGACCGGCATAACTTCAGCCGTACTACTTGAGATAAACATCTCATCTGCTTCAGCAATATCATCCAGGCTAAAAGCTGCTTGAATAAATGGAAAACCAAGCTGTCTAGACAATGCTTCCACACGCATACGCACACAACCATGCAAAATATTTTCCGTAGCAGGATGTGTATAAATAATTCCATCTTTCACAAGGTAAACGTTTGAAGAACTACCTTCTGTAACCTTTTTGTTGCGATGTAAAATGGCTTCAAAAGCCCCTTTTTCAGTCGCTTCTTGCTTTGCCATGACGTTCGGCAATAGATTTAAGCTTTTAATATAGCAATAATCCCAGCGTACATCAGGCTGCGTAATAGTCGTAACCCCTTGTTGCAATGCATCTACTTTTCTTGGCATTTCCTGAACATACGCATATAAATTAGCTGGAACATCTTTTGGAAAAGCATGGTCACGAGGAGCGGACCCCCGCGTTAACTGTAAATATACTTTCGCATCTTGATCTACATTATTCTGCTTAAGCAATTCATCTAATTTTTCATATGTCTCTTCTTTCGAGAAAGGCATCTTAATCTTAATTGCCTTTGCTGAACGGAACAATCGCTCTACATGTTCTTTAATTAAGTAGTATTGACCACCATAAATCCGAATGACCTCATAGACTCCATCACCAAACTGGAGACCTCGTTCCTCAAACGGATAACGAAGCTCATCGCGATTCACAAACCCCTGATCCGTTAACAAATATGGCTTTATACTCATTTTGAACCACCTCATCTCGTTAAGTTACTACTTTTACAAGGACAACCATAAATTCAACCTGTCCCCAATATAAATTCCGGTTCGATATAGTGTATCAAATTGTCGCAACATTGTGTATAGTTATGCTTCAATTGTTAGGCTTCTGTAATGTAATCTTTTTTAGATACTTTTCAAACATGGCGGCGGAGATGGTTTCAGGAGAGGGGGAGCTCCTATCGGGATAAGAGGTCTTTCAGCTTGAGCCGTTATTTCTCTAACTCGAGCCATTCCACCTCATCTTGAGCCACCCTCTCCCCGCTTGAGCCGTTACGACTGGACTTGAGCTGTTATTTCGCTCTTTTGAGTCGTTAACTTGAAAACTTAAGCCGTTTCCCTACGCTCTTAAGCCATAAAACCTCAACTTGAGCCGGTCGCCCACGCTCTTAAGCCACAAAACCTCAACTTGAGCCGGTCGCCCACGCTCATAAACCACCAACCAAAAAACCACGAAGCCGAAGAGGCTCGTGGTTTCCCAACTTAAAATTAGCTTAGTTACTGCTTTGCCAAAAATGAAAGACTTCCTTATTCCCATTTTGAATGGTAATCGCCTGGGATCCCATTTGTTTCCACCCTTTTATAAAGGATGATCGGAGCAAACGTCGATTTTGTTGTCCTGTCAGAGGATCATTTACGTAAATATACTTCGCATCATAACCAGTAATGACAACAGAATGCTCCCGGTACGTCACACGAATCGGTCCATTTGATGTATGCCATGTCACCCACTGATGGGGTGGGAGAGTGTTAAAGTGAGAATTTTGGATAACCCAAACCGGGTTTCCCTTCGCAACTTCACGTAGAACCTCCACGAACGGTTGACCTGTTAAATCAACGGCAAGATCTCCCACATAAGACGTCGCTAGTTCATGAATGGGCTTGTGGTAGACCCCTAGTCCTGGGTTTTTATACGTATACATGTCACCTACAAATCCCTCGTTTGGATCTCCAAAATAGACTTTCCCACCTTTAACCTGGTAGATCGCCGGATTCTTCTTCACTTTTCTTGCCAGGTCCATTTTATCTACTTCAATCCCCTTTGAATGAAGCAACATGGCAAGACTGGTTACTTCACAACCGCGCGGAAGTTCAGGCATTTGCCTAATGATAGGGATGGTCATCCGATAAGAATTTGGGATAGGCTGATTTATACTAGAAGCAGAAGTCAACTTAGTCTTTCCCATTATGGGGATAGCAAATATAGACAATACAATTAACGTTATCACAAACAATTTCTTCATTCTTTCACCTTCTTCAAGAATCAAAGATTATTGTGGCTCTTTTTGAACCAAAATATGAAGAAGGATCTCAACCAAAAGGAGATTAAACAATAAGAAACCCTCAACATCAAAAGATTAATATGGGCTCCTATCATATATTGTTACGACTAACTTCGCATCTTTTGTTACACTAAAGGAGAGTTCGATTGGAGGATATTGGCATGCGGTATGTGTTGTACTACGGGCCATCGGTGATGATCTTTATTGGATTGCATGTGTTCTCAAGCGTCCCTCTCACCTTTTGGCTCTTCTATAGTTGGCTGTTCCTTGTTCCATTCATTGATGGGATGCTTATCAAGCACAAGACGTGGCGCGAAACATTGAACTGGATATGCTTTCACAAGCCGCACCACTCCATTAAGATCGGACTGATCAGTGGAATGATTGCCTTTATATCTATCTTCGGCGGAGTGGCTGTTCTTCATGATTGGATTATAAATAAAGAAAAAGCCATATCGCTTTTAGAAAAGTGGGGGATCACAGATAAAGGCATTATTGTAATGGTCCTCGTTTTGGTGATCATTAACCCTATTCTTGAAGAAACGTATTGGCGCGGATATATGCATACTAAAATTGTAGAACGAAAAGGACTTAGGCGAGCCATTTTCATCACAGCTTTTTTCTATTCTTTGTACCACCTTCTTTCCCTTGTCCCCATTTTTGAATGGCCGGTTAATTTTTTGTTTGTGATTCCCGTGTTCATCGCAGGATTATTCTGGGGATGGATGAGGCACAAGTACAATACCATGATTGGTACAATGGTCAGTCATTCCCTAGCTGATATAGGAATCGTGTGCGTCTATTTCTTCTTCATTCGATAACATTCTAAAAAGGAGTGAACGTATGATCCAACTGTAGTCCGTAGAGCTCCCGAAAAAAGCAAAGAAGAATGAGTATCCTTTCTCCCTCCCGTTCATTCAAACATTTGATCATCTTACATTCGAAAAACCTATCACGATTCTTGTTGGAGAAAATGGGACCGGTAAATCGACATTTCTAGAAGGTCTGGCTACAAATGTTGGAAGCATCCTAATCGGGGGTGAGTCCATTGATCTAGACCCTTCGCTTGATCCTGTGAGACCTTTAGGAGATGCAATGAAAGTAACGTGGAGAGTACGAACGAAAAAGGGGCTCTTCTTTCGAGCAGAGGATTTCATTTCCTTTACCAAACGAATAGCAGAAGTACGCGAAGAATCGAAAGAAAAATTACGTGAAATTAAAGAGAAAGACCCTTATTCCTTGGAGGTGCTCCCCTATGCCAGAACGATTCATGAGCTCAAGCAACTATACGGAGACGGCTTAGAAATCCGTTCACATGGTGAGAGCTTCTTGGATCTATTTCAATCCAGGTTTAAACCAGGAGGCGTATACATACTAGATGAGCCAGAAGCTCCCTTGTCTCCTTTAAAACAACTATCCCTCATCTCTATGATTAAAGATATGATAAAAGAAGACGCTCAGTTTATCATCGCCACCCACTCTCCGATGTTAATGGCGTTGCCTGATGCTGACATTTATCAAATTGAAGAAGGAAATCTGACGAACGTTTCATTTGAAGACATAGAGCACGTCAAATTAACGAAAGATTTCCTTGATCAACCTGAACGTTTCATTCGTCATTTATAACCACATAAAAAAGCTGCGCTTCTTCATTCAAGCGCAGCTTCACCTATTTGGATGCTTTATCCTCATACATCAATACTATTACTGAGTATCTCGCGTTAACCCATGACGGAGTTTTGATTGGAGTGGCTCTCGCTCTTTCATTTTTGGTACGACAGCAGGATAACCTATATGAAGAAGCCCCACTAATTCTTCATGCTCAGACACTTCAAGGAGTTGCTTCATTTCTTCATCTTGCATGAAACCAGGCGTTTTCCAAACGACTCCTATCCCCTTCTCCCAAGCGAGTAACGAAAAGTTCTGAATTAAGCTGGATACAGCTCCATAGTCATCACGGTAGACTTTCTCTTTTTCATTCACATCGATAATGACGGCCAGCATATGGGAAGGAGCATCATCTGAAAGGGGCTCCTGCTCAGGAACTGGCTTCCCCTTCTTAAGCGCCTTTTTACTCTTAATTAGATGCTGCAGAGGCGCTTGATCTTGACGATCTAATAACACAAAACGCCATGGCTGCGTCATTTTATGGTTGGGTGCATACCGCGCGATCTCTAACAGTTCTTCTATAGTAGTAACGTCTACTTCTTCTTTCTTAAAGGAACGAATGGATCTTCTATTTAAAATAGCTTCTCTTAATTCCATCTATAACTCTCCTCGCCATAATTGAAAATCATTATCATTTACTTACAATTATACGGGTTTAATATAAAACGTCAATGATAACTGTTATCACTTATTGCGAACATCTACCCTCAACTCGCAAAGGCCGTTAGAGTAACGGCTATTCCATTAAAAGCCCCATGAATGATCATGGAAGGCACTACCGATCCTGATTTCTCATATGCCCATGCAAATATGAGACCGCCTATAAACGTTATAGGCAGTGTATTATAGGTTGGAATATGAACAAGCATAAAAATGACAGAGCTTACGACCAAACTCATACTTACGCCCCATTTCAACCTGAACCATTTGTATAGAAAACCACGATAAAAGATCTCTTCATAGATCGGGGATATAACAGCAGCGGAAATAAATCCTATGGTAAAAGTGAGCCAGGTTACATTCATTGTTAGTGATTCCGTCTTTTGGTTATCCACCCCCACTGCGAGAAGATCTAATCCTACTATGATAAGGACACTAGCCACTATATAGATGAGCGTCCACAGAATGATCCACTTCCCATATTCCCTCGAGAATAATTGCACCCCAACGCATTTCCAACTATAACCAAATGGACGTAAGGCTATAAAATAAACTGAAGTCATGAATATAATTGCCATAGCAAAACCAGTCAGCGTGCCAGAATAAAGTTCGTTCCCAAGCCAATCATATAAGAGATCTTTCAAGAACCCTTCAACCAAGATCGGTACAAGAATAAAAGCAATGAAAAGCGCCACCATCAGTTCCCGATAAGTCCATCTCACTTGTCCATGGAATTTTCCCTTCATTTTATACCCTCCAAATTATGTATATGTTATGTTAAATACTAGTTGGTTACGTAACGTAACGTGCAAGAACTTTCGAGGGAGGAAATTTTAAATGGAATACTTATCAACAGGAGAGGTGGCAAAGAAACTGAACGTATCCTTACGCACTCTTCGTTATTATGATCAAATTGAACTGGTGACACCATCACACAAAGAAGAAAACGGGAGGCGCTATTACTTGAAAGAAGATGTGTTCAAGCTTGAAAAAGTCCTTCTCCTAAGAGCTGCCTCGCTATCACTTGAAGATATTCAAAAAGTCCTGCATCGTATCACAATCAAGAAAACCCTTTCGATCCATAAAGAGCAACTTCAAACAGACATTACACACCTTCAGCAATCCCTTCAATTTACCAATGAACTTTGTAATACAGTACAATTAGAAGGAGAAGTTCAATGGAAACATTTGCTTCCTCTCTTCTCCACAGAAAATCAATCTACCAAGGGAAAACAAAAGAAAGAATGGATGGAAGAGTTGTTTACAGACGAAGAAAGAGTAGCACTAGATCAGCATCTCCCTACTATGAATAGTGACTCTCCAGAAACAACGAAATGGATCAATCTCATTAAACGAATAGAAATTTGTTTAGAAGAAGAGAAACACCCTGATTCGAAAGAAGGTCAACTCATAGCACTAGATACCTTGATGCTTTCGAATGACACATTTAAAGGGGACCATGCTTTAGCCGAAAAGTTCTGGGAAGCGCGTAAATCAGAAACAGCCTCTTCCGGCCTCAATTTATACCCTGTTAGCCAGGAGATTCTCGAGTTCTTAGAAGAAGCTCTATCTCATCACGAAGCAACTATGTAATTTTTCCATATAAAAACCACGCAAAAGCTAAAGCTCTTGCGTGGCCCATTTTATTTCTTTGCTTCCCAATCCTCTAAGAATTCATCCACTTTTTCAATCTCTTTCGTTCGCAACAACACTTCTCCTTCATCATCGAGAAGCAAGACTTCCCCATGTTCGCTAAGATTATAAGTTAAGAAAACCTGTAGCATTACATTATATATAGATGGTGCTTGCTGATTTGGTGATTCCTGTATGGATAAAGAATTAGAAAGCGCCAAACCTCGATGTTCTTTCATCACATCTTGCATTCCTTCAATTTCATCTTCCCCTTCAACATATATGGCACTAACCGTACCTTTTTCCTTAGGTAAGAAAGATTTCATAAACTCTTCTTCTAATTCCGGTGTATCGTATTCAATATAATCTACGGTTTTACCATCTGTCTTATACTTCACATCCAAAAGGTCATATTGTTCTACAAGGCACGTATCTCGTTCGCTACAAACAATATCCATAGAGCTCGTTGGTTCTCCGTACTTTGCTTTCACACTCTTCATCGTTCGAGGAACGTCCATTTCCTTTGTTTTGGCTACCTCTACACGGATCTCGCTCACTTTATTTTCTTCGCCTATAGAAACACCCATCACTGTTGTTTTTCCTTCCTTGTATACTGCATATGGAGGCCCATGGTCTGAACTAGGACTGTAAACATCCGGCTCTCCTAATTGTTCTAACACTTTGTTAAAGGAATCCCCTAATGTAATTCCACTAAGTGTAAACTCCCCTTTCTTTTGTTCTGGTTCTGGCGATTGGTATAAAAGAGGAAGGAAGTCTTTCAGATCTTCTAGTTGATCTGTACGATAGATGAGCTGATCATTCTCAGAGTCAAACACATAGGCAATTGGAAAATACATTCCCTCTGGCCTTGGATTACTTGCTAGTATGCGTCTTGCCTCCATAGACTTATCAGAAAGGAGGCGTGTCTCCTTCATATAGTTTTCCATAGGTTGTTTATTATAGAGATACTTCCACTCCTTATCTTCTAACTCTCCCTCGTCATCGATGACAACCATTTCATATCGAAGGTCTTCCTTTGCTTCTTCTTGACCAAGGCCTGACTGATCCCCTTGAGTTAAATCCATTTCTCCACTTCCAGCATAAACAACAAACAATATAAGCGCCGCCATGCCCACTATACTTGCACCAATTTGAGCGAAACGCTTAGGCCCGTTCATAGAAAAACGCTTTTTCTTATGACTCATCACATACTGTTTCGTTTTTTCTTTATCCGCCTCAATATCTTTTAGAGATGTTTGCTTCATAGACTTCCGAAGGTTCTTCAATTTGTCATCGACGCTCATTCCGATTCCTCCTCGTACATGGATTTGAGCATTTTTCGCCCACGATTCAATCGCGTTTTCACCGTATTCACCTTCACACTCAACACGTCAGCGATCTCCCGAATCTTCATATCCTCAAAGTAATGCATAAAGATGACTTCCTTGAATTTCGTTGGCAGTGCCAGTACGCGTTCGGACAATACCTGATCTTCCATTGATTGAAAGGTAATGGATTCAGGGTGATTTTCTTCAACAGCCAGGTTATCTTGTTTATGATTTTCAAACGTTAAGAAAGACCGTATTTTCTTCTTCCTTAATTGATCTTTACATTTATTAACTGTAATCCTGTACAACCAAGTTTGTATGCTAGAATCATTTCGAAACGTATCAATCTTGTGGTAGCACGTTAGGAAAACATCCTGCGTAATCTCCTCAGCCAGCGCATGATCCTTTACATAGGTATATGCAAGCCAGAGAATCTGCTGGTTATATTGGTCAATCATTCGCTCAATAAATTGTTCTCTCATCTCTTCATCCTGAAGCATTTCCTGTATCTCCCCATCCATAAGTTCCAAGGTGGTACTCCCTCCTCCCTTTTCACTACCTTTGACGTAAATATTGGAAAAAGGTTCCCGTATGTACTAAACAAATTTTAACAAATAAAAAGAGACCGCGCGTGACGGTCCCTCTCCTTCTTAAGATATAAACTTCCTCCCAACCTTCTTCCCTTCATACGTAAATAACACGCTACGCCCCTCAACCATCGTTTGCATATGAACAGTGCGGCCCCATAGCTGATACAAATAAGGAAGAACACGCTCTAGGTACGTCAGGTCTAACTCCACGTCTTCAAAATGATGCATTAAATACAGCTCCCCATTTCGTAAGTAATCCCCGTCCTGCACGGTGATATATGGGAAACCTCCATTCACTCGCATGGTAACGAGCTGATCGCGAACGGCTTGGTAATCTTTTTCCGTGATCTTATAATCCCTGCCCTGCTTCTGGAACAAATACAAATCTTCCTTAAAGCAAAGGTCTTTGGTTAGATAGTTTCGAATAAATGAGATGTCTGATTCAATCTCACGCACCTCATACATCTTCTCTCGACCAGACCCTGGTTTCACGCCATTTGCTTTCATCTCTTCAGTCGGATTATTATACCGCTCTTCAATATCTTCGAAAATCTTAAGCCCTAAATAATACGGGTTGATCTGCGTACGAGAAGGTTGAACAACACCTGCATTGAGCTTAGCAAATTCAATGGACTCATCACTTGTTAAATCCATTTCGCGTAAAATACGTGCATGCCAATAGGAAGCCCAGCCTTCGTTCATGATCTTTGTTTCAAGCTGAGGCCAGAAATAAAGCATCTCCTCGCGCATCATGGTTAAGACATCACGTTGCCAGTCTTCAAGTTCTCGACTAAACTCTTCAATGAATAGAAGAATATCTTTCTCCGGTCGAGGCGGGAATTTCTTACGCTTTTTCTTTGGTTCCTCTTCTTTTTTCTTCTTGTCATCAAGAGTCCACAAATCATCATATGGTGTAGCTCTTGGTGTCTCCTCCTCTTCCTCTTCAAGGTCCTCAAGCGACCATGCTAGCTTCGGGCGGAGGAGTGATGGATCGATATGCTCCTGAATCGCTAGCACCGCATCAATGAACTCTTCGACATTTTTACGGCCATGAACCTTCTCATAATGAGCAACACGCTCAGCCGTTGCCGACATCTTCTCCACCATGTCACGGTTTGTATTTTGAAAACGAACATTATTTTTAAAGAAATCACAGTGCGCCAATACGTGAGCAACGATAAGCTTGTTTTGCACTAAGCTATTTGTATTCAATAAGAATGCATAACATGGGTCAGAGTTGATGACGAGCTCATAAATTTTACTTAATCCCAGGTCATAATGCAGTTTCATTTTGTGATACTGTTTCCCAAAACTCCAGTGAGAGAAGCGCGTCGGCATCCCGTAAGCTCCAAATGTATAAATAATATCAGCCGGGCAAATTTCATAACGCATTGGATAGAAATCAAGCCCAAATCCTTCAGCGATCTCGGTTATCTCATCGATCGCATATTCAAGCTTTTTATTATATTCACTACTCACATCGATCTCCCCTTCATACAAGTCTTATAACAATTGTATGAAGGAGGTTGTTTAGGAATGAACGTTTTTCGGAAGTGTTATGGTCGATAAAACGAGATTTCACTCACATTTTCAAGCCATTTCTCTGCATTTGTGCCATCCTTGTCCGAAGTCCATACATCCAGATGTACATCAGTAAGACTCTCTCCTCGTAACCAAGCAAGCTTGTCTTCTTCCTTTAGATAGACTGGATGATAGTCTCCCTGCCCCTCTTTCGGCGAAGTAATTTGAGTTTGTTTCTGGTTTTTAATATGAATGGTATATAACGATGGCTTCGGACGCATGGCAGGATCATTTGACCATTCCGCTTCTTTCACCCGGGAGGTAACAAGCTCTTCATCTGACATCCATGTAAAATCAAGCTCTGCATACTTATTTGGGGTAAGCGAATTCGAAGCTGGGAACTCCTTAACTTTCATGTCCTTATCCTTAAATCCGAAGACAAGCCGCCCGCTCCCTCCAATATAAGCGAGTATGTCTTTAGTAGGTGCCCACTCAGGTGTTCCAACTCCCGTAATGACCTCATCGACTACTGAAAAATCAGACCCGTCTGTCCGAATCGCACTAAGCATATTGCTGTCCATAGACCAGGAAGCTGTAGGGTACACAATAAAAGAAACCCATTTTCCGCTAGGGGAAAAGCGAAAAACCTCGGCCCCAATTGCAGGAATTTCCGCTTCACCACTTTGCAATTGCTTCGGAATCGTAAAAAACGTTTCCGCTTCTTGATCGATTGTGTCAACGAGCTTGTCTGGAAGTCTTTTTTTATAAAGAATAGCATGGGTCCACCCATTTGGGGTAAGCGTTGCATTTGAGGACAATAAAAATCCATCTCCCTCCGGAAGCCACGTATAACCCCCAACTCCAACTGAAACATTATAGAACTTGTTTAAGTCCGAAACACTTAATGCCCCTCCATGTTGAAACGCAATTCGATTGTCCGTAGGCGACCATTGTGGATTAAATGCATTTGTATATACTTTCTGTTTCTTTTGATCATCGATATGATAGGTCCAAAGTTCATTTGAAAGTTCTCCTTGCTCATTCAATACACCTTTTTGCAAGAAAGCAACATATTGACCATCATGGGACCAAATCGGCTTACCTGTAACCGTTTTGGTGTGCGTTACTTTCTTCTCATCACCATTCTGAACGACCCATAAATCACCGTTCCTCACAAAGGCAGCTGTACGATCTGCATCTTGAGCAAACCCAGCAGTTGGAATCATTATAAGAAGAGCCATAATACTTGCCATTATATATTTCATAACCGAATCTCCTTTAGAGTAGGATAGTCTTACCTTTTCACCAGACGTTATGAATCATACAAACTAAAAAGTTTTACGTTTTTTATTTTTTATGTTTAAACCGTTTTTAATGGGGTAAATAAACTTTGATACATTAGTGAGGTAACGTATGTATAACTCTGTTCTTCTTCTAGATCTACATAATTCGCTTTACAGCCCGTTTAGGCGGCTGCTTTTTTTTGACCTCATTATAGTCCTTTAGGCTCACTATTGAGGAAAACACTACATTATTAGGAGGAATTTAGATGGATGTAAAGAGTTTATCCCTGTTCAAAGAATGTTTCGGTGAAGTAGAAGGTGCTACAGACAAATTAAACGATGCTTCCCTTTCACAGTTAAATGCTCGTTCACTTAAGTACGAAACGAAAGTACCTCAGCTCGAGTATATGTGCTTAATGATGGAGAATATGGTTTTGACAAAGAAACTAGAAGGAAACGTCTATGCTGGTTTTCAAAAGTTCTCCCGTGCCAAGAATGTAATCGATCGCTTCCAAGCCATGACAGAATACAGCAATGTGTACATTTTTGGAGAGAATGATGCTGCTATGGACCCTAACGATGGCATTAACTATATTGAAATTCCATCAGAAAGTGAACTTATGCGCGAATGGTTCCTTGTGATCGACTCACCAAAGTTTAAATCAATGATGGTCGCTTATGATATGGAAGGTTTCGGTACACATGAAGTCGAAGAAGACCGTAAATTCCGAGGGATGAAATCGTCAAGTCCACGCGTCATCGATAAGGCAACTGGTCTTCTGGCTCCACACACTAAGCCAACACCTATCGCATAAGGTCCTGAACAAGATGGGCAATCCTACATATGATTGCCCATTTATTTTTTCTATTTAATCAATAAAGGAGATTCCTATGACTAAATTACAAAAAATGACCGCAATCGGAATTCTAGCGGCCATCAGTATGATTTTATACTTCTTTAAAGTACCTCTTCCATTTTTCCCGATATTCCTAACCCTTGATGTGAGTGATGTCCCAGCTCTTATTGCAGCTATAACGATGGGCCCAATCGCAGGAGTTATGGTTCAATTGCTAAAGAATATATTAGAGTATTTGTCCCATGGCAGTTATGTCGGACTTCCCATTAATCAAATCGCCAACTTCCTTTCAGGCGCTTTAATCGTTGGTTTAATCGGCGGCTTGTATCATTACCAAAAGAAGCTTAACTGGAAAAGCTATGCGTTGTCGATCACAGTCTTCCTAACAGCCATGTTTTTTTTGAATTACTATTTCATTCTACCTACCATCATGAATCTTCTAGGACTAAATATGAATCAATATTTAACTTCTTTCACCGAGGCAAACCCATTTGTAACCGACTTCCGCACAGCGGTTTTATTTGTGATCATCCCTTTTAACTTGATTAAGATCTTGTTTGTGTACTCTGTTGGACTGCCATTTTCCTTTAAACTTCAACGAATCTTACAGAAAAGGAGGCTTATTGCATGAAGATGACATTTTCCAAACAACTGATTATTCCTATTTGTACACTACTTATCTATGGTCTAGCATTGTCCTTTTATAATTTCTATAGCACAAACGTTTTCTTCGCAGTGGGTGGATCTGTTTTCGCTTCAGTGATCTTAGCAGTCCTTTACCTGATTATCTATAAACCTTCCAACAAGAGAGAAACAATGGACTCTGTACCTAATGAAGAAGATTCTGCAACGAACACAAACGCCATCCAAACGTCTTTAGAAGAGCTCCGTCATTTAGAAACCCATATTGGTCATATGAATTCCATGAACAGCCAAGTAAGCTCTTCTTCAGAACAAGTCAATGATCAGCTGATGGAAATGGTTCAAGACATCTACCAACAACAAGACCACATCAACCATTTTGGAGATCAGCTTGGTAAAATTAATGGTATGATTCAAAATTTAGATGCCATTATTGAAGTCACAAATGCTACGACTGAGGAAGTAACCGAACTTTCCAATTCAGGTAAACAAAAAGCAGACGACTTTAATCTCGTCTTTTCTAAAATTATCACGATTACCAAACAATTCGGCGAATATAATCAACAACTTCTTATCAAGATGAAAGAAGTGACACAAGCACTCAGTAGCATAGAGTACATTTCAAATCAAACGAACTTACTTGCTCTTAACGCATCAATTGAAGCGGCTCGCGCTGGTAGTCACGGAGCAGGATTCGGTGTTGTAGCAGAAGAAATCCGGAAGCTCTCCACCCAAGTAAAAGGAAGTGCTGAAACCATTGAGAAAATCGTTACGGACGTAAATACGAGTATTGCTGATCAAGAAAAATCATATGAGCGCGATATACATGTATTAGAAGAGGGCAAACAAAAAGGCACGCAAATGATTCATATTTTTGATGATGTAATCACAAGCATTCGGACCCTTTCTGCTCAATCACTTGAGATCAAAAAAGATTCAACAGAAGTCGAATCAGAAAATCAGCGCCTGATTGACATGATGCAAGAAGTGATGAACCTCACAGAGGGGCTAACTTCTAAAACGGAAGGCTCCTCAGAACTTACAATGGAGCAACAATCCCATTTAATGGAGCTAGAAATGACAGTCTCAACAATGGTCAATCATATCGAAACCATCCAAAGTAATCTGGAGGAACATTTAGATCATTCAGGTAAAATCGCTTGGATTCGACCAGCTGAGATGAAAGAAAGAGGTCGCATGAAGGTCGCAAAATAACGTGCATACATTTCACTTCCCAACATAGACTAACGTTTAATGTTGTTGGGAAGGCGGGATCGTATGTTTAACTTTCTTCCACCGTTGATACTGATTTTTGTCTTATATATTCTCGTGGTTCGCTTATTGGGAAAGTCAGCCCTCGCCCAATTGACCCCACATGATTTTGCAGCCTTGTTTTTCCTGGCCTATGTGGCTTTTCAACCGATACAAATTGATACATATTTCCAATCGTTTATCGGAATTATCGGAATCGGACTAACCCACTACGCTCTCTCTCGGATGAGTCTAATGGATGGCATTAAACATCTTATAATTGGACAACCAACAGTATTAGTCCGAAACGGGGTAATCTTACCGGAAAACTTGAAGAAATCAAGGTTCTCCTTAGATGAATTGCTCTCTGTTTTAAGAGCATCCGGTCATCCACGCGTGAAGGAAATTGAATACGCCTTTTTAGAACCAAACGGAGACGTAAGTGTCATCCCGAAACGTGAGAGCGCCCCACTTACCCCTGCTGATATGGGAATGGAATTACCTTATCAAGGGATTCCTTTATCTGTAATCGTTGAAGGGAAAATTCAGCACCGTAATTTATCTCTTATTGAAAAAGATGAAACCTGGTTACTAGAACAACTCAAAAAACAAAATTATACTTCAACGCTTCCGATCTTTTTCGCCTATGTCTTAGACGGGGACAACACTATCCACACCAGCGAATATCCACCACCGAATTAAACGCTCAAGGCATCTTGAGTGTTTTTTTATTGCCTAATGAGTTCTTCTATGTTGGAGGGTCTGACATAGGTTAAAGCATTAGTAGAACCTGTATAAGAAAGAGGCATCCGACTTAACAGCTTCGAAATAGCATGTCTTGAATCGAGTCCGAGGAAATGTTGACACGTTTGGTTTGTCAACGTAGAACCATATAATAAAAAATAATCCGCTACGGCGAGTCTATGTGCCATGCGAGAGCGAGTCGTACAAGCAGGACATTCCCAAGATAGCTTCTCACGAGTCATACTATATTCTTTACATGTAGGACAACGGATTCCTGTTTGGATATGAGAGGAAGGAATAGAAAACGTTTGAAGGATATCAGAATAATAAGGGCGATGTTTTTGAAGTAATGACTGTTCGAGGGGAGTTAAGGAGAACGACTTTTTGTTTTCATAAGAGGCGTGTAGTTTTTTTATTCGCTCCACGGTCACATCAAGGTGTGTAATAGGAACGGAGAGTGTATCTTTAAAGTTTAACTCAGCGTTAGGATTGCTAATTGCAACTAGAGGAAGTAAGGGATAAGTGTAGACTTCATGGACATGGAGCCACTGTTTGAGTTGAGAAAGCTGCCGGTTAACTTGAGCCAAAGGATTTTGGTACCTCTTAATAATCCCATTTTTCACAACCGTAAATTGGCCTGATTCATCATCTACTGTAATAACACCAGCCAGATTCTTCACTTCAATCAAAAAACCAACTTGAGGTGTAAGGATAAGGGTATCTACTTGAAACGATTTCCCATGTACGCTCAAACGAAGATCATGAAAAATTCGATATGTGGAGAATGGCAAAAAACCTAAAAAATAATCTAAAGCCTGTTCCCCTCTATATCCAGCCCACCTTTTATTTATATCCATTTCAATCGTGTCACGTTTTGGATGATTTTGAGGCAATCGTCTAAGCAAAGCCTCAGTTTGCCTAATAACAGGAGGAACTGTTCTCTTTTTGACATTTACCAATAAACCACTTCCTTTCACCTATTAATATAACAACAATTACCGTTTAGTGGAAAAGATTAGTCTTACATGAAGTTAAATTTTCTCTGAGCTTGAGTGTGTGGTGAGAATTGGGCCGATCCCCCATAAACTTGAGTCGCTACAGTTATACTCCCCATTCGCCCCATTCACTTGAGCCGTTTTTCTCAAATCTTGAGCCACTTCTCCCTTTCTTGAGCCGGCCTCTATTCAGCTTGAGCCGATTTCTGCTGACTCGAGCCTGATTTTCTTCTACTTGAGTCAATTTCCGCTCAGCTTGAGCCACTACAGACCATCTTGAGTCTCTTTTACCAAACTCGAGCCGCTCCACATGAACTTGAGCCACTTCAAAAACCAGCACTGGCCACTTGAGTCATTTTTTCCAAATCTTGAGCCACTTCTCCTCTTCTTGAGCCGGCCTCTATTCAACTTGAGCCGATCTCTCCTCACTCGAGCCTGATTTTCTTCTACTTGAGTCAATTTCCGCTCAGCTTGAGCCACTACAAACAATCTTGAGTCTCTTTCACCAAACTCGAGCCGATCTCCATGATCTTGAGCCACTTCCCAAACCAGCACTGGCCACTTGAGTCATTTTTTCCAAATCTTGAGCCACTTCTCTTCTTCTTGAGCCGGCCGCTATTCAACTTGAGCCGATCTCTCCTCACTCGAGCCGATTTTTTTCCTACTTGAGTCAATTTCCGCTCAGCTTGAGCCACTACAGACCATCTTGAGTCTCTTTTACCAAACTCGAGCCGCTCCACATGAACTTAAGCCACTCCCCTGCCTCAAACAACCAGACGCACCCAAACCAATACAAAAACCCCCGCTCCAGCGCGTAGGCGCTCAAAAGCAGGGGCTAGCTAAAAATTAGTTCGCTTCAGGGAAGATACGGTCGACCATCTGACCGAATTCTTTAAAGAATCCTCTTACAGGTTCGCCATTTTGGACATCGCGTACGTAATCACCTGTCATGTCAAAGAAGTCTGGATTTGAAGAAACAAATACGTTATTAATGTCTTTGTCTGCTTCTTTTGCTGCTTTTGAAATTTCTTTCTTTAGGTCGTCATTTAGTTCTTTTGTGCTTTCGCCCTTTTTCACAACAGCTACATATGCATTACGGTCTGTTTTTAGCACGTATGCACGCTTCACCTCATCAATATCTGCTGTAATCTTGTCCGCAACTTTGTCCGCTACGCTGTAACGACGGTTGTCATCTCTGTCGTCTTTGTATGTGTCTTCATTTCCAACATTTTCTTCACCATAGTCCTGGCCGTTATTCATTTGGCCGTTGTAAGGACCGTTGTCGTAGTCGACTTGGTTAAATCCGTCCTTTTGAGCATCGTAATTTTGTTGGTTATGAGCACTTTCGTCATAGTTATTGCCTTGAGTACCCATGCGGGATTCTTTATCCCCTTCAGCTGAACATCCAAATAATACTGCCGCAGAAAGAATCGTAACGCCTACTAATTTAATCTTCATGTTGGTACCTCCTAGTTGTATTTGTGCCCTTAGTATGGAATCGTTCATATGGCTTTATACAAAAACAAGCACGACCAATTTTTGGACGCGCTTGTATAATCCACCTTAATGATTTCCCGGGTTCTTAAGCTTTGATTTACTTCCCTTTTTTGAACGGTATTCTGTGTTTTTATTGTTATCTCCAGAAGCGATTTCTTTGCCAAACTCTTCGTTCATTTTGCCACCTTTTAGCTTTCCTGTTCGTTTAGGTGAGTTCTGATTTTGGCTTCCTTTACTTCCGTTTCGGCTTGTCATAGTTCATCACTCCTTTTAGTTGTCATACATATATTATCCTAAATGAATGTCTCAACTATTCAGGCATTGTTTGACAAGATCGCCAACAACGTTAAAGAGTTAGGAACTTCATTTTGGTCAAACTAGAAGTAACCCTTTTTGAAAGGGGCAATGCCTCAATGACAGTTTATATAGCTGATTATGATAAAGCTTTGTATTTCACACTTTGGGGGCAATGGGACGACTTACTGATCTTAATGGTACGAACGAAAGATGATTTTCTCTCGAAGAAAATCGAATCGTTCCTTCATTCGTATCATTATTCCCAAAATGATCAAGAAGTTATGACATCGCATGAAGATTTAATGCACTATATCGATCACGCGATGATCCATATGCCCGCCTTTTCTATAACAGAGTATACAGAAGAAGTTTAGCATCTAAGGTGCTCCTTAAAATGGAGCACCTTTTTAAATGAATATAAAAACCCCCGCAGCTTAAACTGCGAGGGGCGCCCTCTCCCTTGTTACTTTACATAGCGATCTAAATAGCTTTTAAATTCATCTAACACAAATTGAACCTTTTCTGTCGCCTCTTCTGTTAGACAATCCTCTTCTCTTAAAAAACAATGCGGATCTAGAACGAGTTGATTAGGAATAACATTCGCATAAAGTCCACGACCAATGATTCTCATTTGGTTAAGGGAATTCATTCCGCCCTTACCACCACCTGCAACGGAGAAAAGTAAAGTCGGCTTATGACGGAAGTGATCACCGCCAAGGAAATCCAAACAATTCTTTAAAGCTCCGCTCATGCCACTATGATATTCTGGAGAAAGCCAAACAAAAGCATCGGCTTCCATCGCAGTTTCTTGTAACAATTGAACTTCAGCAAGGTTTCCTTGCTCTTTTTCCCCATTAAACATAGGTAAATTCATCGTGCTTAAATCCACCAAATGAGCATCTAACCGTTCGGCTACATGTTTTGCCGCAATACGTGTGCGGCCGTACTTTCTTGGTGTACCATTTATAACAACAATGTTCATGGTCTTCCTCCTTTGCAGTCTGGCGATCTGATATGTATACGTTGCCAAAGAAGGGGCTTCCTCAAATCATAACACTCTTTAAAACGTTTTACAGTCCTAACGAATTAAAGCGGTCAGCTACGGAATAGCTGACCGCTTCTAGAATTTACGTTCTTGGATATTCTTGAACAAGTGGGTGAAGATGCATTTCATCGATTTGCATATGCTTAGGGGCGCTCGCCATATAGACTGTTGCTTCTGCAATGTCTCCAACTTTTAGCCAATCTTGTTTCTCGGGAACACCTTGTTTCGAATCAGCAAAATAGGAATCAACCATCCCTGGATTGATCGTGCCTACACGAACACCGTATTCTCTCACCTCTTGAGCTACAGCTCCCATAAATCCTTGAACGGCATATTTTGTTGAAGTGTACAACGAACCATTTGGAATCGTGTAGCGGCCCACATCAGAAGAAATCGTTATAACTGTACCTGCTCTTTGCTTCTTAAATGTAGGAATCAGAGCCTTGGTGCATAAAAACACACCTTGTACGTTTATTTCAAACGCCTTTCTCCACTCTTCTACCGTAACCTCTTCTACAAGTTTGAACATACCAATTCCTGCGTTATTGACTAAGACATCTACCCGGCCAAACGCATTTTTCGTTGCTTCTACGACATGATCCACTTCGTCTTCATTACTTACATCGGCTTGAAAGGACAGGATGTCTCCGTACCCCTCTTCTTCTAATTCTTGTTTCGTCGTGTGAATATGATCTGAACTTCCGAGTATGGCAAGTTTCGCACCCTTTGCAGCGAACTGTCGAGCAATTTCTTTCCCTATTCCTCTAGAAGCTCCTGTAATTATGGCAGTTTGTCCTTCGAGCATTCTCGATCACCCCTGATCTTTTATTCGTTTTCTACCACTTCTGTCGTTAAGTTCTTATAATTCGTTTCAAACAAATCCTTGCGGCGGTCACGAAGTTGTCTGACCGTTCCAGACTTACGTTGACGTCTTAACACCTCAAGATCTACATCTCCTACAACGACTGTTTCAGTGTTTGGTTGGCTCTCTCCTACAATTCCATCTCTTGCAAATTCAAAATCCGATGGTGTAAAAATACCTGACTGCGCGTATTGAACGTCCATGTTCTCTACTTGCGTTAAGTTCCCAACCGTACCTGCAATGACCGTGTATACTTGGTTTTCTACAGCTCGCGCTTGAGCGCAATAACGTACGCGCAGGTAACCTTGCCTGTCATCTGTACAGAATGGGCAAAAAATAATATTAGCCCCTTGGTCTACAGCATAGCGGGATAATTCAGGGAACTGAACATCATAACAGACTTGAATGGCAATCTTACCACAATCCGTGTCAAACACTTTCACCGTATCGCCAGCTTGTATGCCCCACCACTTCTTTTCATTCGGTGTTACATGAATTTTATATTGCTTTTCAATCGTTCCATCTCTACGGAACAGATAAGCAATGTTATAAATTTGATCCTGCTCTTCTACAAAATGAGAACCACCGATAATGTTGACGTTATATTTCACCGCTAAATGAGTGAACAATTCAATATAATCTTCCGTGTACTCTGTTACTTTTCGAACAGCTTTAGATGGAATCTTCTCATTGAACAGAGACATCAGCTGTGTTGTGAAAATTTCTGGGAACAAAGCAAAATCTGATCCGAAATCGCTTGCAACATCAACGTAATATTCTACCTGACGTGCAAATTCATCAAACGTGTTAATATTCTTCATCATATACTGTACCGCTGTAATACGTACAGGGTAGGAGGTCTTAAAATAACGTTTCGTCGTCGGGCGATAGTCTACATTATTCCACTCCATCAGCGTTGCATACTTGCTAGATGCTTGGTCATCAGGTAAGTAGTTCGGATTTACTCGCATGACCGTGAACCCATTCATAATCTGGAATGTTAATACCGGATCATAGATGTTTTTATTCATAACCTCTTTTACATACGTACGAGGCGACATTTGATCTTCGTACTGATGGTAGTTCGGGATTCGCCCTCCGATGATGATACTTTTCAGATTCATTTGCTGGGCTAATTCTTTTCTCGCTTCATATAAACGGCGACCGATCTTTAATCCTCGGTACTCTGGATGAACCATGACTTCAATCCCATAAAGGTTATACCCTTCAGGATCGTGATTCGTGATGTACCCCTCATCAGTAATGTCATCCCACGTGTGCTGGTCGTCATACTCATCAAAGTTTACAAGGAGGCTTGAACAGCTCCCAACAATCTCTCCATCAGCTTCTACACAAAATTGTCCTTCAGGGAAGTGCTCTAGATGACTCTTTAAATGGGCTTCTTCCCAAGGTTCCATATCTGGAAAACAAATCGATTGCAAATTCATGATTGGCTTAATATCTTCATGCCTTATATTTCGAACAATAACTTTCTTCTCAAATTGGGATAAATCTAACTTTGACATGACTCACTTGTCCCTTCTGTCAAAAATTTCACTCTTAACTATCGTAATCCTAAAACTCCTCATCTGTCTAGGTGGATGATGTATAGCGTCCCCATATTTGCCCAAAAATAGATGTAAATACATAGATGAGGTGACCGTATGTTAGAAAACTGGGATTCATGGACGTTAGGGAAAGTACTAACCCTCCTCCTAACGCTAGGTATATTAATGATCTGGATGCAAATTGCCGTTTATCACCACAGAGGTAAATTTCATAAATGGCAAATGTGGATCCCCGTTTTTGCCTTGCCATTCTTTGCATTAACTAGTTTCCTTGTGGTTGTCTTCCCTTATTCTTGGGCAGGATGGTTACAAACCATTATGTGCAGTCTGATTATCTTAGCAGGCCTGTACGGCGGTATGTTACATATTAGAGCCATTGCAGGTCGAACGGGCGGACTTCGATATGAGAATTTGCAACTAGGTCCTCCTTTTGTTCTCCCGTTTACAGTAGCGGCATTTGCTGTCATTCAACTATTCAACCTATGGTATTAAAGGAGTAAATAATTATGGATAAGCATCCAAAACGAACGCATTACCCAACTTATGACGTTATGAGCGAAAAGAACGAATGGGATCCTGTTACTCAGCAGGTGTTATTCTCTCGCATCCATCCATCAGAGGGTTCCATTTTAACGCCTGATATGAAGCGCACCTTACAGGCTTTAGCTAAAACGTTATTTCCCTCCCATCTTGGAGAACAAACCTTAAGCCTGACGATGGTACTCGATCAAAGGTTAACCGCTAAGAAGCTTAAAGCTTTCCCAAAAGGGGCCAACCTCTCCAAAGAAGTGATTATTTTAAAAGGGTTAACCTTTATGGAACAAGAAGCCATAACAGAACATGGGAAAACCTTTTATTTACTAGATGAAAAGAAAAGAAATGAGCTCGTAAGAAAATGGAGGAGCAGTGATGGCGATCCATCTATTTGGGCTGAGGTGCATAGCGATTTATTCTTCTCTACTGTGTCAGCTGAAATTGTAAAAATTATTTACTCAGACCCTGCTATTTGGTCTGATATCGGTTATGGAGGTCCTGCCTTCCCAAGAGGATATTACGCATTTGGCCCTCACCAGTTTGATGAGTGGGAGGCTAAGCCTCATGGCGAGAACCTCATTTGATGTTTGCATCATAGGGGCCGGAGCAGCAGGTTCTGTCATCGCAGCGCATTTAGCCAATACGAATCTAAATGTTGTTATGCTTGATGCAGGACCTCATCGCGACCCTGAAAAAGATTTCGCAAGTGATGAATTAGAAATGGAGAAACTGTTCTGGGATGAGCCAAGAGTCAGTGCCGGACAAGACCCCCTCGACTTACACAGAAGCACTTCCGGGAAAGGTGTAGGAGGGAGCGCGGTTCATTACACAGCTCAACTTTTACGTTTTGATAAAAGTGACTTTAGAACGAAAACCACAGAAGACATCGGAGAAGACTGGCCGATTTCTTATGAAGACGTCCTCCCTTATTATGATTACATGACAAAACGTCTTTCCCTTTCAGGCCCAAACCGATTTCCATGGAAAACTTTTGGCGATCATTTCCCATACCCTGCTCATCATGACCTTTCAAACAATACATTGAAATTTCGTGAAGGCTTAGAAAAAATCGGGATGAATCACGCTGTTTCTCCTCTTGCCATTCTGTCAGCACCACTTGAGGATAGACATCCTTGTATTAATCGAGGCTTTTGCGAAGAGGGCTGTATGCCTGACGCTAAGACTACACCTTTGAACACCTTTATACCAGAAGCTTTAAAAGGTGGTGTTACCCTTTTGCCAGAAGCAACTGTTACATCACTTGCCACCGATCAATCAAAACGTGTGAAGACCGTCCACTATAAATTAGACGGACAGATACATGAAATTGAAGCCAAAATTGTCGTTCTGGCAGCTTATGCAATTGAGACTCCGCGTCTTTTGCTCCATTCAAGAAATGCTGACTTTCCTGAAGGTTTGGCAAATTCTTCAGGGCTTGTAGGAAAATATTTAATGACAAACACAAATGATCATATCATCGCTAAGTTCCCTGAAGAGATCCGAATGTATCGAGGCAATCCCGTTCAGGCACTATCCATGGATCCCTATTTAAGTGGTCAAGAGAATGGATTTAAGCGAGGGTTCATCTTAAATTCTTATGGTATGCGACCTGTTCGCTTAGCCTCCCTGTTTCTAGAAAACGACGAAACATGCATTGGTGAAAATATGCGAATGAGGATGCTTGACTATAATCATTTCACAAGCTTTGCGATGCTCGGAGAAGTCATTGCTCAAGCGAGTAATCAAGTTGCCTTAACGGATCAGCTTGATGAGAATAGGGTGCCCATTCCAAAAGTGACTTTCTCTTATCATGAGAACGATGTGCTTATACGAGAACATGCCAAAGAAACATTAAAGTCGATAGCCATAGCAGCTGGAGGTGAGCCTCTGTATCATCTAAGAGCGCACGCGCACCTTATGGGCGGATGTCGTATGGGGGATGACCCTCAATCCTCCGTGGTGAATAGTTACGGCCAAAGTCATGATATTGAGAACTTGTTTATCGTAGGAGCTCCTACCTTTGTGACTGCTCCTTCCGCCAATCCCACCCTCACCATCTACAGCTTAGCTAAGCGTTCTGCCGAATATATTGAAACTTTCTCTAAAAGAATGGGGTGAGATGGGGTGAGTTGATTTGAACTAAATGAATTGATTTGCTTCAAAACCCAAGGTATGATGGGGATGAAGAGGTGGAGCCAATGAATGGTTTTGAACGAAGAACAGAACTAAAGAAGAAGAAAATTTTAAATACAGCTTTTGAGCTGTTCTCTAAATATGGCGTTCAGAAAGTGAGTATCCAGGAAATCGCTAAGTCTGCCCAAGTGTCCCAAGTAACCATCTACAATTATTTCGGGAGCAAAGATCAACTTTTGCTTGAAGCCGTTAAATCGTTTGGTTTTGAACGCCTGAAGACATTTCAGGAATTAATAGAGGACTCCTCTCTTTCTTTTAAAGAAAAAATTCGTCATATTATAACATCGAAAACAACAGATATGCTGAACTTTGACCTCGATTTCATCCAAACCCTGATGTCAAACCAACCAGAAATTAAGAAATTCGCTAATGAATTTGCTCAAAACCACTCTATTCCTTTGTTCATGAAACTGATTGAACAAGGCAAAGAAGAAGGCGTAGTGGATCAATCTTTATCTGGGAATATCATTATGTTTTACATTAATATGTACAACCAAACTATGCGCAGCCACAGTGAATTTTCCCAGGATAAACAAAGCACGCAGCAATTCACTGAAGAAATACTCCAATTATTTTTCTACGGCATTAGTGGAGCAAGAGAATAGTGATTTGAACACACCAAACGCACCTAAAACGAAAATTCAAACCGGACGAAAAAATTTCCACTCATGAAGTAGCTGCCACGTGCTCATATTAAGAGTACGCTTCGCATCACAAACGGAGCCATTCCATGAAGGCGTTCACTAAACATAATCCTTCATTCAAAATTCTGATTGCCACTCTTTCATGCTGTAAGGGTTCCAGATGGTAAGCGATTGCTCATTACACGGAATTGAAGTACTGGAGGAGCGGCTCAAAAAAGGGCTCTCTTGCTTAAGCAAGAGAGCCTTTCTGTATTTATACATATTGGAGAATACGCGTGAGTTCATGATCTTCTTTATAGGAATTCATTAAGTTGGCTTTTTCTTCTAATAACCGCCTCTCGCTTCCTTGGAAAACCGGCTTACCTGAAGCAAATACCATATATTCATCACTTAATTGCCTTAACTCATACCAGTCGTGGCTAATATAGAGAAGTGTTCTACCTTCCTGATGAAGTTTCCGAAGCCAGCCAATGATATCTTCTTTCGCAGCTAAGTCCACACCAGCTGTTGGTTCGTCCAACAAACATATGGAAGGGTTCTTTAACATTCCAACACAAATGTTCACCTTCCGCTTCCATCCCCCTGAAAGACGGTCGATCCGCTGATCCCATACTTCGTCTAGACGCAGCGTTTGAACCATTTCATCTATAAAGGCCTCTTCCACTCCTACAGGCTCTAGTTTTTTCCAGAATGATAACTGTTCTTTAACAGTCAGTTCTTCATAGAGGGCGATCTCCTGGGGAACGTATCCAATTTCAGCGCGAACACGCCGGATTGCCTTTTCATAAGGTTCGCCGGAGAAAGATACCGTTCCTTTTGATGGTCTTTCTAATGAGGCAACTAATTTCAAAAACGTAGATTTTCCTGCGCCATTTGGTCCAATAATCCCTACAGAACTCCCTTCCTTCACTGTGAGGGAAAATGGATTAAGAATATTTTTTCTCTTGTACCGTTTAGACACATCATGAAATTGAATCACTTTCTTCCCCTCCTTTCGGTTACGGCTTATGAACAAGCCAGCTATGAGGCCACGCTAAAGTCAAACCAATGTCTGCAGCAGTCAATGTAAAAGATCCTAATGCTAGCACTATGAGTACTATAACGGTCCACCTTTTACGCCCTAGTCCCATGAAAAAGAACCACGTAATAACAAGAGTCGTTCCCAACACAACCACAGCCCATGCACTCCATTCTGCAATGAACGGAAGTGGCGCAGTGGAGAGAAAGAATAACGCAATCGTGGCAGGAAGGAAAAGACCAAGACTCATTACAACCATTACTAGGAAATGGCCCGCAAAATAAGAGAAGGTAGTATGTTGAGTAATCATAATGCGCTGAAGTCGCCCTGTGCGTTGGTCTGCAACTAAAGTTTTCAAGAACAAAATGGCCACAACCCAAGCATAAAGAAAGTACAACTCTATAGTGACCATTTGCCACGAAGCAAGAGTATATGGTTCTTGAGCAAGAGCCTCAGAGGATCTCTTCTTAAAATCCATCTGAAACAAAGGGTCAGGCTCCCAAAACTGATCAGCATATTGAAACCCTTTTTCAAACGAAACAGAAGAGCTTTGTTCTAGTGTGTTCCCCGCTTTGGCATTTAACGAAATCCTCATTAACTCTGCCCCTATGGCTTCTTTCGCAAAGACATCAAGCGTTGATTCATTAGAACGAACCCATGTAATGGTTTCTTCGATTTCTCCATTTTGAAGCGTATCTTGGAACCCTTTCTTTATAATAAACGCAGCCTCAATTTCCCCTTTTCGCACACCTTTCTCTGCCTCAGAGGAACTCATGGATATCACGCGAAGTCGATCCGCTTCCTTTACTCGCTTCAATACGGTTGTTGAATATAAGCTCTCATCCTCATCAACAATCGCCACTGGGACGGCTGTTTCTTCAGCCGCTTTTTGAAAGAAAGGATAAGATAAAATGGTCACAAGTAGCGGGAATAAAAGTATGAAAAGCGCGAGACCAGGACGTTTCTTCCATTTATTTAGATGTAAAGACAGATACGTAAGCATCCCGTTTCTCCTTCCTGAACCCAACTAAAAGCGCTAGAGAACTGAACGCAGTCCCCCATAGGACCAATCCCTTATATGGCATACCGTAACTATCCTCCACAAATGCTATACGGAACACGTCATAAGTTAATGCAAATGGGGTTCCCTTTTGGTAAAGCCACTCAGGCAAATAAATCTCAGGAACAATCGCTCCTGCACTGATCATCCCAATAACAGAAATGCTCACTAAAACGAGTGACCTGACGCTTGGCGGGACATTCAATCCATACAAGCAAGCAGCGAATGCAGATAACCATAGCGCCACGATCAACAGACCTACGTGAAGACCTATTGAATAGTGGACAGGGAAATTCATAAATGCAATGCTTGCCACACTAACCTCTAGCACAACGAGGAGTACGAGCCACCATTTAAGTTGTTTAACAATGACCTGATGCATGAAGGTAAGGTTCACCATCCTCCACCTCCTACTCATAGAGGTAGAATCGGTGCCGCCATCTAGAGCTTGATACAAGATCGTGAAGAACATTATAAAGATAAAGACTATAGCGATAATGGCATGAGTCTTCCACCCCACACTCGCTCCGCTGATCACTCTCTCTTCTTCAAAAGCTTCATTCCGATCTAAAGCAAAAAGCGTAAATGTCACAATTGCTTCTTGTAGTTTCTGATTCCGTTCGTCTCTTGGTAATTGTTTAATATGTAAATCATATACCGCGTTCACGGCACTTTGAGATGCAGAGATGTACTTGGCACCACTTTCAAGCAGAACAGTCAACATCGTTGAATCAAGAGGCTTGTCTTGATTTGTCATGACGGTAATCGGCTCATTTTCCCCGACACGAAGACTCTTCGTGAACCCCTTTGGAATGGTCATAATCCCGGCAATATCCCCACGCTCAAACGCTTTAAGTGCTTCTTTCGTTGTCATGGGCTCTAATCGGAGAGCACGCTTCATCCGCTCCTCTTCTGATAATTGATTGACGAGAGATTTCGTTTCAAACGTTTGGTCATGATCTACAATCGCAGCTTGAATCTGTTTCTCTTCATCTTGAAAGAAACTTTGGATGCTTAAGAATGCGATAAGTATAATGGCAAGTGGAATAAAAAAAGATAAAAAAAGAGGGGCAGGCCGACGAACGGTTGCCCTCATTTCATATCTCCATAACGAGAACCCATTCATACGGTCTGCCTCCTTTAATACGGTCAGATTTCACAACTTAGAATCCACCTAAGCCACCAAACCCACCTAATAGTGAACCAATGTGCTGTTGGAAATTACCCTCGATCTCTTGCCCAATCTGCTGTAATTCCTGATCAGATTGATCCATTACACGTACTGTATTTCCTTCTTTTAACTCAGGGAATGATAGGTCATCAGAGAACGTGATGTTCTGTTCAACATTCAGTTCGATATCAGCTGCCATGTCTCCCATCATTGGATCATTCATACTAAGGTTAAGACCATAATCGACCTTGCGATTGAAGCTGTCTTCCCCTTCTTCAGTCGTCTTCATATTCACAAATCCAGAAATGCTTGGGATAGGTTGTTGTTCAAACATATCACCAGTTAGTTCAACATTGAAGTCTGTTTTAGAACCTTCTTCTGTAAGATCAGAATTTAAAACGAGGGTCATATCGAATGTTTCAGAAGGCATGTCTGATTTCACGCCAATAGTGTGGTCTATATGCATTCCATCTTTACTCGATTTTCCGTCTTCTTTATAGCTAAAGGTAAACGCACCCTCTTGGCTCTCTGGCATAAACTTCATGTCTACAGTGCTAGTATAGCGGTCTTCGTCCTCTTTAACATAATCACTTGTGATCTCCATTGCCACTTTCTCTTCATTTTCTGGTTGAAGAGCCATGTTCCATGTTTGGTGAGCGACTAAATCGTCTTTAAGATACGCTTCGATCGTAATACCACCAGGAATCTTGATGGAATCAACATTTTCGATCGCTTGATTTATATCAGCTTTCATATCTTCTCCAGATACAGAGTTGACCCCTTGCTGAAGAGCTGCTTGTTGGTCAAGGATGTCCCAAATGCGCTCATCTTCTTTTAACTGCTCAAGAACAGCAACAAGCATATCATGCGCTTCTTCTTCACTAATCTCTACGGTTACTTTATCGTATTTCTCTCCTTCAAAAGTAGCACCTTCATTAAGAGAGAACTGTTCTTCGTTTAACTGTTTCCCTAAAGTCAGTACATAATCTCTAACGATTTCTTCTGTTTCCTCAGCGGTCAGTTGCATTTGAGAATATTCCGCTATGTTCGGAAGCTCATTAAGACCTTCACTTGACTCGCCCATACGTTCTACAAATGCACCTAGTTCATCATTACCAAGCGCAAAGTACTGATCGTATACAAACGGTGCTTGTACAGCCGCAGTTTCTTTGTTTTGGTAAAAGTTACCGTTAGCAATGCTGTTACCTTGCATCGTTAAATCAGCACTTGCAAACGTTTCTTTTGATTCTGGGTTAATCTTTGAATTATACTCTAATTTCAGCGTGGAAAGAATTCCTTGAATCATCCCCATTTGAGGGAAAGCTTGTTGAATTTGTTGCCCATCTACTTTAAGATCCATCGTTACATTTCCATCCGTCTCATAAGCTTCTTCTAGCTGACGGTCATAAATTTCTTTATTACTTCCTGTGTACTCTTCCATACGCTCCATCTGGTCTTCCATCGTATTCTTCTGAGCTTTCATGTACATCGTCATCGGGTTTGAATCTTGTAACATTCCGTACGCCGTAGCACCAAAAGCTCCAATTACGACAATCGTTAAGAGCGTAACAAGCCACTTGTTAACGCCCTTTTTCGCTTGCTGATGATTGCTCATGTATCTCTCCCTTTCTGTCCTCCTGATAAAATGGTTAATAGTAGTTTCTACGAATATATGAGGAAAAGGTTTCACAGATTCGTAGATAATGTAAAAGCCTTACTCATTATACTATTATGTAAATTACCAGGAAAACACCGTTACAGAAAAAAGAGATAAAATAGGAAAAAAGCCTCTAAAATAGAGACTTTTCTGTTATTGATTATATAATTCTCGAATTTCTTCCATACGCGAACGATTTTTGCCAAGGTCTGAATATCCTATTCGTGAAGCCGAGCGAAAATGGACTACTTTCGCTGATTCATCAAGATAAAATTCAACATCATCCGTAAAACGCAGAATCTTTGTTTTAAACGTTGCATGAATGTAATCTTCTCTTTCTTCCTCTATCGATACGCGACCATATTCTTCTAGAATGGTTTTTAATTTTGCCTTTGTCTCCTCACGTGTCTGTTTAAAAGGCAGAGGCTCCATTTTCTTTGAAGCATCTTCTGCCTGAGTCGAAACACAGTTTGGCGAAGAAGGGCACGCAGCTAATTTTCCATCTTGAACTCCTAGTTTAGAATTAGACAAGATTCAACACTCCTTTTTTACTAGCATACCCAAATTCCCACACGTTGCCTACTTTTTGATAGGCTATCCTTCTAAATCCACACATACTAAAAAAAGACTTCTTCTAAGGCGTTCCCACTTTCCGCCTTAAAAGAAGTCCTTCTCATCTGTTCTTTTTCGTTCTATGTCCATTACTTCTACTTATCTTTGCCATTCCCGTTATTGTTATTATGGCTATTGCCTTTACCATTGCCGTTGTTACTGCCATTGCCTTTGCCGTCATTATTGCGCTTCTTTTCACTCTTACCATTAGATTTATGCTTATCTTTTGTTTCTTGGCTATCCAATGAGTGATAGATATCCAAGACACGTTTCTTGATACCTGGGGGCAATGAATTCCAATCATTATAAGACTGAACTTTTTTCTGTAAACCTGGTGGTAGCTCTTGAATGATTTCTTGTTTTTTCGATACAAGATCGGAAGGAAGACCCACGCTTTTCCCAGGCGGATCTTCCTTTTGCTTCTCTTGTTTCGCCCACCCTTTTTCTTTACCAGCAGGATTCACTGGATCTGTAGAAGGGGTAGATGGTTCGAGTTCTTTCTTCGTTTGAGGTTCAGGTTGTTGCTTTGGTTGTTCTTTTTGTTCTTTTTCTTCTTGTTTTTCATCATTCGATGACGGTTTCGGTTCATTTTCTTGAGTCGATTCTTCTTCAGATGATGAATCAGGCGCTTCTACTTGAGCTTTATTATAAAAACTTTCAAACGCTTTGACTTCATTCTCGGACATCTGAATGGTTTGATCACTCTCCATATTTTTAGACTGGGATAATTGGAACGATTGAGCAAGCATCTCGTTCATCGATTTCCCATCATTTTTTGCTTGTTCACGTATCGATTTAGGTACGGCGAACGTCGCAATATTCATACCTGTTACCGAATGATTTTGGAAGTAGTGATCAATAGTTTGAAGAACGTTTTCCTCTTGTCGAACCGTGCTTTCATGACTCACGCCAATCATAACACTCTTTTTCTCGTTTATAAGACCAATCTCTTTGCCTGTTTCTATGACGGTAAACGTAACCTTCTCAACAGCTTTGTTCTCCCAATCCGTAACCTTCTCAACAATTAGGTTAGCTTTATCATTGAGCGGCATCATCTCGATGACTTTCATCTTGTTATTAACCTTCATCTCAATGCTTGGATTCATTTCAATGTTGACATAAGCATACGCTCGATTTGAATCAATCCAAGAATAAAGAGGAAGAATCGCAATCAAGAGTGCTGCAACCATAGCGATAAAACGAACATTTGGTTTCAATACATCAGGGAATACCTGACCAAGTTCCTTACGCTCTGGTAACGGCTCAAATGAAACTTCATCTCCAGGTTGGGAAGAATGAATGGCTTTAGCTTTGTAAAAGGTACCTTCACTCGTCATTACGATGGTATATCGTCGGTGTTGTTCCATGACAACCCCTTTTTTCACAGGCCCACCCCCTTGATATAATCTTTCAAATATACGTAATCCTCATTCAAAATGATGAAAATAGCTAAAACAAACTTTCGGTTCCGTTCAAGTGTCTTCTTACTTACTTCAACTTCATTAATCAGTTGTTTCATAGGGAGCTTTCGTTTTTCAAGCACGAATGTTTTCATTTCTTCATGGTGATAAACCGTACGCGCCACGTGGATGGCTGATTCTCGTGCATCACGGTGCTTAGGTGCCACCTCTGTAAGTTCTTGAAATGAGAGTTTAAACTCTTTCAACTTTTCACTGAAATCCTGTATTTCAATGCGACGGTACCAGCTTTCTGTTTCAGATTGGTAACGTTCCTTAGCAGCTTTAACCTCTTGAGGGTTTTCCATTTGCTCATCATCTTCATACTCCTGATCTAAAGAAGCTACTACAGGATTATTCCGATCATAACGAATATAGTCGATGACTTTACGCTTAACTACAAGTTTAGCAAAGGAAAGAAATGAACTTCCTTTATCAGCTGAGTAGGAATGCATCGCTTCATTAAAAGCCATTAAACCAATACTGAACTCATCATCTTTTGTAGGATCTATATATCTTTTACATACTTCTGATACACTTTTGGCGATAAAAGGTTGATATTTTTTAATAAGATGGTTTTGAAGCTCTTCATCACCTTCTTGAACAAGTGCTACTTGTTCTTCTAGTGACCCATCCTTTTCCTTTTTCCACAGACGTCTGATCAACCCTCTTCACCTCCAGCTATTATAAATTTCGCTTTGGTTGATCTTTTTTTGGGTGTTTTTGAGATCTTTTTTGCAGTTTTGTTACAAAAACATTTCACTTAATGTCATAATCAAGCCATGAATTTCCTATCATGGCGCGGGTTTAGCCTTAATCAATATGGGTATCATACAACATATTTCGACCTTTATCTACAGTAGATTCTAACCATATTCTTACACCCCTACAGCGAGAGGCTACCTGAATGATTAGGAGAAAAGTAGAGTATTTTCCTTTATTACACATAGAACGAGCGATGAAATGAGAGTGGGAAGGGGAGAGGTTGTTCAAGAATAGGTAATCTTGAATACTCGTATCTGAGAATGTTTCCGTTAACTTTAGTTGAGTGTAAGGTAGGCCTGGAAACCACTCGCTTTCCTGTGGGGAGCTGGTGAGCCTCCTCATCCGGCAAGCCGGCTTCCGGGGTCTCACCTAAGCTCTTCAGCCCACGGGAGTCTCGCAGTTTCCAGGCCCACCTTTGCCATACAAGGATGATCGAAAACATGCCATATAAGATTACATCAGAACTCCTGATGCGAACTGCAGGGCCGTTCTCCTCCTTAAAAGCCAGGGCTTGCTCGGGGACTGCGAGACTCCCGCGGGGAGAGGAGCTAGGGAAGACCCCGCAGAGAGCGAAAGCGTTTGAGGAGGCTTCCCAGCTCCCCGCAGGAAAGCGAGTTGTCCCCGAGCAAGCCCATGCACTCATAAACGTAACGGCCCCTTTCAGCTGAATTCTTTCAACTTCGAGCCATCCAAATAAGAGGCTTATATGGAAAAACAATAAAAACCCTCTAAGTCTTATAAAAACTTAGAGGGTTTTCACTTATTGCCAATATTTTGGTTTTTGGAACGCTTGGTAGATCTTCTCTTCCTCGTTACGTGTTACAGGTTGTTCCGGGTCGTATTCTGGTGCATCTTGGATTCGCTTATAATCCAAATCAACAGGGATGCTTTTCTTTCCCCAATCTATCGTTTCCATCCAATCTGGTGAAAGGAGAATTCGTTTTCCGCCTAGCTTGTCGATTGTTTTGACTACAACATAGCGAATGCCCCACGACTGGTCTTCAATGATGAAGTCTTCAATAAAACCAGCTCTTCCATCAACAGCTTCTATTTGATACCCTGCTTCGTCACCTTTTATTTCATTCATACTTCTAAGGTGATGGTTGGCTTCTTCATTAAATTCATTTTCAGTTACAGTCGGTGTTTCCTGGGCCATATCAGATCCAACCATTTCCGGGGCTCCTGTGGTTCCCCACAAGGAGTCACCTTTCCAGTACGGAAACCAACCGTAATAATTCGCCATTTCTTGTTCTTTTTGTAGAGATACTGGAGCTTCTTCTTCTATTGTTGGAGAGTTACGTATTGATTCTTTATCATTATCCATATGAACAAGCTGATCTCCTACGTTGATCTCTTTAATGCTTGCAGGAGATAAGACAACTTTTCTCCCCGGTAACCATTTGCGTGTATCGACGACCACATAGCGAAGTGCCCATTTCTTATCGTCGAAGTACAGATCCTTGATTTTACCAAGTTCTCCGTCTTTGGCATCCAGATGAAATTTCTCTAGTAAATTTCCTTTTAATAACAACGTTTGTCACCTCTCTAGTAGTATCGACTTTCTACTATCTATGTACCACTAGAGAACAAAACTCAAACGATTCAGTCTTCTGAGGAAGGAAGGGAAATTGGTTCATCTATGTTCTTAATCTTTTCGTGGAAATACGTGATCGGCACAGCCAAGCCAACTTTCCCATGCGATTGATCCTTAAGAGTTGCAAAGATTACAGCAATGACATATCCATCCTCTGTTATAACAGGACTCCCACTGTTGCCGTGATATATAGGTGCATCAAGCATGAGAACTTGTCTTTCCCAATCACTTAAGTCTCGATAACCAATAACCTCACCTTCATTCGCAATTCCATTAAAACGCAGTGGATTCCCGATAAAGAACACATGCTCACGTTTTTCAAATATCGTTTCATCGGCAAGGGGAAGATAAGGCAAGGACTCACCTTCATTTGGCTCTACTTTCAATAAGGCAAGGTCTACATCCTCAAAGGTTTGAATGACTTCTCCGCCATACAGGCCCTCATCTTCAAATGCTACTGTAATAGGCATCTCATTATCGATTACGTGTGCATTTGTAATGATATATCCATCCTCAGAGATTGAAAATCCTGTCCCCTTTGACTGACCTGATTCAATAACAACAACGGATTCCTGGTAACGATCTATATCGGGATTGGTCATAAGTTCAGCGGACTTCACTAGGAAATCAACAGCAGGTAGAGAGAATGTTTTCGGTAAAATACCAACAATATTAATTGTCATCATAGCTGCAATCAGCCAAAACGCCCATTTAGGAAATGGTCGTTTTGGTTTTTCTTCTTCTCCTTCTTCACGCTTCTCCCGTCGCTTTGCTCGTTCTTCATCTAATATCGCTTTCATTTCTTCATCATCAATATCTTCATATAAGTCGGCATCAATTATATCAGCCGCGCCATCTCTATTCTTGTCATCCTCGTTCATGCTCGCCCCCCCTTTAACGTACTAAAGGGTGCCAGACACCATGCGTTACTCTACTGTGTTAAAGTGTGTCTGTTCCCTCAAAAAAAGAAGTAGACGCTTCGGCGTCTACTTCTTATTATGCTACGAAATGATTGCTTGTTCCAGTCTGCCTTGTTGCATTTGATACATTTGTTGATAAATTCCGTTATGTTGAAGTAGAGTTTCGTGATTCCCTTGCTCCACAATCCGGCCGTGATCCAGCACAAGAATCTGGTCTGCTTGTTGAATCGTAGACAACCGGTGAGCGATTACAAGTGTCGTTCGTCCTTTCTTTAAGACTTGCAAGGCATTTTGGATCATGCTTTCCGTTTCCGTATCAATATTCGCCGTAGCTTCATCCAAAATGAGTATTGCTGGATCATATGCTAAAGCTCTTGCAAAGGAAATAAGCTGACGCTCCCCGGCAGAGAGTGTGCTTCCCTTCTCTTTCACAGGCTCATCGTATTGGTGAGGTAACTTTTCGATAAACGTGTCAGCCCCTACCGCTTTTAGAGCTTCAATCGCTTTTTCCCTGGATATAGAGGGATCACCCATTGTCACATTCGACAAAAGGGTCCCCGTAAACAGAAACGGATCTTGTAATACGATCCCCATGTGACTGCGTACTTGTTGCCTAGATAACTGTCTTGTTTCCATTCCATCAATTGTGATTGAACCTTTCTGCGGATCATAAAAACGGAATAAAAGGTTCATAATAGAGCTCTTTCCAGATCCCGTATGGCCGACAAACGCCACCGTTTCCCCTGAATTTGCACGAAAGGTAATATTCTTTAAGACGTAATCATCCGCTTCATAAGCAAAGCTTACGTCCTCAAAAGCAATATTTCCATTATACCGTTCTATCGGATCAGATTGAACGACCTCTCCATCGTGGTCCATCAATTCAAACACTCTCGTTGCAGCCACTCGTGCCTGTTCGAGCTGAGCTAGTTGATTGACTACGTCAATGACAGGCTGAAATAAACGGTTGAGATAATCTACAAATGCATATAACACACCTGCTGTTACAATCGAACCAACCCCAAGCGAAGCCCCGCCAAAATACCAGATAAACGCTACAAAAGCGAGGTTTCGCAGCACATTAACTAGGTTAAAAGATGTTAACGAATTTAACTTTAACAACTTCTTTTGATACGTGTAGTGCTTCTCATTCATTATTTCAAACTCTTCTGTCACTTGCTTCTGACGACGGAATGCTTGAATGATCGGCATTCCTTGAATGGCCTCATTAATATTCCCGTTCAGATCACTGATTGTTGAACGAATAACTAGGTTGTACTTTCCAGCATACGTCTTATACAACTTCATCCATAAGAACATAATCGGAATCAGCAGTAAACAAAGAGAAGCAAGTTTTGGATCTAATAGAAATAACGCAATGTAGATTCCCGTCATATAAATAGCGCTTGTTACAAATGTAGCCAGAACCTTTACATAAAGCTCACGGATAGCTTCTGTATCATTTGTCACACGAGCTACGATTTTTCCAGCTGGCCGATTAATAAAGTAATCAATCGGAACACGCTGTATATGAGAGAAGATATCATTTCGCATCCGTTTAATAATTTGATTGGATGAGATTTGAAGCAAGTACGTCTGCCCATATTGAAATACAGCAGCAATCAACAACAGCCCCACATACAACACAAGAAGCCAGGTAATCGCTTGAGTCTCAGGTTTGAAGAAACCATACAGTTCTCCCCGACTCATTTCAGATGCTGAAGCCGTCACGGTATCATTACCATTTGAGACTGTAATCGATCCATCTTCAATCGATTTTTTCCCCGATGTCGGAACGTCAGATGGTATGAAATAATAAGACTTCCCTACTTGCAGAATCGTAGCAATGTCTCCTGTTTCATCCTCTGATTTCAGACGATCTTCCCTCTTATAAAGTTCACCCTGATAAGAAACAACGTGACGATCATCATTCTCTTCAACCTGAACCCAGTTCGCTTCAATCCCTAGTATGTGTTCATCTATTAAGCGTTTAGCAATAAAGGGGCCCGTTAATTCAAGCGCGACAGCAATTGCCAGGCACAAGAGGCCAATTAAAATCGTCTTCTTACTCGTTAGCGCATATTGAAACAACCGTTTCTCTGTCGAAGGCTTCACTGGTCATCCACCTCCTCTTGGTTCATTTGCTGTTTGGTGAACTGATCCTTATACCATCCACCTTCGCTCATGAGTTCTTCATGGGTGCCACGCTCTGTGATACGCCCATCTTCAAGAACGATAATTTCATCAGCATGTTGTAGGCCTGACAAACGGTGAGCAGCTATAAATGTCGTCTTATCCTTCCGTTCTTCTTTTAAATGTTGAATAATGTTCGCTTCTGTTTTACCATCAACAGCCGACATTGAGTCATCTAAAAGCAGGATCTCAGGGTCCATAATAAGAGCTCTCGCCAGGGAGACACGCTGTTTTTGCCCTCCAGATAAGGTAACACCACTCTCACCGACTTTCGTATCGAGTCCTTTAGGGAGGTTATCAATATCTTTTTTCAAATAAGCCAGCTCCAGAATTCGCTCGATCTCCTCATCCGTTGCGTTGTCTTGACCGAATTGAATATTCTCCCGGACCGTTTTAGAGAAAAGGATCTGATCCTGAGGAACATACCCAATCCATCCTCTTGAAGCTTCAAGGGAAATTTCCTCAAGTGGGGTGCCTGCTACGGTTAAACGTCCTTTCATCCCAGAGTAATCACGCAACAACTGACGGAAAAGTGTCGTTTTCCCAGAACCTGTTTTCCCCACAACTCCAATGGTAGAACCACGCTTCACCGTTAGATTAATATCTTGTAACTGATCCCGATCAGTATCCGGATACCGAAACGTAACGTGATCGAAATGGACAATACTTGGCATTGGTACATGCTTAGGATGTTCCGGGTCTTTCACATCAGCTTCATAGCCAAGCGTATCGTTTACTCGGTCAAGGGAGGCATTCCCCCGTTGCATGACATTAATCAGTTCTCCAACAGCAAACATCGGCCAGATCAACATCCCAAGGTAAACATTAAACGAAACAAGCTGGCCAAGCGTAATAACATTTTCAAACACAAGACTAGCTCCGTATCCGAGCCCAATTGTATAAGAAAGCCCTACAAGAATTTTAATCGTAGGTTCAAACATCGCATCGATCTTGGCAACTTCGACATTTTTCTTATACACATCATGCGTCATATTACGGAACCGTTCTTCATCCTCCCTTTCCTGGACGAAGGCACGGATTACCCGCACACCTCTTACGGACTCGAGTACGTTGTCATTCATATCCCCAAACGCATCTTGCGCTTTCGTGAATCGTTCATGAATCGTCTTGCCATATCGATTCATCATTAGAGCCATAATGGGCAACGGTATAAGAGCTGCGAGTGTAAGCTTCCAACTAATCGTAAAAATCATCACACCTACGATCATCACCATGAAAAAAGTCGAGTCTACTAATGTTAATATTCCAAACCCAGCTGTCATTGAGATCGCTTTCAAATCATTTGTAGACCGCGCCATTAAGTCTCCTGTTCGGTATTTGCCGAAAAACGTTGGCGTCATAGCCAGGAAGTGTTGCATTAAATTAGAACGTTTCTTTCGTTCTAAAATCATGGCTCCACCAAATAATAAAAAGCCCCAATAGTATGAAACAACATAACTCACTATGAGAATCATTAAATACCAAGCAATCAACTCTGTTAACTTCTCTCTTGTTAACGTTTCAAACTGAATTCCATCAATAGCTGCTCCGATTAATTTCGGGGGTAGAATATCAATGGCACTCACAAAGACTAATAAAATGATAGCAATTGAATACCTGATCCAATACTCTTTAAAGAACCAATTTAATTTGCCTAAAACCGAAAACATCTTGTCACCAACTTTCCTCTTATTCGTTTGTTAGCCGCCTTCCATCTCCTGCTTTGATCCATACATACGAATGTTTCTTTTCATAATGAACGCCTCCTAAGTTTTTTATATAGATGAAGCAGACAAGCTGCTAAACCTCATTAAACACAAAAAAGCACATACGTTAGGCTCTTAACGTATGTGCTAAAGGCACAAAAAAAAGAGGCTACGATCTTGTCGTAACCTCTAAAACGTCTCAAAATGAACAAAAAGATACCTTAAGTCCGGAATCTTTTTACGAGAAGGATGAGGTCACGTAATTATTCATATTCATGGCAATCATAATTACAATTTTACGTTTGTTCATTTTGATGTGACCTCCCTTTCATAAATAGTGTTTAAAGTATATAATTTTCAAAATCTTAAGTCAATAACTTTCCACGATTTTCTTTTTAACTATATGAATTACTCTCAAGTTTATGACAGCTCAATTTAATATTACTGCAAAGGAACGCCCTCTCCCAGGAAAATGACACCTACTAAAGAGGCGACAATAATGAGTACGAATACAATGGACAAAGACCTGGATACGTTAGCACGCTGAACTTCTTTCCAACGCACAGGACGAATACCTGCCAAAGAGAAAACGATAACGGCTGAAAGTAAAATACACATAATATTGACCGTCACAAGCAGGAAAGAACCATACGCCTCTCCCCACAACCCTTTCCCAATCGACATTCCAAGTGCAACATTAGGAGGTAAGAGGGCTACTGCGACCATCACTCCAACTAAGTTTCCAGCCTTTCGATTCAACGTAGCAATGGCACCTGCTCCTCCAGCTGCAAGGGCTAAAAAGAAATCAGACCCAGTCACTCCCGTCCTAGAAGTATATTGGGATGACTCTCCACTCATATGAAAGATAAAGTTGAAAAGAATAGCCATCACTACTACAATGCCTACCCCTACAAAAGAAGTTAAAGCTGCCTTCCCAAGCAATTTGTAATCTCCAAGAATAGCAGCGAAAGCCGTTGCAATAACCGGACCAATTAAAGGAGCAATAACCATTGATCCAATCACGACTGCATCACTATCTTTAATAAATCCCATCGAACCAACTACGGCAGAGAAGAAGATCATAAGAGAATAATTCAATGTCGTGACACTATTACGCTCTACAAATGATATAAGTTCTTGGCGGCTTGCTCGAAGAAGAATTTGCTTTTCTTCCTCGTCCGCATCTTCTTGTGTGGTCTCTTCTTCACTTTCACTATTTAACGTTTGGCGTGATAAATACGTTCGAACCGGAATCAGCATCGTTTCAAATCCGTCTACAACATTTGATACACTTTCTAAATAATTTAAGATCTCTTCCACTTCATCTGAGTCTACTAAGATGCGAATAAGCATCCTCTCTTCTGACTCACTCGACACCCAATAAGAGGTGTGAGGCTGTTCTTGTAATTTCTCATTAACTTTGTCGAAATGTTTATCAGGAATATAAGCTTCAATTAATTGCAGGCTCATCGCGACCTCGCCCTTTTCTTCTGGATTCGTTTTTGTTCAGTTAGTATCTGAGAAAACGAACATTCCTATGTATTGTGAGCGCAAAATCCCTCACCGGACCTCTTGAGGTTCAAAGAATCTTTTTTCTTTACACCTTATAAATTATGGAATTCTCCTTATACTAACAAAAAATGCTCGATAAAAAGGAGGGTCTAAATGCGCCGTTCTGTTCAGAAGAAAAAAAAGGCAAGTGATACATTCCCATGTACGATTGAAGAGTTAAAGAAACAGCTATCCTCCATGTTACAGGATAGTCCGGACTTAAACTTTTCTACTTATACTCTAGGTCAGAAACGGATTATAGTCTTCTACTTCACGTATCAAATAAATAAAGAACAGCTACACAGAAGCATATTAGATACACTCCTTGCTTCTCAAGATAAAACATGGGATGCGAAGATGATCCAAAATGAGGTACCTCTCGCTTCTAGCACTTTACATGACACTCTTATATCTGTAGCAAAAGAGCTCATCCAAGGCGGTGTCGGCATTTATGTAGAAGAAGACGAGCAACCTCTTACGTATTACATCCCAGAACAAGCAAGGCGTGCAGTATCACGAGCAGAGAACGAGTCGCTTGTGCTAGGTCCCCAAATTGCTTTCACAGAGTCTATGGTTACGAACCTCAATATTATTAGGTGGCGCTTAGATACTCCAGAACTCAAAACAGAGAAGTTAATTATAGGAAAAGAGATTCCTACTGAAATTCGTATTGTATATCTTAAAAATATTTCAAATGACGACTTAGTCAACACCGTTCGCCAGCGGCTGGAAGATTTAGATGTGAATGACGTAATGGATAGTAATGTGGTGGCACAATTGATTGAAGATCGGTCCACGAGCATCTTTCCTCAGCTGTTAACGACAGAACTCCCAGACCGGTTCTGTAATTCCATTATTAACGGGAAAGTTGGGATTATGGTAGATAAAAGCCCTACCGTGCTCATAACACCCGCTACTTTATTTAGTTTTTTAGAATCAACAGAAGATATTTATTTCAGATGGAATATCGGTACTTTTCTTCGTATTATGCGTTTAGTAGCCATGTTCCTATCGATCTTATTAACACCTGCATATGTAGCTGCTTTATCGTTTCACGTAGAAGTTATTCCTTCTTCCCTTCTTGTCTCACTTGGCCAATCCAGGGCAAACGTACCATTCCCGCCTGTTTTTGAGGCATTGCTCTTAGAGCTATTAATCGAGTTACTCCGCGAGGCTGGAGCTCGATTACCTACCAAAGTTGGTCAGACAATGGGTATTGTGGGAGGTATTGTACTAGGTCAGGCGGCTGTTAAAGCAGGATTCACAAGTAATATTTTAATTATCGTAGTAGCATTGAGCGCCTTGGCTTCTTTCACGGCACCAAGTTATATGATGGGAGGAGCCATTCGAGTCATTCGTTTCCCCATGATTATTTTATCTGGTTTGTGGGGACTCTTAGGGATTTTCCTTGGATTATCATTTCTGATTATTCATTTACTGAAGGTATCTTCACTCGGTACGCCGTACTTATCTCCTCTGTATCCGTTCCATTTCGCAGACCTCGATAATTCGATTGTTCGTCTGCCGTGGTCCAGATCGAATAGGCGCCCTACTGTAAATGAAACGAAGAAACCAGTGAAGTTCTCCCAGAAAGAAGCGAAGAAGAAAAGAGATATTGATGAGTAGGGATACATTATGAAAATACAACTTCAAGTACCAGTAGGTTTACAAATCAAAGCGTTTTACCTCTTCTTCCTGATTCACACTGTTCAAGTTGGTTCAGGAATTATGGGGGTTTCCACACACGTATACAGCCAGGCAAAGCAAGACGCCTGGATCTCTATTATAGTAGCGGGGATCTGGATGAGTATTAGCGTATTTTGTATGAGCAGGATTTTGCAGCAATATGAGAGTGCTGACCTCCCGGGCATTCAAGTAGATATCTTCGGAAGAATCATTGGGAAATTCCTAGGGACTGTCGCTGCACTATATTTCTTTGGCTTTATGATTACACTGCTACTTAATTATATTGAAGTCGTTCAGGTATTCTTATTTCCAACCATCCCAACATGGCTGGTGTGTTTTTTCTTATTGTCTCTTGTGGTGTATGCGGTCCTTGGAGGTATACGGGTAATCGTCGGGGTTTCGTTTTTATTCTTTGTTGGAACGGTTTGGCTTTTAGCTGTTTTATATAAACCAATCACCTTAATGGAGTGGAATCATTTCCTTCCAATTATGGGAACTTCTTATACAGACATTATCAAAGGAGCATATAAGTCCACATACTCTCTCATTGGGTTTGAAGCGTTATTGTTTGTGTACCCTTACGTTCAAAACAAGCAAAAAGCTCATTTAGCTGCTCAACAAGCTGTTTGGGGCACAACTATCCTTACCTTAGCTGTTGTCGTAATAACAATTGGATACTTTAGTGGTCCTCAATTGGAACGGTTGATTTGGCCTACACTTTCTATGTTTAAAATCATTCAATTCTCTTTTGCTGAACGGTTTGACATTATCGCCGTGGGATTATGGATGATGGTTATTTTACCGAATATGGTAACAGCTATGTGGCTATGTACGCATACGTTCAAGCGAATTTATGGATTAAGGCAAAAACAAGTCCTATATATGTTAGCAGCCCTTCTATTCTTGGGAACCATTCTATTCCAAGATCGCCTACAGATTAATTATTTCACTGATATGGTAGCAACATTGGGCTTTTATATTGCTTTTGTTTATCCGCTTGTTCTCTTACCTATCGTTTTACTTAAGAACTATATCCGCAGAAAGCGAGGAACCTCACAATGAAAAAACTTATATGTATTCTTTGTGTCCTCGTCCTTCTTACGGGATGTGTAGAAAGAAAATATATTGAACGACTCGGGATCATAACGGTAATTGGATATGATTTACTAGAGGAAGGATTCTTAGAAGGAACGCTGATTTTCTTTCAATTTGACCCGAATGCGAATAGCGTTTCTCAAATTATTACGAGTCGTGCAAATTCAGCTAAGGGTATTCGCCAAGATGCTAATTTAAAATCAAGTAAACAACTCGTCTCAGGCCAACTCCGACTTGCTGTATTCGGTTCCCAGCTAGCTGAAAAAGGGATTATGAGAGTTACTGATACACTCGCACGTGATGCAGCAGTTTCCGATTTATTATATATGACTATTGCAGAGGAAGATGCTAAAGCGATCCTTTCGTCCAATAAAATGGAGGATGCAGCTGATATCGGGAACTACTTAAACAGTATGATTGAGAAAAATATCCAAAATGAAGTCCTCCCTTATAGCACCCTTCACCAATTTCAGCACGATTATTACGACTTGGGACGAGATCCGATTCTACCAATGCTAAACCTTGAGGATGGTAAGCCAGTATTGCGTCACCTGGCTCTAATGCAAGATGATCGAATGGTCGGAAAACTACCGGTTAAAAAAGGGTTCTACTTAAAACTCATTGAATCTCGTTTTGAGGCAGGGCATTTAGAAGTTGGCTTGCCGCGGGAGAAATTTAAACCTTACTTCAAGTCCAATCGAAATCACGAAGAAATTGACCAGATGTTCGTAACATTTGATGAGATTAAAAGTAAAAGTCAGTTAGTGCTCAATTCACCTGATTCCTTAAGTTTCAATCTTGATATTACACTTGAAGGACGAATTCTAGAGATTTCAGATGACTTAAAAATCCAAGACCCTAAGGTTGTTAAACTGTTAGAGGAAGAATTCGCTTCCTTAATTGAAGATGAAATCAAAAGTGTAGTAGAAGTGTTTAAAGAAAATCAGGTAGATCCTATTGGCTTTGGTCAAATATACAATAAAGAGCGTCCTTTAAAAGAAAAAGGGGAATGGCGAAAGTTAATGTCGGACATAAGCGTTGATACGAATGTAAAAACCAGAATCGTCCGCCATGGGATCATCAAATAATTGAAAGAGCCACTTTTGTATACAAAAGTGGCTCAAATTATATTAGCTATTATAATCAAACTCATCCGGGTGAGCTCCGTTTCGCTCCCCTGTATTCAGTTCATCAATTTGTTTCATCTCTTCAGATGTTAACTCGAAATCAAAGATAGCTGCATTTTCTTTTTGACGATGGGGTTTCGTGGACTTCGGTATTGTGATAATCCCATGTTGCACGTCCCAGCGCAAGATAATCTGAGCTGGTGTTTTACCATACTTCTTAGCCAGGTTCTGTAATACTTCATCATCAAAATATCTTCCACGAGCCAGTGGAGACCATGCTTCCACCTTAATATCACGGTGCGTGCAGAAATCTCTAAGAGCAGGCTCAGCTAAACGTGGATGAAGTTCAACCTGATCAACGACAGGTTTAATTTCAGCATCTTCAAGCAGATCTTCCAAATGATGCTCTAGAAAGTTACTTACGCCAATCGCTTTTACCTTGCCATCCTTATATAACTTCTCTAACGCTTTCCACGTCTCTTTGTATTTCCCTGGTACAGGCCAATGGATTAAATAAAGATCCAGATATTCAAGGCCAAGCTTCTCCATACTTCGGTCAAAAGCAGCTAAAGTCTCTTCATACCCTTGCTCATCATTCCAAACTTTTGTTGTGACAAACAATTCTTCACGGGGAACAGATGTCTCCTTAATTGCTTGACCTACACCCTCTTCATTCTTATAGAAAGAAGCTGTATCGATACTACGATAACCAATATCGACCGCTGAGAGAACCGCCTCTTTCACATCGCTTCCCTCTTCCATCTTATAAACACCAAGACCTACTCTTGGCATTTGGATGCCATTGTTCAACGTTGTAGTAGATTGTAAATTCATAGGATTAAGTCCCCTTTCTTTAAGGTCTATTCCCCTATGATCATACCGCTCACACGTAACAATAACAATAAATTCATACTCAATGTTTTCTCATTTATTAAATGTATATAATGAAGAAGATCCTCACTAAATCATTACAGCTTGTGCAGAGGTTTGACTGTCCTCAATATCGTCCCCTACAAGCCCAGCCAATACATGAACCCTTAAAATAAACCCTTCTAAACGATCATCTTCCCCCAACACGGCTAAAGGATACTTTGAATCTAACGCTTTTGGAATTAAATCGTTCACATATTCTTCTTTCTTTACCATGTGAATATTGGTTGTAATAACATCAGATAATGATTTTTTTGAGCGGATTCCATTAACTGCATCATCAATTGTTACAATGCCTTGTACTTGTCGCTGTCGATCTACTACAAACACACTGGATATCCCGTTCTCTTCCATCTCTCGAACCGCTACATTCAGGCCATCCTTAAGAGAAACTAAAGCATTTGGCTTAATCATCACATGTTCCGCCTGAAGAATCTTTGAGCGATCAATATCTGCAATAAAGTTTTCGATGTATTCATTTGCAGGGCTTTCTAATATTGCTTCAGGTGTTCCAATTTGCTCAACTTTTCCATTTTTCATAACAGCTACACGGTCCCCAATTTTAAAAGCCTCGTTAACATCATGAGTAATGAAGATAATCGTTTTCTGAAGACGCTCTTGTATATCCAACAATTCAAGCTGCATTTCTCGACGTATTAAAGGATCCAGAGCACTAAACGGCTCGTCCATTAATAAGATGTCCGGATCATTTGCAAGGGCGCGAGCTAGCCCTACTCGTTGCTGCATACCTCCAGATAACTCACCTGGATATTTATCTTCATATCCTTTTAAACCTACGATCTCAATATTCCTCATTGAGATTTTCTTTCTTTCCTCTTTCTCAATACCACGAATTTCAAGACCATATTCGACATTTCCAAGCACCGTTCGATGATCAAATAAGCCAAAGTGCTGGAAAACCATTGCGATTTTATCTTGTCGATACTTCTTTAACTGAGCCGGGCTGTATTCTACAATGTTTTCATTATCGACGTAAATACTCCCATCAGTTGGCACATTAAGCATATTCAAGCAACGGATAAGAGTTGATTTTCCACTTCCTGAAAGACCCATAATGACAAAGATCTCTCCTTGATTAATATCCATGGAAGCATCATATACCCCTACTGTATGTCCTGTTTCTTCTAAAATTTGATCTTTCTCCATACCGTCGCGAACCTTTGGGATAATCGATTTAGGCTTTGAACCAAATATTTTAGATACATGTTCTACTCTCATCTTAACAGACATTAATCAGCCCTCCTGTGCTTCTGGAATCGTTCCGCTACTCCACCTGTCACACGGTCTATAAGAATCGCCAGGAATACAATACTAATTCCTGCCTCAAATCCGAGCGCCAAATCTATGCGGTTGATGGAAACTAGTACAAGCTCCCCTAAACCACCTGCACCAACCATTGAAGCGATAACAACCATAGCTAAGGCCATCATTGTAGTCTGATTGACCCCTGCCATAATCGTAGGTAAAGCTTGGGGTAGCTGGACCTTCTTAAGCATTTGCCATTTCGATGACCCGAAGGACTCAGCAGATTCAATCACTTCTGAATCAACATTACGAATAGCAAGATCCGTTAATCGAATAACAGGCGGCAATGCATAAATGAGTGTTGCAAATACAGCTGCTACGTTTCCTAATCCAAAGAAGAATATAGCCGGTATCAAGTAAACAAAACTAGGCATCGTTTGCATCGCGTCTAATAAAGGACGCATGACAAATGAGAATTTCTTACTGAAAGCCATCCATATACCTAGTGGGATTCCGAGTAATAAAGAAGTGATCACCGATGTTAAGACAATTGCGATTGTTGTCATTAACACATCCCATAACCCGAATGTCCCAACAAGGAACATAAAAGCAGCATATAAAATACCAGCAGTAATGGATTTAAAACGCCAACCTAGCACAAAAATGATGGCAATAAACACCCACCAAGGCAAAAACATTAAACCTGCTTCAATTGATAGAATTGCTCTAGAAGCAATTAAAAAGATAAAGTCAAAAAACGGCTCAAGCACATCGTTAAGCCATAAAACAAAGTTCTCTACATACTTTCCAATCTCAAGCTGAATATCCGGAAAATTACCTTCCATTGAGGTCCCTCGCTTTATTGATATTTATAAACATGGAAAGGTAGATGATTGAGCGATCTCTTCATCTACCTTTCCCTCATTAAATCGCGTCTTTTACTTTTGTAACGACATCTTCTGATACCCATTCGGTCCACACATCTTCGTGCTCCTTTAACCACCAGTGAGCTGCTTCCTCAGCACTGGCTTCATTCTCTTTCATGTAGCCTAAAGCACTTTGAGTTAACTTGTTGCTTGTTTCATAGTTTTCTAGGAAATCGTATACTTCAGGTGCTTGGTCAGGGAAGTCAGAATGTACAGCTACCGTTACCTTCGTTGGAGGAATCTCAGTTCCATAGTTTTCTTTAAACTGCTCTTCGTTGTATTCAGGTTCTTCTAATAGAGTAATATCAAATACACTTGTTACCCAAGTAGGAGACCAATAATACCCAACCCAAGCTTCCCCAGCTTCGTAAGCATCAGCTAAAGATGTAGCCAAGCCAGCTGAAGATCCTGGTCGGAAATAGTTGAAATTATCTAAGTTATAAGCATCTAATTTTGGTTCTAACATCTTGTCGGCAGCGAAACCAGACGGGGATCCATAAACCCTTCCTTTATCAGGATCTTCAGGGTCTTGGAATAGTTCAGGATATTTCTTTAAGTCAGCTACCGTTTTAAGGTCTGGTGCCATTGGTTCAATACCCCGTTCTTCATCTCCTTCAATAACGTAGGTCGGCACCCAATACCCTTGCTTATTATCATCAAAGTTTACAGATGCTTCTTTAATCTCATTCTTTTCAATGGCCTCATCGTATTCTTCTTGCATATTATCTACCCAAAACTCCATCATTACTTGAATGTCACCTTGTCTCAATCCTTGTACAACGGCAGGTGAAGATCCAGTGGTAACATCCGTTTCATAGTCAAATCCATTTTCGATAATAGTGCCTGCAATTTCGTTATGTACGCGTTGACTATCCCATCCTGCATCCGAAAAGGTAATCGTTTCAATTGAGTCACTTTCAGATTCTGCACTTCCACTACATGCTGCTAAAACTGATAAAAGCATGACGCTAACCAATATCGTTAGTTTTTTACACATATTGAACCTCCTAATAATTTTTGTGAACAATTTCACATTATTGTTCGAACAATTTGTTCTCTCGTAATGAATACTTCTTAATTAATCGCTTAAATAATGTGGGTAAATCAATTAATATTGCTGTGCTTTATAAAAAACAAGCCTATACAAGACCACAGGGGGGAGTTGTAATGAAGAAAGAGAGGATGAAATAAGGAATAAATCATTCTCTTGTGCAACCGGTTACCTCTTACATTTAGTTGTGCTTATGTCCAAATTTTATATCGCCTCCATTATTTATTCCAACATTTACTATTGTACATAAAAGGAAACACTACCATCAAAACTGATATTGTACCGTATTATGTAAAGAACATGTAAAGATGAGCACTGAGGGAATTTATTCTTTATTCTTGCATAAATCGTCATCTTTCCTCCTTATTCCACTAAAATAATCAATATTTGCAGAAAAGTTAGACAAAATTCTACATAGTTCTCTAATCAATAAACATTTTGTTGTATCATATAAAAAAAAGAACTGCCGAAGCTTATGTCGACAGTCTTGTAACTTTTAACCATTATAATATTGAGAATCGAGAATCCACCTCGTTGAGAAGAAAAGAGGTTGGTTCTTTCCCCCAAAACTGCAGTCTGTGTAAAGGGCGTGTCATAGCTACATAGAGTAGTTTCCGATCCAGTTCTGTTGGGGCGTAAGACTCGTTTTGGTTAACCAAGAATACGCAATCAAACTCCAATCCCTTCGCTAAATAAACAGGAAGAATAACAACACTGTCTTTCATCATTTCCTCATTTCCTTGAATGAACTGAAGAGATCCATCGGGAAAATACTGAGAGAGAGATTGATTAATAATCTGACACTCTTTTATCGTCTTCCCTATTAGAGCAAAACTCTTGAACCCTTCTTCCTTCAAACGCTTATATTCTTGATATAGCGCATTTTCCCATCCTTCTGTTTCTGCAGTGTGGAAAGAAGGTTGTTCTCCTCTTCTCAGAACCGGTTCAGCCAACGGCAAATCCGCGTTCATGGATGTTAATATACTATTTGCCACTTCCATAATCTCCATCGTCGTCCGGTACGTCTTCTGTAACGTTAAGTAATTAGGTTCCCTAAACACATGTTCTAAAATAGGTTGCCATTGTTTTAGGCCACGATATTGATAAATACCTTGAGCTAGATCCCCAACAATGGTAAATAAATCTGTATTCAATGCTCTCTTCAAACTAGCAAACTCCATATAAGAATAATCTTGAGCTTCATCCATTACGACTTTTTTTGCCCTATAATCAGGATCAAGCCCATATAAGTTTGCATGTAGATACAACAACATACCTAAATCCTCAGCGTCAACTTTATTCTTATTGAGTTGTTGAAGCGTGTGCGACCTTATAAACTGGCGATCTTCTTTCGACAGGTACTTCTGAAGTAATGTATCAAAGAGCTCTTCTTCTTGATAAAAGCGCGTAAAGTATTCACTCAAAGAAGCATTAGGGTACTGTTTCATGTATGCACGAACAGCCTTTTTAGATTCCGTTTCAATTTGCTTTAGTTTTGCATCTTTCTGATCCAAGAGAAAACTTACGCGTCGCTTTCGTTTGTCAGCATCTTTTATGCCATACAATGCACGATCAAGCTCATCATCATATTTCTTCGTCATTTTCTCGAGCATAACTTTCTTTTTCCGTTTCACATCGCTTATAAGGATTTGACGAATCTTCTCTTTCCGCTTATAAAATGGTAAGTAGGAATAGTCTTCTAAAAAGAGCTTCTTCATCTTCTTCCCATTTACAACTCGGAATCCTGCAATTTTCAAATCCTCTTCCACTAAAAATTCTAATTTCACATGCTGAATAAAATGATCGAGAACAGTCTGTAGTGACATAGAACCTTTCCATTCTGCCATCTTTAGAATGGCCTCTTCCTTATGGGAATGTTCTAATACATTCATAAGCGTCTCATGTTGTGTTTGAACAGTGAACGTATGCCCGGTAATAAGCTGGACATAGTCTACAAACGTTGTCGACCTTGCTTTTTCTACTCCTAATTCAGGGAGAACCTCTTTCATATAATCAATGAATAAGCGATTTGGAGCTAGTATTAGCATTTCCTCTGGTCGAAAGATATCTTGTAATGTATATAAGAAATAGGAAACTCGGTGCAGCGCAATCGTGGTCTTCCCACTCCCTGCAGCCCCCTGCACAACAATGGGCTTTCTTAGGTCAGCACGGATAACACGATTTTGCTCTTCTTGAATGGTCGAAACGATTTCGGTTAAACGATGGTCTGCGTTCTGGGATAAAGAGTCCTGAAGCAAGTCATCTTTAGTCGTAATATCAATATCTCTAAAATCAAGAAGTTCCCCTTCTTCTATAGAATACTGACGCTTTAAGGAAACATTCCCCTCATACCATTCACCATGCGCTTCATAACTCACATCTCCCACACGACCCTCGTAATAGACGTTCGCAAGCGGCGATCGCCAATCAAGAATAATCGGTTGTTGGGTTTCACGGTCGAACAGGGATACTTTCCCAATATAAAAAATTTCACGTTCTGGTTTCTCTTTTCGATGATAGTCAATGCGGGCAAAATACGGTTTCTTTCGGAGTTTCTTGAGGTTTTCTAGCTGATCTTTGGACATCTTCATGAAGTTCGCATGGGTAAGCATGTCCTGGTACTTTAAACTACTGTCCTTAAAATCAAGAGAGGCTACTGTACTCTCCTGCCGTTTCTTCAACGTTTCCTGATCCGATTGCTGGGCAGCTATAACGGAATCCATATACACTTTGGTAAACGTTAATCGATCTAGTTCTTCTTGATATTCAGGATGTTCTTTCATCTGCCATTCTCCTTTCACAAGTGTGATGTGAATGACGAGTCGGACGTGGTAGAGCACATACAATTTCGAAGCAACGTACCTACTCTAGCACATCCATATTCCAAAATAAAGAAATACTCACTTCGTTTCATAGACAACATAGGAAATGATACGAATAGTTACTGGGTATAACGCTAAAACACCAACAACATTCCCCAGATTACCTAGCCATTCCGTTACTCCAAGCACAATCGCAAGAATAAGTAGAGCGATTGACGTAATTGTCCAGCCCACTTGATTTATAGGTTTCCACATTTCATTAATCGATATGGTTTCTTCCTCTTTTAATTCAAAACATTCCTTGTGAAAAGGATAGATTTTTAAACGGCGAATCGCTGTCCGCAGGTCTTCCTTCTCGATCTTCTTTCCACAATAACGACACACTAAATCTTTCATACTGTTCTCCTTCCTCGTGATTCTGATTCTATTATATAGAATGCATTACTTTATAGATACATGTTTCTCTTCCACATAAGTTTCCTTATGTGGAAGATTTAAATTCGAGTTAAATGGGTTTTGGATCAATAAAAGTATAACGTTTTTGTTTGCTTTGGTAAGAGGAAGATGATCCTTTGAAAACACTCGCTTTCCTGCGGACGAACTCCAGAGCTTCCTCAGTCGCTTCACTCCCTGCGGGATCTCTGAAGCCCGTCTTTCCGCGGGAGTCTCGCATTTTCAAAGGACCACCTTTACCTTGATAGAGCTAAACAAAAACGTTGCCATATCAGAGGTGGATCTATCTCCTTTGTTTAAATGTGGGGGCGTAATCCCAATTAAATCTGGGCTTGCCCGGGGACTGCGAGACTCCCGCGGGGTGCCGTCTGAGGAGGCTTCCCAGCTCCCCGCAGGAAAGCGAGTAGCCCCCGGGCAAGCCCAAGCACATATAAACATAACGGCCCCATCACCACTAACATGACTTACTAAAACAAACCGCCCAAGAAGTTTCTTGGGCGGTGGTATAGGAGGATTCATATTTTAATGATTACTTCGATTTGGCGTGGGATTTAATAATATCTATCACTTGTTCTTTCGCGCGTCTGCTTTGATATTGACTCATTGCTTCTAACATCTTTTCTTTCTCTTTACTTAACTGGCGAACTTCTTCTAAGAAGCGTTTCTCATCCAATTCTTCTTCCTCAACGGATCGGGCGTACCCTTGTTTTTGGAAGGATTGTGCGTTTAGAATTTGGTCCCCTCTACTAGCATGTCGAGAAAGTGGAATTAAGAGCATAGGCTTTTTAAGTGCAAGGAATTCAAAGATTGCATTTGATCCCGCTCTGGAGACTACAAAATCAGTCATGGCGAATAGGTCATTTAATTCCTTATTTACGTATTCAAATTGTACATAACCAGGTCGATGAATGCTGTCATCTTGATTCCCTTTTCCGCAAAGATGGACAACTTGGAATTCTTTTAAAAGCTCATCTAAATTATCCCGAATGGCATCGTTAATTTTCTTCGATCCCATACTTCCTCCCATCACGAGTAAAACAGGCTTGTTTCGGGTGAAGTCGCATAAGGCACGTCCCCTTGCAGCGTCTCCTTGGAATAGCTCTTCCCTGACAACGGCTCCTACCCACTCTGCTTTTTTATCAGATATATGGTTCATCGTTTCAGGGAATGTTGCTAGTACTTTCTTGGCAAATGGCATGGCTAATTTGTTCGCAAGTCCCGGTGTATAATCAGATTCATGAATAACAGACGGCACCCCAGCCATACGTGCAGCAAGTAACACAGGCACCGATACAAACCCACCTTTAGAGAAGATAACTTGTGGTTTTCGTTTTCGCATAATGGAATAGGCTTGCCCAGTCCCCTTTAACACTTTGAAAGGATCCTTAAAGTTTTCCCTAGAGAAATAGCGGCGTAGTTTACCGGTTGATATCGGGTAGTAGGTAACTCCCCCAAGGGACTCGATCAATTGACGCTCGATTCCTTCGTGAGACCCAATATAATCAATTTCCCATCCTTCTTTTTGAAATTCAGGTATAAGAGCGAGGTTGACGATCACATGACCTGCCGTTCCCCCTCCGGTAAAGAGAATGCGCTTTGTGTTCATAGCTTTGACGTCCTTTCTATATAGAAACATTTTCAAATTTTCACAGTATCCGTAGAATGTATGCTATAATCCCCCTTATCGTAAAAGAAATTTCGGATAAAAGGAAGAGTTTCATGTACAAAACAGATACATGGCAACAAAAAGTTAAATTATTTCTTATTATTTTAGGTCCAATTCTTGTCACCCAGCTTGGTATGTATGCAATGAACTTCTTTGACACCGTTATGTCTGGTAATGCGGGTGCTGAGGATCTAGCAGGTGTTGCAATAGGATCAAGTCTATGGGTCCCCGTTTTCACAGGAATAAACGGGATTATGTTAGCCCTTTCTCCTATCGTAGCACAACTGACCGGAGCCGATCAGAAACAGGATGTGCCTAGCGCCGTTCGACAGGGCGTCTACCTTTCCACATTGCTTGCCCTATTCGTTCTGGTCATTGGATTCTTTGTTCTTGAACCCATCCTGAACTTAATGAAGCTAGAGTCAGAAGTTCGTTCGATTTCAAAAGGGTATTTAATCGCTTTAAGTACTGGCATAATTCCGCTATTTATCTATAATGGCCTTAGGTCATTTATAGATGCACTTGGGGCTACAAGGGTTACGATGGTCATTACCCTTTTATCCCTTCCATTCAACATCGTTTTTAATTACGTATTCATTTTTGGCAAGTTCGGATTTCCTGCTTACGGCGGTGTTGGCGCTGGAATCGCAACGTCTTTGACATACTGGGTAACACTGGTGTTTACAGTCATCATTATTATACGAGTTCGTCCATTTTCTACTTATGCCATCTTTAAAGTATTCGAGAAGCCTTCTATCCAAGCATGGTGGAGCCAACTCAAAATTGGGGTACCGATTGGGATTGCAATATTTTTTGAAGTCAGTATCTTTTCAGCTGTTACGATCCTCATGAGTACCTATAGTACCAATACTATTGCCGCTCACCAGGCAGCAATTAACTTTGCATCATTCCTATACATGATCCCTCTTAGCATTGCAATGGCTTTAACGATTGCTGTTGGCTTTGAAGCAGGCGGGAATCGTCGGGACCATGCAAAGCAATATAGCTACCTTGGAATAAGCATAGCCGTTATACTTTCAATTTTGTGCGGAATCGCTATCTATGCTTTTGATGGACCTGTTGCCAGACTTTACAATGATCAAACAGAAGTGATTGAAATGACAAAACACTTTTTGTTCTACGCCATCTTCTTCCAGATATCTGACGCATTTGGCGCCCCTATTCAAGGTGCACTCAGAGGATATAAAGACGTAAATATCACTCTAATCATGGCATTTGTATCTTATTGGGTAATCGGATTACCAAGCGGCTACTTAATGGCTACTTATACATTCTTTGGCCCAGCGGGGTACTGGATGGGGCTAATCACGGGTCTTGCTGTAGGCGCAATCACACTGTTTATTCGTCTTTTATATGTTCAAAAAGAAGTTCCTTCAACAGCAAACGCAACGAAAAGCCAATGACACTTACGGGTCATTGGCTTTTATATACTCAATAGCTGGATTAATCCAGATTCTTGCCTTATTGTTATCGCTTTTCCATGTATCAATCCATCTATTAATGCGATCCAATACATGAAATAATTCTAGAAACTTAGGATTGCTATAGAAGGGCGCCTCAATCTTATCCATTTCTTTATAAAGCTTCATGTGAAGGGTTTTCCATTCTTTCACAGCTGGATCATGAGCCCATTCATAGACATCGTCAATCGGAGTGATTCTCATCAAACACTCGATCTTCCCTTCCCAGATTTCAAACCATTTACAAATCGAAGAAAGAATCTTTATATATTCACAGTCTAGCTCAGTTCGGAGCTCTTTTGCAGATGCCTGCCTACAAATCTTCACCACATAGGTTAGTTCCAAACAGCTATTCGCTGATTTAAAGAAACTATGTAATAACCGCCTCCTTTGTTGTGAAGATACTTGGTACATGCCCTACACTCCTCTATAATAAATCAACAATCATTTCCATCATCATGACAAGTACAGTAGTGCGGATGCTGAGAATCCTGTAAGGGTAAACACTCACATACTTCCTCTAACTTTTTCAACAGTAGCCATTCTTTCATAATAATACTATCTACAAATTTCCTAGCCCCTTTTTTGAAAGAAATAATTTCATGAGGATGTGGCTTAGAAGGGAAGTCAAGGCATTCCCCTACAAAAGCGTGGATTTTTTCTGCTTCTGCATTTAAAAGATTAGCAAGAGCCATTTCTTCTAACGCAATAGATTCTAACAAGTCAATCGTTACTTCTTTTTTGTTAGGACGATTCGGCTGATGGGGCGTTTTGTGCATACTCATATAAAACCTCCTAACTAATAAACCAGCTTTTTATTGATTTCATTTCAGTATATGGCTCCCCATCAGTGAGTCATGACAACTAATTATTGCTCTTTTATTCCAGGCATCAATATACAACATTATTACCTGGGAAATTTGAAGATTCAGCAGCATTCGACTAAAAAAACTCGTTTTGGATATCTTCCAAAACGAGCTTTAACAACCTTATTGTTCTAAATTCATAACGACTAAACGTTCTTCAGTCATATCTTCAATTGTGTACTTTGGCCCTTCTTTGCCCCAGCCGCTGTTCTTAACACCCCCGTAAGGCATAAGGTCTACTCGGTACTGAGAAGCATCATTAATCATAAACCCACCAACCTCTACTTTCCGAGCAGCTTTAAAGGCACGATCGACGTCTTGTGTAAAGATTCCACCCTGTAACCCATAATTAGATTTGTTTACCTCTTGAATGCACTTGTCGAGGTCAGAAAAAGTCATCATCGTAACTACAGGTGCAAAGATCTCTTCACAAACAACTTTCATAGAGTGATCGACGTTCGTTAACAGAGTAGGTTCAAAAACAGATCCTCTTCGTTGGCCACCGTAAATGACATCAGCTCCTTGTCCCTTGGCCTCCTGGATCCACTCTTCAGCCCGTTCAGCCTCGTCCTGACTAATCATCGGACCTACATCCGTTTCATCATTCGTTGGGTCACCTACATTCAATTCTTTCGTAGCGGTTATAAAGTGTTTCTTAAAGTCTTCGGCTACATCTTCATGAACGTACATGCGCTGCACAGAAATACAAACCTGACCTGCGAAAGCAAAACTCTTTTGAGCTAATGTTTCAGCCGCTTTCTTTACATTAGCTGCTTTGTCCACAATGACAGGTGAATTATTTCCAAGCTCTAATATCAACTTATTCAAGCCTGTATTTTGTTTTAGCTTTAATCCTACTTCAGCACTTCCTGTAAACGTGTAAAGATTAATACGTTCATCCTTCATCATTTGGTTTCCAATTTCTGACCCTGACCCGACTACAACGTTTAAAAACCCTTCAGGAAGACCTGCTTCTTGGAATAACTGCGCCAATTTCAAAGAAGAAATCGGGGTGTTTTTTGCTGGCTTAAGAACAACAGCATTCCCTGCAGCTATAGCCGGAGCAATCTTATGAGAAACAAGATTTACAGGGAAATTAAAAGGACTGATCGCTCCAACGACTCCAACAGGTACCTTGATGGTAAACGCCATGCGATTTTCTGACCCTGGAGCTGCCTCCACAGGCACACCTTCTCCATGAATTCGTTTTGCCTCTTCAGCAGACAGTTCAAATGTTTGAGTAGCTCGGTCTATTTCAGTTCGTGCCTGCTTAATTGGTTTACCAGCCTCAGCTGTAATAATTTGTGCCATTTCTTCTTTATTTTCTTGCAACAACTCACTTACTCTATGGAGAACTTCAAAACGTGAGTAAGGTGACATTTCTTTATTACGATACGCTGACTCTGCACTAGTAATCGCCTGGTCTACCTCATCTTTCCCGGCTTTCGACACCTCCGCAAATACTTCTCGAGTATACTTATTGTACACCTCTACAGTTTCTTTGGATTTTGCCCATTCACCATTTATAAAAAGTCCGTACTGCTCCATAATACGAGCACTCCTTTATTTGGAATATTGCTTTGAATATTACCTTTATTAGGAAATTGTAAACATCAAAGAACGAGCTCCCCTCCTATTCCATAAATGGGCACTATTGTTGAACACTCGAAACTAAGTGAATGTTTCCGTTTACTTGAATTAAGCGTAAGGTGGTTCGGGAAATCACTCGCTTTCCGCGGCGAGCTGGGGAGCCTCCTCAATCGCTACGCGCTTTCCGGGGTCTCCCCTAAGCTCCTACTGCCGCAGGAGTTTCGCAATTTCCCGAACCACCTCTGCCATATAGGATGAAACGGAAACATGCCTTATGTGGTAATCCCACCACTTCCACCCCCTTCGAGATGCAGGACCGTTCGTAAAACTATAGGAAGGGGGGTCTGGGGAACGAGGAGACTCCTGCGGGAGAAAGAGATCGACGAGACCCCGCAGGGTGGCCTTCCCGAGGAGGCTCGACAGCTCGCCCGCGGAAAGCGAGTCGTTCCCCAGACACCCCAAGCACTCAATAAACGTAACGGTCTTACCCAAACAAAAGTGTCTCAGCTCCGAGTCTTCTATGTAAGTTGGGGCAATAATGGCAAAAAAAACGCTTAGAACATAATGTTCTAAGCGTTTTAGACTTTATAAGAATAGTCCAGCGATTGTTGCGGATAGTACAGAACCAAGTGTCGCACCGATTAGCAACTTCAAGCCAAACTTAGATACGGCTGCACCCTTCTTACTATCAATTCCTTGAACTGTACCGGCAATAATACCGATAGAAGCGAAGTTCGCGAAGCTTGTTAGGAATACAGATACAATACCAATTGTTTTATCAGACAATTCATTTGGCTGATTAGCCATAATATCTGTCAATTGAAGCATTGCAACGAATTCGTTTGTGATGATCTTCGTACCCATTAAGCTACCTGCTTGAATGAGGTCGCCAGAAGGAATACCCATTAGGAAAGCAAGTGGAGCTAGTACATACCCTAAAATCTGTTCTAATGTAACCCCAGAGAAAACGCTTGAGATTAGGAAGTTAGCAAAGTCAAGAGAAGCTGTAAATGCTACTAACATCGCAGCTACGATTAAAGCAATCTTACCGCCATCGAGAGCGCCGTTCCCCATTGCCTCGAAGAAACTGTTCGCGTTGGAAACTTCTTTAATGTCTACATGGTCTTCTTCTTTTGATACTTTTACAGGAGCGATAATTGATGCAAGAATAAGGGCACTAAACATGTTCAACGGAATCGCTACAAGTACAAATTGTTCTGGTAACATTTCAAGATATGCACCTACAATTGAAGCAGATACAGATCCCATTGCGGAGGCACTTACGATATATAGTCGGTTGTTTTCTAAGTGGTGAAACTGAGATTTAATCGCCAATAACGCTTCAGACTGGCCAAAGAACATACTGTTTACAGCGTTAAATGATTCTACTTTTGGAAGTCCTGTGACTTTAGAAATCGCAGCTCCCATGTATTTAATAATCGTAGGTAGAATTTTTAAATATGTTAGTACAGAAAGAAGAACAGCGAAGAAAATAATGATCATAAGAACATCTAGGAAAAAGACGTTCATCGGATTTCCATCTTCCCCAACGTTTGCAACGTTTGGAAGAATAAAACTCACACCAGCTCGTCCAGATTGAATGAGCTGATCAAACGCAGCTGAAATTCCTGTAATAATGATCTTACCAATCTTAGTATTGAACACAAACCAAGTCGTAAACAATTGAAGCACAAGCATAATTCCGATACCTTTATAATTAATGTTGCTTCTGTTATTGGACATTAAAAATCCGATACCAAGAACGACTACAATTGCAAGCAAGCCAAGTAAAATATTCATGGCACAAATGCCTCCCTTTCCCTTTTATATAAAATTAATAATGATTGATATGACGGCAATGAAAATGCTTTCATTAATACCTTCTTACAGAATCATACCAAGTTGTCAGACGTCATGCAAATGCAAACATTTCCAGATAAACGCTTACATAGGGAAAAACGTTAATTTATCGCTATTTTCAATAAATAAATTTTTTTCCCTGTTCTCGTAGTATTGTCCTATTGCGTTTGAATCATGTCGTGTAGAGGTGTTTTTCATCCAAAAAAAGCCAGCCCAAAAGGCTGACTTTTACATTATTTTGTTATAAATTGTTGAGTCCAATAGTGGCCATAACTACCGCCCTGAGCATATCCTACTCCAATATACGTTAAGTCTTTATCAAGAATATTCTTTCTGTGTCCTGGGCTATCCATCCATGCTTGAACAACTTCTTGCGGAGTGCGTTGACCTGCTGCAATATTTTCTGCTGCTTTACGATACGAAATGTTAAACGACTTCATCATTTCAAACGGTGAGCCATAGGTCGGGGAATTATGAGCGAAATAACCTTGGTCTCTCATATCACGTGATTTGTAACGCGCTACACGCGATAACTGCCAATCGCTCTTTAAAGCAGGCAAGCCTTGCTTCGCCCGTTCCTTGTTTGTAAGGCGAATGACTTCTTGTTCAACTGATTTAATGTCTCCTTTTAGCGGAATTGTAACTCGATCACCAGGATAAATTAAATCAGGATTACTAAATTGAGGGTTCGCATTAATAATTTCTGTTAGACCAATTTGGTATCGTTTAGAGATCTTCCAAAGGGTGTCACCACTCTTTACGGTATATGTATCCGTACTCTGTGCATGGCTAGAACCGGGCACAATCATGACAACAAGTAGAACTGCAAAAAGAAGGGAAAATAGAATCTTCTTCATTTCTTATCGCTCCTTATTTTTTTAATCATGTGTAGTGTGCCTAAAATAAGGAAAAATACTCATCATTCACAACAATACATTAATAAAACCTACATTTAATAAAGATCAAAAAAGGGTATTATACATGAATCACTAATTAAAAGGAGTGGGTATAGTGGCTGTAGGCTGTCTCTTCATTCATGGGTTTGGTGGAGCTCCTTATGAATTAGAGCCCCTTTATAAAGAAATGGAAGAGTATTCGAACTGGGAATTAAAAATCCCCATTCTACCCGGTCACGACGAGGACGAATCCCTTAAAGAACACGAGTATATGGAGTGGGTGCAAAAGGCAGAAAACGATTTAAGGAAGTTGAAAGAAAGGTGTGAGACCGTATATATAATCGGCTACTCAATGGGTGGAGTCATCGCTGCTTACCTCTCCACCAAGTACAAGGTTGATAAACTTGTTCTATTTATTTTAAAGAGGTCACAACCCCTACTTTAATCCTTCAAGGTGGAGAGGATGGATTGCTCCCCCCAAAAAGCGCCAGATACATTTATAATTCCATCCAATCCACAGAAAAAACTCTTCACTTCTTACCTCAGTCCAAGCATATGGTTTGTCACGGCCCAGACCAATCCGATCTCATCGACATGTGTTTTGACTTTTTGAGCCACAGTAAACGTACGGAATCTTACTAAACTAATAAGATAGGTAAGCCCTCCTTATATGGAGGACTTAGTTTTGAGATGGTTATGTTATGCGATAAATGGAGTGATGTTTCCGTCAGCCTTAGTGGAGCGTAAGGTGGGCCTGGAAACCACTCGCTTTCCGCGGGCGAGCTGGCGAGCCTCCTCGGGAAAACCACCCTGTGGGGTCTCGTCTACCTCTTTCTCCCGCAGGAGTCTCGTAATTTCCAGGCCCACCTTTGCCAAATAGGGAGAGACGGAAACGTGCCATAGTTGGTAAGTATGGGGATTAAGAGCAAATATAATAGGCGGGTCGTTCACCTGTTTAACGTTAGGGCAGGCTTGGGGACTGCGAGACTCCCGCGGGGTAAGGAGCCTAGGGGAGACCCCACAGAGAGCGAAAGCGAACGAGGAGGCTCCCCCAGCTCCCCGCAGGAAAGCGAGTAGTCCCCAAGCCTGCCCTTGCACTTATAAACGTAACGGCCCTCAGTCACAATAAAGTGTCTCGATATCGAGTCTTCGTTGAAATTAAAAAAATCTACCAAAGAAACTTTGGTAGATTTTACTTAACGGAAGGATTTTGGATTAAAGGCATCTTTAACCCCTTCTCCGATAAAGTTAATGGCTAGGATTGTAAATACAAGGATTACTGCTGGTGGAACCCAAATCCATGGCATATCCTGAAGAACTTCAGGTTGTTGAGAGGCACTCAACATGTTCCCCCAACTTGGCACTTCCTGTGGTACCCCAAACCCTAAGTAGCTTAGAGCTGATTCGGCTACTATCATGTTCGCAAACAAAATTGTCGCTTGAACAATGACGGTTGTAAGAACATTTGGTAGCAAGTGTTTCATAATAACTTTATTCGGTCGGCCACCGATTGAAGTGGCAGCTAGTACATATTCATTTTCTTTTTCAGATAATATCTTACTACGGACAAGACGGGCAACCCCACCCCAACCGAGAAGACTAATAACCCCAATTAGTACACCGACACCGCCAACTTTACCGAAAAGGATTGCATTAAGAACGATAACGAATACTAAGAACGGGAAGTTTAAAACAAAGTCTGTGAATCGCATTAACATACTATCTACGATTCCACCGAAGAAACCAGCAATGGCTCCTACAATGACTCCAAGTAGCAAAATAATCATTGTACAACTAATACCAACAAATAACGATACTCGTCCTCCATATAACAAGCGAACGAAAACGTCTCGTCCACTAGTATCCGTTCCAAACCAGTGCTCGGAAGAAGGAGGAAGTTTCATTTGCCCAATATTAACTCGTGAAATATCCACGGTAGTTATGTATGGAGCTAAAAAGGATAGGATTGCTAAGATGATTAAATAAACTAAACTAATCATCGCTAATTTGTTCTTCATAAACTTTCTACGGGCCATTGCCCAAGGGGACATACTCTTGGGTGGCTTTGTTGTTTTTAGTTGTGGGTCTTTGTTAGGAACAACTTCCATAGCCACACCTCCTAATCAATTCTGATCCTTGGGTCAACGATTCCGTATAATATATCAGCGATCAAGTTACCAATTAGTACAATGAACGAGAACATTAAAGTTAACGTCATCAGTGTCGGATAATCAGAAGCTTGAACTGACGTTAGGAATAATTGTCCTAAACCTGGATAAGTAAAAATCGTTTCTGTAATCAGTGCACCGTTAACTAAAGATACTAAATCAAAACCTAAGAAAGTAATCAAAGGAATAACAGAGTTTCTTAAAATGTGGTGATTATAAATTCTTGATTCTGGCGTACCTTTTGCACGAGCTGTTCGTACAAAGTCTTTATTACTGTTATCAATAATATCGTTACGCAAGAATTGTGTGTAACTCGCCGTTCCCATAGCCCCTAATACTAGTGCAGGTAAGAACGTATGATAGACCTTACTTAACCACCAGTCTAGTGTACCTTCATCAACGGCTATGTTAACGGAACCATTAAACGGAAACCAACCTAATTGGAATGAGAAGAAATAAATCGCAAAAACACCTGCGATATAACTAGGGATCGCCAACATCATGTAGTTAAATCCACCGATAAAGTGGTCCAATTTAGTGTAAGGCCTTCTCCCAGCTGTCATTCCCATAGCAAAGGCAAAGCAGTATGTGATGACTAATGACATTATTCCCAAGAATAAAGTGTTTGGCAAACGTTGAGCAACTAAATCACTTACAGGGATCTTGTACTTAACAGATTTACCAAAATCTCCTTGAACAAATCCAGTGATCCAATCGTAATACTGTACATGAATAGGATCATTATATCCTAACTTCTCACGCATTTCTTCAATATACTCTGGATCGGTATTATTCGGATCTATCTCTCCAGAGAAGGGATCTCCTGGCATTGCTAATGCCAGGAAGAACACTACAATGGAGATAAGGAGTAACATCGGAATCATGCCTAATAATCTACGAAGTGTGTACTTTAACATGGACATTCCCCTTATCTAATACTTACAAGATGGTCTTAGTTCTGGATGTACCATTCGTGAGGGCTGTTAGAACCTGATACATCAAATTCAACTCCACCTACACGCTTGTTTACACCATAAATTTCTTGAAGTTCAGCAATGTAAAGCATTGGTAGCTGCTCGTTAAGAAGTTGTTGCCATTCACCATAAACTTCTTTACGTTTTTCTTGATCTGTACCAACTACATCAATGTCAATCGCATCTTCTAGAAGCTGATCACTTTCTTCGTTCACCCAACGAGTATAGTTCCAAAGCTGGTCAGACTTCCAAAGAGCAGATGGGTCTGGGTCAGTACCTGTACCCCAACCACCGAAGTACACTTCAATACCTTCAGCATCTTTCTCAAGCTTGTCATAGTAAAGGCTTGATTCGATCATTTCTAGTTCAGATTTCAGTCCTACCTCTTCCCAGTACTGAGTTAATGCTTTTGCACGGGACTCAAATGTTGGGTTTGTAGAAGAATAGTGAGCAAAGTTAACGACGAACTCTTCACCATTTGGATCTTCACGGAAACCGTCATCGTTTACATCTTTATATCCTGCTTCATCAAGAAGACTTTTCGCTTTTTCTGGATCATATGCATAGTCGTTTAGTTCGTCTTGATCAGCTGCAATCCAGTGAGCAGTTGGTACTGGTGCGTTTACTTTAGAACCATAACCACTAAAGAATGCGTCAATCCACTGGTCACGATCAATTGCATGGTACATTGCTTTACGAAGCTTTAAGTTTGCGTATTTGTCATTTTGTTCAACAACTTCTTTCTTTTCGTTGTCGAACTTACCAAATTTGAATCCAACATAGTAGTATGCAAGACCAGGATATGTTACAAGATCAACATTTTCCATTTTTTCTACTTGTTCACCTAGTGTAGGGTGAACAGGAACCATGTCCACATCACCATTTTCAAGAGCACCAATTACTGCTTTGTTATCAATTACTTTAACGATAACTTTGTCTAGCTTAGGAGCGCCTTTCCAATAGTCTTCATTTGCTTCAAACTGGTACGATTCACCAGGTACAACTTTAGTAAGTTTAAATGGTCCAGTACCCATCATGCTTTGACGTGTTTTTTCACTGTCAAGAATGTCAGCTACTTCTACACCTTCCCAGTAGCTACGGTTCATAGGATATGACCAAACATTAAGTAAGTTGTTTACACGAGCTTTGTCGAATGTAATCTTAATTTCATAATCACTAATAACTTCGATACCAGAGATGCTGTCCGCTTCTCCATCACGGTAAGCTTTTGCACCTTCGATTGTTTCAACGTTTGCATAACGAGGACCTTCATAATCTGGGCTAGCAAGCGTTTCAAGTGCGAACTTCCAGTCTTCAACTGTTAGCTCATCACCATTATGCCATTTAATACCTTCTTCAAATGTGAATGTATACACTTTGTTATCCTCAGTGCTCCAATCAGCAACATTTGGTTGAATAGCTAAATTCTCGTCATATTCGAATAATGGATCTACAGCGAACTGGATAATTTCAAAGTCAGTTGCTGTACCATAGTAGTGAACGTTCAAGATACCTTCTGGTTCACCATCAATTGCGTAATTTAACGTTCCACCCTCTTGTGGCTCTCCACTTGCTTCTTCTCCACTGTCACCTTCAGAACCTGTGTCCTCAGTCGTATCTTCCGTGTCGGTATCTTCACCGTCACCTGAATCTCCGTTAGCATCACTGTTACATGCTGCTAAGAATAACGTTAGCATTAACATTAAAGACATTAGCCAATAAAAACTTCTTTTGTTCTTCATGAAAAAATGAACCCCCCTGATATTTTTAATGATTATTACTCATAAAGAAGACATGCGACGTGCTGACCTGGTTTCACCTCCTTTAATTGAGGTTTAATTTTAGAACATTCATCCATCGCTTTTGGACACCTTGTATGGAAAGGGCACCCAGATGGTGGATTTTCAGGACTTGGAACATCCCCTTCAAGGACAATCCGCTCACGCTTTTGCCCAATTTTCGAGGCGTCTGGGACTGCTGAAATCAACGCTTGTGTATACGGGTGTAAAGGCTCTGCATAAATAGAGCTCTTCTCAGCTACTTCCATGATATTTCCTAGATACATAACACCGATTCGATCACTCATGTGTTTTACAACACTCAAGTCGTGTGCGATAAAGAGATAGGTTAAATCAAATTCATCTTGTAACTCATTTAATAGATTCAACACTTGTGACTGTACAGAAACGTCCAATGCAGATACAGGCTCGTCCGCAATAATGAGCTTTGGTTTAAGCGCAAGCGCTCTGGCAATCCCTATACGCTGACGCTGTCCACCTGAAAACTCGTGTGCGTACTTATAGTAAGCATCTTCAGGAAGGCCTACACGATTTAACAAATCCATAACTTCCGCTTTTAACTCTTCACCTTTACGGTTTTTATGGTAGTTCTTAATAGGTTCGCTTACGATATCCCCAACCATTTGCATAGGATTTAAAGAAGCGTAAGGGTCCTGGAAGACCATTTGGATATCTTGTCGGATATCGCGAAGTCGTTTTCCTGTCAGTTTGGTAATATCTTCGCCGTTGAAGAGCACCTCTCCATCCGTAGGATCTAGTAATCTTAAAATGGAGCGACCAGTAGTAGATTTCCCACAGCCCGACTCGCCTACAAGCCCAAGTGTTTCTCCTTTCTTAATGTCAAAAGAAACACCATCTACTGCTTTTACGGCCCCGATCGTGCGCTTGAAAAAGCCGCCCTTTACCGGGAAATGCATCTTCAAATCGTTCACTTCTAGCAATTTTTCGGTTTGAGATTTGTTCAATTCGGTTATACTCATCGTAACACCTCTTCTTCAGGTCGACTTGTTTCGTAAAGTAAGCAAGCTACTTCATGACCTTCTTCATTTTTCGCTAATTTAGGTGTAACGGTTGTACATTCCTTCATGGCTTTTGGACAACGATTAGCAAATCGACATCCCACTTCCGGCATCTTCGTCAACGAAGGTACAATGCCATCTATTGTCGCAAGCATATCTTTCTCTTCCTCTAAGCGAGGAATAGCTCCCATCAACAATTCTGTATATGGATGTTTAGGTGAATTGAATAGACGCTGAACATCTGTACGCTCTACAATTCTTCCTGCATACATAACAATAACCTCATCACAAGTCTCAGATACAACTCCAAGATCGTGTGTGATAAAGATAATGGCCATATCATTCTTCTTTTGAATATCCTGAAGCAGTTCAAGAATTTGAGCTTGTACTGTTACGTCAAGGGCTGTTGTTGGCTCATCTGCGATTAGTAACTTCGGCTGACATGCAATCGCCATTGCGATCATGACACGCTGCCTCATACCTCCGGATAACTGGTGAGGATATTCGTCAACGATTCGCTCAGCCCGAGATATTCCTACAGCTGATAATAATTGAACAACCTTTTCCGTTGCCTCTTTTTTAGACAATTTAAAATGGTTATGCAGTACTTCCTCCAACTGATAACCAATCGTAAATACCGGGTTTAAGGAAGTCATAGGCTCTTGGAAGATCATCGAAATATCTTTACCCCGAATTTTATTCATTTCTTTATCATCTAAACCTTCTAAATTCCTTCCTTCAAAAAGAACCTCTCCGTTTCGGATTTTTCCGATTCCTTTTGGTAACAAATTCATGACAGATAAAGACATTACACTTTTTCCACAACCGGACTCTCCAACGATTCCAACGATTTTACCTTTTTCGACATTAAAAGAAACACCGTCGACCGCATTGTGGTCTTTTCCCTCAATACTAAAGGCCGTCTCTAAGCCCTTTACCTGAAGTAAAGGTTCATGATTTACATTTGATTGTGAGTTATTCATTAGGACACCTCAGATTTAAAATTTACAAATGTATTAGAATTAATAATTTTCTGATTTTTTATTATAGTAAACTATTTATTGGTAGAACGTCAATGCTTTATTAACAATTTATTGTAATATGTGCGAAATTTTTTAAAGATTTGTAATAATAATGTAATAATTGACGCTAGATTATCATGTTAAATAATCTTTTCGGCCTATTAAACGTAAAGGGACATATGAATTTGTGTCGAATAATAAGATGTAGAACCCATTCAATAGGAGGAGTAAAATGAAACAAGAAATGGATCAGTTACATAGTTCAGAAGATTTCCATAAGAAAATGGCCGTAGATCTATTTAATTACGTTTGGACCTTTCTTGACCTCGAAGATCGGACTTCAGTACAAGAGCAAACAATGATTCATGCTGCGCATGCTTCGAGGTATCACTGGGAGCAAGTTGGTTCTCCGATCAACAAAGTTCGAGGGGATTGGCAACTAGCTAGAGTATATTCTGTTAGTGGCAGATCAGAACCTGCCATTTATCATGCTAGGGTCTGTCTAGATTTATGCTTGGATGAAGAGATCGGAGATTTTGACTTGGCTTTTGCATACGAAGCAATGGCAAGAGCGTACAAATTAGCTGGTCAAACGGAGAAGAAAGAAGAATACAAAGAATTAGCTCTTAAAGCTTGTGAGGAAATTAAAAACGAACCAGACCGACGTATTGTAATGGAGGACCTTGCTTCACTATAAGGTTATTTTATTTTGCTTCTCCATCACTCTAGAACAATCAGATTATATTATATAACGTCTAAATACCTAACCCCCTTACATACTGTGGAGATTTAAACACACAAAAAACTCGAGTCCTCCATGAAGAGAACTCGAGTTTTCCCTATACCATTACTTCCTCATCTTCCTCTTTAAAGAAATGCTTCATCGCGTAAAATACATCAGCTTTTCTTCTTAACACAAAGTGTCTGAAGCGTTCATCTTCAATTTTCTTATAGGCTGACATTAGAGTACTATGACGGTTATACTGATTCACTTCACCATATCCAAACATACTCGATACGTCCATTAACTGTTCAACGAGCTGTAAGCATCGTTTGTTATCAGATGTTAAGTTATCTCCATCAGAGAAGTGGAATGGGTATATATTGTAACGCTCAGGGTTATATTTCTTATCAATCAAATCAAGCGCCTTCTTATACGCCGATGAACAAATGGTTCCTCCACTTTCCCCTTTTGAGAAGAAGTCATCTTCTGGTACAACTTTAGCTTCTGTGTGGTGAGCTATAAATTCAATATCTACTGTTTCGTATTTCGTTCTCAAGAAACGCGACATCCAGAAGAAGAAACTACGGGCCATATATTTTTCCCACATGCCCATTGAACCAGAGGTATCCATCATGGCTAACACAACCGCTTTTGATTCTGGCTTTACTTCCTCATTCCACGTCTTGTATCGAATGTCTTCTGGGTAGATTGGATTAAACGTTGCATCCCCTCCCATAGCATTCCTCTTAAACGCTTCTAGCATAGTACGTTTCTTATCAATATTTCCTTGTAATCCCGTCTTACGAATGTCATTAAAATTAATATCCGTTGTAATGATGTTATCTTTCTCTTTCTCCTGCAAATTCGGCAAAGCCAACTGATTAAACAAAGCCTCTTCTAACTCCGCAATCGAAATCTCTGCTTCATAAAAATCCTCACCAGGCTGATCACCCGGTTTCTCACCTTTTCCTTGCGCTTGCTGCGGGGATCCATCCCTCGCAATAACATCTCCGACTTGGCTGTCTCCTTCACCTTGCCCTACATGTTTATTCTTATCATGGTTATAGCGAATCTTATATTCATCCAACGACCGAATCGGAATCTTCACAACATCTTTCCCATTAGACATCACAATGTTTTCTTCAGAAATCAGGTCCGGGAGTTGATTCTTGAGCGCATCCTGAACTTTCTCCTGGTGGCGCTGCTGATCATCATACCCTTTTCTATGGAGGGACCAGTTCTCTTCAGAAATCACAAAATTTTTCGAACGACTCATCCTTACCCCTCCTCCATTTTGTTTACTCTATCATATGCAGAAGTTGTCATTTTGATTAAAAATTCTGAAAATTTATTTATAAACGTGTCCCTTTCCGCACATGACTGCTTGCACCCATAGCGTTCCGTCCGCGACAACACTCTATAAACCCCGAAGCTGACCGTCCCTCGCCTAATGTTATATGTCTTTCATCATATGAGCGAATGCCGTCTATTATGAGTCAGTCATAAATAGAGGACATGTATGGTCACGTTTATTAGAATCCAAAAGTGATAATGCTGACCGCCTCATTGTTTTTAGAAGAAAATAAAGCCCAGGATCCTATAGAGGCGCCTGGGCTTTGTTTTAATTAGTTTGAAGTTTGCGGTACAGGTTCTGTTTCCGTTTGATACAGTTTGCGTCCAATAATTGTTTGGACAATCAAGAACAGTCCCCCTACTGCCCAGTAAACAGGTAACGCTGCTGGAGCGTTAAGAGAAATGATTAAAATCATCACTGGTGAAAGGAGGCCTATTAGTTTCATCTGTTTTTGTTGGGATGACGGTACGCCAACTAATGAAACCCGATATTGAACAAAATATAAAGCCCCTGCTATGAGAGCCATTGCTATATTGGGCTCGCCAAGGTTAAACCATAGGAAAGAGTGTGTCGCAATGGTTTCTGAGCTTCGAATAGCAAAATAAAAGCCCATTAAAATTGGCATTTGTAAAAGCATAGGCAGACATCCCATATTAAGTGGATTCACGCCATGCTTTTGGTATAGAGCCATCAGTTCCTGCTGCATCTTTTGTTTATCTTCAGGAGTAGCCTCTTTCATTCTTGCCTGAATATCATCCATTTCAGGCTTCATTCCTGCCATTTTCACCTTCATTTGTTGCTGGCTTTTATACATATTCAGCATAAGAGGCATTAACACAAGACGAATAATGACGGTAATGATAATAATGGCTCCCCCGTAATTCCCCCCTGCAACAGATGCCGCCAGTTCTATGGCTTTCGTGAAGGGTTCAACGAATAAATTGTGAAGAATCCCATCACCACCATCCTCCTGACTTGAACATGCTGATAGTACAAATGCTGTAACAATAAATAGCAGACTTGTTTTCCATAAAGCTTTCATTCTATTACATCCTCCTCAATAGTCGATTATAAAATGAGTAATCGATTATTGAGGTAGTCTTCATCATCTGGTGAACTTTCTTGTCTCCCAATTGTTTTGCAAAACCAGCTAACGAATTGGTCGGTCGGTTTTACTCCGCTATTCATATGAGACGGTAATTGAATAGTTGTTTGTTTAATGGACCAATCTTTTGAAAATAAATTGGCTGCATCGCCTACAAGTGATCCCCATACTCTATTAAACGCAAGGGATAAGAACAAGCTTGCATAAAATGAATATAGAAAAGGATCATTGACTAAATCCATATCCAAAAGATATTCGATAAGCATATTCATTCCTCTGCCTCATTTCTACTTTGTATCTCTTACATTTACGGCATAACCATTTAATGCGTTTCATTTTTCTTATCATCAGTCTACTACTTTTTCAACTCTCAAACAACCAACCTAAAAAAGCCCGTTCTGCAAATAATAGCAGAACGGGCTTTCAGATGACCTTATTAACCTTCTAGTAGAAGATTGTATGGATCTTCTAACATTTCTTTAATACGAACGAGGAATTGAACCGCTTCTTTCCCATCAACGATACGGTGGTCATAGGACAATGCAATGTACATCATCGGACGAACTTCAATAGAATCATCCGGCATAACCATTGCACGTTTTTGGATGTTGTGCATTCCTAAGATTCCTACCTGTGGAGCGTTTAGGATTGGCGTAGAAAGCATAGATCCGAAAATTCCACCATTAGTGATTGTGAATGAACCGCCTTGTAGCTCGTCTAGTGCTAGCTCTTTGTCACGAGCCCTCTTGCCAAGGCGACCAATTTCTTTCTCAATACCAGCGAACCCTAATCGGTCTGCATCACGAACAACAGGAACAACAAGTCCTTCATCCGTAGATACGGCCATACCGATATCATAGAATTTCTTTTTCACAATCTCATCGCCTTGAATCTCAGCGTTAAGAAGTGGAAATTCCTTAAGAGCACCGACAACAGCTTTCGTGAAGAAGGACATGAATCCAAGTTTCACATCGTGCTTCTGTAGGAACTGGTCCTTACGTTCTTGACGAAGATTCATAACCGCAGTCATATCTACCTCATTAAACGTTGTCAGCATAGCAGCCGTTTGCTGTGCTTCCACAAGACGTTTTGAGATTGTTTGACGACGGCGAGACATCTTCTCACGTTCAACCGGCTTTTCAAATTCAGTTTTTTGAGATGACTTCTCTTCTGATTTCTTAGATTTCTTGCTTTCTTTCTTGCTACCCTTAGATTCTTTGTCTTCTTTGGATTGGTTAGCAGCTGCTTCTACATCTTCTGGACGAATGCGGCCTAACGGATCATTAGGTTTAACGTCTCGAAGATCAATCCCAAGTTCACGCGCTTTCTTACGAGCAGCAGGAGAAGCTACGACATCTTTATTCGGGTCTTCTTTGCTATCATCCTTTGTATCCTCTTGTTTCTCTGAAGCTTGTTCTTTGCTGTCTTTGGAAGATTCCTGTTTTCCATTATCAGACGACTCTTCTTGTTGCTCAGATTCTTCTTGTTGCTCAGACTCTTCTTGTTGGCCGCTATCTTCTTCAGCCTCAGAAGAACCGCCGCTTTCACCATTTTCGTCTATTTTTGCAACGGTATCCCCTACTTCAACGTCGTCTCCTTCCTCAACCAGGAGTTCGGAGATGACGCCAGAGGCATCTGCGTTTACTTCAACATTTACTTTGTCTGTTTCTAATTCAAGGATCGCATCGCCTTTTTCAACGGAATCGCCTTCTTTGACGAGCCATTCTGCGACCGTGCCTTCTGTAATGGATTCTGCAAGTTCTGGTACCTTAATTTCCTTCATTGGAATCTCCTCCTTTAGATAGCTTCAGTGCTTCTTGGATGATTCTGTTTTGCTCTGTCTTGTGAATATTCGGTTCACCGACAGCTGGTGAAGAACGTTTTGGACGTCCAATATATTTAATTTCGTGTGTATTGTTTACTAATTGGTAAAGTGTTTCTTTAACAAAGTCCCATCCGCCCATATTACGCGGTTCTTCCTGGACCCATACCACTTCTTCAATATTTGGATACTGTTCCAGTATTTCCTGCAGTTGCTTTTCTGGGAATGGATAGATCTGCTCAACTCGAACAATGTGTAACCAATCCCAGTTTTGATCTTCATTTTCAATTCTGTCTTCTAGATCAATCATGACCTTCCCGCTACCAATAACAAGACGTGTCACTTTATCTTCGTTTTTACCTAGGCCGCGCTGTGGTTTAAGTGGTTGGAATTGTCCTTCACTGAACTCTTTACCATCTGAAGCAACACGCTGGTTACGAATGAGGCTCTTTGGAGTCATGAGCACGAGTGGACGTGCTGCATCTTTACCACCAATAGCAGCCTGACGACGAAGCAAATGGAAGTACTGAGCGGAAGAAGTTACATTTGCAACCGTCCAGTTATACTCTGCACTCATCGTCAAAAAACGCTCCAAGCGGGCGCTGGAGTGTTCAGGTCCCTGTCCCTCATAACCATGAGGTAACAACATCACAAGACTTGATTTCTCTCCCCATTTAGCACGCCCTGCTGAAATGAATTGATCAATGATTACCTGACCTGCATTGGCAAAGTCTCCATACTGCGCTTCCCATAGAACAAGGGCTTCTGGCGCCAGAACGCTATACCCATATTCAAAGCCAAGCACACCCGCTTCATTTAATGGGCTGTTATAGATATCAAATGAAGCATTCGCTTCTTCTAAACCATGCATCGGGCAATAGGTTGATCCATCTTCTACATCATGTAAAACAAGATGACGGTGTGCGAAGGTTCCTCGTTGGCTATCCTGACCTGTTAAACGGATCGGCTTTCCATCTTGTAAGATTGAGGCAAAAGCAAGTGATTCGCCTGTAGCCCAATCTACTTTATTTCCTTCTTCAAGAACATTTTCACGACGCTGAAGGATTTTCTCTAACTTCTTAAAGCCATTGAAGCCTTCTGGACGTTTTAATAAACCTTTATTCAACGTTTTCAGGACATCCAGCGAAACAGATGTATCAATAGAATCCAAACCACTTACCATTTCTTCTGGTACATCTTTCGCGTCACGTTCTCCTGTTTCGTTTTCTTTCATATTTTCATACGTTTTACGGAAGTTCTCATCAACCTCTTCTTTCACTTGGTCAAAGTACCCTTCCTCAATCACACCTTCATCTTGAAGTTGCTCTGCATACAACGTGGCAACCGTGGCATGATCATCGATTTCTGAATACAACTCAGGCTGTGTAGCACGAGGCTCATCCATTTCGTTATGACCAAAACGACGATACCCTACAAGATCAATTAAGAAGTCTTTATGAAACTTCTTGCGGTACTCATATGCTAGTTGCATGGCAGATAAACACTGAATTGGATCATCAGCATTCACATGAATAATCGGAATCTCGTATCCTTTAGCAAGATCACTTGCATAGCGAGTCGAACGCCCGTCCTTTTGGATCGTTGTAAATCCAACTAGATTGTTGGCAATGATATGAACGGCGCCACCTGTGCGATAGCCCGGCAAGTCACTCATATTTAGCGTTTCAGCTACAACCCCTTCACCAGGGAAGGCTGCATCCCCGTGAATAAGGATGGAGAAGGCTTTACTAGTATCCTGATCTGACAAACCTCGTTCTTCGCGGCTATCCTGAGCTGCGCGAGCAAACCCTTGTACAACAGGATCGACAAATTCAAGGTGAGATGGGTTATGAGAAAGAGTTACACGTGTTGTTCGCTCTTCTTTCTCAACATCAAGACTAGCACCAAAGTGATATTTCACATCACCAGTCCAACCATAATTAATGCCCATTGAACCTTCTGATGGCACAAGCTCCTTGTTTGGAGCATGGTGAAATTCAGAGAAAATGCGGTCATAAGGCTTTCCTAATACGTGAGCTAAGACATTTAAACGGCCACGGTGAGCCATCCCCATCATCACGTGCTCGACGTCTTCTTCAGAAGCTGCCTGCACAATGTGATCAAGCATTGGAACCATGACATCTAAGCCTTCAATTGAGAATCGCTTTTGAGCAACGAAGGTTTTAGCAAGAAAGTGTTCAAACCCTTCTACTTGAGCTAATAGTTTCAGGACTTGCTTCTTCTTATCATCATTGAAATCTACTCTATACGTGCCTTGTTCAATCTTGTCTTGTAACCACTTACGTTCTTCCTCATTGTGAACATGATCCACTTCGAAAGAAATACGGCCAGCATATTGCTGCTTTAACGTATGAATAGCTTCAAGTCCGTTTGAGACTCCGTTAGGCGCTTCAGGCCAAATCCATTTCGCTGGAATGGATTTCAAATCATTCTCCGACAAATTATATGTTTTCGGATCGAGTAGCGGTGAATAACGCTCTCGGCCTCGACCAACGGCATAAACTTCTGCCTCTAGATGACCGGAACGACGAATAGCCTCAACCAATTTCAAAGCTGAGGTCACCTTCTGGATATCCGCAGCAGATGGGCTGTTAGAACCTTGTTGGCTCTCATCACCTTTTATCCACTCTGGAGCACCATATTGTTCAAACACCTCGACTAGAGATGAATCGACCCGCTCTGGATCTTCTAAGTATAAATCGTACTGTTCTTCGATGTACCCCATGTTGGGGCCATGAAACTGTTCCCAAATGTTTTCGTTAGACCCTTTGTTCGACACTGTTTACTACCCCCATTAGAAGTTCGCTTTCTGTGACGTAAACGTTTGCAAACTCATCTTCTATTATAATTTTTTTCCGTTTTCTTCTTCAACTACTTTACCCTAGTTTTTTTTAAGAAAACAAAAAAAATTGAAAAAGATAATAAAAAAAGTACAAATGTACGGAATATTGTACACTTGTACCTCTTGATTTTTCAACTATTATTCTTCATCTTCACTCACTGTGTATGCTCGATCAAATAGTTCTAGCTGGCTATCGAGTTCTTCTTCGGTTGGACTTTTCTTTACGTAGTGGTAATTACCATGCTCATCCTGAACACGAGCTTTTAAATTATCTTTCAAATGAAGTTCAAGTATTTGGTGTAACCTGGATTCTATATGGTGGTCATAGATTGGAAAGAGCAGCTCTACACGCTTTTCCATATTACGTGTCATTAAATCCGCAGATGATAAATAGATTTTACCTTCCCCGTTTTGGTGACAATAGTAGATCCTGCTATGCTCCAGGAAACGGCCAACTATACTTCTCACTCGTATATTTTCGCTGACGCCTTTAATACCTGGGCGAAGACAGCAAATTCCTCGAACGATTAAATCAATTTGAACCCCTTCATTTGATGCTTCGTAAAGTTTTTTAATAATAACCTTATCCGTTAATGAATTCATCTTTGCAATAATTCGACCATTTCCATGCTTCTTATGGCTTTCAATCTCTTGATCGATGAGAGCTACTAGATCGCTACGAATATCGAATGGCGCCATTGAGATGTGATGGTAGGCTGGCTTCTCAGTATAACCACTTAAGTAATTAAAGAAGTTTGTTGCATCGATTCCAAATTTACGATCTGATGTAATAAGCCCCATATCCGTATACAATTTAGCCGTTTGATCGTTGTAATTTCCTGTTCCAAGATGCACAAATCGCTCAATCTGATGCTTCTTTCTGCGTACAACTAGCGTAATTTTACTGTGAGTCTTTAAGTAGTTCATTCCGTATATAACGTGGCAACCAGCTTTTTCAAGCTCTTTTGCCCATTGCACGTTATTCTCTTCATCAAAGCGCGCTTTTAACTCCACTAGAACCGTTACTTGTTTTCCTTTTTCTGCAGCCCTTTTTAAACCTTCAATAATCGGAGAGCCTCCACTTACTCGGTACAGCGTTTGTTTAATAGCTAAGACGTCTGGGTCATCAGCGGCATCCTCTACGAAATCTACAACTGGCTGGAACGATTCATATGGATGGTGAAGAAATACATCACGTTCTGACGCGAGCTCAAATAAATCTTCATCTGATCCCACATCTTTAGGCGGCTGGGGAATTAACGCTTCGTAGATGAGAGAATCATTGTGTTCTTCCATATCTTTGTAAAACTTAAATAAAAACGTAAGATCCAGAGGCCCGTCAATTTCGTATACGTCTTTACGGTGGATCTCAAGAACATTCAAAAGAAACTCCAGCAATTTCGGATCATATTGATCGCGCTTGATCTCTAAGCGAACTGCCGCGCCCCATTTCCGCTTTTTTAGTTCCTTCTCAATTTCCTTTAATAAATCTCGTGCACCTTCCTCGTGAATCGTCATGTCTGCATTTCGCGTAATTCGAAATTCCGTAACAGACTTGACCTCATACCCTTGAAACATTTTATAGATAAAGTGGCTTATGATATCTTCAAGCATCATAAACTTGCGTGTCCCTTCCTCATCCACCTCTAATTCAATATAACGATCGAGTACGGCAGGGACCTGAACAATAGCCGTTTTCTCAGAGTACTCCTCTTCATCAAACGTATCTTCTAGAACAACCGCAATATTAATACTTTTATTGAGAAGCATCGGAAAAGGGCGATACGCATCCACTGCCATAGGGGTCAACACTGGAAAGACTTGCTCATCGAAGTATTGCTCCATTGCATCGTGTTGCATGGTGGTAAGTTTGTCCATTTCTATAAATGAGATCTTATGTTCTTCTAACATAGGAAGTAAGATGTGTTGATAAGTCGAATATTGCATATCAACAAGTTTATGATTTTTCTCAGAAATTTTAGCTAACTGCTCCTTTGGGGTAAGGCCTGCTTTATTCTCTGGTTTATTAAACCCTGCTTTTACCTGGTCTTTTAATCCAGCTACACGAACCATAAAGAACTCATCCAAGTTCGAGCTAAAAATCGCCAGGAATTTAAAACGCTCCATCAACGGATTACGTTTATCTAACGATTCTTGTAGTACCCTTTCGTTAAAAGCTAACCAGCTTAATTCACGGTTATTATAATAACGCGGATTATCTAATTCAATATTGTCCATCTCTCCTCACCCTTTCATCCAAAGTACACAAATGTAATCACTTATATTTTATCAATAAATTATTATAGTCGTATTAATCGAATATGAACCTCATGTTAACTATTCACTTCTCTTTACCACTGACTAGTCTATGTCAATCCACAAAAAACTAACACACCTCTTTAACCTTTAACACACTACCGCACGAAACGGTGCCAGACACCCTTCATGCTAGTAAAGCGCGAAAGGGTGTCTGGCACGCTTTATTGTATAAAAAAAGGGTAGCTGTAGGGGCTACCCTTTTTGTGTGAATGTGATGTTGATTCGCATTTTAAGCGCTTTTTCTAGGTGTTTCTTTTGCTTTTCAACTTGATATTCTTCTGCCATAGGATCCTGGTTACAGAATGCAACGATATTAATATCTTCACCTTTCACTTCTACATGCAAATCTTCTACTACGCTTCTCCTTGTTGAATCAAAGCTGTAAGCAAACTTCGTTAGTGCTCCAAGGGTTCGAATTTTCTTCTTCTCTTCCTTCAAGAACCAATGCTTATAAGGGTGAAGGTATTGTTTGAAGATCGGTTTACTTTTATAGGAAGCAACAAGAGCTAGCATAAGTCGTTCTTTATGCATCAGGCCATCAATGGTCCGGTTGGCTAGTAAATAAAATGTATGCTGAGAGCTTGATTCTGAATCAATATACTCCCCAAGATTGAATACAAACGCACCTCGCTTAAGTAAGGTCACATCTTCTCTTGTTAAGTGACTCACTTCCGCTTCTTGCAGCTCATCAAACATGATTTGTGCTAAATGAGTTACCTGATGAACGTGTTTATAATTTATATTGTAGTCAATGGCCAGTTCGTTAAAGCTTTCTTCTAACACATCGGGAAAGACGGTAATATTAAAATCTTCCATAAGTTGTTCATAAAACACACCGTCTCGTAGTCCCTTACGACTCAAAATGAACGATGTGGCATCTGTCACCTCATATAAAGAATGGAAGACTTCAATGGCTGGCAAGATAATATCCGCTCGGTCTTTCGTTAATCCTTCGACCTTTTGCAGCTTCTTAAAGGACAATGTTAGTAAGTAACTTTTAATGAAACTCATATCATGTTCAAACATGCGGTATTGGTGAAGACCCGCTAATGGGTAGCTTTTCAGCGACTGATCGACTTGCGCCATGTTACGAGCACTTCCCCCAATCCCAATAACAGGTACTTTTCTATCTGTTAACCAGGACAATGAATGATATTGCTCCATTAAGTAATTCTTCACATTTTCCATCTCTTTAGCCGATGGCACATCGTCTTTTACAAACATTTGCTTTAGCGTTAATGCACCGAAAGGGAAGCTGTGAGAATGCTTAATCTCTTTATCTTTGTAATACGTAACTTCTGTACTTCCACCACCGATATCAACCGTAATCCCCTCACGAAGTGCTGTAGAATTAACAACAGCAAGATATCCGTAGTAAGCTTCTTCTTCTTCAGAAAGGATCCGCATGTCGTGACCAAGCTCGTCCTTCACACGTTTAGTAATCATTTCTTGGTTAAGTGACTGACGAATCGTCGCTGTAGCTACGCAAAGAAGCTGCTCTAATTCATAAGTGTCTGTGACTTTCTTAAAGCTTCGTAAAATCGATAGAAGATTCTCTATCCCTTCCTCGCTCAGATTAAAATCTTCTCCTAGATAATTCCTTAGCCGAGCTACCGCTTTAATATTCTCTATTTCCTTAAAACGCCCACTTTCACTCCGCTCATAAACGACTAATCGCACTGTGTTGGATCCTATATCAATAATCGCATAATGCTGTTCACTCATCGGAAGACACCCTTTTCTAACAATGAAATTTCCACCATTATAGCATAGGTGCTCCTTTAACCCTTGATTAGATGTACATTCTTTCATCTGGATGAGCATTCATCTCTTTGAAACATATTTTAATAGCCTTTATGAGGAAATAAAAAAAAACCGGATCGCTTAAACGATCCGGTCTTCCTACTAATTATCGATTTAACAAACTACCTACATACCTTAACAACTCATTTGCTGAACTAGAATTGTAGCCGTACTCCTCTACCAGGGTCGCCACTACTTCATTTACTTTCTTAAGCTGCTGCTCATCTGGTGTTTTCGTTGATGTAGTAATCTTCACTACGTCTTTCAGATCGGCAAACAGCTTCTTCTGAATTGCTTCTCGTAGCCGTTCGTGAGAAGAATAATCGAACTTCTTCCCTTTACGAGCGTATGCTGAAATTCGAATGAGAATTTCTTCACGGAACGCTTTCTTCGCATTTTCAGAAATGCCAATTTGCTCCTCGATGGAACGCATGAGCTTTTCATCTGGATTTAGCTCTTCTCCTGTTAACGGATCGCGAAGCTTCGATTTGTTACAGTATGCTTCAACGTTGTCGAGGTAGTTATCCATAAGCGTCTTCGCAGATTCCTCATACGAGTACACAAAGGCTTTTTGCACTTCTTTCTTCGCTATCTCGTCATACTCTTTACGAGCAACTGAAATGAAATTCAGGTAACGTTCTCGATCATCTTTGGAAATCGATGCGTGACTTGAAAGTCCTTCTTTCAAAGAACGTAAAACGTCTAGCGCGTTAATCGATGTCATTTCTTTCTTAATAATGGTTGATGAAATACGGTTAATGACATAACGTGGATCAATGCCACTCATCCCTTCATCGTGATGCTCATTGCGCAATTCCTCTACATCTACATCACTAAAGCCTTCAACGGTTTCCCCATCATATAGACGCATTTTCTTCAGTAAATCGATATTATTCTTGTTTGAATCCTTGAGACGGGTCATAATCGTAAACATTGCAGCCACTTTTAACGTGTGAGGGGCAATATGAACGTCTCTAATATCACTTTGGTTAATCATTTTTTCATAGATACGTTCTTCCTGTGTGACCTTTAAGTTATATGGAACTGGCATAACAATCATCCGAGAATGGAGGGCTTCGTTCTTTTTATTTGAGATAAACGAGCGATACTCCGATTCATTCGTGTGAGCGATAATCATCTCATCTGCCGAGATCAACGCAAACCTTCCTGCCTTAAAGTTACCTTCCTGGGTTAAAGAGAGTAAATGCCACAAGAATTTCTCATCACATTTCAACATCTCCTGAAACTCCATGATGCCTCGGTTGGCTTTGTTAAGTTCACCGTCAAAACGATAGGCGCGAGGATCAGATTCAGAACCATACTCCGCGATCGTCGAAAAGTCAATCGAACCTGTCAGATCCGCAATATCCTGTGATTTAGGATCAGACGGACTGAATGTTCCAATACCCGTCCGTCTATCCTCTGAGAAGAAGATTCGCTCGACTGGCATATCTTCAATACGTCCTCCGAATTCTTGCTCAAGGCGCATTAAGTTTAGAGGTGATAAGTTCCCTTCAATACGGACACCAAATTCTTCAGCAAAATCCTCTCGGAGATGTTGCGGGATTAAGTGCAGAGGATCCTCATGCATCGGGCACCCTTTAATGGCATATACTGCACCTTCATCTGTATGAGAAAACCGCTCTAACCCGCGCTTTAACAATGTAACAAGTGTTGATTTACCACCACTGACCGGTCCCATCAATAACAAAATACGTTTCTTTACATCCAGTCGCTTGGCTGCAGGGTGGAAATATTCCTCCACCAATTTCTCCATTGCTTCTTCTAATCCAAAGATCTGATCATCAAAGAACTTATAATGAACTTTCCCATTTTGCTCCTCAATTCCCGCATGTTTAATCATATTATAAACACGGGAGTGAGACGACTGAGCAAGGTACGGACGTTCTCTAAGCATGTCTAAATACTCACCGAATGTCCCTTCCCACTTCAAATTCTCCTCTTCTTCCCTGTAACTTTGCACCTTTTTTAAGAAATCCACTCAAAAGACCTCCCCTGTTGAAGTTAGGCAAGCACTGAATAATACAGTCTATGTACGAGGTTTCGGAAAAATGAGTCGAAAGAGAAGATTCATGTCCATTACATATGAGCTTCAGTAAAAATCTCATCATTGATCACCATACACACTATGCAATTTTATTAGTGGTCCCTCACATCAAAGGAACTTGTAAACCATATAAAAAGCTGACTACCCTCTTTAGGCGTCAGCTTTTTGATGGAGGTTTCGTAAAATCTTTTCAAACGATTGAGCCGTATGAGTCAGCTCTTCGTCAGAGAGACTGTTTGCAAATAAATTATAAACATAGCTGTCATATTGCTCTAAGTCTCTGGCATAAGCTTCACCTTTATGACCTAAACCAATGCGTTGAATACGCTTATCATCTGGATCAGCAAGTTTAATAATAAACCCATCCTCTTCTAACTTTGAGATCATTTGACTCACTGCACTCTTTGTAATTGATAATTTCTTCGCTAGCTGACTGCTTGTAGGTTTCTCCATTCGAATCACTGTGGTCAGGAGAACTTCTACAGTTGAAGATAGACCATATTCCTTGAACCGATCTTCTTCTTCAGCCAGGTTCATCCACAATTCCTCATATAAATGCTGTAAATAAGCAGCCTTTTCATTCGTCTTCATGAATATCCCTCTCATCTATTAATGGGCGACTTTAGCCATGTTTAGGATAAAGACGCCACCGATAATCAACAATATACCCGCTATCATCATACCATTGATTTGTTCTTTAAAAAGCAGAGCGCTAATAGCTACTGTGAGCGCGGTTCCCCCACCAGCCCATACCGCATAAGCTGTGTTTAATGGGAGGTACTGAAGAGTGAGCTGAAGGAAAAAAAGAGCCATCATGAAACCTGAAATAACTCCAATCGTTCCCCATAGTTTGGAACTGCCCTCGACTGTAGACCATTTCAACATGGAACTTCCAAACACTTCCGCCACTATGGCAGCTAGTAGATAAATGTAACCCATATACACCCACCCCTTTACATTTAATTAGTTTAGTTAACTTAACTAAACCAATAGTACATCTTATCTAATCTTATGTCAATCTCATTGTATGGAACATGCCTCTTCTTTCAATTGCATATACATCATCAAGGAGTTGAGTGCGGATGACCAAACGAATAATTATCATAGCAGGATTATTTTTCTTTACCATATTGGCAGGCTGCAACGAAAAACCTCCTTCCCTATATGGTACATGGGTTATTTTAGAAGAGGGGGGATCTTTCCATACAGGGGATCGTTTAACTATTAAAGAAGATGGCGTCATAACCCTTAATGGATGGACCTCACAATATGAACTCATTGAAGATCAACATATAAAAATTGTAGCAGATCGCGGGAAGTTGATGTGGTCGTATAATGTGACGAAAGAGACCTTGACCCTCCAGTCTAAAAACAGCAAACATGACATGAAAGTGTCTGCACAGCGCATTCTTAAAAAGTAACCTTAAGAAAACGTTCACATTTCACCTAAGAAAAAACCTATTCTATGTTCACACTTTTGTCCAAATTGGGTATAATAACTAATAGCGAACATTTTCTCGTTTCAAGACTAAGGGGGCATCAGATATGAAGATAATGTTAATTCTTGGGGTTATTGTAACTTTTGTTGTTTCCATTTTCTCAGCAGGTTACGATACAAAATAATGCGCTACATAAAACCAGCATCTTTTGAAGGTGCTGGTTTTTTATAGTAAAGGAGGCTTTTTTGCGTGAAAAATATCCATGTATTCTATATCAAACTTCTCTTTACCGCAGCCTTACTCTATTACTTTTTTCATTATCTAGTCACGGGTGAAGGTGGCCTTTTAAACATATTGCTACCATTTGTCTATATCACCTGGGTGGGATCGGATTTCATGAGACACCGAAAAAACAATACATGGCAAGAACCTTATACGTTCAAAAACTAGCTTTTAAAGTTTGCTTGATACACATAAAAAAGCCGATCTGTCCTTTTACAGACAGATCGGCTTTTTATCATTAACTTAGTCCAGGAAATCCTTGCTGACGTAATACTTCATACACTAGAATTGCGGCCGTGTTCGATAAATTTAAAGAGCGAACTTTATCAGACATATGAATACGCAAGCATTGGTCTTCTTTACCTTCTAGTAAGGATTTTGGAATACCGTCTGTCTCCCGACCAAACACAAAGAACAATTCTTCTTCCGGGTTGCTATAATCATAATCCGTCCAATATTTCGTGCCGAAATTCTCAATATAATAAAAGCTTCCATCCGGATGAGCTTCATACAGATCATGAATCGAATCATGATAGCGAACATCCACATCATGCCAGTAATCAAGGCCGGAACGACGAAGCATTTTATCATCTGTAGAGAAGCCAAGTGGGCGAATTAAGTGCAATACAGTATCTGTAGCCAGACAAGTTCTTGCGATATTGCCTGTATTGGCTGGGATTTCTGGTTGGTATAATACGATATGAAGAGCCATTTGCAGTCACCTCTAACATGTAATAACTACAGTATTATACCATATTTTCTACTCTCCTATCCGGAAAAACTTATACTGAATATTTGAAGTATATGCTGTAGAATCCTCGTAGTCCCAGTAGCGATGATAGCTATTTGAAGTGTGAGCATTGACAAGAGGCTCACCGAAGGCATCTTTCTCTACCACTATAGTCGTATGGTTCCACCTTCCGTCCCCTTCAAAGTCGTAACAAATAATGTCCCCTAATATAAGATCACTTGCCCTCTCCATTTCCCTGCCCCGAACCCCTTGCTTGGCTCCGCTTAAGTACCATCGCATAGCATTCGCAACTGTCCAGCTATAGCTCCAAACTTTACTGTTATACCACCAACCCTTTCCCCTAGCAGGCGCGCCCCACATCGGTGCCCCTCCAGCTCGAAGACACTGCGATATGAAATTTGTGCAATCATCTGTGAAATGGCGATAAGCAGGATTATACGTGTTCCACCACAAATTAGCGTACTGCACCGCTTTCTGGCGATCATAAGTTCCTCTCTCTCCCTCGCTCTCAAGAGTACCTTCTTCGTTTATTAATGTGAGAGCATCACGAGGGACCTCTGGCTCATGAGGCACCGGGAGTTCCTCATCGTATAGGAGCTCACCTCCTACGAAATGTGCCCTATGATTACGCTGTTCCTCCTCAATATAATAATGGTCTCCTTGTTGTATAAAGAAAGTGACATATAGGGCATAATCTACCTGATGCTCACCGCCATTTGTATATAATGATCGATACGGAGCCCCCTCAGCCGTTACACGAACAACCCTAGATCCGCGCTTTTCATGACACTTCATTTTATGAGTGATCCATGAATGATTCCTTGCATCTACCTCACCGCTATCGAGGGATCTTTCCCAGTACATCTGTAACCGCCTTTGAATCTCCATAACTCCCCCCTCCTTTCTTACAATCTATGAAATACCACCGCAAATCATCCCTTTCCCACACTAAAGCACGAACGCGTGCCTGACACCCTTCACTGCTCTAAAGCACGAAAAAGGGACAGGTTTCTTTACGTTGGTAAAGATTCCTGCCCCTTTTTGATTAGGCTGTTTCCTGTTTAATGATACGGTTAATTTCGTTTTTATAAAGGTCAGAGCGCCCGCCAAATATGGCTTGTATATTGTGGTCTACTTTTACAACTCCAGCTGCTCCAAGAGCTTTCAATTTGTCTTCGTCAATCTTCTCACGGTCACTGACTTCTACACGTAAGCGAGTGAAACAGGCATCTACATGTTTTAAGTTTTCCTGACCGCCTAGAGCTTGCATAATTGCCGAAGCTGTTTCTCTATTAGCGCTTCCTTTATCCTTTTTACCGTCCTTCTCATCACCTTTCTTTTCATTATAATCTGCTCTGGTATAGAGCTTGTTCTCTTGACCACCACGACCTGGTGTGGCAAGATCCCATTTCTTGATTGCAAAAGAAAAGGAAAAGAAGTAAATAACGAAGAAAGCAGCACCTAATACAAGATTCATCCACCAGTTTCCTGTTCCAGGTATAGCGTTTACTAGAACATAATCAATAAATCCTGATCCCCCTGCCCATCCTAAATGAACATCCAGCATATACGTTAGAGCGTAAGAAACCCCAGCTAGGAAAGCATGGAATACAAAAAGCAATGGAGCTACAAATAGAAATGTAAATTCAATCGGCTCGGTAATACCTGTTAGAAAAGCTGTCCCCGCAGCAGCAATTAGCATTCCCTTTACAACCGGTCGATTGTCTTTATCAGCTTGACGATACATCGCAAGAGCTGCACCTAATAATCCAAACATAATGACTGGGAATTTCCCTGCCATAAAGCGGCCTGCCGTAACTTCTACACCCTCAGCAATTTGAGCTAAGAAAATGTATTGGTCACCTGATACCATTTGACCAGCCACTTCCGTCGTTCCACCGAGTGAGGTCCATAAAAACGGTGCATACCAAATATGGTGTAACCCTGTTGGAATAAGAGCACGTTCTAAGAAACCGTAGAGACCAATGTACAGAGGATTTGTTGCACCGTTAGCAATCACGTTCGCAACAGCATCTATACCGCTTTGAATAGGTGGCCATATAATCATCATTCCTATAGCAAGAAAGATTGATGTAAATACCATGGCAATCCCTACGGAGCGATCTCCAGCGAAGAAACCGAGCACTTCCGGAGGATCAAACTCATGGAATTTGTTATATACCCAAACGGCGAGTAACCCGACAACTATTCCACCGAGAACCCCTGTCTCGAGCGTTGGAATACCTAGCGCCATCCCATACTCACCGTTTTCCGCTACCATCTCAGGCGTAATATCAAGCGCGAAAGAAATGGTCTTATTCATAATCACATATCCAAGTAACGCTGCTAGAGCTGCAATCCCTGATCCGCTAGTTAAGCCAATCGCTACCCCGATTGCAAAGATAACAGCAAGGTTGTTAAATATACTAATACCGATATCAGACATGCCTTCACCGATAAATTGAACAGTGTCATTTTGTAAAAACGTAACGGTTTCTGCTAGCGGACCTGTTAACGCTGCACCAAAACCGAGTAATATACCTGCTGCCGGCAGGAGCGCCACAGGAACCATCAACGATTTTCCAAACTTCTGTAATGATCCAAAATATTTTTTCACGATTCCGATCCCCCTTTAATTACGAAAACGCTTACCTATTTAAATGAAGAGAAGACCCGGGGTGTGGTCCGGGTCCATCCTTCACCTTTTACTGTAAAACAGCTTCCTTACTGCGTTTATGAAGATCTGGCCAATATTCTTTATTCGCATCAATTAGGTCATCTAAAATTTGACGTGCAACAGGTGCGTCGACGACCGTACGATTTAAAGTTAACGCCTGAAGAGCCTTTTCATAACTGTTCTCAAAGTAAGCATCTACAACGAGTTTCTCATAGGCAAGCTGGCCTTCAATTAACCCTTTATAGAATGTCGGGATATGTCCTACAGCGAATGGTTTAGGTCCGCGATTGGTCATCATAGCTGGAACCTCAACCATTGCATCATCCGGAAGGTTGGCAATCGTACCGTTGTTCTCAACCATTACGATGAATATATCGCCGTTATTGTATGCCATTGAAGCAGCTACACGGATCATATAACGCCCATGAATATCAACTTCTAACTCAACATTTTCTGTCGTTCCATCTTTCACAATTTGGTCCGCTAACGCATGTACACGTTCTTGACGACCATTAATGACTTGGCGAGCTCTTGTATTATCGGGATCTTCCTTCTGCACCATCTCGGTAGGATATAAATAGTACTGTAGATACGTATTTGGTAGATAATCAGGAAAGTCATTGACCATCCGCTCCACCTGCTTAAACGTTTTAATCCAGGATGGATCATTTGCAATTTCAGCGTCTTCTGGAATAAATCCATCTTCTGTAATCGCACGCTTAATCGTTTGTGTATGGTCATTTCCGTCCTTATCATAAATCCCCGTAAACCATCCGAAGTGGTTCAATCCAAAGTATTCAGGAACAAGTTCGAAAACATCTTTCCCTAAAATTCCTGCGTAACTCACCATGATGGCAGCTGGCATATCACAAATATTTAATAGCTTCTTGTCGTTTGGAAATTCTCGCTTAAGCGCTTCCGCTACAATCGCAGCAGGGTTTGTATAGTTCAGAATCCAAGCGTCAGGAGCGTAATGTCGTATGTCTTCAACAAGATCAATCATATCGCCAATAGAGCGTAGTCCATAAGCCATCCCACCTGGACCACATGTTTCCTGGCCAACCGCATCGTAACGAAGAGGAATCTGCTCATCTTTCTCACGCATTTGCAATCCTCCTGTACGGATTTGAACAAAAACGAAGTCAGCATTACTTAGAGCTTCTTCTTTATCTGTAGTATAAGAGAATTTTTCAAGCTCAGGATATTTTTCGCGTAAAATAACGTCCGTTGCTTTTGCAATCTGTTCTTGCCTTTCTCCATCTGTGTCGTAAAACGTAATCGTTTTCAAAGGAAATTGATCTTTTTCAGCGATCAAACTCATAATCATACCGATTGTATAAGTGCTTCCGCCACCAACAACTACTAAATTTTGTTTTTTCATATTCATAACCCCCAAAAAGGTATTATATTTGTATTAAAAATAACTTAATATGAATATAATACACATTCATGAAAGCGTCAACATCATTTATCGATATTTTTACTATTTTCCGTTATAATGGTTTTATAGAAGAACTGGAGGAATCCTTATGTCAGCTCCCTTATATAGACAAATTGCACATAAAATAAGAGAAGAAATTGAATCAGGAAATTGGAAAGAAGGCGAAGCCATCCCCACAGAGAAACATCTCTCTGAACAATATTCCGCTTCTCGCGTTACCATTAGGCAAGCCATTAAATGCCTTGTAGAAGAAAACATGTTAAAGCGTGTCCAGGGCAGTGGCACATATGTAAATGAGAAAAAAATAGAACATAATATTTTTGAATTACAAAGTTTCACAGAAGAAATGAGACAGTTAAATAAAGAACCAGTAAACCATGTTATAAACTTTCAAATGATTACTCCTAGTGACTATGTAAGAGAAATTTTGCAACTTCCAGATGGCGAAAAGGTTTTTTATATTAGACGGCAGCGTTTAGTAGATGATACGCCTTATGTATTAGAAGATACTTATTTGCCTGTCACAATGTTTCCAGACCTCTCATATCAAATTATGAGCGGATCAAAATACGACTATATCGAACAAATGCGAGGCATGAAAATAAAAGAAAGCTTTCAAGAAGTTATTCCGATTTTGCCTGAGGAAGAAGTAGCCACTTCACTGAGTCTTGATGAGAGCACACCTATCTTAAAAATCCAACTGCACAGCATCTTTTTCGATGGCACGGTCTTTGAATACAGCGAGATCTACTTTAAAAGCGATGAGTACAAATTCAAACTACGCGCATCAAGGCCATAAAATGAGGCATCTTCCCCCTGGGAGATGCCTCATTTTTGTTCTGTAAATAACTAAAGGGTGCCAGACGCCCTTTAGTTATTTACTTCAATAAAGTAATGCTAAAAAAAAAGCCGTTTCCTCCTAAGAGGAAACGGCTTTACGATGTTCTAAATCAAGTAAATGCTCTTTGCGCTCAAGACCGCCTGCATAACCGACAAGTGCACCATTACTTCCAATGACTCGATGGCACGGAAGAATAATTGATAGAGGGTTTTTATTAACCGCTCCACCTATAGCGCGAACAGCTTTTGGCGCCTGAATAGCTAAGGCAATATCTTTATAGGAACGAGTTTCACCGAACGGAATGTCGGCCAAGGCTTTCCATACTTTTTGTTGAAATGGAGTTCCATACAAATCAAGCTGGACCTCAAAACGATCTCGTTTGTTGGAAAAATACTCATCTAACTGTTGTTTTAATTGCTTAAATTGAGCTGGGGCGTGAACGTATTCAATGTGCAAGAAATATTTCCTGGCCCACGTTGTTTGTCTAGATTCAACATCCCGCAACGAACCATGGTCAATGCGACAAAGACCTTTTTCAGTTGCAAGAAGTGTTAGGGGCCCAATCGGACTGTCCATTTCATCGTAATAAAGGAAGGAACCTTTCGTCATGTTTTATCCCTTCTTTTACAACAGATTTTCTATTATTGTACATGGTATTCTTGGAATGTAAAAGTGTTTTTGATCCATTTTTACAAAAATAGAATTACTAATTTTAGGAGAATTTGTCGAAGGTTATAATAAAGCCAACCCTTTATCCATCTCTCCGACTACTTCGTCATCTGTTTCTTTTGCTTTTGCTTCGTGTATTGCAGTATATGCAGAAGGGTTCCCAATTTTGCCTAACGCCCAGGCGGCTGTCCCACGTATCACAGGTCTTGGGTCTTGGGTCATTAAACGAATGAGTTCATCCACAGCTGTCTCATCCTTGTAATGTGCGAGTGCCAGAATAGCATTTCGCTGAATAGGCTTCTTCCCACGCCAGGAACCCGACATCTGTCCGTACGTTTCCTTAAATTCACGATTTGAAACCGATAGAAGAGGCTTCAAGCTCGGCTTTACTTTCTCTGGATCTGGTTGAAACTCAGCATGAATTAAATTGTGCTTCTTTTTATTTTTCGGACACACTGTCTGACACGTGTCACACCCATATAATCTGTTTCCTATTACGCCACGATACTCGTCTGGAAGAAACCCTTTCGTTTGGGTAAGGAAAGCAATACACTTCTGTGCATTCAATTGTCCACCTTCAATAAGAGCTCCCGTCGGACAAGCATCCACGCATATGTTGCAATCTCCACATGAATCCTCAACAGGCTCATCAGGAGGGAATGCGATATTGGTTAGCATCTCTCCAAGGTAAACATAAGATCCGTATTCTTCCGTAATTAGATTTGTGTTCTTCCCAGTGAATCCAATACCAGCACGCTCTGCAACAGCGCGGTCAGACAGTTCCCCAGTATCGACCATAGACCGACCATAAAAGTCTGAAACACGTCCTTGCAAGTATTCGCCTAGCTTATTCAAACGGTCGCGAAGCACATCATGATAGTCTTGTCCCCAAGATGCACGACAAAACAATCCACGACGATCATCCTTTGTACTACGCGGTGCATCCTTAAGCTTTGATGGGTAGGCAAGAGCAATCGAGATAATGGACTTTGCTTCTGGAACTAACCGATTCGGCTCTGTACGCTCCTCAATACTCCCCTTTTCAAAACCAGACTGATAGCCCAAGTCTTGTTGAGTTCGCAAGCGTTCTTTTAGCTCCGTAAACACATCTGGTGTCGTAAAACCAATCTTATCAATCCCAATCTCTTTAGCATAAGCCTTTACGTCTTCTTTCAACTCATGAATGTCCATCTTCATTCCCTCCTTTCCTGTATGATCTTGGTTTAGTTTATGAAAACTGGTCTACTTTACCCGTTCTAAGACGATTTAGCGTTGCTGCAATTTCATGGCGTCTCGGTCTTGCCAGATCACCAGGATGTTGATCTTTAAAGCCTGTAAATGAAGCGAGACCCTTTTGGTCGAGCTGGTCCTCTATCGCATCTAGCAGTTCTTTAAAACTACGCTGTTCCTTCAGCCAGTTTCTTTGTTCTAAATGGTGAAGAACCTCTGCAATCATCCGTGTTTGAGAACCACTTACAAGCTGCTCCACATAGTGTAGAGAGATTTCAGAACGCCCCATTAAAATTAGAGTACGACCCTTTGCCTGTACCTTCGATTTCTTCCCTTTTCGACTATCTAAACTACCTGGTAGAAAATGTCGATTTGGCATCGATTTGAACTGATTCACTGCTTCTTCATCACGATGGAACGGATACTTCTCTGCAATCGCTTTGGCCTGATCCGTTACGTTGTAAGGAAGATATTGATCAAGCATAATAACATCATCAGCTGCATCAAAGTAGTCACCTGAGCCACCCATAACGAGGATGGTTGATACACTTAATTGATCACGCAATCGTTTAATCTGATCGATGAATGGTGTAATAGGTTCTTTATCTTTCGCCACAAGCTCCTGCATACGTGCATCTCGAATCATAAAGTTCGTTGCACTTGTGTCCTCATCAATAAGTAAAGCAGATGTCCCTGCTTCAATGGCTTCCATCACGTTCGCAGCCTGAGATGTACTGCCACTTGCGTTTTCTGTAGAAAAGCGAATCGTATCTTCGCCGTGAGGTAAATGGTTAATAAATGGTGATATGTTAACGCTCGTAACCTGGCGCCCATCTTCAGCACGAACCTTAACAGCATCAGGATCTGTTAAGACATATTCACGACCGTCTCCTTTAACATGAGGATACACCCCACGCTCGATCGCTTTCAATAGTGTACTTTTTCCGTGGTAACCACCACCAACAATGAGAACAATTCCCTTATTCAGAGCCATGCCCGTAATGGGTTCGTTTCGGTGAGGAATGGTAAAGGAAACCCTGTTAGCTTCAGGACTTTGAAATGGAACAGCACGTTTCATAGGCTTGTTGATTATGCCGCTCTCCCGAGGGAGGATGGAGTCATCAGCGACAAAGGAAACCCACCCCTCTTCTTTCATCTTAGCGCGGATGGCGTCATGCTGGTCTGCTAGTTGACAAACCGCTTCAAAATCGTGTGCCCCCATCTTAAACAAGGAGGTCTTCACAATAGAAGGAATCACCTGGAAAAATAATTTCTCCGCTTCTTTACCATTGATGCGACGTCCGTTCGCCGGAAGTCCAATCGATAAACAAATCTCAGTCTGTTTGTTGTTAATGGATACGGCTGTTCGTTCAAGAATTTCCTGACCTGGTGCATCGATCGAAATCGCACCACTCTTTCCAGATCCTTTTACATCCGTTCGATCTTGATGAATCGCTCTGCCAACATGACGAGCGACCTGGTCTTCTATATACGTCAAGCGAGTCGATGTTTCCATCCACTCGTTCGCTATTTTATATTGATTTGATGGTACAACGATCCGAATCTTAGATGGTGCTGCAAACGGATCGCCCTGCACATAGTCAAGTGCAAGCGAGTAGGACTGAAATCCATAGCTTCCTTGAATATCCTTATAGGCTTTATAACTTTTCCCATCAATTTGTCTCAATTTTTGCTGTAGATCTTTCATCCAAATGGCATCCTTTCTTTATTGGTTCTTGTTGTTGTGATAAAGGGCATAAAATCCCCTATAACCAATGTAACCTTTTTGGACAATATAAAAACGCAATGCTTCGTTTCCACACCTTTAAACGAAACACTGCGTTGGCAACATAAAATTATGGAGCGGGTGATGGGAATCGAACCCACGACATCAGCTTGGAAGGCTGAGGTTTTACCACTAAACTACACCCGCATTTCACCAAATGCATAGATTATTTATACTAAGTTTGTAGTGCTAATTATGTGTTTCAATCAGCTACAAAAGTTATCTTAACAAATCCTTAACAATAGGGCAATAGAAATTTAAAAAAAATGTCGAAAACCGTAATATTTGTGCGAAGTTCGAATTCTTCGAATCTTTATTATAGTGTATACAAAAAGAGCAACTATTAAACCTAATAGTTGCTCTTTAATAGAGATTTCGCATGATTTAGTTGTTTTTTTACCTGATTTGGAGCTGTTCCACCTAAACTATCACGTGCCGCTACAACGTTCTCAGGACGTAAGAAATCATAAATATCCGCTTCTATATATGGAGAATAAGATTGATATTCTTCTAAACTGACTTCTAGTAAGTTCTTTTTCTCTTGAATCGCCGTTAGCACGATTTTCCCTGTTACTTCGTGTGCCTTTCTAAAGGCCATTCCCTTCGTAACCAAGTAATCCGCAAGGTCAGTTGCATTAGAGTAATCCTGTTTCACTGATTCATACATGTGCTCACTTCTAACCGTCATGCTTTCAATCATTGGTGCAAGCACCGACAAACTCTTTTCAAGGGTTTCCACCGCATCAAACATGCCTTCCTTATCTTCTTGCATATCTTTATTATAAGTGAGTGGCAACCCCTTTAGAGTCGTTAACAGACCCATCAAATGTCCATATACACGTCCTGTTTTCCCTCTTAGGAGTTCCGGCATATCTGGATTCTTTTTCTGTGGCATCATACTTGATCCTGTACAGAAAGTATCATCAAATTCGACAAACTTAAACTCTTCACTCGACCAAATGATCATCTCTTCACTAAGACGAGAAATGTGCATCATAAGCATAGACGCATTGCTTAAAAATTCAACTATAAAGTCCCGATCACTTACAGCGTCCATACTATTCGGATAAACTTCATCGAAACCAAGGAGCTCTGCTGTAAACGTTCTGTCAATCGGGAACGTCGTGCCAGCAATGGCCCCTGCACCGAGTGGTGAAACATCAATCCGCTTCAAACTATCCTCTAATCTTCCTGTGTCCCGCTGAAACATCCAGAAGTACGCTAACAGATGATGAGCAAATGATATCGGCTGTGCACGTTGGAGGTGAGTATAGCCAGGAACAATCGTATCAATGTGTGCTTCTGCTTTGTCACATAAAACGTGTTGCACATCTTTTAAAAGTCCCATGATGTTTTTAACCTTCTTCTTAAGGTATAAATGCATATCAGTCGCAACCTGGTCATTACGACTACGTGCCGTATGAAGTTTCCCCGCCAGTTCTCCTACTTCTTCATGAAGCAACATTTCCACATTCATATGAATGTCTTCATATTGAGCTGAAAACGTCGCTACACCTGATGTTACTTTTTCATGAACCTTCTTTAGTCCTTCTGTAAGCTTCTCTGCTTCAGCTTCTTCTACAATGCCGCAACGAGCCAGCATAGCTACATGAGCTATACTGCCTTCTATATCCTCATCTAATAACGCCTGGTCAAAAGAGATCGAAGCGTTCATTTCTTCTACGAGTTGATTAGGGCTAGCTGTAAAACGTCCTCCCCAAACTTTTGATGACATGATTCTCCCCTCCTTTAAACCTTTACTTTAGTCTTTTGTTTTTTAGCGTATACTTTAGAAGGTAGTCCCCATAGTTTTATAAAACCAACCGCTGCATCGTGATCAAAGGCATCCCCTTTTGAATACGTCGCTAATTCTTCATCATATAGACTCACATCTGCTCTAGTACCCAAAACGGTCGCTTGGCCTTTAAAGCACTTAACCTTAACTTCTCCAGTCACATTGACCTGTGTCTCTTCATGAAAGGCAAGTAGCGCTTCACGTAGCGGAGAATACCATAATCCCTCATAAATAAGCTCTGCAAGCTGTTGCTCTGCTTGAGGTTTAAACTTAGCCACATCTCTTGTATGGGTAAGGTGCTCTAATTCTTTATGAGCCTGAATTAACATCATAGCTGCCGGACACTCGTATACTTCGCGTGATTTAATGCCCACAAGGCGATTCTCAACATGGTCAATACGTCCAATCCCATGTTCGCCCCCGAGAACATTTAGCTTTTCAATTATATCCACAAGGGACATTGATTTGCCGTTTAATGCGACAGGCTTCCCTTTCTCAAAAGAAATAACGATCGTCTCTGGCTCATCTGGAGTAAGGTGAATCGGTGCTGTCCATTCGTAGGCTGCTTCTGGTGCTTCCTGCCATGGATCTTCAAGAACTCCTGCTTCACAAGCGCGCCCCCAAATGTTTGCGTCAATCGAGAACGGATTCTCATCTGTAATTGGTATGTTAATCCCTTTTTCTTTTGCATAAGCAATCTCTTCATCACGAGTCATTTTCCACTCCCGAACAGGTGCAATGACTTCAAGATCAGGATCCAACCCTTGAATCGCTACTTCAAACCGGACCTGATCATTTCCTTTTCCGGTACAACCATGCGCTACAGCGACCGCCCCTTCCTGGTGAGCTACCTCAACAAGCTTTTTAGCTATTAACGGACGAGACAGCGCTGAAGATAAAGGATACTTTCCTTCATATAACGCATTTGCTTTTAATGCTGGCAATAGAAAATCTTCTGCCAGTTCTTCTTTAGCATCAATCATAATCGCTTTCACTGCTCCAACATCTAGTGCTTTCTGACGTACGGATTCCATATCCTTCCCTTCACCAACACTCAACCCTAGCGCAATAACATCATACCCATACTTCTCTTGAAGCCATTTAACTGAAACGGAAGTATCTAAACCTCCGGAATAAGCTAATACACACGTTTTACCCATATTAAAAATCCCCTTTCCTGCTCTCACGTTATAGATTATGTATGATTATAACTCTAAAAGTATACTTATTCAATAATTATGTATAAAAAGGTTAAATAACACTTGTTTTATTCATTATATCGTATAAAAAACCAACCATCTTTTTATTTCACTCACAACTGTTGACATTTCTTTCAGTTATCTATATATTTTGCACTAAGGAAACTTTTATTGTTTCGGTTAAATTTTATAAAAACACGCACACTTTTCATCTAAACTCATATCTTTATAGAGCTAAGGGAAAGTCATTTTTTTAATTATTTTTTTGCATATAGGAAACTTTTATTAACATGTACAAAAAGGGAGGACATAAGAAACATGAAGAAGTTCATTACAATCGCATTACTATCAATCGTTGCTTTAGTAGGGTGTAATGCTGAAGCCGACACAGAAGAAGGAAACGTTAAAGTCGTCACGACCATTGCCCAAATTGGAGATATCGTAGAAAACGTTGGCGGTGAGCACGTGGATGTGAAGAGTTTAATGGGACCAGGAACGGACCCTCACACATACAAAGCAACTACTAGTGATATTGATAATTTACAAAAAGCTGATGTGATCTTTTACAATGGTCACCACTTAGAAGGACAAATGAATGATGTGTTTGAAAAGATGCGCTCTGAAAAACCTACACACGCTGTAGCTGAAGCGATCCCTGAAGATATGCTAGATGCTGACCCTGAAAATCCTGGTATTCCAGATCCTCACGTCTGGTTTGACATTAACTTATGGAAATACGCTGTAGATGAAGTTACAAAAGGTTTGAGCGATTTAGATCCTGATAACAAAGAATACTATGAAAAACAAGCCGAAAACTATAAACAAAAATTAGACGAAACGCATACTTATGCTAAAGAACAAATTTCTCAAATTCCAGAAGAAAGCCGTGTTCTCGTCACTGCACACGACGCCTTCCATTACTTCGGAAAAGCATATGGATTAGAGGTTATGGGGCTTCAAGGGTTGAGTACAGAATCTGAATACGGGCTAAAAGATGTCCAACGTATTATAGATACCGTCTCAGAACGTAATATTAAAGCTGTATTTGTTGAGAGTAGTGTAAATGAACGATCCATTAATGCTGTAGTTGAAGGTGCCAAAGCTGAAGGACACCAGCTAAAAATCGGCGGAGAGTTATATTCCGATGCAATGGGTCCAGCTGATACGGAAGAAGGAACGTATATTGGAATGTTTAAACACAATATCGATACAATCGTTAATGCATTGAAGTAATTAGAAGCTAGAGGGGATTAATTCCCCTCTTCATGGCTTTACGAAAGATAGGAGTCAAATAGAAAGGAGTTTCTTATATGAAAGCTATTGAAATTCAGAATCTGGCTGTAACCTATGAACGACAACCTGTCCTTGAGAATGTGAATTTCACAATACCGGAAGGAACACTTACAGGAATCATTGGCCCAAACGGGGCTGGAAAATCGACTTTAATTAAATCAATCCTACACCTGATCCCTCGTCTATCCGGGGATGTTGTTGTTTATGGCAAACCTTATAAAAAACAGCGAAATTTAATTGGATATGTACCTCAAAGAAGTGAAGTGGATTGGGATTTCCCAACAAACGCACTAGACGTTGTCCTAATGGGGCGCTATGGACATATAGGCTGGATTCGTCGTCCGAATAAGAAGGAAATTCAATTCGCCTATGAGTGTCTTGAAAAAGTCGGTATGAAAGAATTTGCGAATAGACAAATTAGTCAACTCTCAGGAGGACAACAGCAACGCGTCTTCCTCGCTCGCGCATTAGCGCAAGATGCTCAAATATACTTCATGGATGAACCATTTGCAGGAGTAGACGCTGCAACGGAGAAAGCAATTATGAAGTTATTGCAAGAATGGCGTGAACAAGGTAAAACGGTGCTTGTCGTCCACCATGATCTACAAACGGTAAAAGACTACTTTGACCATTGTCTATTACTAAACAAAACACCTGTAGACTATGGACCAACTGAAAGTGTCTTTACACTTGATAATTTAGAACGGACTTATGGAGGAGCCATATCCTTTTTAGGCAACAGTCCTATACTCACTCAAGGAGGGTAACCCATGAATGAATTACTTAGCCTTTTAACTAGCCCAAACACACAGTGGGTCTTGGCAGGTTCCTCCTTACTCGGTTTTGCCAGTGGATTAATTGGTAGCTTCGTACTACTCAAAAAACAAAGTCTAATCGGAGACGCCATGGCTCACGCTACTTTACCAGGCGTCTGCTTAGCGTTTCTCATATTTGGGGTTAAGTCGATCCCTCTCTTTTTAATAGGAGCTGCGACAACAGGTTTAATTGCGACGTACTGTATTCAGGCAATCGTCAAGCACTCTAGAATTAAAACGGATGCGTCAATCGGCGTTGTGTTATCCGTCTTTTTCGGGCTTGGAATTATGCTCCTAACCTATATTACGAAGCATGCAAAAGGAAACCAGAGCGGTCTTGAGGATTTCATCTTTGGGCAGGCGGCTGCGATGGTTAAGAGTGATATTCAGGTCATTGCCGTGGGGTCTCTCTTAATCATCATTCTTTCATCCCTATTTTTCAAAGAATTTAAGATTTCAATATTTGATCCTAACTATGCTCGTGGCATCGGTTTACCAGTCAGCGTATTTAATTTGGTTCTAATGGCACTTGTCGTAGGCGTAGTGGTGGTTGGAATTCAAATGGTTGGAGTAGTCCTTATTGCAGCACTTCTAATTACCCCTCCCCTCGCTGCCCGTTATTGGACAGATCAACTTGGGAGGATGGGGGTAATCGCAGGTATATTTGGAGCCATCTCCGGAGTAACCGGTACCCTAATTAGTACAGCAGGTGAAGGACTTCCTACAGGACCTCTGATTGTCCTATGTGCCTCTTTGATTTTTGTCCTTTCCCTTCTATTTGGAGCTAGTAAAGGAATCATTGTAAAGGCGGTGAGACAAACATGACGTACAGTTTATGGATTATCATTACAGGAGTATTAGTTGGCGTTACATGCGGTATGACAGGAGCCCTTCTCGTTCTTAGGAAAATGTCGATGCTTGCAGATGCAATCAGTCACACCGTTCTTCTTGGAATTGTAGGAGCTTTTCTTGTGACGCACTCTTTAAACGGAGTACCCATGCTTGTTGGAGCTGCTACTGTGGGAATACTCACTGCTTTAATGGTGCAACTACTAGACTCAAGCGGGGTTCAGTCAGATGCAGCAATTGGAGTTGTTTTCACCTCCCTTTTCGCTCTAGGTGTCGTACTCATATCTTTTATAGGAGATAGTGTCCACCTCGATGTTGAGCATGCTCTAATGGGAGAGATTGCTTTTGTACCTTGGGATACCTGGACGTGGAACGGAATAAACCTAGGACCAACAGCAGTCTGGCTATTAGGATTTGTTTTCATCTTAAACCTAACCATTATATTACTCTTTTATAAAGAGTTTAAAATTAGCACATTTGATCCTCAGTTGGCCATATCAATCGGTGTTCCTGTAGTAGCGATCCATTACGTATTAATGTCGATGGTTTCGTTCTCTACAGTGGCTTCCTTCGATAGCGTAGGAGCTATTCTCGTTGTAGCAATGTTAATTGTTCCAGGTGCAACTTCTTATCTTCTAACAGATTCTTTTGGTGGCATGATTGCTTTAAGTGCCCTAATTGGCGCACTATCATCCTTGCTCGGTTATACATTCGCTCTATTCGTAGATGTGTCCATCTCAGGAGCCATGGCAACAGCCACAGGCCTTCTCTTCACCTTAGCCTTCTTCCTTAGTCCAAAACACGGCATGCTCGCTAAATGGTATAGAAGAAAGCAAATGCAAAAGCAACAACTAAACGCGTAAGAGTATACGACTTCAGCTTCCTACTCGGTTAGTAAAATAATACGCTATAGCAATATAAACAACTTAATAAACAAACAGAAACGTTCAGAATTACTTCTGAGCGTTTTATTTATTCCTTTATAAAGATCTCATTAGTGTAAGGATTTAGGTTGAGTATTATCTCTGTTGGACATTCTCGCCCCAAGATTATATCCTTATTTGCTATTAACAAAAAAGTCCCTTTTACTATAGAACGAAGGGACTTGTGTTTAGAGATCGTTATAGTTAAAAAAGACATAAAAAAATCGCTCTACTTAGCGATTCAACAATTAAACTTTGATTTATATTAATCTTTCGAGTACCGGTGGTCGTGTTCGAACCGACACTCCGTGAGGAACACGATTTAAAAAAAACTCCAGTTTCTGAAAACTGGAGTTTTTCAATATGAGTTTAATTTTTGTAATCTGTTACAGCACCTTTGGAAGAGCATGATACATTATGAGCGTATTTGCCCAAAATCCCCTTCTTGTAAAGAGGTGGTGCTTCCCAATGCTTACGACGACTTTCTAGTACTTGTTCTGTTACATCCATGAATATTTCTTTTTTGTTTGAATCTATTGTGACAAGATCCCCTTCTTCTAATAGAGATATTGGTCCTCCGACTTGAGCTTCAGGTGCGATATGCCCCACCACGAGTCCATGGGTTCCTCCAGAGAATCTACCATCTGTTAATAAGGCTACCTTTTCCCCTAAGCCTTTTCCAACCAATAGAGCTGAGATTGATAACATTTCAGGCATGCCTGGCCCGCCTTTAGGACCAACATATCGTATAACTAATACGTCGCCTTCTTGTATTGAATTATTCAGAATAGCTTCCGTAGCTTCCTTTTCAGTATTAAATACACGAGCTGGTCCAGTATGACGCTCCACCTTAACACCAGATACTTTAGCTACTGCACCACTTGGAGCTAAGTTACCTTTCAAGGTGATCAAAGGTCCATCTTCTCGCTTAGGATGACTAAATGACGTTATAATATCTTGTCCTTCTTCTAAGGTTGGCGCTTCTTCTAAATTCTCTGCAACTGTCTTTCCTGAAACAGTTAAACAGTGTCCGTGTAGATAGCCATTGTCATAAAGAAGCTTCATAACTGCCTGTACTCCTCCAACTTTATGCAGGTCTTGCATCACATATTTGCCGCTCGGTTTCAAATCAGCAATATGTGGTGTTTTTTCTTGAATTCGATTAAAGTCTTCCATGGTTAAATCCACTTCAATGGCATGAGCCATAGAAAGCAAATGAAGTACCGCATTTGTAGAACCACCAAGTGCCATAACGACTGTAATCGCATTTTCAAAAGCCTCTTTAGTCATGATATCTTTCGGGTAAATATTATGCTCGAGTAAGTATCTCACTGCTTCTCCAGCCGACTCACAATCTTTTGCTTTATGGTCAGACTCCGCAGGATTTGAGGAGCTTCCAGGTAAACTCATCCCCATAGCTTCAACAGCAGATGCCATCGTATTTGCAGTGTACATACCACCACACGCCCCTGCACCAGGACATGCGCTACACTCAATTGCGTTTAGTTCATTTTCATCTATGTCACCCTGGTTATATTTTCCGACCCCTTCAAAGACAGAAACAATATCAACATCTTTCCCTTTATGAGACCCGGGAGCAATTGTGCCTCCATAAACAAAAACAGATGGCACCTCAGCATTGGCAATAGCAATCATACAGCCTGGAATATTTTTATCACAGGCTCCGATTGCAACTAATCCATCCAAGTTCTGAGCTCCTACTACCGTTTCGATAGAGTCAGCGATCACATCTCTACTTGGTAAGGAATAACGCATTCCCTGTGTCCCCATAGAGATACCATCCGATACAGTAATAGTATTAAAGATTAAGGGTAACCCTCCTGCTTCTTGGGCACCTTTCTTTGCACGGATGGCTAAATCATCTAGGTGTATATTACATGGAGTCACTTCACTCCATGTACTTGCAATACCAATCATCGGCTTTTTAAAGTCATCATCTGTAACACCAACAGCACGAAGCATGGCACGGTTCGGTGCTCTCATTGCACTTTCACTAAACACTTTACTATTTATTCGTAAATCTTTTGTCATTCAAAATCCCACCTTTTCTCTCGCATAATTATAGGACTCTTTGCTTTAATCTTCAATGATTTTTTCTGAAAAATTTTTTTATTTCGTAAATTATTAATATGTGATTAAAGCAATTTATGTATAGAGTAAATGCAAGGTAGGGGACGACAGGAGAAAAAATTACCTTCTAGCCATTTTGTTGTGTGTATTAATAGAGTCTTTCTACTAAAATAAAAAAATCCCCGTTAACATAACGGAGATTAGAGAAATTTATAAATGATTCTGTGCCTATGAGTCCTATACAAATAAAACAGTATTTTCTAACTCAAACTTATTAATTAGACATAAAAAAAATCGCTTTCGTTAGCGATTTCCATTGCAATGTTAAGTTTTACGATACCGGTGGCCGGGTTCGAACCGGCACTCCGTGAGGAACACGATTTTGAGTCGTGCGCGTCTGCCAATTCCGCCACACCGGCATATGAATGGAGGCGGCAACCGGATTCGAACCGGTGGTAAAGGAGTTGCAGTCCTCTGCCTTACCACTTGGCTATGCCGCCAAATAAAAATGGAGCGGAAGACGGGATTCGAACCCGCGACCCCCACCTTGGCAAGGTGGTGTTCTACCACTGAACTACTTCCGCGAAAATTCTTGGCTGGCCCAGCTGGATTCGAACCAGCGCATGACGGTACCAAAAACCGTTGCCTTACCGCTTGGCTATGGGCCAATATTTATGGGGCGAATGATGGGGATCGAACCCACGAATGCCGGAGCCACAATCCGGTGCGTTAACCACTTCGCCACATCCGCCATAAAATGAAATTGGCAGGGGTAGTAGGAATCGAACCCACATCGGCGGTTTTGGAGACCGCTGTTCTACCGTTGAACTATACCCCTACTTACTGTAGTAATTATAATGGTGGAGGGGGCAGGACTCGAACCTGCGAACCCAGAGGGAGCGGATTTACAGTCCGCCGCGTTTGGCCAACTTCGCTACCCCTCCACGTTTTTTAAAGTATGCAGGCCAGAGGACTTGAACCCCCAACCTACTGATTACAAGTCAGTTGCTCTACCAATTGAGCTAGGCCTGCACAAAACATGGTGGCTCGGGACGGAATCGAACCGCCGACACACGGATTTTCAGTCCGTTGCTCTACCGACTGAGCTACCGAGCCAGTTTTATGTACTTTACAGTAACAAAAAATTATTTAATTGAAAAGTGGCGGTCCGGACGGGACTCGAACCCGCGACCTCCTGCGTGACAGGCAGGCATTCTAACCAACTGAACTACCGGACCATTTTGGTTGCACCTAAAAGTACACAATCATTTGTTATTCCATCAAGTTCACTCGACGATGAACAAATTTAATTTGGTTGCGGGGACAGGATTTGAACCTGCGACCTTCGGGTTATGAGCCCGACGAGCTACCAGACTGCTCCACCCCGCGATAATGTTGAATACTTATTACATATTCAATTATATGATGTTTGCAATGATCTTGTGCATACCATTTTTTAAAATGGTGGAGGATGGCGGGCTCGAACCACCGACCCCCTGCTTGTAAGGCAGGTGCTCTCCCAGCTGAGCTAATCCTCCATAATATTAAGTGGTGACCCGTACGGGATTCGAACCCGTGTTACCGCCGTGAAAGGGCGGTGTCTTAACCACTTGACCAACGGGCCAGTGAAAAGTTAGTGGCGGAGAGCGAGGGATTCGAACCCTCGAGACCCGTGTTTGGGCCTACACGATTTCCAATCGTGCTCCTTCGGCCACTCGGACAGCTCTCCATGGCTCCAACGGCAGGATTCGAACCTGCGACCGATCGGTTAACAGCCGATAGCTCTACCACTGAGCTACGTTGGAATCATGTCAAAAGGCCGTTTGCCTTTTGATCAAAGTCAATAAAGTGACTTGCCTGGCGGCGTCCTACTCTTGCGGGGGTGAAACCCCGACTACCATCGGCGCTGAAGAGCTTAACTTCTGTGTTCGGCATGGGAACAGGTGTGACCTCTTCGCCAAAACCGCCAGACTCTTTATTGAATTTCTTTCTCGTCTTTTCAACGACAAGTTATATTTTATCTTGTTTCGAAAGAAAAGTCAAGAGGTATTTTAGATTTTTTCTAAGTACCTTCAAAACTAGATAAGAATTAAGACATCGTGCCTGATCACGTGTATGCGCTCGAGCTGACTTCCAGCTCCAACTCCCAGACCCTGGCGTATAAGTCATCTTTTCTACAAAGGCTAATCGCCTTTTCCGAAAATCTGTCTTATCCGTACGGGTCTAAGCGGTCGTTTGCGCTTTAGATAGATA
>NZ_AVBG01000014.1 GCF_000770675.1 Pontibacillus chungwhensis BH030062
GACAGGGTGGAGGTCGCTGGTTCGAGCCCAGTCGGAATCATACGTGAAATCCCTAGAGCCTGAATGGTTCTGGGGGTTATTTATGAGCAAAGATTCCCTCTCTTCATATTCAAGCGTGTTTGAAGAGCACCTCTCATTAGATAAAAACCGCCCTATAAGGCGGTTTAGTTAATCTCTATGTTCTTTAATACTTCTATAGCTAAGTCTTCGTAGTTAGCTTCTACTTCGTTACCAATGTTAAACGAGAACTTGTGATTTGTTTCATTGACAATCTTAAAAACCTTATATCGTACTTGAGTTCCATCATCAATTATTTGTCCAAAATCATACTTTCCTTCAAGTTCTGGATATTTGCTAAAGTCCATTTCCGTTACTTTAGGTTCAACTTTAGCTGACATTCTTATATTAGCTTGTCTTTCAGCTATCATGATCTCGAAATCAAGATCTGCCTTCGCTTGACTAGTGGAAGCAAACAACCTAATTTCTTGAAACGCTTCTTCACCTTCAAGTAAGAAGTTATCATCATTGTCTCTGATAGTAAAATTTGCAGGAACCTTTATGTTCTTTGCAGCTCCATTTTTTGGTGTAACCTCTTGAATTTCCACTGATTTCTTCGTTCCATCAATTTCATATGTGATAATATTTTTATCCACAGTATTCTCTTCTTTTTTTACAGCCTCTTTTTCATCTTTAGTAGCACCATTAGCTTCACTGTTGCAAGCGCTTAATACTAAGGCTGTAGCTAGCCCCAAACTAAATAACAAAATTTTTCTCATTCTCAACTTCCTTTTTATATCAATTTATGTAGCTTTTACATTATAGACTATTTCTTGGATAGTTGAAATAGTTGGTACGAGAACCTTGCATTATTGCTACATGAAACAGGTTGTTAACGGCCTTGTTTCATAAATGATTAAAATACATCTATGTTTAAGAATAATAGATGACCAGTATCAGACTATTACCCTAGCTATTGAATAAAAGCAGTAGACTTAGAATGTGAGGACGTTACATATTTTCGACACAAATTAGGAAGCATTGGTCCCGAACCGTCCCCGTGCCTCCCTAGTCTAAATAAATGAACACGGGGAGGAATATACATCTTATTAATTGAACTTTTTTAAGTAAGAGAACCTCATAAAATTAATTTACAAACTTTTGAGAAAGAAGTGGGGGGGACTTATGTTACCAGAAACAACTAGAGGAAGACTCAGTGGTCTATTGGTTACCGCTAATATCTGTGTTCTCGCTATCGTTATTGTATTTGTTAATAACGGTGGAAGTATATATAGTGTTGTATCTCTATGCGCAATAAGTTTACTTGGAATAGCTCTGAGTGGGAAACCTATCAGGGAAGAACAAGGTTATAGAAAATCAATACCTATTATGTGCACCTTTTTAAGCGTAATATCAGTTGGTGGTATGGGATTGCTACCTTATATGTTATCTTAGCTTTAACTTATTATAAAAAGGAGCTGTCTAATAGACAGCTCCTTCTTTAAAGAACTAGCACGGCCGAGCATAGGAGTACGAGGGCGGTTCCTGTGCTCCTTTGATCTATAGTTCTACTTTTCAAGAAGAGCATAGAAATAGGGATATATATTTTGTTCTACCTGATTGTTTTAAAGATTCAGTATAATATGAGATAGTAAGATAAAATGTTTAGATACGAAAATTGGAAGCAACAGAACCGTCCCCGCGCTTCCACATTACTTTCAAAGGAGCTGTATTTAAGAATGGAGGAAAATAGATTTCTGAAATTAATTGGAGGTAAGACCTTTTTTTACATAGTAGCTTTCTTTCTTCTTGTTGGAATAACCATTTATATATACACTAAAATCTCATTTATCTTTTATCCACTAGAGGTCATTTTATCTACGATAATACCTCCAGTAATCCTGGCATTCATAGCCTACTATTTATTTAATCCAATTGTAGATTTGCTCGAGAGATTACGGATTAAAAGAATTTGGGGAGTCATCATTCTTATTCTAGGTTTTAGTGGTGCTTTAACTGGAATGATCTTGTTAACTGCTCCATCTATCGAAGCGCAGATTAAAGATTTAGTTCAAACCTTCCCTGATTATCTAAAACAGCTAGGGGAAACGTTGACTCAATGGGTACAAAGTTCATTCTTAGGTCCCTATTATGATGATGGGTATAACTGGGTAATGGAAAGGTTAAGTGAATTGCCACAATTAATTGGAACTTATATTTCAAATGGTTTTCAAGGGGTACAGAATGTCGCTAGTACGATTACAAATACGATTGTGTCCATTGTAACCTTTCCATTTATCTTATTTTTCTTATTAAAGGATGGTAAAAGATTTCGACGTTTTATCATTAAATTATTTCCACCGAAATTTAGAGATGATACGAAACAGATCTTAACTAATATTGATATTCAAGTTGGTTCATATATCCGAGGGCAGATTATTGTCGCTACTGTTATTGGAATTCTATTATTCATTGGTTACCTTATCATAGGTCTTGATTATGCATTCACATTAGCAATTATCGCCGCTGTAACAAGTGTTGTACCTTATTTAGGACCAACCATTGCCATTATTCCAGCTGCTATCATTGCAATTGTTAGCTCCCCATTTATGTTTATAAAGCTAGTCATTGTATGGATCGCAGTCCAATTTTTAGAAGGGAATTTCGTTTCTCCGAATATCATGGGTAGAACTATGAAAATTCATCCATTAACGATCATCCTTGTTTTAATGATTGCGGGTAATTTATTTGGTGTGGTCGGTGTGATTCTTGGTATTCCAGGCTACGCAATCGTAAAAGTAATTGGTTCTTATCTTTTCTATAAGTTTAAGCAACGATATAACCAGTATTACGGGGAAGATCGTGGATATTATGAAATGGAAGAGTAATTATGGTTTTAATTAGAAGCACAGGGACGGTTCTTGCGCTTCCTTTTCTTATAAATAATCGTACCAGCCGGCGGGGTGGTACGATTTGAATGGATACTGTTTAATATAGTAGTAAGTATTTTTTTACCATTTGGAATGAAAGGGGTGGTTAAATGAGAGAATACATCTACATATTGAAGCTTATACCTCGATTACATGAAGAGAAAAATTGGACGGAAAAGGATGAAGGTCTCGTTCGTGACCATTTTGTTAGACTGAAAGAGTACTGTGACGAGGGGAAAGTCATCACTGCTGGTAAGACAGACAGAGAAGATGACAAAGGCTTTGGGATTGTAGTTTTTAAAGAAGAGAATGACGAAAAGGCAGAAGAATTTATGAAGGAAGACCCTGCTGTTAAACATGGAATCATGACAGCAGAAGTTTTCTCTTACAAGACAGCTCTTCGAAGTGAAAAGTAATCGAAGAAGATAAAACGCTTAGAAATTTTTCTGAGCGTTTTTTTACGATCTATCATCATCTTCTGAATATCGCATCCCGCATTTTGCTTGAGAGGGTTTCCGCTTGTTCCTGATATTTAGTGACAATTTCTATTGTCCTGTAACTAATCAACGTTCTACTTTACAGAACAGCATAGAAATGGGAATATGTATTCCTGAATGATATAAAAGGTTTACTAGTATGGAAGATAGTGAGATAAAATGCTTTAGAAATGAAGGTAAGGAAGTACCAAAACCGTCCTTGTGCTTCCTAAGGGAGAGAAACTAATGATTATACATATGATGAGCAAATCAGAATGGACCATCGTCCAAGATGAGGGCCTTTATCGACCAGATAGTTTAGAGAGTGAAGGTTTCATCCATTGTGCTACACCAGACCAAACGGTGTATGTAGCCAATACATTTTTCAAAGGGCAAAGTGGGCTCGTCTTGCTCGTTATTGATCCTCATAAAGTCCAAGCGGATCTTGTATATGAAGATTTAATTGCAGCAGGCACTTTTTTTCCACACATCTATGGCCCCCTTAATTTAAATGCGGTAACGAAAGTTGTTTCATTTGAACCGAATGAACTAGGGGAGTTTATACGACCGACAGAAATATAATCCGAGAGAGGAGTTCAGTATAGATAGGGAGGACTTTTATGAAGAAAAATTTTGTTATTCTTTCAATAGCAATACTGATCACCTTGATGAGTGCATTTTTGGACAGTACGGAAGTCAATAATTCACAAGAGTATAAGCAGTACTTACAACAAGCAGTTAATGGAGAATTAGTATATGGTTATCCTTTCCCGTATATTAAAATGCATGCTTCTGACTTAACACCACCATTTCCTTATACTTTCTTATTTGAATATGAAAATGCAGGTGAAGTCTTAATGGGTGCTTTTTTCCTTAACACTATTATTTACTTTGCTTTATTATGGTTACTAGTCGTTCTCTTTAAAGCTATAAATAGATTCTTACCTAAATAGGTGTTGATCAATTCTGTTGAGAACAACTCACATAAGGCTTTTTTAAGTCTTTGTGAGTTGTTAAATGGATGTATGTTTGATTTTTATTTTATTGATTTGGCTGAAAGATAGTGTGTGGGTAATCAAAAGACTAATCTTGATCTTGACTAAAAGCTTTTTCAATCCCTATTACAATGGCTGTTCCACACAATCCACCGAGACTCAGAGCAATTATCCGCCCCCAATCTATTACTTCATTTCTCCACAGGACTATAACTACTTCTGCTACAAGCACTCCAATACTCCAAGTTAACCAAAAATTGAATAACCTTTTAATAACGATCTTCTCCTTTTATGTAAGGTATTGCTTAGTGCTACTAGTCTATCTAATTGAAAACTGTTGCTTTAGCTCGATAATCCAATAGCTATAGGGACGGTCCTGAGCTTGTTTGCCTTATCATTACTCAATGACAGACTTACTAAAAGTAGAACAAAATATAACTCATCTTCTTTTATCTAGGAAGCACTAGAACCGTCCCCGCGTTTGTCCTTAATGCTTTCAATAGTTCTAAATACATTAGAATATATACTGCTCACATTATCTTTTACGAAATTCTTCCCATTGTGTAGATAACGGTATTTATAAGCGAAGTAGCCTTTATCGTTTTCTTTATAAAGGAGACCAGAAATATAAGTCTGAGATTCATCTACTCTATCAGCGTAGGTCTCATATGTAACCTCACTATTATCAACAAATGGGATAGTTGAAGCTTTAGAACCTACAAAGAAAAATGGGATTTTGCTTTGTTTATAAATTTTGTTATAACGTTTTTCTGATGTTTCAGAAAGATATTTAGGCATTATGAAAACTGCATCATAACGATCCAGGTTTCTTTTCGTTAAATTTTCTAAGTTAATGTTTGTAAACGATATGTTTTTCTTTTCTCTTATATTGGGGTTATCCCCTACCACTAATATATCTAACTTTTCACCTTTATAAATTTTAATTTCAGTTATTTCGTTATCATCTTTAGTCTTGGTAGGGTTATCCTCATTAATCCCATTAAAACTATTACTGAAGCTACATCCAGCTAAACTCAACATTATTAAAGAAAACAAGAATAACCGTATAAGTTGTTTCATTCTTTTCCCTCCCAGTATAGAAGCACGGGGGCGGTTCCTGTGCTTCTTTTTCTTATAACTGATCTAAGACAGACTTTCTAAAAGTAGTACAAAATATAACTCATCTTCTACTTTGCAGATCGAAGAAGGTTTACTTCAATGATAATATTTATTTAAATACTTTACGAACGAAATTTAGGAATCATAGAACCGTACCTGCCCTTCTGCGCGACTGGAGGAGCAAGTGAAGTAGAAGAAAAAAACGATACTCCCAAAGGATTTGTAGAGTATCTTTCCAATCAAGAGCGAGAAATGGCCCACGATACTTATTAGAAAAGAACAAGAAAAGTTTATATATTAACCAAATAATGGTAAAATGCAATGGGAAGTACTTCATGTTTCGATAGAATCTGGTGAGACTGCTGAACTTGAAGGTGGAGATGTAGTCCGGATTACCTGCATTCAATTATGATTTAAATTATGATAATGTTTCTACTCAAATTGGTAGCTTGGCTCACAAGATTGTTGGAGGCGCAGGTGGAAAGGTAAAAGGTTACGTATATAACCCATAGAATTAGGGGGGATAAGGTGATTCAAGAAAGAGGAAAAAAGATTCTTTGGATAACAGTTATTACAATACTTACGCTATTGGTTTTATCCACCATTGTAGGTATAGCAGGAGTTAATAGGTAACTAACCTGAGGCTGCCGGTTAAATCGGCAGCTTCAATTTTATGTTTTACTTGCTCCCGGAACATGTGAAAATGATGAAGATAATGCGGGAAGATCTACCTAAGGGGACGGGTACCTTGGAAAAGTAAACTGTTTCAGTGAACCCCTCCCTATGGTTCTCAAAGGTATTGATTAATGCTGCTTTATGTAACGAAATAATTGTAGCTCTAGCTCAATATTTCACTATCCATGCAAAAACTCATTAAAGTTATAGAATAGAATGAGGCTAACAACTAGTACCACTACTGTACTGATATATTGTTTTGACCCTTTTATAAAGAAAAATTCCATAACCGCCTGGAATCCTAGTAAAAAGGTTAAATAAGTCATGAAATAAAGTTTTGTTATCAAGATTGAATCATTCTTAACTACAAACCACAGTGTACTTACAAAAATTAAAAGAATAACACCTCGGCCAAAGCGGTCAATCTTCTTACCAGATGTCTCCGATATCATAATCTTTTCGACCTTAAGAATCTTAGTTGTTATTTTTTCTACCATGAAAAGCAAGATGGAAAACACTAATAAAAGCACAATAACATTCATTCTTCTCCCCCCTTAATAAATTTCTGTAAAAAGTGTACCTTAAGATAAATAAATCGTAAACAGATATTTCCAAGTGAGGGTTTCTGTACTTGTCAGTAAGTTAAACTCGTTACGTTAAAATTTTTATATCAAACAATGGCCTATTCCGAATGATTTCCTATATATGTTATCATGAAGAAAACAGCCGGAGGTGATCCTATGAACGGTATTGTATTATTCGACGGAGAATGCAACTTCTGTGACCAGAGCGTGCAGTTCATTATTAAACGAGATCCAAAAGGTTATTTCTCTTTTGCGTCATTGCAGAGTGAGGTAGGGCAGGATCTGTTGAAGAAATACGAGATCCCGGCTGACACGGATAGTTTTGTCCTGATTGAAGGTGGGCGTGCTTATACGAAATCTTCAGCGGCTTTACGTGTATGTAAGCATTTAAAAGGAGCGTGGAAGGCATTTCACTTGTTTGCGATCGTTCCTAAATTTGTGCGGGATTTTGCTTATGAGATCTTCGCTAAGAACCGGTATAAGTGGTTTGGTAAGAAAGATAGTTGCATGCTGCCATCGAAGGATATACGGAAGCGGTTTTTATAAAGAAAGAGGGAGAACCTCTTTCTTTTTTTGTATAGAGGAAAATGGAAATCATGGAGGTGTCTGGCTTCAAGAAGTGGATGTGTATTCTCTTTATAGTGGTTACTCTAGTAGTGGGCGGGTGTCGTTCAACTGAAGAGGAAATCATATACGAAGGAAAATCTGAGCATTGGAAGATACAATATATAAGTGCTCTTACCGAAAGAGGGAGAGAATCTAAGGTGACCATTGAATTTATAGGCTCTTCAGAACCCTCCCAAACGTTTTACTATGATGTGGGAAGATTCAGTGGTTCCGCGCCTTACAATGGCGATCAAGTTGTCATTGGGCCTGGAATTTGTGAGCATTGCGAGGTATTGGTGCAAGAAGAAGAAAAAGTTGGACACATCAAATGGGAAAACACTAGTGAAGAAATAAAGTTAACACTTAGATAAGTTCAACAAGCTCTGGAGGACGCCTGTTAAGTGAGTTGCTAAGGACAGCACCTTAATGGGGGTTCTTTTTTATTTGTATAGGAGGTTATGTGGGGTGTTTACATTTAAGAGTTTGAGGGACAATGAACCTGTCCCCCTGGCCCTGTTCGCTCATTTAAAATTCCATTTTAAATGACGTATTGTGGTGGTGCTCATCTCTCCAACCTCGTTATAATACGCTTCAATTGTATCGTAATCTCCGTATTTGTCTGAAATGGCAAGTAGCTTTTCGAAATCATTCAAAACATGTTTAAAATCTTCTTTAGACTCTTGGTCATTATTTAGAGAATAGCTACCATCAGTTAATCGTTCAGAATTCTGCACTCTAAGGAAATCGTGTTTTATATGAGAGAACTTATATTCATATTCCTTAAAGGTATCGGTTGTCCTCAAATCAATGTAAGGGCCAAGCTCTGACATTTTACTGTTTAGTTTATTCGCGCTTTGGACGATATCTCTTATGGATTCTGTACGCACTTCTCCGGAATCTAAGCTGTCTCTGAGAGCCTGAACAATTTGTTCCGTTTCATAGTGTATGATGCCATTACTTATTTGAACATAATGTTCGTGAAACGTAACGGCCTCATTAATTTTGATGCTAGCCGCAATAAGGCAGAAGAGTACAACTAACATAAGTAAAATTTTATAGGGCTTTTTCAAATAAACCACCTCTTGTAGAAAATAACATGGTGGGATTTTACCATAAATAGGTAGTTTGGGTAATGGGGAATGTAAGGGTCTTATGATATAAAAAACTAGCCAGTCCAAAAGACTGGCTAGTTTTTATGGCTTATATATATTGTTGATGGCGTTAACTAAAATTAACTCCCAAACGTATTCCCGCCATTCACATTCATATTCTGCCCAGTCACAAATGAAGCATCTTCGCTGCATAAGAAATTGACCATTCCGGCGATATCCTCTGGTTTACCTAACCGTTTCAAGGGTACTTGGTTAATATAACCACTTGCACTCTCTTCGGTAACGTCACCGTGGCGTTCAACTGGGGTGAATCCAGGGTGTACGGCATTTACCGTAATCCCGTATTCACCAAGTTCATTAGCCCATGAGCGTGTCATGCCGATCACAGATGATTTCGCTGTAACATAATTGGAGAAGTGGCTGTTTCCTAAACCAACAACTTCACTGCCAATGTTGATAATGCGTCCCCATTGATTCTCTTTCAGTCCGTTCATCACTTGCTTCGTTAAAATCAGAGGTGATTTAACGGAAAAATGGAGCTGGTCGAGATAGTCTTGCCAGGTTACATCTTCTAACGATTTTTCAGGTTGAGGGCCTGTTGCGTTATTGACTAAAATATCGACCGGTTGGCCATATTCTTTCTCTACATTTTGAATAAGCTCCTCAACTTCTTGCTCATCTGTTATATCTGCCTGCAGCATAATAGCTTCTCCGCCGTTTGTCTTTATATCATGTACGACACGCTCTGCATTAGTAGCATTACTATTGTAGTTAATCACAACTTTCGCACCATTTGCAGCAAGCTTTTCAGCGATGCACTTTCCTAATCCTTTTGAACTTCCTGTTACTAATGCGACTTTACCGTTAAGATTCACTTAATCATCATCCTTTCTGGTCTGACTATGTCCATTTGAATTCAAACAGCCAATACGCTGACATAAATCTAAATGAACTATAAAACTGTACTTAAATTCTCAATACACAACATACCCTTAGTGACTCTTATAGAAACGGATGCTTACTTAATCAATCTTTCTAATCTTGAGTGTTTGGAATACATACCATGAGCAACACAGACATACACTTGTCATGCTTGTTTAATTTTAGGGAGGGGAATAAATGGAACGATATGCGCGTATCAAAAGCTTAAAAGGTTTCATGTTTATAAGTTTATTCATATTTCTTCTATTAGGGGCTGCAGGTGGCATAGCTGCTGAAGAGAAGGAATGGACAGGAAGTGAGAAAGTCGTTCCGGCTGATAAGAAGTGGACAATCACATTCAATACTTCCGTTGTTTATGATCAGAATAGCAGTGGGATTACCGTCGAGGATCAAAGTGGGACAAAGGTGAATGTGACAGTCAAGCAAGCCGGTGAGGAAAAGGTAGAAGTGTTGCCGCCTGCAAAAGGGTATACAGCTGGTAAATCCTATGTGCTGCGCATTAAGGATATCGCCTCAACTCAGAAGGTAAAAATGAAAGACGACATTACAATGACATTCACCATAGAAGAACCCTCCTCGACAAATAAACAGACTTATATTGATTTGGTTGAATCTACCAACTCAACCATTCGGAATATACTGGTAAGCGGTTGGGACCAGGAAACCTTATCACCAGGGGATTTCTCTGACATAGAAGGTGAGCTTGAGAAAGTGGCCACGGTGCGCTTTATTCAAGATACATTAAAGCCGTATTTCGAGGCTGAGATGTGCTATCCATGTGATTCGTCCATGTTTCCTTTTAGCATAGCACCTGATCTTCATTTTAAAGTGATCAAAGCTACAAAAGATGAACGGATCTTTCAAACAGCAGAGTTATCAGATGAGTTGTCTGAAGGTAAGCTTGTCACCTATACATTTAAAAATGAGGACGGTAAATGGCTGTTAGATGATTATAAGGAAGAAAGATTTAGCGGGGACGGACTTGGGGTAAGTGCAGAAGCAGCCCAAGACTATCTAAATAACTTGTATCTTAACCAGAACTACGGTTATGAAAATGTAGTCGTAACGTATTTAGAAAAGGGTGAAGAGGAACAGTATGATTGGTATTCCAACCGAAGTTACAATCGGGAATATTATGTATTTCAGGTGAATACAGATAAAGGGGATTTTAAGAGGAAGTTCTTTCCTTTTGATGGGTATATCGTATATCTGAAGGAAGGAAATTGAACCTCGATGAGGAATAGAATGACAGGGAGAACCGGGACTCTAAAGCATAAAATGTAGCTAAAGAGTCCCGGTAAAAATAAAGTTAGCCCCGGGCTTTGAGTAGCTAACGAAAAAGAAAGAACTTCTTAGAACGTAGTTCATCGTAACAAATGATATGTGGCTTGATCTCAAAAGGATAATATTCCAATCTTACTGGAGTGATTTCCATGAAAGATATAAGCTGATCATTAGAAGTCAACTCCAGTAGGTTAGAGAATTGCACGACATTATATTCGTCATGAAAACTTATTCTAGTAAAGTTTTCTTTTTTTAAAAGATTTAGAAGTTCCATTAAATTCCCCCTGAAGAAAGGTTACCCTAAAAAGGCATTATGAAACCTACTATTACTCATTATTACTGGGGTGGTGTTGCCTAGATATAGAGTTAGTAAGAAATCTTGGAACTAGATAAAAGATGGAAGAAATTATATATTAATAGAATTTTCTTTAGGTTCTTTGTTCATTTTCAGGTCTCCTTTAGGACAACTCCAGATAAACGTGGTAAGATAAATGCGTATATTTTATTGAAAATTGCTACATCTCAGGAGGTCATAATGGAGAATATAAAGAATCAATTGAGAGAGAATGGATATAAGATCGTAAAGGAGACGACGAAATCGATTGAAATTGAGGATGCAAGGACGGGGGAAGTGGCTTACGTGCTTCCATATAAGGAAATGACACTCGCTCTTAATCCAAAAACGGTTGAAGCGGATCAGGAATTGATCGATCAGTCTGAGGGGTTAACCCATAATACCTCGTTTCTCCAATTCCCCAAAAGGCAAAATACCGGTAAGAGCCTGATCCAATACGGATATGCTTTCAAATTTCAATCAACTGAGGAAGCAGTAGGTTTTCTTAATAGAGTCAGCGCTAAGGTGTTCACAAGGAGATTAACTGATACATACATGTAATACGATAATAACATATCGCATACCACAAAAGCCCCCTACTATAGGGGGCTTTGCTCGTTTGTTAATTTGTCTTCACATTCATGTGCTTCCTGCTGGTGTTATACATCACAACAGCCACTCCTATATAAAGTGCAATATACATAAATCCAAGAGTCATAGAAAGTTTAAATGCACTTATAGTTGAACTGATTGAGAAGTATAGAAAAATAGCCACCATAACCATCAATCGCTCTTTACTCTTTACTGCGTACGTCTTAAACAAGACGAGAAATAACGCAGCTATAATCGCACTTATGAGAAACAATCCGGTGAAAAGCAATATTCCGTTATCGAAATCAGGACCTACCTGATACATCTTTTCCCCTCCTAAACGAATCTTATCAATATTTTACCAAATGTACGGTTGGATCAAAAACAAAATCCCTTATCCCTTCAGTCCAACATCCACGGGTGGTTGTCATTCTCTCAGTCTTACTCGACCTGCATAGAGTCTAAAGGTTTCAATCCCCACCCAAATGGTAAAAGTCTTACAAACTGACGTAATGGAGGTGGGTGGGGTGAAGAAGAAATTTAGATATGGAGGCATTGCTGCCATGGTAGTTGGGTTGCTCGCATTTTTTATAGGGCTGCCACTATTCTCAGGCGGTGGTGAACCTACTTTAGGTGATGGACTTGTGATCCTTGTAAGCTTTTTGTTTGTATTTGCTTTTGGCCTTTGTTTGACGGTTGTTAGTGCATTCCTAAGAGATTGGTAGGTAGAGTTTGCAAATGAAGGGACGAGGAACCCGTCCCTTTGTGCCGTTTGATTTGACCTCTTCCTGATTGTGTTATATAATTATCTTGAATTCGAGATAATTAATTAAACAAACCAAAAAGGTGGTTAGAATATGAATTTATTAGGTATTCATCACGTTTCAATTTTGACGGGTAAAGCTGAGAAGAATTTTGAATTTTATACAAAAGTGTTAGGAATGCGACTTGTGAAGAAAAGTGTGAATCAGGACGATACTAGTTCGTATCATTTGTTCTATGGAGATGCGAAAGGAAATCCTGGTACAGAGCTTACTTTCTTCGATATTCCCATGCTCGCACCTACGCACCCAGGCGTATCTAGTATTTCAAGTACCTCTTTACGAGTAAGGGATGAAGAATCCTTACAGTATTGGAAGAAGCGCTTTGAAGAGTTTGGCGTGACACATGAGGAGATCAAGAAACGCGCTAACCGCAATACGTTAGCCTTTGAAGATTTTGAAGGAACGAAGCTTATTTTAGTAGCGGATGACGGGGAAGATGGTGTAGCTGCTGGTGAAGCGTGGAGCGATTCAGATGTGCCGGTTGAACATGGGATTGTAGGACTTGGTGCTGTACTGCTTCGTGTCCGTGATCAGAAACCGACCGCTCGTGTCTTAACGGATGTGTTGGGCTTTGAACACGTCGGCACGTATCCTTCAGTTGATGGAGACGGACTGCCAGATGTTCACGTGTACTCAACAGGTGAAGGTGGTGTAGGAGCTGAGGTTCATATTCAAGAACGACCTGATTTACCAAAAGAACGTATAGGTCGTGGCGGTGTGCACCACGTTGCCTTCCGTATTCCGAATGAGGAAGAGTATGACAAGTGGGCTAAAAGGATACAAGAAGCGGGACTTATGAACTCGGGCAAAGTGGACCGTTTCTATTTCAGGGCGCTGTACTTTAGAGAACCAAACGGAATTCTGTTTGAACTATCAACAGACACCCCGGGCTTTGATGTCGATGAATCAGTAGATTCCTTAGGTCAGAATTTATCCCTTCCACCATTTTTAGAAGATCAGCGGAAGCAGATTGAACAGAAATTACGTCCGTTGACGTTAAGTGAATAGAGTAACTTGTTAGGGTCAAGGCGAACATGCCTTGATCCTTTTTTGTGATTGTCTCTTCTAACCTATGCTACACTTTTATGTGATTGGGGCCCGCCACGTTTATAAGTGCAAGGGCAGGCTTGGGGACAACTCGCTTTCCTGCGGGGAGCTGGGAAGCCTCCTCAATCGCTACGCGCTTTCCGGGGTCTCCCCTAGATTTAAAGTGCAGGAGTGGTGCCTAGGACCGTACGGATAAGCCAGCTTTTTGGAAAAGGCGATTAGCCTTTGTAAAAAAGATGGCTTATCTCGCTAGGTCCTCCACTCCGGAACTGGATAGGCTCCTTACCCCGCGGGAGTCTCGCAGTCCCCAATCCTACCCTGACGTTAATGTGGTGAACGGACCCGCTTATTGTAATGGCTCTTAAGCCTCCTATCACCCAATATGTCTTGTTTCCGTCTATTCTCATTTGGTAAAGGTGGGCCTGGAAATTGCGAGACTCCTGCGGGAGAAAGAGGTAGGCGAGATCCCACAGAGAGCGTAGCGAACGAGGAAGCTCGGCAGCTCGCCCGCGGAAAGCGAGTGATTTCCAGGCCAACCTTTCGCTCTACTCAAGCTGACGGAAACGTCTCTATCTAACGTAATATTGAACAATCTCGTATTCACATCTTCCATATAAGGCGTATATGGAATGAAATCATCACTAAACATGAACAGAGCAAAAAGATATTAGTAGAAGGTGGGAGCGGTATGGAGTATGTGGCTTCTTTTGACATAGGAACGACAGGAATAAAAGGATGCCTTGTGAGTAGAGACGGCGAAATGGCTCATATGGCCTATGAGCCTATTCATACATATGAAGGGAAAAATGGAGAAGTCGAGCAAAGTCCAGATGACTGGTGGAATGGTGTGACGAGGATCTTTCAACAGTGGAAGGACCGAGATGCTAGCCTTACTAAAGGGATAGAAGCAATTACATTTAGCGGGCAAATGGAAGACGTCATTCCGGTTACAGCGGAAGGTTCCCCTGTTCGAAGAGCGATTCTGTATTCAGATGGAAGGGCCGTTGAGCAGGCTGAAGCTATACGTGAACATTGTGCTCCTTGGAGCGATAGCGTAGTCAATTCCATTACAGGAACGACGCCTGTGGCTAAGATCGCCTGGATGATGGAAAAAGAAATGGATCTTTATAATCTGACTTCGAAATTCCTTTTTAGTTCAAAAGATTACATCATTTATAAATTAACAGGAAGAGCTGTAGCTGATCCAACTACTTCTGCGACAACGGCCATGATGAACATCCACACGCGAGACTGGGAAGAAAAATGGGTGCGATTCAATGGCATCGATCTATCCAAGATGCCTTCACTAGTAGCTCCAGAACAGCGAGCGGGAAAGGTGATGGAGGACTTAGCATCCTCCCTCGGACTAGATGGAGATGTTGCGGTTTTCTGTGGAGTCGGAGATGCAGGTGCGACAACAATCGGTGCAGGAAATGTAAGAGAGGGAAGTATGTACGCATACCTTGGTACGACCGGTTGGGTGGCTACAACAAGCGCTGATTCGGCTTCAGAAGCTCCGTTTACATTGTCGCATTTAGCAGAGGATCGTCTAATTAGCATTGCTCCGGTACTTAATGCCGGCAATGTACATCACTGGGCTGTAGAAACGTATACGGATGATGTTTCAGACGAGGGGTATAAGGCTTTTGATGAAATGGTGGATGGAGCAGATCCAGGGAGTAAAGGCGTGTTGTTTCTGCCGTATTTACACGGGGAACGATCGCCTGTGCAAGATCCTGATGCAAAAGGGGCTTACATTGGCATAACAGGGAGTGTTGAGAGGCGTGATATGGCTCGTGCTGTTATGGAAGGACTCTCGTTTTCTATTAGACAACTGTTTGAAGATGTTACCACTTCAAAAGTGGAGTGGATTACATTAATTGGCGGAGGGAGTAAAAGCAAAGCCTGGTGCCAGTTGATTGCGGATGTTCTTCAGGTTCGGGTCCATGTTCCGAGGTTAGGTGAATACTTGCCCTCGTTCGGAGCAGCGTCAACAGCATTTGTCGGCCTTAGATGGTGTGAGGATTATGAAGCGTTTGTTGAGGATTACTTAAATCATTATGTTAATGTATATCACCCTAATGAGAGTGTTCAAGGAGTATACGATAAACAATATGGACAGTTTAAGAAGATTTATGAGCAAGTGCGAAAGATTGATGGTTGAAGAGAGAGGGCCATAGGGACAGGTCCCTCGTCCCTTCGTGTTCCGAATCAATTTGGTTAAAAGGGACAGTGTACCTGTCCCCCTTTCCCACAAAAAGAGGGCTGCCGGTGATCGGCAGCCCTTGTTTATTATTTTGTTAGAAAGTTCTCTGTATAATAAGGCTGAGCTTCTTCATTAAAAGCGACACCTACAGCCAAGCGCTCAAAATCCTTGTGCAAGATATTTTCCCTGTGGCCGATCGAGTTCATCAACCCTTCGTGTGCAAAGATACTACTAGATTGGCCTGCCGCTAAGTTTTCACCAGCCGTACGATAAGCAATCCCGTCTTCGGTCATACGGTCAAACGGAGACTGACCTTCAGGATTTGTGTGGCTGAAGTAGTTGTTTACAGCCATATCTTTACTATGATCGCGAGCAGTCGTCTTAACGGCTTCGTCCCAAGAGAGGACGCCTAAGCCGTGCTCGACGCGGGCAGCGTTTGTTAAATCAAACAATTGATACTCAAAGCCTTCTTTTAGCGCGGCACTTGGCTCACCGAAGAAGCCTTCCTTTTGCTGCTCCAGCTCTTCGCTAATAATTTGCACAGCGGTAACCGTATTCTGTTCGTGTTTATCATAAAATACAGTCACATAGCTCTGGTCTATATTAAATAAGTCATACTCGTCTTTGTTCTGGACTTGATAGCGAGTCAATCCTTTGCGGATGCTAGATTGAGAATCAGGCATGGCAGACTGGACGGACTGCTTGGAACTACCAATTTGGATGGACTCTTTAGATGAGACCAGGTCCTGATTCGTGTATAAGCCCACAACTTGATTCTGATCATTGTAAGCGACCATGAAGAAATTTTGATAGTTCTCATGATAGGCTACCCAGTTCACGCCGTATTCATTTAATGAAGCACGCTTGGGAGCTCCGGCTTGCTCTTCCACCGTTTGTCTCGTATCTCCAAGTTCAATATTGTGAACAGAGAAAGATTGATCAGATGGTGCATCTAACGATGGTTTCTCCACATCTGGAACTTCAGGGTTTGATCCTGGGGTTGGTTCTTCTCCGGTTAACCGATCAAATAAGGACTGCACTTCTAAAGAAATGGCGTTTACTGTCCGACGAACCTCAGGGTCCTGGCTGATCTCGACCACATCCGTTTTCATTTCTTCGTACACACCCTGCACGCCAGACTCGTTAAACGTATCACCATATATATACCACATACCCCCTGCAATAAGGAGTAGTAAAAACACTCTTCTTAATTTTGGCATTGTCTCACTCCTGCCTGAATCTTGAGTTGTTCTTATCATTGTAGCACTGTCTCTATCCAATATGCATCAAAGAAGGCGTTCCTAAACACTCTCCAAATAATGGAGCAGAGGGACATGTTCCTTGTCCCTTCGTGTTTCGAACTAATTTTGGTAGCTAAATAATTCGAGACGTGAGGAGGACAATGTACCTGTCCCTCTGACCCTGCTATACTTTTAATAGATTACATAAGAAAAGGAGCATCATAATGGCAAATATCAAATACGAAATTATTTCTGAAATCGGGGCGATCTCTGAAAATCCAAAGGGATGGAAGAAAGAACTGAATGAGGTAAGCTGGAACGGGCGTGAGCCAAAGTATGATCTGCGGGATTGGGCTCCGGATCATGAAAAGATGGGGAAATGTTTGACCCTTACAAAAGAAGAACTTGTGCAGTTAAAGCATATGTTAAATGCGCTGGATTTGGAAGATTAGGAAATGAGTAGGGAAGATAACAACCTGGCAAGCAAAGAACGCATTCTACATATGGTTGACCAGGAACTAACAAACTTAGTAGAGGAGCATAAACAAGAAGTTGATCAGTATGAACGTCAGCTCCGTCAAATGTCAGAGGAAATTTTAAAGTTACAAGAAGAGAACGAACGAATTCGTGTAATAGAAAGAACGACTAAGCAACAAAAGACAGACTTAGCCTCTGATCAGTCATTTGAAAGATTCAAACCGTTTATCACACATAATGTTATAGATCAGTGGATTGAAGCATCATCAGAAGAGGATGGGCGATTTATAATAGAGGTTTGTAAGAAATTTTGGATTAAAGGTGACATTGAAATGGTCACGACAATTTTCCGCAAACTTGCTCGTCGTCCTTATAGCTTATTCCATAATGACCATGAAATTGAAGAAAGCATTCAATTTTTGATGGAGCAGACTCTTGTAGATGACGAGATGTTGGAAGTGGTAAATGATGCGTTGGTTTGGGAGTTCTTTAATCTTATTATTCATCTTCATGAAGCTCCTTATCGAGACAAAATTTCTTATTTTATTTTCGATCATGCAGATAGCCTCACAGAGAATATCTATTATATGAATGAACCCTCAATTATGGTCATTTACCTACGTGCGCTTATGACTTATGATTTAAAGGATCTTCTGAAAGCGTCTCTTCATCATTTGATCGATGTAGAGTGGGAATATATTGAGGATGTTATAAAGAAGAAGGACGTCGCCTTTTTGTTTTGGTATAGTTACCTATTTGGTATGGAAGAAGCGTTTATAAATACCGTATCGCTTGAATGGTACTTCCCTAAAGAAGAAGAGAATGAAATTAAATTATTCAGGCTTCTAGAGAGACCTGTCAAGCTTTCAGAGGAAGACATTGAAGGATATATTAATCGTCTTAGGTCTTTGTTAAACGTAAAGGAAACAACATTGCTGAAAGAAAAGTTAAATAATGTTTCTGAGAATAGTTTTGCTTGGCCACATACAGAACTTACAGAAGACTCGACCTCAAAGGAGCATTCCTTGAATGAAAAGAGCGCTCTTAAAGAACTGGGCTACCAAATTAGTGGCTTAACACCGTCCTCAAGGTGGGAAATCCTCCAGAAGGCTGTCCCAGAACTCGGGTTAAGAAGAGTGGTCATGACTATTTCGTATAATATTAAATTACGAAAGGATCAGAAGAATGGGGCAGTTACGTATCAGCGTGCCATCGCAGAATGGGAACATGATCTGGCGAAGCTAAAAGAATGTTATTATCAAAAAGATTTTACATGGCCTAATCCATAAAGAGTTAGGCTTTTTAACTAAAGAGGAAGACCGAGAGTTTGCTATAATAGAAGAAAAAGAGGAGATTACAAGTGAAAGATCGATTCGACTTACCTCATGTCTTAGAACCGTACAGAGAACAATTGGCTAAAACTATGAAGCCTTACATAAGCATTACAACTGAGCTACGTAAGACAAACCTACGAGAAAGTAAGTTTGGAGGAAATCCGTATTTTCCTAAGGAATTGGACTATCCAAAAGACCTAGAAGGAGCAAATATGCGTCTCTTGGCGCAAATAAACTTTAGTGAACTTCCCCCTTTTGAAAGCTTTCCTGAATCAGGGATTCTGCAATTCTTTATTTCCCCTCATGATGACGTAATGGGGATCGATTTTGACGAAATGACGAATCAATCGTATTTTAAGGTTCTTTACCATGAAGAGGTTTCACAAGATGATGAGAACCTATTAGAGAATGTAGGGAACTATGAGATAAGCGAAGAATTTGATTTTCCTGTAGAATATGAGCTCTCACTTTCGTTTGAGATAGAACAAGAGCCCATTTCTTGTGAAGATTACCGAGTGGAAGATCAATTAGACGGTACGATCGATGAGCTACAAGACGAGGATTTTCATGGGGAAGATTTGTGGGAAGTATACTTTGAACACTTCTCTGGTGAAGGCCATAAAATAGGGGGCTATCCATACTTTACACAGAATGACCCTCGCGAAGAGGAAAAGCGCTACAAGGATCACGAAATCCTCCTCCTGCAGATCGATACAGAAGATGATAAAGGTATTATGTGGGGAGACGCAGGCGTTGCGAACTTCTTTATTAAGAAAGAAGACTTGGAAGGACGAAACTTTACAAATGTCGTGTATAACTGGGATTGTCACTAGAATGACAAAAGCCTTAACTTAACGTTAAGGCTTTTCATTTTGTTGGGGCAGAGGGACAGGTTCCTCGTCCCTTCGTGTATCGAACTTATTTGAGAATGCTTAAAGGGACAACGTACCTGTCCCCCTGTACCAATTTATGGTACATATGTTAAAATGTTTCTGGTATAATTTGGTGGTGTGTATGGAAGGGGGAGGTTTAGTTGAGGAAGACGAGTGATCTTGATCCAACGATTGTGAAAGTAGCGATCATTGTTGTAGGCGTTATATGTGCGGGGCTTCTTCCGCTTATTCTAGTAACGATCCTGCAGGATATATTCTACTTCTCTCGCGATCACATTTACTTTGAAGCGCCATTAGCAGCATACATTTGGGGTGGTTTTGCAATTCTATCAATCCCCATTTTTCTTGTGATCGATTTAATCGCTGGGAAGTGGAATGACAAATGGGGGAAGAAAGCGTTAGGCGTCCTAATGACTATTGGTGTAGTTGTGTTTAGCTTATCTATGTTGTTATCTGTCAGGTCCTATTTTTACTTCGATCCGAACGGGTTGCATGTAAATGGTGCATGGACTCTTGATGAGCACAATATCCACTGGAATCACGTAGAGGAAGTTGTGAAGAAAAACGAGAAGAAGAACGGAACTCTTTCTTTAAAAGAGGTTGATTTCGTAACCAAAAATGGAGAGGTCTATACAATTACAAACAACAAGAATTGGAGTGATTATCAGTACACGATTTATGACTACCTCGAAAAAGCTGATGTAACCATTACAGAGAAAAGAATAGAGGCTAAGTCTTAATAGAGTGCTGTCGTTCTAGCAAGCATGTATGTACATAATCCCCTAAGCAGAAGCCTGTTACAGCAATAAGCTGTAACAGGCTTTATTTAAATAGCTATCTGTAGGATTTCGTATAAATAGCTTCTACTGCGTTCTGAAGCGTTGAGTAGATAGCCATTTCTTTTGGCTTATCGTAGCTTGTGCTCCATTCTTTAGCTACAGCTGGTCGAATGCCTGTTAGCGTCACGTTAATGCCAATGAGCTTCACGGTTTCCATTAGCTTTTCAATCTTATTTAAGAACTCCAGGTCAACCGATCGTATAGCTGAGAAATCTAAGATCAGGTCGTGAATGTTCATTTTAGAAATATTTTCTACGCCTTTATCAAGGATGTAGTGAAATTCCAAGTTGTCGATAACCGGCTGTAGAGGGAAGAGGGCAATCTGGTTTGTCACGGGAATAATGGTAACCGACATGTCTTCCATATTCTTAACCAAATCTTGCTGTTTTTCATGATATGCGGTAACGTCTTGGAACTCTGCTAGTGCACCGATTCGTTCATTTCCTTCGGTAAGAGCTTTTGTCTTTAGTGAAAGGTAAAGGCGGTACTTCCCCCATTGATAAGGCATGGCGTCGAGCTCAACCTCTTCTCCTGTTGTTGCTGTTCTTTCTAGATGTCGAATGTCTTCAGGTGCGTCTTTGAAAAGATCATACACATTCTGTCCAATCGCTTCATCCTGATTCACTTCAAGCAAACATGCCCCAACTTCGTTCAATGCCGTAATGCGAAATTCCGTGTCGATCGCCAATATTCCAAACGAGAGGTGGTTCATCATTTGATTCGACATTTGGTTCATAAGAAACTCCCCTTAAAAGTAGATTGCGATTCCATTCAATGATTCCTTGACTATTAATATACGACAATAAGAATCCATCTACCTTTATACTACCTTTATTATTCTAGTAATGAAAATTTGGATGCCTAAAATTTAAGAAACGTTCATACTTTAAAGAACTTTTTATGAACAGTTACTCGTTTGAAGGGGTTCGAATAAAGCCAAAAGCTAGAACAAACAAGATTCCTAGTAAAATCATACCGATAATCAGTGCATCCAACAGATTTCCTTGATAAACAGAAAAACCGATTGGTGGGAGTGAAAACAGGAAGAATACAATAAAAGCCCTAATGAAAAGTGCTTTACTCATATAAAATCTCCTCTCTAACGTTGTAAAAGCCCCATACTCTTATAATGGGGCAATAGAGTCTTTCATTACTGATTCGTACCTTGAAGCTCTAATTTCTCTGCGATTTTGAGCAAATCTTCCTTTGACAATTCAGGGTTATGACTGAGAAGAGAATAACGAAGGCCATCTTCATCCCATGTTAAGCTCTGAATGACATCTGTTGTATATTCACCATCAACCCCACGAACTGTAACTTTTTCGGCAGATTCAAATCCCATACTCATGCTTTCTTCCGGAGTAGGGAAGACACTTAAGGTAAACTGAACCACATCTTCTTGTTTGTATTGAATGCTGATTTCTGTTCGATTCATACTCTCTACATCGAATTTTTCAACTTTATCAATCTTGTATTCTTCTTCAGGCAAGTAAAGGAAAGGTTGACCAAGGCCCTTTTGAGCATCCTCGAGTGTGACAGTTTCAGTCGGGTCTAAAGCGTCAAAAGGCAGTATTTCAACTCCTTCAGGTAAATCTAACGTAAACGTATTCTCGTTAAAAGAAGGATCGAGCTCAAGGTCTGTTACCGTATATTCGATTTTCATATCGCCACTTTTGGAAATGGTTTTAACGATCATCCAACTTTCTTTCTCAATCCAGTATTCCTCCTCACCTCGAAGGCTTCCTTTTTCTTTTGGTGTAGCTTTAATGTGATAGGTTTCGATCCCATTTACTTCTTCTTCGCCAAGCAATTCAATCGTGTGCGTCTTCCTTGTTTCGTTTAAGGTATTCTGGATTTGTTCACGTTGATTGGAGCCCATTAGGTTAGGGTTCGAAAGGTCAGGGGCTTCCATTTCATAAGCTTCTTTGTCTCCCTCGGTATAAAGGGTAACGGTTTCCCCGTCATTTAAAGATTTAGACTGCTTGCCGCTTTGGTCCACGGCAATGACTTTTGTTTTCATCGTTTCATAGTCCATCCATTGTTCCATGGAAGAATCATCGATTTGCTCCTCACCTTGATAGACATCAAACTGAGCTTTCATATGAAATCCCTTCAAGTCTTTCCCTTCTTCAACGGCGTTTGCCACAATCGCTTCTGGTGATAATCCATTTGCATCTTCCACTGAACATGCCCCCAATACGAATAATAGTAGTAATCCAATTGAGCTGATCCATTTATTCATGCTTTCCATCTCCTTTAGTTCGGTCAGTAAATGTCATTGTAAAGACAGTTCCTTTTCCTTCTGCCGACCAGGCGCTCATACGCCCGTTATGCCGTTCAACAATCATTTTAGCTATGCTTAAGCCAAGTCCTGAATTCATATCCTCTTGTTTCGATCGTGCAGGGTCCCCTTGATAGAAAGGGGTGAAAATCTTCTCAAGCTGGTCGGTTTGAATCGTAGTGCCTTCATTTTGAACGATAATCATCGACTTCCCCTCGCGCCACGATTGGAGGTTCTCCCTCACGTCTTCAAAAATCCAGTCCGGAAGAGAGGTGGAGGTGTCGTACGCCCCGATGCATATGGTTCCGTGAGGAGATGTATAGCGTGAAGCGTTGTTTATGAGGTTATCCATCACTCGAATCATTTGCCGATCATTCATGCAATAGGTTCCATGAAATTGGTTCTCTTTGTGTAATCGAATCGATTGTTGATGTAACGGCTCTTCGTATCCTTCAAACAACATCTCTATAAATTCAGGTCCATCAACAGGGCTTCGATCAAAGTGATACCCCGCTGATTGAAGCTGAGCAAAAGTCGTTAGATCTTCAATCATTCCTTGTAGGTAATGCGTTTTGGCAATGAGAGTACGTCCATATGTTTGTCGTTCTTCCTTACTCAAAGACGTTTCATCGGTAAGTGCCTCAGCATAGGCCCGTACTGATGTTAAGGGAGTCTTGATGTCGTGTGAGAGGGAGGCGATCATCGTTTGTTTTTCGAGTTGGGCTTTCTTTGTTTTCTCTTGAGCATCTTCAATATCCATCTGCATTCTTTCAAAGTGCTTCATCAGGTTTCCGATTTCGTCTTGTTTCTTGCGTTGGAACATAGTTGTTTTCTGAGTTGATGCAAACTCCTCCATACCTGTCATAAGCTGCTTCAATGGACGAGTAAACCGTTTATGCAAAAGCCAAATGACAAAACTATAGAGCGTGAGGAAGAAGAGTCCTAGAGTAATCAGCACCCACATTCGCCGATCTTCAACGCCTTCGATCCAGTCTGTTCGTTTCAGCTGAATTTCATAGATCCCTCTCATTGTTTCGTTTTGAAAGACAGGCTTTTTCACTGAAACCGTTTGGTAACTGAAATCATATTGGTAGAGATTCTTCAATACTTGAGATTTGTCTTGAAGCATCAACATGTGCTCAGGGTCATCTGAACGATAGACATACAGCCCGTCACTTCGGTAAAGGTTGATTTGTAAATCATCTCTCTTGCTCACCGATCCTAACTGGTCTTCTATATCTTCCCGAGGCTGCACGTTATAGAGAGAAGGATCGTCGAGCTGCTCTTCAATGGCTTGGATTTCAGATGTTAATTCAAATGAATCGACTAAACTTTGCTGGCCATCCCATTGTGTGAGTAAGAGGTAAAACCCATACGCTGCAGCTAAGGGGAGAATCATAACAAGTAAATACGTACCCATAAGCCAGGTTCTAATCTTCATGTTTGTTCTCCGATAAATCGATACCCTGTTCCCCAAACGGTTTCAATCCATTTGGGTTGTTTTACCTTTTCTCCTAGTTTCGTTCTGAGACTCTTTACGTGCACATTAATAGTGTTGTTTCCTTCGGTGTCCGCTTGATCCCAGATGTGTTCGTACAGTTCAGCTTTAGAGAATGTGCGATGTGGATGATCGGCCATTAATAGAAGAAGCTCATATTCTTTCGAAGTAAGTGGGATTACCCGTTCTTCAATCTTCACTAATCGCTTCGACACGTCGATTTCAAGGTTACCCGTATAAAGGGTGACAGAGGAAAGAACGCTCACACCTTGGAATCGCTGATACCTTCTTAAATGAGACTCAATTCGTGCCGTTAATTCACTAAGACTAAAAGGCTTTGTTATATAATCATCAGCCCCTAGTGATAACCCTTTTACTTTCTGCTTATCTTCTTGCCTGGCGCTTACGATTAAGAGAGGTACATCGCTTTTCAACCGAATGTTCTTGCACAACGTGAATCCATCCATTTCAGGGAGCATGAGATCGACTAACACTAATTGGTAGCGTTCCTTTTTAAAGTCCTCCCAACCCTCTTGCCCGGTTGATGCCCACGTCACTCCGTACCCTGTTCTCCTTAAATGGTCCCCGATAATCTTTGCGATCTCAGGGTCGTCTTCCACTAGTAGAATCCGTTCTTCTGTCATGTGTGGTGCCTCCTCTTACATCTTCATTGTAGTCGCTTAGACCTCGGTTATTTAAAATTTAATAAACATTTTATAATTTGTTTGAACATGGGTATTATACTAGATTTTGGATAGAAAAGAGAGGGAGTAAAATGTTGAGTTAAATTTTTAGTAAAAATTTATTGATTTATTTACTGAAAGGTTTTATCCTTAATGTGAAAGCGATTACGGTAACGAAGTTTCATATAGGATGATTAGGCATCGGGAGGGGTATACATGAATTTTCAGGATATAGAATCACAGTATAAACAAGTATTTGGTGGGGAAGAAGCTCGCATATTCTTCGCACCGGGACGTATTAACTTAATCGGGGAACATACGGACTATAATGGGGGCAATGTGTTCCCGGCGACGATAACGTATGGAACGTATGCGATCGCTAGTAAACGCTCTGATCGACAAGTGCGTTTGTATTCTATGAATTTCGAGGACAAGGGGATCATTTCTTTCTCTTTAGATGAACTGGATTACGTAGAGGATCATGAGTGGGCAAATTATCCAAAAGGTATGATTCGCTACTTACAAGAATCGGGACACAATCTTTCAGGTGGCGTTGACGTCTTATACTACGGAAACATTCCGAACGGAGCTGGCTTGTCTTCGTCTGCTTCTATTGAAATGGTGACGGGAGTTTTGCTGGAAGGGTTGTTTAACTTAGACATCAATCGTGTAGATATGGTGAAAATCGGTCAGCAGGTCGAGAACCAATTCATTGGTGTAAATAGTGGCATCATGGATCAGTTCGCCATTGGAATGGGAAAGAAAGGCTCAGGCATTTTGCTTGATTGCCATACATTAGAGTACGAGTATGCCCCACTAGAGTTAGAGAATGAGAAAGTAATCATTATGAACACCAATAAACGACGTGAGTTATCCTCGTCTAAATATAACGAAAGAAGACAAGAGTGTGACGAAGCAGTTCAACAACTACAAGAGCAGCTTGAGATTCAAACGCTCGGTGAGTTAACGGAGGAACAATTCGAACAGCATAAGCACCTGATTCAGAATGAAACAGTAAGAAAACGAGCGAAGCATGCTGTTTATGAAAATCAGCGTACCCTCAATGCTCTTCAAGCATTGAGAGATAAGGATTTGAATCGCTTTGGAAAACTGATGAACGAGTCGCACTTGTCTCTTCAACACGACTATGAGGTGACAGGGCAGGAGCTAGATACATTGGTTGAAGCGGCCTGGGATCAAAAAGGCGTAATCGGTGCTCGTATGACGGGGGCTGGATTCGGAGGTTGTGCCATTGCTATTGTTGAGGCGGATAAAGTTTCTTCCTTTATTGATGGAGTAGGAAACGTTTATCAAGACAAGATTGGCTACGAAGCAAGTTTCTATGTTGCTAGTATCGGAGACGGAGCAAGAGAAATAGAATCGGAAGAGGTGGTTGTATGAGTATATTAGTTCTAGGTGGAGCGGGTTACATTGGCTCTCACGCTGTAGCGCAGTTAGTTGATCGTGGATATGAAGTTGTCGTTGTAGACTCACTAGAAACAGGTCATAGAGGTGCGATTCATTCTAAAGCGACCTTTTACAACGGTGATATTCGAAATAGAGAATGGCTAAGAGAGGTTTTTCAACAAGAGGAGATTCAATCTGTTATACACTTTGCGGCCAATTCTTTAGTTGGGGAATCCATGGAGGATCCTCTTAAATATTTCGATAACAATGTGTACGGTACGCAAGTGTTGCTTCAGGTAATGAATGAATTTGGCGTGAAACAAATCGTCTTCTCTTCTACAGCTGCAACGTACGGAGAGCCTGATGTTGTTCCGATTACAGAAGACATGGTAACAAACCCGACCAATACGTATGGAGAAACGAAGTTAACAATGGAGAAAATGATGAAGTGGTGCGACAAAGCTTATGGGATTCAATTCGTTTCCCTTCGTTATTTCAACGTGGCTGGTGCGAGGCAGACAGCTGAGATCGGGGAAGATCATCACCCTGAGAGCCATCTCATTCCAATTGTTCTACAAGTGGCTCTTGGGCAACGAGATCATATCACGATCTTTGGTGATGACTACGATACTCATGATGGCACGTGTGTACGTGACTATATTCATGTTGAAGACCTAATTGATGCTCATATTCATGCGGTCGAATATTTAGATAACGGAGGCGAAAGCAACGTCTTTAATCTTGGGAGCAGCCAAGGATTTTCGGTGAAGGAAATCGTAGATACAGCCCGTGAAGTGACGGGACACGAGATTCCAGCTAAGATGGGGCCTCGCCGCGCAGGGGATCCTAGTAAGTTAATTGCTTCATCTGACAAAGCAAACTCCGTTCTTGGATGGGTTCCAAAACGAACCTCTATTCATCAGATTATTGAAGACGCTTGGCGCTGGCATCAGCAACATCCAAATGGATATAACGACAGGGGGCAGTGAAGATGAACATTCATGATCGTATACAACAACTAGTCGATCTAAGCGTAAGTGAATCGTTAATTGAACGAGAGGATTCTGTTTACACGCGAAACCAAGTGCTAGCTTTAATGGGGCTAGAAGAATTTACACCTGAGGGAAAGAATGAAGATACGGATCTCACCATCCCTGATGTATTAGAAGAGTTGATCAACTATGCGGTAGACGAAGGATTAATCGAAGATATGCTAGATGAGAAAGAACAGTTCCAAGCCAAAGTCATGGATGTCTTCCTACCACGACCAAGTGATGTGAATAAGGAATTTTACAAGCGATACGAACACGATCCGGTTGAGGCTACGGACTACTTTTATCATTTAAGTAAGAAGAGTAACTATATTCAAGAGAAGCGTGTGAAGAAGAACATCAACTATACGGCTCAGACAGAGTATGGTGACTTGGATATTACCATTAACCTTTCGAAACCAGAGAAAGATCCGAAACAAATTGCGAAAGAGCGTACGATGAAGAAAACGAATGCCGCGTATCCAAAGTGCCTTCTATGCGTGGAGAACGAAGGGTATGCAGGGAGAGTCGGTCATCCCGCCAGGTCGAACCACCGCTTAGTAAGAGTGAATCTGACAGACCAAAACTGGCTGCTCCAGTACTCGCCGTATGTATACTACAATGAGCATAGTATTGTCTTATCAGAAGAGCACGTTCCAATGGAAATTAATCGAGAGACGTTTGACCAAGTATTAGAGTTCACGGAGAAGTTCCCTCATTACTTTATTGGGTCAAATGCCGATCTTCCGATTGTAGGCGGATCAATTCTGTCACACAACCATTACCAGGCAGGGCATTATGAATTTCCAATGGCGAGAGCTGAAGAGGTGAGCCGCTTTGAACTCGGATCGTTCCCTGGGATTACAGGTTCTGTCGTGAAGTGGCCGATGTCTGTTCTTCGTTTAAGAAGCGAGAGTAGAAAGGAATTAGGCCAGGCAGCTGAGAAGGTTCTAGCCCACTGGCGCGAATATAGTGATCCGGAAGTGGAGATCTACGCTTATACGGAGGATGAACCTCATAATACGATCACGCCAATTGCCCGTCGTCGCGGTAATGAGTACGAACTTGACCTGGTACTTAGGAACAATCGTACGAATGATGATCATCCAATGGGAATCTTCCACCCTCACAAGGAAGTTCACCACATTAAGAAAGAGAACATCGGACTGATCGAAGTAATGGGATTAGCCGTATTGCCCGCTCGTCTTAAAGATGAATTAAAAGAAGTAGAGAAGTATATTCTCGGTGAACCTAATGCTATAGCGGATGCGCATATTCCATGGGCAGATGAGTTGAAAACGACGTATGCCCACGTTGCTAAAGAAGACGTAGAAGACATGGTACGAGAAGCGGTTGGGAAGAAGTTTGAGCAAGCCTTGAAGCATGCGGGTGTATTTAAACGTGATGAACAAGGTCAAGAAGCCTTTAAACGCTTCATAAATACGTTACAATAGATAGAAGGGAGAACTCGAGTTGTGGGAAGCATAACCCGAGTTCTCTTATCTTATAGAGAGGGTTCGTTTCATATGGCGACTATAAAAGATATCGCGCAGAAAGCGGGAGTCTCGATTGCGACCGTTTCTCGTGTTTTAAATTATGATGAATCATTATCGGTAAGTGATCAAACGAAGCAGAAGATCTTTGAAACAGCAGAAGCACTATCGTATAAGAAAAAGCAGCCTAAGAGGCATCCGGTCAAAAAAGTAGCCATCGTTCACTGGTACACCGAACAGGAAGAACTAGAGGACTTGTATTATATGTCAATCCGTATCGGTGCAGAACAGCGCTGTCAGGACCAGGGGATACAAGTCGTCAGGTACTTCCAAAATAACTATCAAAATCTAGAGTCAGAAGATATAGAAGGCATTATTGCGATTGGGAAGTTCAGTGACACACAGGTTCAAGAATTGCAAAAGCTTGCCCCGCATCTTGTCTTTGTGGACGACTATGATCGTGATGATCGAAATGGAGATCATGTAGCCATTGATTTCAAGCGTGCCACATGCAAAGTGTTAGATCATCTTCAAGACAAAGGCGTCACAAAGATCGGTTATATAGGAGGGAGAGAGTCTTATAAAGACGAAGCAACTCTTATTGCAGACCCCCGTGAGGAAACATTCCAATCTTATATGAACGAGTTGGGGATGTTAGAGCGGAAGTGGATGTATAGCGGTACATTCTCCGTTCATGATGGGTATGAGCTAATGAAGCAAGCGATTGAAGATCATGGGGATCAGCTTCCAGAGGCCTTCTTTGTCGGCAACGACTCTCTTGCCGTTGGTTGTCTCCGTGCATTGAATGAAAGTGGAATAAAGGTTCCAGAACGCGTTCAAGTGATCGGCGTGAATGATATTAGCGTTGCAAAATATGTCTACCCACCACTTAGCACAGTCAAAGTCTTCACAGAAATGATGGGTGAGTCAGCTATTGACCTGCTGATGGAGCGTATAAATGGTAGGAAAGTGGCTAAGACGGTTTATATTGCTACAGAACTAGTGGTACGAGAAAGTAGTCGATAATAAAAGATTTAATTTCATATAAAATTCTCTCCAAAACGCACAGAACATTGTGCGTTTTTTGTGTTTACTGTGGATCAGACAACCACGCCTGTATGAATCAAATTCAACCCCACTCCTATAAAGAGTAAACTCAGACACAACATAGACATCAATTCTGCACACATTCTCCACAGTTTTCGATTACAATGAAGGGGCTTATATAAAGAAAGATTATACCAACAGAAAGGATGACCAGAATGTTTTCTAAGAAATTAGGTGCTGCAATCTTATCTCTTACGTTTGTCTTAGCCGCATGCGGACAAGATGAAGGAGATACGAGTACAACAGATCCAGAGCAATCTAAAGAAGAGAGTCATACGACTACTGAAGACCAATCTAAAGAAAAGAATGATTCATCTTATAAAGAGCCATTTGAAGGAACAATCGATCATGTACATGGAGTAGGGTACATAAATGGAGATTCTCTTGCTTTAGCTGCTCACGACGGATTGAAATTTTATGAGGACGGCAAGTGGCATCGAACAACAAAGCAAAACAATGATTACATGGGGTTCAATGCAGTTGATAATGGGTTCTACACGAGCGGGCACCCAGGTGAGGACTCATCGTTACCCAACCCAATTGGAATTCAAAAGAGTGAAGATCTCGGTCAAACGTTAGAAGAAGTGGCTTTTGAAGGAGAGTTTGACTTCCACGTAATGGGAGTCGGGTATCAAAACCATGCCATCTATGTGCTGAATGGGCACGGCAATAATACATTAGAGTCTGGATTACACAAGAGTCTAGACGACGGGGAGAGTTTCGAGAAGGTCGAAGTGAGCGGGATCCAAGGACAAGTGATGGGTCTTGCTGTTCATCCTACGAATGAAGACACCCTAGCCGTTGCGACAAAGGAAGGTATCTTTCTTTCTCGTGATGGAGGAGAGACGTTTGAAGGCGTGTCAGAACAAACAAACGGAACGTCCGTTTATTTCTCTGAAGACACGTTGACGTATGGATCATTTGGTAGTGAGGCTCATTTGACTCGCTACACATTAGAAGACGGTAGCTCTGAAGAGATTTCGATCCCTGACTTTGAACAGGACGCTGTAGCGTATTTCACCGAGAACCCTGAGAATCCTGAAGAAATGATGTTCTTATCGTTTGAGAACCATGGCTTCTATACCCAGGATGGCGGAGAGAACTGGAGAAAGATAGTTGATGCTGGTCAGGTAAAAGAATAAAAAATCGGAATAACCATTACTATTGCATCGAATCTGCAAAATTAATGGTTATTTTATTATTGTCCGGTGAGGGGGGAAGGTTGTGTATGAAGCGTTCAGTGTGTTCACGAACATGATTGCAGATCCACTGTTAAGCCTTGCATATGGATTTGAGCAAGTGCCTATACTCGCTGCTTTATTCTTAGGGATCGTAGGTTCTGTAGCCCCCTGTCAAATTACAGGGAATATAGGAGCCCTAACGATATACGGGAACCAATCGTTGCAAAAGAGTGTTTCCTGGCGTCATGTTGGCTTATTTTTATTAGGAAAAATGATTGTGTTCTCCGTATTAGGTCTCTTGTTTTGGGGATTTGGTCAAGGAGTTCAATCCGAACTTGTTAGTATATTTCCTTGGTTACGTAAAGCGATCGGACCTTTGCTCATTGTTGTAGGTTTATTCCTAATGGGAGTGTTTAAGGTTCATCGTACGTTCACGTTAGGGAAACTATCCGATCCGTTGACCAAGCACCCTTCGCTAGGAAGTTTCTTTATGGGGGTAAGCTTTTCATTAGCCTTCTGTCCGACGATGTTTGTCTTATTCTTTATCACGCTCATGCCCATTGTTCTATCCACTTCTTATGGAGCGCTATTACCCGGGGTCTTTGCGATTGGGACAACACTCCCGCTGCTTCTGATTCTTTTCTTAGTATGGTATTTTGGCATGGGAGGCGTTTTGCTGAAACAGAGTCGCAAAGTAGGGAACCTTGTTCAATTTCTTGCTGGTATTGTCATAATGGTTCTTGGGGTTCTCGACACACTTACGTATTGGACATAATGATTAGATAAGCGGGGCGGGCGAATGAATAAACTTTCATTTAAGTTAGGTGTATTTATATTTACGATCATCATCATTGTTGAAGCGATATTATTTCTTTTCTTATATACAAACTTAGCTACCAGTCGGGTGGAAGAGGTATTAGAGAACTTATTAGCGAGAGGAAACAGCCACAGGGATGTATTAGAGAAGCGGTTCGATGAGTCTACGCTCAATCACGTTGCCTTAATGGAATCAGAAGCAGAATCGCTTGTTGTCATTACGGATGAGAATAAAGAGGTGATTGTGAACTCTGAACCCCTTAGTCCGGAAATACAGGCTAGGCTTGACGAACCACTTTCAAACGTGAGTCATTCAGGGAAAGTGTTGGACGAAGAATGGAGGACGAGTCAATATGTAGCTACTGTAAGTCCGATTACAATTGAAGGGGAGAAGACAGGGTATGTGTACATGTTCTCTCCTACAATGGCCGTTCAGCGCGTCATTAATCAATTAACAAATCAATTCTTACTGGTTGGTTTCATTGCGCTCCTTCTAACGATTGTAGCCATCTTTATTCTGAGTCATTTTATAACAAGGCCCTTAGTGAGGATGAAAAAAGCTACAGAAGGGTTAGCAGAGGGAAGGGAACAGGTGAACCTTTCATACAAACATAATGATGAATTAGGTCAGCTTGCTCAGTCGATTGTCACTTTATCCAATGAATTGGAGCGACTTAAACAGGACCGTAAAGATTTCCTGGCAAGTATCTCGCATGAATTACGAACGCCTCTTACGTATATCAAGGGCTATTCCAATATAGCAAGCCGAAAAGAGATCACGGAAGAGGAACGAAATCATTATCTTGGTATTATTAAAGAAGAGACAGAACACGTCACCCAGCTCGTGAAGAACTTATTTGATCTGGCTAAGATGGACCAAAATGAGTTCTCTATTGATAAACGGCCTGTATCTTTGTGCGATTTACTTGGTAAAGTTCATGAAAAGATGAACCCGATCTTACTAGAATACCATCTTGCCTTGCACATCACGTGTGATGGAAAGGTAATTGTGAATGTGGATGCTGAACGTTTTCAACAGGTCTTGTTAAATTTATTAGATAACGCGATTAAACATGCTCCTCCACATTCTAATATGTACATGAGTGTTCAAATTAAAGATGGTAGAGTGGCCGTTACCGTTCGCGACGAAGGAGAAGGAATCCCTGAGGCCGAGTTACCGTTCATTTTTGAGCGTTTGTACCGGGTTGATAAATCACGTTCAAGAGAATTTGGGGGATCTGGTCTTGGGCTCTCCATTGTAAAAGAAATTGTAGAGAAGCATGGAGGAGAAGTTCAAGCAAGAAGTGCATTAGGGGAAGGAACTTCAATGACCATTGTATTAAAGAAGGAGGACCTACTTTCCTATGAGTAATCTATTGTTAGTAGACGATGAACCACGAATGTTAGACCTATTGGAGCTTTATCTATCTCCCCATGGATATACATGTACGAAGGTACAGTCTGGTAAGGAAGCGATTCGGGCAGTGGAAGAGAAGCCGTTTGATTTAGTCTTATTAGATGTCATGATGCCAAAGTATGATGGCTGGAAGACGTGTGAAGATCTGCGTTCGATTTCTGAGGTTCCGATTATTATGGTAACAGCAAGGGATCAAAAGACAGACATCGTGAAAGGCCTTAATATGGGCGCTGACGATTATGTAACAAAGCCTTTCGATGAAGACGAGCTGCTCGCGAGAGTCAAAGCCTTACTAAGAAGGACTTCAAACGCCGATCAGATTGAAGTAGACGGGTTAATGTGGGACGGGGAGAAATACAAGTTAAGTTATAACGGTCACTTTATCCCGGTTACTCCTAAAGAGTTTGCGATGATCGGTCATTTAATGCGTAACCCTGAACGTGTATTTAGTCGAGAACATTTAATCGATATCGTCTGGGGCATCAATTCAGAAACAGAAGGCCGTACCATTGATTCGCACGTTCGGAACATTCGAGAAAAGGTAAGGCAAACAGGCTTCCCGATCGATGATTATTTTCAAACTGTATGGGGAGTCGGTTATAAATGGGTAAAGGGAACAGGGGAAACGAACTCCTAACTCCCTTTAGCCATTAACCTAGAGACATGTATACAATATAAATACCCATGCGTGTATTGGGTATATTGGAGGCGATTGAAATGATGAATGGACAAGGTATGGGCGGATTTGGAGGAATGGGAATTACGTGGATGCTCTTAATTGGCATCATTCTCATTATTGCAGCAATCATTCTGATGAAAGCATTTAATTCTAACACGAGCAACAAACCTTCTTCTTCTCTCGATTCATTAAAAGAACGCTTAGCTAGAGGTGAAATTTCCGAAGAAGAATATGATCGCTTAAAAAAGAAACTAGAGGAACACTAAAGGAATAACAACTGACGATGTGGAGGGTTTTATATGGATCATGAACATCATCAACATTCTGGTAAAGAACACGAAGATCACGAAGGACATGATGAACACGAAGGCCACGAAGGACATGATGAACACGAAGGCCACGAAGGACATGATGAACACGAAGGCCACGATCATCACGATCACGGGGCCATGGTTGAAGATTTCAAGAAGCGTTTCTATATCTCTTTACTTGTAACAATCCCTATATTGCTTCTTTCTCCCATGATTCAAGATTTTATTGGGTTGGAGTGGAGCTTTCCGTATGACCAATACGTATTATTCGCTTTAGCTACATTTGTGTTTTTCTATGGAGGTCTTCCTTTTCTGACAGGAGCTAAAGATGAATTAAAACAGAAGAACCCAGGTATGATGACCTTGATTGGTCTAGCTATAGCTGTAGCCTATCTGTACAGTTCTCTTGTTGTATTTGGTCTTGAAGGGCGCAACTTCTTCTGGGAATTAGCGACACTTGTTGATATAATGCTGCTCGGTCATTGGATTGAAATGAAGTCTGTAATGGGCGCATCCAATGCGTTAGAAGAGTTGGTTAAGCTCATGCCAAATGAAGCCCATAAGGTAGATGAAGATGGGAATGTGGAGGATGTAGAGGTTTCTGAGTTACAAACTGGAGATCATGTCCTCGTCAAACCTGGTGAGAAGATCCCTGTAGACGGAAAATCATCGATGGAAAGACAACAATCGATGAATCGATGCTTACCGGTGAATCCGTCCCTGTTGAAAAGGGTGAAGGGGAAGAGGCCATCGGAGGAGCAGTCAACCAAGAAGGTTCAGTGACCATCGAGGTTAAAAAGACGGGCGACGATACGTATTTATCCCAGGTGATCAACTTAGTTAAAGAAGCACAGGAATCAAAGTCCAAAACACAAGATATTTCCAACCGTGCAGCGAAATGGTTGTTTTACTTAGCGCTAGGAAGCGGACTTCTTACATTTATTATATGGTTGGCTCTTGGATATTCGTTGGACGTAGCAATGGAGCGAATGGTAACGGTCATGGTCATCACTTGCCCCCATGCACTTGGATTAGCAGCCCCACTCGTTGTTGCGGTTTCAACATCCATTTCAGCGAAGAAGGGACTTTTAATTCGAAATCGTGCCAACTTTGAAGGGGCAAGAGAGCTAAATGCAGTCGTGTTTGATAAGACAGGTACATTAACGAAAGGCGAATTTGGCGTCACGGACATTATTCCATTAGAGGGTCATGACGAACAAGAGGTCTTACAATGGGCTGCCTCTCTTGAGCAAAATTCTGAACACCCTCTTGCAACGGGGATGGTAGAGAAGGCCAAGAAAGATTCGGTATCCCTGAAGTCGATTGAAGAGTTCGAATCGATGACTGGGAAAGGCTTGAGAGGTACAGTAGAAGGCAATGAAGTAAATGTGGTTAGCCCAGGATATGTGAATGACCACAATTATTCATACGATCAGGATGCTTTCGCTGATATGTCTGAACAAGGAAAAACCGTTGTCTTTGTACTTGTAAATGAAGAGCTCATAGGTATGATTGCATTAGCAGATATCGTGAGAGAAGATGCCAAAGAGGCCATTGAATCGTTGAAAGAGTTAGATGTCCACTCGATTATGCTAACTGGTGACAATCAAAAAGTAGCGGATTGGGTGGCTGAACAACTAGGCATTGATGAGGTGTATGCAGAAGTTCTACCGGATCAAAAAGCTGAACAAGTGAAAAAGATTAAAGAAAAGGGTTGGAAGGTTGCCATGACGGGCGATGGTGTTAATGATGCCCCTGCCTTAGCAACAGCCGATCTTGGAGTAGCCATTGGAACGGGGACCGATGTTGCTATGGAATCAGCTGATATTGTTCTCGTTAAAAGTAATCCAAAAGACGTTGTTTCTATTATGGAACTATCCAGGAAGACCTATAGGAAGATGATTCAAAACTTATGGTGGGCGGCTGGTTACAATATTCTAGCGATCCCTTTAGCAGCTGGTGTACTAGCACCAATTGGCATCCTATTAAGTCCGGCTGTAGGAGCGGTTCTAATGAGCTTAAGTACAGTTGTAGTTGCGATAAATGCTAAATTGTTAAAAGCTTAAGATGTAAAAGTCAGGGCATATTGCTCTGACTTTTTTATTTTGTCACCGGATGTTTATAGGATCTGCACCTTTCTTGCACATTTCACGGCTATAGTACGGTTGGGGGTACATAAATAACTAGAAAGGATGAAAGATATGAAAAAAATCACCATTCCTATTTTATTTGGGGCAGGAATCATCTTAATCGGGATGTGGGCTTTCCTGAAGTTTCAAGATGGCTCAGAAAGTGCTGCCTCTCTACTGAATGAAGCAGAAGGGAAGAGTATTGTAGATTTAAAAGGTGATGATCAAACTGGGCATCCCGTTAAGACATTTGATATAACCGCCTCTGAAAAACAATGGCAAATTAACCAGGATAAAAGCGTTCAAGCCTGGACATATAATCAATCCGTTCCTGGTCAGGAAATACGGGTTCAGGAAGGAGACTATGTAAAGGTTCATTTAAAGAATGACTTAGATGTTCCCGTCACTATTCACTGGCATGGTGTTGTATTACCAAATAAAATGGACGGGGTTCCGGGGATAACGCAGGACGCTGTTCTACCGGGGGAAGAGTTCACCTATGAATTTTTAGCAGATAACCCGGGGACTTACTGGTATCACTCTCATCAGCACAGCTCTAAGCAAGTGGACAAAGGATTGTATGGAGCCTTCATTGTTGAAGAAGACCAGACAAATTATAGTCAAGATCACACGTTTATTTTAGACGAATGGGCGATTAATAGTGAGAAACAAAGTATTACAAATATGGGCAGTATGATGACAGGCGGAATGTCAGGAGACGGAGAAGCCGACACGAAAGCCATGTACGATACATTGACCATTAACGGCAAGAATGGAAGTTCTTTAAGTCCGATCGACATAAAAGAAGGGGAGTCAGCCAGACTTCGATTTGTAAATGCGGGCTACCAAACCCATGTTGTCCAATTCACAGATCAAATGCGCGTCATAGCTGTGGATGGGGAAGACGTAACGAGTAATGAACAGCAATCAAAGTTAGAAATTGCCCCAGGCGAGAGGATCGATGTGGAATGGAAAAACGAAGGTGGATCTATAAGCTTACTGTCACAGTCTGAAGGCACAAACGATGTAACGATTCCTCTCAGTGATGAAGGTTCCCAGATGACAGGTGAACAAGAAGAATCAAGTGGAGGACTCGCAAGTGGGACTAGCTATGAGAGTAAAGAGCTACTATTTGATAAAACACCCGAGAACCCTGACGTAACATATGAGATGAACCTCAACATGGGCATGAACATGGGAGAAGGTATGGTATTCCAAATTAACGAAGACACCTTCCCAGACACCCCACCGATTCAAGTGGAAGAAGGGGATCTCGTTAAGGTAGAGCTAAAAAACACTGGCATGCTCAACCACCCCATGCACCTCCATGGCCACAGATTTCAGGTCGTCTCTAAAAATGGAAAGAAATTAAACAACCCAATTGTCAAAGACCTCATAAACGTAAAACCAGGGGAAACCTATGAAGTCTATTTTAAAGCCAATAACAAAGGCGAATGGCTCTTCCACTGTCACGACAACAACCATGCAGATCGCGGAATGGTAACCATCGTCGATTACAAAAGTGTTTACTCTCCATTTGAAATAGGGAGAGGGACGAAGAACGCTCCTTAATAGACGTTCTATATGTAATGTGACAGAAAGAGGAGCTTATAGATCCGTTACTATAAAAGTGCATGGGGTGGATGTAGGGCAACGCCATTTCCTGGGGGGATTTGAACGGTCTCGAGGATTTTAAAGCTTTCCTTTCTATATATGGCATGTTTCCGTTTCTCTTATATGGAAAAGGTGGGCCTGGAAACTGCGAGACTCCCGTGGGAAGAAGAGTCTAGGTGAGACCCCGGAGGACGGCTTGCCGGCCGAGGAGGCTCACCAACTCCCCACAGGAAAGCGAGTGGTTTCCAGGCCCACCTTACACTCAATTCAAGCTAACGGAAACATTCTCTCAGTTTCGAGTTTTATGTAATAGCATGAAGTTTTTTCATCAACTTTCAAAAATGCACAAGTTCTGCACATTTTCTGGGCATAACATTTATGTAAAACAAATTAAAGGAGTGATTCGTAATGGCACACCAAACTCATCAAGAGGCCATTAAAGCGTTACATGAATGTATGGAGGCTTGCAATCATTGTTATGATGCTTGTCTAAAAGAAGATGACTTAAACGGTATGAGAGACTGTATCCGTCTTGATCGCGAGTGTGCAGACATTTGTGCATACTTAGAACAAGCAATTACAAGAGGTACTCCGTTTGTTTCAGAACTAGCACAAGCTTGTGCAGCGATTTGCGAGCGTTGTGGTGAAGAGTGCAAAAAGCATGACCATAAGCATTGTCAAGACTGTGCAGATGCATGTTTCAAATGTGCAGATGCTTGTAAGAAATTAATCGCATAAGTAGAACTTCCTTGAGCACCCACCTTTTACTAAAAAGGTGGGTGCTCTATTTGTTTTTCTGATATAATAATGTTATAGTGGGAACACGTCACATAAAAGAGGAGTTTTCATCCATGGAACTACTTCAGTTCTTGAAAGATGAAGGGTACTCCGAGACGATCGTCCACGATCAACAGAGTAGACCGATTTATTACAATTTGAATGATATAAGTGACGATATGCAGCTTTACTCTACGTTAAACATTCAGCCTGTTCGAATTGAATATTTCCCCTTCGACGCTAGACCGTATTTTGTCAGTGTAGAAGAGAGTCGCAAACAGATTATTTATGTTCAAAAAGGCAAATAAGATAAAAAAGAAAAAGTAAGAAGGGCCCCCTTCTTCCATTCAAACCATCAACAATCTAAAAGTAGAGTCTGACAGACACTCCCCCTCAACAAGGCTTTTGCAGGTTGTTGGTGCTAATTTGTTTACCGAAAATCTCCTTCCTATATTAAATCTTCAACACTAATTTTCCATATTTACTTAAACTAATTGAAAACAACAAACCGCTTTAAAGAATTAGGAATGTGAGCTTTCTTATAGATACAACGCTTTAAAGCGAAGGTTTCGCTGCTGAGGTCGGTGTGGAACCGAGCGATGGAATAATAAGGAACACCCTGGTCTTCGCGGCCAGGGTGTTTTTTTATGTGTTTTGAGGAGGTCGTATGGTGGGGATGGGTGGGTGCTCAGTGACCTTTTCGACTGATTATGTGGTCAAAAGGTAAGGGAGAGGCTTGATCAGTGACGTTTTCACCGGCTGAAAGGCTTAAAAGGTCATAGAAGGGCCCGTTCTCTTACCTTTTTACAGACAAATGATCATAAAAGGTAAGAGAGCGTTTTGATCAGTGGCCTTTTTGATAAGAATCCCTTCCAAAAGGTCAGCGATCATTCTCCGGTTTCACGCTGAAAAGGGTGGCAAGGTTAAAGGTGGGGGATTAGCCTCTGATATGAAGATTTTACATTTGTATATAAGCATTGACTTATATAAACGGATGCTTATATAATGTTGTTGGTTAAAAGAAATACATATCAAACGGTGTCAGGAGGTGAGGTACATGAATCAAACGCTTTTATCGGTCGAGGAAACGTCTAGAGTGCTGAAGTTATTAGGAGACCAGACTCGTCTTACGATTGTCGGGCTTATTAAGGATACGGAGTGCTGTGTGTGCGAACTTGTCGAGATTCTAGAGATGTCGCAGCCTTCCATTAGCCAGCATTTGAGGAAACTGCGCGATGCTGGGATTGTGAAGGAGAAACGGAAGGGGCACTGGATGTTTTATGCCTTGAATGAGGATCATGCTGCTTTTGATTTAATCTCACGTATTCTAGAACACATGCCAGATCAGAAGGAGAAGATTGTCGCTCTTGAGCAATCTGGTAAACGTATTGTGTGTGAGTAGGAGGAGTTTAAGAGAATGGATGTAGGAATTGCTGTCGCCATATTCCTCATTACGCTTGTCTTTGTCATCTGGCAGCCGAAGAACCTTGGCATCGGCTGGACCGCATGTGCGGGCGCGATTGTGGCATTAGTGGCAGGCGTTGTTGATTTTGGTGACGTTGCAACCGTGACAGGCATTGTGTGGAATGCGACCTTAGCGTTTATTGCCATTATTATTATTTCATTAATCTTAGATGAAATTGGATTTTTCGAATGGGCCGCCCTTCATATGGCTCGTCTGTCAAACGGGAATGGACTGAAAATGTTTATCTTAATATCGGTGCTTGGAGCAGGAGTAGCCGCGCTTTTCGCCAATGATGGTGCAGCGCTAATCTTAACACCGATTGTGCTTGCGATGGTGCGGGCACTGAACTTTGAGGAGAGAAAGATCTTTCCTTTCATTATGGCAAGTGGATTTATCGCGGATACGACGTCGCTCCCGCTTGTAGTGAGTAACCTTGTGAATATCGTATCTGCTGACTTTTTTGATATCGGATTTATCGAATATGCGTCGCGCATGATTATTCCGAATATGTTCTCGCTTGTCGCCAGTATTCTTGTGCTGTTCTTGTATTTCCGAAAAGATATCCCTCGTAAATACGATGTTACTCAGTTGCGTGAACCGAAAGAGGCGATTCAGGATCACACGATGTTCCGCCTGTCCTGGTGGGTACTTGCGGTACTCTTAGCTGGTTACTTCGCCAGTGAGTTCTTGAGCGTTCCGGTATCGATTATCGCAGGAATTGTCGCGATCTTCTTCTTACTAATGGCACGTAGAAGTTCGGTTGTCGAAACTGGAAAAGTCGTCAAAGGAGCACCATGGGCGATTGTGTTCTTCTCAATCGGAATGTATGTCGTAGTGTATGGCCTTCGTAACGTTGGATTGACTGACGTGTTAGCGAGCGTCATTGAAGCGGCTGCTGATCAAGGGCTGTTCGTCGGGACAGTAGCGATGGGCTTCATTGCAGCTATATTGTCTTCTGTTATGAATAACATGCCAACCGTTATGATTGACGCGATTGCCATCGCTGATTCGAATGCGACCGGCATTATGAAAGAAGGACTTATCTATGCGAACGTAATCGGAAGTGACTTAGGTCCGAAGATTACACCAATTGGATCTCTTGCCACGCTTTTATGGCTACACGTTCTGTCGCAAAAAGGCGTGAAGATCTCGTGGGGGTACTACTTCAAGATTGGAATTATCCTAACGGTGCCAACGCTATTCATTACGCTAGTAGGACTGTATCTCACGTTGTTATTGCTGTAAGTCATGACTCTTATATAGGAGAAAAGAATGCCATTCGTTATACTCGTTTCATTCGTATTATTCATCTATTTAACATTTAAAGTACACCATCTAGGAACGATGCTAAAACAGCAACAGAAAGACCAAGAGGAGATTAAGTCTCTGCTAAAAATAATTATTAAAAACAATGAGAAATAAAAGGAGCAATCAACATGACGAACCAAAAACCCGTTCTATACTTCTTATGCACAGGAAACTCTTGCCGCAGCCAGATGGCTGAAGCGTGGGGCAAACATTATCTAGGTGACACTTGGGACGTAAAGAGTGCTGGTATTGAGGCGCACGGCCTGAACCCAAATGCGGTAAAAGCGATGAAAGAAGTCGATATGGACATCACCGATCAAACATCAGACATCATCGACCCAGAAATCCTAAATAACGCTGAATTTGTCGTAACCCTTTGTGGAGATGCAAACGACAAATGCCCAATGACACCAGCTCACGTTCGCCGTGAACACTGGGGCTTCGACGACCCAGCCAAAGCAGAAGGAACAGAAGAAGAGAAATGGTCATTCTTCCAGCGCGTCCGCGGCGAAATTGGCGAGCGTATTAAGCGTTTTGCTGAGACAGGGGAATAAGAGTTAAGGAAAAGTCTAAAAGAAAGTAGTTCAGTTTAGCTGAACAAACATATGGAATAGCATATGAAGAAGGAGACCAAATCTTAAAAGATTTGGTCTTTTTATATATCAACATTTATTAGGTGTTAACACTGGAACTGTCATAAAGAGTTAAAACTTAGATAATATAACGCCAATAGCTAAATTGAAAGTTCTAATATGGAAAGTGATGAATTGTTATTTTATGTTAAAATTGAAGTAGAGTTGGTGAAGGAATCTACTTAAACTAACGGGGCAGTTTTGTTGAAGAAGATTGTTGAATTGATATTAAATGTAATTTAAAAGTTTTGGGAGGAAGTATGAATAAATTCATAAATTTCTTAGAGAATCACTTAGGTGAGATTGAATGCGGATGGTCTAAAAACGAAGACGACGAGGAACTTCCATTTCAAGTTGTCAAATATGGTAATGGACCTTTCGAGGGTACGGTGACTTATTCAACATTGGGGTTGAGTAATTTTCCGTTTGTATCATATATGAGCGAAAAAGAAATACATCAAGAACTTATTTTTGTTGCAGACTCAAGTATTGGAGATATAAATATACCATCGTTACTGCAACAAGTAGGTTTAATGATATTTCAAAAAAATCGTGCCCTTTTAAGGGGAGATGTTATAGGACCTTATGGCTCATTATTTAATAACTCAAAATTAGAAGCCCTATACTCAACAATGCCAGTTTATTTCCCTGATGATTTTCACTCTTATTCAGTAAATGAAGATATTACTATTGTGATGACTTGGCTTATTCCGATTACTTCAAAAGAAGCTCTGTTTGTTGAGGAAAACGGATGGAGTAGCTTTGAAGATAAACTTGAAGATTTAGACCCTGATCTAATTGACTTCAACCGAGAAAGTATTATTTAGTATAATCATTCTTTAACTAAAGGGTGCGAATGTTGAACAAGAACAGTCGCTTCTTTCAATAGCGGAGCAGGCTTGATCAGGAGGATTATATGGTAAAGAAAAAGGCATTACTCGTCGTTACGCTTTTACTACTTACAATTTCTTTAATAGGCTGCTTAAAAGAAGATACAGTTAAGGGGAAAATTAAAGGTACTATTGAAGAAAAGTATCCACAACAAAATATGATATTAGTACAGGATAATTCTAATACCCGAAACAAAATCCCTGTTGATGATATTGAAAAATATGAAATAGGAGACAAAGTAGAAATTACTGTGTATATGGATCCTGAAATAAACGGTGCTACAACATATAAAAATTCGAAATTTGTAATAAAAAAGTAAATTAACTCACTTAGGAAAAGGGATGAAATTTCTCCATAACTTATTAAACTATTGGGTGCAATAGTGAAATAAGGAGTTGTCGATGCGGCAGCTCCTATTGTGTTAATGCGGCAGTAGAGTTTAATACCAATTAAAGTGTACTGTAACGCTCTCATATATTTATCGTCTAAATAGTAAGGAGGTTAGTATGATGAAATTTAGATTTTTATTCTTTGCTTTAACTCTTATATGTCTTTTATCAATAATGGGTTGTTCTGGCATAAATGATACGAATGAAAAAGCTGATAATGATAGTGAAGTTAAGGAGGTTAGTAACAATGAAGAGTTGGACGGTTCTTCAGGGGATGTTATTCCTAAGCCACCAAGTCTAACCGTTTTTGTTGGAGAAGAGACTATTAGACCATCGCTTGGTACTCATAGTTGGAGTATAGACAATGGAGACGGAACAGCAAGTGGAATAGAGGCAGGTTCTTCTGCACCACCAGAATTGGTTAAAGATAGTAATCCAATGCAGGTAACAGCCGATACCAATGTTGAATTGGACTTCGAAGAACAGCCAGAAAGCTATACTGTTAGAATATGGGGTGAGGACAACAATGTTGTATACAGCTCTGATGAGGTTGTTCTGTCTGAAAAAGGAAAAATTGTTTACGAGGTGTTAGCACATTGGGAACAAGGTACTGCAAGTTATGCCTTTTCTTTAGATGTTGAATAACTTCATTATTAAGCTAACGGGTGCGATTGTTGAAGAAGAGAAATCACATCTTCCATTAACGGACCAGAATCGTTGAATGAAATATTGAAAAAAAGTTTGCATCTAGGATGTGATAAAACTTTATGGTATGGTTTGATTTACTTTTTCTAGTAACCATATGGGGGGTATTTCTTGCGGTTTCAAGAAATATTAAATTAACACTAATTGTTTTAACAATAGCATCCTTCATTTGTATAGTTTTTAACTTAGATATTTTTTATGTCGTACCGATTTCATCTTTTGTTAATTTTATTCTTGGAAAGAATAGAAAAAACCAATAAAGTTATTCCACTAACGGGTGCGATTATCCAAGAAGAGAATCGTTCTCTAAGCTATAAAAACGAAAGGGGAATATTAAATGTTTAAATATAAAATCAACGAAGACACTGAACTTCGTTTACTAGAAGTACGTCATGCTGAAGAACTATTTCAACTCACTGATGCCTCAAGGAATAATCTACGTAAATGGTTACCTTGGATTGATCGCACAAAGACAGTAGAGAACTCAAAGGGATTTATTGAGGGGACATTAAAGCAATTCTGTAACAATGATGGCTTCCAGGCGGGGATCTGGTATAAAGGAGAATTAGCAGGGATCGTAGGGTTACATACTATTAATTGGTCAAATAAATCTACTTCCTTAGGTTACTGGCTTGGGGATTCTTTTCAAGGAAAAGGGTTAATGACAAAGTCGTGTTAAGAAGTCATAAACTATTGCTTTAATGAACTTGAACTTAAGCGTATAGAAATACGAGTAGCAACTGAGAATGAAAAAAGTTTAGCCATCCCACATAGGTTAGGTTTTACAAAAGAAGGATGTCTTGAAAAATCAGAATTATTGTACGACGAATATGTAGATCATTATGTTTTTGGCCTAATTAACGAAAATTAAACTAGATCTCTTGATTTCAACTCTTCAAGTATAGGGGGCGATTGTAGAAGAAGAGCATTTGTCCCTTTCAGCAAATTTTTCCAAAAATAAAAGACGTCCTATGAAGGACGTCTTTGCGTATTGCGGCGAGAGACAGCACTCCACATAGTGCATTGCCATAAAGGCGCGTCAATCTCGTCTTATGCAATTCAGCTCATCGCTAGACTAGTATAGCATAATGCAACCATTATATCTAATAGAAAATTTTCCTTATAGTATTAACGGGTGATTTAGTGGAACAGGTAAGTATTATGACGTAGCCAATTTATAATTCCTATACATGCCTAGAGCAGATATGGGAGCACCGATTACACAAAACCAAGCAAACCATTCTGAGTAGCTACCTTCAGAGCCAAAAGAAAGCTGATAAACCCCAAGACCAAATAATAAAATACATCCAATAATTCCAATGACAAATCGGATACCTTTTCTCATAAAAGCCTCCTATTCAATACCAACTATTCTATATGTTAACACAATCTTACCAAAAGTTAACATACAACAAAACTTACATCTTACATGAACTGTGGTTCAGCACCGAACCAACTCCAACTCAAATCAATATGCACTCAAGCTTTCAAGACAATGTTATTTTTTTAGTAGCAAATAAATATTAGTGTTGAAAACGATTACAAACATGTGTTAAGTTATGTGTAACCGGTTACACATAACAGGGAGTGAAAACATGATTACCATAAAAGACGTTGCCCGTGAAGCAGGTGTATCAGTCGCCACCGTTTCGCGAGTCTTAAACGAAAATGGTTACGTAGGGGAAGAAACGAAAAAGAAAGTCCTCAAGGCCATGAATTCATTAAACTATAGTCCGAACGAAGTGGCTCGCTCCCTGTATAAACGGGAATCGAAACTGATCGGACTGTTGCTACCAGACATAACGAACCCATTCTTTCCTCAGTTAGCGAGAGGGATTGAAGATACCGTGAATCAGTCAGGGTATCGCCTGCTGCTTGGAAATAGTGATGAGGAGTTAGAGAAAGAACTTGATTATATACAAACGTTCGTACAGAATAACGTCGTTGGGATGATTTCAGCGACAAACCATGTCGATCAAAACATTTACGATGCCTTACAGATTCCGCTTGTCCTTTTAGACCGTACAACCGATCAGTATCCTTCTGTCTACAGCGATGGCCGGGAAGGTGGAAGACTAGCGGCGCGTACGCTCGTCGACAAGGGAGCCAGAAGAGTTACGTTGATGAAAGGGCCTGCTCACGTGAAACCAGCACAAGATCGCTTTAAAGGAGCGGTTGACGTGTTGAGTGATGCAGACATTGACTTTTCAGTGCTTGCGACAACGTCTTATTCTTTTGAAGATGCCAAAGGTTGGGCGGAAGAGCTGTTTCAGAAATACCCGAATACAGATGGGGTTATTGCGAGTAATGATATTGTAGGGATTGCGATCATCCATGAAGCGCTGAGACTTGGTAAGCGAATTCCTGAAGATCTGCAAATTATCGGGTACGATGATATCCCGCAAAGCAGTCTTTCCTATCCGCCGCTTTCAACGATCCGTCAGCCAGCTTACGAAATGGGACAAGCGGCAGCGGAGTTACTTTTACAAACGATTAAGAAAGAGCCAGGAATCGAAACGAAAATCGAGATGCCTGTAGAATTTATAGAACGAGATACGACTAGAAAGGAATGAAGATCATGAATAAACCAAAGATTGCCGTTATAGGCAGTTCGTCGATGGACTTAGTGGTGACCTCGAACAGACGTCCATTAGCAGGGGAAACGGTTTTAGGGGAGTCTTTTGAAACCGTCCCAGGAGGAAAAGGCGCCAATCAGGCTGTTGCGGCGGCTAGACTTGGAGCTGACGTCTACATGATTGGACGTGTAGGAGATGATCCATATGGTACGGAAATTTTGGAGAACCTGAAACGGGAAGGTGTTCATACCGATCATGTGGAACCGGTTACACATTCAAAGAGTGGAACGGCTCACATTATATTAGCTGAAGGAGATAACAGCATTGTCGTAGTGAAAGGGGCTAACGATTACGTTACGCCAGACTATGTGAATCAAGCTCGTGCTCGATTGGCTGAGTGTGATCTCGTTCTCATTCAACAGGAGATCCCAGAAGAAACAGTGATCGAGACAGCGAGGTTGTGCAAGGAGTTAGATGTTCCGCTTTTACTAAACCCGGCACCTGCGAGAGAGATTCCTGAAGCGGTCATCGAACAAGTCAGTTATCTTACACCAAATGAACACGAAGCCGCACAGTTGTTTGAGGGAGAAACTCTTTCAGCTATTCTGAAGCGTTTCCCAAATAAGCTATTTATTACAGAAGGAAAAGCGGGCGTTCGCTTCTTTAACAATCAGGAAGAGGTCGTTGTTCCGTCCTTCCCAGTTGAAGCTGTTGATACAACCGGAGCTGGAGATACGTTCAACGCAGCCTTTGCCACAGCGATTGCCGAAGGGAAGTTACTCTTTGAATCGTTGCGTTTCGCCAATCAAGCAGCTGCCTTATCTGTCACAGCATTTGGAGCTCAAGGCGGAATGCCAACACGAGCTGAGGTAGAAAAGGAGCTGAACAAATGAAACGTAACGGCATACTAAACAGTCATATAGCCAAAGTACTCGCTGATCTTGGTCATACCGACACCATCGTTGTAGCCGATGCAGGGCTCCCTATACCAGAAGGGGTGCCAAAGATCGACCTATCCTTACAGCAAGGCGTGCCACGTTTCTTAGATGTAGTCGCATTGTTAAAAGAAGAAATGGTTGTCGAGAAAACAACGGTCGCAAACGAAATGGAACAGAATGAAGAAGTGCATATAGGTTTTAAGGGATATTTCGATGAGGTGGAGTACATCTCACACGAATCGTTGAAACAACAACTGAAAAACGCTAAAGCCGTTATCCGCACAGGAGAAGTTACACCTTACGCAAACTGTATCCTGCACGCTGGCGTCACGTTTTAACAAAGGGGGATGAAACATGCAGATCTCTATGGAAAACATCCACAAAGCCTTCGGGACCAATCAGGTGCTCGAAGGTGTGGATATGGAAATTAAACACGGAGAAGTTCACGCTTTAATGGGCGAGAATGGAGCGGGAAAGTCGACTTTAATGAAGATTCTCACAGGCCTTCATCAAAAAGACGAAGGGACCGTTACGATTGACGGAGAAGAGAAGACTTTTGCTAATCCAAAAGAAGCCGAGCAATTCGGGATTGCGTTTATTCATCAAGAATTAAATGTTTGGCCGGATTTAACCGTTTTAGAGAACTTATTTATAAATAAAGAGCCTGTTACGAAGTTCGGTCTTATTCAAACGAAAAAAATGAAAGCGATTGCGAGTGAGCAATTTGAGAAACTAGCGGTCTCGATTCCCCTTCATAAAGAAGCCGGTCAGTGCTCAGTCGGGGAACAGCAAATGATCGAAATTGCCAAGGCACTCATGACCGATGCGAAAGTGATCATTATGGACGAGCCATCGGCTGCTCTTACAGACCGAGAGATCGAGAAGCTATTTGATGTCATTCGCTCGTTGAAAGCTTCAGGCGTATCAATCGTCTATATTTCGCACCGTATGGAAGAGATCTTTACGATATGCGACCGGATTACTGTGATGCGCGATGGACAAACCGTTGATACAACACCGATTCCTGAGACAAGCTTTGATGATGTCGTTAGGAAAATGGTCGGCAGAGAGCTGACAGACCGATTCCCAGAACGAACGCCCGATCCTGGTGAGGCAGTGCTTGAAGTGAAAGGCCTTGGGCGAAAAGGGGTCTTTCAGGATGTAAACTTCAACGCTCGCGCTGGTGAAATTGTTGGTGTAGCCGGATTAATGGGAGCGGGGCGTACTGAAATTATGCGTACCCTGTTCGGATTAGACGGCAAGTATGATGGCGAGATTTTTGTAAACGGTCAGAAAGTAGACGTGAAGAATCCGAGTCAGGCAGTGAAGCTAGGTCTAGGTTTTATCACAGAAGACCGTAAAGGAGAAGGCCTTGTCTTAGACTTCCCGATTAAAGACAACATCGCCTTACCAAGCTTACGAAGCTTTACGAAGAATAGTCTGATTCAGGAAAAAGAAGAACAAGAATTCGTTGAAATGCTTATCAAACGCCTCACGGTTAAAACGGAATCTTCTAGCACAGAAGCGAAGAATCTCTCTGGCGGAAATCAACAAAAAGTCGTTATCGCCAAATGGATTGGAATCGGCCCGAAAGTGCTAATTCTAGATGAACCAACTCGCGGAGTCGACGTTGGTGCCAAGCGAGAGATCTATCAATTAATGAATGAACTAACAGACCGCGGGGTCGCGATCATTATGGTTTCTTCAGAACTACCAGAAGTTCTGGGCATGAGCGACAGAGTTCTCGTTGTGCATGAAGGGACCATTGCTGGAGAACTCCATCGAGACGAAGCCGACCAGGAGAAAATTATGACATTAGCAACAGGGGGTCAAGTAAATGGATAGTGCAATCAAAGGGGCAAAACAGGTAGGAAACATCACACAAAAATTAGGTCCGTTTGTCGGGCTGCTCGCTCTTATTGTAGTTGTATCAATTTTTAATTCTAGTTTCTTAGAACCGTTGAACTTATTAAATCTATTAAGACAAGTCGCGATTAATGCGCTGATCGCTTATGGCATGACGTTCGTTATTTTAACAGGTGGCATTGATTTATCCGTCGGTTCTGTACTCGCGTTATCGAGTGCTTTAATGGCCGGCATGATGGTGTCTGGTCTTGATCCGATTCTAGCGATTATTATTGGTTGCTTACTAGGTGCTGTAATGGGAGCCGTAAACGGTCTTCTTATTACAAAAGGGAAAATGGCACCGTTTATCGCAACACTAGCAACCATGACGATGTTCCGGGGATTAACGCTCGTGTATACAGATGGTAATCCGATAACAGGACTTGGAGATAGCTACGCATTCCAGCTGTTCGGACGTGGGTATTTCCTAGGTATTCCGGTACCGGCGATTACAATGTTTCTTGCTTTCGCGGTTCTTTGGGTGATTTTACACAAAACGCCATTCGGTCGTAAGACATATGCGATTGGTGGCAATGAGAAAGCAGCTCTTATTTCAGGTATTAATGTATCTCGCGTTAAGGTTATGGTTTATTCGCTTGCAGGCTTATTATCTGCCCTTGCAGGTGCGATTCTAGTATCCCGTCTTGATTCTGCTCAGCCTACAGCAGGTGAAGCGTACGAGTTAGACGCGATTGCCGCTGTTGTGCTAGGTGGTACGAGTCTATCAGGCGGACGTGGGTTGATTATAGGAACACTAATTGGTGCACTCATTATCGGTACACTGAATAATGGATTGAACCTACTTGGCGTTTCTTCCTTCTTCCAGATGGTTGTGAAGGGTGTCGTTATTATCATCGCCGTATTAATTGACCGAAAGAAAGCAGCATAGGGGGATAAACATGAGAAAATTACGTCTATTATTAATGATGAGCCTCGTCCTAATTTTCCTAAGCGCCTGTTCCCTGCAACCGCCAGAGTGGGCGAAGCCAAGCTCAGGCGACGGAGAAGGAGACGTGAAGGTCGGACTATCGGTTTCTACATTAAATAATCCTTTCTTCGTATCGATGAAAGAAGGAGTCGAGCAAGAGGCTGAAGCACAAGGAATGGAAGTCGTTGTCGTTGACGCTCAAAATGACGCAGCGAAACAAGTAAATGATGTGGAGGATTTAATTCAGCAAGGGGTTGATGTTCTCTTGATTAACCCAACAGACTCAGCAGCCATCTCAACAGCGGTTCAATCTGCTAACAGTCTAGGCATTCCAGTGGTTACACTTGATCGCTCCGCTGAAAAGGGAGAAGTCGCGACGTTAGTCAGCTCGGATAATGAAAAAGGTGGCGAAATCGCTGGGGAGTATATCGTCGAACAAGTTGGTGAAGGCGCGAAAGTCGCTGAACTAGAAGGCGTACCGGGTGCCTCCGCTACCCGCGAACGTGGAGCAGGCTTCCATAACATCGCTGACGAAAAGCTAGACGTCGTCGCCAAGCAAACGGCGAACTTTGACCGTACAGAAGGGTTAACGACGATGGAGAATATGCTACAAGGGAACCCTGAGATAGAAGCCGTCTTCGCTCACAATGACGAAATGGCACTAGGCGCTTATCAAGCCATCCAAAGCTCCGGTCGCGATATTCTCGTTGTAGGATTTGACGGAAATGACGATGCGATGAGCAGTATCCGTGATGGGAACCTCTCCGCAACTGTGGCACAGCAGCCGATTGAGATTGGGAAACTAGCGGTTCAAGCTGGGGATGATGTTCTTCAAGGAAAAGAAGTTGAAGACACGATTCCTGTACCGCTTAAGCTCGTGACGGAAGAGAATGTAGACGAATAGGATTATTAGCGAACCCGGATGAGTGGCATCCGGGTTCTTTTAAATGGTGAGAGTCCTACCTAATTTCTTAATTGATTCTTAAAGAATAATACTGTCTCTAATTCATCTTCGCGGTCCTCAAACAAGTTCAGTTGCTTTCCGGTAGCAATCGCGAATTCAATATACGCATTTCCTTCAGCTGTAATCAGGTTCTCACATACGGTTACATCCGTTTTACTTTTATAAGTCGGGTTAAAGAAAGCTTGGAATTCTTCTATTTCAATAGAGGTCGAATATTCCCTTTCTCTCAACACAGAACTAGCTCCCAAGAGAGTAGAAGCTCCGCAAATGGCAGCAATCCACTTGTTCTTCTTATCAAATTCCTGAATGAGGGTCGTAATTTTGCTTTCCTCTAAAAGAGGCACAGGATCTCCTCCTGGTATGATTAAAAGATCATATTCTCCCGCAGTGCATTCGTCTATCGTTTTAGTGACCTTCACCGTAAATTGGCCGCAGTGCTTCACTTCCGACTGGAGAGCCGTCGTCTCAATCTCGCAATCTGTAACGCTTAGTATGTAAGAAAGGGCGCTAATCTCCCAATCGACATAGCCTTCATACAATAAGAATAATGCCTTCAAAGAATCATTCCTTTCTGTAGTTTTTCCTACTAGTGTCAGCAATCTTCTACTCTCTTGTTTGTGCTTACATACTGTTTTCTTCAAAAATTTTCAAAATCCTTGTTATAATGTTACGTAGAAATAAATCCATCGCCTTCAGTGGTTGCAGCAACAGTAGGGATATGGAAATAAGGAAGGAGTAATGAAATGGAGAGAAATGTCTTCTGGGAGCATATCGAACATTCAGGAAGTGAACATTTAAAAATTAGTAAAGATGAAGAGTCCATTACCGCACAAGGAGCGGTCCTTTTCGCAACGAAAGAAGCTATTCATCCTATTACATATAGCATCCTAATGGATCAGAATTGGCTGACCAGACGTGTTGACCTAACAGATGATGGGACTGACCACTCCTTATCCTTATACTCAGATGGGAAAGGGAATTGGTGGACCAGAGATGAGCCTTTATTAAAAATGAAAGGCGCAATCGATGTAGACCTTTCTGTAACGCCATTTTCTAATACATTACCAATCAATCGTTTTAATTGGAATGAAGGACAAGAACGAGAATTGGAAATGGTGTATATAGAAGTCCCCGAATTCACATTAGAAAAAGTGAAGCAGTACTACACCTTCTTAGGGAACGACGGAGACCTAAGAAGGTTTCACTATCACTGCAGGAACTATGAAACAGTGATCACCGTAGATGAGGATGGAATCGTATTAGAATATCCAGGGGTTTTCATGCAGAAGTATTAATCCTTCTGGCTTTGGATATCTTTGCTTATATTCAGTAGAAATACTAGATGGTAAGGTGTATAGAAATAGCACACAAGCAGCAAGACAGGTGAAAGCGATCATGAATAAACTTAAAACCAATCAGCAAAGCAAAAAAGGTAAGATACGTTCAAAAATCGATAGCTTCTTAGAAAGTTGCCTTAGTACAGGATGTCTAATACTCATCATCTTTGCTTCATCTATTACAGGAGTCTTTTTATGGATCATTTAATGTGTGTTCTTATTTGTTTTTTTCAGAACGGTCTCAAAGCTAGATTAGTGTGGGGGGTATATGATTTCCTTATCTGGCATGCTTCCGTTTCTGCTACATATGGCAAAGGAGGTTCGGGAAATTGCGAGACTCCTGCGGCAGGAGGAGCCTAGGGGAGACCCCGCAGGAACGAGGAGGCTTCCCAGCTCGCCGCGGAAAGCGAGTAATTTCCCGAACCACCTTCCTCTCATTCTAAACTATCGGAAGCATATTCCCGTTTTTGCCTGAATGATCAGGAATAAATCCACCCCATTCAGGGAAAACAGAAACCAAGATCATTCGATTAAAGGAGAGGGACCATGGAGGAAAAGAAGACCTATCAACAACGATTAAAAAACTTAAACCCCGCACGTGCCATAGAACGAGGCCGAGCTTATTTCTCTGAAAAAGAATTCGGAGAAAAAGTACGCGCCTACAGCGGCCGCCTAGGAAAGAAAGGCGTATACTACAGCTTGCTTCTTTTCTACGCATTCAAAAATCCTGATACACCGAAGAAGGCGAAGCTAACGATTGCCGGGGCACTTGGATACTTAATTCTACCTGTCGATGCTATCCCCGATTTGATCCCAGCCGTTGGGTTTGCTGATGATAGTGCCGTGATTATTTATGCGGTGTACCAGGTGTTGTCTCATATCAATGACGACGTGCGCGCTCAAGCGAAGGAGCGAGTGAAGAAGCTATTCGGCGACTCGATTGATGTGGATGAGCTTGAGGATCCTAAGGAATCCGACCGACCGGCTGAAGGGTAATCAACAAGACTTTTCTGAGTAGGGTAACTTAGGAAAGTCTTTTTTTGTATGATGGAAGTAGAATGAAATTCGGGAAGGGCGTGGGAATGGTGTTTGAATGGGCATACGTCCCGGACTGGTATGTGTGGATGACGGCGGTTGTAGTCGTATTGTTTATAGCAGCGACCGAGTATTTCTTAAGGTAAGGGACTTTTCCCATCGTGCGTGTTATTGACATTTGGTGAAAATTAATGGTATAGTTTCTAACCATAATATAATAATAACTCTCTCTGACAATAGAGGCGCGAGTATGATGAGTAGCTTTCCGGAGGACAATGGGTCCAGCGAAGGAAAGGGAAAGGCAGATCGCCGAGATAGAGAATAGCCATTCTATTCTTTGTTGGGCTGGTATTGAACAAATGCCAGACTGTCGCAATGCGAAGTTGTGGAGCACTATTGAAGAGATGTTGTACATATCTTCAAGGTCTATTTCTAGAAGAACCGTATGAACATCGCTTCATACGGTTTTTTTGTGTTGCAGAGGAGACAAAAGGAGATTTATAGATGCAAACAGTAGAAGCGAACGTACAGACGGATATGGAAATCGGTGGGGTGAGTACGGATAAGCTAGTTGAAGAATATGGGACGCCACTTATGGTTTATGACGAAGGGAAGATCCGTCAGCATGCTCGAGCATTTCGCGGTGCGTTTAAGTCGAGCGGTCTCAATTTTCAAGTCGCTTATGCGAGTAAAGCGTTCTTGTGTAAAGAGATGGCGCGCTTGGCTAAACAAGAGAAGCTATCTCTTGATGTGGTCTCAGGGGGCGAGCTCTACACAGCGCTTCAAGCAGGTTTTCCGGCAAGTCGCATTCATTTTCACGGCAACAATAAATCAGAAGATGAATTAGCGATGGCGCTTGATGCTGAAATTGGCTGCTTTGTTGTTGATAATTTTCTAGAGGTTGAAATGCTTCATGATCTTGCTAGCAAGCGCGAGCAACACGTGAACATTTTGCTACGAGTAACGCCAGGTGTGGAAGCTCATACGCATGAATACATTATGACGGGGCAGGAAGATTCGAAGTTCGGATTTGGATTATCAAACGGGCAAGCGGAAACAGCGGTCCAAATTGTGACTCGTAAACCTCACTATAACCTGTTAGGCATCCATTCTCATATTGGGTCGCAAATGTTTGAAACGGACGGATTTGACCAGGCGATTCAGATTTTAACTGGATTCGTGTACCAGATGAAAAAGAAATACGGTTTGGAATTACCGGTTCTAAATGTAGGAGGGGGATTTGGCGTTCGATACACAGAAGACGACCAGCCTCTAGCCATTTCTGAATACGTTCAAGCTATTTCAGAAAGTGTGAAAAAGCATTATACCGACCATGAGCTATCCTTCCCTGAAGTATGGATCGAACCAGGTAGAAGTATGGTAGCAGAAGCGGGAACGACGTTGTATAAAGTCGGCTCGAAGAAAATCATCCCGGACCTCCGTACGTATATTACGGTCGATGGAGGCATGACGGATAATATTCGTCCGGCCCTTTATCAGGCAAGGTACCAGGCCATGTTAGCCAATCGTCCCGACGAAGAGGCAACAGAACTCGTGAGCGTAGCCGGGAAGTGTTGTGAATCAGGCGATATGCTGATCTGGGATTTGATGTTGCCACCTACAAATTACGGGGATATTCTCGCTGTGTTCAGTACAGGAGCTTACGGGTATTCGATGGCGAGTAACTATAATCGTATTCCGCGTCCGGCTGTCGTGTTTGCACAAGACGGGGAATCGCGTGTTGTGATTGAGCGGGAGACGTATGATGATTTGGTGAGGAAGGATCAGTAGATGTAAGCCCTTATGTGTTCTCAAGTAAAGTTCGTTATGGTACGCTGTGTTTACCAACTTTTGGATATTTGGTGGTCCAAGTTGGGTATTGAATGAAACAGCGAATACATAAGGGTTTACGGAAGAGCACTCCTTAAAAGTTCTTCATTAATAGTTAATTCAGCTGTTGGTGTAGAATCTGAGGAGAGTAGGGGGCAACTTATGGTACGAAAAGTGAATTTGGTATTGCCGGGTGTAGTGCTCGTTTTATGCTTTTATGACCTATTTATTAACTCTCTAGACTGGCCGATTGAGGTCATTTTTTCCTTGGTGGCATTGATGTTTTTCTTTCTTGGTCTTGAAGAATTAAGAGAAAAGAAGAAACTACGCGGTGGTGTATGTATTTTTACCACCCTCGTTCTTGTAACAGGGGTAGTTGTCGATTTAGTACGAGAAATTATGTAACACTATAGGAAAGCGGCCTCGTCAGGTTTAAAAGACGAGGCCGCTTTTTTCTAGCTTATTATGCGGTTTTTTTAGTAGGATCCTGTTTATCTTCCGATTTATCCACAACCGCAGCTCCAACGATATCGCCGAATACGTTCGAAGCTGTACCTGCCATACCAATCAGAACGTCAACACCTGCAATAAGCGCAACGATCTCAAGTGGAAGGTTAAACATCGTTAAGACAGCTGATAGAGTAACGAGTCCAGCTGCAGGAACGCCTGCTGTCCCGACAGATAGAAGTGTACCGATAACAACGATAGTGAAGAAGTCGCCGACAGACAAGGATAAGTCTGTAATGTTCGCGGCAAACACAATTGACACACCCATGCGCAGGGCGCCGCCATCAGAGTTAAAGACCGCACCGAGCGGAAGTGTGAAGTGAGCGACGCGTTCTGATATGCCAGCTTTCTTCGCCGTATCAATCGCAACTGGTAAAGTAGCGACACTGCTTGAAGTGAAGAACGCCGTCGTATAGGCGTCCTTCGTAGCTGAGAAGAACGGCTTTAACGGATGACCTGATAGCTTCAGGAATGTTGTGTAAACGAGCACCCATAGAAGAGCAACCCCTGCATAAAAGACAGCCGTAAAGCTAAGTAAGGACTGAAGCGTTTCCCAACCTTGGCCGCCAAATGAAGAAGCGCTAATTCCGAAGATCCCAATTGGAGCGTAAAAGAGAACGCCGTTTAAAAGTTTATAGAAGAGTTCATTCAGCGCCTGGAAGAACCGGTCTAACAACTCACCGTAGCCTTTCATCTTCTCTTCACTAGAAAATTTCATCGTCGAGATGGCAATTCCGATAATGACAGATAAGAAAAGAATCGACATAAGATCACCATTCACAAACGGTGCGACGATATTATCAGGAATGATATTCATCAAGACATCGCCAAATGAAGGCGTATCTGGTTTCTCAACCTCTGCGTTTGGAAGCTCCAGATTCTTACCCGGGTCGACTAAGAAAGCCAGTCCTAGTCCAATAAACACCGCTGCTGCCGTCGTGGCGATGTAGTAAAGGATGAGTTTACCGCCCATCCGACCGAGTGTAGGTAAGTTCATCTGATCCACTGCCAACACAACGGTTAGGAAGATGACCGGAATGGCGATGAGTTTTAATAGATTGATTAATAGATCGCCGAGTGGCTTAACTACCGTTGCTTGTTCCCCGATGGCTAAGGCGAGCAGGGTACCTGCAAGAAAACCAATAAACATTTTAAGAACGAAAGATGTTTCTATGTATTTGTTGAAGAGTGATTTCAACGAATTTCCTCCTTCATTTGTATGATAAAAATAAGTAAGATGTCCTTACGAATTTTATCATGGATCGCTTAGAAGAGATAGTTATAAAGAGATAAGGGGACAGGTCCCTTGCCCCGCAATCTATCTGTAACGTTTTCACTTCACATCTCAATAAAAAGGTAAGAGATCCCTCAAATCTATGACCTTTTATAGAAGATATCACAAAGAAACGTCAAAGAATCACATGATCTCTGACGTTTTTGTATGAAAAAGTATTAAAAAGGTAACAGATCCCTCAAATATTAACCTCGCGAAGCGCCAGACCCGTCCCCGCGCTTCAAGACTTGATAAATCTCTCGCTTCCAGCTAAGCATCTCCTCAGATAAAAGCAGCGTCTCTTCGCGAGGCCGATCAAACGGCACCTCAAACTCTTTCTGAACGGTAGCTGGCCGTTCTGATAACACAATCACCCGATCAGACAGGAACAGCGCTTCTTCAATATTATGCGTAACAAATAAAACAGAACGCTTATGCTCGCTCCACAAATCAAGGAGCCACTTTTGCATCTCGAGTCGTGTGAACTCATCGAGTGCGGAGAAAGGTTCGTCCAAACAAATAAGCGGCTGTGGGCTAAGGAGGCTTCTTACAAAAGCGGCCCGTTGCTTCATCCCGCCAGAGAGCTGATGCGGATAGGCGTTCTCATATCCTGACAAACCAGCCTTCTTAAGCATATTCATAGCGGCTTCCCGATCTGGTTCACCAACAATTTCACTCCCAAGCATCACGTTGTCGACAATCGTCCTCCACGGAAAAAGGGAAGGGCTTTGTGGCATGTAGCTAATCGATCCTCTTGTGCCTGTAATGGTATCCCCATCTAATGTAATCTCACCTTGATCGGGCTGATACAGGCCCCCGATCAAATTAAAAAGCGTACTTTTTCCGCTGCCAGAAGGCCCAAGGACGGACACGAACTCCTCGTTTCCGACGCTTAGGTTAATATCGTTTAAAATGAGCTGATTGTCGAAGGACTTTGATACATTTTGTAACGTGAGTTCAGCCATTGGTCTCGACTCCTTTCGTTTTCCAGGCAACGACCCGTTTCTCAATGAGTGTAATCAGAGCAAAGAAAAGTAAGCTCAATAGCATAATCAAGAAGATGGCCACAAAGACGCGATCTGTTCGGAAGGAGGAAGAAGCGAGCGTCATATACACGCCGATTCCTTCCTTTGCCCCTAACCACTCAGAAATTACAGCCCCCATCACACTGTATGTAGCGGAAATCTTTAACCCGGAGAATAACGAAGGCAGCGCGTGCGGCCATTCTAATTTCCAGAACGTCTGTCGCTTTGTTGCGCCCGCCATTTTCGTATAGTGAAGCAGTTCGGTACTTGTTTGCCTCAATCCGTCCATCGTTGAAACGGCGATCGGGAAGAAGCAGACCAGTGTAATGATGATTAGCTTTGGCAACATTCCGAATCCAAACCAAATCACGAGTAATGGGGCAAGCACGATAATCGGGATATTTTGCGAGAAAATAATAAGCGGGTAGAACATGTTGCGAAAGATGGGTATGACGTGAAGCAAGATTGCTACTATAATTCCGACCGAGGACCCAATTAGGAATCCGGTAACGGTTAGGAGAATGGTAGAGTATAAATGGTGGTTGTACACAGACCATCCCGCTATTCCCTCTTCCCATACTTGAGTAGGGGAGGGTATGAGCCACTCAGGGATTTCGAACAATCGACTAGCACTTTCCCATAAAATAAAGAGAAGGATGATGACCAACGTGGGCCGCCATCCTCTTAAGACTACTTGTTTCATTGTGAATACTTCTCCGTTAGAGCGTCCATTGAAGCGCCGCTAGGTTGATAGAGTACTTTCACTTGGGAGATCACATTCAAGCATCCTAGTTCAACCATTCGTTCATTCAACTTTTCAATGATCTGAAACAGCTCAGAGAGTTCCCCTTCCATCGTTGTTTCAAGGGGATGGACCTCGTATTTTACTCCTGACTCTTCAATGATCGAAATCGCTTCGTCCACCATCGGAATCGTTGGTTCTCCGTTTGGGGTCTTTGGGATAATTTGAATACTGACTAATGAATTGGCCATTCTGATCACTCCTCTGGTAAGAATTCGTTCGTAAAGGCTTCATCCGCTTTAAGCTCTTGATCGAGCAAACCGTTTTCATACATCCAATCGGCATAGTTTTGCCATGTGGCTTTTTCCTGAATACCCCACTGCTCGGCGTCATCCTGATATTTCGGGGACAGCCATTCCTGACTGGCTTTAACGAGTTCAGGGTCAAGGTCTGGTACGGCGTCTATTAAAATATCAGCTGATTTCTTTGGTTCATCGATCGCATATTGGTAGCCTTGTGACACAGCTTTCGTGAAGTCTTTAACGAGCTCAGGGTCTTCATCAATATGCTTCTGGTTCGTTGTGAGAACAGGTGTATAGTAATCTAGTTTCTCCGAGTAGTCGGTTAAGTAGATCATATTTAAGTCTTTGCCACGAAGTTCAGCTTCAACGCCTGTCCATCCGTAGTAAATCCACGCGAAATCAACGTCTCGCTCAACGGCTGTGAAGAAGTCGGTGTTACCCATATTCACAATTTCAACCTTCTCCGCATCAGCGTTTTCTTGTTTCATAAGAGATGAGATGACTTCTCTCTCAACAGGCGCACCCCAGCCGCCGTATGTTTTTCCTTCGAAATCTTTTGGTGAGTCTATGTTTTTGTCTTGAGGGGATGCGAACCCTGATGTATTGTGCTGGATAATCGCTGCGATCGACACGACAGGGATATCCTGTACACGCGCCTTCGTCAAAGCTTCTTGAGCACTAATGCCAAAGTCAGCTTTTTCTGAGGCGACGAGCTGATCAGCCCCGGCTTCACCTGGCATAATGATTTCCACGTTCAGGCCTTGCTCTTCGAAATAGCCTTTTTCTTTGGCTACGTATAGCCCGGTGTGGTTCGTGTTTGGTGTCCAATCAAGGACGAGCGTCACGTCTTGTGGAGACTCGCTTTCTTCACCACTTTCCTCGCTCGTGCTCGAGCAAGCAGTTAAGAGGACGAGAAGACAAGTCCAGATCATAAGTTTCTTCAAAATGATTCCTCCCTTTTGTAAGTAGAGCGTTAAGAAACGGTAAGGGACTTTTAGAGAATCGTAGAAAATTTTCCAATAAAAAAAGCACCAGGTACCATACCTAGGGTGCATATCATTAAAAAACGTTAGATATGTTTCCTACGCTGGTCTCAACCAGATCAGGTTCTAAGGGTCCGTCTGTCTACAGGACGTCTCAACCAGTCACACTGGTTCCCCTACATGTTACGTGTTTCTATTAAGTTATGATTAACGCTCTTTCACTTAAGACTTTGCCACAGTTGTTTAAGAATTGCAAGTGGGATCAGGGGACAAAGTGGGATGAGGGGACAGGTACCTTGTCCCGCTTTCCATCTGTGACGTTTACACATCTCATACTAGTAAAAAGGTAAGAGAAACGTTCGATCTCTGACGATTTCATTAGGCTATCTGAGCATAATGTAAGAGATCGCACTAATCTATGACCTTTTATAAAGGAGAAACAAAAAACGGTATTGATAAGGTAATAGATTCTCCATTTATTAACTCTGGAGGAAGCACAAGAACCGTCCGAAACCAGTGAAAAAGTACTTAAATTATCCAAGTTTGTACACTTACATCTAAATACAGATTTAAAAAGAAGCAAATCCACTATACAGTAGGTGACTTGCTTCTTTTGTATAGGTTTTTGACTTTTTCACTCGTCTCGAATCGTCCCGGTTCTTCAGAAATCACTAGTTTTTAGAACGCCAATAAATAAACGTGCATAAAAACAATATTGGAGAAATATATAAAGCGAAATAGTAGGTAAATAAAATATAGATCAATAGGGGAACGGCGGAACTAGCGATGGCTCCGTAAATAGAGTTGTTTTTTTTATTTTTGTAATACAGACCTAAGTTAATAGATAAAAATGAAATAATCCCTAATACTATAATATGTAAAAATATTTCCATTTTAACACTCCTTTTATTTAATATAACATGGAGTATATTTCTGACAAATGTTTAAGTACAAACGTTTACAAGTGAGATGAGGGGACAGGTACCTTGTCCTCCTTCTTAGGAAGTCGCAGATTAACCTCCTCATTGCCATATGAGAACCCGTTGGTTAGGATGGATTTGGATATTTATTTCAAGAAAAAGGGAACGGAGCTTTGCCCGGTGTCGTCTAACGGGGTGAAGAAGGAGGGAAAGCAATGCATGGGGAGCGAGAATGGAATAAGCAACAGTCGAAGCAGGAACTCCTGACTGATTTAATGGAGAGACATGGCGATATGGTGCTTCGGATTGCGTATACATACGCGAAAGACAGGGCGCGAGCAGAAGACCTTGCGCAAGAAGTTTTTATTCGTTGTTACCATTCACTTGATTCATTTGAAGAGCGATCTTCCTATCAGACCTGGCTCTACCGAATTACAGTTAATTACTGCAAAGATTATGTGAGGAGCTGGTCGTTTCGCAACTTGATTCCGAAATCGGTGCTGCCAGAACGGACCGATGAGTTGGGGAGTAACGTGATGAAAGAGGTCATACAAAATGAAGAAAAGAACGTTTTATTCGATCAGGTGCTGAAGCTTTCTATTAAATATCGAGAAGTGGTCATCCTATATTATTACGAAGATCTATCTGTAGATGAAGTAGCGAGTGTCCTTGATTGTAACTCAAATACAGTTAAAAGCAGGCTTCGCCGTGCAAGAGAACGCCTCAAGCATTTAGTAGAAGGGGGAATGATCGTTGAAGAATAATCGGTGGAACTATCCGGAAGAAGTGGAAGGGATGAAATTTAAGAAGAGCAATCAACGAAATGTACTCAATCGATTAGATTCTCCTCCTCGCCCTAAGCGTACTAAACGCTACCTCACTCCTGTGATCACAGCTGTGGCGTTAGTCTTTATTATGTTTGCAAGTATCCTTTATGTCCCGTCTCTTGAACCTGTATTGGCGAAGATCCCGTTTATTAGTCAGTATGTTCAGGATGAGGAAGAACGAAGGGAAGAAGTGGAGAAAGTACTCCAAACTGTAAATGCCTCAGTTAAAGAACAAGGCTACGAGCTTGCTCATTACGTTTCTGATGAAAAGGGTATCGAGCTGTCTGTAAAAGATGAAGAAGTCTCACTTGAAGAGTTGGCCACACAGGTTGAAAATGCGCTTGATGATAAGGGGCTAGGTGGATACAAAGTTGAGGTCGTGCCTACCAAGAAGAGTTCTAGTCAGCCTCTTGAGTTAACAGAAGAAGAGAAGGCAAACGAAGAGGAGAGTAAGAGGATCGAAAAGTCACTAACTGAGCGTTTAGAAAGGGAGGGTTATGAATTAATGTTCCCAGTCTCCGTTCGGATTAATGATCGAGAAGGAATCTATATGAACATTATTGTAACCAAAGAAGAGAGTCGGATGGATCAACTCGAAATGATCGCAAAAGAAGAAGCTGAATCAGTAGACGCTGAACTAAAGCTTGATATCCGCCAAGTAGAGAAGAAAGCCAGGGAGCAAGAAAAGCGGTGGGATGATACTGGTGCACTCAATGATATCGCTGGAGCCCTTGTTGATTCAGGCGAATACCCTGTAACCGGATTTTCCTACTCCTTCCATCCCTATCCTCTAGTCATGAAGGTGAAGACATCGCTTGAGAAAGGATCAGACGAAGCGGCTCAGATCGCTGAGGAGATTCATTCTGAAGTAGAGCAATATATACAGAATGGTGAAGGCACGGAAGCAATCCGAGATGATACGTACAACTTAATGATTTTAGATAAGAATGAAGAGGAGATTGATTAAACGATGACCGCATGCTGCAGTGGGATGAGGGGACAGGTACCTTGTCCCGTCCTCCATCTGTGACGCTTTCACCCAACATGACAATAAAAAGGTAAGAGAGACGTTCGATCTATGACTGTTTCATTAAGATTCATGACCATAAGGTAAGAGATCGCACCAATCAATGACCTTTTATAGAAAAAAAGCACAAAAAACGTCAGAGAAGCACTTGATCTCTGACGTTTTTGCATGAAAAAGCATTGAAAAGGTGATAGAACCCAACATATTAACTTGAGGAGTCGCGAGGACTGTCCCGACGCCTTAACGTGATTTTCTGAAACGGTTCATGGTATTTTATGTTAAAATGGCTTTCAAGAAAAGAGTTTGTGACGGGGCATGGTGTCCAAGGAGTTGTAGCGGGAAGGGTGAACTCATTTTGTTCCAGCAACTTCTATTTGTGATTTTAATTTTTATATTTACTGTTCATAGTTGGTTCGATTACAGAAGAGAAATTCAGAAAGCTAAAGGAGAACAAGAAATAAGGAATGTAGTTGTTCGGTTTCTTTTGGCGATTATTTTATTTATCATATCTATTTTGGTGCTCCTTTTCTAAAGGATCGAGTGTTACTTCAATCAGCAATTCGCCTATTCTTATTAAGGCAACGGGAGGTTAGGTGCAAGGATCATTAATCGCATTGGTTAGAGGTGGGTTTACATTGTTAAAGCTTTTGGAAATTATATTTTCAATCATAGCTGTCTCGCTTGCAGGGTATGGGTTGATTGTAGATCACAGGTTTCAATCCTATATGTTGTTGTCTTTTAGTTTAATGGTGTTGGTGAGTGGATTAATTGAATTTCGAGATGGCAAAAAAGGCAATGGATGGGTCAGAATAGTAATCAGTACATTTATTTTATTTGTATCGGTTCATAGTTTCTTAGAATGAAAGGGTACGATATTCATTAATTTATTTTCTATAACAATCCATTTACTTTGCTAGGTGGATTTAACGGATGTCTTGTTTTAAGTGAGGGGGAGAGTCTACATGAATCGTTATCAAAGCCTGTCATTAATCATTTTAATAGGTAGTCCTTTAGTGTTCTTGATTGTATCCGTTCTTTCTGGACGGTGGGAGTTCTTCTATTGGAGTTTGTCAGCCATTGCCATCGCACTAACATTGTGGAAAGCAGGTTCAAATCCTGAGCAATATACGAAAGACTAAACAAGAGCCAGCCTCCTGCAACGGGAAGCTGGCTCTTTTTCTTATGAATAGATAACTACTCTCTTCCTAAAGATGGTATGTTAAAATGGCTCTGTCAAAGAAGTGGCAATTGCTTCTTTTGGAAGGTACGACATAAATAGAAACGGGATCGGAGGATCATACATATGGAAACCATTCGATGGGGGATTATTGGCTGCGGCGATGTGACTGAGGTGAAAAGTGGACCAGGCTTTCAGTTAGCGGACAATAGTTCACTCGTGGCTGTTATGAGGCGGAACGGAGAGCTTGCGAAAGATTACGCGGAGCGCCACAATGTGCCAAAGTGGTACGACAAAGCAGAGGACCTTGTCCATGATTCAGAAGTGGATGCGGTGTACATCGCCACACCACCAGGCTCTCATAAAGAGTACACAGAAATGGTAGCAAAGGCAGGGAAACCTGTATACGTCGAGAAGCCAATGGCACTGAACACAGAAGAGTGCCAGGCTATGATTGACGTTTGCGAGGAACACGATGTGCCTTTATACGTTGCCTATTATCGTCGCCGATTGCCACGTTTTCTCAAAGTGAAAGAGCTGCTCGATGAGGGCGCGATTGGTGACGTTCGTTTTGTGACGATGGAGCAGACGCAACGGCTATTAGAGAAAGATGAAAATGGAGAATGGCCATGGAGAGTGCGTCCTGAAGTGAGCGGCGGAGGTTTATTTTATGACGTTGCTTCTCATACGCTCGACCTCTTTGATTACTTGCTTGGACCGATTGAAGATGTGAAAGGGTATGCAGACAATCTTTCGGACTCTTATCCTGCTGAAGATAGCGTAAGTGGTAGTTTCCGATTTGAAAATGGCGTGATGGGGACGGGCGTATGGAACTTCTCTTCCTATAAGAATGAAGATCGGAACCGAATCGTCGGGACAAAAGGGGAACTTATTTTCTCAACATTTGATGAAGTCCCGGTCACGTTAATCAACCAACTCGGAACAGAAGAATTTCTTATCGATCGCCCAAGTCCGATTCAACAGCACCTGATCCAAACGATCGTCGATGAACTATTAGGAAAAGGGGAGTCGCCGAGCACGGGACATTCAGCGTTACGCACGAACCGGGTTATGGATGATATGGTTCGAGAGTACTACAAAAGGTAAAGGGGGAGAAAAATATGAATAGAAAACTTAGAGTCGGGATCATTGGCGCAGGTGGCATTGCCAGAAGTGCTCATATTCCAAATTATCAAAACTACAGCGATGGGGTAGAAGTCGTTGCGGTAGCGAATCACAATAAAGATAAGGCTGAGGACTGTGCGCATGAATTCTCGATTCACCATGCATACGAAGACTACAGGGACATGCTTCGTGAAATGGAGCTAGACGCCGTTAGTATTTGTACACCGAACGCGTTTCACGCTGAGCAAGCGATCGACTCGATGCAGTCAGGATGCCACGTTCTATGTGAGAAGCCACCGGCGATTTCAGCGAGTGATGCAGAAAGAATGGAAGAAGTGGCGAATCAGACAGGGAAGCATCTCATGTACGGATTCCACTTTCGATTTCGTTCTGAAGTAGAAGCGGTGAAGCGTTTTGCAGATGAAGGTGAAATGGGAGAGATCTACGCAGCTGAAGCCAAATGGAACAGAAGGCGCGGTATTCCAGGCTGGGGCGTTTTTACGAATAAAGAACTTCAAGGTGGAGGAACGTTAATCGACAATGGGATTCATATGCTAGATGCGGCTCTTTATTTGATGGGATATCCTGAGCCGAAAACCGTGCTCGGCGTTACGTACGATAAGATTGGGAAACGTCCAGGCGTTGGGCTACTTGGCGAGTGGGATCATGAGAATTTCTCAGTTGAAGACATGGCTCGCGGCATGATTACATTCCAAAACGGTGCCTCCCTCTTATTTGAATCCTCATTTGCGGCCAACATTGCAGAGAAAGATGCGAGGGTTCTGAAAGTAATGGGGGATGAGGGCGGAGCTGACGTGTTCCCGCTGAATATGTATCAGGAGAAGCACGGGACGCTTCTTGATTTTAAGCCTGCTTATTTGAAAGAGAGTAATGCCCATCAGAAACAAGTGCATCATTTCCTTGATTGTATCTTGAAAGGAGAAGAACCCATTTCTCTCCCTGACCAAGGAACCCTTGTTCAAAGGATCGTGGAGGCATTATACGAATCTGCTTCAACAGGAGAGGCTGTTAAGGTATAAAAAAAGTGTTTGTGCTTCGGCACAAGCGCTTTTTTTTATGTTCTTATGTTCCTTAACATCTCTTTCTGAAAAGATTAATTGATGTACTAACATAATTAAATGAGGCGATATAGCATCTTTTTTTTCTCTATAAAAAGAAAGAGGTTTTAAATTCCAAAAAAGATGGAATTGTAGAAAATACCTTTGAACATACGACAGAATAGGTAATTTTAGGATACTCTAAAGGCGATTTTTTACAAGGACTATAAAAAGAATGAGGAAAAGGAGGGGACAAGATGAATTATACTGGGATACTATTTGTTCTCACTTCAGCGGTTTTGTGGGGGATTACAGGTGGTGTTGGAGATATATTAATGAACAAAGGCTGGGGGCCTGCGACAATTGCCTTTTATCGAGGGTTTGTCGGGTTTATTTTCTTTACATGTTGGTACTTATTTAGACGCAAAAAAATTAAGATAAAAAATAATAATCCTCATTTCTACTCATGGGCAGCATTGGCTGGAATAGGCGTAGCGGGGAATTTCACGTTCTACTTCCTAGCTATTGAGTCAGCTGGCATCCCGATAGCAGCGACGTTAATGTATACAGCACCAATCTTTGTGTTGCTTGTTTCCTTTTTACTGGGAATTGAACGATCTTCACTATTTAAATGGGCAAGTATAGCGTTTGTTCTAGTTGGAGTGATCTTATTAACAGGGGCTTACAGCTCAGGGACGGAAGTTTCGTTTATGGGGATAGTTGCTGGTCTTGGTGCGGGGATTTCTTACGCCTTCTTTATATTTGGGTTTAAGAAAGCCGCTAAATTAGGCAGCCCTCAAGCTACATTAACCATCGCGTTCTTCGCCTTTATTCTTGTCATGTTGCTACGGATCAACTTTGGTGAGGCCATTTCAGTCGTGAGCTCAAATGATATCGGATGGTTTATTGTGTTAGGGATTATTGGCGCTGGACTATCCTTTATCCTTTATGTACGCGGAGTTAAACGAACAGCTCCCTCTACAGCTTCGATCATCGCCATGGTGGAACCAGTCACAGCCTCTTTATTCGGAATCATGCTACTTGGAAATAGCTTAACGCTCATGCAGTATGCAGGAATGGGGCTGATTTTAGCCACGATTACTGTCTTAAGTGTGAAACAGTCTTCCTAGAAAAAGGTTGCCGTTATGGAATGAGAGGGCGAAGCATAGACTGAAAACAGATTGACAGAATGTTCGGTAAACGCTTACAATTTAAGGTAGCTAGTAGTCAATCGTTTTAGTTTACAGGGAATTTAGGTGAAGTGAATGAGTCCAAAGATTCCAATTGGGAAGTTAGCTTTATTGGTATCCTCCATGACAGAAGAAGAACTCGAGCCATTCTCTGATCAGTTAAAAGATGTCGATTATTGCACAGGGAAAGCCGGCTCCATGAATATGCAAAAAATTATCGCTGCCGTGGAAACAGCAGCGAAACGAAATCATATTATAGTAGAGGACGTTTACCGCGAGACCCACGCTCTTTATCATGCGATTCTAGAAGCTCTAAATGGAGTCATGCGCGGACAAATTGGAGCAGGAGATATGATGCGAACAGTCGGATTGAAGTTCGCCATCGTAAGAGGCTCTCCTTATGAAGATTTAGAAGAAGGCGAATGGATTGCAGTTGCCTTTTACGGTACAATCGGCGCACCTGTAAAAGGGCTCGAGCACGAAGCATTTGGCCTTGGTATTAATCATATTGGATAAATGCGTTGCCTATAGTCATTAGTTATGAGGAGGCGACAATGGTATTTCTATGCCATTGTCGCCTCTTTTTGTTTGGAAAATGGTTAAGTATGGAGAGGTTTTGCAGGGCTTGAGCCGGTTTTCGGAAAACATGAGCCGTTTCGAGGTAGACATGAGTCGCTTATGCCTAACATGAGCCAGTTCTCGCCCTGGCCAGATGCGCTAGCTCGTGCTTGAGCCGGTTTTTGAAAAACATGAGCCAGAACGAGCGGTCTTGAGCCACAAACCTTGAACTTGAGCCGATCGCGGTCAAGTAGAGCCGCTTTTTTCACGTCTTGAGCCAGTTTCAAGAAAACATGAGCCGCTTCGAGGTAGACATGAGTCACTTATGCCTAACATGAGCCAGTTCTCGCCCTGGCCAGATGCGGTAGCTCGTGCTTGAGCCGGTTTTTGAAAAACTTGAGCCAGAATGAGCGGTCTTGAGCCACAAACCTTGAACTTGAGCCGATCCCGGCCAAGTAGAGCCGCTTTTTTCAAGACTTGAGCCAGTTTCAAGAAAACATGAGCCTCTTTGAGTTAGACATGAGTCACTTATGCCTAACATGAGCCAGTTCTCGCCCTAGCCAGCTCCACTCGCTCTTACTTGAGCCGGTTTTTGAAAAACATGAGCCAGTTCCCCGCCCCAGACAACAGCCTCAAATAGAAATAAGACAAAATCAATCAAAAGAAAGGAGTCGATCAGCATGATTGAATTAACAGGGTCAACTTTAACTTTAAAAGATATGCGAGATATATGCTTCCACGGAGAGAGGATTCAAATTGCTCCGGAAAGTTTAGAGAACGTTAAAAAGAGCCGTGCGGTGGTGGAGAAGATTGTGGCGGATGGCAAGACGGTTTATGGAATTAATACCGGGTTTGGGAAGTTTAGTGATGTGCGGATTCATGAGAAAGATGTGAATACATTGCAGCTTCACTTAATCCGATCGCATGCGTGTGGTGTGGGTGAGCCTTTTCCAAAGCTGGTTAGTAAAGCGATGGTAGTATTGCGGTTAAATGCTTTGTTAAAAGGGGTGTCAGGCGTTCGTCCTTGTCTTGTTGAACGGTTAAGGGACATGGTAAATATGGACATTATTCCTGTGATCCCTTCGCAAGGTTCGCTAGGTGCTTCTGGTGATCTTGCGCCTTTGTCTCATCTTGCTCTTGTACTTGTGGGAGAGGGGGAGGTCTATGATGGAGATGATACGAAATCGACGGGTGAAGTATATGTAGAGAAGGGGTTGGAGCCTCTTGAGTTAAAAGCGAAAGAGGGGTTAGCGCTCATAAACGGAACACAAGCCATGACGGCGATGGGGGTTTTGAATTATTTAAAAGCGGAGCGACTGATTGAACAGTGTGATTGGATTGCATCGATGACGCTAGAAGGACTTGAGGGCATTATCGACGCATTTCACCCGGCCATTCATGAAGCCCGGGGGTACCCTGAGCAAATACAGGTGGCAGAACGAATTCGTGCCATTACAAATGGAAGTACACTGATCACACGACAAGGGGAGAAGCGTGTTCAAGATGCATACTCCCTCCGCTGCATTCCGCAAGTTCATGGAGCATCACGGCAAAGCTTGGCTTATATAAAAGAAAAGCTCGAGATTGAAATGAATGCAGCAACCGATAACCCGCTTATTTTAGACGACGGGGCAACCGTTGTATCAGGGGGGAACTTTCACGGTCAGCCAATTGCTTTGGCGATGGATTTTATGAAGATTGCGGTAGCGGAACTTGCGAATATATCAGAGCGTAGAATCGAGCGCCTCGTCAATCCGCAGCTTAATGATTTGCCCGGATTTTTAAGTCCTGACCCTGGTCTGCAGTCTGGTGCGATGATTTTACAGTATACGGCAGCCTCTCTCGTATCAGAAAACAAGACGCTTGCTCACCCTGCAAGCGTGGATTCGATCCCCTCTTCTGCAAATCAAGAGGACCACGTGAGTATGGGCACGATTGGAGCACGGCACGCTTATCAAATCATCCTTAATGCAGAGAAAGTGCTAGCAATTGAGCTCATCTGTGCACTTCAGGCTTTAGAGTACAGAGGGATTAATAAAGCATCTAAAGCGATACAAGAATTATATCAAGAGGCGAGGGAAGAGGTTGCTTCCATTAAAGAAGATCGGGTATTTGCCCGTGATATTGAAGCGTTAACTGGGTGGCTTGAGCGAGCATCTTTTGAATGGGAGCTTGTGAGAAACGACTTGTTTCCAAACAAAGGATAAGAGACGGAGAATGGAAGGAGAGCTTGTAGGGTATTCTTTTTCATTAATGATGTAAGCAGTCCTTAGCAAGGGCTGCTTTTTATTTTAATTCATTTAAAGGAGATGAAAAATTCCTTAAAATGTTAGTAGGGTTTTGGTAAACTATGGTACGTGAAAATTTGGGAAGGAGGGGTCTTTTGGAGGTGGCTTGGTTCATTCTATCCATTGTTTTAGCTGTTCTATCTTCTGTGATCCTCAAACGATTTTTAGATAAAGGGAAATCAAGAGAGATGGTGGGGGAAGAGGTCGCTCAGGATGTGGTACGTTTTCCTGCAAAAGAAGGTAAATGGTGGAGTTCGCCTGATTTAATAATGGGGATCTATGGCTTTTTGAACCTTTATTTTGTTCTGTTCTTCAACGAGGATATTCTGCTTAAAGGAACCCAAGCCATAATCGGATTTTCCGTTGCGATAGCTCAGAATCGTAATAATAAAGAAGATTATGTCCGTTTTAAAAATGGAGTCCTTTATATTACTCGTAGCCCAGTCTTGAACCGAAAAGTCGTTGATCTTCGTTACTTGTTACGAGTGGTGGAAACCCGGAAGCATTTGTCGTTTTATCAGGAAAATGTGCGCATTGCCCGTATCTATTATGGTGAACTTCATCAAGAAGACATCCCCCGTTTAAAACAGGAGATTGGAGCGTATGTTCCGATTCGTAATGAACATTAGGCTACTCAAGTAGGGCGATAGTGTATAAAAATATAATAGAATTTTCTGTCGAATGGGCCAAAAGTCTCTGCTTTTATAGTAAAATAAGAGGATATTCAAAAAGCTAGGGGTTATACGATGGATACATTCTATTTTTTAACAGGACTTGCCGTCGGACTTTTCTTATTTAGTATGTATACCTCTTATGTCAAACATCGTTGGAAAGAAAAGAATGAAAAGGAAAAGCAAATCTATCAACTTGTTGAAAATTCAAGAGACATTATTTACATTGTTCAACTTCAACCGGAACAAAAACACATATACATCAGTCCAGCCCTTGATTCTTATTTAGGCAAGGGAATTGTAGAAGAGTCATTAGAAGATCCTTATCTCCCTTTAAAACTCATTCACCCAGATGATTTAGACACGTTAGAAAAGAAGATCACAGATCAGCTTGATTATTCAAAACCGTTTATTCAACGTTGGCGCAATCGGCTAGGGGAATACCGATGGTTTGAGGAGTATGCTTCGCCTATCTATAATGAGGACGGAGATTTGGTTGAGCTACATGGTATTCTGCGCAATATTGATGAAAAAGTTCAACTACAGCAAAACTTAGAATATCGAAGCACCCATGATGCTTTGACAGGCCTCTATAATCGGGATTACTTTGACCAATTGATGGAGAAGTATGATCAAGAGATCAATTGTGCAGTTGGGATGATTTTATGTGACTTAGACAAACTGAAGGATATGAATGACCAGTATGGCCATAAGCATGGGGATTCCTACATTCAGAAGGCTGCTGAAGTATTCCTTGAATCTACTCCTCTAAATGCGGCTGTATCAAGGGTTGGTGGAGATGAATTTACCATTTTGCTGACTGACACCACACTAGAAGAAGTCGAGTCTGTTTTTAATCAGATCCAAAAGCACGTTGATGATCACAATGAGTGTTATCCAAATTCTCGCTTGTCGTTATCTATGGGGTATGCGTTCAAAACCCATTCAACAGGCAAAATGGAGAGTCTGTTTATCGAAGCTGATCAAAGAATGTACCAACATAAACGTTCTAAAAAAGATGTTTATACGTATTCCTAACTGAAGGAGGATTATTTTTGGTAAAAAACGTACCTTTACTCATATCGATGCTGTTAATTGGTCTTGGAGCGTTAACGGTTAGTCAAAATGCACAGTTACCAGAACCACTGCATTGGGTATTAATCATTATGTCTGTGATACTCAATATGACAAGTGCAATAGGTTTGATTCTTAACCTTGGAATTCAGAAACTTTATGAAAATTAAAGTTACATAATGTTTAACCAGTTATTTTGTTTCCTAGATCTCTTCTCCGGCTCAGTCCAGTCTATACGTTGCTAAACGGGCGCTTACGCTTTTATAATAAAACGTGATAAAATAGAGGCGGATAGAAAGGCATTGGAGGAGTAGAGCTTTGAAGAAATATATAACGATTCTTGTACTAATCCCTTTACTACTACTTGGACTCTATACATTTGCTGTCATGTTCCGTGGTCCTTTTGGATTTGATGATATGCCGATTGATCACTTGGAGAAAGTGGCTGAGTACCAAGCAGATGAGGGGAACTTAACCATAAGAATTTTAGAGAAGGATGGGGCACCAACGAGTGAAAAGCTGACCTACATTGGAGCTTTGTATGAAGGAGACACGTTTGTTCGAAACGTCATCTGGATGAAGGAAGACATTCCTGTTGAGTGGACAGGTGAAGAAACGATCACCTTTACTAACGCTGATGGGGAAGAAGTCGAATTGAATGTGCTAGAAGACACGTATGACTTCAGAGGATTTCCATTATAAAAGAACGAATAAGTAGTTCAATTATTGAGGTATAAAACATACGTGTACCCAATGAATTGAGCTGCTTTTTTTATATATCGTGCTTTTAATGGTTAGAATTTTTCTATGATCGTTAAGGTTACATCTAGAAGCGAGGATCAGAGGAGGGATCCAGGTGGTGGATGAGAATAAGAAATCTGAAAAGGAAAATCCCTTTGCTTCATGTATGACCTCCATCGCAGACGGTTGTGCTGTCATTGGTTGTTTGAGTGGAGTTATTTTATTTATAGGCATTCCAGGAGTAGCTTTTCTTGTGGATAAGATTATTTAAAAACAAATCTTAATTCTCGCTTCTTTTCGCCTTAGACTATGCCGCATTTCACTCATCATGATAGACTAATAGAAAGGCATGAAATCGTTATCATATTGTGGCGACAAGGAGTGGGGTCTAGTGGAATCGATCAGAGATAATCACAAGCAAGATGTGTTCGACACGTTCTTTGAAAATGGGAACTTTTGCATCGTTGTTGTCGATCATGAAGGGCTTGTATCATATATAAATGAAAGCTATTGCCAATTTCTGAACGTTGATAAGAGGCAAGCGATTGGGAAGCATGTAACGGAGGTCATTGAGAACACGCGTATGCACCTCGTTGTGGAGACGGGGAAAGAAGAGATGGCCGATCTTCAATACATTAGAGGGAATTATATGATCGCAAATCGTATTCCTCTGCGCTCAGAGGGAAAAGTCGTTGGGGCCTTCGGGATGGTTTTGTTCCGTGATACGGAAGAGTGGCTGAAGATGAACAGTCACATACGTGATTTGCTTCTTGAGTTGAAAGCATACCGCTCACAGCGCAGGGAACAAACAGGAGCGACTTACGCTTTGCATCACATCATTAGCCAGTCACAAGAAGTTGACGTGTTAAAAGACAAGATCAAACAAGTGGCACCGAGTGATGTGTCTGTACTGCTTCGTGGAGAAAGTGGAACAGGGAAAGAGCTTTTTGCTCATAGCATTCATCATCTAAGTGAGCGAAGCAATAAACCTTTTGTCAAAGTAAACTGTGCCGCGATTCCAGAAGACCTTCTCGAGTCAGAGTTATTTGGCTATCAGGAAGGAGCTTTTACGGGGGCAAAAAAAGGCGGGAAACCAGGCAAGTTTCAGCTTGCGGATGGGGGCACGCTTTTCTTAGATGAAATTGGTGACATGCCACTCCATGCTCAGGTGAAAATACTAAGGGTGTTACAGGAAGGGGAGGTGGAAGCGATTGGTGCAACGCATCCTCAGAAAGTCAATGTCCGCATCATTGCTTCTACTCATCAGCCATTAGAAGAATTAATTCAGGACCAGCGCTTTCGTGAAGATTTATTTTACCGCATTAATGTCGTTCAGTTTCATGTGCCAGCGCTGAGGGAGCGAAAAGAGGATATTGAAGTACTAGCAAGGTCTCTCCTTCATAAAGTGACGGATAAGATCGGGAAACGGGTGGAGGATTTTGACCCGGCTGTGCATGAAGCCTTCAAGCGTTATTCCTGGCCAGGGAACGTGCGAGAATTAGAGAATGCCATTGAATCCGCCGTGCATTTAACTCGCTCTGAATCGATTGGTCTAGAGGATCTTCCCTCTTCGATTCGTACGACATCAAGTGGTTATACGGCTGGGCGTACGTTAAAGGAAAGTCTTGAAGAAGCAGAGAAGCAGGCGATTGAAGAAGCGATGGGTCATGCGGACGGAGATAAAGTGAAGGCTGCCGAGACGCTTGGAATCGGAAAATCCTCTCTCTATGAAAAAGTGAAGAAATACGGCTTATGAGTCATTCCGTAACCGTGGAAAGCCATTCCGAGAATATGGAATGGCTTTTTTAGTTGCGTTATGTAAGGGCTTACAAAATGTTTTGATATATTATGTGGAAGTATTCTGAAATTCTGGAATAGCTTAAATAGGAAGTGCGCTTTAACTAGCATTGTAGCAGGATTTCGAAAGTTGGCATGTTTTTTGCATATAAATAGGGTGAAGGGAGTGGGAAATGATGAAAGAAATGTATACATCGTTCCAAGAAGCAGTGAAAGACATTAAGGATCATGACACGATTATGGTAGGTGGCTTTGGTCTTGTTGGAATTCCGGAGAATTTAATATTAGCGTTAGTCGAGTCGAATGTGAAACACTTAACCGTTATCTCAAATAACTGTGGTGTTGACGATTGGGGACTAGGCTTACTGCTTCAGAATAAGCAGATTGATAAAATGATCGGCTCTTATGTGGGGGAGAATAAAGAATTTGAGCGTCAGGTTATTGAAGGGGAATTAGAAGTAGAGCTAGTGCCACAAGGAACACTGGCTGAGCGAATCCGTGCAGGTGGCGCTGGAATCCCTGCGTTCTATACACCAGCAGGAGTGGGTACACCGATTGCAGAGGGGCAAGAAGTGCGTACATTTGACGGGAAGGAATACTTACTTCAACATGCACTGAAAGCGGATTTCAGTTTAGTTCGTGCGGCAAAAGGTGACCGACTTGGGAACCTTGTGTATAACAAAACGGCGCGTAACTTCAACCCGATGATGGCAGCAGCCGGGAAAGTGACGATTGCTGAAGTGGAGAAGCTCGTTGAACCAGGTGCCATCGATCCAGATCACGTACATACAGCAGGCGTGTATGTTCAGGGACTGATTGAAGGGCAGCAGGAGAAGCGCATTGAACGATTAACGACAAACGCAAATGCTTAAAAGGGAGGAATTATTGTGGCTAAACAATTAGATAAAGCAGCACAGCGTGAGAAAATTGCGCGTAGAGCTGAGAAAGAAATTGAAAGCGGTTACTACGTCAATTTAGGGATTGGCATGCCGACAATGGTAGCCAACTATATTTCAGAGAATAAAGAAATGGTGCTTCAATCGGAAAACGGTCTACTTGGAATTGGACGTTACCCATATGAAGATGAAGTGGATCCGGACCTTATTAACGCAGGTAAAGAAACCGTTACGGCGGCAGTTGGAAGCGCGTATTGTGACAGTGCGGAGTCCTTCGGCATGATCCGCGGTGAGCATCTGGATCTCGCTATCTTAGGTGGAATGGAAGTCTCTGAAACAGGTGATCTCGCAAACTGGATGATTCCAGGCAAGATGATTAAAGGCATGGGTGGTGCGATGGATATTGTACACGGTGCGAAGAAGATCGTTATCATTATGGACCATGTGAACAAGCACGGGGAGCCTAAAATTTTAAAACAGTGCAGCCTTCCTCTAACAGGGAAAGGCGTTGTCGATCGTATCATTACAGAACGTGCGGTCATTGATGTAACAGATCAAGGGTTGGAACTGGTTGAACTTGCTGATGGCTGGACGGTTGAAGAGATTAAAGAATCCACAGAAGCCGAACTTAAAGTAAGCCCAAATCTATTAGAAACTGCGTACTAAGCTAGGAGGATCACGAGAATGGTAGAAAATAAAGTCGTACTCATCACAGGTTCAGCAAGTGGCATTGGATATGAAATCGGTGTTGATTTTGCTGAAAAAGGGGCAAAGGTCGTATTCAGTGATATTAATGAAGAGAAAGTTCAGGACGTTACGCGTGATCTGACTTCAAAAGGTTATGAATGCATGGGTGTGAGATGTGACGTTACGAATGAAGAAGAGTTAAAAGGGGCAATCGATCAGGCCGTAGAGCATTACGGCCGACTCGATGTTTTAATTAACAATGCTGGTCTTCAACACGTGTCGCCGATTGAAGAGTTCCCGACAGAGAAGTTTGAGTTCATGGTCAAAGTGATGCTCACAGCACCATTTATGGCAACGAAGCATGCGTTTCCGATTATGAAAGAGCAAGGATTCGGTCGCATTATTAATATGGCTTCTATTAATGGGCTGATTGGTTTTGCAGGAAAAGCCGCTTATAACAGCTCGAAGCACGGTGTGATTGGACTGACGAAAGTGTCAGCTCTAGAAGGGGCGGAACATGGCGTTACGGTCAATGCGATTTGTCCTGGGTATGTGGATACGCCGCTTGTTCGCGGACAGTTAGAAGATTTAGCAAAAACCAGGGACGTTTCCCTTGAGAAGGTATTAGAAGAAGTCATTTATCCGCTTGTGCCGCAAAAGCGCCTGCTTTCGGTGAAAGAAATAGCTGACTATACAGCGTTTCTGGCAAGTGATGCGGCAAAAGGGGTAACCGGTCAGGCTGTTGTAATGGACGGCGGATATACGGCACAATAATGGATGGGAGTGGAGACAATGGAGAATGTATATATTTTAGAGGGGGCTCGTACGCCTTTTGGAAGTTTTGGCGGGGTATTAAAAGATGTAGACCCAACTCAGCTTGGTGTTACAGCGAGTAAGGGGGCGATTGAGCGTAGTGGGATTCGAGCAGAGGATCTTGATTTTTCCGTTATGGGGAATGTCATCCATTCAGCGAAAAACGCTCCATACCTAGCTCGACATATCGCTCTTCAAGCAGGGCTTCCATATGAGAGTCCAGCCCTTGCGGTGAACCGTTTGTGTGGGTCTGGGTTACAATCTGTCATTTCAGCTGCCCAGTCGATTCAGCTTGGAGAAGGACAAGCAGCATTGGCTGGCGGGGTAGACAGTATGAGTCTTGCGCCTTATGCTTTACATGGGAGTCGGTTTGGAACGAAGTTAGGTGCACCGAAGCTTGATGACATGCTTTGGGCGGCACTGACTGACGAATATATTGGTGCAGGCATGGGTATGACTGGTGAGAACCTGGCCGATCAATATGAGGTGTCTCGTGAGGAGCAGGACGCGTATGCTGCTCGTAGTCACCAAAGTGCTGCGGCAGCACGAGAGTCAGGGAAATTTGCAGAAGAGATTGTTCCGGTCGAGTTGAAGACACGAAAAGGGACACAAGTCGTTGATACAGATGAGCATATCCGTGAAGATACAACGGCTGAGAAACTGTCTGGCCTGAAGCCTGCCTTTAAGAAAGATGGTTCCGTAACAGGCGGGAACGCGAGCGGCATTAACGACGGAGCAGGTGCAGTTGTACTTGCTGGTGAATCGTTTGTTGAGTCAAGGGGTCTGAAGCCACTTGGTCGTATTGTGTCCTGGGCAGTAGCTGGCGTTGATCCTTCCATTATGGGAATTGGTCCTGCACCAGCCATTCGAAAGGCGCTTGAGAAAGCATCCCTGAGCTTAGATGACATGAGCCTGATTGAAGTCAATGAGGCGTTTGCTTCTCAGTATATTGCGGTGGAGAAAGAGCTTGGACTTGACCGAGATAAGGTGAACGTAAATGGTGGTGCGATTGCACTTGGTCACCCGGTTGGGGCAAGTGGGACGCGTGTTTTATATACATTAATGAAAGAACTGAAACGACGAAATGAGCGGTACGGAGTCGCATCACTATGCATTGGTGGGGGCCAGGGCATTGCGATGGTCGTGGAAGTCTAACTAGCACGAGAACGATCTTAGATTGATATTGGAGGATGTAGTATGCTTGGGATTTTCTTAGGGCTTGTCGTTTTAATGGTGCTTGCCTACATAGGGTGGTCCATCCTATGGGTAGCACCTATTGCGGCAGGTGTGGTTGCTATAACAGGAGGCCTTGATGTATTAGAAGCCTACAAAGATACATATATGGGAGGGTTCGTTAACTTCGCGAAGAGCTGGTTCCCAGTCTTTATGTTGGGTGCGATTTTCGGGAAGTTGATGGAAGAGACAGGAATGGCCCGATCCGTAGCCGTTGCCATGACAAAAGTAATCGGATCACAGCGCGCGATCCTTGGTGTGTTAGCGTCTGCGGCTGTATTAACCTACGGCGGGGTGAGTTTGTTCGTTGTGGTGTTTGCGGTTTATCCGTTAGCTTTATCTTTATTCCGCGAAGCGAATATTAGTCGGAAGTTAATTCCTGCGACTGTGGCCTTAGGGGCGTTCACGTTTACGATGACGGCGTTACCGGGTTCACCTCAGATTCAAAACCTGATTCCGATGGAGTATTATAAGACAGATGCCATGGCTGCGCCCGTGATGGGAATCATTGCAGCGATCATCATGGCAGGCGGAGGTTACTTCTACCTGCGCAGACAAGAGAAGAAGCTGACGGAAAAAGGGGAAACCTTTACAGAACCGAAAGAACAAAAGGAAGAGGAGGACGTTGTGATTCCTCACTGGACGCTATCGTTTCTTCCTTTATTAACCGTATTGATTACATTGAATCTATTTGAGTTAGATGTTATTGTGGCATTAATTATTGGTATTTTACTTATTATGATTTTGAATGTATCGAAAGTTAAGCGATTCGTTGGTGCGATTAACGCAGGAGCGAGCGGATCGGTCCTTGCGATCATTAACACAAGTGCGGCTGTAGGTTTCGGTACTGTGGTAAAAGCTGTGCCAGGATTTGACCGTTTAACAGAACTGTTAATGGGCGTAAAAGGCCACCCGCTTATCTCTGAAGCGATTTCGGTTAACATTCTAGCCGGTGCAACCGGTTCCGCCTCAGGTGGTATGGGAATCGCGTTAGAAGCTCTCGGTGATAAGTATTACGAGATTGCGATGAACACAGGCGTAAGTCCAGAAGCCTTTCACCGGATTGCCTCGCTCTCATCCGGAGGATTAGATGCACTTCCGCATAACGGAGCGGTACTTACATTGTTCGCGATTACAGGCATGACGCACAAAGATAGCTATAAAGATATTTTCGTAGTTGCGATTGTCATTCCGATTCTATCTGTCGTAGCCGTTATCGCCCTTGCAGCAATGGGGATTTTATAAAGAATAAACAAAGACAGGTTACCACTTTCAGGGGTGGACCTGTCTTTTTTGTGTTTTGTGCTGTAAAGGGGTGAAGGGTGTCTGACACCCTTTAGTGCTGTGCTGTGTGAGAGTGGGGGCGGGGGGAGTGGAGTGGCTCAAGTTGGGTCGGAGCGGCTTAAGTTCGCTGAAGACGGCTCAAGTTAGGCCTGGAATGGCTTAAGTTTGAAAGATACCGGCTCAAGAGTGAAAAATAACGGCTCAAGTAAGAGCGTAACGGCTCATGTCACCCGATAATGGCTCAAAAAGAAGGATAAATGGCTCAAGTTGAAGAAAAAACGGCTCAAGCCCCGCTGGTTATCTGGCAGGGCTTTGAAGTGTGGCTCAAGTGGGGGCTTAGCGGCTCAAGTACGCGCGGGGCGGCTCAAGTTTGGTTGCGACGGCTCAAGTTCGTAGCAAACCGGCTTAAGTTTGAAAAATAACGGCTCAAGAGCTCAAAATAACGGCTCAAGTCATACAAGAGAAAGCTCAAGTCAGCCAGAAACGGCTCATAAAGGTGAAGAACTGGCTCAAGTTGAAGAGAAAACAGCTCAAGCTCAGTCCGAATGCTTGCTGGAAGTTGGAAATTTGTGTTAAGAGTTTGTATGATAAAAGATATGAATGAAATAATAACGAGGACATTCAGACATGGCCAACGAGAAAGTAGGTCTGTAGTGGTTGCTGGTCTGCTCATTCCTCGTATCCTTATTGGAGGGGAAGCAAGTGAAAAAGGTGCTCTTATCCCTTGTAGGAGTGGTGTTTTCACTCCTTGTTCCGAGTTCTGTCCCTGCTTCTTCTCGTGCGTTTGATGGCATAACATCCTATCAAATCTACTATGATACGGTTTCTGAGAAAATTGAAAGGGACATGAAGCACTATGATCTTGTCATTTTAGAACCACGTGAAGTTACAAAAGAGCAAGTTTCTCGCATTCAAGAAAATGGGACGATGGTTCTGGGCTACGTCAATGTATTGGAAGCTGATGAATGGAATCGTGAAGTGATGAACCAGCTTAAAGCAGAGGATTTCTTTTATCGAGACGGTAAAAGGGTCTTCTTTCCTAAATGGAATTCGTATTTGATGGATCTGACCTCGCCCCATTATCAATCTATCTTGAGAAAAGATATGAAAGTTCAAGTCATTGATAAAGGATTTGATGGCATCTTTCTGGATACGGTTGGTGATATTGACGATCAGCACGCTCATGATAAAAACGAGTTAAAAGCGCAACGAAAGGCTTACGTCGAATTTTTGAAGTTTGTCAGGCGGGAGTATGGTTCCATTCCAATTATTCAGAACTGGGGGTTCAGTACGTTAGCTGACGTTTCTGCTCCCTATGTGAACGGAATCATGTGGGAGAGGTTCGAATACAATGTTGTTCAGGATGCATGGAGTCAGGATCGTATTGATGAATTGATAGAGCTACGTGAAAGCTATGGTGTGGATGTATTTACCGTCTCTTACGAAAATGAAGAGAAAAGCACCGCTTATGCAAGAGAGTTCGGCTTTATTCACACTCACGAACCAAACTATTACAATCAGTGGACCTACTAGCCTTCCTAATTATATAGGAGGGCTTTTTTACATATAACCTAAAAGATATAGAGTGAGCCAAATGAAACTACCTATTTTTGTAAGTATGTAATACAATAGTCTTACATGAATGGAATTGAGAATTAAGTCCTATGTAAATCTATGAAAACATATACTCAAGTTAAGAACAGGTAATTCATAAGAGAAGGTGTGAACGAGAATGGAGACGATACTGGTAACAGGTGGTGCAGGGTTTATTGGTTCGCATGTATGTGTGGAATTGGTGGAAGCGGGTTTTAGAGTCGTTGTAATTGATAATTTCGTCAATAGTACACCAGAAGCACTAGACAGAATCGCATCTATTACTGGGGAACGAGTTCATTTTATGGAAGTCGACATGACGGACTCCGGTTCACTTGATGAAGTCTTTCTGACATATTCTATTGATGCGGTTATTCATCTGGCAGGCTTAAAAGCAGTGGGAGACTCGGTAATCAACCCACTTCGATATTACCTTAATAACCTATCTTCGCTTCTCCACTTATGTGAATGTATGCAGAAATACCACGTTCATCGACTTGTATTTAGTTCTTCTGCAACGGTATATGGGCCGCCTCAACACGTCCCGATAAAAGAAACGCATCCAGTGCAAACGGAAAACCCTTACGGCAGAACCAAGCATATGTCTGAACAAATCCTGAGAGATTTTCAACGTTCCTACTTTCCTATGAAAATCGTAATCTTACGCTATTTTAATCCAATTGGTGCTCATCCTAGTGGTTTAATCGGCGAGAACCCGACTGGTGTACCGAATAACATTATGCCTTACATGACAGAAGTGGCGATTGGGAAGTTACCTGTGCTTCAAGTATTCGGTAACGACTATCCTACTAGAGACGGCACATGTATACGAGACTATGTTCATATCACAGACCTTGCTAAGGGCCACGTGAAAGGAATTGAAGCGATAGATAGCATGGAGCCAAGTGTCGCGGTTTACAACCTAGGTACTGGCGAAGGAACCACGGTTAAGGAACTTCTTCATACGTTTGAACACGTCACTGAAACAAAAATTCCTTTTACGATTACCGATCGACGTCCGGGTGATGTGGCGGTTTCCTACGCAGATGTAAGAGCAGCAGAGAGAGAGTTAGGATGGAAGGCCACAAAAGGGATAGAAGACATGTGCAGAGATGCATGGAGGTGGCAACATCGTAATCCAGCAGGCTACGTGAAGAATTGATCACGAATATGGGGTGAGGGGATGTTTTACAGACAAGACCGTTTATGGTTGAAGATCGTAGAAGTAGTAGGCGTTTTTGCTCTGATCGTTTTAATAGACTTGGTAACAGGAGGAGAAATCGTTTCCTCTATTCCTGGCATATTACTTCTTTTTGTACTACTGGCGGCTTTACGGTACGGGGTAAATACAGGGTTATTAGCCTTTTTATTACTTGGGGTATATCGACTGTTTTATAGTTGGCTCTCTGGAGAAGACGTTCTTTTACTCTTTTATGAGACCGACTCCCTCATAGCGTTTATGTGGTTGCTCTATGTTGCATTAATTGCGGGGTTATTCAGCACATCATACAGAGAAAAGTACGAGAGTCTTCAATTTCATAAAGAAGAAATAGAGGATGAGAATGAATACTTAAAAGAGACGGTGGATTTACTTGAAGAAACGCAACGTATGTTGCAAACGAAGGTATTGGAATCAGACCATTCCTTATCAAGAATTTATCAGGTAGGTATCGCACTTGATCAAGATCACCCTGAGCTGATTCGAAGTGAGGCCCTTAACGTTTTTCGTGAAGTCTTTAAAGCAAAACAAATGGCGATTTACCATGTGGACCAATCTCAGCGTGCTCTTCGTCTTCTTATAAAGCACGATGAGGAGAATCAGCTAAGGCAAACCATCTTAATTGAGGATCGTTCCTCAATGTACAAGCGTATGTTTCAGGGGAGAACAATAACTATCCGAAATATAGAGGACCCGGAAGATTCCCCTGTACTCCTGGCTCCGCTCACGTTTGAGGGGGAGATTAGAGAAATCGTCCTATTACAAGACATAGAGTTTCATTCCATTACGGCTCATCAAATGCAAGTTCTTTCCCTTGTATTGGATTGGATGTCAAGCCGCTTACAAAAAGCCTATACACTACAGCTGGAGAAAGAAAAGCCGAAGATGTTCTCAGGTACAGGTGTCTATAAAAAGCAGTTCTTTAACGAGCTAATTGAGATGGAAGAAAAGAAAGCCAAAGAGTTTGGCCTCCCCTATTTAATCGGAAAGATTCGTCTGAAATCAACGGTTGATGTTCCTATTATCGAAGCGGAAATGATGATTCGATCTCATATTCGTGAAATCGATCGACTAGGGTACGATGCGGGTAAAAATGAATTGTGGTTCCTATTCCCGGGTACCGAGCCAGCTGCGCGTGAAGTCGTCTTCCCACGTATTGAAACGGTGTTAAGACAGAAAGGGGTCGTCTACGATGCTTGACCTCATGTTGTCCCCTTGGGTATGGGTACTTTTCTTTATCCTTCATGCCATAGTCGTGCTAGTCCTGCTCATTCTCTTAAAAGATCGTTTTGATGGAAACGAGCAAGCTGTGGTGGTTTGGGTAGGATTAGTTAGCTGTTTCATGCCTCTCTTAGGAGAGCTGATAGGGCTCCTTACTTGGTTTTTAGCTAAGCGGTTTACAAGCGAAGAGATTTTTGAGGATTATGATGAATACGTTTCCTATGATGTCTTAAATCTTGAACCCATTCGACATGAAGCCAAAAGGAGTGTCGATCTCCTGCCTTTGTCAGAATCATTGACGCTTGGGACGTTTGCCAATCGGAAAAACTCAATTCTTCAATATATTTCAGAAGGGGTCAGTCATCAAGGCAAATACTTGTGGATGGGATTATTGAATGAAGATCATGAGACCGTTCATTACTCGGCAACATTAATGAATACCCTCGTTGATCAGCATGAACGGGAACTATCGTTAGCGAAAGAGAAAGCCCAGTCCAACGATCTTGAATCCTTAAAGCGTCTTCATCATGCGTACGCACGTTTGATTGACAGTGAGGTGCTCTCTCCTGCTGTACGAAAGCAAAAAGAAGAAATGTGGTTAAGTTTTTTACTTTCTATCGTGCTCTTATACCCAGATGAACCTTGGATTTATGAAGGGCTTGGAGATTGTAGCAATCGCCTTTTGGATCATCAGGATGCTGTTTTGTACTACCAGCAGCTAATCGAACTTTCCCCGTCGTATGCCAAAGGATACACGAAACTTCTAAAGGCTTATTATGAAAACCATAATTGGTCTGGAATGAAGCAGGTGATTCAGTTGAGCGAGAAGTATGTTGACCCAGAGGACTTATCAGAAGATGACTTATTTGTTCTACAGGTACTAGGAGGGAAAGTGATGTGAGAAATATTCACTCTACACTTGCAGCGATTATTTTAATTTTACTTCTATGCGTTGCGGTTTTGCAGTGGGGGAGGGTAACGGCTGTTTATAAATGGTTTCCTCTATCTGATCAAGAAGAGCAACGATTTCCTACGATGAGCACTGATCTGACAGAACAACCAGGAACACCATTACAGATTAGCCTGCTAGAGAACGACAGCGTCGACTCAAAGGCAGCAATCAAAAACCTTCGCTACGCGCTTCAATATGCGAAGGTTCCTTTTCAGACAATAAAAGAAGAAGACCTCTCCTCCCTTGAACCAAGCCCTCATCATATTTTAATCGTAGCAGGAGAACATGCGAGAGGATGGCCTTATGAGGTAATCGAATCATTCGTAAACCGTGGAGGAAGGCTAATGGTGGCGTTACGCTATGGAGGAGTGAGGCAGGAGTGGAATGATCTTGTAGGAATCGATAGCTCCAACGGGTTCCTCCAAGCTCCTCAAAAGGGTCTGACGTTTGAAAGGTCTCTTTTCCCAGGCTATCCCAACCTAACACCGGAACAGAAGCTTTTCTCTCATAGTCTATTAGATCTTACATTAAAAGAAGAAGCGGAACTTTATCTATCGGTGAATGACCACCCTGTCATGTGGACATACGACTATGGGAAAGGGAAAGTGGGGTATTGGAACACGACCATTACAAAAGATAAAGGCGCTAGAGGCCTCCTCTTGCAGTCTCTATCGCTATTACCACCTGCCTTTGTCATGCACCAGGCTGGTATCAAGATTAGCTACTTGGATGACTTTCCTTCCCCAATTGAAGATAGAACGGTAGAAGATATGGAGTACGATGAATTTGTGAAAAACGTTTGGTGGAAAAGCATGCAGGAGTTGCAAGATGACTATGATCTTATTTATACAGGAGCGCTCATCGGTACGTATGAAAAGCGCCAACGATTAGAGGCGGAAGAGTTAATTGAATTAAGAGAATTTCCGATGGTGTACTACGGCCGTCAGATTTTGAATGGAGGCGGGGAACTTGCGCTGCACGGATACAATCACCAGCCACTTGTGGTCAGGGAAGATGAGATCCCTATTGATGAAGGGCATGATTACGTTCCATGGAAGCGAAAATCGATGATGAAGAAGAAGCTGAGGCAAACGGAAGAACTTTTTCATCATTATTTTCCTGAAAAAGAGTTCCAATCTTACGTCCCTCCTTCAAACATATTAGGCCCGACAGGATTGGACGCGCTCGTAGAGTCTCTACCATCTTTGAACGTGGTGGCTTCCCTTTATTACGGAGAGAAAGGAGGAGAGTCGTTTATTCAGGAATTTGAGTTTGATAAAAAATATCCTGAGCTTTATCACTTTCCTAGGACGGCGAGTGGTCACGGGGATACGGCGGAGGATTTCTTCTTAATGACTGATGCGATGGCGAACCTTGGAGTATTCTCTCATTTTATTCATCCAGATGACCGCACGGATCCTGATCGTGCAGGAGGGAGGGATTGGAAGGAGATGAGAGAAGATTTGGATGCGATGTATACTTTCCTCTCCACTCACTTTCCATATTTAGAAGGCCTCACCCAACAACAAGCAAGGGAGAAGCTAGTAACCTATCAGCAATCTACAATCGATGTTCGCTACAAGGAGGATACAATCACCATCTCTGGTGAACACATGTTAGACCCGTCCATTGCTCTTGTTCGACTTCAAGTGGGAAAACACCTCGAGACAGGAGAATTCTCGTTTGGAAAAGTAGAGGATATGGGGGATTCGTCTAACTTGTATATGATCACGCTTCGCAAACCATCTGTCACGCTTGAGATAAAGGAGGGCGGTTTATGAGAATCGGCCTAATTGTTGAGGGCAGTTACCCTTATGTAAGCGGTGGGGTTTCAAGTTGGGTGCACACGATCATTCGACAAATGCCTCATCATGAATTTCATATCATATCCATTAATCCTTCTTCTTACACGGAAGAGGACATGCAGTATCGGTTGCCCCCAAATGTCACAGGTCTTCATAACCTCATCCTGAATCAAGATCAGAAGAAGCGCTCCAAGAAGCGATTTGTTTTAGAAGACAGAGACGTTCAATCTCTTGAGAAATGGTTGATGTTTGAGGAAGTTGACACGAATGCCTTGTTCGTGATGGGGGAGGTTATTCCTTCAAGCGACCGCTACTTCACGAGCCGTGCGTTCTATGAAATGGTGAAAAAGAGTTATCACCTTGAACCGCACCACGGATCCTTTATCGATTTTCTATGGATGTGGCGTGGGATGTTTGAACCCGTTATCAGGCTTTTGCAACAAGAAGTTCCTGAGGTTGACCTCGTCCATAGCGCTTCAACGGGCTATGCAGGTCTGCTCGGAGCTTATATGGCGAAGGGTCAACGTATCCCCTTTTACGTAACAGAACACGGAATCTACTCCCGTGAGCGGGAGGAAGAGATTTTGAAGGCGTCCTGGATTCCGTCTTTTTATAAGAAACATTGGATTAATTTCTTCCATCACCTCTCAAGGCAAGCATACAAAGAGGCCGATCAAATCCTTACGTTGTTTGAGAATAATCAGAATCACCAACTGGAAATCGGAGCGGATCCAGAGAAGGTAGCTATTATTCCCAATGGAGTGGATTATGAGAGGCTATCACGACTTCCTAGTAACGAAACGGAGCGCCCGTTTCGAATTGGTGCGATTATTCGAATTGTTCCTATAAAAGATGTGAAAACCATGATTACGGCTGCCAAAATTTTAGAGCAAAGAGGTCGAGATTTCGAATGGATCATAATGGGACCTCTCGACGAAGACGAAGAATACACGAGTAAGTGCCAGATTTTAATTAAGCAAAATGGACTTCAGAATAAGGTGAAACTTATGGGGAAAGTTGATATTGCTGATTACTTGCCAACGTTTGATATCGGGGTCTTAACAAGTATCTCAGAAGGGCAGCCACTAGCCGTCTTAGAAGGGATGTCAGCAGGGTTGCCGTTTGTTGTAACAGATGTTGGCGGGTGTTCTGAGCTCATCTATGGAAGGGACGATGATCCATTTGGTCCAGCCGGTTTCGTCGTGCCCCCTGTTCATCCTGATCTTGTAGCAGACAGGATCGAATGGCTTATGGATTACCCAAAAGAACGGAATCATTTCGGGGAAAACGGACAAAAACGCGTGGCAGCTTTTTATCAATATCATCATATGATTGATCAATACCGAGAACTCTACCAAACAGGAGGGACCGTTTATGGCGGGCATCGGATTTAAACTACAAAAACTCTTTCAAGAAGATTACTATTCTTCTAGATTTAAAGCCTATGCCTTTGCGGGTCTGGTCACCTCTGGACCATGGCTGATCGTCCTTGTGGCGATTACGCTTATTCAATGGCTATCTTCCCTCGTGTCTGGTATAGACCTCGAAGAACGAGAGCTCTTCACACTGTCTGTCGCTTATTGCTTTATCTTTTCACAAGTCATCCTAGGCATACAACACCTAATCGTCACCCGATACGTCGCGGATTTATTTTATGAAAAATTGTACGACCGCATCTTCCCAACCTTCCTCGGTGTTAGCAAAATAACGATCCTTTTCTCGCTAATCGTCTGGCTAGTTTTTGTATTCTACTCTCCTCTTCATTTAGGTTATAAGCTTGTTCTTTTAACATTGTTTATGACCCTTAACCTAATTTGGGTCATGTTCATTTTCTTAAGCGCAGCGAAGTATTACCAAGCGGTAGCTTACAGTTTCTTAGTTGGTGGGGGTGTGGGCGTTTTGTCCATTCTGCTTATCCCACTCGTCCCCGAATCGTTTCGCATTTCAATGTCTCTTCTGATGCTTCTCGGGTTTACGTTAGGCATGGTGATGACGCTCTTTGGATTGGTATTCTCCATGCTTATTACCTTTCCAAATCGAAATCGGGAGGATCAGTTTTCATACTTGGAGTACTATGATCGTTTCCCTGCTTTATTTGGAGCTGGATTCTTGTATAACGCAGGAATCTGGGTGTGCAACTGGGTCATATGGTTTGGAGAAGGCGGCACGGTTGTTGCTGGAACGTTTCTGACCAACCGTCTATATGATACGGCGATCTTTTGGTCTTATTTAACGATTATTCCAACACTCATTATCTTCGTTGTGTCCGTGGAAACACGATTCTACGAGCGCTACCGAACCTTTTATGGATTTGTTAATCAAGGTGGCACCTATAACCAAATAGAGCGAGCCAAAGATAAAATGAATCACGTTTTGCGCCAGGAGATGGCTCGGCTTCTGCGGAGTCAAGGAGTTGTTTCGTTCCTGGCTATCCTGTTCTCAGCCTGGTTCGTAGCCTGGGTAGGAATGGACCGTGAGATCGGTGAAATCTTCCGGATCACAACCATTGGCGCCTTCTCAAACGCCATGGTTCTCGTCATCACGTTACTGCTGTTGTATTTCGATGATCAAAAAGGAGCGGTATGGACGAGTGGCTTGTTCTTCACGCTGAATGGATTATTGTCTTGGATCCTGCTACCTGGAGGAATTGACTGGTATGGGGTCGGCTTTGCATTAGGCTCGACCTCAGCCTTCCTATTCGCAGGCGCCCGTCTTATCTATTTCCTTCGCGAAGTCGATTATTACACCTTTTGCAGACCAGCAGAGCATGATGGAGGAGACTGGTTTGAGAGATTGGGTGAGCGGTTGAATCGGATTCGGGTTTTTTAGGTGGGGGGCGGCTTAAGTTTGGGCGGAGTGGTTCGAGTTTGGGGAGACCGGCTCAAGTTGGGGCGGAGTGGCTCAAGTTTGGGGAGGAGTGGCTCAAGTTGGGGCGGAGTGACTCAAGTTCGGGGAGACCGGCTCAAGTTGGGGCGAACTGACTCAAGTTCGTTGCAAAATGACTCAAGTTTAAAAGAAATCGGCTCA
>NZ_AVBG01000015.1 GCF_000770675.1 Pontibacillus chungwhensis BH030062
TTAAGTCTTTATATTATTTCCACTGTCTACTTGACAGGGGGCACTTCATGATGTCTGAGCTTTTACGTTGAAGAACCCTGGGATTCTGTAATATGGCGATATTGGTAAAAACGAAGAGCAAAAGAAGTGACCTGCTTCGTTAGTTGGTAGTTGGCATTCGCTCCTATGACCATACTTACAAGCGGAAGACCCTGTATGATCTTCTTTCGAAACATGAGGATAAATAAAGATTTCATTCCTTGTTTCATTGGCTGTTCTAACCACGTTTCATCAGTCAGCTTCTCATCCCCTTCATATATAAATGGAGATGTATGATTGGAGAGTTCAACTTTCAATTCCTCCCACGCTTCTTTCTGTAATCGCTTCGGGAGTGTGGCTGCGTGAAATACCTTTAAAGATAACATCATTTCATACGGATGGTTAATTTCATATCCGAATGTAAGTCCAATTAATTGGACAGCTCTTACATTCATAATCATCATAAGAGGGAAATCCATTCCTAATAGCAACCAGCCACCTGTACCTGTAAGGCCTCCTTGTGCAAAAGAATATAACTTTCCTTTTGCGATTTGTTGATGAGCTAAATAGGTGAGCTGATCAATTGGAAGTTCACGCATATCTTCTAAATACTCAATGTCCGACCTAAAAATCCGTCCGCTCGTTAAAATACGTTGCCTGGCCTCCGTTTGAAAAGCAGATCCTTGGATATAGGCATGCGTGTGAAACAACCATTGATCAAACTGATTAAAAAAAGTCTGTTTCGCTTTAGGATTTACATTGCGAAACGAACGCTTCATCCATTGATCGTAAAGTACAGTGAAATCAGTCGACTGATAATCTTCCCATTGTTTCTCCCAAGCCTGAATATCACTCATAACACGCTCATTACTCATTACCCCACCCCTTATCCGTAGCGTTGCTTCATCCTTATTTTAGCTTTATTTACTAAAAAATGCGAGCGTTTACAAAAAGCAGGGAACTAAAGACCTATCCTTATACAACTAACGTATTCAGATTTAAGAGCTATAAAAGCTATTTTCTAGTTTGAAGGTCGTGGCTCCAGCAGTTCCCTCCCTCAGATAAAAAAATAACCTCCCTATCTGGAAACCAAATAGGAAGGATTATTATCAAGCGGTCTTTTATTGAGTTAAACGAACCGTGTCACGTGCGATGACAACTTCTTCGTTCGTAGGGATGACCATTACTTTGACAGGAGAGTGAGGGTAGCTAATAAACGCTTCGTCACCTTGAATTCCTTTGTTTAGTGTTGGGTCCCAGTATACGCCCATAAACTCTAATCCTTGAAGGACACGTTCACGAACAGGGGAAGAGTTTTCTCCGACACCAGCGGTAAATACAATCGCATCTACGCCGTGCATACGAGCAGCGTAAGAACCGATGTATTTGTGAATACGCGCTGCGAATACTTCAAGAGCTAATTCTGCACGCTCGTCCCCTTGGTCTGCTTTCTCAATGATATCGCGGATATCACTAGATGAACCAGAAAGAGCAAGCATTCCACTTTCTTTGTTAAGAACGCGGATTACTTCTTCTGCTGTTTTACCTGTTTTGTCCATGATGTATGGGATGAGTGCAGGGTCAATGTTACCTGAACGAGTTCCCATAGTAACACCAGCAAGTGGTGTGAAGCCCATGGATGTATCTACAGATTTGCCACCTTCAATTGCAGCGATCGATGCACCGTTACCAATATGGCAAGAAAGGATGCGTAGCTGTTCAATTGGACGGTTTAACATTTCAGCAGCACGTTCTGAAACGAACTTGTGAGATGTACCGTGGAAACCATACTTACGAATGCCATACTCTTCATAGTACTCGTAAGGCAGGCTATAAAGATAAGACTGCTCCGGCATGGACTGGTGGAATGCAGTATCAAATACGACAACCGCAGGTACATTTGGAAGCACTTCTTGGAATGCACGGATTCCTGTAAGGTTCGCTGGGTTATGAAGAGGAGCTAATTCAGAAACCGTTTCAATTTCTTGAATGACTTCTTCCGTAACGACAGCAGAATCAGCAAAGCGTTCTCCACCATGTACAACGCGGTGACCAATACCGTCAATTTCATCAAGAGATGCAATAACACCTGTTGATGTAAGCTTGTCTACTAGTAACTTAACAGCTACTTCGTGATTCGGAATATCTGTAACGGTTTTTTCTTTCTCACCGTTCACTTCAATCATAAATACAGCTTCATCTAAACCAATACGTTCAACAAGACCTTTTGTAACTACTTCTTCAGCAGGCATCTCGATTAATTGAAACTTTAGAGAAGAACTACCCGCATTAATTGATAAGATTTTTGACATTTATTTCATCCCCTTAATACTCTAGGTTCATGATTACCATTTCCCATTTAACCACCCGCCATCAAGCTTTTCAAGACAATTCAGGAATTGGAAACGGTTTCTGGTTGAAATCTTTATTTTCTAAAAATTACGACGTTCTTTCCGACTTGAACCAATCATTAATTTGGTTAACCATATCATTCATTGCCTTAGCATTTTGGAAAGAAGGAAGCTTAGCCATAAGTGCCTGCTTAGGCGCTTTGGTGTCTTGTCCTTTCTTCTGCACGATGAAGATACTCTTACCAAATTTCTCATTCTTGAACATGGATTCTGGCAGTTGTAGCACACCGACAATATGAACATTCTCTTGTAAGAATGCGTGCAGTTGCTCTGATTGGTCACTATCAAATAAGAAGTTCGGAATTAAGAATAAAGAGTAGCCGCCTTCTTTAACATAGTGTAACGTTTGTTCAATAAACAAGTGGTGAGCATACGAATGGCCTTCTTCTGCCTTTAATTTATAATTAGCTGCTTGCAGATCATCCGGGTAATACCCTACTGGAAGGTCTGCCACCGCAATATCCACTGGTTCGAGTAATAACGGGCGCAGGCTGTCCTGGTGGAAAAACTCCACTTCTGCTTTTTGTAAATTAGCGTTCAATAGCCCTAATTGAATTAAAGTTGGGTCGACTTCACTTCCGTAAGCTTCTACCGATTGTTCCATTTGATTTATGATTGCAGTAAGAAGGTTAGCCGTGCCTGTTGCAGGATCAAACAATCGAACTGTTTCTTGTTCCCCGAGCACTTTCTGAATTAAATAGCCCATAAAGATAGCAACAGAATCAGGGGTGATCAAATGCTGTTGTTGAGTTGATCCTTTCATCCCTTTTAAGATGGCAAGCTGCAAGCCTTTACGGATTTCTTCTTTTTTGAAATTTTCAATTTGGATGGCTTTAATCTTTTCTGATAGTTGGCCTTGAAGGCTTTCACTATAATCCGTAGACGGTGACCCTTCAAGAAGTACTTCTCCCGCTAAGGGGAGCAATTCTAAATATGAAAGGTCGATTTCCTGACCGATTAATTCGGCCGTTTCATCGAGCCATGTATATAATAATTCAACATGAGACTGATCCATGTTTATTCCTCCTATCATCACGTTCAACTTTACTAGTTTAGCAAATGCATCGTAAGAATACCAAATTAGAGGCTACATCTTATTTAAGGCTATGTAAAGAGACAAGCTTATTCCATAGCCTTTCTGTTAACAAAAAGGCTAGGCTTCTTGCTACCTCTAAGTTGCATACAGATTTGTATACAAAGAAAGAAGAAACCAAGATGCCTAGCCCTTTTTAGCACGTCTAGATTCTATTGAGCGTCTTTTGCTGCAGAGATTGCTGCTTCGTAATCAGGATGATTCGTTGCTTCTGATACATATTCAGCATGCACAACTTCATTTTGGCTGTTCACTACAAATACAGCACGTGCAAGAAGGCGCATTTCTTTAATTAGAACGCCAAATGCTTCCCCAAAGTAAGCATCACGATGGTCAGAAAGTGTGTCTACGTTTTCAATACCGTTTGAACCACACCAGCGACGCTGCGCAAAGGGTAAGTCCATGCTAATCGTTAGAACATTAACATTGTCTAACTGAGCAGCTTCTTCATTGAAACGACGAGTCTGAGCGTCACACACTCCCGTGTCAATTGATGGAATGACACTAATTAATTTAATCCCATCATATTGCTCTAGAGAAACTTCTGATAGGTCATTAGCTAGCACTGTAAAGTTAGGAGCTTTGTCTCCTACTTTAACCTCGTCACCAACTAGTGTAACAGGATTATTTTTAAATGTAATAGATGCCATGATGCATTCCTCCTCTAATGATCTGTATGAAAGCTCTTCAAAATCCTTTTTATGTATGAAATAAGGAAAGAGCCTGACCCATACTATTATGAGGGCAGTTTCTTTCCTTGTCTAATCATTTCCTACCAGGAATAGTTCTGTCCATCTGACCCACCTTGGTTTTGTCCTGGACTTTGCCCCTGATTCTGACCGCCATTTTGCCCCTGGCTCTGCCCTCTGTTACCAGAAGATTGTCCATTTTGTTTATCTCCGTTTTTACTAAGTATGTCTTGTATTTTTTGTACGGCTTGTGGTGCTAAATCAATCATACGCTCATATAAATGAGTGCTTTCATCTAAGTGAATCATTTTCACTCCTGATGTTTTGTTTACGATCAAAAAAGCAATCGGTGTGATAGAGACTCCTCCACCGCTTCCTCCACCAAAAGGAAGTTCTTCACCATTAGATCCAGGGTTAGAACCATTCCCTTGTTGTTGCCCGTTCTTATTATTACCACCATCTTGCTTGAACTGACTTCCTCCTGCGGCAAAGCCAAATCCTACTTTTGATACCGTTAAGATTAATGTGCTGCCATCTGGCGTTTCAACAGGATCACCAATGATTGTGTTTACATCAATCATATCTTTCAAGCTTTCCATAGCAGTGGTCATCAGACCTTGAATCGGATGTTCTGACATGATTGTACCTCCTCATATGAATTACGCGGGTTTCTTCCGCCACTTCGGTATATTTCCACGAGAGTACCGAACGACTTGTAATACTGCGTATATAGCTTGCCCGAAACGAAAGGAAATCATACACTCCAAACGAGTTTGAGAATGCTTTTGTTGGAAATAGGGAGTTACATATATCTCAGGTGTAGCTTGTAGTTTCATATAATTGGAGATCACACCAACCAATGTCCCTTTTAAAGACCAAATCCCTCCACACACCAATCCAGTTATGCTAGCATTTGAAGTGCCAACTTGAGTATCCCAAAGTAATGTATGGACATGAACTTTCCTCAAAAAACGTCTTATAATTTTATGTAGCCCAACAACTCTTGTAATAAGATCTTGAATACTTTGAATACGATTGAACACTTCTTCAGGGGTATAAGATTTTTCTTGCTCTCCTTTATTCTTATTTCCAACCTCTGTTTTCTCTTTTGTCTTTAGAGAAAGATCTTCCTTATCCAGAGCCATCATAGGGACTTCCTTTTTGATTCTGATCCATTTCCACAAGCGTAATTCCACTTTTAAAAAATCCCGATCAGAAGAGTGCAGATAGGTCAGTGTGATGTAGAGTCTTGAGAACCAAACGATAATAATATTAACAACAAAGAAGATAACAATTGCCAACACCCAGACCATTCTTTCATCCCTCCTTTTTTATCTAGTTTCATCCCCTTTCATAAAATTTAAACAATCTGACATTAATTTGTTTAGAAAACGCTTTCGTTTTTGATATGATGTGAACATAGAGATAAATACAACAAAGATGATATCGCCATTCGAAGAGGAGTGTTAAAGATGATGATGAATCGTAATAAATTATTCTTTTACTACCAACATAAGGACGAGCTCATTGAAAAGCTCAATCCCTTATTTGATTTAGCTAAGCAGAATGGATTTGAGATTGTTCAAGATCATAAGGACGCCAATATTATTATTAGCGTTGGCGGGGACGGAATGTTTCTTCAATCTGTAAGAAAAACAGGTTTCCGTGAAGATTGCTTGTACACAGGAGTTACAACTTCAGAGAATGAATCAGGCCTTTACTGTGATTTTAACTTAGACCATTTTGATGAAATGGTTCATTCTATGATGCATGAAGCTTTAGAGGTCAGACGTTTCCCTGTAATTGAGGCGAATATTAATAATGAATCTTCATTCTATTGCTTAAATGAACTAAGCATGCGTTCGACTCTTATTAAAACGATTGAGATTGATGTATTTATCGATGACATTCAATTTGAATCGTTTCGAGGAGACGGTTTGATCGTCGCCACCCCTACAGGTAGCACAGGGTATAATAAATCCACAAAAGGAGCCGTTGTGGACCCTAAACTTCCATGCTTCCAAGTTTCTGAACTTGCATCCATAAATAGTAACCGTTACCGAACACTTGGCTCTTCTTTTATCCTAAGTGGTGAGCGCACACTGAATTTACAATTAGTACAAGATGGAAACGACTATCCAATCTTAGGAATTGATAATGAAGCCCTTCCTATACGCAATATTCGAAGTGTAAAAATTAACTTAAGCGACAAGGTAATTAAAACGATTAAATTAAAAGATAACTCTTATTGGGAACGTGTTAAGAGGACGTTTTTATAATCAAAAACCGTCTAGAGGACGACTCTAGACGGTTTTTTAAATGTTCTCTTATTTAGGCTAACGTTGATAAACGACTGTACCATCAACAACGGTTCTTGTTACATTTGCTTCTAACAGACGATCGGGATGCAGAGCAAAGAGATCGCGATCAAAAATAGTAAAATCCGCGTCGTACCCTTCAAGAATCTGTCCTCTTCTGCTCTCTTCATGAATGGCATAGGCACTCCCCCTTGTATAAAGAGAAATAGCCTCGTACATAGTCAGACACTGTTCTCTACCGTACACCTTTTGATCGTGAACAGATTTGCGTGTAACCGCTGCTTGGATGGCTAGAAGTGGATTAATCTCCTCGATCGGCGCATCTGAACCACCAGCACATGGTATGCCGCTTTGCAACAGACTCTTCCAAGGATAAGCATTCTTCAAACGATGTTCACCAATTCTTTCTAAAACCCATGGGAAATCAGATGAAACAAATGTAGGCTGAATATCCACAATGGAGTTCGTCGTCTTCACTTGGTCATAAAGTTCATCTCGCATAAATTGTGCATGAATTATACGGTCACGATGAGGAGCATCAGGCACCCCATTTAATATGCGTGTAATCATCGCAACAGCTTCATCCCCAATCGCATGAACGGCTACAGGTAGATTGTGCTTTCGTGCTTTTTTAACAAGCTGTGCTAAATGCTCTTCTTGGTGAATAGCCATTCCTCTATTCCCTTTGTCATCTTCATAGCTCTCAGATAGAAGAGCAGTACGGCCACCAATAGCCCCATCAGAAAAAATCTTTATCGCACCAAGCTCAACGAAATCTGATCCACTCTTGTAAGTCAAACCTTCTGTTAACATGTCGTCTAATACTTCATGATGAACAAGAAGATGAGCTCTGAATTTTGATTGATGATCTCCTATACTATTTTGAAACGCACTATATGTCTTTCTAAAACCACCGTAGTAATTAAGGTCTTCACTATGACCACCAACGATGCCATTCCTTGTCAGGTCCTCTACAGCTACAGATACAGCTTTCTCAAGATAAGATTGACTATAATCTGGCATAGCAGCCTTAATGGGATCTTGAGCTGCATCTAAAAAATATCCAGTCGTTGCACCACGATGATCCCTTACAATCTTCCCACCTTGAGGGTCAACGCTGTCTTCAGTAACTCCAGCAAGTTCCATTGCCTTCGAGTTCGCTAAAAGTGCATGTCGACACACTCGAGTTAGCATGATCGGATGATCGGTTGAAATCTCATCTAACTCTGATTTATGTATAATACGGGGGTTTGACCATTGATTCTCATTCCAGCCTTCACCAATAAGCCATTCTCCTGGTGGAAGTTGCGAGGCATGGGAAGATACCGCTTCCTTCACCTCTTCAGGAGACTTCATGAACGATAAATCTAAACGCAGTAACCTCTCGCCGTGACCAATGATGTGCAAGTGACTATCTACAAAACCTGGATACATGACTTGTCCTTGAAGGTGATGTTCCACATCAATAGAACCTTCCCACTTCTTCATTACATCTTCAAGAGCACCTGCCATCTCAATACGGCCATTCTTCGTAACCACAGCCTCTACCTGCTCTCCCTCTTGGCTCATCGTATAAATCGTTCCACCATACCATAACTCTGCCATATGTACCTACTCCCTTGTTTTTAAGTAACATATCATATTTCCGGATTGAGTCACAACTTCCTGACCTTCTCTATTGTCCATTGGGCAGGATTGTGAATAGTCGAAGCTGCGAGAATATTTCCGTTTACTTTTATTGAGTGTAAGGTGGGCCTGGAAACCACTCGCTTTCCTGTGGGTAGCTGGTGAACCTCCTCAGCCGGCACACCGGCTTCCGGGGTCTCACCTAGATTAGAAAGCGGAGGCGTGGTGCCTAGGGATAAAAGGAAGTTCGACTAGGATCTTCACATCCTGTGACAACATCGAACGACCCCACATCGTGTGGGACCGGATAAGACAGCTTTTCGGAAAAGGCGTTTAGCCTTTGGAAAAAAGATGACTTATCACGCTAGGTCCTCCACGCTGGAGCTAGACTGGCTCTTCTGCCCACGGGAGTCTCGCAGTTTCCAAGCCCACCTTTGGCATATAAGGGTGAACGAAAACATGCCTTATAGGTTGAAATCAGATCTCCTGAAAAACTGCGAGGCCGTTCACCTCTCTAAAGCCAGGGCTTGCTCGGGGACTGCGAGACTCCCGCGGGAAAAGGAGCCTTAGGGAGACCCCACAGAGAGCGTCAGCGAACGAGGAGGCTTCCCAGCTCCCCGCAGGAAAGCGAGTTGTCCCCGAGCAAGCCCTAGCACTCATCAAATATAACGGTCTCCTTTTCACCCCATAGGAAAAGGACAGTGTCGCCACTGCCCTTTGATACCATTTTATTTAATTATTGTTGTTGCCCACCGCTGTACTGCTGTTCAGCCATTTGAACTAGACGCTTAGTGATCTCCCCACCTACAGAACCGTTTTGACGGGATGTAGAGTCAGGACCAAGTTGTACGCCAAATTCTTGAGCGATTTCATATTTCATTTGGTCTAGAGCTTGTTGTACGCCAGGTACTACAAGTTCGTTTGAGTTGTTATATGCCATGTGTGTCTCACCTCCTTGTTACTACTAGCATGCGTCACAAGGAGGATCTCATCCTGAACAGTTTTTGGCAGTTCAACTAAGTTTATCTATTAGAGCAAATCAGAAAATTCGTCTTCTTCTTGCGTGTGCTTCTCTTCAAATTCGACCGTTTCAATTCCTGCCACAGTTTCTGCAATTTCATCAGTGAAGTCAACTCGCTCTTCGTATTGAAGAACCTTTTCACGAGTAGGTCTTGTCTTCGGGGCACTTGGCACGAATACCGTACAGCAATCCTCAAAAGGACGAATTGAAATGTCGTACATATCAATCCGCTTAGAAATATCAATTATTTCTAATTTATCCATAGATACTAGAGGACGAATAATTGGATAATTCGTCACTTCGTTAATCGTATTCATGCTTTCCATTGTTTGGCTTGCGACCTGCCCAAGGCTTTCTCCGGTTGTAAAGGAAAGAATACCTCTTTCTTCAGCCACTCGCTCACTAACTTGAAGCATAACACGGCGCATTACAGTCATGCCGTAACCTTCAGGGATCTCACGATGAATGGTCTGTTGCAACTTCGTAAACGGTACAATATGAACTTTAATCTTATGCCCATACCGAGTTAATTGCTTTGCTAAATCAAGCACTTTCTGCTTTGCGCGCTCGCTCGTATAAGGAGGTGAATGGAAGTGAATCGCTTCGATTTCTACTCCGCGCTTCATCGATAAATAACCAGCTACAGGACTATCAATCCCTCCAGAGAGAAGAAGGAGACTTTTACCTGTTGTACCTACAGGAAGTCCTCCAGCACCAAGAATTTTCTCTGAAGTGATATATGTCCCATCTTTTCGAATTTCTACATTAATTTCTACATCAGGATCGTGTACATCAACTTTATATCCTTCTGTATTTGAAAGAACATGTCCACCAAGAACTCGGTTCATAGCTTGTGAATCAATAGGGAAGTCTTTATCGACACGACGAGTAGAAATTTTGAACGTCTTCGTGTTCTTAGCGTGCGTTAATGCATACTGAACCGCTTTCTTCATTTGTTCTTCTTCATTCTCCACTTTAATCGCTAAGCTAAATGACTGTATCCCAAAGACATCTTTACATCTTTCGAGAATGGGTTGTGGTTCCTCGCCATTCAGTAAGATATACATACGATTTCTGTTTCGCTTAATTTTAATATTTTCGTAATCGTGCAATTTCGCTCTTACATTTTCATACAACTTAGCTACAAAGTGTTTTAAGTTTTTACCCTTTAACGACATTTCTCCGTAGCGGATTAATATATGATCATAATGCATGTTATCTACCCCATTACTTCTTTTAATTCGGTTAATACGTTTCGAAGCACGTGAATAAATCGCGCCCCTTCTTCCTTCGTATTATCATATGTGATACTAACACGAAGTCCTGCAGAAGAACGTTCATGTGAATGGCCACAAGCAGTAAGGACAGCACTCTCATCAGCATGTTTAGAAGAACATGCTGACTTTGTAGAAATAAAGATCCCTTCTTCACCAAGAGCATGAATAACCACTTCTGGCTTGTATCCAGGCACTGAAAAGTTCACGATGTGTGGTGCACTCTCAGAAGGTGTGTTCATGACAACTTCATCTATTTCAGAAATCTTTTCACGTAAATAGTGATGCAATTCCTTTAAGTGTTGCATGTTGTTTTTTTGGTTTTCCTTTGTCATGCGAATGGCTTTAACCATTGCAACGATACCAGGGAGGTTTTCGGTTCCTGCCCGGTAAGAAGCCTCTTGACTCCCTCCATGAAGCAATGGAAATAACGACGTATTCCGCTTCACATAAAGGATACCAGTTCCCTTCAAACCATGTATTTTATGGCTTGACATCGTACATAAATCAATAAGGGAAAGATCCAGGCCCGTCTTCCCTAAGCCTTGCACGTGGTCGACATGGAAATAAAGTTTAGGATACTGACGAGCAACCATAGCAATCTCTTCAATTGGCTGAATGGTTCCCAATTCATTGTTGACGTGCATAACACTAATTAAAATAGTGTTTTCTCGAATTGCCTTTTGTACATCTTCCACACTAACACGCCCGTGCTCGTTAACAGAGAGATAGGTAACCTCGAACCCAAGCGACTCTAATGAACGACAAGCCTCCAACACGGAAGGGTGCTCTACGGAAGTAGTAATAATATGCTTCCCTCGATTTTGGTGTTGTAAAGCAATCCCTTTTACAGCTAAATTGTTCCCTTCAGTTCCTCCAGAGGTAAAGACAATTTCATCTGATTGAACACCCAGTAATTGAGAAGCTTGCTTTTTCGACTGTTGAAGTAGTCTTTCTGCTTCACTTCCAAAAGCGTGTATAGATGAAGGATTCCCATAATATCGCTCTGATACTTGCTGAAAGCTTTTTAGCACTTCGGGATATGGTTTTGTCGTGGCACTATTGTCAAAGTAAATCATGGCACCGATCCCCTTTTTTCTCTTATTGCAATCAATTCTATTATCATACGTTTCTTCTGACTGATCTGTCAATCGCTCTTATATGTCAACATTACTATAACATGATTAGGAAGAAGTTTCAGACCCTTCCCTTGTAAAAAGGCTAGGTCGGTCAAGATTATGGCATGATTGTTGAAGACTCGATACTGAGAGAATGTTTTCGTTAACTTCAATTAAGCATAAGGTGGGCCTGGAAACCACTCGCTTTCCTGTGGGGAGCTGGTGAGCCTCCTCATCCGGCACGCCGGCTTCCGGGGTCTCACCTAGGCTCTTCTGCCCACGGGAGTCTCGCAGTTTCCAGGCCCACCTTTGCCATATAAGGATGAACGAAAACATGCCATGTAGGGTGAATCAGACCACCTTCTGTTAACTGCGGGGCCGTTTACCTCTTTAAAGACAGGGCTTGCTCGGGGACTGCGAGACTCCCGCGGGAAAAGGAGTCTAGGGAAGACCCCACAGAGAGCGAAAGCGAACGAGGAGGCTTCCCAGCTCCCCGCAGGAAAGCGAGTTGTCCCCGAGCAAGCCCAAGCACTCATAATCGTAACGGCCCTTTCCATACTAAAATGTCTCAACTTCAAGTCTTACATATAAGGCGGCTTATGAAAGACTTAAAACCACAATAAACAGGAACAAAACCTAAAAAAAGCCCTTTCCAAACAGGAAAGAGCTTTACTGAATCTCTAGTTTTGTTAAAAGGTCATCAATCGAAAACGTGCCATCTTCACTCCACTCATTAGCCCAAGAACGGGTTAAACCTTTCTCTTCCCATGTTCTTTCATACTTTTCATTCACTTCTTTCATGTTGAAAGCTTCATAATCAGAGGCCAATCTAGGTAACTTATCAGATGACTTCATCTGGAGAGTAGGTGAGACTCGTTCGCTGTGCTGTCCTATTGCGCTTTCTTCTGAAGGAAACATTAGGAGTAAGATTACGACAATCCAAATCCCGATTGATAAAAAGGAAAGACTCATAACTAAGCGATTCTTCATGCTTACCTCCTATCCTACCGTCGTACTTACTCCGATATATTCACCTAAACGATCACGCGCCCCAGGTTCAACTTCCTCTAGTGCGTCCGTTGCTAACTCTAATGCTTGATCGTACTCATAGTTTCTAAACGAGCGCTCCGCTTCAGATAGCTTTGCTGCTGTAAATGGGTACTGACTGCGATAACGATTCCCATATTGAATCATTGTCTCAACTAAAGTTGCTTGATCTAGGAGAAGCTCTGTTTGCTCAGCAGCACTCTCCGTTTCTTTTGTTGCACTGTCGAGTGATTCTCTAACCTTGATCATGTCAAGTGGTTGTTCATCTAACAAGTCGTGCACACGGTATAGGGAATGGGCCGCTGCTTCAATCGCATTTTGTAAATACAAAGGCACCCCTGGGATGTTGCTCTTTTGCAACTTGCGGTTTACGGCAATTAGCTTCTGCTTCATCACTGTTATCTGTTCTTTCGCTTCCCGTTCCCCAGCACGAACTTCATGTAAACGTTCCTTAAACTGTTGGTGCTGTTCGATAAGCTCTTGAAGTTGAACCTCCCACCGCTCTAATTCCTCTCTTATAGAAGAATGAGGCAGGCCCTCCTGAAGTTCATCCATAATGTCGTTATATTGCTTTAATAGCAGATTAACCCATTTCTCAAGACTTGTATGAATTTCCAAATCTTTATCCTCAAATTGGTATGTATGCTGCAATACTTCTATTTCTTCTTTACTTATCCGGATATCTTCACGAATAGATTGAAGTTGAGATAATAAGTTTGGTTGATGTTTCTCTACATAACTCCTTGCAATAGCTTCATTTTCTAATTGGGCGAACATTTCATTCACACGTTCTTCAATCTCAACCGCTCCAGAACGTGCTTCTTCCATGTCTGCCTGATCCAATTGTTCTGAGTATCGATTAAGATGCTCCTGAAAGCCTGCAAGTTCTTCCTCAAAGTTATACGCTTCAACTCGATACCCATCATCACTCATTTGCTTCAACCCGTTTACCAAGTCCTCAATTTGTGAAGGGAGTTCTTGTTTACACATCTTATAAAGTGAAGGAAACTCTTCAATTTGGACAGTTAGTTGATCAATCTCGTCTTTCATGGTTTGAACAAGTTCATTCGCTTCAAAATAGTTACCTTGTTCGACAAGCTGATAATAACTCTGCAATTTTTCTTCAGCAGCGTCGATTAGGGCTTCAAAACGAACCTCAGCACTCCCATATCGATGGCGTTGTTGCAATAATTTTTTGCGAAGTTGTTTTGTTTGTGGATGGAGTGTTTCTATATCTTTACGACTGTTTTCTTCAGAATGAAGCAACGTTTCTAATTCTTCAAACATCTTATCAATTGAAGATTCAATCGTTTTTAAATGGTCTTCAATCGTTTTTATGACTTTTTTTGCAGAACCGAAGCGATATTTATCAGCATAATCCTCCGCCTCAAAAAGTTGCTCTTCAAGGTTAGGAAGTTGCTTGGATAATATGTCGTCCCATTCAGAGCGCCAGGACTCAAACCTTTCTTGCGTCTCACCAGACAAATTTAACGATTTCACCTTAGAAAGCTCTTCTGTTACTTCACGGTTCATGATATCCATCTTCCAACCTTCAAGCCGGTCGACTTCATCATAAACCTGTTTCCTAAAAATCAACCCCACAATAACTACAACGATCACTGCTAGTATCGCACCGATGCCATACGCCATATAAAGCCTCCTAACTGTCAATAGTTCATCTATGTCATACCAGGTAAAAATATGTATATAGTAATGTTTTTATGATACCATGTAAACGGTCATTTTGGCTAAATTTTTTCAAATTTATTAACCTTTTTACATTTTTTTCTACAATCTTTTTAAAGGAGGTCCTCTTATGATTATTGACGGGCATGTACACACCCCATTCTGCCCCCATGGAACAAGGGATACCCTAAAACAATACATTGAAAACGCCATTTTACAAACTTATTCATCTATTAGTTTTACTGAACATGCACCATTACCCCCATCCTTCACAGATCCTGTACCTACCAAGGATAGCGGTATGAAATTACAAATGATGGATGATTATATTTCCACGTTACAACAATTGAAAAAAAACTACGAGAAAGACATCACAATTCATATCGGTTTAGAAGTAGACTACATTGAGGGGTATGATGAAGAAATTAAAAAATTTCTCAATGCATATGGAGCTTCTTTAACAGATAGCATTTTATCTGTCCATTTTCTTCCTACGCCGTCTGATTTTGTGTGCTTGGATTTCAGTCCTGATTCTTTCAGAAAGCTTATTGATGCTCACGGAGGAGTTGATGCAGTACACAGACTATATTACCAAACACTCCTTCGCTCCATCGAAGCGGATTTAGGTCGTTATAAACCGACAAGAATTGGTCATATGAGCCTCTCGCACAAGTTCCAAAACCTATTTCCAACAGAAGAATCATTTACAGAAGAGACAGATGCTATATTAGAAAGCATTAAAAAAAGAAACTATTCACTAGATATGAATAGCGCTGGTTTAAGGAAACCTTATTGTCAATCCACTTACCCTCCCCCATCCATTTTAGAGAAAGCATTCCGCCAAGGGATCCCGCTCGTTTATGGTTCAGATGCTCACAAATCTGAAGATCTCGGAGCTGGTTATTCTCAACTAAAGCAATACGTGTCGAACGTCTATTAAAATGCGCTAAGAGCTTACTAAGCTCTTAGCGCATTTCTTTCGCCGATCTATTTCGAGTCACTTGTTCAGGTTTTTCCAAAAGTACAAGTACTACATAATGCTTTCTCTTTTCGGGGGAAGTCCACCTGAATGGTACACATGTTCAAGCCAATGCATAATCGTTTCTGTATATTGTTTAACGAAAAATTCCGGTGATTGATCCCACAACACATGTTCTCTCATCTCATAAGGCATTAAAAATGGCATCATCAACATCCCTTTAAACTGAAGAAACAAATGTTTAATTTGCATTTGCTTTACGCGGGTATGTTTCAAGGAGTCTTTGAAAAGTTTGAATAAGATATACTTTTCTTTCGCCAAGTAGGTGACCATCATCTCGCGCACAAGTACGTTATCAAGCGTTAATTCTCTGTGGATGAAGCATGTAAATTGATGATGCTCTTTCTTATACTGTATAATTACTTCTATCATTTTACGGAGTCTTTCTTGCGAAGATAATCGTTGATTACTATCTCGTTGTTGCTCTAATAACTCTATATAAGGCTCAAAATATTGGACCATAAGGTGTTCAAGTAAGCCCTGTTTATTTGTAAAATGGTAACTAATAAGCGAAACATTAACTTTGGCTTTTGCGGCGATATCACGAACAGAGGTTCCAGTGTAGCCTTTCGTATAAAACAACAAACACGCTGCATCCATCACTTTTTGTCTTGTTGACGATTTTGTCATAGCGCATGACCTCCTTATTCGAAAAGATTCGCTGAATAAGGTAAGAATCCTGCATGAATCGCTCGTCAACTTTCGCCCCGCACTATTAGGATTTTTGCCAAATTAGGAGGAATATTTGATGTTTAATGTCGAACATTACAACGGAACAAAAGAACAAAATTACGACTTATTGTTAAAGCAACTAAAAGCTCTAATTGAAGATGAACCTGATCAGGTAGCCAATCTTGCCAATGCTTCATCTCTTTTAAACCAGTTTCTCGACACTGTTAACTGGGTTGGCTTTTACATCTGGAAACAAGATGAACTTGTATTAGGTCCTTTCCAAGGGCTTCCAGCTTGCGTTAGAATCCCAAATGGCAAAGGTGTATGCGGAACTGCAGTGGCTGAAGGTAAAACTCAACGCATAGCTGATGTCCATGAATTCCCAGGACACATTGCTTGTGATGCTGCTAGTCAGTCCGAAATTGTAGTTCCAATGTATAAAGGCGGAAATATATTTGGCGTTTTAGACATTGATAGTCCTGTTAAAGAACGCTTTGATGAAATCGATGAGAAGTATATCGAGCAATTCGCTAAAATTGTCGAGCAATACATTTAACGCTGTGTCCTAAATGTAAGTAGAAAAACGCAGAGATTTTTCATCTCTGCGTTTTCATATGTCCACTGTTTAACCTAGTTTACTCTATCCCCATCGTTTGTTCACGCTTTATACAATTTTTCCCCGATTCTTTAGCTTCATATAAAGCTCTATCTGCACGCCTGAATAAATCAACGACCTCCCCTTCGCTTGAAGCATCCCAATAAGATACTCCACACGAAATCGTAACGCGAGGTTTAGTGTAGTCTCTCACTTTCCTGACTAACTCCTCACCAATCGTATAGGCTTCATTTATATCGACTTCAGGAAGATAGATCGCTAACTCTTCCCCGCCCCACCGAGCGGTAATTCCTTTATCCCCTATTTCTCGCCTCAATAAGTTTGACACTTCAACAATAATCCGATCTCCTTCTTGATGACCATATGTATCATTTACTTGTTTGAAGTTATCAATATCGACAATGATAAATGACCCATTATGGTCTTGGCCAACATGTTTATGAACAGTTTCATCTAAATGCTTCCTAGAGTAAAGCTTTGTTAGATAATCTGTACTGACCAATCTCTCTAATTCCTCTCGAAGCATGGAGTTTGCTAAGGCAAGTGTGGAATGGTGTACAAGCGATTGCAAAAGCTTAAACGTTTCAAATGAGAAGTAATATGGCAATGTATGCATTACAATGACTACCCCTTTTAACGATTCTGTTTGAATCATAGGGATGGCCATAATCGATTGGTAAGGACTGTAGAAAGAAGGGTTCTTTACTGAGAAGTCTCCTATAAATAACGCATCCCTTTGTTCACCGATTGAAGACGTGATGTATTGAAGCAACCTCTCTGCTCCATCTTGAGAGAAGAAGGATGAGCTCTCTTGCAGAACCTGATAATCTTCAACATTTCCGCCTTGAAACAGAAGTACACCTACTTCTTCGGCATGAAAAGAGTGAAGAATTTGATTAGACAGAAACGAGATGGTATCTGATAATCTCAAATTAGAATTTAACTTATGGGTTGTTTCATTAATTAACTGCAAGTCTGAAATTAATCGTTTAGATTGTTGATATAATCGCGCATTCTCAAGTGCATTCCCCGCAGTATTTGCCAGTAGCGTTATGAAGTTAATATCCTCGTTAACAAACTGAACGGTTTTTGGAGCCACAACTTGTAATACTCCGTAGACACCTTGCTTCCCTTTAAGTGGAGCATAAAAGCATGACTGTCGCTCATTCCACGATTCTTCAAACTGAAATTCTCCTGTTAAATAAGCTTGAGCACTAGGATTGTTAGAACCATCACTATCATACACAAGCTCCCTAATCGGGAGATTGTGAGCACTTGAATAATCATGGGACAGTAACAGATAATAATCAAACACGGGATATAACTGACGTAAAGTATCAATGATTTCAGCAAGGACATCGTCCATATTCATAGATGAATGAAACTTTGCGGTAACCCTGAATAAACGTTCATGCCGTTTCTCTTCATCTAATGATTGGTAATAGGACCTCATTTTTAAATAAACGTTAGAGACTTCTTCTCCTACGATTTCTAAATCACGAAGCACCACATTTTCTTCTAAGTTATAGGAAACGCTTATATACCCATAAGCTTCCTCATGATTAACCAACGGCATGAAGTAACGATAGCCTTGATCCAGATGCTCTCTCGCGATGATAGAAGTTCCCATGATCGTTTGGTTTTCGCATAGCCCCAACCAATCTTGGGAAGTAAGTTCTTCTTTTGCTGGATGATTATTGTTCCATGTGGAAGAAATCAACACAAATGCATCTTCAGCTTTGTTGTATATGTATATGCAGGCCTTTTGGGCTTTAATTGAATCCGTGATTATAGCCTCCAAATCTTCCACGAATTGTGACCAACCGCCTTGTTCATCCTTTGTCATCAAGTCAAAGAAATGTGCTTTTAACTGACTGCGAAATTGACTGTTTGCTTTATTAGAAATCATCTATACATCACCTTATTTCAGTGGAGTTCTCTATAATAAGATTCTTTCTATCATTATACTTCTTATAGTCTTTTTTTCCTATTACTTTTCGGAACTTTTTCAATTTTTAACAATTTTAACCACAAAGTCCTCTAAAAGAACTACCCAGACGTTTTCCTGAGGTAACCTCTCCACTTCAAGCGGACGTTTAGTAAAAGTACTTGACCATTCGCTGCCATGATCATATTCAACTGTTGCTTGGAATGTATCCCCGACTTGAGTGACCTCTTTAATAGAAGGAGGACTTTCTTTGTATTTTGACGGACCGGTTGTTGAAGAACTTATTGGCTTCAGATCTCCACTCAAAAGAATCCATTCTCTTTCCCGCCTTATCCAAAGTTCCCCGCCTTTTGAATACCTAATCTCTTGAATCGGTTCATCAAGTTTCATATAGGCATTAGCAGTAAATGAATATGTTTGACGGTTTACGCTATAGACCACTAAGTAGGGTTGCTCTTCTTTCAACGTTGTCAAGGTAACTTCCACCCCATCTCCCACTTGTCGGGAAGCAAGAAGCGGAGACTGAGTTGCTAATGGTTGATTGATTTGTTCCATCCAATTATTTTGTACCATTAAAGCAAGCCCCACAGCCACGATCAATATGCAAATAATTACATAGCGAAGATATTGAGAGTGCTTCGTTTCTGCTTTATCATCTTCTTTAGACTTCATTCAATATAAACCTCACAAAAAAATTTTGCCTCATTATATCATAACCTTATTCGTGAATACCTTATTTACTTCTAAACTTCTTAATTGAACGTGCTTGACTTATGACAGGATAAATTCTATAATAGCGTTTGTGTAAAATAAAAGGCAGCTTAGGTGAACCACTGTTGTTATCATTTTGTTCCTCTTTCATTAAGAGGTGTATCGCGTAACTCTCGGCTGCTGGAGCGATGGTGCATGAAAACAAAATGAGCTTCGAGAACGGGGCACTCCTGTTTTTATTTTATACAAAATAAAAATAGAAAAGGAGAGATCATCCAATGGCACGTTACACAGATTCCACTTGGAAAAAATCTCGTCGTTTAGGTATTTCTTTATCCGGTACTGGTAAAGAGTTAGAAAAACGCCCTTACGCTCCTGGCCAACACGGTCCTAACCAGCGTAAAAAGCTTTCAGAATATGGTACACAGCTTCAAGAGAAGCAAAAACTTCGTTTCATGTTCGGAGTTAACGAACGTCAATTCCGTCGTTTATTCGAAGAAGCAGGTAACATGAAAGGTATCCACGGTGAAAACTTCTTAACACTTCTAGAGTCTCGCCTGGACAACATCGTTTACCGCTTAGGTCTTGCACGCACTCGCGCGCAAGCTCGCCAACTAGTTAACCATGGTCACATTCTTGTAGATGGTGGACGCGTAAACATCCCATCTTACCGTGTGAAGCCTGGTCAAACAATCGCAGTTCGCGAAAAATCTGCTAACCTTGACGTAATCAAGGATGCAATCGAAGCAAACAACTTCGTACCTGAGTATGTATCATTCGATACAGAAAAGCTTGAAGGTTCTTATGTTCGCTTCCCTGAGCGTTCTGAAATGCCTTCTGAAATTAACGAAGCGCTTATCGTTGAGTTCTACTCTCGTTAATAGCTTCCTCGAAACACCCATCCTTTCTGGATGGGTGTTTTTTTGTGATTTTGTTATCATCTATTTCCAATTCCTGATACACTAAGAATAGAAGCATAAAGGAGGGGATCACGTGTATACCTTATATATCGCTATCGTCATTGGGATTTGCGTCCTGGCCTTTATTGGAACGCTCTTAGTGGGTAAAAATGTAAACAATTCTATTGAACAACGAGAAGTGGAGGGCGAATCTCCAGCAGCAGAGCTTCAGCGATCCCATAAATATGAAAAGAATTCTAGCATCAGAATTCTAACTATTATTTATTTGATCACCTTTATTCTGACCGCGATTGTTTCAGCGATCTTTATCTTCTAAAAGATGCCTCGTTAGAGTCATCTTTTTTAGTCTACCCCTTAGTCTATATCCCTCGAATATTCAATGTTAAAATACTCAATACCTTATAAGATCTCGTATCAAAAAAATACCTACTATTCTCTTCTAAAACGGAAGGTATAGATATGATAAAAATGAAAAGAATCTGGTGATAACATGACAGAGTTAAGAACATCTATAAGAGGTTTAGTAGAATATGTCTATCGCTCCGGAAGTCTGGATCGACGTTTTAAAACAACAACGGCCCTTACCGAAGGAACAAAAGCACATCAAATGGTGCAAAATGATTACAGTGAGCACGATCAAAAAGAAGTGCACCTGGCCTACACTCATATGACTGAATCTGTACAGATCCACATAGAAGGACGCTGTGATGGATTACTCCACAAAGAGAATAAAATCACAATTGACGAAATTAAATCTACTTCTTCGTCTATCTTTGATATTGAGAAAGACTCGTATCCCGTTCACTGGGCCCAAGCGAAATGCTATGCATATATTTACGTTACTCAACAAGAACTAGGTGAAATTGATGTTCAACTTACGTACGTTCATTTGCCATCATCTGAACGAAAACAGTTTATTAAATCGTTTAGCTCAGCTGAATTAACAAAGTGGTTTCACGCTATGATTGATCAGTATATTCCCTACGCTAAACTAATGACTGAACATAGAATAAGCCGACAACAAAGCATCCAACAACTCGCTTTCCCTTACCCTGCTTTTCGAACTGGCCAGCGAAAGTTTGCCGGCGCTGTATATAAGACAATTACAGATCACAAAACCCTGTTCGCTCACGCTCCAACAGGAACAGGAAAAACCATCTCCACTCTATTCCCTACTATTAAAGCAATTGGTGAAGGAAGGGCAGAACAATTTCTCTACTTAACAGCCAAGACGATTACGAGACAGGCTGCCGAAGAGGCGCTCTCACTTATGGAAGAGAAAGGGTTGCATTTCCATACCGTTACGGTAACCGCTAAAGACAAAATGTGTTTCACAAATGAAGGATGTCAGGTGGATTACTGTCCATTTGCTGATGGATATTATGACCGGATCAATGACGCTCTGTTAGACTTATTGTCAAATGAGACCTTGATAACAAGAGATGTAATTGAACAATATGCACGAAAACATCGAGTCTGTCCTTTTGAATTCTCAATAGATGCCGCTTACCATGCTGATGCCATCATATGTGATTACAATTATGTATTTGATCCCAGAGTATCTTTCAAACGTTTATGGAATGAAACAAAAAAGAAGACAACACTGCTTGTTGATGAAGCTCATAACCTTGTTGACAGGTCGCAATCTATGTATTCAGCGCTAATAATGAAATCACCTTTCTTGCAACTTAAGCGTGAGTACAAATCAAAGAATCCCCATTTATACGAAGCTGCTCATCTTATCGATCAATCCTTGTTAGCACTAAAGAAATCAATGGGCGACGACCAATACATAACAACGATGTCAGACATTCCTGAGGGTATTGTTGAGCGTGTCGAGCACTTTATTAATCTAGCTGAACTAGAGATCCCATACGTAGAGAATACCGAATCTCTTTTAATTGAAACGTATTTTATGGCTTTAAGTTTTGTACGGATATCAAAACTCTATGATGCATCTTATGTCACCTACATAAGACGTTATAAAAGTGAAGTAGAGCTTAAACTCTTCTGTGTAGATCCCTCTTCTTTGCTACACAAAACAACAAAAGGCTATGGTGCAACGGTCTTCTTCTCTGCGACGTTCGCTCCATTTGATTACTACAAAGACATGCTTGGTTGGACAGAAGGAGACTACACTTTTTCAATCCCTTCACCATTTGATAGGCAAAATGTTGACATGTACATTCAACCTACATCCACCCGTTACCATGACCGAAATCAATCTGTAGGTTCAATTATTGGTACATTAATTGAGTTAATACAAGAGAAGCCAGGGAATTATCTGATCTTCTTCCCCTCTTACGTATATATGGAGCAGGTATATGCACGAATTCAAGAACTAGATCTTAAAGCTTCCGTGCTACTCCAAACGCCTCAAATGACTGAACAAGACCGAGAACAGTATTTAGCTGAATTCCATGAAGACCGTGAAGATTCATTAATCGGGTTCGCGGTATTAGGAGGGATTTTCTCAGAAGGGGTCGATTTAAGAGGAGACCGTTTAAACGGGGTTCTAGTAGTTAGTGTAGGATTACCGAAATTAAATGATGAACAAGACATTATGAAGCGTTACTTCGATGAGCGAGGCAAGAATGGATTTGACTATGCTTATATGTACCCTGGCATGAATAAAGTTTTACAGGCAGCAGGAAGACTAGTTCGTACAGAGACTGATTCAGGTACGATTGTACTTATTGACGACCGATTTATTCAGCAAAGGTATAAAAACTTACTTCCTTATCAACTTCAGCACTTTCGTATTAAAAGAGACTGATGTAACCATGAACAGAGGGGGGATAGCTCAATTTATGTATAAAAAACCGCTTAGAGTCATTCAAACTCTAAGCGGCCTTTTATTTCTTCTATTTTATTATCCTTCAAAGCGTACCAAGAAGTATTTCTTCTTACCACGACGGATAATTGTAAACTTGCCATCGATGCGATCTTCAGCGTCCACTGTGTATTTCATATCTTGCTCACGTTCACCATTAATGTAAATCGCACCGTTCTGGATATCTTCACGAGCTTGACGTTTTGAAGAAGAGATCTTAGCTTCAACTAAAAGATCAATTAAACCTTTTTCTTCTTCCTCTAAGTTGTAAGTAGGAACGTCTTTAAAGCCTTGTTCAATTTCATCACCCGTTAGCTGTTTGAGATCTCCGCTAAAGAGCGCTTCTGATATCTTTTCAGCTTGTTCCAAAGCTTTCTCGTCATGAACCATCTTCGTCATTTCTTCTGCTAATCTGCGCTGAGCAACACGCTTCTCAGGCTGTGTTTCTACTTCTTTAGCCAGTTCACCAATTTCGTCTAAGCTTAAGAATGTAAAGTAATGAAGGAAATTCACAACATCCCGATCGTCTGTGTTAATCCAGAACTGGTAGAATTCGTATGGCGTAGTCTTTTCAGGGTCTAACCAAATCGCCCCACCAGCTGTTTTACCAAACTTACTTCCATCGGCTTTCGTAATTAATGGGACCGTTAGACCGAATGCTTTGGCTTCTTCTCCTTCAGTCGAGTTCTTACGAATAAGCTCAAGCCCAGCCGTAATATTCCCCCATTGGTCACTTCCGCCAATTTGTAGAGTACAGTTCTCTTTACGGAATAAGTTTAAGAAGTCATAAGACTGCAAGATCATGTAGCTAAATTCTGTAAACGAAATCCCATTTTCAATGCGGGACTCAACAGAATCCTTTGCCAACATGTAATTAATACCAAAGTGCTTCCCTACATCTCGCAAGAATTCAATCATCGTCATTTGGTTCAGCCAGTCTAAGTTGTTACGGGCTACAGCTGCATTTTCACCTTCATCAAAGTTTAAGATCTTAGCGAGTTGACCTGCTAGCTGTTCACTGTAGTGACGAACCGTATTCTCATCGTTAAGCTGGCGCTCTGTAGAACGACCACTTGGGTCACCAATCATACCAGTACCTCCGCCAACTAAAGCGATTGGACGGTGTCCAGCTTGCTGAAATCTCTTAAGAATTAAAACAGGTAACAAATGACCTATATGAAGACTATCCCCAGTAGGGTCGAAACCACAGTAAAGGGTAACCTGTTCTGAAGCTAAATGCTTCTTTAAGCCTTCTTCATCTGTCATTTGATTAATTAATCCTCTTGCCTGTAAGTCTTGTAAAATATCCACTGCGTACACTCCTCTTTTTCTCATATTAGGTAACGACATAAACGTAATGACGTACTGAAGGCGCCCTTTTCAGGTTATACTACGAACGACGTTGAACATTTAAAGAACACAAAAAACCCCGCCCCTAAAAAAGGGACGAGGCTCGCTCGCGGTACCACCCTTGTTGTAACCAGACAAACTGATTACCACTCAAGGAATTTATAACGGATTCACCCGTCTTCTGAAATCATCAGAAGAAAACTCCAGGACGTAATTCGTAATTTGCTCTGTACTGACTCACAGCGACCGTCAGCTTTCTGAAACAGGGAACAACTTACTACTTCAACCCTTCTCGGTTTACTATTCATTATCGTACGTGACTGTGTCATAATTTATAGCATATATTTTTTTAAAAAGCAACACACATTTCATGTTGAACCATGTCTCCTTATGGTGCAATATGGTATAATATTGCGTGTATGAAATAGGAGGTCGTTATATGAGCCAGAACCATTCAAATGGTCCAGATAGATCCCCGCTTCGCAAATGGTGGGAAGACGGAAAGATCCAAAAATATTTCCGTATCTCTTATGATGTAATCTGGAACATCGTTTTATTCTTCCTCATTGTAGGTGTGATTGGCGTGTTCTTTGCTGCCGGGCTAGGTGCCGGTTATTTCGCCTCGCTCGTCAAAGATGAACCAATCCGTGCTAAAGCCGAAATGCAAAAAGACATTTACAATTATGAAGAAACGTCAGAATTGTACTTTGCCGGAGACACATACTTAGGAAAGATTCAGTCTGATTTATATCGCGAAGAAGTGCCGCTCGACCAAGTATCTGATCATGTGGTCAATGCTGTCATCGCCACTGAAGACGCGAATTTCGAGACACATGATGGAGTTGTACCTAAAGCTATAATCCGTGCGATCTTCCAAGAAGTAACGAACGCAAACGTTAAAACAGGTGGTAGTACACTCACCCAACAGTTAATAAAAAATCAAATTTTAACAGACACCGTTTCATTCGAACGTAAAGCGAAAGAAATTCTACTCGCATTACGATTGGAACGATTCTTCGAAAAAGAAGAAATCTTAGAAGCGTATCTGAATGTTGTCCCATTCGGTCGAAACGCCGGAGGAAGAAACGTTGCAGGAATTGAAACTGCTGCCCAAGGTATATTTGGAGTGAGCGCCAAAGAATTAAACCTTCCTCAAGCAGCCTATATTGCAGGTATGCCACAAAGTCCTTATATGTATACCCCTTTTACAAATACAGGGGAAGTTAAATCTGAAGCAGGGCTCGCCCCAGGAATTGATCGAATGAGAACGGTTCTTCAACGTATGTTAGAAGCCGAAATGATTACACAAGCTGAATACGATAAAGCAATCAATTACGACATTGCTTCGAACTTTACAGAACCAGAACCTTCACCAGTGCAATCATATCCTTATATCGCATTTGAAGTTGAAGAAAGAGCCACTGATATTCTCCAAGGTATCCTAGCTGAACAAGATGGGTATACAAAAGAAGATCTGGCTAACAGTGAATCACTGCAACAAGAATATGCTACACTAGCAGATCGAACATTAGTGCAAAATGGCTTGAAAGTTCATACGACTATTGATAAACCGATTTACGACAAAATGCAAGAACTACACAAGAATTATAACCATTACGGGCCTGTGCGATCTTGGGAAGTAACAGACAAGGAAACAGGCAAAGTGAAAACGATTAAAGAGCCCGTTCAAGTCGGTGGAATGTTAATAGAAAATAAAACCGGGAAAATCATCAGCTTTATCGGCGGACGTGATTTTGACCTGGAAAACCTCAATCATGCTACCGATGCGAAACGTTCAAACGGAAGTACAATGAAACCATTGCTAGTATACGCTCCGGCTATAGACCTAGGACAAGCTAACCCAGGTTCTGTAGTAGCTGATATAGAAACAGTTTTTGCGGGAGGATATACTCCTGGTAACTATGGTGGCAGGTTCCATGGCCTCACTTCTATAAGACGAGCATTAGCCATGTCATATAACGTACCAGCAGTAAAAACATATGCTGATATCAGAAACCAAAACCCAGCATCCTATTTAGACAAGATGGGCTTTACGACACTATTAGAAGAAGATAAAACTAACTTATCCACTTCTCTCGGCAGTCTTCTTGAGGGTGTAACCGTAGAAGAGAATACGAATGCTTTCGCCACTTTCGCCAATAACGGTAAGTTTGTAGATGCTTACATGATTGATAAGATTGAAACTAAAGACGGAGAAGTGTTGTATGAACATAAACCTGAACCCGTTGATGTATTTAGTGAACAAGCATCTTATTTAACCGTTGACATGATGAGAGATGTTTTAGATTACGGTACAGCCCAATACGCAGGGGATCGCTTAAAGTATCCAGGTGTAGACTGGGCCGGTAAAACAGGTACTTCTCAAGATGTACACGACACTTGGTTTGTCGCGACAAACCCAAATGTAACAATGGGGATGTGGATGGGCTATGACACACCTAGCACATTAAGAAACTGCGGCAACTGTAGCCTAGGATACAGCAACCGTAACGTAAAACTATGGACGGATATTGTAAACGCAGCCTCAGATCTAAATCCAGACTTAATGGTTCCTAAAGAAAGTTTCAAACAACCATCTGGTATTGTCAGACAGTCATACTGCGCGGCTTCAGGATTGCTTCCATCTCAGCTTTGTTCTGAAATGGGACTTGTCAGCAGTGACATTTATTATGCTAAATACGCTCCAACCAAACGAGACGACAGTTTAATCGCGACTGGTTATGTTGAAATTGGAAATAAAGCCTATGTAGCAGGTGATTCAACACCACCTGAATTTACAAACGAAGGCGTCTTCTTTAACCCAGAGTACATTGAACGTAACAACTATGACCGATTATCAAGCTTAGATCAACTCGTACCAAACAATAGCCAGTGGGCAAGCGTCCGCGTTCCATCTACAGATAAGGTTCCTAATGATGGACAGGCTCCAGCTGCTCCAGGTTCTGTATCAGCTAGCGGAGGCGTCTTAAACTGGTCACCTTCTGGAAGCAGGGATGTTGTTGGCTACCGCATCTATCGCGCCCCAGCACCAGGAGCAGGCTTCCAACTAATAGGGAATTCAGCAACAAATAGCCTTGGCATATCTGGTAAGGGTGTTTATGTCGTAAGAGCGGTGGATTACTTTGGAATGGAATCTGGAGCATCGCAAGCATATGAATACGGAGATTTCACCCCAGACCCACCACCGAGTGATCAAGGTCAAGACCCTGGCAACAATAATGGCAATAACAATAACAACAACAATAACAATAATGGCAACAACAATGGCAATAACAATGGCAATAACAATAACGGTAACAATGATAATGATAACGATGGCAATAACGATAACAATAACAATGATAACAACAATGGTTCAGACGATAACAACTCAGACAACGATGACAACGATGACAATTCATCCGGCGGAACTGAAAACGGGGGCTCATCAGGCGATGATAACTCCGGTTCAACCGGTGGTTCCGGTTCCGGAGGATCTGGAGACACAGATAACTCTGGTGGCGACTCATCAACCGATGACGAATCTTCTTCAGAAGGATAATTTCTAAAAGGCTATCCCAAGAGTCTACTCAGGCTCTTAGGGATAGTCTTTTTTATATTAGCGCCCTTATCCGGAAAATTCTAACCTGCTTTACAAGCGGAATGGTCCATTATGGTAAAAGGCGACAAGGCTTTCTCGGGGACTACTTTTCGTTCTATCATGGCAAAAGGAAATCTTCTGTCCTCCCCTTGAATACTTAGATTCAACATATTACCGCTCAGGGATTTTTTTCAGTGAGATTTGCTGTATAATAGATAACAAATATAGGTAACTTTAGGTGGTGGAGGCATGAAACATACAAAAGAATATCATTCCCAAGAGATTGAAACGAAAACCGGAACGATTACAGTTGAAGGGCCTCTCCCTTCAGAGGAACTAGCAAACTATCATTTTCACGAAGGGCTTAAAGCCTTCAGGCCGGCCCCAAAACAATTCGAAGCTGTTAAGAAGATTGCCGATTTTGAAGAAGGCAGAATTCTCATTGCCAGAACTTCAGATACCATTGTAGGTTATGTTACCTACCTCTACCCTGACCCATTAGAAAGATGGTCGAAGTTTGAGATGAAGGATCTCCTTGAACTTGGCGCTATAGAAGTCATTCAAGATTACAGGGGATATGGTATTGGCTCATGGCTACTAAAGGTGTCTATGATGGACGATGAAATGGAAGACTTCATCGTCATATCAACAGAATATTACTGGCACTGGGACCTTTCTGGAACAGGGTTGAACATTTGGAATTATCGAAATGTCATGGAACGAATGATGGGAGCTGGCGGATTAACCCCATACCCCACAGATGATCCAGAGATCGTCTCACATCCTGCCAACTGTTTAATGGCTCGCATTGGAAGTCGAGTACCTCAAGCTTCAATCGATCAATTTGAGGAATTGAGGTTCTTAACGAGACGAAGTTATCGCGCGAATCGAGGAGGTCTGTAAATGCTAGTAGAAGAGGTTATGAAAACAGAAGTTATATCACTAAAAGCTGATGAAACAATTGAAACCGCTTTAAAACTATTGAATGACCATCATATCCGCCACATTCCTATTGTGGATGAACATAACCACGTTATTGGAATAGTGTCTGATCGGGATGTACGGGACGCTAGTCCGTCTGTTTTTCAAGTCGAGCAAGATAAGGAGGCTCTGCAGAATAAGTTAGAATCTATTATGAGTTCTCCAGTCATAACCGCTCACCCTTTAGACTTTGTTGAAGAAATTGCGAGTATCTTTTATGAGCATGAAATTGCTTGTGTTCCTGTCACAAAAGCAAACAAACTTGTTGGAATTATCACAGAGAAGGACATGCTATATACAATGATTCAACTTACAGGGGTAACCGTTCAAAGCTCTCAAATTGAAATTAAGGTGATTGATAAACCAGGAATTTTACCTGAGGTAACAGCTGTACTTGGCAAACGCAAGACAAATATAACGTCTGTTCTCATCTATCCTTATCAGCCAGATTCAACTTATAAAGTTCTTGTGTTCCGTCTTCAGACAATGAATCCCATGCCTGTTATTGAAGATTTAAAGCGAGCAGGGTATGACGTATTATGGCCAAACATGCCGGGGATGGAACAATGACGTGCAAGGCAGCCTTTGTCTATTCAGAAGATTTTAGGACCTACCGCTTTAGAGATGATCATCCTTTTAACCAATTAAGAGTCACCCTAGCTTATGAACTTCTTAAAAGCATTGGCAACATCACGGACGAAGATCTTATATCCCCAAGGATGGCAACAGAGGAAGAACTTCTCCTGGTGCATGAGAAGCCGTATGTTGATGCCATCAAAAAAGCGAGCACAGGAAAGCTTAGTGAAGAGGAAGGGTATGAATTTGGAGTAGGTACTGAGGATACCCCAATGTTTAATGGAATGCACGAAGCGTCTTCCCTACTCGTAGGCGGAACATTATCAGCAGTTGATGCGGTGCTTCAGAATAAAGTTGAACACGCCCTGAACCTAGGCGGCGGCTTACATCATGGGTTCCAGCGCAAGGCATCTGGTTTCTGCATTTACAATGATGGTGCAGTGGCAATTCAGTATATCCGAGAACATTACCAAGCTAAAGTCTTGTATATAGATACAGATGCTCATCACGGAGATGGTGTGCAGTGGGCATTTTACGATGACCCAAATGTATGTACATTGTCCGTACATGAAACGGGTCGTTACCTCTTCCCTGGGACAGGAAATGTAAATGAGCGCGGCATTAAAGAAGGCTATGGGTACAGTTTTAATATCCCCGTAGATGCCTTTACAGAAGACGATTCTTTTATGCACGTTTATGAAACCGCATTCAGAGAAGTGACGGAATATTTTCAGCCTGATGTGATTATTACGCAAAATGGTGCAGATGCCCATGTGTTAGATCCATTAACGCACCTTTGTTGTACCTCCAAGCTGTACGAGTTTATACCGAAGCTAGCTCATAAACTAGCACACGAGTACTGTAATGGAAAATGGATTGCTTTGGGAGGGGGAGGATATGACATTTGGAGAGTGGTTCCCCGGGCTTGGGCACAGATCTGGAATGTAATGGCTCACGACACCCCAGCTGAGGGTGACATACCCAAGGAGTGGTTGGATAAATGGCAACCTAAAGCACCGGTAGAGCTACCTAGCTCATGGAGCGACCAGCAAGGCTTGTATAAAGAGATACCTAGAAAAGCCGAGATTACAGAGAAAAATGAAAAAGTTTTGGAGAAAGCCATGCAGTTCATCCAGCTAAAACATAATCTCCCTAAGTAAAATAGGTCTTCACTTCATGAAAAAATGAATTGACACCAAAAATAAAAGAAGAGTGTTTCAATGCCACTTAGGCCATTGTAACACTCTTCTTTATGTACAGATGATCAAGGAGATGTAACTCCTTCTTGCGCTTTGTAACTTGGGTCTAGAATGACGATTTCAACACGACGGTTTTTCTGCCAATTTTCTACTGAATCATTTGGAACAAGGGGACGAGTATCTCCGTAACCTACTGCTGTAAAACGAGCTGAGTCTACTGCTGTTTCCTGAGCTAAATAACGAATAACACCACTTGCCCTTGCTGCTGATAGCTCCCAATTCGAAGGAAAACGATAGTTAGATATAGGACGATCATCCGTATGACCTTCCACTTTTACATAGTTAGGAATATTATTTAAGAGCTGACCAACTTTTTTAAGAAAAGGTTGCCCCGTTGGAATGATCTCAGCTTCAGCCGTATTAAATAATACCTGCTCTTGCAAGGTAAGAACCACACCTCGCTCTGTTCGATTTGCTGTAATCTTTTCTGTCAAATCATTGTTTTCAAGAAACGTTTCCACCTCTGTTACAAGCTTGTTTAACGAGTCTTTCGTATCTGCAGCGCCGGTTTCCTTATCCTTTTTTACATCTTCGTTTTCCTCTGATTCAAACTTACTTATATCTTGTTGGTTATCATCCTTTTCATCAGCTGGGTGCTCTGACTCAACAATGGATGGGTTGAAATCAAAGATGGCTCGACTTCTGAACGACTCTGCTACAGCTTCAAATTTTTCTTTATCGATTTGTGACATGGAAAAAAGCAAGATGAAAAAAACAAGAATCAATGTCATTAAATCAGAGAATGTGACCATCCACTTTGGAGCGCCTTTTTCTTGTACACGCTCTTTTCGTTTAAGCTTCATTCGGTGCTCCCTCCATGACGTCTTCTTCAGTCGGCTCTTCCTCCTGACGTTGACGCTCATCTCCAGAAAGGAAAGCACTTAACTTTTCTTCTAGAATTTTTGGATTTTGCCCCGATTGTACTCCGATGACACCTTCTATGGTAACTTGTTTTATAAAGATTTCTTGATCTGTTTTGTTTGCTAATTTCCCGGCCATAGGCGAGAACACAAGGTTGGCAAGAACTGATCCGTAAAACGTTGTTAACAAGGCGATCGCCATATTTGGCCCAAGCGTGGTTGGGTCTGTTAGATTCTTAAGCATAAGAACCAATCCAATTAAAGTACCGATCATTCCCCAAGCTGGTGCATATTCTGCAGCCTTTTCGATAATTGCACGGCCTCGTCTGTGCCTTTCTTCAATAGCTGAAACTTCAGCATTCATAATATCGTTTATAACTTCTGGTTCAATACCATCTACAGCAAGAAGGATACCCTTTTTAATAAACGGGTCTTCAACTTCTTCTAATTCTGATTCTAATGCCAAAAGGCCTTCACGACGCGCCCTTTCTGATAGACGTACGAACAAATCGATCAGCCCTGACAAATTCTGCTCATTTGTCTGGAAAGATTCTTTTAATACCTTTCCTGTCAGCTTAATCTCGTCCAACGTAAAGTTTATCAAGAGCGCAGCCGCAAGGCCACCAAGCACAATAATCATTGAGGAAATCTGAATAAAGGACACAACGTCCCCCACTCCCCCAGTGGTAAAGATCCCTACAAAGATCATTGTAATTCCTATGAATATGCCAATTGGAGTTAATAAATCATTTCGTTTCATTGTCTCTCTCCCTAATATAAAACCTAATGATCTATTTTCTATATCGACATATTTATGATTTTGTTGAGTTTCTTTCAATATTTCGGTGTGGAAGAATTACATTTTGTTCTTCGACTTTTTCGTTATTCATATATTTCGTTAATAGACGCATCGACACAGCCCCAATATCATACATGGGTTGTACTACGGTCGATAGTGTCGGACGAACCATTGTTGCTAATCGTGTATTATCAAATCCAAAGACTTCTACATCCTCAGGCACGCGAAGTCCTTTATCTTGAGCACCATGAATGACACCAAGCGCCATTTCATCAGATGCTACGAACACGGCACTTGGGCGCTCTTCCATGTTAATCAGTTGATCAAGAGCTTCAATACCACTATCGTACGTGTAATCGCCGCGAATGACATAACGATCTCCATAAGATTTACCTTGTTCTTCAATTGCGCGGTAGTAACCTGACAGTTTCTGATCGTTGATATTCGTTTCGAGCGGACCTGAGATGAAGGCTACATGCTCATTACCTTTACCGAATAACGTTTTAGTAGCTTCATAAGATGCTTCTTCATAATTAATATTAACAGAAGGAACAGAATGGGTTTCATCTACAGTAGCTGCTAGCACCACTGGGACTGACGCATTTTGGAACTCTCTTACGTGGTCTTCTGTGATTTTTCCACCCATAAACACAAGTCCGTCTACTTGCTTTCCTAACATTGAGTTAATGAGGTGAATTTCTTTCTCTTTATTTTGATCTGAGTTGCTTAAGATGATGTTATAGTTATACATCGTTGCAATATCCTCAATACCTCTAGCTAATTCAGCAAAGAAAATGCTTGAAATATCTGGGATGATTACACCAACTGTAGTTGTCTTTTTACTAGCTAAGCCTCGAGCCACCGCATTCGGGCGATACCCTAATCGCTCAATCGCATCTAAAACTTTCTTCCTTGTGGCAGGTTTCACATTTGGATTTCCATTGACCACACGCGAAACCGTAGCCATGGATACATTGGCTTCTCGTGCCACATCGTATATTGTTACATTCATTTCTTATAACCTCCTCAAAGTTACGCCTCTATCTTTATTTCCCTCATTCTCTCTCTTCATTATCATACGACACTGCTAATGAGAGCGCAATAAATCGACCATATTCATGCTTTTATATGCAGTATTCACCATTTATTTAGAAACAACTCATATGTACAGAAGAGTTATAGTAAATAGTGGACATTTTAAACATAATTTCTTACAGAAAAAGAATACGCCAACAAATTGTTGGCGTACTTTTCCTCTTTAAAATATAGATTAAATTGTCTATTTATGCAAGAATCTATTTCAATTCTTTCATAAATTGATTAAATGTTTCAATATCCATTTGCTGCGCAGCATCAGACAATGCTACTGCCGGGTCAGGGTGAACTTCTGCCATTATCCCATCTGCTCCAACGGCAATCGCTGCTTTTGCTGTAGGGAGAAGAAGATCACGACGGCCTGTAGAGTGCGTTACGTCTACCATTACAGGCAAGTGTGTCTCTTGCTTTAAGATCGGTACAGCAGAAATATCAAGCGTGTTACGCGTCGCTTTCTCGTACGTACGAATACCACGTTCACATAGAATGATGTTTTCATTGCCTCGTGATATGATGTATTCAGCAGCATTCACAAACTCTGAGATCGTTGCAGATAAGCCACGTTTTAGTAGTACCGGCTTATCAACGGAACCTGCTGCTTTTAGCAGTTCAAAGTTCTGCATATTACGTGCTCCGATTTGAATGACATCAATGTACTCAACCGCCGTTTCAATATCGGCCGGATTAACAATTTCACTTACAACACCTAAGTCATATTCATCGGCAACTTGTTTCAATATTTTCAAACCTTCAAGCCCAAGTCCTTGGAAATCATACGGTGATGAACGAGGTTTGAAAGCTCCCCCGCGAAGTAGCTTCAACCCTTGTGCTTTAACCGCTTCTGCTACTTTAGCAACTTGCTCGTAGCTCTCAACTGCACAAGGCCCCGTGATGAAGGACGGATCACCAATCCCAATTTCTTCACCTCGAACTGTAACAACCGTATCTTCCGGTTTCTTCTTACGTGAAACAAGAAGCGCTTTACGGTGATCATCTTCTTGAAGCTCAAGGCTTGCTTTAAAGATTTCTTTGAACAACTTCTCGACTGTGGAATGTTCGAAAGGACCTTCATTGTGGTCCGTAATCGCATCTAACATCGCGCGTTCACGCACGGGATCAAAACGATTCATTCCTTGCTTTTTCTTCACCTGTCCAATTTGATGCGCGATCTCAGCTCTTTTATTAATTAAATCTAGAATGTCTAAATTTAATGTGTCTAACTCTTGTCTTAACTGGTCTAATTCTTCATTACTCAACTCATACGCCTCCAATTTGTTTAGAAAGATGAAATTATGATAAATTCATAATAATTAGACATCATTATAGCTAATATTATTTTAATTGTCACGGGGATTTTCAACATTTTTAGTGAAGAATTTTATTAAAGGGGTCGAGAAAATTGAAAGAACGCATCTTCGCGCTTGATATTGGAACAAGATCTGTCGTTGGATTACTATTAGAAAAAACAACTAATGCTTACGAAGTGATTGATCTTGTTTCAAAAGAACACGATGAACGAACAATGGTTGATGGTCAAATCCATGATGTACGATCCGTCTCAGAAACGATCGCATCCGTTAAACATATTTTAGAGGAACAGCATGGCCCCTTACATAAAGTATGTGTAGCTGCAGCAGGCAGAGCTTTAAAAACGAAACGGACAAGTATATACCAGTCTGTAAGTGGACAGCCCATTATCGATGATGAAGATGTAACTCATTTAGAATTAAGTGCTGTGCAACAGGCCCAATATGAATTAGCGGTAGAAGAAGCCGAAATGCAAAGTACTCATTACTATTGTGTAGGGTATTCCGTCTTACGCTATCATCTAGATGGACAAGAATTGGGTTCTCTAATTGATCAGCAAGGTGAACAAGTAACGGTAGAAGTTATTGCGACATTTTTACCTAAAGTTGTTGTCGAATCATTAATTGCGGCTTTACATAGAGCTGGTTTGGAAATGAAAGCCCTCACACTAGAGCCAATCGCGGCTATTAACGTTCTCATCCCCCCTTCAATGAGACGTTTAAACGTGGCTCTTGTGGACATTGGTGCCGGAACGAGTGATATTGCCATTACTGACTCTGGAACCGTTACAGCCTACGGGATGGTCCCTGTAGCGGGGGATGAAATTACAGAAGCCATCAGTGACCATTACTTACTTGACTTCCCTTTAGCTGAAAAAGCCAAAAAAGATATTAGCACCCAGCAAGAAACAACGATTACCGATATACTTGGATTTGAAACGACTGTTACCTATAACGATTTAGCAGAAGCCATTGACCCTGCAATCGAAAAGCTAAGTATAGCCATACGGGATGAAATTCTTCTCTTAAATCATAAAGCTCCAAAAGCCATAATGTTAGTTGGTGGGGGAAGCTTAACGCCAGAATTATCAAAAAGGCTCGCGAGCATGCTAGAACTTCCCGAAAACCGTGTAGCGGTTAGGGGAATTGATGCCATTCAGTCCTTAAAGAAAACGGATAATCTACCGACAGGACCAGCTTATGTTACGCCAATCGGTATAGCGATCGCATCCAATCAAAACCCAGTTCAATACATTAGTATCACCGTCAACGATCGGACGATCCGTCTCTTTGATATAAAAACGTTAACAATAGGGGATTGCCTTCTCGCCGCCGGTATTGAGATCAAAAAACTGTACGGTCGTCCGGGGATGGCCAAATTGATCTATTTAAACGGAAATCAACTTACCTTAAAAGGAGAACATGGTACAGCACCGGTTATATTGAAAAATCAACAACCTTGTTCTCTAAGCGACACTATTCAAAACGGGGATATACTGAGTGTTACTAAAGGCGAAGATGGCACCTCTCCAGATGTCACATTAAAAGATCTCTTGGGAGAACTCCCTCATTCTACAATCACCATGAACGGGCAAAATCATCAAATCCAACCTGCCCTTCACGTAAACGGGAAGAAACAGATGCTAACCTACATTGTTCAAGATCGTGACCAGGTAGTATTAGAGACGAATCATACAGTAAGGTCTTTCCTTCAATCAATTAGCCAAGAATGGATTCTTGAAGAAACAGAACCATTTGATATCACAGTTAACACCAAAGAACATAGAATTGCTTCTCATAGAATAACGATGTTAAAAAACAAGAAAAAGGTTCACCCAGAATCTACTCTACAAGACGGAGACCAGCTGACGACGAGCAAACATTATCCTATAGAAGCACAAGTCCTTCTAAAGCACCTGAACGCACCAACAAACCATTCTATAGAAGTGTTCTTTAACAACAGAAAACTGACCCTTCACAAGCCTATAAACATACTCACAAAAAACGAGGAGCCTCTTAAGACTAGTGACCTTATCTATCCAGGGCAAAACTTAGAGTTAAAAGAAACTAATTCCTTGAACTTTATCTTTCAAGATGTATTTCGCCATGTGGATATCGATCTAACACAAGGAAGAAACTTTAAAATATATCGAAATGAACAAGAAGCCACCTTCTTTGAACCCATCCATTCTGGTGATCGACTCGAATTACAGTGGCTTAAGGAAGTAAAGAATTGAAAAAAACAAGGATGAAACCATAATGGTTTCATCCTTGTGTTCGTGATAAGAGAACTTATATAATCAGTCTCTTCATTTATTGATCAGCTTTTGCCAACGCCCCTTCTTTAATGTGCCAATGAGAAGTATTCCACGTTACTTTGTCTCCGTTAAATAACAAAACTTGTGGAGACTCATGCTTCACACCAAATTCTTCTGCAACTTTATTGGAGAACTCTCTTGATTCTTGTATATTTAGCATAAACATAGGAGTTTCCGTTTCTGAAGAATAGTTTTCGTATGCTTCTTTAGCCCCCGAGCTAATAGGACAAGTCAAACTATGCTTAAACAACATCACTCGTTCGTGTTGGGCTAATTTTTCTTTTAACTCATTGTAGTTCTGTAAAAGTGTTACAGCCAACGTCAATCATCCTCCTCTATTTAAGACCCACCTCAAAAAGGGTCTTTATGACAACAAAAAAGTTGCTAGTATCAATGTAGCATACTAGCAACTTTCCCCCAAAATTATTCGTTTAACCACCTCGTTTAGTAAGTGGTAGTAGTCGTCGTTGTTTCTTGTTGTCTTTCAAGCTCTTCCGCGGCCTCTTCAATTGCTTCAGCTACTTCCTCAGCAGCTTGTTCAGCTTCGTCATTTGTATTACGGAATTCGCCGACTTTCGTTTTCACTCGAGAACTAAGGTCCTGAGACTTCTCAGAAACATTTTGAGACCACTGAGAAGATGTTTCTACAGCGCGGTCTTTCCATTCTGTTCCCTTTTGGTACGCGACATCTTTCCATTCTCCGGCACGTTCACGAACGTATCCTGACTTTTGATTTAGATCATCTCTTACTTCTCTTCCAGACTTAGGAGCAAATAAAAGGGCTGCAGAAGCTCCCACAATGCCACCAATTAGTGTGCCTATCATGAAATCTTTACTGTTAATGTTTTCGTTTTGATTTTTGTTCTGGTTCTGATCTTGTGCCATACTCTATTCCTCCTAATAAAATAAAATTATTGTACTGCTTTTTCGTCTTGTGGTTTTTCTTTTTTCCACTTTTTATAGAGATCAATACCGACCTGACCCCACTTCATGGCCTGAGCAGCATTGTCTTTATTCTGGTCAGCTGTATGCTTTAGATTGTTCGACATGGTGTGTAGTGATTGATTAAACTCATGAACCGAATCCCCAATCCCTTTAACACCGTCTACTAATGTATTTAATTTTTGAGTCTTTTCTCCAATATCCTCTGCTAGGTGATTGGTCTTCTGTAATAATGATGTTGTTTCAGTTGTAATGCCTTCCATTTGCTTCTCTAAGCCGCCCATTGTGGATGCAACATTTTCTAGCGTTTTACGAGCTGACTTTAAAGTTTTGGATATGTAAATAACTAAAACAGCAAATGCAATAGCGAAGATCAGTGCTGCGATATATAGTATGATGATCATAATCCCCTGATTCACCCCTTTAAAATGTAGTATAGTTAATCGTCTTCCCTTTTACTAGTTCGTATAAACGTCTCGAATTACAGATTGGGATTATTTTATAGTATTCTCTTTTTTTGCAGAAACTCCTGCAACTCATTTCTTTTTTTTAGCTAGAAATTTCTGTATCATATGAATAGAAAAGGAGGAATTGTTATGCGCGATCCAAGACTGCAACAGCTAGCACAACAAATTATTCATTACTCTATCGATCTACAAAAAGGTGAAAAAGTACTTATAGAAAATACAGGCCTTCAACAAGAGCTGGTTTCCGCTCTTATTGAAGAAGCATATAAAGCAGAAGGTCACCCCTTTGTAAATGTGAAAGACCCAAAAGTCCAGCGTTCTCTATTAAAGAATGCATCTGAAGAACAGCTCCACTTACAAGCGGAACAAGAGGCTTCCTTCATGAGCCAAATGGATGCATATGTAGCGATTCGCTCAGGCGAGAACATCTCTGAGCTGTCCGATGTACCTGCTGAGAACATGAAACTATACAACCAGACCGTCGGACAGAAAGTACATAGAGAAATTCGTGTTCCAAAGACGAAGTGGTGCGTGCTTCGCTACCCAAATGCTTCTATGGCTCAATTAGCAAACATGAGCACTGAGCAATTTGAAGACTTTTACTTTAATGTCTGTACTCTTGATTACAAAAAGATGGACCAAGCTATGGACTCATTAGTAAAACGTATGGAAGAAACAGACCGCGTTCGAATTACAGGGCCAAACACAGACTTGGAATTCTCTATTAAAGGCATTCCGAATGTTAAATGTGCCGGTCACTTAAATCTACCAGATGGAGAAGTCTACACAGCACCAGTGAAAGACTCTGTTAACGGAACCCTTCACTATAACACGCCATCTCCGTACAATGGTTTCACCTTCGAAGATGTCTTCCTTACATTTAAAGACGGAAAGATCGTTGATGCAACAGCAAACGATACGGAACGAATCAATGAAATCTTCAATACAGACGAAGGCGCTCGCTATATTGGAGAGTTTGCAATTGGTGTGAACCCTTATATTCTTCACCCAATGAAAGACATCCTCTTTGATGAGAAAATAGACGGCAGCTTCCACTTCACTCCAGGTCAGTGCTACGACGAAGCACCAAATGGTAACGACTCAGCCATTCACTGGGATATGGTTATGATTCAGCGTGCTGAGTACGGTGGTGGAGAAATTTATTTTGATGACGTGCTGATTCGTAAGGATGGAAGGTTTGTGGTTTCTGATTTAGAGGCTTTAAACCCTGAGAATTTGAAGTCGTAGTTATTTGATTTTCATTCGAAACTACGTGAATTCGGAGAAGTAGCTCTGCATTTGTTATGATCACCATAAAAACGCGTAGGAGGCTCTCCTACGCGTTTTACTAATATTTATTCTTTTCCCACCCTCTTAAATAAGGGAGCAAATTGTATTCTATATTATTCCTTCTCATATGCCTCTTGGAACTTCTGAATATCCCCAGCGCCCATGAAGATCAGCACGCTATCTCCATGCTCTTTTAAAACAGCTGTTTCATTTAATTCCAATAGACGCGAAGCTTCAATCTTCTCCTGAAGGTCGTTAATCGATAAATTACCCGACTCTTCACGAGCAGATCCAAAGATGTCGCAAAGGTACACGAAATCAGCTTCTTTTAAGCTATCTGCGAACTCTTGCAGGAACATGCGTGTTCTTGTAAACGTGTGAGGTTGGAAGATCGCCACAACGTCCTTTTTCGGATATTTTTTCTTCGCTGATTCAATCGTTGCTAAGATCTCACGTGGATGGTGAGCGTAATCATCAATAACTACTTGATCATTGTGCTTCTTCTCTGTGAAGCGACGCTTAACACCTTTAAAGTTTGAAATATGCTTAATATCATCTGAAGGAATCCCTTCATATTGGCATAGTGCAATAACTGATAGCGCATTTAATACGTGATGATTCCCATATCCAGGGATCGTGTACGTGTTGTAATACGTGTTACGAACAAAAACGTCAAATGTTGTACCATTTTCATCTTCAGAAATATTAGAAGCCTGAAAGTCATTACTATCACCTAAGCCATAGTACACGACAGGTACTTTAGCCTGGATTTCTTGTAACTGATCATCATCGCCACATGCGATGATCCCCTTTTTCACTTGGTAAGCCATTTGCTGAAAGGCATCAACGACGTCTTCAAGGCTTGTAAAATAATCCGGATGATCAAAATCAATATTTGTCATAATCGCATAATCCGGCTCGTAAGCCAAGAAGTGCCTGCGGTATTCACAAGCTTCAAATACAAAGTACTCCCCATCTTCATGACCTACTCCTGTTCCGTCACCGATTAAGAACGACGTAGGCTTAATGTTGCTTAATACGTGGGCAAGCAAACCTGTAGTCGAGGTCTTACCATGCGCACCTGTTACAGCAATACTTGTGTAATTCTGTAACCATTCTCCAAGAAATTCATGATAACGGAATAAAGGCAAACCCAATTCTTCCGCTGCCTTGATTTCTTCATGATCATCTCCAAATGCATTTCCGGCAATGACCGTTAAGTTGTCTTTGATATTTTCTTTTGAAAAAGGCAGAATCGGAATGTTCTTCGCTTCAAGCACTTCTTGTGTGAAAAAACGCTTCTCAATATCAGAGCCTTGTACTTTCTCACCCGCATCATGAAGGATTTGTGCTAGTGCACTCATCCCGGTACCTTTAATACCAACAAAATGGTAAGTTGTCATATAGATAGAACCTCCACAAATTTACAGTCATTTCTGTTTCTTAGTATATGTATTCAAGCTCAACTTGCGCCTAATTTACTTTAACTTTTACGTCTTCACCTATTATAACAAAACAGCGTGTAGACGTGAATCAATTCGACAAAAACCGTTAGTAAACCCCACAACGTTTCCAAGTTTTTCTCTTAGTACACATGAACCGCTTTCTTATATTCCCACCTTTAAGCCCTCACAAACCTAAACTGAGAAATAAACTTGAAGACTCGAAGCTGAGAGAATGTTTCCGTTTACTTAAATTGAGTGTAAGGTGGGCCTGGAAACCACTCGCTTTCCTGTGGGGAGCTGGTGAGCCTCCTCAGCCGGCACGCCGGCTTCCGGGGTCTCACCTAGGCTCTTCTGCCCACGGGAGTCTCGCAGTTTCCAGGCCCACCTTTGCCATATAAGGATGAACGAAAACATACCATATAGTGTGACATCAGATCTCCTGAAGAACTGCGGGGCCGTTCACCTCTTTAAAGACAGAGCTTGCTCGAGGACTGCGAGACCCCCGCGGGAATAGGAGCCTATCTAGTTCCGTCTCAGAGGACCTAGCCTGCAATTTAATTAGGGAATGACCCCGCAGAGAGCGAAAGTGAACGAGGAGACTTCCCAGCTCCCCGCAGGAAAGCGAGTTGTCCGCGAGCAAGCCTAAGCACTCATAAACGTAGGCGGCCCCCTTCCTGCTGAAATACCTCAACTTCAAGTGTTCTATACGAGGAGGCTTATATGGAATAGAGAAATTCAAAGAAAAAGACTGACAACAAAGTGTCAGTCTTCAGGATTGTAATATTCAACTTTTTCTAAGCGTGGGTTCGGACGGTAACGTCTTCCTTCTTTCGCTTCAGGCTTGCCATTGATCATAACATTATCACCCGTGAAGGATGTATTCATTTTCAATAAGCTACTACCTACTCCATAAATATCTACAGGAACTTTAAGCTTCTCAAAATCACGAATGCGCTCTTCAGTGAAACCACCGCTTACTACAATCTTCACATGCTGGAATCCTTCTGCATCTAGTGCCTTACGAAGGGCAAAGATTAACTCAGGATTCACGCCTCTTGGGTCAAATGTACCCATAAGGTGTTGATTTCTCAGGAAATACTTATCGACAAGAGCTCGAGATGTATCTACTCGTACACCCTTTAGTTCGTCTCCGAACTCCCTTGCGACTTTAAGCGAGTCTGTAATGACGTCGTTGTTGTAGTCTACGAGTGCTGTAAGCTCATCATTAGGGAATTGCTTATGATACGCTTTAGCTGCTGCTACGATGTCACCTTGGAACATTTGAATTAAGGCGTGAGGCATAGTTCCCATACCTTCTTTTCCCCACCATTCATTCATCGCGTGAGTCGCCTGAGCAGTTGAGCCTCCGATATAAGCAGCGTAGCCATCTCCCGCCTGTTGGGTGTAGTGATCATCACGATCCCCCATGAAGATAACAGGCTTTTGTTTTCCTGAAGCACGCGCCGCTTTTACAACGTTATATACGTTCGTCGACACCGACGTGCGACGAGAAAGAATTCCGTCAATGATCCCCTCTAAGTACCCAAAATACTGATATGGACCTGTAATGGTTAAGACTGTTTCAAACGGCTTCACACGGTCGCCATCCCTCAAGGAATGAATCTCTAACTCTTTAGGATGGTCAGCAAATGTATGAATCAGCGCGATGGCTTCATCGGTACCACATAGTACTGCATCATCTTTCTGGAAAAACTGCATAGTAATATAGTTGTCTGGAAGTGTGCTTTCAACAATATCGCGTGTTTTTAAAAAGTAAACAGCGGAGAACCAACCCTCTCGAATACGTTCGTCAAACTTAAACGTTTGATTCGTAAGACGTTTGATTTCGCCGTTCATCTTTTTTTCAATTTCTTTCATAACTTTGTAACCCCTCTTATGGTCATTCTCCTCGTAAAGCATCCATCTTCTTATAGTATAAAATTCCTTGGATTTCGACAAGTTTTATATGAGATTGGGAATTTATTCATGATCGCGTCGTAACTCTTCAAACCCAGCATGATCCATATAAACGTCACGAGGTTTACTGCCTTTAGATTCAGAGATTATGCCTTTCTCCTCCATCGTATCAATTAGACGTGCAGCACGATTATAACCTACTTTGAAACGTCTTTGCAGGAGAGAAGCACTTGCGCCATTTTGATCAATAACAAACTGAACCGCTTCCTCAAACAAATCATCTTCTGTTTCTTCGAAATTAGGCTGTTGCATCAGCTCTTCTTGCTCGAATAAATAGTTCGGAGAGGCAATCTTCTTCACATGATTGGTGATCCGCTCAATTTCCTCGTCAGATACAAAGGCACCTTGAATACGTTTTGTTTTTCCTGCTCCATTTTCTAAGAATAGCATATCTCCACGACCTAACAGTTTTTCAGCACCTGCTGAATCAACTATTGTTCTTGAGTCGACCTGAGAGGATACACTAAATGCAACACGGGTTGGAATATTCGCTTTAATAAGTCCTGTAATGACATCTACTGATGGTCTTTGGGTTGCTAATAATAAATGAATTCCACAAGCTCTTGCTTTTTGTGCGATTCGGCAAATAGCATCTTCTACGTCTTGTGGAGACATCATCATTAAGTCAGCAAGCTCATCAATCACAATAACAAGATAAGGCATTTTGTCATTAAGTCTACCTTTGGCCTTTATCTTATCATTATAGCGATCGATATCGCGAACCCCTTCCTCCACAAAACGCTCATACCGCTGCTCCATCTCTTTTACTGCCCATTTCAAGGCAGATGTTGCTGCTTTCACATCTGTAATAACAGGTGCTACTAAGTGTGGCAATTCATTATATGGAGCTAATTCTACCATCTTTGGATCGATTAACAGAAACTTTACATCTTCATGACTTGCTTTATATAACAGACTGAGCAATATTGTATTGATACATACACTCTTACCAGAACCCGTTGCTCCTGCTATTAAACCATGAGGCATTTTCTTTAAGTCTGTCACAATTGGGGAGCCCTCAATATCAAGTCCTAACCCTACCGAAAGAGGTGAGGACTCCCCTTGAAAAGCATCACTTTCAAGGATTTCTTGAAGCCCAACTGCTTCTGATTTTTGGTTCGGAACTTCAATTCCAATCGCATTTTTCCCAGGGATCGGAGCTTCCATTCTTATATCCTTTGCAGCTAAGCTCATTTTAATGTCATCAGAAAGGTTTGTTATCTTACTCACCTTCACACCGGGCTCGGGCTGTACTTCAAATCGCGTCACTGCAGGACCCTTCATGGCATTAACCACTTTAGCCTTCACATGGAAATTATGAAGCGTTGTTTCAAGCAACTGCATTTGCTCTTCAATCCATTCATCCTCACTTTCCATACGCTTCGGTGGATCATTCAATAAGTGGTAAGGAGGAATTGTAGACTGAGTAGGAGCTTTCTCTTTTGTCTCTTCCTTTTCTTCCACTACCTCTTCCTTCTTGGGAGGTTTTTCTACTTGTTTAGGTTGAGTCGATGTGACCGCCTTTTGTTGATCACGATGCCTCTTATCTCGTGGCGTCATAATGACATTGAATGGACGACTTCTACGTTTAGGGCGTTCTGGTTCTGTTGGCTTGGTTTCTAAGTTTCCTTCGTCTTTCACCTGTGTGGCTGCAATCTGTTCTTCAGCTCCACTTTCATTCTCACTATTCGTAGTTTCTTCTTTTGTTTCGCCAGTACCTTTTCCTTCATAGGATAGTTCTTGTATTTGTTGTAACGGTTCTTCCTCAAGAGATTGGTCAGCTACCATCTTCTCTGATTCATCACTATCAGAGGTTCCATTAACTGGATGTACCTCATTCGTTTCAAGTTCAAGGTTTTCTACATCTTCTGGATCCTCTTCGAACTCGTCCTTAAACGTAACTGTTTCATTTAAGGAACCCTCAGCTTCATCCGTATCAAAAGTTTCATCGACTGTATAAACCTCATTAAGATCTGAGCTATTTTCTAATTGCTCTTCCACTGTCGTTTCAGGCTCTTCCGAATAAGCATCGCCATCGGGTTTTCCTTCGTTCTCATCTTTTTCCTCAGCGCTGCTAGTTGTCTTACCCATTTCAAAACCATTAACCGCTTCCTCAGTCGCATGCTCGTCCTGGTAAGAGAACTCTTCATCCACTACAGAAACTCCCTCTTCCTCATAGGATTCATCCATTTCTAACATGGAGGGAGGAAGATAACCTTTTTCTGAATTGCTTGCGGTCTCATCTTTCACGGTCCCTTCTTCATTTTCTACTGATGGATCGTCCGCAACTTTTTCACTTGATAAGGTCTCTTCATCTGGAGAGTCTGGTTCTGTATCACGCGACCCATACATGATAATAGTCGGTGGTACGTCTTCATCATCTTCTTCCTCGTCTTCTTGATCTGAAAAATACTCTACTTCATGCGAACTCTCAATCGGGTCCTCGTGATTGAATAAGCCAATAACGTTATCCTCTTCTGGCTCTTCCACTTCCTCATCTACCTGTTCTTCTGATACAGATACTCGTTCTTCCTCTTCTTCTTGCTTAGGAGGGATCATAGACTTAGAAGGATGTGTCTCTGGCAACACTTTCGCCAATGTAGATTCATAGAGTCGGTCGTCTTCGTCTGCTTTCTTCATAACAGAAGGCAGATCATCTAATACGGTCTCACTGAAATGACCTTCTCTTTTACCATACCCGTAAATGGGCGAAGGAACATTGCTTGGTGTAAATGGAGATCCTTGTTCGAATGAGGATGGTTGGTATGTATCCTTTTTGCCCCATTCTTTATTTTGTTTAGCGTTTGAATATTTATATGAATCATAATTCGATCGTTGACTTTGAGTGCGATTGGACTGTTCATTTTTAGAATCCGTATTACGTTGACGCGGTTCTCGTTTCTGTTGACTATCAGGAATCATAGGAAAGCGAAAATTGCCTTGTTTTGGATATTGATACACCATCTTCGTTTGAAATTGCTGCTGAGTTTGTTGACCTTGCTGCTTCTGATGTTTCGTTTCATCCTCTTGCGGAAATGGGGGCTGTTGATCTTCTGGAGATTGCTCTTCTTGTCGCATTTGATGCAACCAATTTTTCATTCTATTCCACATGAAACCTCACTCTTTCTTTCGATTTTAGAATTAATCCTATTTTAACAGTTTTTCGTCTATTTGAGTGCGCCATAATGCTTGATTCTAAAAATCTTACTTTAGGCGCACAAATCCCTACACTATTCGTATCCTAAGCCTCTTTCAAGGGGGAGAGATGGCTGCCTTTTCAAATGGAACCATTTTTTTCAGACTAAGATCATAAGCACTTTCACTTACCATGTATTACAGATGAACAAAACGACCAGAGATCGTCTCTGGTCGTTTTGTTTGTCTTCTATTCATTTCAGAAACACTCACGATAAGTCGAAAGGTTGTCCTACTTCATACGTGTCTTCAAGAACAAGAATCCCTTTTTCTTTCGGTGCATCCGGAAGGCCAAGTTCTTTTGCAGAGCAAATCATACCGCTTGATGGAACACCACGAAGCTCAGCATCTTTAATTTCCATGCCACCTGGCATCACAGCCCCAACTTTAGCTACAACAACTTTTTGACCAGCGTCTACGTTTGGAGCTCCGCACACGATCTGAACCGTCTCATCCCCTAAGTCTACTTGGCAAACGCTTAATTTATCAGCATTTTCATGTTGTTCTTTTTCTTTCACATATCCAACTACGAACTTCGGTGAAAGGTCTACTTTTAACTCTTCAGCCAGTTCGTTCTTTTGGAATATGTCATGAATCGCTGTAAGCCATTCTTCCGTTAGTTGGATGGCTCCTTTTTCGTTGATATTTACGTAGGAAGAGGCGTTAAAGATATTGTACCCTAATACATTTCCATTTGACTGATCAGAGATCTTCACAACATCGCCAAAGCGTTCTTGCTTAACCTCATTACGATCTCCTTGTGATACTGGGATAATTAATACATCACCAATTCCATCTCGGTTATAAAATACTTGCATTCACTTGACTCCCTTTCTATTCCATTAATCTGATTTCGGTTTGTTTTGAGCTAAAACGAAGATAGGTTCAAGGTTTTTATCTTCATAAAGGAATGGTAACGATGTAATCGGTACACGACCTTCTGCAAAGAACTTCATATTCATCTGGGCTAAGATGTCATAACCCGAAGCATTCTGAATATCTGCGAAAATACACACATCACCATGAGGAACAGCCACAGCTAGTTCTCCCACACTTTGAGCTTTCATTTGCTCTAATAAAGATTCATTTAAGATGCGTGATGCATCATAGCCATCATTAGAGGATAAGAAATAAAATGTGTTCCCTGCGACTTCATCTTGTTTCATTCCCGTCTCAAGAGAACGAAGGTTAAAGCGCGCGATTTCTCTAATTCTTTCTTGATCTAATCCCTCTTCTTGTAACATAGCATGGTCGATTAAACGGTACGACTTCCCTAGATCTAAAGCATAATAAATACGCGTCTCTGCTGTATGTTCATCCGTAACAAGCTTTTCTCCTTCATTGGATTCCGTCGGGAAAGAAGCAGCTCGGACAACAGGGTAAATACTCTTTTCTTTACCAGATAACTGCTGTTTCTCATTCATAATGCGTAACGCTTCATGAATGTGTTCTTCTAGTTCATCAAGAGCTTGATCTTTCTTTTGCTCATACTTAGAAATAATGCCTGGTAAAGATATTTCTATTCCTTGTTTCGTATCTGCCCATTCGACACGGAATGTATCTTTATCACGGTTGAATTGAGTCTTCCATTCTGGATTCTGTAATCTAGACTCTAACAACTTCTTCATTTTAATACTCGTCATCTTCATTATTCTTCCTCCTTTATATGATGAAGGAAACATATACGTTTGTTATTTTAGCATGAATTCGATAGGGAAAAAAGTTTCTATCCTTACCCAGGTAGTCTGCTCTGTTCGAAAGAAAGAGCTGTCCTGAATGTCTTCCAGAACAGCCCTGTCTCTCATTATTTAGATAACTCTTGGATAAATGTTTCGATTTCCTCACGGGTCTTGCGATCTTTACTTACGAATCTACCTGTTTCTTCTCCATTTTTGAAAGCGACGAAGCTAGGAATACCAAAAACAGAAAGATCTGCACATAGATCAATAAATTCATCCCGGTCTACATAATAGAACTGAACATTTGTATATGTTTCTTCTAACTCCGGAAGAAAAGGTTCAATAACACGACAATCCGGGCACCATGTTGCAGAAAACAGAAGAATTGTTTGTTGATCTCCTTGGATAATCTCTTTATATTGTTCCATTGACTCTAATTGCTTCATTTAGATCGACTCCTTATTCGTACTCAATAGTCAGATCACCATATTGGATCCAACCTTTTTTTCTAAACCACTCTGATAATAACAAAGTGATAAGGGCTGGACCAACAATATGCAACAACAAAATTTGAATCAATATATCAAAAGAAAATCCATACACTTGAAAAGTCATAATTTGTCCTACGAAGCCACTAGTACCCATACCAGCTCCCGGAGCATTATTTTCTAATTGTAACCACACTGTAGCAATAGGTGCTAGAATGGCTCCCGCAATTGTAGGAGGGAGGATAAGAATCGGTTTCTTTAAAACATTCCCAACTTGAAGCATAGACGTTCCAATGCCTTGAGCTAGCCAACCACCCATTCCGTTCTCTCTATAGCTCATCGTGGCAAAGCCAATCATCTGTGCAGCACATCCAACTGTCGCAGCACCTGCTGCAATTCCACTAATGTCTAACATGAGAGCAATCGCAAGGCTTGAAATAGGTGCTGTCAACGCCCACCCCATTAATACAGCGACGATCATTCCCATAATAAAAGGACGTTGGTCGGTTGACCACTGAATGATCTCACCAAAGCTAACCATAAAGGTATTTACGGGAGGTCCGATTACAGAAGCAACGCCATACCCTACGAAAATCGTGACAAGAGGGGTTAATATGATATCTAAACGCGTTGTTTTATTGATCAGTTTTCCAGCTTCAACAGACAAAAGGGTGGCCACATAGGCTCCAGCTGGCCCACCAAGGCTAGCCCCAAAAGCACCGCTAAAGAGAGCCGTGAACATAACAAGGGGAGGTGCTTTAAGTCCATAGGCAATCGCAACGCCAATCGCTCCACCCCAAACTTTTGTATCCATAGCAAACGTTCCCATTTCCACAAGCATAGCAGAACCCGGAAGCGCAACTTGTTCACCAATTGTTTTAATAATAAGTCCAATAATTAAAGAGGAGAACAAACCAAGTGCCATATAACTAAGGGCGGTAATTACATACTCTTTCCAAGAAAGACTAACCCCTTTCTTGTGCAAAAATGCTTTGAGTTTATCCACTCCACATCAGCCTCTCATTAGTATCAATCGATTACATCTTACCGAATTACCAAATCCAAAACAACTAAAAACAAGGCTCTGTTCATGTTTATTGTTGATTCTACCCATTAGCTAGAATGGGCCGTTACGTTTATGAGTGCGTGGGCTTGCTCGGGGACAACTCGCTTTCCTGTGGGGAGCTGGGAAGCCTCCTCAGGAAAGCGAGTGGTTTCCAGGCCCGCCTTACACTCCATTAAAGCAAACAGAAACATTTTCTCAGCTTCAAAACAAAAGTGGAAGGGCACAACGTATGGCCCGGACTGAATAGCAGAATAGACCGTTTAATATAGACCGCGTAAAAAAAGCTGACCAACATGCTCGGCCAGCCTTCCTAAACGTTCGTTAGTTTGATGTTGATAGAACAATCGAGTGAACGACCTTCATCATTTTTCCAGCGTTCTCTTCCATTGCATTTAAATCAGTTTCGGTCGTCATCTTAACGCCGCCTGCTCCAACTTGTAATTCATAAGTATCTTCATCAATGGACGCAACTTTCATGTAACCAAATACGTCATCACTCTCAAATCCTTCGACAACAAGAATATTTTGGTCTTCTTTTGCCGATTGATAGAACGTCTTACTCGTTTTCTTTTCAAAAGGATTGTAAAAAAGAATAAACTGTCTCTCATCAGATTCTAAGAGGATGTTGTTAGGAGAATCAGAAATGACCTCCATGGATTCTGGTAAATACATAGATACGTTCTCAAGCTCCGTATTTAATGACAAGTCATCTACAGTTAATGAAGATTCAGCAGCTTGTTTCGCTTCTTGAATGACAGCTTCTTCTGATTTAAAGAAACCTCCAACAAACAAACCTAGCAGAATAACAACAGCTATTCCAATCAAGAACATTAATAGCCATTTAGGGTTGAAAGCTTTCACACACACTCTCTCCTTGAATAATCTCGTTACTTCCTTCAGCAACTGTTCCTATACATATCATACTATGGAATACAAATTTGACAAGTAAAGATTTCAGACTTGCAAACTGTCATATGAAAGCGTTTGTGCTACACTTTATAGTGATATACAAAAGTAATGAGAGGGGAAATTTTGATGAAACTAACCGTGTATTTAGCAGGTCAAATTCATGATGATTGGAGAAAGGACATAGAAAAGAAATCTGAGGAAAAAGGTTTACCCGTACAATTTGTAAGTCCCCAAACGAACCATGACCGTTCGGATTCTATAGGAGAAGATATTCTAGGCGAACAACCAGGAAACGTTTACCGTGATGACGTTGCCTCAAGCGTTAACAACTTACGAACCAAAGTACTCTTAAATAAATCCGATCTTGTTATTGCACTTTTTGGAGAAAAATATAAACAGTGGAATACGGCAATGGATGCAGCTACAGCAATCAACCAGGATATCCCTACTATACTCATTCGCCCTGAATCCCTACACCATCCACTTAAAGAATTATCAAACAAAGCCAACGTAACCGTCGAAACCATCGACCAAGCCTTAGAAGTAATAGAATACATTTTCGAATAGATCCGAACCTTTACAAGTAGGGCATGAAGCTGAGACATTTGTGTGTATGGGGCCGTTACGTTTGTTAAGTGGTTGGGGTGTCTGGGGAACGACTCGCTTTCCGCAGGCGGCCCCACACGACGTGGGGTCGTTCGACGTTGTCACAGGACGTGACGGTTTTAGTCGAACTTCCTCTTTCCTTTTAGAGCTTCCTCGGGGAAACCGCCCTCCGGGGTCTCGTCGACCTCTTTCTCCTGCAGGAGTCTCCCCGTTCCCCAGACACCCCTTATCAGAAGTTGTATAACGTCCCCTCAGCTCGAGCATGGCGAGGCATCAACAATACGCCCTCCTTATGTAGCATGCTTACGTCCCCTCAATATATGGCAAAGGTGGTTCGGGAAATTGCGAGACTCCTGCGGCAGTAGGAGCCTATCTAGTTACGGCGTGGAGGACCTAGCGAGACAAGTCATCTTTTTTACAAAGGCTAAACGCCTTTTCCAAAAAGCTGTCTTGTCCGTACGGTCCTAGGCACCACGCCTGCACTTTTAAACTAGGGGAGACCCCGGAAAGCGCGTAGCGATTGAGGAGGCTCCCCAGCTCGCCGCGGAAAGCGAGTGATTTCCCGAACCACCTTACTCTAAATAACGCTAATGGAAACATTATCTCAGTTTCGTATATTCCATAACATACAAAAAAGGGCGATTATTCATCGCCCTTTTTACTATAATAAAACTCGTATTGACCTTTTAATAGTTGAACAATGTGAGCAAACATACCGGATCGATTCACAAGTTCGTTCGTGAACACACCGATCGCCCCTTCATTGTGACGAACATTCTCACCCTTGGCATAATCATCAATTACCTCGCCAAGTTCTTTTCCTTTATTTAACTCATTTGCAATTGAATCGGGTAGAGGGATTCTTGCACCACCTGCGACAAACGTGTTCTCTTCAGAGTCCACTAACGCTCCCCAGTTACATAGGTACAAATCATTCTCTAATTCCATAACGCCACCTTCAAGGCCGATTCCTACAACACCTTTCTCTGTCTTGGCGCATTCTCTAGCACGATTAATCGCTCCTTCAAGTGTTTCTTCATCACAAAAAGGCTGAGAGGAAACCTTAGAGGAAACTTCAATCCCGTCCACTTGATCATGATCAAAGATTTGTTGCACAGCTTCAAGTTTTGCAGGGTTGGTAGAGCCAACGATTATTTTCATCGTTACATCCTTTCTTGGATCAAAAACCTACATATTAACGCATCAAAGGTTGTTCTATCTATTATAAGAGAACAACCTTTGAACATGTTACCCGTTTTGTTTGATTTGTTCAAGAGTATTTTGATCAGTTGTTCGAACTAGCTTCGTAATCAGTTCCTTGGCAGCAGCATAATCATCCACGTGAATCATGGAAGCGGAAGTATGAATATAACGTGAACAGATGCCAACAACAGCAGATGGAACACCTTCATTTGAAGTATGAACGCGACCTGCATCTGTGCCACCCTGCGAAATAAAGTATTGATATGGAATATCATTAGATTCAGCGGTATCAAGAATGAAATCACGGATGCCTCGATGCGTCACCATCGTTCTATCAAATATACGAAGCAATGCTCCTTTACCTAGCTGACCGAATTCTTTCTTATCTCCAGACATATCATTTGCTGGAGAGGCATCAAGTGCATAGAAAATATCTGGTTGAATCATATTAGCAGCTACTTGCGCACCACGCAACCCTACTTCTTCCTGCACCGTAGCGCCAGAGTACAACTGATTCGGAAGCTTTTCATTTTGAAGTTCCTTCATAAGCTCCACAGCAAGGCCGCAACCATATCGATTATCCCATGCTTTAGCTAAGATTTTCTTCTCGTTCGCCATTGGAGTAAACGGGCAAATTGGCACAATTTGTTGTCCTGGCTTAATGCCAATTTGTTTAGCATCATCAGCATCGTCTGCTCCGATGTCAATCATCATATTCTTAATTTCCATAGGTTTCTTGCGTTGTTCAGGAGTAAGGTTGTGTGGTGGAATAGAACCGATTACCCCTGTAACAGGACCGTTGTCTGTCATAATTTGCACTCGTTGAGCTAATAGTACCTGGCTCCACCAGCCGCCTAGTGTTTGAAAGCGAATCATTCCGTTTGGAGTGATCTGAGACACCATAAAGCCAACCTCGTCCATGTGCCCTGCAACCATAACTTTAGGTCCATCACCATTCTTCACTCCAAAAACGCCACCTAAGCGGTCTTGTATAATCTCGTCTGAGTATTTCTCAAGCTCTCCTCTCATAAAAGAACGGACAGCATGTTCATTTCCTGGAGCTCCTTGCAGCTCCGTTAAAGTCTTGAATAAATCCAGCGTTCCTTGATTCATATGTATTCATCTCCAATTTTTTATCACTTGATCTCTTCATCATTTTAACGAATGTTCTGAATTGTTTCCACCTATCTAACCCTATTATTTTCTATTTTGCTCATTTTCGTCTATACTATTAAGTATAAATCGTTTAGTAGAGAGGTGTTAGGAATGAAATTGAAACGTTCATTGTTAGCTTTAGGTATCGGTACAGTAGTCGGTGTTGTTGCTTGGAAACAGATAAGCGATAAACAGCAACTATCCCCTGAGAAGGCTCTTAAGCTTGCGAAGGAATCCTTCAAACGTCAGGGTCCTATTAGCGGCTCTTGGATCCACATGAAGACTGAGGAATTCTCAAGTGACGATCTCCCTTATACAGTTTATCGAGGAGGAGTCTCACGCTCTCTTGATGGCCAAACAAAGCAATACGAATTCTATATGGATGCCGTGACGGGCACTATTCTAGACGTTAGCGTTGTAGCCTAAATCGTACACAAAAGGTATCTCCGTAAACAGGAGATACCTTTTTCATGTTTAACGATCCCTTTTTAATTTATCCACTATCTCTCCATCACAGTTAAACTGTAAAGCTCTATAGTATGCATCATGATAAAACGTATACCAAGCCTGACGCTCATATCCATACTTCATCCAATCTTCCTTCTGATGAACAGATGTAACAGGATAATCATCATATGCTAATACCCATAGTACGTTTTGATGAGCGTGTGTGGGCATAATATCAGCCATATGTATAAAAAGTTCGTCCTCATCTGCGAACTTTATGATGCTATGACCCGCACTATGTCCACCAGTATGGATCATGTATAACCCTTCTGCAATCTCTAAAGATTCATTAAATGGATGAACTCGTGACTCAATTGGTTTCCAGTTCTCTTCCCAATATGTATTCTTTGAACGAATATTAGGAGATCTCATTTCATTCCATTCTACAGAAGAAGTATAAATGAAAGCATTCTCGAAAGCAGGAACCCACTGGCCTTCTTCCCATTTGGTTAATCCACACGCATGGTCAAAATGAAGATGGGTCATCAAAATTCCATCTATATCACTGGTACGATAGCCTATTTCTTTAAGGGAATCCTCAACGGAAGACTCTTCATCTACACCAAAATTTCTTAGTTGTTTTTCCGTCATCTTACCTTTCCCAATTCCAGCATCAATTAGGTACTTCTTACCGTCCAGTTCTAACAGAATGGGATCTGTCCTAAGTTCTATTTGATTTTTATCATTGTGTGGATATTTCCGGCTCCATAGGGGCTTTGGAACAACTCCAAACATCGCTCCACCATCTAAATGTGTTACGCCACCATTTAACCAGGTCAATTTTGCGCGTCCAACACGTAACGTTTCCATAACATCCCTCCATACTTCAATAGTTTAACACAGAGGAAAAGTTTGGTGTAAGCGTTATCAATCAGTTGGATTTGACGGAAAACGTACGCGACAACGATAGATAGGTTGTCCCTTATTCGAGAACTTCTCTTCATATTCTGTCATGACATTATAGGGGTCTTCTAACGTATGAAGGTCCAGATTAACCTCTTCAATTTTACAACCATATTGGGAAAAACTCATAAGTGAGTATTCAAAAAGGTGTTGGTTATCGGTTTTCATAACGATTTGACCATTTGGTTTCAAAACTGCTTCGTATTGTTCCAAAAAGGTATGGAACGTTAAGCGACGCTTCTCATGACGTGATTTAGGCCATGGATCAGAGAAGTTTAAATAAAGTTGATCTACTTCATTATCTCCAAACAAATCTCTGAGATCACTTGCGTCTACATTGAGGAGACGGACATTGGAAACTTGTGCATCCAACACTTTTCGAAGTGCGCCTACAATTACACTCTTAACTCTCTCTATCCCTATAAAATTAATCTCAGGATGCTGCTTACCCATTCCAGATATAAATGCACCCTTACCTGATCCAATTTCTAAATGAAGAGGCTGATCCTCTGTAAACTCATGATTCCAGTTTTCTTTTTTTGAAAAGGGCTCTTCTACAACAACATGGTTATTCTCATGCATGAAGTCATCGGCCCACGGTTTGTTCCGAAGTCGCATCTTGCCTTCCTCCTTACGATAATCAATGTATACCTTATCACGAACAAATAAAAAGTGAAAGTTTTTGTCGATACGAAGCAAAACCGTATTTCCATGAGGAAAAGAATGCTTTTTTAACTCTGGGTCCGTGTTAAGATCATATATCCCCAAATAAGATGAAATTTCATTCCAAAAAAGGTAAAAATGCTGTTGGGTTGGAAGCGCTTTCTATTTTATGATATAGAAAGTGTTCAAATACGGGAAACGGAGTGATCACATGTTAACGATCTTATCTAAATGTACAGAAGCGTTTGTTCTGTTTATGCTAGGCATATCCTTTGTAGGTTACGCTGTTTTTGTTTATCCATTTGAGAAGCTTCATGAGAAAACAAATAGAGAAGTAAAAGCCAATCAGCTGAAATATGCACCGAACGCGTAACTACTGCGGATTAAATTATATAGCCAATAAAAAAGAACTTTGGGATAGAATACCCCAAAGTTCTTTTTTTACCCTATATGATGACGCTAAAGTTCTTAAATGTTGATAATGGTGTACATATTCCCTCTGAATCCGTAAAAACTACGGTTAGAAAGGGGATAGACTATATGCCATTAACAGTAAAAGATCAAGTAAACGTACTTTATGATTTACTCAGTGAACATTCAGAAGAGTGCTGCGGTAGCGTATCTGAGTGTCAACAAATTCAAAGGTTAGTCCGTTCCATTCTTACTAAAAAAGAATTGCAGGACGAAAATGTCCTACGTTCCTTACCGGCCATTTATGATTACGGGAAAGCCGGAGAAGATTCAAGTGACTTATCTAGCCACATTACATCGAACCAGTCTCAATTAGAAGAATGGGTAACGTCCATTGGAAATGTTAAATATTAATAATCCCGAGCTTCACCATAAGCCGCTTAAGGTCCTCAAGCCAACGAGCGGCTTCTGATTCTTCATGCCTGCTTTTATGCCACTGAATAAATGAAACGGTTTGGGCTACAATGTACCAGTGCATGCGAACCAATAAGGGTTTATCTAACTCTATACCGTAAGTGTCTAGCCAAACATCCCATTCCTCTTCAGGGATATACCAATGTAAAATCATTCCAAGATCCATAGCAGGATCAGCTACCATTGCATTGTCCCAATCAATTAAAAACAGTTGATCTGCATCTGTTAAAAGCCAGTTATTATGGTTCATGTCACTATGACACACCACCTTTTTCTGATTTTGAACATGCGGAAGCTGCTGATCAAGATAGCGCAATGCTTGATGAATTTCTATTTGAGTATTTATGAAACTTGAACACTGCTCTTGTTTCCTTAAATCATTTAAATAATCGATAGGATCTAAAGGTTGTTTCCCTAATCGCATAAGCAGATCTAATAATTCGGAAGAATGATGAATTTTACTTAACAGTTGGGCTACTCGAGGATGCTTGATCTCTTCAGGCTTAAGCTCTCTTCCTTCTAACCACTGTTGAGCGGTAATAACATCACCATTTTCCATTCGTTTCGTCCACACAAGCTTAGGGACGATCCCTTCTGCTGACAACACAGCTAAAAAAGGTGAGGAATTTCGTTTAAGAAATAGGCGCTTTCCTTCACGGTGTGCATAGTAAGCTTCTCCTGTGGAGCCGCCTGCTGGGGTAATTGTCCAATCATTACCGAGTATTTGTTCCAACCAATTCACCTTCAATTCCTCAAATCTGTTCAGGTTTGTTTTCTTTATAATCGTAAGCATGTATAATTGTTATGAATATTGCACAGAGTCATAACGTGCCTAACTATTATAGTACTATTTTCATGTTGTTTTTAAAGACACGACAACAATAGATTAACGCATTTCAACTATTGAATTCAAGTCTTATTCCGTTATTTCTTTCCTTTAAATACGGGTCTAGGTATATTTGCTTTTTGAATGTAACAAGATTGGCATGAACCAGACTCACCGTCTACATGATAAGACAAGACCTCCTCACTCTTAACAGAGACCTTAGATCCAGTAAGAACCTCTACCTCTTTGAATCGAACATGTCCACCCCAAAAAACGGTCACAAACATCACAAGCACTTTCCATTTTGAAATATTATGAAGGACGAGAAGCTCCAATTGGTTTGATTGTATGCGAGCATTTGGAAGGATCCGCATCCCCCCGCCGTAGTAACCGTGTATTCCAATTGTGACCATCCATACGTTTTTAAGTGTTCGCTTTTCCCCATCTACTGTTAACTCTATTGTTTTCGGCTGAAAGGCTCTTAACGTTCTTAATAGCGCCAAACAATAGATGAGGAAACCAATATTGTAGAGATTTAGCCATTTCTTTAGGATTGAATTATTTGCTACCTTTACAATTTCTCCATCAAAACCAAACCCGATACTGTTCGCCAAAAGCCTTGCGTTTTTTTCCTTACGATAATCCGTTCGATAAGTTCCTACACGATAGTCTGAGTATTGGTTCTCACTTCCTACGATATCTTCAAATATTTCAATGGAACTTTTCTTCGAGAGTGTAGCCTTTCCAAAGTCATTACCAGACCCACCAGGGATCAAAGCAAGAGGAATGGAAGGGTGATGTTTAAGTCCATTCAAAACTTCATGAATGGTGCCGTCTCCTCCTATAACGATTATACAAATAATTCTATCTTTGTATATTTCTGCAACTTGTTGAGCCAGCGCTTCTGTGTGTCCTTCATGTTGAGTTATGAAAGCACGGCATTCCACCTTCTTATAAACAGGAGATTGACGTATCTGTTCAAACACTTTCTTGGCCTTGCCGCTCCCGGCATAAGGGTTCACAATAACAATGTACATAATAAAAATTCCCCTTTTCAAACCTTATTACTTCAGAAAATAGTCCTATTTCTATTATACTAGTATAAAAAGGAGTGATGATTATCTCTATCGATTGCCAAAGGTGCGGAACTTCTGTATCACTGCCTTCTAGTGGATACATGACCGTGCGAACAAAAACCAAAAATCAAACTTGGAAACATTCTATTCAGCTACCGATTAGCCAGCAGGAAGAAAGCTACCTTATGTATCAATTCAATTCCCAACCCGAATTACTACAAGGTCTACAAACTTTAATGGAACACGACATGAAACAAGAGTGGGTTCATTTCTCTGACGACTCTGGAAACAAGTCCTTTCCTATGCAGGTTGAACATCTATTTGAGCGCCTTTCTTATCCTGAGCTTGTAACAATAATTGAAGAAGGTCTTTTTACATCTTACCTTCAGCCAATTGTGCACATGGATACAGGGGAGGTCTATGGATACGAAGCCCTTTTGCGATCAACGGAGAGAAACGTTTCTCCAGGAGAGTTATTTTCTTTTGCCAAACGAGCCGGCCTTCACTCCATGTTGGATCAGAAAGCTCGAGAAGAAGCTGTAAAAGCCAAAGCTCAACATCTTTATGATGGTCAGAAGTGCTTTATTAACTTCCTTCCATCTACAATCTATGTACCTGAACATTGTTTAAGCCATACGTTTAACATCGTTAAAAAGTACAACGTTGACCCAGGGGATCTTGTCTTTGAGGTTGTCGAAACTGAAAGAATTCACAGCATTGATCATTTACATAATATCTTTTCGACATACAAAGCTTCGGGCATGCACGTAGCATTAGATGACGTAGGTAGTGGTTATAGCACCTTAGAAGTACTTAGTCTATTAAAGCCAGACGTGGTCAAGGTTGACCGGGAATACATCAGAAATTGCCACGAGGACCATGACAAACAAACATTTTTAAAATCAGTAATCAAAACCGCTTCCGAATTGTCCATCACCTTACTAGCTGAAGGGATTGAAACCAAAGATGAATATAAATGGCTAGAAGATTCAGGAATTCATCTTGGGCAAGGCTATTTTATTGGGAAGCCATCACCTCAACCAATTGAAGCTTTTATTCTTCCCTAAACATCGTCTTCTTGGTTCCATTCTGTTCGTTTTACAGAAGTAAATTGTGTATAGTGGAGCAATGTCGCCATAACTTTCATCTGTTGGTACTTTAGTGGTGACTTAAAGGATCTCATTTGTTCAAACCATTCCTGGTATTCATCTTGGCCTACATACTCCGTCTGGTAGGGTTCAAGATTAAACTCTATTTTGTTTTCCGGGGACAGTACTAGTTGTTTAACAGGGTAATCAATGCTATGAGCTTTTAAGATACTCTGGACGATTCGTGACGTCCTTTTTAGTGAAATTAAAGGACTCAAAAAACGAGTTCGAACATTACTTTCTTCTTTATACCATGAACGTTCATCTCCGGGGATCAATGTGGTACCCTCAGTCTCGTTAATGAGTTTCACACAATAGATCCCCTGTGGATGGATTATGATTGAATCTGTTTCAATAGGCGCTTTCTTAATACGAAAAATTGGTTCATATAAAAGAAGAAATGTGTCTGGGAATCGCTGTAAAAAATAACGAAGCGTTTCATCTTGCTCGTACATCCCGTCTAAAAAAGACATCTCCGTTAACGACCGAGATGCCCACTTTAATTGAAATGGTAATAACCCATCAAGAAAATACTGCTTTACTTCTTGCTCATTATTTGGGACACTGCCGTTGTAAATAAAAGAACTCAAGGCTTCACGATAATCCGTGTCTTCTAATTCAAATCGACGATCCCACAAAGACTTTAACTTTTTCCAATTCCCTTGTTTGAGGCGTATAAATTGCCCAGGATATCGATAAGGATCCGTTGAATAACGTGAGACATAATCCTGAAGTTTAATTAACTGTGCCACTATAAAGTCTCAAGCCTCCTCTTCTAACTTGAATTTCTCAACTTCTTCATACATCGGGTTTCTATTTGGATGAATTCGGAACAATGAAAAGTGATCTACAAAGTATGTCTCTTCAAACTCCACAACCTCTTCTAAAGGTTTATGAAGCTGTTGATCACCTTTCCATTTCTTCGCTAGTGTAATGTGCGGGGAATATGATCTTCTCTCCTTAGGATACCCCGCCCTCTCACACTCTTCGCTTACATCAGTATAGAGTTGGACCAGAGCCTCGACTTTCTCCACTCCTGCCCATAACACCCTTGGCTGATCTCGTTCACCAAAGGTCCCGACTCCTTTTAAAGGGAGAGAGAAAGCAGAACGAACTTGCCGCAAATGACTCATACGATCTCTCAATTCCTCTACTTTGTTTTCGGCTACACCCCCAAGAAATGTTAGGGTAATATGAAAATCTTGATGATTTGTCCATTTCTTATAAGAGACATATGGTGCTATCTCATTCTGAATAGAACTTAGACTTTGTTGCAACGTTGGTGATAAAGGGATGCCGATAAAATAATGAGCTTCTGACATTATAAATCATCTCCTTATGTTCCTGCTTGAGCAGAGTAAACCGTTTGATTGACTTCAGAGCGAACCAATAATATGATCAGTAATCCAATCATAGTCATGAGAGCGAAAAATCCATACATCCCATATACATTCCACCGATCAAGTAATACACCACCTATAAAGGTAAAGAACGCGTTTCCCATTCCATTTCCAACAGCTGAATACAGACCGACAGCTGTAGCTTGTACATCCTTTGGAGCCGTTTGACGAACAAACAACAAGGCCGCAGGAATGTAAAGACCAACTGATATACCCTGTACGATTGTTGTACTGTAGACCAACATTGCCGAAGGTTCAAAGAAATAAAATAGCCACCTTGCTCCTGAAACAGAAGCACAAAGCATCATAACAGGAATAACCCCCATTTTGTTGATGACTTTTTGGGACATGTTCATAAAAGGTGCTTCACTTCCAGCAGCTAGTAAAAAGGCAATCCCAACACCTGACAAAGTACCGCCTACGGTAAGAATGAACGTTCCGAAGTAATAATTATTAGCAAGTACAGGGCCAAATATTAAAAAGTTGGATAATAGAAATAAAAGAAACGTCTTTTGTTTCACTAGTGTTTTAAAACCTGCCCTGAAACTCACCCCTACATGTTGACCTCTCTTTGGAAAGGCACTAAGAGCTATAGCAGAAAGAACTAACCCAAAGCTAAACGCATAAAAGACCCATGTTAAATCCTGAGTAATATCTGTAACCCGCCCAACAATAAAAACAGCAACGGCAAAACCAACCGCTCCCCACAAGCGGATATTGCCATACTCCTTATCGTATTGTTGAACAAAGTGGAGAGATAAACTATCGGACAATGGAACGACAGCTGATTGAAAGACTGCAATTGCTACAATCCCTAACAATAAGGTTAAAAAAGTATCCATTTGTGTATAAAGTAATGACATTGCGCTTGCCATCAGGACAGCTATGAACAAGAGCAATCTAGGACGCCTTGTAATATCGCTGATCATTCCCCAAATCGGTTGAATAAAAATGGTCACAATTGGGATAGTAGCTACGATGAGCCCAATTTGGGTATGATCCAGCCCTTGTTCATTTTCTAAGTAAACAGAAAGCAAAGGAAACAAGGATCCAAACCCAAAAAAGGCTAGTACATAGAATAGTTGAAAGAATCGATACGTCCGATTTGGTGAAGTAACATTCATAGTTGTTTCATTCCCCTTCTTTAATCTTCATCACTTGTGACAAGTTCATACAATGCTTCCGCATAAATAGCAGCTGCTTGTAGTAAATCGTCTATTAAAATGTGTTCATCTGCATTATGGGCCGTATCGGGGCTATGAGAGAACATCGCACCATAGGCAACTCCTTGATTCAATGCCCTTGCATAGGTTGCTCCACCAATGGCTAGTGGCTCAAGATTTTCACCAGTATGTTTCTCATAGATCGCTAACAACTTTTGGACAAATGGATGGTCTTTAGGTAGATAGATAGGTTCTAGATGTTCTACTATATCTACTGAAGCTCCGTCTTTATCTAATTCTTTGGTAAACACTTGGAACCATTCATCAAATGGAACGGCTACAGGATAGCGCGTGTTTACTCCTACATTACAAACACTATCTACAAATGATAGAGTGCCCAAATTCATCGTTAATGGCCCAGACATTTGGTCACCGCAGTTAATGGAAAAGGCCGTTCCCCGTCCGTCTTCAAAGTGATATGCGACCCAATTCATAAGTTCTCGTACTGATTGAGAGAACGGAAGTGTTTCTAGAAACTTTGCTAAACCTACAATCGCATTTATACCGTTCCTAGGTTCCATTGCGTGAGCGGATTTACCTGTGACTGTAAGGGAATAACCATTGTTCTCTTCAACAATCGAACCCTCATAATTGGACTGTAGTAGAAAATCTTCAAATAAAGCATCAATCTCTTCTTCTGATTCTCCTTCTATTCGAGCCGTTGCTTTATAAGGAACCATGTTTAAACGTTCCCCTCCATGAAAGTGAACGAGATCAAGAGAAGAGGAGTGATCCACGTCAATCTGCTTCGTGACTTCCATGTCTATTAATCCCTTCTCTGCGTGAATAACGGGAAACATAGCGTCAGGTGAGAAACCTACTACAGGCATTTCCTCTTTACTGAAGTAGTGATCCATACAAGCCCAGCCTCTTTCTTCATCCGTCCCAAGAATAAGACGAATACGTTTCTTTGGCTTAACTCCCATATCCTTTAACCACTTCATAGCTAAGAAAGCAGCCATCACGGGACCTTTATCGTCTTGAGTGCCGCGTGCGAATAATTTCCCCTCTTTAACGTAAGGATCAAATGGGTCATGAGACCATCCTTCCCCAGGAGGTACGACATCAAGGTGTCCTAGAACTCCTATGAGGTCTTCACCATGACCCCACTCGATATGACCGGCATACCCTTCTACATCTTTTGTGACAAACCCTTCTGATTCACCCAATTGAAGCATATAATGTAAGGCATCTTGAATGGATGTTCCAAATGGTGCGCCTGTTTGAATCGTAGTTGGATCATACATACTAGGGAATCTCAATAACTCTTGTAAGTGTTCCAGGAAAAAAGGTTGAAGAGTACTTAAATGATCTTTCTCAAATTGTATCGTCATTTCTTAACCTCCTTAAGAATAATATTATACGTCTCAACATCACAAATCGCATACAATTCTGCATCCCCCGGAATCTGTTCATCTAACATCCGATTGATACTGAGGTTCTGACGGTCTGCAATTAATGTGGCACCGTAGCTAAGTAAGTCTTGGAATGCATCTCGATAAGTCTTCCAACTAGATTTAGTAGGAACATGATACAAATCGTCTCCTTGTTCGCGATGCAATAACTGACTGAAGACACCAGAAATGCCTTTAATAAATGCAGATCGAACCGCTAAAGATGAGATCGTTTCATTAGAAAAAATAAACTCATTAACATTCACATGCTCGAAATTACGAATGTGATGTTCTTCTATCACTTCTACTACGGTGTGTACTTCTGGATTTAGCGATTCAATTGTGGATGAAATCAACAGTGTCTTTCCGTCTTTTAATTGCGAATTATGTATCTCATCATCGGCAAATACAAGAACCGCTTCTGCTTCCATTATATTTGCTTGATGTAGCGTACTAGGTGAAGCAGCGTTTCCGCGAACATAGTGAATGGTTTCTGCTAACAGAGGTGCTTTTTCCATTGTATCAATGATGACAACCTCCGTGTCAGGCTTTGTTGCCAAAATTTCTTTTACTGCAAATGCGGCTTTTTGAGACCACCCAATAATAATGTAATGACCTTTTTCCTTGTACACAATCGTTCCATCCTCTCTCATTTTTCTAAACACAGTTAAACCATCAACGACTTTCCCAATGACGACACCGATCAGCCCAATACCTACAATGTACAGAAAGATCGCAATTAGTCGACCACCAACAGTGACAGGATAGTAATCCCCATATCCCACTGTTGTAACAGTTGTCATAACCCACCAAAATCCATCAAACAATGTCGGAAACGTTTCAGGTTCTATCCACCTAATTAGGAGAGAAGAGAGAAACACAAGTGCAACACTGCTAAAGAACAATAGCTGGTTATTAATCTTAATCATTTTTAATATAATTCTTCTTATCAAATTCATGGAAACCTCCCTCTTTTTTTACACCTTGGTTACACTTTATTAATAAAGTGAAGGTTCTGTAAATTTAAGTTGATACACTGGCTATTATATAACGAAATGTAGTAAAATTAAGTCAACTTCCAAGATTCACAGGCACCACATCTAAAACAATCTCTAAGGAGTGGTTTTTTGAATCGTTCAACTACCCGTATGCTAAGTAGAGTAAAGGCTGTCTATTTGTTTATTAGAGAGCACGGGACGGTATCAACAACAGACTTATCAGAAGAGTTTGGTATTACACACAGAACGGTCCAACGCGACCTGCACGTTTTGCAATACAATGGATTGGTTGAAAGTCCGAATCGAGGAAAGTGGACTATAACGAGAAAAAAAGTCAAGATATCATAGTCAGTAATCGGAAACATAATTTCCTAAAGGAAGACCCGGATGTACGTATATCCGGGTCTCTTTTATCTCTCTCATTCACTTTTTTGACCAGTTTGCTCATACAGGAATTGAATCTCTTCGTCATTTAATTCTCTGTATTCCCCTGGCTCTAAATCTTCATCTAGTTCAAGACCTGCCATGCTCATTCGCTTCAGGTACGTGACGGTTTTCCCGACACTTTCAAACATCCGCTTCACCTGATGGAATTTCCCTTCTGTAATAACAAGTTCAATCTCGGATTCTTCACCCGATTGGAGGATGGTCAACTCAGCAGGTTTTGTTTTATATCCATCGTCTAGCGTAACACCCGCTTTGAAAGACTCCACATCGTCTTCGTTTACCTCTCCATCAATTAAAGCATAATATCTTTTCCCTACATCTTTCTTAGGAGAAAGAAGCTGATGTGTTAACTTGCCGTCGTTTGTAATTAGTAGAAGGCCTTCTGTATCTTTATCCAATCTTCCCACAGGAAATGGATCAAATACAGAGTCTTCAGGTTGCAGGATATCGATCACTGTCGTATCATGCTGGTCTTCCGTAGCAGAGATAAGACCCTGAGGCTTGTTCATCATCAAATAAATAAATTCCTTATAATCAACAGTTTCCCCAAAAACAGTTACTTCTTGCTGTTCTGGATCAACGTGCGTTTTAGCATCTTTCACAGGTTGAGCGTCTACTCGCACAACACCTGATTTAAGGATTTTCTTTACCTCTTTACGAGTTCCATAACCCATATTCGCTAACAATTTATCAATTCTCACACTATTTCCTCCTTACTTCCTTTTCAGGAAGCGATCAAGCACTTTGACTCGGTTCCCTAATACTCTTTCTAATAAGGTCGTCTGATAAGCTACCCATAGGTAGAATAATCCACCAACACCTGCACTTATAAGTAACACAGTGAGACTTTGGAAACGACCATTTTCATAACTTAAACCAGTTAAACTTAACAACCATTTAACGACTAACACAATGACAGTCATCAGGATTGTCAAGATTATAATAAACAAACTTCTTTTGTAAATTTGTTTATAAGAAAAGTTCGCAGCCGATCTGATCTTCCATAAATTTAGGGCAACAGCTGTGGAAGCAGCAATTCCAGTGGTCAAAATGATCCCTTTAGCCCCGAACCAGTGGATAAAAGGAATGTTAAGGATTAATTTTAGTAGAACACCTGCTCCTAAACTAATAACCGCAAAACGCTGTTTGTTCAGCCCTTGCAATATGGAAGAGGTTACAGTAAATAAAGCATAAAACATAGCCACAGGTGCATACCAGCGCAGTAAGTTCCCTTGTTGCTCTATACCAACCGTTCCACTATCACCTATAGTAACCCCGAAGAATGTTCCATATGCTTCGTAGGATAGGACTGATATTCCTACGACAGCTGGAAATATTAAAACGATAATAATTTGTAAAGCCTGGTTCAACTGATTATTTAATTGCTGACGTCGATCTTCAGTAAATGATTTTGTAATCGTTGGTAACAAGGCTAGCGATAACCCTGTAGCAAGCGTTACTGGAATAATAACTAGTTTATGGCTATATAAATTTACAATCCCAAATAATTTCTCTGCAATTTCTCCATTCCCGGCTTCAGCCATTGCCCTGCTAAAGGTAAGACTGTCGATCTGCTGATAAAGCGGAGTCGCAAGCCCAACTAAAACAAACGGCCCGGCATAAGTTAATAATTCTTTAAACAACGATTGCATCGAAATATCCACAGTTTCTTGTTGTTGTTCAATACGCTCATCTAGCATTGGTTTTTGTTTGCGCCAGAAGAACCAAAGAACAGCCACAGAAGCTATGGCCCCTATAAAGGCAGCAAAGGATGCAAAGTTGACGGCTGTTGGAATGTCACCAGACCCCAATTCCATCACAACGTACACAGAGATCAATAAGAAAGCAATACGAACGAGTTGTTCAACCACTTGCGAGAAAGCAGTTGGCTCCATATATTCATAGCCCTGGAAAAAACCACGAACAATACTCATTCCAGGTATAATAAGTAAAGCAAAGCTAATCATTTGAATAACCTGAGTAACATCTTCTTTCGTAATCCCTTGAGCGTCATCGGATATAGAAAATTCAGCTAACAAGCCTGCGCTAGAGTACATAATAATGAAAGAAAGAACTCCGGTAATCGCCATTAAGCTCATACCAGCTTTAAACACCCGTCGGCCTGTATAATAATCACCGAGAGCATTATATTTAGAGACGAACTTCGAAACAGCTAATGGTACACCAATCGTTGATATACTTATGAAAATAGTATATGGGATATATGCGAAGCTTAAAAGTGTACCACCTGTATCCCCCACAAGCGCTTCGAAGGGAATGACATAAATCATCCCAAGAAGTTTAGATAAAAATGTGGCTGCTGTAAGTAGCATTGTGCCACGTAATAATGTAGATCCTGACATATTTTCACCTGCATTTATTGTAGTTTGCAATGGATCTATTTTATCATAGATAGAGTGAACATCGATTTCATTCTGATTACAAAATCAGATTGTATATAGAAAGGACGAACTTATATGTATGATGTAACCGTACTAGGGGGAGGCCCTTCCGGTTTAATGGCAGCCATTGCCGCTGCCGAAAACGGAGCCAATACCCTCTTAATTGATAAAGGCAAGAAGCTCGGAAAGAAGCTCGCTATCTCAGGTGGAGGACGTTGTAACGTAACCAATCGTTTACCCCAGGATGAGGTTATTAAACACATTCCTGGTAACGGCCGCTTCCTTTATAGCGCTTTTTCGACATTTAATAACTACGATATCATCGAGTTCTTTGAGAATCTAGGGGTGGAATTGAAAGAAGAAGACCACGGCCGAATGTTCCCTGCGAGCAATAAAGCTAAAGATGTCGTCAATGCCCTCCTAACCCGCATGGATGAGCTAAATATCACAGTTATGAAAAATACACCAGTCGAAACGGTAAATTATGGAGAGAGCCACCACACAATCCTCTTGGCTTCTAAAGAAGAGATCGAAACGAAGTCTCTTGTTATTGCTGTGGGAGGCAAATCTGTCCCTCATACCGGTTCAACAGGAGATGGATACGCATGGGCAGAGAAAGCTGGGCATGTAATCACAGACCTATATCCAACAGAAGTTCCACTTCTTAGCCAAGAACCATTTATCCAAAGTAAAGAACTACAAGGATTAGCCTTGCGTGACGTCGCTTTATCCGTCCTCAATAAAAAAGGAAAGACTATTGTAACACACAAAATGGACATGCTGTTTACACACTTCGGCATTAGCGGACCGGCCGTACTCCGTTGTTCTCAGTATGTAGTTAAAGAATTTAAGAAAGGGCATCGACCGGTTCCTATGCAAATTGACTGTTTTCCAGATAAGAAGGAACATGTAATTTTCGAAGAAGCAAGGAAGTTAATGGATGAGAACCCAAAGAAGAGTGTGAAGAACATATTTAAAGGATGGGTTCCAGAACGATACCTCGAGCTGCTATTAACTCAAAACGATATTGGTCTGGAAGACCGTGCAACAAATACGTCGAACGAAAAGCTTCAAGGGTTTGTAAAAGACCTTAAACAGTTCACTTTTCATGTTCAAGATTCACAGTCAATCGAAAAAGCTTTCGTTACAGGAGGAGGCGTCTCCGTTAAAGAAGTCGTCCCAAATACGATGGCTTCAAAGAAAACTGATCGCTTATACTTTAGCGGAGAGATCTTAGATATACACGGCTATACGGGCGGATATAATATTACCTCAGCACTTGTTACAGGTCGAATTGCCGGCACGTATGCAGCTTACGATTCATACCAATAGTATCATTATAGACGAAGAGGGTGCTTCGCGACGAGCGAGACACCCTCTTTTATTTAAGCTTTGTTTATATTTAAACTGAGACAATTTATCGTGAATGGGAGCGTTACATTTCATCAGTACTAAGGGGGCTGGCTATAATTCCTTAATAGCCGCTTCAGCCATATTTTGTATCACCATATCGTCCATGGGCGGATTATGAAGCCCAGCTCGAACGTCCCGATAATACTGCTCAAACGGATAGGATTTTGATAACCCTCTCCCTCCTGCTATACGCATAGCTAAATCTACTACGTCATTTGCTGCATTGGTGGCTACTGTCTTCACCGCCCCAAGAGAAGAAGCCAGTATTTCTCTTCTTTCTGGATATTGATCCCATTGCTCTGCTACAGAATACATAAAGCTCCGAGCCTCAAGTAACTTCAATTCCATTTCTCCAATTTTATCTTGAATATGAGAAACTTCTGATATTGGGCGATCAAGACTGTTGGGTTGAAAACCTTTCGCAAATTCAATCGCATCGTTACGAGCCGCTATAGCAATACCCAAGTAAACAGCTGGGATGTGTAAAAGCCACCCCTTAGGTCCTCCCTTCTTATCCCCTTGCATTTCTACTAAATCCTCAGATGATAAGATCACTTCATTGAGAACAAGATCGTGACTCCCCGTCCCTCTCATGCCTACAGTGTCCCAAGTATATTCGATCTCAATGCCTTCTTTGCTAGAATCGATTAAAAACCAGCCAACAGCATCTCTGTCTTCTACATAAGCTGAAACGATATAGTAATCGAGAAGAGTCGCCATAGAAGTAAACGTCTTGCGTCCCGTCAGTTTATATCCAGATGTTGTTGGCACAGCTTTCGTTTCAGGGACTCCCCCTCTTGTAGGACTTCCTGTAGCAGGTTCAGAAGCTGCACGATTCACCACTTTCTTCTTTGTAGATACTTCTCTTGCTAACTTGTCATACACATCTTCATCCCATAATGGTTGGTCATTTAATTCCATCATAACGCCTAAATGCCAACCAATTGATAAAGCAGTAGCTCCGTCACCAATGGCCAAGCGTTCTTGAGCAAGGAGAAGCTCATACAACGAAACCTCTTCGCCTCCATATTCTTTAGACAATGTTAACGTTACGTAATCATTTTCTTTCAAATCCTGAAGTGTTTCGATTTGGAAGTCTGCTTCTTCATCCCCTTGCTTTCTTCTGGACTTAGCAAGATCAGCTACTTTTGCTGCTTTTTCATAAATGTATTCATGTCGATCATTTTTTATAAACGGCTCATAGATTTTAAACACTCGAGATCCCTCCATGGTGTGATCTATTCAAATCATACTAAACCAATCAGAATTATGAAAACATATTGCATCCTATGCATCATTAAAAAAGATCGCCTCTGCTCTCGAGGCGATCTTACTTTTCGTATGACTATACAATTCCCTGCTTCTAGTAAGCAAAACCTAGGAAGGAGAGTTAAGTTGATCGTTCTTCTTATTGTACGTATTCTGTAATTCTTGGATACGTTGACGACCCTGATCACGAAGCTGTTTGTTCTCATCTTCGATTGCTTTTGTATCTTCCATCCCTTTAAGAATTGTATTAAAGGATTCTTCAATTGTTTCGATCTTAATACTCGGTGCACCAGCAAGCTTGGCAATTTCCGTACTCTGCTGAGCCACATTTTGAGCATTACGCTGAAGCATTTCGTTCGTGCGACGATCAAGCTCGCTCATGCCGTCCGCGACTAGTTTTTGACGCTTAGCAGCAACTGCCTGAATAACACTCGTCTTAAAGATTGGAATCGTTGTTACGAAGGCTGAGTTAATTTTGTTCACGAGCTTCGTATTTCCTCGTTGTAAAAGACGAATCTGAGGGGCTTGTTGGAACGCTACCATCTGAGCCATCTGTAAGTCATAGATTCGTTGGTCCAGAAGCTCCACTCCATTTCGAACCGTTTCAAGTTCCATAGAGGCTCTTTGATTGCCTTCAGCCGCTTGCTGCTCAAGTTTTGGCATGACTTCATTCTTTAATTCTTCTGCTTTCAGTTGGCCCGCTACGATATACTTATCTAATTCAAGGTAAAACTCGTAGTTCTTCTCATACATGTCTTCTAGTGTATGAGTATTATCAACCATCTCATCGCGATACTTCGAGATTTCAATATTGATCTTTTCAATTTCGCCACCTAAGGTTTGATACTTGTCAAAGATCTTTTCAATCATCTTCTTACTACGATTGAAGAACTTTCCAATAAATCCGCCTTTGGAATCCTCGAAGTCTTTCTTATCAAACTTGTCCATTACTTTTCCAAGCTGCTTTAACATCTCAGATGAATCTTCCATGCTTGAATTCTTCATCGTACCTAGAATTTGGTCAGAGAACTTCGAGATCTCATCGGCAGGCTCTTTACCAAATGCTAATAGCTCTGTCTGTTGACGTTCATCAATTGATTCTTTTAATTGAAGAACTTGTGGATCATTTGATAACTCTTGCTTGATCTCGGTCGCCTTATCTTCTGTTAGCTTCTCTTCTACAGGTTGCAAGTCCTGTTCTGTTTGAGTTCCTTGTACCATATGATCACTCTCCTAATAATTTTAGTAATCTTGATTTTAACTTATCTTTTATACCAAAGCTTTGCTTAAACTCTAAATCAAATACAATATCATCAAGCATATGGAGGTCAAATACATCATCATCGACATACTGTTCTAGATCTTTATTCCCCGTCGGACTATAAAGAACAAGGTCTACTCCTAGCTCATGCAATAAAAGCAGCAGTACAGCGTCACTTCTAGTTAACTCTCCATTATATTCGTTATTATATAGGACCACCTTTGGAACATCTTGAGAATAATCGAATTTCTGCAATAGACGCATAAACACATCTGGCATTTGGGTGCTTTGCTTAAACAAGTAGAGAGAGACATCCTCTTCCCTTTCTCCACTCTGAGGGAGAAGTTTGTGTTGTTCGCACAAGCGAATAATCGCTTGTGCAATTCCCCGTTGCAATCCATCAGGCAATTGTTTGTATTGCCAGAAGTTCCCTTCCATTATTTTAGAAGCATCTAACTTGCCAGCTGCATCTAACGAATTTCGATAGTGATAGAGGTAATTCCCTTTTATTTCATCGGTGAAAGGGAACTGTTTGACAAGATGTGCGTTTTCTTCTTCTAATAGTTGTTGCACTCTAGACCAATATTCGTTTCGATTTTCCGTTACACCAACTACCTTCGCAAAGATGGAAGGAATGTGGACCGTTTGATTTTCAATATAGAAATCGGGACGAACAAATGCTTTTTCTTTTGATAGAATAAAGATTTCATCATACGTCGTCTTCATTGTAACAGAAGCAGGAATGTACTCTCTGAACTGCCACGGTTTGTAGATTTGGGAATTATCATGATTAATCGCTCGCTCAATTTGCTTAGATGCCTTGTAAGCTACCGTCGAACTCCGTTTCTTACGCTCGGTTGGAAAAGACATTGGATCTGCCGAGTAGGCATTCTCAACGACGATCGACCTTGAGACATCCAGATCAAAGCGCTCAAAAATGTTTAATTTAGCAGGATGATAGAGAACCAAGTCAAACCCGAGTCTATACAAATAATACAAGAAATACGTTTGACTCTTTGTTGCATCCCCGTACCATAATACTTTTGGTAAGTTCCCTTCCCCAACACTCTCGTCCATCCACGGCTGAACATGATTGTTGGTCCATTTGATTAGATCGACGATAACGCGCTGAAAGTCAGGGTCTTTTAACTGCCCTGCATGTTTATCCCCGTAAAGAGACAATACTTCCATTAGCACTTTCCGGATATGTTTATTATAAATCGAATTCGTCAGCCTTGGGAGGATCTTCTTTCCGTCTAGGAAGGCTACGAATCGGTTTGGAGTTAATGGATTTTGCTGATGCATCTTGATTAACTCTTGCAAAGATTTTAACGTATCAGAATCAATTTGCTTATTTAACTCAACGTTCAACGAATGCAATCGCGAATAGGCTTCGTCATGGGTAAGGTCATAGATTTCATTGTAATACTCATCCTCGTCTTCTGTAATACCCAATACTTGCGCTACATATTGCGGTATATATAGTGTCTTTTCTTCCACACCATACCCGTCCCGCTTTTCATTAAGTTGCTGTATGGGTTCTTTCCATTTATACTCCTTGACCCCTTCTACTAATGTAGAATGAAGATTCTGAAACTCTGTCACAGGGTAACCCTCCTTTCAATTGAAGATGTGGATGGTAAAGGCGAGCCAAAGACCGCTTTCATCCCGCTCACAGTAACAGCATAGGATGAGCCAAATTTCCGGATGGTACCCGGAGGAAAGTCACCTTTTCGCTTACGTAAAGTTGAAGAATCAATTCCCCACAATGTACATGCTGCCTTTGAACTAAGGATCTCTGGTTTATCAAGGTTCGAGGAACTAAGTAATAAAACTTCTAGCAGGAGGCTCTCTGCAGATAGAATACCGTCCTTTTCAGTAACACGAAGTGTCGGAAGGTTCTCTTTACTTACGTCGAGATCACTTTTCTTTGCGGTATAGGCGATAGTCGTAGCTTTTAGCATGGGAAGGTCTAGTAAAGAATCACCTGCTGAAACAGAGAATGTTTGCCCCTCTTTCTCTTGTATATAAGTCACGGCATCTCCTTTATTAATCGGGTTAGGAATTAAATAAAACTTTCTACCATGTAAAGTCGCCTTCCACCCTTGTGTGCCACACCATTTCTGGAAAGAATAAAGAGCCTCTTCATCTGTCTTCTCTTGGTCAATAATATAATAGAAAAACCATCCATCTGCATCTCTTTCTTCCTTTAACCAATCTCTTGGAAAGCTTTCTTTTAGTTTATCACGAACGTCCTCTTTGCTCACACATTCCTGACTGCATCTACTTAAGACATGATGATGCCATTCTTGGTCCACTTCACCATTTCTGAGAATGGTAGCGCCGTTTCCGACTACTGCATAAGGTGGAATATGATTCCTTTGAAACAATTGGATTCTTTCATATTGTTCCTTTGTACGAGTTGTTACAGGAACAAACATAACAGAAGATCGTACTTTATTTAGAAGGTGAAGAGCTGTTTCCGTGATAAAAGACCGCTCTTCCCCGTTTACCTCTTCAACCACCTGATAACTTCTTTCTTCTTGTACAGATTCTATAAAGCGTCTAGAAAAAATAATGGTCCTATCTAAATCACTTACAAATAACATCATAATCCCCTCATACTTTTTTAATTAAGCCACAGCACGCATATGACATTTGCCTATATTCCTCAATCGGTACGTTATTCTCTTTGGCGAGTTGAAGGATATGTCCTAGCGCCGGATCTTCCTGGTCCTTTACGAGTACCTTCCAAGGTACTCTTCGGAGTAACACTCTTGTTGTCTCTCCTACGCCAGGTTTTATATGATTAATCTGCTCAATTCCTTGCTTGGCTTGAATACTTCTAACTTCCTTAAGTCCCTGCCAAGATGGAACCGATTCATGATGATCCAAAAACTCACTTATCCCCTCAACCTTTTCTAACTCTTTTGTGATCACATCAATATACTCGTTTGAGCGATCATCACCTGATAATTCTGTGTAATACTTCGCTCCATGAAAATCATTTTCGTTAATATAGTTCTTGTTCAATACGGTTCTACTTACAAGGCCTGATACCGTAGAATTTAAACATGCATTAGGGATCAAGAAATCTTCTCTTGTTCCATAAAGAGGAGAACAATGTCCAGGATCCGCCAACACCGCTAAGGAAGGATTAATAGAAAGACCTTGTTCATTTAATTTTTTACATGATTGATATAATTCTTGTGTAATCGCACCCTTACCAGTCCAACCATCTATAAATTGAACCTTTTCTTCAGGATGGCTTCGTCTAATATAATGAATAGCATTTTCATCAATCCCCCTCCCCCGAATGATTGACACACTGTAATGAGGGACATCTAGCTTGTGAAATAGCTTGAGATAACGTTTTACTAGTATGCCGATTGGAGTTCCTGCACGAGCTAATGAAACAAGCACGAGATCATTTCCGTTCCGCTTCAAAATTTGTTCAGCGACTACGCTAACCGCATGTGCGACTTTACCTTTATTATGGTCCAATGCTCGTTTGTATAAGTTCAAATAGGCTTTGGTCGGCTTGTATTCTATAGGAAGCATCTCAGAGTAATGAACACCCGATTGTATAGCTTTCTCTCTGACTTCTAAGCCTTCTTCTTCCACCTGACCGTTTAAGTTTTTAAGAAGAAACTGCACATCTTCACGAGCATAACTTCCCAATGCTTCGGCGGTTTTATGATTGATTTGAGACATGTTTGCTCCTCCTATGAACTGAAATCGACAAGATAAATAACGGAAGCTCCCGTTCTCTTTAGTTGGTCGATGAAAACTTGATCGTTCTTTCCGCTTAAACCATGCTCTAAAAACACAAAGATCTCATCATAGTGCTTATAAGGTATGTTATAAAAGTGGTGTGCAATGCTTTCATCGTCAGGACTTGGATAATGGTAAGCATTCCTGACTCCGTATCCTTCACGGGGAAGCGCATGAATCGGACTCCTAGTGGTAGATTGATAACGAACATCCTCTCCCATGAAAGAGGCTACTTTCATAGGAATGTACATAAACTCACCCGTACCAAGACATAAGGTTGATTTTCCTTTGCGGACCATAGATAGATAAGTTCCTAGTCTTTTTAATGACCTTTCAAGTACATATTGACCATCACTACTTAACCCAAATCGCCCTGAATGCGTTAAGTAGGAACGTTCTGTTCTTTCCCCTTCTGTGGATATAGCGTGTGTGTACTCATCAGATTGGTAAGGAAAAGTTGGCTTCACTTTTAACGTCCGCACCTCGGCTTCAGTTAAAGGGTTAAACTCTTCTGACATAGATGTTAGGTTGGGTACACCGCTAACTTCAATCGTCCCACTGACAAGACTTAAAACATGGATGGTAATCCCCAATCTTTCTTCTAACTCAAGAAATCGTTGTCTATGTTCTTTAGAACGCCAGTCTAAAATAGCGAGAACCGTGTACTCCTTGCGAGGAAAAGTCCCATGAAGAGCTTCAATAATATTAAGAGCTGTTTTACCAGTCGTAATTTCGTCATCCACTAAAACGATCGGATCATCAGTTTGGAACAACTCCTCATTTCCATAACAAATTTGATCTGTAGCATGAGAATGTTCCTCTTGGAATTCAAAAGTAGGTTCAACACCATCTAACACTTCTCTTGTGGAATGGATATAATAAGCGTTTTGAAAGTTTTCAAATACTGACTGACCTAAGGCCGTAGCCGTTTCAGCAAAACCAATAAACAAGTGCCGTTGCGGTAATATAATTTGAGCTGAACGATCACGGTTTTGATTCGTTTTGTGATTCGCTACGGAATCAACCCATTCAGAACGTGAAGAATGCTCCATCCCAAGCACTCTTTTTTGATAAAGAGCAGCAAGCAAAGCTCCTGTATCAAGAGCTCTTTGAGGTTCTACAGGAATGTGCTTACCTAGAAGCTTACTAACAAAAAGGAAGCTTCTTTTTTTATTTATTCGTGCTGCCATACAAAAAAGTTCATTCATGTCCAAATCAAAAGGGTTGGACTCTTCTTGTACTGTTACTAGGAGGTCATCCGTTATTTGAAATGGGAACACCTTCTTTTTCGAGTAAGTTAACGTATGATTTGTCTTCATGGAACACCCCGTATACATTTGATTTCATAATTATTTCTCTGGCCCAACGAAGGTGTGGTTTGGCTTCGTTCATCTTGTTCGCATAAGGGCTAATCGATACCCCGTTCTCCCCACCTTCTCCGTTTTTATGTACAATCTCAAGCGCGTCGCTATAATCTTCCTTTGACACAACATGCATGGCGTTAACCAGCTGAATATGAGAAGGGTGAATAACCGTCTTTCCACATAGTCCGTTAAGCTGATCCTTTTGAATTTCTTCAATAAATCCATGGACATAAGGAGACCCTTCCGTAATGGCTGTGTGTGTATCAGAATATTTCCTATCAAAGAACTCCCAAACAGGTCCTGAAATCATATACTCTTCACTATTTCTTCCATAGAAATTGACCATATCTCCAATAAAATCATTTAACAAAGAAATATCATAGATCGTACTGTCAAATTTTCTCCTCATACCATAGATCCCACTCAAATCAGTTCCACCGATTCTAATATTTAAGATAAGGTGTTGAAACTCATCAAATAACGTTCGAATCGAATTCATTTCTTCTAGACGCGTTTCTTTATACAGAAACTCTTCTGTTTCAATAATTGGCATCGCATAGAGCTGCAAATCCAATGCTTCATTAATTGACTGGAGTTCTTGTAAATACGTGAGACCATTTCGACGGCAAAATTTAGGGAGTACAAATCCCGTTATGATGTGTAGAACCTCTTTTAATTCTTGAGCAATCCGTTTCATCTGTTCAACGTTACGAACTCTAATGAACAAGAAGGGGAGGTGTTCTTTTTCGATTGCAAGCGTTTGAAGCGATCGCACTTCTTGAATAAGGTGCTCTTCTGCTTCTTGAACATCTTCGTCATTAATCGAATCCTCTAAGCAGAGTACTGCTGAGGACAAGCCTGGCAATTGATACATTAGCCTATGCCCAATACGATCTTTAAGAGCAGGTATATAAAGAGTAGCCCCTAAAGCTCGGGCGATCTCCCTTTTAGGAGAGAAGGGACCAATGAACTGAGGGACCTTGTAAAAAAGCTCTCCATAATCAGTTGAGGTTAACATGTTAAAATGCTTCATAGTTCAAGTTCCTCTCAAATATCAAAATAAATGATACAAAAAAAGGAGGAATAGCTCCCCCTTTTATTGATGATCTTCCGTGGCTGCAGTCTGAGCCGAGGAAGAACCTTTTCTCATATAGTGAACAATAAATGTAATGGCAAAAGCACCAACGATAAAGCCGAAGAACCACCAGTGTCCTATATGAACATGGACGATGCTTAGACCCATCTTAACTGCAATAAAGCCTATTAGTACGTGAGCCGTTACTTCTAACTCTGGCACATTGTGCAGAAGCTTTAAGAAAACGCCGGCAATACCACGCATCATGAGGACTCCTAACATTCCGCCGACAAGTAAAACCCAAACTTGTTCACTTACAGCAAAGGCAGCCAAGATGCTATCTACTGAGAAAGCGACGTCCATAATTTCGACCCCGATAACCGTACCCCAGAATAAACCGAAAGTGCGGACCAGAATGCCATTTTTGTTCATGCCATTTGCTTCAGCATCGTCTTCAGTTTGTTTTTGCTTATAATAATCAATAAAGAACTTAATACTCAACCAAGCAAGATAACCTGCTCCTAGTACTTTCACCCACCACAGTTTGATGAGGAACATACCTAAACCGATAGCAATAAACCTAAAGACATATGCGCCTAACAAACCATAAAATAAAGCTTTCTTCTGCTGCTCATTTGGCAAATGCTTAACCATAACTGCAAGCACTAATGCGTTATCAGCTGATAGCAGGCCCTCAAGAATAATTAACGTCCCTATGTACCCCCAGCTTACTGGGTCTGATAACACTTCAGCCCACATGGACCAGTTAAAAAACTGAGCATATGTGTCTAATATGCCTTGTAATATCTCCATAATTCTCCTCCTAGATGATTAAACCTCTAAGCCGTAATTTCTGCATAATGCAGCAAGACCTCCGGAGAAGCCACTTCCTACAGCGCTAAACTTCCATTCTCCATTATGACGGTACAACTCACAGACGACAACAGCCGTTTCGATAGAAAAATCTTCTCCCAAGTCATAACGGACTAGTTCTTGTCCATCTTCTTCGTTAGCTACACGGACAAATGCATTGTGGACTTGTCCAAAATTTTGACTTCGTGCATCTGCATCATGAATGGTTACTGTAATGGCAACCTTTTCTACTGTAGAAGGGACTTTTGAGAAATCAACTGTAAGCTGCTCATCATCACCTTCGCCTTCACCGGTCCGGTTATCACCTGTGTGAGCAACAGCACCACTTGGGTCTTGTAAATTGTTATAGAATACGAACTCAGCATCGTTTTGAACGTTTCCATTAGCATCTGTTAGGAAAGCTGAAGCATCTAGGTCGAAACTTGCACCACTATCATATTGGTTAATATCCCAGCCAAGTCCAATGACTGCCTTAGTTAAGCCTGGATTTGTTTTTGTTAGATCGATGCGTTGGCCTTTAGAAAGTGAAATAGACATAGGTGGTCTCCCTTCGTTCTCTATAATTCTAATATCTTTCTCATATAAAAGGGGCTCCCTCCCATCTAAGACATAAGCGTACGTGTCCTGATCAGGAGGAACAGCCCCATCTAATCGATAAGTGTTTACGCTACTGTTAACCCGAAGTCAGTTGCTAAAGCAGCTAATCCACCTTCGTAGCCACTGCCGATTGCACTAAACTTCCATTCACCATTATGTCGGTACAATTCACCTACAACTACAGCCGTTTCAATAGAGAAGTCTTCTGCTAAGTCATAACGAATCAACTCTTCCTGGCTATCTGCGTTCAAGACACGAACGAATGCATTTGAGACTTGTCCAAAATTCTGTCCGCGTGCTTCTGCATCATGGATTGTAATTGTGAAAGCAATTTTTTGCACATCTTGTGGGACTGTGCTTAAATCAATTTGAACTTGCTCGTCATCACCTTCACCTGCACCTGTAAGGTTATCACCAGTATGTTCAACAGCCCCATCAGCACCAGTATTATTGTTATAGAAAACAAAATCTTGATCTGAACGAACTTTACCAGAATCATTTAATAAGAAAACAGATGCATCTAAGTCAAAATCTTTTCCTGTATCAAATTTATTAACATCCCAGCCAAGCCCTACTGTTATCTTTTTAAGTCCTGGATTACCTTTTGTTAAATCAACTTTTTGTCCTTTTTGTAAACTTACAGCCATGTTCATTCTCTCCTTTAATAGTTTATTAGTTTATGAGTACTTCTGCACAATCTCACTTAGGGAAACGTCATTCGTTGCTTCGCCAACAGCAGCAAACTTCCATTCTTTACCGTCACGGTATAGCTCGCCTGGTATGAGCGTTGTTTTACCAGTATGATTGTCCGTTAAATTAAAACGGATAAGCTCCTCGCTATTCTGATCGTTCTGAATACGAATGAAAGCATTTTGAATCATTCCGAAATCTTGATTACGTTTTTTCGCATCATAGATATTCACAACGAATACGAGTTTATTATATTCAGCAGACACTTGATCTAAGTTAATAAACACTTGTTCATCATCGCCTTCGCCTGCTCCAGTTAAGTTATCTCCAGTGTGAGTAATGCTTTGATCTGAGCTTTTTAGATTTCCAAAGTACACAAGGTCACTTTTATGTACGAATTTGTCATCTTTTAGCATGATAACGGATGCGTCACAGTCAATTTCAGGACCGCCCCCGCCTCCACCAAATAGTGCACCTAAGAGTCCACCTTTTTTGCCAGAGTTCTGAACTGGGTCCCAACCAAGACCTACCATTACTTTCTTGAGTCCTGGATTACTTTTTGTTAAATCAACACGTTGACCTTTCTGTAATGAAATAGCCAAATTCTCACACTCCTTAATAATGTACAACCATATGTCACGCTTGCGTGATCCACATCTCGACAATACAGTTTGTTGATAATTTTGTCAAATCAGCACACTTATATGTGGCTTTTTAAGTATCAATATGTATTACGGTTTAACTTGCTAGATCGTTTCATATTTTTATATTTTATTTGAACTTTTTCAATTGGGCACAAAAGTTACGAGAAGCTTGGGAATCTTGTATAAGATCCTTTCACATTTCAACGGATCACAAATTATGTTACCCTTTCTTTATCAATAGGCACTTGATAGTAGGACTGTCGAAAAACGATGAATGGAGGAAGCATGGTGAGAGGATACGACATTTGCTTTGTGGATTCAGGAAATCGGGAAAATCTTTTCCCTTTGTTAAAATTAGCGGATGATAGCGAAGATAAAATCCGGGAGTATATACACGAAGGAGAATTATATAAAATTACACAAGACTATGAAACAGTAGGGGTTATTCTCTTTACTTTTCCTGCTGAAGGGCAAGTGGAAATTAAGAATATGGCTCTTATACATACTAAAAGAGGGGATGGAATGGGAAAGGAGCTAATTCAGAAGTTTTCAATATCCTACAAAAGAAAAGGTTACACAAGTATGATTGTGGGAACAGCAAATTCTAGTATTGGGAATATAGCCTTTTATCAAAAAGCAGGGTTCCGATTCGATACCATAAAAAAAGATTTCTTTAGTTCTTATAATGAACCAATTGTAGAATATGGTATTCAGGCAACTGATATGGTCATGCTAAAAAAGAATATATAAACATAAAAAAACAATGACTCATCATTTGAGTCATTGTTTACTTTTGCATGGCGGCGTCCTACTCTTGCGGGGGTGAAACCCCGACTACCATC
>NZ_AVBG01000016.1 GCF_000770675.1 Pontibacillus chungwhensis BH030062
AACCTCTTGATCCGTAGTCAAACGCTCTATCCAATTGAGCTACGGGCGCATGTTGTTTTTTTGAAGCGACAAGATTTATTGTATCATGTCTGTTTTATCGATGCAAGCACTTTTTTTAATTTTTCTTTGTGACTTCAATGGTGCGGTCGAGAGGATTTGAACCTCCACGGGGTGAACCCCCACTAGGCCCTCAACCTAGCGCGTCTGCCATTCCGCCACGACCGCTCAACAGATGTGAGCTTTTAACGCTTGTTAGCGAAGATCGCTTGCAATAATAATGGTGCGGGTGGAGGGACTTGAACCCCCACGTCGAGAGACACTAGATCCTAAGTCTAGCGCGTCTGCCAATTCCGCCACACCCGCAAGGTGTGTATAAATGGTGAGCCATGGAGGATTCGAACCTCCGACCCTCTGATTAAAAGTCAGATGCTCTACCAACTGAGCTAATGGCTCTTCGTATTAATGGCTGGCCCAGCTGGATTCGAACCAGCGCATGACGGTACCAAAAACCGTTGCCTTACCGCTTGGCTATGGGCCAAAAGTAGTGGCGGTCCGGACGGGACTCGAACCCGCGACCTCCTGCGTGACAGGCAGGCATTCTAACCAACTGAACTACCGGACCAATATAATAAATGGTGACCCGTACGGGATTCGAACCCGTGTTACCGCCGTGAAAGGGCGGTGTCTTAACCACTTGACCAACGGGCCAGGTAAGAAATGGCGGAGAAGGAGGGATTTGAACCCTCGCGCCGCTTACGCGACCTACACCCTTAGCAGGGGCGCCTCTTCAGCCACTTGAGTACTTCTCCACTGGCTCCAACGGCAGGATTCGAACCTGCGACCGATCGGTTAACAGCCGATAGCTCTACCACTGAGCTACGTTGGAATAAGAAATAATGAAGCATTTGTTTTCGGCTTGTTTTGTTTCGCCGACAATTAAATACTTTATCAGATGTTGTTGTTGTTTGCAAGGATTTTTTTAAAAGAAATTTAATTGAATGATTGCGTTTCTTTTTTTGTTTTCCTTTGCGACTTTTATATGTTACAACACATTGTGTTAAGTGTCAATAACATTCCCGAAAAAATCAAAATCATTTATTCGGTTAAGGCACCGTATCGATGACGGCTATAATAATTTAACACGTGGCTCGTCCAAGGTCAATACATTATTCTATCTTTTTTAATTTCCCTTTGCACTTTCCGCAACGATATTTCGAGGTGTTCACCCTCTTCATCCGTTTATAGGTGTGCCCACACTCCTCGCATTGGTAGATATGCTTCGGCTCTTTATACTGGGAAGGCAGTGCCTTACAAAAGCGCGGAGATTTCGTTCTCTTTAATAAAGATCTGAACTCCGGATCACGATGTTGGTACCCTTTCCCCTCTATATGGAGATGATAATGACATAACTCATGTTTGATTATCCCTTCAAATTCTTCTTCCCCTAACTCTAAAAGGTATTTAGGATTCAACTCAATTCTTCTGTAGGCTGGCAAGTAACGACCTCCCGTCGTACGTAAACGATTATTCATCATTACCTCATCCTGATACGGTTTACCAAACCATTCTCTTGAAATCTTATCGACCCAGCTCTGCAAGACTTTATTTTCCATTGTTTTCCCTCCTTTATCACATATAGGCGTTTATATGCATAACATAAAAGTAACGCTATTACCTTTCTCAATCACAACATGACTTTTTACATATTAATAGAAAGGTGGTGTCCTTTATGCCTGGTTGGTTACAGCGACAACTGATGAAAGCATACCAGGAAAAGAATTCTTATCAAATCAAGATGCTTAATCAATGTTGGTATTTCTATAGAAAAAAACACTGCTCGTAAGCAGTGCTTTCTTCTATTATTCAGCAGGTCCTAGCATCGATAAGGCAATCCGCTCTTTTTTCTTATCTACATCTTCGACCCATACGGTTACTACGTCTCCAACCGCCACAACATCTAATGGATGTTTAACAAAGCGTTTAGCAAGTTTAGATATATGAACTAAACCATCTTGCTTTACCCCAATGTCTACAAATACGCCAAAGTCTACGACATTACGCACTGTACCTTGTAACTCCATACCTTGTCTTAGGTCTTCCATCGAAAGAACGTCCTTCTTTAATAAAGGAGTTGGTAAGTCATCACGAGGGTCACGGCCAGGCTGAACAAGAGCTTCTAATATATCTTGGAGTGTTGGCACACCAATCCCTAATTGACTAGCAGCCTCTGTTACATTTAGGTTCTGAACCTGGTCATTTAGTTTATCCGTTCCAAGATCTTCTACAGAACACCCCATCGTCTTCAGTAATTCTTTCGTTGCTTTATAACTCTCAGGGTGAATAGGTGTTCGATCTAATGGTTCATCTCCGTCAGGTAACCTTAAGAAACCTATACTTTGTTCATACGTTTTAGCTCCAAGGCGAGGGATTTTCTTTAATTGATTTCGATTTGTAAACTTCCCTTGCTCTTCTCTTACCTTCACAATATTATTCGCAACTGTTTTGCTAAGGCCTGATACATATTGAAGCAGAGAAGGAGAGGCCGTATTGGCATTCACACCAACCTGGTTTACTGTGGTCTCCACAACGAACGTTAAAGACTGATTTAATTTCTTCTGAGTAACGTCGTGTTGGTACTGCCCGACACCTATAGACTTAGGATCAATCTTCACTAGTTCAGCCAATGGATCTTGCACACGGCGGGCAATAGATACAGCACTTCGCTCTTCTACTTGTAAATCAGGAAACTCTTCACGCGCTAACTTCGAAGCAGAGTACACACTTGCTCCCGCTTCATTTACAATCATGTAGGCAATATCTAATTGGTTGTCCTGGATCATATCAGCGATAAATTGTTCCGTTTCTCTAGAAGCTGTCCCATTCCCAATAGCAACTAGTTCAATTGGGTATTCCTTCATGAGTTGAAGAATAACTTGCTCCGCGCCTTTTTTATCATTTTTAGGAGGTGTCGGATAGACTACCTTGATGGCTTGTACTTTTCCGGTTTCATCTACAACTGATAGTTTACAACCTGTTCGATAAGCCGGATCGACTCCAAGCACAGCACGTCCCTTTAATGGAGGCTGTAGCAATAAGTTCTTTAAGTTCTTCGAGAATACATCAATCGCCTGTTCTTCTGCTCTTTCAGAAAGAGAGGTGCGTACTTCTCTTTCTACAGAAGGTTGAATTAATCTTTTATAGGAGTCTTCAATTGCTTCCTTCCATAATTGGTTGGTCTCACCCGCTTGCTTTGGAACGAGCTTCTTGTTTAAGTAATCCAAAACTAATTCCACAGGTGGAGCGATCCCCACTTTAAGTATTCCCTCTTTCTCACCACGGTTAAGCGCAAGAACCCGGTGGGATGCAATGGATCGGACGGGTTCTGAATAATCATAGTACATTTCAAAGATACTCTTCTCATCTAACTCTTTATTCTTATCCGCTGATTCAATAGCACCTTTTTCAAATGTCTTGGTTCTGATGTAGTCCCTGTAAGAAGGTTCATCCGAGATCCATTCGGCAATGATATCATTCACTCCTGCAAGCACATCATCAATTGTATGTAATTCATGTTCCTCTGAGAGATATTGTTCTGCTTCATGTGATAAACGAAGCGTCTCATGGTTCCAAATGGCATGCGCTAAAGGCTCTAACCCTTTTTCTTTCGCAACAGTCGCTTTAGTTCGACGCTTTTGCTTATATGGTCTATAAAGGTCTTCTACCTTCTGTAACTGTTGAGCTTGAAGGATTTCTGAACGTAGCTCTTCTGTCAGTTTCCCTTGCTCTTCAATTAAACGAACAACCTCTTCTTTCCTTTTCGAAAGATTCTGTCCATATTCCCACTTTTCTTGAATGGTATTGATTTGTACTTCATCTAGTCCGTTCGTTTGCTCTTTTCGATACCTGGCAATGAAAGGGACCGTGTTTCCTTCGTTGAGAAGCGAGATGACTTCCTGAATTAAAGAAGATTTTATTGAAGTTTCTTGTGCCACCCACTGTATAATTTGAGCTTCATCGTTCATATGAGTTCCTCCTATTCCTTTTGACCCTATTCATCTATTTTACCAAACTCCATCGCTATTTCCTATTTCACCCCGAAAGAGCTTTCTAGGCACAAAAAAACCTTGCCCTCTTACAGTCTGTAAGGACAAGGTTTTTAACCATATTTCATCGCAATAAAAGTTGTATCATCATCGTATTTTACTGGTTGTTGTTGTTTGAATGATTCCATAATTAGTTCTAGGTTCTTGGATACGAATGTATTCGAGGATAAAGTCCGTTCATTTACTCCATCAGAAAACATAAAGAAAAGCATACCCTCATGTAACGAGTCTCGCTTAACGTTATAAGGCCTTGGATAGCCTGACAAATACCCTGCTACAGGTATATTACGTTGCTTCTTCCCATGTGCAGGGACAACGACAACACCTATATTTCCAATTGAGGTAAAGGAATAAGTTCCTTCAGAGAAATCCATTCTTAGTATACCTAGCACAGCACCACGTTTATCTCTTAAAGTATCATTAGCCTTGTTGATGATGGTATCAATAGACCCATCCACATTTTCTTCGATGACTTCCATAACAGCTTTAGATGATTCGCGAGCATACTCACCGCTACCGAGTCCATCTGCTAATGCACAAATGAACCCATCCTCTGTTTGCTGATAGAAGTAACTATCACCGCAGTAATAATTCCCTTTTTTAGGCTGCTGGAATACTTTCAGATCAACTTTCGGTTTATTCGTCAATAGTAAGACTCCGACTCATCTGTCTGCAAGGCTTCTTTCAACTTACGAAGAGCGCGTCGCTGCAGTCTGGATACGTGCATTTGCGAAATCCCTAACTGCTCTCCAGTGTCTTTTTGACTCATGTTATCAAAGTAGGTACACCTTAGAATTTCTTGTTCTCTTTCCGTCAATATTGGAAGTACTTTTTCAAGTAGCATTTGTTGGTCAATCTGGTCAAAGCCTTTTTCGGAGTTCCCAATTAAGTCTAAAATTGTAACCGTACTACCATCTGAATCTGCTTCGATTTTTCGATCCACAGATAGCGCCTTATAGCTTTTACCCATCTCCATTGTTTCTAGTACTTCCTCTTCTGAAACGCCAATGTAATCAGCAATTTCATTCACAGAGGGAGAACGTTGGAGATCTGTTGTAAGTTCTTCTGCGGCTTTTTTAATTTTAGGACCAAGTTCTTTAATACGGCGCGGGACGTGCACACTCCACGTTTTGTCTCTGATGAATCGCTTGATTTCGCCAATAATAGTTGGAATGGCGAATGATTCGAATGATTTCCCAAACGAAGGATCATACCTGCGGATGGCAGCTAGCAGTCCTAGCATTCCGACTTGAACTAGATCTTCGTGAATGGAACTGTTTTTAGAGTACTTTTTCGCGATGGATTGAACGAGATCCTCATATTGAAGTACAATCTTTTCTTGTACAACTTCATCTTCAGGGGTTTCCTGTAAGTGTTTGATCCATTCGTAAACCTCACCATCACGTCTATTGTGTGGTTGAGATTTGGTCGTCATTAAACCCCACCTCATTTTCATGAAGATATTTCGTCATTAGAACGATAACCCCATATTTATTGTTAATTTCAACTTTATCCATAAGTGCATCGATTAAGAAGAGTCCAAAGCCGCCTTCTCTCAATTCTTCAATTGAATCTTCTTCTTGGTAAGGGCCTGTATCTTCTTTAACCTTCTTCAGATCAAAGCTACCACCATGATCAGCTACCATAACTTCTAATCGGTCCTCATACACTCCAAAACCAAGTGTAATTTCACCTTCGCCCGTTTCGTTATAAGCATGCTTCACAGCGTTTGTAATCGCCTCAGAAATTCCTACTTTAAGATCTTCAATATCGTCATAAGCAAATCCCATACGATTGGCGATGCCTGAAATACTTAGTCTCACGACACCAACATATTCTGCTTTGGCAGGTATCTTGATTTCAATAAAGTCAAATGTCTCTGTCATTACATTCCACCTCGTACCGTAGAATCTGTTTCAATATCAATAATCTCTGTTAATCCTGTAATTTCAAATAGACGGTATACGCGGTCATTCATTTTCACCAACGTCAACTGGCTATCATACTCTTTTGTGGATTTTAGAGCACTGATGAATACTCCCAGTCCCGTACTATCCATGTAGGAAACCCCTTCAAGGTCAACCTTCACGACAGCCTGGTCTTCTTGTGTTAAAGGAAGCAATGTTTCTTTTAATTTTGGTGCTGTATATGCATCAATTTCACCGCTTAAAGTTACGGTTTTTAATTTTTCATTATCATCTACATTAATATTAAGATTCATATTTCCTAAGCCTCCGTTTCTTTTTTCTATATCACGCTATAAAAATTTACCCGTTCTTATTTTGGACTAAACATCACGTCTTATGATTACCATTGTAAAGTCGTCCCTTAACTGGAAATCCTGCAGTCTTTCAAAATGTTGATAGACCTGCTCCGTGATCTCTTGAGCGGGTAAGTGCTTGTACTGATGAATAACATCTGAAATCTCTTCCCTTTCAATGAAACGTTCACCAGCCCGACACTCCGTCACGCCATCAGTTAACAGAACAATCATATCCCCTTGTTCAACAAGTGTTTCGTATTGCTTGTAAGTTGCACTACGATCCACCCCTAATACAAGACCCTTTGCTTCAATCTCCGAGAATTCATCGTTCTTAGCTGAATAGTAAAACCCGGGTTCATGGCCAGCAGATGAATAATAAAAATGATTAGAGGCTTGATCATATAAGCCATAAAACATTGTTATAAACATGCTCGGATCCACATTTCGTTCCACAACTCGGTTCATACCTTCTAATATGGAGCTTGGGTACATCTGTTCATCAGGAAAACTATCCATTGAGTACTTAATCATGGACATGCATAATGCTGCTGGAATCCCTTTCCCGATTACATCCGCTACAGCAATTCCCACTGATCCTTTTTGGTCCTGAACGAAGTGATAATAATCTCCGCTCATTTGTTTCGCAGGGTGACTTGTTACACCTATATCCAACCCCTCTACGTTTGGCTTGGTAGTAGATAACAGAGTATCTTGCATATTGGCAGCTACTGAAATCTCAGATTGCAGTTCAAACTGCTTCTCCCGTAATGCTTGATATTCTTGATAAGCCAGCCCATAAGAAATCATCGTTTCTAAAAGGAAATTCATTGAGTTCATAATGTTTTCAGGGATATCAGGGTATAGCTCCGACAAGGCTTGTACGTGCACATCTACAATTTCATCAGGTGATATATTCTGCTGGATTGAGTGCTTACTAAATTGTTCAGCACGATAAAGAGCTTGCTCATTTTGAGTCTCAATATATTGCTTCAGCAAGTCCTTATAGCTACTAAGATCCATTTTTAAGGTACTCATATCGACTTCCTCCTTTAGCGGAGCCATTTCACAACTCTCACTTCAGTCCCTTCCCCCTGCCTTGATATTACATCAAAATCATCCATTAAACGTTTGACGCCTGGCAATCCTGCACCAAGTCCGCCGGAAGTAGAGAAACCATCTTCCATAACCTGACTGACATCGCGAATCCCAGGGCCTTCATCCATGGCTACGATTCGTAAACCACGTTCATTAATATCTTCAATTGCTTCAAAGCAAACCTTACCTGTTCCAGCATATAAATAAATGTTACGGGCAAGCTCCGAGATAGCGGTTGCTATACGAGCCTGATCCACTGTACCAAAGCCAATCTTCTTGGCGATATCGCGCCCAAGCTGCCGGGCACCTACAATGTCCCATTCCTTTTTAATGTTCACACAGGATTGAAAGTCCATTCACTCACTCCTCCAATTCCTGTCGAAGTTTGATCAACCCTTGTTCAAGATCTAAAGCAGTCGGGACGTCTTGTAAGTGAATCCCTAAATCAATTAGAGTCATTGCGACTGCAGGCTGTATACCTGTCAGAACAACTTTAGCGCCCATTAAATCAGACATTGATACCACATCGCCCAATACCTTTGCAATGAACGAGTCAATAATGTCTACAGACGTAAGGTCAATGACGACTCCAGTTGAACCACTCTCATGAATCTTACTAAGAAGATCCTCTTGAAACTGTATAGCCGTTTGATCATCTAAATCGATCTGGATAGAAATTAGTAAATAATTGTGAAGTTTTAAGATGGGTATCCTCATGTTCATCACTCCCTATCCAAAGAGTCTACTAACTCTTCTATTTCATTATTCTTACTTTGGATATCTTCAATTCGTCTATTCGTTAGCTCTAATGCTGATTCAAACCCTTTTTTCAGAGAGCTCTTTGTCGGGAATTTGCTCAGGTCGATTCCCAAATTCACGATCGTTTGAGCAATCTCAGGACGAATGCCTACTAATATACATGTAGATCCAATTAAACGCACAGCTTCAGCCGCTTGTATTATATGGTGCGCAACCATTGTATCCACAACAGGAACACCTGTAATATCAATCAAAACGACGTCCGCATGGTGTTTAATGACACCGTCTAATAAGTTTTCCATAATTAACTTAGCTCGTTCTGTATCGATCGTCCCGATTAGAGGCATGACTGTGATATTTTCCATAACGGGGATTAGCGGAGCTGATAATTCTTGAAGAGCAACTTTTTGTAGGGAGACGATGTTTTCCCAACTACCAGAGTATTCGTTAACGAGTTGGTTAATAACGGGGTCGACCCACTCATCCACTTTGCCCAATACCTCAGAAAAGTACTGTGTATCAACTTTAGTGGATTGTCCCAAAATATAGTTAATGGTTACACGCCTAAAGGCTTGCATTCCATCAGTTAAATAACTTAACGGCCATCCCAGATTAATTAACCGCTCTGCAAATCCTTCAATATCGTTCGTTGCACCTTGTTTCTCAAGGCTTGTAAAGATAACGTTTACAAACTCTCGATTTGTACTCTCAAATAATTCATCTGAGATCGACGATGTGTAGTCGTGTTTACGGTGCTTTTCTACCTCGCCAAGCCACATTTTAACAATATCATTACTATTGTTAAGTACTATTTCTTTCAAATTCGCTTCCATCTCGGGACCCCCTATGATTCCTGTTCCATTTAAGTCAGAATTACATCCATTGTCACACTTTTGTATAAGCTATGCAAACAACTCTACTTGGTCGTTCATCATTATTTTCAAAAAGCGTTTATCCATTTTACTGTAACACCAACGGTTGAATACGGCTACTCTGAACACTCTCTCTTATTTAAGAATTTTTACAGATAATAAAATAAGCTACTCGGAAATCGAGTAGCTTATTTTAAAAGTCAATGAGCCCTAAACTAATTTGTAATGCTTCATCAACCCTGCTCATCATAGCTTCATCTAGATGGGTTATTTTGTCTGTAAGTCTTTGCTTATCAATTGTTCGAATCTGCTCTAACAATATGACTGAATCCCGCTCAAATCCATATCGTTCAGCATCAATTTCTACGTGTGTGGGTAATTTTGCTTTTTGTATTTGCGCAGTAATAGCCGCCACAATAACAGTGGGGCTGAAGCGATTACCAATATCATTTTGAAGAATGAGGACTGGGCGGACGCCTCCCTGTTCTGAGCCAACGACCGGGGAAAGGTCAGCAAAGTAAACGTCGCCTCTTTTTACGATCAAATCTTTACACCCCGCTCACTAAGCGTTCGCAGGTAGTTTCTGCCTCCTCTTCAGCTTGAAAAGCTTCTGAAGCAATGTTTAGATTGATCTTTGCCATTTCCATGTAGCCCTGACGCATCGACTCACGAATATGACGTTTTTTACGCTCCCGCAAATACATTTTCGTTGCCTGGTAAATAAAATCGCTCCGATCACCATTTTCGAGTTGTACCATACCATCTAGCTCTTTTAATAAATGCTGTGGTAATTTCACTACAATTTCTTGTGAACTATCGGACACTAAAATGCACCTCCACCATCAACTAAGCACCTTAATCGGTTCATTTCTTTCTCAATCATACCACCAGACTGTAAGCATTGCAAAGGCTCATTGACGATTTTTACCTAATTTACGCTTTTTTCTGTCAAATTTCACACATCTGCGTCGACTTTACACAGATCCATACCTTTGTTCATTTGAAAACGTTATCCCATTATAAACATCTATAACTTCTCCACCATTTAGGAAAACTCTTGGAACACGCTCACTAATCATACACGGAATTTCGTAATTAATTGTTTCTAGATAGTCGGCTATTTCATCAACCTCAATTTCTTCTTTCTCTTGCTTTCCGATTAGCGTCACCTGAGTTCCCACCGGATAAGCTTGATCCAGCTTCACCATGCATTGATCCATACAAATACGCCCTATAATAGGCATACGCTTCCCATTTATAAGCACTTCTATACCCTGGAGCTTTCGAATCCATCCGTCAGCATACCCAATAGGAATTGTTCCAATCCATTCCTCCTCAGATGTTGTATAGGTCGCCCCGTAACTAATTGACTCGCCTGGAGGCACTTTCTTGGTGTGCACCAACTTGCTATGAAGAGAAAAAGATGAGGACAGCTCAATTGGCTTTATTGCTTTAACTTCTTTGGAGGGGTATAACCCATACATACTTATGCCAAATCGGACGATGTGATTCATCTTTTCTGGGAATCGCATACTTAACGCACTATTACCGGTATGAACTTCAACAGGATCCTCCCACAGAGATGTAAATGTCCTCATTAAGTCATCGAAACGGCGCTGTTGCTCCTCTACATACTCGGTTTCTTCCTCGTCTGCGGTTGCAAAATGAGTAAATACACCTTTTAATAAGAGGCCCTCCCCCTTACATTCCTTCAGAACTTCCTCCAACTCTTCAGGTTCCCGAATGCCAATACGGCCCATTCCAGTATCGAGCTTAATATGAAAAGATAAGACTTGATCCAGGTTCATAGTTTTTATTTCACGTAACCAGTCTGCCTGGAAGACTGTAAGCGTTATGTCATAGTCAGCCGCGACAGAAACATCTTCAGGCCTGGTCCATCCCATTACCAGGATAGGTGCTGAGATGCCAGTCTCTCTTAAACGAATCGCTTCATCTAATAAAGCAACTGCTAAACCACTAGCGCCCCCTTCTAAAGCCGCCTTGGCTACTTGCACGTCTCCATGCCCATATGCATTTGCCTTTACGACAGCATATACCTCAGTTTTTTTCGGCAATTGTTTTTTTAAATTCTGGATATTTCCTTGAATTGCATCAAGCTGAATCTCTATCCAGGTATCTCTATAATACTGCGCCACAAAGAAAGCCCCTCTCGCCATTGTTTAATCTTTATTATTGAATGTTCATTTATCCGTGTCAAATTGGGAGGGACTCAGGGGGCAAATCCTCCTTACAAACCAAAAGCAGACTCATATAATGGAGCATCTGAGTCTGCTGCTGGATATAGGGACATTATTTCACTACTTTTCCTTGAACAGATTGGGCAACCTGGATCATTTCTTCTTTCGTCAGATCTTCACTAGCAAGGTAGAAATTCATCCCTTCGTGACTCCACTCTAAAGTTGTTCCAGAAAGAGCCCCCATGGTGAAGCCTAAGTCTACAATTTCGCCGGAAACTTCGACAGGGACAGTGGCACTAGCTGGATAGGATGTCCATGATTCTTGGATCAGCGTATAAGATTTATCTCCTTTAAAGCTCAGGATCACTCGTTTGCCATTTTCCATATCAATTTCTTTTTGCTCATCAAGCTCCGCATTCCCAACACTTGCTTCTGGGTATAGAACCGTAAATGGTGTTGGCTCGTTCTCTACTCCATCAGCCATTACTGGAATTCCAAGAGCTCCGCTTGTCATATTCTTCTCTGTCGTAAAAGCATCATCACTGAATTTTGGATTCAATTCAAAAGAAGAGAATTCGACTTCTACAAGTGGCTTGCGATCTTTGTCTAGCACTTTCACCATCACAGGCGTTAAACTCTTTTTATCAAAATAGATTTCTTGGTAAGGTAGATTCTTGCTATTTTGATAGTTTGTCTTCGTTTCAAATACGTAATACGTTTCTGTTGTCTCAAAGCTCGCATCCTGATCCTTCACTACGTCAGCTACGAGCGAGTTATACAAGTAAGGCTGGCTGCTATTGTTCGGCCAATCACTTTGAAACTTAAAGCTCTTATTCAGTGCAGGCGTTAACACATACACGCCGTCTTCGTTTTTCAAAATGATTTGACTGTTTTTCTCATCTTGTTCGTTATTTAACAGTACACGGTAATAGTCCTTTTTCTTGTGCCAAACGTCAATTTTATACTTTTGTTCTTCTTCACCTGTCTTCAATGTCATCGTCGCTTCTGTTTTATAGCCACTCATTTCTTCTAGCTTCTTCTGCAAGGACTGGACAACGTCTTCTTTTGACTTCTCCCCACAAGCCGATAGCACGAGCATAAGCGAGGCGACGATCCAGAGCCAATATCTTTTCTTCATAATTACAACTCCTTTGTCTCATTTGAATGGACAAAGGGAACGCACTCACCTTACTCAGAAAGATGTGTACGATACGTTTTCGAAAGACCGTCAATAAGATCAGTAGCTAACAGGTCATACGTTGAATGGGTGTCTTCTGTTAATAGGTCAGCCGTGGATCCATGCAGCCACACTCCGTTATTCAGCGCCTCTTCTATCGATTGCGGTTGCATCGTCATGGCGAGCAGCATGCCAGCAAGAACATCACCGCTTCCGCCTTTTGCTAAACCAACGTTTCCTGTTGTATGCACCCACTGATTTCCTTTTGGAGTGGTAACAAGGGTGAAAGCCCCCTTCAATACAACGTAAACGCCGTAACGAGATGCAAACTGCCTGGAATACTGAAAAGGCTTCTCTAGTAATTCAGGAACCTCGACACCTAGCAAGTGAGCCATCTCCCCTGGATGAGGAGTTAGAATAGTAGGGGAGGAACGGGATGTTACATGAGGTAGATAGGCTTTTAAGGCATACAATCCATCTGCATCAATGAGAACAGGTGATTCTGCCTGTTTCAGCACTTCTCTTAAAAGCTCTTCCCCTTCTGGATGCCGTCCCATCCCCATTCCAATAGCCACTCCGTCGTAAGAAAACTCGATTCCATCTACAGAGTTGATTTTCCCAGCTTGTTCTTCCAGTGCAATAAATGTAGCTTCCGTTACAGACGATGCAAGGATAGAAATAACATCTTTTACAGTCGCTACTGTCAGAAGCCCCGCTCCCGCTCGAAGTGCTGCCCTTGAAGTCATGGTGACAGACCCAGGCATTTGGAGAGCCCCACCGATTACGAGGCCTTTTCCATGCGATCCCTTATGAGAGAAAGGCTCCCTTTCTGGTAAACTAGCTACTACATCCTCTTTTGTCCATACACCACACGATTCGGGCTTGCCTAGAAGGTGATCAGGAAGACCTATATCAACAGCTTTCCATTCTCCATAAAAAGGAGCCGTATGTTGTAAAAAGGCTGAGACTTTTGGATACTGAATTACTATCGTAAAATTCGATTGAATCGCTTCTTCAAATGATATTCCTTCATCAGCAGGAATTCCGCTTGGGAGGTCAACTGAAATCACTTTCGCGTCCAGCTGATTCACATACGGCACAATCTCGTCATACGGGGAACGTAGTGGTCCCTTCACACCGATTCCAAGCAAGGCATCGATGATGACGTTCTTCCCGGAACTAAAGGTTATCAATGAATTCAAATCTTCAAACGTATGATAGCCATACCCAAAAGCTTCATAGATCTTCCGATGGGTTAACGCATCTCCCTGAATGTCTTCATCATTCGGAATCTGCAAAACCTCTACGCTGTACCCTCTTTGTAGCAATGTACGAGCAATAACGAATCCATCTCCTCCGTTATTGCCTTTTCCAACAAGGATGAGGATCTGGTCTTTTAAGGACACATGCTTTTCAATTTCTGTAGCTACAGCTCGGCCAGCATTCTCCATTAACATATGACCTTGAAGCCCCATTTCTTCCATAGCGTAACGGTCCGTATCGTACATTTCTTTTGCGGTGACAATGTGCAAATCGTTCCCTCCTACCCGCACTAAAATCATATGAGACAAAGTATGCGATTATGCAGACTAGCCTGACAAGCTTTTTTATTCTTCAATGACAACCTGAGCAATGGCATGGCTTTTGCTGTGTGCAATGGATAGCCAAATCTTGAAGGGAAAGTTCTTTACATCTATCACAGGAGCACCTTGATCCGTACGTGAAACCGTGATATCTAAAAAGGAGTACTCCTTCCCAATTCCTGTCCCCATCGCTTTAGCAAAAGCTTCTTTAGCTGCAAATCGTCCTGCTACAAATTCGGCTTGCCTTTTTGATGCGGTTATATTTTTTAGCAAAGCTTGTTCATTTTCTGTTAATATTCGTTGTAGAAAGCGTTGATTAGACTCAAGACTTTGTTCTATACGTTCAATCTCTACTAAATCAACACCAATTCCTTTAATCATCCATACCACCACTTTCCTATATGTATTCATAATAACCTTTTCTGGTTTGATCATGCAGTTTGTAACATGAATGTACTGGTTTCATTGTATAATGATATAAGCTGATATCAACTTATTTTAAAGTAAGGAGAACTGATTATGTTTTTTCGGACAGAATCCTTTCAAGATTTTATTCGCTCCTATCCAATCGTAGCTACCTTAATCGGTATTCACATCTTCCTGTGGCTGACTGGAGATCTTCTGCAAATCTCCTATTTCGTTCAATTAGAACGCTTAGGAAATGGAAACAACCTTGCAACAGCCGACGGTGAGTACTGGAGACTTATTACACCGATCTTCTTTCACGCAGGGCTAGCGCACATGATATTTAATTCATTCTCACTCGTCTTATTTGGCCCTGCCCTTGAGCAGATGCTTGGAAAAGGGAAGTTCTTGCTAGCATATCTTGGTGCTGGCTTTGCCGGAAATCTCGGTACCTTTTTACTTGGACCAGACTTCTACCTGCATGTCGGAGCATCTGGAGCAATATTTGGACTTTTCGGCGTCTACCTTTATATGATTTATGCTAAAAAGCACCTTATTGATCAAGCCAATGCCCAAATAGTCTTAACGATTACCGTGATCGGACTTGTGATGACATTCATCCGCCCAAATATCAACATTTACGGACACCTATTCGGGTTAATTGGAGGGTTAGCACTTGGACCGATTGTAACTTCTGGGGCACAAGCGTTTACGATGAATTTTTCTCGCTCCAGACGAAGAGGAACCGACTCTGATATCGGATTTGATCCAAATAGATGGAATAAGCGGCGCATACCTTGGCGAAGATTTTTACCGAAGTTGTTGTGGGGATTGCTTGTGATCCTCATTATCGCAGGCTTACTTGGCCGTTTTATTTAAAAATAGTACACAAAAAGGCTCAGAGCTTATATTGACCAAGGCTCTGAGCTTTTTTTGGCGCGATGGCACCTTATTTTTTCCGAATGGCGTTTTTCAGAGACTCAATCGTTTCTTTAAAGGTCTCAAGTTCTCTTGTTGTAAGAGACTGGTCTCCGTAACGAACTTTCTGATAAAGATCAGCATTACCGTCTCGCACGCCAAGTCGTTTAAACCATTCCTCAATGGTTTCGGATGGCGCACGTCCATTTCCGGTTTTAGAAGCAAAAGCTTCGAAGTTAAAGAACAGTTTCCTGGCTTCATCATTCGGGGCGCTTTGGAATAAACGCTTGAACGTCGATGGCCTGAGAGGCTTTCTTTCAGCCGGTAGGTTTGAATAGGTAACGGAATGCTCCTCTTTGAACGTGTCGACAGTGGGCTCAATTTTTTTATTCCTTAATCGAATAGCCACAACGATACCGATTACAAGGATCATGAAGAGCGCTCCCCAATACATCCACTCAGATAGATCGAAAGCGGCGCCAGGATCAGGTTGCTCTTCCCCCACTCCACTATCCTCTAGTTCCATTTCAGCGGGTTCTATTTCATTGACCTTCTCGTTCCATTCGTCTCCTAGGCCAGTCCAGCTAAACAAGAACAATATCCCCCTTACAATTAAGCCAAACACTTGGGCAATCAGAGCACCCCCACCGGTAAAACCGGCTCGGAAAAGGTCATAGATGAGAAAGACCCCAATGGTTACACCGACAAACAGCCCCATTACAGTCGTGGTTCTGCTGTAGACCGAAGTCTTGTTAGCTTGACCATCCACACTCAAGACATGGCTCAATAAATACCCAAAGACAAGAACCACTAATTGGAGGGCTGCCATAAAATAGACAGACGTCTGGTTGAAGAAAAGGACGTTTAAAATAAGGAAAAGGAGCGACGCCATAAGTAAAGCTTGTTCATTATTAAGCTCAGGGTCTCGCTCATGAACGATAAAACGCCACGCCAAGTAACAACTCAACAGAATGGAAATGATGAGATTGAATGGACTGAAGTAGGAGGTTACAAGTGCAGTCAACGGGACGTAGAAAATAATGATGATATAACTTGTGGTGACCTTCACCCCAAGAGCCAATAGTAGTTTAGACACCACAACTACGAGCAAGAAGCTCCAAAACGGCAGCGGTTCACTAGGGTAAAACAAGAAGTAAATGGGCCCTAACAATAGATAAAACACCATCGCTTCGCCTATCCACAAGTAGGTTTTTGCAACAGAGGTTCTACGATCATCCATAGACATCCTCCTTCTCTAGCGGATTCCGAAGCGTTGCGAAGTCTCCCTTGTCCTGAACCGTATAGACACGGAACTTTTGCCTATTCCATTTATGCGCATATCGCTTCACTTCTTCGCTTTGTCCCCCTAATAAAAAGATGGTTTTCGGCTTATATAATTGGTGATCAAAGCGGTGAAGCACAACAGAGAACGAAATCACTAGCTCTCTTGTTTTAATACGCGCAATCAATTCCAGCGCTTTTTGCAAATGCTCCTTACCACTACCCTCAGGTAAGTAATAAAAAGGAGGATTTCCTATTTTACGAGCATTTATATAGAGTTCAAACGGGTAGCCTTTTTTAGTGGCTAACTGACACATATAAGCTGCATAGGAAAGAACCGCTTCAATATTAGGTGACACATTCAAATGCCCACCAGGAGAAGGATCAGTTAGATTAATAACGATACTCCACGTATGGTCCCAATTCTTCTCAAGAACTTTTGTCTGTAACGTTTGTTTCCTTGCTGAAGCTTTCCAGTGAATCCGGTGAAAAGGATCCGAGCTTGTATAATCTCTAGTCCCCATAGGGCTAACCGGGTCTTCAAACGGAGATAGCCGCGCTTGTTGAGAACCAAGAGTCATGTGATTACGTTCCTCGATCCCATAGACAGGCAAAGGTTCTGGATAAACAATGAACTCAAGCCGATGAAAGGGCAGGTAATAAAGGAAGATTTTGTGAAAGTTTAAGAGGTGCGGAAAGCTATAATGGATATCTCGAATAATGGTTACTCCTCGACGCTTGGCTTCAAAAGGAACATACCATTCTGTTTTGCCTCTTTCCACAACGGTAAGAGGAACCTCGTACCTCGTCCATTCATCTCCCTGACTTACAACGTACTTCTCTCCTTGAACTTCAGAGCCAACTTTAAATTGAAATCGACCATTTATAATAGGCAAGCGTGATTGGTTTTCAAATGACAGAGGAACTTCTATGCGATCACCAGGAAACATCTTATAAGCGTGCTTCTTATTTTGAAACGTTAACCCTTTCCCTATCAGACGGTCATAGATCAAACTAAATGAAACGAAAGCCACAACAGCACCAATCATGATAAAGGCCGCTGAGCGATTAAATACCAAACTCGTAAATAAGAGGATGAGGCTAAAGGCGAGAACTTTATCATAACTTTGCGTTAAACTAGATCCGAGTTCTTTCCTCCACTGCATTATGTACGTGCTCCTGATTCAACCGGCACTTCAACCAGATTTAAGAGATCTCTCACCACGTCTGTTGGGGTCTTTTGGATAGAGGCTTGCATAGATAGAATGAGTCGGTGTTCGAATACGTATGGAACTAAACTCTTTACATCTTCAGGACTCACATAAGACCGGCCACGAAGATAAGCCCGTGCCTGGGTTGCCCTCATTAAAGCAAGCGCGCCCCTTGTACTAATGCCTAATTCAATATCAGCGTGTTCTCTGGAGATTCGTACCAAACGAAGTAAATAGTCATTCACCACATCTGCAATATGTACTTCCTTCATTTCTTCTTGCATACTGACTAAATCCTCAGGTGTTAAGGCCGATTCGAGTGTATCGAGCGGCTCCTCAGTCAAATAGGCTTTCATGATGTCTCTTTCTTCCTCTTCACTCGGATACCCCATATCCACTTTAAATAAAAATCGATCAAGCTGAGCCTCTGGCAATGGAAAGGTTCCGTGATTGCTTTCCACTGGATTTTGGGTTGCAATGACAATAAAGGGACTTTGAATAGGGAATGTCTCTCCATCAATGGTTGTTTGATGTTCTTCCATTACCTCTAGTAAACTGGACTGGGTTTTGGGCGTAGCCCTGTTAATTTCATCCGCTAACAATACATTCGTCATAACTGGCCCTTTGCGTAGCTCAAACTCTTGCGTCTTAGGGTTAAAGAATTGAATCCCCGTTACGTCTGAAGGCAGGACGTCTGGCGTAAACTGAATCCGGCTAAATGTTCCATCAATTACCTTAGCGAAACTCTTAGCAAGTTTGGTCTTACCAGAACCCGGCACGCTTTCTAAAAGAACATGCCCACGTGCAATCATACCGATTAGCAACAACTCAACAACTTCACGTTTACCATATATCACTCGACCAATTTCATCGATCGCAACATCGACCTTCCTTTTCTCCACCACAATAACACTCTCCCCTGAACAGTATGAAAATTCTCATAACTATACTATAACAAAATTACCCAACCACCAAACAAAGAAGCCCCCTGCAGCCCTTTAAAGCACTGACGCGTGTCTGACACCCTGCAATCCTTTAGAGCACTGGTGCGTGCCTGGCACGCTTTATCTCACTAAAGAGACCACAATAAAAAAAGCCCTGCTCAGTTGAGCAGGGCTTTTCGAGTTCTTAGGAATTATTGCGGTTTGAGTTTTGGTATTTACGGTTACGGTTGCCTTTGTTCTGGCCTTGTGAACGGGATTTGTTATAACCACCGCCAGATTTGCCATTACGGTTGTAGCCGCCTTTACCTTTTGGTCCGCCACCGTTACGGTTATAGCGTTTACCGCCGCCACCGCGTTTTTGTTTATCTTTATGAGCTTGCTTTGTACTAACTGGCGCAAGGTAGCTTAATTGTACAGGTACGTCTTTACGCTCTTTCGTTAGCATTTTAAGTGCTGCTGCAATAACAGATACAGAATCATGCTGTTCTAGTAATTCAGCTGCTGTGCTCTCATAAGACTCAAGGTTATCAGATTCAATGGATTGAACAAGTTTCTCAATCGCGATGTTCTGTTGACCTTTAAGAGCTTGATCATTTGATGGAATTGGAAGACGATCAATCTTACGACCTGTAGTCTTCTCAATTAGGTTAAGGTGAGCCATTTCTCTTGGTGTGATGAAGGAAACTGCGTACCCTTCCTTACCAGCACGACCTGTACGACCAATACGGTGTACATAGCTTTCAGGATCTTGAGGGATGTCGAAGTTGTATACGTGTGTAACACCTGAGATATCCAGGCCACGAGCTGCAACGTCTGTTGCTACTAGTACTTCAACGCCACCACGTTTGAATTTCTTCAGAACGCTCATACGCTTACCTTGTGTCAGGTCACCATGAATTCCTTCAGCACGGAAACCGCGGGCACTTAATCCTTCTGTAACTTCATCAACACGCTTCTTCGTACGAGCGAATACGATCGCTAAGTCAGGCGTGTGAATATCAAGAAGACGTGTTAACGTATCGAATTTCTTACCATCATTTACTTCGATGAAGTACTGATCGATCTTCTCAACCGTCATTTGCTTCGCTTTAAGCTTAACTGTTTCAGGCTTCTTCATCATGCTCGTAGCAATTTCATGAATCTCTTTTGGCATTGTTGCTGAGAACAGTAACGTTTGGCGCTGCATTGGAACAGCTTTAAGAATATCTTTAATATCTTCAATGAAGCCCATGTTAAGCATTTCATCTGCTTCGTCTAATACAGCTGTGTGAATGTTGGATAGCTGAATCGTTTTACGACGAATGTGGTCTAATAAACGACCTGGTGTTGCTACAACAATTTGAGGTTGTTGTTTAAGGGAACGAATCTGACGTCCCATATCTGTACCACCGTAAACAGGTAGTACTTTCACACCTTTATATTGTCCGTACTTATTTAACTCTGTCGCTACCTGCATAGCTAGCTCGCGAGTAGGCGCAATAACTAGACCTTGAATCTTCTTCATATTCTCGTCGATCTTCTCGATCATTGGAATACCGAAGGCTGCGGTCTTACCTGTACCTGTTTGCGCTTGACCGATCACGTCTCTTCCATCCATCGCAAGAGGAATTGTCTGCTCTTGGACTGGTGTAGCTTCCTCAAAACCCATCTCTTGAACGGATTTTAGAACTGATTTGGATAAACCTAATGAATAAAAATTTGTCACTTCGTTTTTCTACTCCTTTTTTGTTCTCTCTAGTATGCCAAAGAGAAGCACGTAAAAAAAGCCATCCTCACAGCTGGAAGAGGGCTTTCGGTACGAGTTGATTTATACTTTATTCTACCACACTGTTTTCAATCCGGCAATTCATGCAAGTTTAAAGTATCCTTACTCTTAGATCAATGGTAAAATAAGATAAACGCTAACGAACTCGGATGGAGGTGGGCACAATTGAATAATCCACCATTTAACCCCTATATCGCCATCGTCATCGGAGTCCTCTCCGTATCTACTGCCGCCGTCTTTGTTAAGTTGGCTTCGACAGCTCCAGCGTCTATAATCGCTCAATATCGCTTACTGTTCGCCGTACTTCTTATGGCTCCCTTTGTGTTAACCAAGCATCGCAAAGAATTTAAATCCATCACAAAAAAAGACTGGATCTTATCTATAGCAGCTGGCGTCTTCCTTGCTTTTCATTTTATCCTATGGTTTGAATCTTTAAACTATACCTCTGTTGCAAGTTCTGTAGTATTAGTGACACTACAGCCAATATTTGCTTTTATTGGCACCTTTCTCTTCTTTAAAGAAAGGTTTACAGCCGGTGCTATCCTTAGTATGCTAATTGCAATCACAGGTAGCGTTGTCATCAGTTGGGGAGACTTTCAAATAAGTGGGTTAGCCTTATTAGGTGATATCTTAGCACTACTTGGAGCCATGATGGTCACAGGGTACTTCTTACTCGGACAAACCGTAAGAAAACGGCTTTCCCTAATGACCTACACGTTTGTGGTCTATGGAATCAGTACCATTACATTATTTATTTACAACATTATCTTACAGAATCCATTTATCGGGTATCCAAGTCAGTATTGGATGATTTTCTTAGCCTTAGCGATCATTCCCACATTTTTAGGCCATACTTTATTTAACTGGTCACTAAAATGGCTAAGCACATCAACCATTTCAATGAGTATCGTATTTGAACCCGTAGGTGCCTCCCTTTTAGCTTACGTCATTCTCGGCGAAACCTTATCATGGTCACAATGGCTAGGAGGCGTGATCGTCATCGTTGGATTAAGCTTATTTATATATAGTACCTCCAAGAAATCCAAACAGATTTCCATTAAGGAAGACATATAAATAGCCATATAGCATATAAAATAATCCTATCAGAAAAATTTTTAAAAGCAGGTGAACGCATGAATATTCAACTCATGACAGATGGAGGAGCAGATCTTCCAAAAGATTTACTGGATCGTTATAACGTTCATTTTATCCCTCTTAACATCCATTTTGGGGACGAGCAGTTCCTAGGCGGAGTAGACATCGACTCTCCTACCTTTTACGACAAAATGAGACAAGCTGAAGAGCTTCCTCGTACATCAGCACCAAGCCCATATGCTTTTTATGAAGCATACAAAGCTGTAGACCCAGAAAAGCCAATTCTTATGATTGCTTTGTCTAAAGAATTAAGCACAACGTATGAGAATGCCCTGTTAGCGAAAGAGATGCTTTTAGAAGAAGAGCCTGAAAGAAAAATTGAAGTGATTAACTCACGTTCAGCCACATCAGGCATGACGCTTTTAGTCGATGAGGCCGGCAAGCGTATTGAGGAAGGCTATACAATCGAGCAATTAACCGATCACATGAATGAACGCGTGAGTAAGTTAGCAACGCTCATCTTACTTCGCACGGTTGAGAACTTAATGAAAAGCGGTCGTCTTAGTCGTTTTAAAGGTGCGATTGCGAAGACCCTTAACATTAAGATCTTAATGCACGGTAGCCCTGAAGGCACAATTGAAGTTACCGAAAAAGTTAGAGGAAACAAGAAAGCTGTCCGTCGTTTTGTTGAACAAATTGGCGAGTACTCCAAGGACTTTGAGAACAAGGTCATCGCCATGTCTTACAGCACCGCAGAGGACAAAGCTAAGAACCTTCTACAAGAGATGAAGGATCGCTATCCCTTTAAAGAATCCGTGCTTGTAGAAATGGGCCCCCTTATTGCAACCCATGCTGGTGAAGGCGGCTTTGTGATTTCCTTCTTTAAAGATTAATTGAACGATCATTAACCTTAATGGAGTAAGCCCGAGCTTTAGAAGAACCGCTATCTCCATAAAAAGGCGCAGAGCTGTATGCTCTGCGCCTTTTTGTATATGATGACCTACTTACCCATGATAAGCCTGGTAACTTGGTTTTGGAGACAACAAAGAGAAAATCATTGCAATCAATGGAAACAGAATCATAATCCATAAGATTCCTTCATAACCCCCGAACCAATCAAAATAAAGTCCAAATGGAAGAGGACCAAAAGCAGAACCTAAAACCATAATCGTTTGAGCTATACCTTTTATACTACCTAAATGCTCTCGACCAAAGTAGTTAGGCCATACAATACTTAATACAATGCGTTCAAACCCGTTCACAAACCCCCATATAATTCCGTAAACAATGACACCTTTTGTAGAACTGACCTGCAACAATATAAATAAAGCAATGATATGTCCAGCAAACGTAATTGCTAACACATAGTGCACGGAAACCCTGTCCACAAGGTAACCGACTATAAACGTAACCGGGAAGCCAATAACAGCCATCAACGTAAGGACGATCGCAGCAATCTCATCGGATAATCCTTTTCCCTGAACAATGGAAACTAAATGGAACGTAACGCCTGTATTCACAAGCGCCGGCACACTCACACAGAACAAAATGAGCCAAAAAGCCCTCGTTTTCATCGCCTCTTTAAGAGTCCAGTTCTCCTCATTCACCTCAACATTCGGGTTTTGCTGAAGGTCATGATGCTTCGGAGTACCGTCGGGAATCTCACCTATATCCTTCGGTTGATTCCTAACTAAGAAAATCGCAAGAGGCACGAAAATCACCGCTAGAGCTACTCCCCAAACCATCCAAGTCGTACGCCATCCAAAGTCATTGATCAGCCATGTATTCAGTGGTGGAAGCAAGGCAGAACTTAAGAATCCACCAATAGCCATGACGCTTAACGCACGTCCTCTTTTTCCAATAAACCATTGGGGCACAAGTGTATTCGGAATAAGTGTCATAGAACCTTGCCCAAACAAACGGAGCATAAAGAAGCCAACAAACATCATAATGGCTCCCACCATCACACTGTTCCACAGACAAGCGATCGCCAAGAGAATCCCAACTACCGCCATCATCATTCGTTGTCCTACACGGTCCACAAGCCTCCCTACCATAAAGAGGGTTAACCCGGCGATCAACGTAGCAGTAGAATAAAGCGCAGAAACAAATGAACGAGTGTAATCAAAATCAGCTATGTAACTCTCAATAAATATAGACACCGAATAAGTCTGTCCCGGCCCAGAAAAGAAGACACTTAACCCTGCAATAAATACAATCACCCAACCATAATAAAACGGGGTTTTCACAGGTGCATGTCCTGTCTGACTCTGTGCACTCATGATGCCTCACCCTTCCATCCTTAATCAATTATACCTCTCCTAATGGTAGGGGTTTCCATAAAGTAATGCAAAACATATCCCCTCTAGAACAACACAAAAAAACCCCCACTTGGGCTTGGGGGCTTTTACACTTTAAACCCTTTAATGAACGAACCGATCCCTTTCATAAGTGGGCTAAACTGATTCGCCGTATTTGCCATTTGCCCCATTGTTGACAGCATCTTATCTAAGTCAAGCTGTCCGTTCTTATCTTGAAAATACTGCATCATACCAGGCGGTTTCTGTTGCTGTCCATATAACGGGGATTGTTGCTGAAGAGAGTAATAAGGATCCCACTGGTTAGGTTGAGGAGGTTTAGCAAATTGTTCATATGGACTTTGGTAGCCTGGGGGTGCATGATACGGAGCTCCTTGTGAGACAGAAGGCTGACCTGGATAATACTGCTCCTCCCAAGGCATTTCCATTGGAAAAGGACCAAGTGGAGTGTTTGGGAACCTTTGATCGTTAGGATGTCTTCGCCTCATGACTGCACACCTCCTATAATTTCTTCTTTATCCACTCATAGCCTATGTTCAAAGCAAAGAAATGTGAAATGAAACGTACTCTTTTTCCACAAAAAAAGAAGAGGCCTCCCTCTTCTTTTACATCAATTCCTCTATTCATTAAGGCCCACAGCCCCTTGTCTAAAATAAGAAGCAACCTCATCAATGTTTAGTAATTTCTTTAACTTACGCTTTTGGTACCCTAAAACCAATTCATCGCCCACGTATGTAGCGGGTGTTCCATATACACGTTTCGCTCGCATTTGTCTGTAATGTTCTTTATCAGCTGAAATATTCTTCTCCGTATACGGAATATTCCACTCTTCCATAAAACTTTTTACATTCTCACAATGATGGCATCCGTTACTTGTATATACTACCACATGTTGATTCGCCACGATGAGCCCCCTGTCGTTAGTCCCTTAAAGACAACATATATTTCCAAAAACTTAGCGTCCGTTAGATTCTACTTGAATTTACCCTGATAAAATGAAAATAAACATCTTTTTTGCAACTTTATGTCGAAATTATTAATGTCTAATTTTAAATTAGGAAAGTATGGGTTCTATCTACTTATACATAAAAGAAGTAGCCTATCATTCTAATAGACAGGCTACTCTATCTTATAATGTGCGCTACGCTACGCAAACAATTGTTTAATGTCGGTTTCGCCACTTAGTAAATCAAAGCTTTTTCCGATGACGCTATCTTCTGTTAGGACGAAGGATAATACGTTCCCCACATCTTCACGAGGGATATTTCCCATTTCTAAATGCTCGCCCATCTGAACTTTTCCTGTTCCTTGTTCGTTCGTCAGACCACCTGGGCGTACGATTGTGTAATTCAAGGAAGTTGTGCGTAGGTACTCATCCGCCCGGCCTTTCGCATACAAGTAGTGCTTCAATTCTTCAGGACCCACTTCAGGTCTGTCCGCTGCTATTGAACTCAACATAACAAACCTAGAAACGCCCTTACTTTCAGCAAGGTTCATAGCCTTAATGGCACCTTCCTGATCAATCATGATCGTCTTATCAGCTCCCGTGTTCGGGCCTGACCCTGCCGCAAAGATTACAGCATCCACCCCGTCATAGGCATGAGAGAAATCTTTCTCTAAGTCCCCTAGCACCGTTTGGACATTGCGCTCTTCAAAATAAGGAACTTGATCTTTGTCACGAACCATCGCAACCGGTTCATGGTTATAGTAATTCAATTTATCAACAACATGTTTACCAACTTGACCATTTGCTCCAATTACAAGTACTTTCATTTAAGATCATCCTCCTTGTGCAAAGTCTTTAATCATAATTCCCATGCTTTTCGATACCTAAACAGGATGATGCTTTCGTGACACTGGGGGGGAGTGTAGACCGGTTGGTTCTCGGGCCAGGGGCCGTGCTCTCTGGAGTTGAGCCACTCGGCCGGGGGTAGTTCTGAGCTTGAGCCGGTTTTTGCCTGTCTTGAGCCGGTTCTCTCCCAGCTTGAGCCGTGTGCTTTGGACTTGAGCCGTGCTGGGCTGACTTGAGCTGTTATTTTCTTCTCTTGAGCCGTTATCGTCTCAGCTTGAGCCGGTTTAGCCTCCTTTTGAGCCGTTCTCCCTCAACTTGAGCCACTCGGCCAGGCCCCCACTCAACTCGAGCCGGTTTTTGCCTATCTTGAGCCAGTTCTCGCCCAACTTGAGCCGGCCGCTCTGAACTTGAGCCGTGCTGAGCTGACTTGAGCTGTTATTTTCTGCTCTTGAGCCGTTATCGTCTCAGCTTGAGCCGGTTTAGCCTCCTTTTGAGCCGTTCTCCCTCAACTTGAGCCACTCGGCCAGGCCCCCACTCAACTCGAGCCGGTTTTTGCCTATCTTGAGCCAGTTCTCGCCCAACTTGAGCCGGCCGCTCTGAACTTGAGCCGTGCTGAGCTGACTTGAGCTGTTATTTTCTGCTCTTGAGCCGTTATCGTCTCAGCTTGAGCCGGTTTAGCCTCCTTTTGAGCCGTTCTCCCTCAACTTGAGCCACTCGGCCAGGCCCCTCCTCAACTCGAGCCGGTTTTTGCCTAACTTGAGCCAGGTCTCTCCCAACTTGAGCCGGCCGCTCTGAACTTGAGCCGTTCAAAGCTGACTTGAGCTGTTATTTTCTGCTCTTGAGCCGTTATCGTCTCAGCTTGAGCCGGTTTAGCCTCCTTTTGAGCCGTTCTCCCTCAACTTGAGCCACTCGGCCAGGCCCCTCCTCAACTCGAGCCGGTTTTTGCCTATCTTGAGCCAGGTCCCTCCCAGCTTGAGCCGTGCGCCCTGAACTTAAGCCGTGCTGGGCTGACTTGAGCTGTTATTTTCTGCTCTTGAGCCGTTATCGTCTCAGCCTGAGCCGGTTTAGTCTCCTTTTGAGCCGTTCTCCCTCAACTTGAGCCACTCGGCCAGGCCCCCACTCAACTCGAGCCGGTTTTTGCCTATCTTGAGCCAGTTCTCTCCCAACTTGAGCCGGCCGCTCTCAACTTAAGCCGTTCAAAGCTGACTTGAGCTGTTATTTTCTGCTCTTGAGCCGTTATCGTCTCAGCTTGAGCCGGTTTAGCCTCCTTTTGAGCCGTTCTCCCTCAACTTGAGCCACTCGGCCAGGCCCCTCCTCAACTCGAGCCGGTTTTTGCCTATCTTGAGCCAGGTCTCTCCCAGCTTGAGCCGGCCGCTCTCAACTTAAGCCGTTGAGACCCACTTCAACCACTCACCCCCGCCCCTACTCCCAACCCGCTCCCACACATAAGCCCTCACCTAAACATAAAAAAAGCCCATCCCCCACAGGAGATAGGCTTTTCATAAACGTATTCATTATAATTCATCAGCATATTTCCCTAATTGCTTCAGCATAGGGATCAGTTGCTTTTTCTCGTCGTCAGTAAGGCCACCTGTAATGTTCTCGATTTGTTTCCAGTGGCTTGGGAAGATGTCATTTAATAATTGGCGACCTTCTTCTGAAATCACGGCATAGGTTATTCTGCGATCTTTTGGACACGGTTTTCTTTCTAGTAGTCCTTTTTGTTGCAGTTTATCGACCACATAAGTGATGCTACCGCTTGCTAATAAGATTTTGTCACCAATCTTTTGTAGGGGTTGATCTCCTTGATGGTAAAGCAACTCTAAAACTCCAAACTCTGTCGGGTTTAAGCCATGAGTTTGGATGTCTTCTTTCACTCGATCTGAAATCGCTCGAGCCGCTTTGGAGAGCACAACAAACAATTTCAGCGATGGATCTTCTTTTTTCTCTTGGTAGTTCTGTGATTGATCCATTTTACTCAGCCTTTCTATTAATGGTGCATTAGTATAAAGTATAGCGACCATTTCAATTTATTGTCAATCCTTCTTATGTAGGTTCTCTTGACCTTTTTACTCTTATCAAATCTGTGGCATAATAAAAGAATGAAGCTAGTAGCACTATATCACACTCTTAGAAAGCGGTGTATAAAAAAATGGTAGAAGATACGGGAGAACGCGTCATCCCAGAATATATGAAACCATCAAATGGAATGTTGCTTGAGCATATGGCACGCTATCAATTCGCATTACCATACGTAACAGGTCGTGTGTTGGATTTATCATGTGGTTCAGGTTATGGTACGCACATGATGATTAAAGATAGAAAAAATGAAGTATCCGAAGTGATCGGTGTGGATATAGATTCTGATATTATTCAATATGCGAAAGGAGCTTATCACCATCCAAAGTCTAACTTCCGAGTAGCAGATGCCACAGATCCGAAGTTGCCTGAGAAACTGGGTACCTTTGATACGATTGTAAGCTTCGAAACATATGAACATATAAAAGAAGAGGAGAAACTTCTACAAAACTATGAACGGTTACTAAACCCCGGTGGCACTCTGATTGTCTCTACACCTTTTGGCGAAGGGCGCGGAGTAGATTGTTACTCACCGTTTCACGTCCACCAGATTACGCCAGAAGAGTTTCGCCAACTGTTCACAAACTACGAGGAAGTACAATTCTATTATCAAAAAGGTGTACTCGTTGAACCTCCTCGCGAAGAAGTCCATTACCCTTTAGGCATAGCTGTGTGCAAGAAAGCAAAATAAGCAAGTAGACTGCCGTACTCCTATTGAAAACAGAAGTATTAAATTACTAGTCATTTGGTGCTGTTTAGAAATAGGAGTACTTTACTAAGATGAACGACTTCTTCGTTAATCATTTGGTTCCTCTACCTCAATCTCTTTCTTTACTTCTTTCTTCTGGCCATTCGCCTCCACGATAGCTACAACCTCATAACTACCAGCTTCATCAAATGTATGTTGAATGGAATAAAGTCCGTTCCCTTGCTTTTGAGAGGGTTTGTGATCAGAAGGTTCTTCCCCTTTTCTTCCCCATGCGAAGGTTACTTTCTTAGCTTCATCTACTTTATGATCTCCTTGCGTTACTTTCACTTGAAGTGTAGAGATCTGCTCTGTTGTTAACTCTTCTGGAACAGTAAGGACTCGGGCTTGAATTGGCTCGTCTGAGTTCGCTTCTGATTCTTCCCCACCTGACCCACAAGCTGTTAAGAATACCAGAAGGAGCAGCAAGCCACTTATGTGTAATCGAGTTCTCATCATTTTTCTCTCTCTTTCTCTTTATTGTTGTGTCTGATGAAAAATCATACGAAGGTGGTTTGGGAGTACTTTAATGTCCCCTGGTGTTTTTAAATAAATCTCGCCGTCTGTATCAACATCCTGTTCTTTTTCTGTTTCGATTTTTACTTCAGAAGCTTGTTTATGGAAAATTCCTTGTAAATCGTCTGTGCTTTTTCCCGGTTGATCCATATTAATTAACTCTTTGAAAGTCGATAAGTTCGAGTTCTTCACGATTAAAACATCAAGCTTTCCATCATTCACATGTAATGAAGGAACAGGAATGTAACGTGTCCCGATATACTGACCATTCATAACAAGTGCCATAACTCCTTCTTCTTCATATACCTCTTCTTGATCAATAGTAATTTTATACTTTGAAGGTTCTGATGCAGTCATCGTTTTCACGGCACTAATGAAATAACTTAACACCCCTAACCTGTCTTTCTGGTCTGGGTCAATATTTAGAGATGTATCGGTTACAAGTCCAATGCCCCAGAAATTTAAGAAGTAGCCTTCGTCTTGAATATGCCCAACATCTACAGGTGCTACACGGCCATCTACGAGAGCTTGTGCTGCTGCTTTTATATTTTGTGGCATACCCAGCATTCTCGTGAAGTCATTACATGTTCCTCCTGGTAGTACACCTACAACTGGGCGATTCTCTAATTGAGCAAGTGCGTTCACACTATCATGCACGGTTCCATCTCCACCTAGTATATAGATGACATCGACTTCTTCCCCGTACTCCTTACATTTTCGCTTCAAATCATCCGGGCTCTTCGTCTGTACAACGCGTAGCTCTTCAACGTTCTGAGATAAGACCGGAAGCGCTACTGATAGCTTTTGGTTCATTTGATTGGGTCCAGCATCGCCGTTGTACAAGAAGAGTCCCTTGTCGTACTGAATCATTTTTCTTCCCCCTGACATTTGCTATAGTTCTATACATATCATTTCCTTTTCTACGTCTAACGAAACCCGCCCGGACAGGAATAGACTGAAGTAATAAAAGTTACTTATAATCCATTTTGTGGTGAATAATTTCAGTATTCAACAAATAAAAGGACCCCCACATAAGCTATCTCTGTCCCTATGCTATTAATCTTTCGTTTCAACCTGAATAGGAACCTGATCTTTTAAGACATCTATAAAATTACCAGGGTCATCTACGGTGAGGTAGATTCTTTCTACTTTCTTGAATCGACCAAAGACAAGGTGAGCGTCTACTGGTTCTTCAAGATGGATCGTCCATTGAGGGGGCTGAGTTTCAAATGAGGGTAATGTAACAGCAACAGACTTCTTATCCTTCTGGCATTCTTTCGCTGTAACTGTCGCTCTCTCAATGCGTTGAATCGTTTGATAAGGAATATAGGTAAAAAATCGCAACCCTTTCTGAATATGAATTCCTTTTTGATCGAGTACAATTGGAGACTTGCGCATAGCCTGGTAATCCGCTATGAAGAATAACAAGGCATAGATATCCAGAATCGTTACGATCCAAGCAGCGATATGACTCCACTGCAGCACGAGGAAGTGTACAGCAATAATTTCAATCAGGAGGGCATGAACCACCATGATGAAGATTCCCTGATAATCGCTTTTCTTATGATAGGAAAACACAGGTGCATTTGTGTAACGCAGGACATTCTCCCGCTTTCCTGCAAACGCATAATAAAAGGCTGATAGATCCGTAATCAGAAAGCCTAATACCTTCTGAGCCGATTTCACCTTCCCCGTCATGCCGGCAAATGCGTTCTCTATCCCTTTATAAGCACTCATGGATAGATGATAATAGGCGAATCGCTCGTTCTGAATCGATTGTCTAATGATAGGCCATTGTTTTATCACCCATAAGAACAATAGGAGTTCGATTAGAACAATAGAGCCTTCAAGAAAGATGACAGAACGATTGATGACCCACAAGTGCTCTTTAGCATATTCAGGTACCATCCAGTTTAAAGCAAGAAGCCCAGCAAACATCATCGGGACTAAAGCAAGCAACGAAGGACGCCTGCGTAACACAAAGAAATAGCACGCTAATGGGAAAACAACTAATAAATCTACTGCTGTTCCCCATACAGCCCAACTTGTTACCGTACCGACTAGTTCATATTTTTGCACAAGAAGGTTCGGCAGTAACAGAAGCCCTGCAATAAACAAAAGTCGAAACCAGGCAATCGGCCTTTTCTGCAACGTTTCACTCATACAACCCCTCCTTACATAGGTAGCTTTATTATATCAGTAATTGGAAAAAAATGAGATGACAATATAAAAAGCACTCCCTATAAAAGAGAGTGCTCCCATTACATCGCTTCTTTAATGCCTTTTTTCACAAGCCACCAGTTCGCTGGATAGCTCGTTAGAAAACCTAAGATCATAGCAATCTGCATCATAAACCAGTAAGTCGCTTGGTCTGGTTTCGGCGGGGTTTGGAATAACACAAAGTGAACAATGGCCATCCACCCAAACATTCCTATCTCGAATGCAATTAAGGACAATGTGTCTGCTTTAATCGCATCTTTTAAATTGCCTAATATACCCGCTTCTTGGTTCATTGGATAAATGGCAAATAACTGAAACAGGATTCCGAATAAGTAAGCGGCTATAAATTCAACCGTATAGTGAGCTAACAATGTCGAGCCTGCCACTGTAAGACTTGTAAAGAATACGATCGGGACCCCCACGGCATCGCCCAACGTACACCCACTCGAACAGTGACTCGTTGACATAAATACTTGGGCTCCCATACCGCGATTGTCTTCTCGGTCTACATCTTTAGCCTTTAATCGCCCCCATTTATAATAAGACCAAACAGCAAATGGCCCGAGAAACCAGCCATTAATTGGCCATACTACATTCATAATGGCCATCATCTGTGGATGACGAATGACGTCTACGATAATAATAAGGGAAGATAGCAATCCGATTCCTAAAGCAATCCATGAAATTGTTGCCAGCACATTCATCACCTCTTCAGAGTTAATTCGTATTTTATCGATACCCCCTAGAGGTGTGAATATAAACCTTCTATCCAAAATCAGTCTGTTACATCATAATGCCACCGTCTACATGAAGTGTATGGCCATTCACATAATCAGATTCATCTGAGGCCAAATATAAATAAGCGTTCGCAATATCCTCAGGTTTACCAAGTCGTCCCATAGATACGCCTGCTTTCATCTGTTCAATCACCTTCTCGGGAACATGCTCTACCATTGCCGTTTCAGTAAATCCCGGCGCTACAGCATTTACGTTAATCCCTTTCCTGCCAAGCTCTTTTGCCCATGTTTTCGTCAATCCTATTAACCCAGCTTTTGCAGCTGCATAGTTGGACTGTCCTACATTGCCGTGTGTGCCTGTTACAGAAGAAGTGTTTATAATCTTCCCTTTTCCTTGCTTGACCATAAAAGGCATTGCGGCCTGGGCACAATGGAAGACACCTGTCAGATTCACATCCATTACTTCTTGAAACTGTTCTGTAGTCATTTTAGACAACATCGCATCTCTTGTAATCCCAGCATTATTTACAAGAATATCTATTCTCCCGTACGTTTGAATAGTCGCATCCATTAGGTCATTCACACTTGAACGATCTGCCACATTCACTTTTACAAACGTAACTTCAGCTCCGTCCTGCCGTAATTCTGCCTCCTCTTTTAATCCGATCTCTTCATTGAAATCAGCAAGGATGACCTTTGCACCTTCTTGGACAAACCTTTTGGATGCTTCTAGTCCAATCCCTTGTGCAGCTCCTGTAATGATAGCCACTTTTCCCTCTAGCCTCATTGGCTTCACCTCTCCCTTTTCTAATGAAATCGTCCACAACCGTCCAAGGTGATTCATCTTGATGAAGCAGAAATGGTGAGATAATTGTCGAACCTCCCACCTATATCCTTTTTATCATCTTACCATCAACGTGTTATATTTTGTAAGTGATGTGCCGAGAGCGGTTCATGAGGGGTTCTAGTTTTAAATGGGAAATTAGGCAATATTTTTGCATGGGATGATGGTTTTCTCTGATAATAAATGAAGATGATGAACAAATATGAGGATGGTGCACTTTGACGATAAAACTAAGCGTGCTGGATCAGTCACCTGTCTTAATTGGGCAAACTCCAGCAGACGCCTTTCAACAAACAACAGAACTCGCGAAACATGTCGACCAGTTGGGGTATCATCGCTACTGGGTATCAGAACATCATAGCACCCAAAGCTTAGCAGGTTCTGCTCCCGAAGTATTAGTAGCCCATCTTGCAGCAAACACCCAGAACATTAGAGTTGGTACAGGAGGGGTTCTTCTTCCCCACTACAGTTCCTATAAAGTAGCTGAAGCGTTCCGGGTACTCGAAACATTGTACCCAGGTCGAATTGATTTAGGGATTGGGCGCGCGCCAGGTGGAATGCCTAACGTCAATTACGCTTTAAACGACGGTTCGTATCCGAATGTCGAGAAGTACCCTGAACAAGTAAAAGAATTAATGGCGTATGTACACGGCCATGATCCTTATAGCCTGGACGTGCGCGCTACGCCACAAACTGAAACCACTCCCCCGATTTGGATGCTTGGTTCAAGCGGAACGAGTGCCAGACTAGCTGCAGACCTTGGCGCTTCTTATTCATTCGCCCACTTCATTAATGGCTTTGGGGGTACACGGGCAATGGATCGCTATTCGAACCACTTCACACCATCGATTCAACAAGAAGAACCACAAGGAAACGTATCTGTTTTTGTTGTTTGTGCTGAAACGGAGGAACGGGCGGAGTATTTGGCTTCTTCTTTAGATGTATCGATTCTTAAAATCGAACAAGGGGCAAAACGCGATGGTTTCCCTTCACCAGAAGAGGCCAGTCAGTACTCTTACTCTATCTTCGAGAAAGAGCGTGTCCGTGAAAACAGACAACGCATGATTGTTGGAAACCCTGAACAAGTAAAAGAAAGAATCGAACATCTTGCTCGCGCCTATAACGTGAACGAAATCATTGTGAATACCATTATTAATCCGTTTGAAGAACGACTTCGCTCTTATGAACTGCTTGCGAAGGCATTCAACCAATAAGATGGACCTATCCCCTTTTATTGATAAAGGGGATTAGGTCCTTTTGTATTATCCTTGCTTTAGATTCTTCTCATAAAAGTAAAACGGTGCCTTACGCTCTGGAGTGCTCCATTCCCCTATGTAGGTATAGCCTGCTTTTTGAAATACACGTTGCGCAGCAGGGTTTAATGAGTACGTATCTGTCTTCAGGAATTGGATTCCTCTGTTTCCTGCTAATTGTTCAACGTAGTGATAGAAAGATTCAGCAATCCCCTTCCCTCTCACTTCTGGATCAACAGCTAGCCTTTGCGTTAGCAATACCTTCTCCCCATCAGGCTTCGACCAGGCCATGAGCGAATAATGCTCAGGCTCTTGTTCATTGAAACAAGCAACTCCGCAGACGCTCTCTCCCTCTTCATAGACAAATAAACGACCCTGCTCAAAGTCACTTTCATAATCTGAGTAAAGAGGATAAGCTGAATCCCACTGATCGCTACCTGTTGCTTCCATTAATAGCTTTGAAGCTTCTACAATTTCCATAATTCGGTCTAAATCTTCCCTCGCTGCTTTTCGAATCAATTGTCATTTCCCCTTCATTTCTTGTTTCTTACTATTTAATCCCCTCATGAGTATTAAATCAAGCCCTATGTAAACCGATATATAAACTATGTGTGAAATTACGGAAAGGGGTTATGTCATGCAGAAGAAAACACTTCTTATATGGATGATTGGGTTGTCGCTTTTGTTAAGCGCTTGTGCGCAAGTGAGCCAATCCAGTAAAGCAGAAGACAAAAAAACAATTGGACTCTTGGTCACAGATAGTGGACTTGGAGATAATTCATTTAGCGACTCGGCCCTTCAAGGACTAGAGCGGGCACGTGACGAGTTGGGGGTTTTTTTCAATTATAAAGAACCACTCACCGGGAATTACGTCGGTTATTTAGAAGATCTCGTCAAGGAAGGACATGACCTCATTGTAGGGTTAGGGTTCGAATCACAAGAAGCTGTTGAAAAGATGGCTAAGAAATATCCGGATCAGCAATTCCTTCTTATCGATGCTGTATCCTCTCAACCAAACGTTACATCCCTTACATTCAAAGAAGATGAGGGTAGTTACTTAGTCGGTCTGATTGCCGGTATGCGTACCGAGTCAAATCACGTTGGGTTTATCGGAGGCATGGAAATACCTGTTATAAAAAATTTCGAAAAAGGGTTCAAAGAAGGCGTCCAAGCTTCAAATCCAGACGCTACTATATCCATCGATTACATAGGTGATTTCGATAATGACGATAAAGCGGCTGAACTTGCACAGAAGCAAATTGCGGACGGAGCTGACCACATATTCCCTGTAGCAGGTTATGCAGGCGTTGGTGCTTTGAAAGAATCTCAAAAGCAAGGCGTTTACTCATTCGGTGTTGATAGTGATCAATACTTTTTAGCTGAGGAATCTATTGTCACTTCAATGATGAAACGTATTGATGTTGCTTTGTTTGATATTGCGAAGCAGCTTAAAGAAAGTTCCTTCGAACAAGGGAAGCATATTCAACTAGGGTTAAAGGAAGAAGCAGTTGGTTTAGCTCCCATTCGCATTATAAAACTAACCAACCCGCAACGGGAAATTTTAGAAGATGCAATGAAGAAAGGGGGCGACGAGTAAAATGTCTCTACGTAAACGGATCTTATTACTATCCTCCATCCCCCTAGTATTAAGCTTAGCCCTTATTGGTTATGTCATTACTCAGATGGTACAAGTACAAGAGTCGTCTTCTCAAGAAGTTGAACTTCTTCTCGATGCTGAACATCTGAATGGAAGTGTTGTGACGCTTCAGCAATCATTAAATAACTTCGCTAACAACCCATCGGAATCCAGCAGACAAGAGTCGAGTGACTTACTAGAATCCGTAAATAGCGAGATTGTTGCATTAAAAGAACAGCTAAAGAATGCTGACCAAAAGAAATGGTTCAATCAGCTTGAAACGAAATATGCTTCTTTAAAAAGCAAATCAGAACAGTACCTAGCCTCCAATGATACAAATGAAATCAGCCGACAAGCTTCGAGAGCAGGCGGGATTTTAAATGATGCTTTTATGATTAATTACACAGCCAATCAATGGCACGAAGGTCAAATTCAAAGCCGAAAAAATGAAATTGAACAACTGATCCTTATTACTCTAATTGCAAGCGGAGCATTAATTATCCTGTCCGTATTGTCTTCATGGAGGATGTCTGCTCAAACAGCAAATCCAATACGAGACTTGGCTAAAAAAGCCCAAACGATTGCAAGCGGAGATTTAACTGTGCACGTTGCTGCGACAAAGCGAAAGGATGAGATTGGACAATTAGCCTCTTCTTTTAAAGAAATGGTTGAACACTTAAAGGAAACCATCCAATCTATTGAAACGATGGGAAAAGAAGTTCAAGAGTTTAGTTCGGGGTTAAAGAGCAACATCGATACTCTATCAGAAAGCTCTATACAAGTTGCAACGTCTACAGATGAGCTTGCACAAGGCAGCCAGTCAATTTCAACAGATATCCAAGATGCATCGTCCTTAATGGAGGAAATGCATAACGGATTTCAACATAATGTGGAAGCTAGCCGAAATGCAAGCGCACAAAGTGAAAGCGCGCTCCAAAGCGTTGAAGTCGGGCAACGATCGATTGAGAACCAACAGGACCTACTGAATAAGGGCGTTGTAGCCACAAGGTCGATCGAGCAATCTGTTCAATCCTTTGTCCAATATACAAATGAAATCCATCAGACGTCTCAGCTCGTTAATGATTTATCCGAACAAACCAATCTTCTTGCTCTTAATGCGGCGATTGAAGCTGCTAGAGCCGGTGAACATGGTAAAGGTTTTGCGGTTGTCGCAGAAGAAGTTCGAAAACTCGCCGACCAATCTAGAAACGCCACGGAACAAATCTTCAGCATGGTTGAGCAAATTCAAAAAGGTATTCAAATGATAGAAGAGGATACAAGCCGATCAACATCTATATCGACAAAGCAAGAAGAAACCATGAATGAGTCTAAAACAGCGTTCTCTTCTATTCATGAGCACGTGACGATGATTCACACGGAATTACACCAACTCGTACAGAATATGGACGCCTCCCTTAATCGGAGTGAGCAAGTATCATCGAGCATGCAAAGCGTAAGCGCTATTACAGAAGAAACGGCTGCAGGAACTGAGGAGATCTCTGCTTCCACTGAAGAACAACAACGCACCTTCGACAACGTACAACAACAGTCTGTTCAACTACAAACGATGATTAACCAACTAGAAGAACAACTCAGCCAATTCAAACACTAATATACTTTATCACTTCACAGAAAGAACGCGTGCCAGACACCCTTTATCACACTAAAGGGTGTCTGGCACGTTTTTTGTTTATCTTCTTGTGGGATAAGTAGGTTTCTCAAGGGAGGTGATATCTTCATCAAGGTTCATCATTTTCTCTTCTAGCATTCTCTTTGCGTCTCGCACTCCTTGGTTGTAGAAATGCGGAGCAACCTCTTTCTCAATGAACTGGAAGACTTGATCAGCTGCAATGGTTCCGATCTCCTCTCCTCTTTCCATTTCAAAGTACCCTTGAATTTTAGAGAGTATTTGTTCACGTTCTTCTTTCTTTAACGATGGCTTCAATGGCTTCGCTCCCTTCAAAAATCATTGGCTATCAGCGGAACAGATGATACTGATCCGACTACGCACGTTGTCTTCGTTGGGTTACCAGGCTTATGATGGACAAGCACTTGCTTAAAGCCTGCTTGCTCTAAAAATGAGCGAATCTGGTCTCCTATGATGACCGTTGTCTGGTCATTCGCCCCTTTCTCATGAGGCTGGAGGGCTACAGAAATCCTCCCCTTATCACTCATCTTTTTTCTCAGGGTCGCCAAAGTCCCAACTGGGTCTTCCCAATACGTGATGTTATTAATAGCCAGAACTTTATCTATTGTATCATGTAGTTCGGTCACTTTTTCTGCATACCCTTTCACTAACTGAACTTGACCCCGTTCTACTCCTTTTTGATTACGGCGCTTTGCCTCTTCGACCATTGTTTCAGAAGGATCAAGGCCACTCACACGCACTCCTTCATACGTGTCACACAGCTCTTTCACACAATACCCTGGTCCAAAACCAATCTCTAACACGTGATCCGTCGATTTAATATCCAAGAAAGACATGGCCCATTTATTGATATCAGCATTTTGCTTATACATCATCCAGCCCACTACTTTTCCAACAAATCCTGAGGGTTTTGAAAACTGAGAGAATAGAAATCCCATAGTTGTTCGCTCCTTTTTTATCGATCCTTCCTTTCCATTCCCCCATTTCCATACCTCTTTAACAACTTTTCTCCACATTAGCGGGACAAAATGGCATATTTCAGACCCATCCTTCATGAATTAAGTAGTAGGGTTAATTTCAAGACGGAAGGTGGAATCATTATGTATTATCCATCACCACAACCGCTTTATCGTGACGGGCAACGTAACGCCAACCGCTTCCTGACCGTTACAGGTATTGGTTCAGTGAAAATTGAGCCGAATGTCGCCAATATTAAGTTAGGTGTAGAAACGCAAGATGAAGAGCTAACAACGGCTCAACAAACGAATGCCCAAACACTTGATCAAGTGATTGACTCTCTCATCCAAATTGGCATTCCAAAAGAAAATATTCAAACCGTCGACTACTTCATTTTCCCGCAATATGATTATATTGATGGGAAACAGCAGTTCAGAGGCTATGAAGTCACTCATCTCATTAACGTGACCATTGAGAATCTAGATCAGACAGGTGAAGTCATTGACACGGCTGTTGCTAACGGAGCAAACCGAGTCTCGAACATTTCGTTTACCGTCCAAGATCCTCAGTCCTATTACCAGGAAGCACTAGCCTCCGCATTAAAAAATGCCAACACGAAAGCTCAAACAATCGCGCAGACGATGAACCTTCAAATGGACATGACACCAATCTCTATCGATGAACAGCTCCCACCTTCTCAAGCTACACCACAAACAATGGTGAAATCTCAAGCGCTTGGAGCCACAAGCACCCCAGTAGAGCCAGGGCAATTAGAAATTACAGCGCGAGTTGAAACCAAATACCAATACGTTTCGTAACACACTATAGACACTTAGCAAGATGGTTACCGCTAGCGAGTAAAGGGAACAAAAGAGACGGGTAGACTCTTGCTCAAGTTATGATTATACTAAACACCGCACCTACATCTATTGGAGGGAACATCTTTGAAAAAACATGAACTACTAAGCAAAGTACTCCGAACCTTTGCACTATCTCTACTTGTCGCAACGGTCGGTTTGTATATGGGGCAATGGGTACCACCCGCATTGTTTCTCCCACTCGTAATCTTAGAATTTATTTTACTAATCTCTGTTTTCTTCCTGCGTAAAGCGAAGAAAATTGGATACGGCTTTCTGTTTCTGTTTACATTTATATCAGGATTAACGTTGTATCCAGCCATTTCGTATTACATTAGTTCCATTGGAGCTACTACGGTCCTTATGGTACTAGGAGTTACAACCGTAATCTTCATTGTATTGTCCCTTTATGCATGGAAGACGAAACGAGATTTAAGCTTCCTTGGCGGCATACTCATGAGTGCGTTGCTTGCCCTCATTCTTGTATGGCTAATCCACATCTTCTTTAACTTAGGCAGTGCAGCTATTCTTGTGATTACATTGATTAGTGTTGTAATCTTTTCAGGATTTATCATTTACGACATTAATAAGATCAAGAACGGTCACTATAGCGAAGAAGATGTCCCGCTTCTTGCCTTGAACCTCTATCTAGACTTTATTAACCTATTCTTAGATCTGCTTCGCCTTGTGAAGATTTTAAAAGATGACTAATAAAGTTGGAGGCGATTAAAAAACGAGTATGAACCCTTTGTTGGATTCATACTCGTTTTTGCTTCTATAACTTCAAAGAATCGTAACCCTCTTATAAATTCGCAATCACAACTCCTGCCGCAATTATCATGACGAAGAACGCAATAAAGAAAGCGGCTATTCCTCTCTTTATATTGTTCTTTTGATAATCTTTAAGCTTCTCCTGATCCCATTCATCAATTCGCTTTGCGCGAGCCTTTACTGAGACATGAATAGCGGGTATAAGGATGACAAGAATAGCTGCCATTGTCCATTGAAAAGCCCCATCTGTAAAGAAAGGTTCCTCATCTTGAGCCAGAAGCATCTGCACGCCGATCACAATCACCAACAACCCTTGCGTCAAAAAACTAACTTTCCGTTCTTTATAAAACTGTTTCTCCCCCATCTTATCTTTCTCATATTCCGCCAACCGCTTCATATCCCTTGAAAAGGCAATCTTACCAGTGAAATATCTATATCCTTCAATCATAAATAACAGGATAGCCATAATCCATAAGAGTAAATAAAATACCTTGGGACTAGAAACGAGAAAAAACACAAGCGAAAAGAGAATCATCAAAGGAATGAGGATGATATAATTGTATTGCATTTGTTTTCTTCTTAACTTCTGCAACTCTTCCTTTGTCACCATCAACCGCCCCCTATGCTATGCTCATTATATTTACGGTTAAAGTCGGAAAACGTTTCGTACTTCTATTCGAACATGCGCCCCACCCCGAACAGAGTAGCAAAGAATACAAGAGCTATCGCTAATAATAACGCAGCCAACCGCACCTGACTCTCTCGTAAAGGATCGGGATCTTGATACGTATTAGGATTTTTACGCAGTCGAGCGAACAAACCACTCACAAAGATGGTACCTAATAGAAAGAACTTCTCTGATTCTCCCTCTGGTACTTCCCCCGGCTTTTCGTTTATGATGATAAGCATAAATACAAAAACGACTGGAAATCCTTTCACAACCTTCCACCCAAACCGCTTCATTACGCTTTCTTCTGAAGATGAAAGGGACGCTTCTACTGAAGAATCCGTTACTAACTGAAGAAGAGCCAACAAGAGAATACCTATGTACAACATATAGAACGATAGTGACAGAAACGAAACAGCCGCCATCAATGCCCCAATCCCTATAAAAACAGAGGCATTCACCCACTTATGATGCCTCTCTAAGATTCCAAACACCTCAATGCCCCCTTACAATTGCCCATAAAAAAACACACAAACTCGGAGTTTTTTCCATTTTACTCCACATTTGTGTGTTTGAAAACCAACCATTTCGGTTATTTAAACGTGCTAGCTAAGAAACCTTGCACTTCCTCAGGCGTCTTCGCATCTGCACTATGAAGGTGAGCGACTTTCTGACCGTTCTGGAATACAAGAATACTAGGAATCCCCATAACTTCATACTCCTGGGCAACATCAGGTAACTCATCACTGTTTATCTCGAACCATTTATAAGCATTGTACTCTTCCACAATATCACCAATAAACATATCCATACGCTTACAATCCGGGCACCAATTCGCAGAAAACTTAATAATAACCGGCTCTTCCCCATTTATAAGCTCTTGAAATGTCTTCATCTCACGAATAAACTCCACTAAAACAACCTCCTTGAAATACTCTCACCCTATTTAAACATATCCCAACCAGAATCGAAACACATGAGCACATCATGTAAGTTGGATTACAGTTCATACTATTATAATAAATGTATAATGGAATAAAGAAAAGCACAGGCGACTGTTCAGCCCCGTACGCATAAGCAAGCTATCGTAAGTCTGCATAGCAGACTGGAGGTAGATTGCTTATGACGCTAGGGGCTAGGAGCCGGAGCTAGACATAAAGAAAAGCACAGGCGGGGTGCCCAGGGCCGTACGGATAAGACAGCTTTTCGGAAAAGGCGATTAGCCTTTGGAGAAAAGATGACTTATCTCGCTAGGCCCTCCCCGCCGGAGCTAGACATTAAGAAAAGCACAGGGGGCTCGCCCAGGGGCGCACGGATAAGCAAAATGCCGGAAGTGGCGTTAGCCACTGCAGGTAGTTTGCTTATCTCGCTAGCCCCTAGCCCCCGGAGCTAGACACAAGAAAAGCACAACCACCGAATGTGGAAATCCAGCTAAGATTACCAATTTCTAACCTCAAACCACACAATTATGGCAAAGCTCAACCATAGACAAAAAATATTATCTAAGAAACAAGGGGGATTATACTTGAAAAAATTTATAAGCTTTTTTCTATTAACACTTCTTCTATCAGCTTGCAGCAATGCAGACGGAGAGAGTAATAGCAACACCCAACCCTTACAAGACACCTCTTGGGAAGAGATCGAGGCTCAAGCTTCAGAAACCACTGTACGCATTCATATGTGGGGAGGCGACGAAGGTATTAACGAATATATAGACGAATGGGTGGCCCCTCGCCTACAAGACCAATACAACATCAACTTAGAACGTACTCCGATGGACACAGGCAACATCCTGCAGAAACTTTACTCTGAGAAGCAGGCAAATAAACAAGATGGGACGATTGATGTTATTTGGGTAAACGGAGAGAATTTTAAAAATGCCAAAGAAAACGAATTGCTTTATGGGCCTTTCCGTAAACAATTGCCTAACTTTACAGACTACTATGAACAAGAAAACCTTGCCTTTGATTACGACTTCGGGACACCAACTGAAGGGTATGAAGCCCCTTGGGGGAAAGTTCAGTTCGTTTTCTTATATGATCAAGAAAAGATCGAGCAACCACCTAAAAACTTCGAGGAGCTTAAGACCTGGATCAGCGAGAACCCTGGTGAATTTACCTACCCCAACCCTGATGACTTCTCTGGCAATGCTTTCTTAAGACACCTTCTCTACAAAGGGGCAGAAGATACCGATACACTCATTGAAGAACCTTTTTCTAAGGAATTAGCAAGTGAAGCGGGCTCCTACATGTGGTCTTACTTAAACGATATTCAACCTGACTTATGGAGAGATGGTAAGCACTACCCTGCTTCTTTGGCTGAGTTAGACCGACTCTACAGTAAGGGAGAAGTGTCGATGACGATGGGTTATAATGAAGCGCGCGCTGAACACATGGTTGAGGACGGGGTTTTCCCTGAGTCTACCCGTAGTTTCGTGTTAGAGTCAGGATCAATTGGAAACACTCACTTTCTAGCAATCCCATACAATAGCCCAAATAAAGCGGGCGCCATGACAGCAATCAACTTCTTGTTATCTCCAGAAGCTCAAGTTGCAAAACTGCAGCCTTCCTATTGGGGGGATAACACACCGATCAGCTTAGATAAACTATCAGAAGAAGACCGCCAAGCTTTTGAGTCACTTGACCGCGGAGACAGCGTTCTATCAAACGATGTATTAAATAAGAGCTTCCTTCCAGAGGCCGATGCTCAATATGTAGAGTGGATAAAGGAGAATTGGAAAGATGAAGTTATCAGAGACAAATAAGGCTTGGATTCTCTTAACCCCGGCCTTACTTTTTCTGAGTTTACCAGCCTATGGTTTATTTTCAGCCATATGGACCAGCTTACATGAAAATGGTTCATTCACAACCAAACATTACAGAACACTTTTCCAACAAGAGACGTTTTGGGAGTCTATTGGATATAGCGTTCGCATTACCTTACTCTCAACGGTACTCTCTTTAGTACTTGGACTACTTATTACGAGAGCCTTCAGTCCATTCATTCAGAGCACAAAAGGAAAGCTTAGCATTTGGCTTCCTATGTTGTTTCCTCATTTTGTATGGGGCTATATCGTGCTTCTCCTTTTTGAGCAAAGCGGCCTCATCTCCCATTTACTTGTTGAAATGGGGTTGATCAGTAGCACATCATCTTTTCCTATTATAACCAATGACCAAAATGGAATCGGGATCATTCTTACCTATGTAGGAAAGGAGACACCTTTTGTCGTCTTAATGCTGCTGCCAATCTATGCGAAGCAACAAGATGGATACAAAGACCTTGTGCAGACTCTAGGCGGAGGGAAGTGGGCCGCATTCAAAGATGCAGAATGGCCATGGGTATCACCGGTACTGCTTGAAGCAGGCATTATCTTATTCGCCTTTATATTAAGTGCTTACGAGGTTCCGTTTCTACTCGGAGCTACGTTCCCAGAGATGATCTCCGTTTTAACCTACGATTGGTTTTATTCAGGGGATTGGAATGAACGACCTCTAGCTTTTGCTGCAATGATTATAACGAGCGTTTTAATCGGAATCATGAGCTTTATCGCCTTTTCGGCTATGAATCGTAAACGGATGCTTCTTACGAAAGGACAGGGTTAGTATGGATCGCCTTAGCAAACAGAAAAAAATACAGTTTTGGGCGCTCACATTGCTCTTCTTCATCCTTCCTGTCGTATTTTTATTCTTAAAAAGCGTCGTATTGAACTTTGGTTTTGGCCGTAGTTCTGGCATTGATTTTACTTTAAGAGGATGGGAAACACTCTTTTCTGAGAGTCAGTTAATCCAGGCAACCCTTGTTTCCTTAGGGATCGGGGCTCTTGTCGTTTTTCTGAACTTGAGCGTTGGCCTCTTAGCCGGGAAAGCACTCGCTTTCTATTCTTTTAAAGGGAAGGCGCTGATTGAAGCGCTCTTTCTTCTTCCTTTAATCGTTCCTTTATTGGCTATCGCAATGGGTATTCACGTCGCCATGATTCGTATTGGACTCTCAGATACTTGGATAGGAGTTGTACTTATTCACCTTGTGCCTACTGTTCCATACAGCATCAAAATGTTGCAAAGTGGCTACGCTTCGATCGGAACCGGACTTCTGCAACAGGCTAAGGTACTCGGCACAAATAGATGGCACCGCTTCTTTAGCGTTGAATTGCCTCTCCTTATGCCATCGATTAGAAGCACGGTTTTTCTCATCTTTGTGATTAGCCTTAGTCAATATGTCATCACAGCTATTATTGGCGGCGGGAATGTCGTCACGCTCGCCATGATTTACTTTCCTTTCTTAGATTCAGCAGAAAGTACGGTACTTGCAGCGTTCTCAGCCTGGTTCGCTTTGCTTCCAATCTTATTCTATCTTTCAGTGGAGCTTCTGTTATCGCTCCTTCCGTATCAAAACCCTTGGAGGACTCGTTTATGACACCATCGTTTATTACAGTAGAGCATACATCTAAATCATTTAATAAAGAAGCGATCTTCTCGAATCTCTCGTTCACATTAAATAAAGGGGACATCTTAAGTATCGTAGGACCTTCTGGAAGCGGGAAGACCACACTTCTAAGGTGTTTAGCGGGCCTTGAGAGCTTCTCGACGGGTAAGTTTCTCATCAATGGCAAAAACGTAACAGCCTTAGAAGCAAATAAACGCCCGGTAAGCTTAGTATTCCAACACCCGTTATTGTTTCCGCACATGACCATTCAAGAGAACGTAGCTTACGGTTTAGCCTTTCAAAGGAGAAAGAAGAAGGAAAGGCTACGCCATGCACAAGAGTTAATCAACCAAGTTGGACTTACTGGATATGAAAAGAGTTTCCCCTATGAGTTATCGGGTGGCCAGCAACAGCGCGTATCCTTGGCTCGATCTTTAGCCATCTCACCCAATCTACTTTTACTCGACGAGCCTTTTAGCAGCTTAGATGTTCGTCTTAGAAATGAGATGCGAACATGGGTAAGACAACTGCTGAAAGACCAGGAGATTACAGCAATCTTTGTGACCCACGATAAAGAAGAAGCGATGCAAATGGGAGATTATGTAGGCGTCTTTGAAAATGGCCAGTTCCAGCAAATTGGTGAGCCAGAACACGTCTATCACTCCCCCGCTAACGCCTTTGTCGCTGATTTTTTTGGAGACCATTTACTAGTTGACCAGGAAACATTCATCCCTGTTCAGTCACTTTTCTTATCAAGATCGAAGCCAAAACAAGTTGGATCAGTATGGGAAGGCATCATGAAGAACAAGTTACACGTTCACGGCCACAGCCTTTATCAAGTTTTTATAGAAGACTTAAATCAACACGTTACCGTTTCAAGCTCAATCAATCTCACTATCGACGAACCGATCTACGTATCAGCACACCCTGATTCCGTTCAAACGTTTACAAATCAGCAGCAAAGGAATGGGTAATATGACACAACTAAAAAAATGGATGAAACCAGCAATTGTACTCATCCTATTTGGTATAGCCGCTTATATTGTTCGGTTTGAGTTCAATTTAGGGAAAGATGAAATAAGTGCGTATGTAAAATCTTTTGGATGGTGGTCGCCTTTTATATTCTTCCTCATTTATGCCCTCGGCCCTATCGTCTTCTTCCCTACATCGATCCTATCGTTAGTGGCAGGGTTCGTGTATGGAGTGTGGCCTGGCTTTCTCTATATATTATTAGGAGCAACCGGGGCTGCAGCGACCGGATACGTTATGGGGCGTTTCTTTGGGGATTCACTCGTCAAAGTACAAAACTTCTCATGGTCTGAACAGTTATTCGCAAAGATCGATCAAAATGGATTTCTATACGTTCTCATACTTCGCCTTACTCCGATCGTTGGATTTGATCTCTTAAGTTATGTCTCAGGAATTACCCGGGTTAAATTCCGATCCTTCATTCTGGCATCCATGATCGGAATGTTTCCAGGGACGCTTCTTTACAGCTATTTAGGAGCAAGTCTTGGTACCGGAAATATAAAACAAATTATGTTAGCTGTCTCTCTTCTTCTTGCGCTAATGGCCATCACCTTTTTGTTTCGGAAACGAATTAAAAGGTGGCTTGGCTTTACAGGATAGAGAGCGCAGGAGGTGTAACCATTGCTTGACACACATGCTAGAAAATACGTTCAACCTTCGATTGAGCACACATCGAAGTGGTTAACTAAATTAGGTTTAACGGCCAATCAAGTCACGACAATCGCGTTTATCATTGGTATTGCTTCAGGCGGAATCTATGCCCTTGGTTTCCCAATTCTTGCTGTTATGGCACTATGGCTTTCTGGCTTTTTAGATGCCGTTGACGGTACGATGGCGAGAATGACAAAGCCTTCTTCATTCGGAACAGTAATGGATATTACATTTGACCGAATTGTTGAAATCAGCATTATTTTAGGTGTAGCCTACCTTCACCCTGAAGTCATGTGGCCCCTACTTCTCTTAAGTGTCTCGATTATCTTTTCCATGACGATCTTTCTCACAGTCGGCGCTGTGTCTGAGAAACAAGGAATTAAATCTTTTTACTATCAAGCGGGAGTGGCAGAGCGTACAGAAGGTTTTATTTTCTTCAGCGTGATGATGCTGTTCCCTTCAATCCTGATGTGGACAACACTCGCTTTCTTCGCTATTGAAGTCTTCACAGCTATGCAACGCTTTTTAGAAGCCAAACGAATCTTGTCATAGAAAGGGGAAATGTACAATGAAACAGTACGACTTAATTATAATAGGTGGAGGCGCTGGCGGTCTTACCGTCGCGTCAGGAGCAGCTTCTTTAGGAGCAGAAGTAGCATTAATTGAAAAACGAGAAGACTTAGGAGGCGACTGCCTTCACTTCGGATGCGTTCCTTCTAAATCTCTCATTGAAGCCGCAAATGAAATTCATCACGCACGAAGTGTATCCAAGTACGGCGTACACGCCTCAGGCGAAGTAGATTTAAAGGCAATCAATCAACGAGTTAAGGAATCCATTTCTCATATACAAGAACACGATAGCATCGAACGCTTTGAAGAATTAGGAATTGATGTCTATATTGGAGGAGCATCGTTTCGAGATGACCATGAAGTGGAGATCGAGAACCACGAGGAGCCTCTCTTTGGAAAACGCATCGTCATTGCAACAGGCTCTAGACCGAACGTCCCTCCAATCGAAGGGTTGAAAGAAACAGGTTACCTTACAAATGAAACCGTCTTTGACCTTGAACAACTGCCGAAGAAAATGGTCTTTATTGGCGGAGGTCCGATTGGTCTTGAGATTGCACAAGCTTACGCCCGCTTAGGTTCTGAAGTCACAGTCCTTGAAGCAGGTCCAGGTGTTCTTGGCAAGGAGGACCAAGACATTCAACAGAAAGCTCAAGAAATCCTGGAGCGAGAACTTACAATTATCACCGATGCGAACGTAGAGAAAACATCTCGTTCGGGGGAGCAGAATTACGTTCACTATTCGGTTAACAACGAAGAACATAAGATTGAAGCGAACCAAATTTTCCTTGCGACAGGACGTAAACCAAATACAGATTCTCTTCAACTGGACCAGGCTGGAGTGGAAATGAATGAGCGTGGGTTTGTGATTGTCGATGAAACCCTTCGCACAAATGTTGGTCACATCTTTGCTATTGGAGATGTGAACGGCACACCTCCATTCACTCATGTAGCTGGCTACGAAGGGAAAACAGTGGTACAAAATGCTGTATTTGGCCTAAGTCGGAAAGCGTCTTATGATTTAATCCCTTGGAACACATACATTACACCAGAAGTGTTCCACCTTGGCTTAACCCAGAAAGAAGCACAAGAAAAACATGACGGGGTTCTTCTTTATCATACCGATTTAGCTGACGTGGACCGCTTCGTTGCCGATCATAAAACAGAAGGGTTTATTAAGATTATTACTGATACAAAAGGTCATATTCTAGGAGCTCATGCGATTGGCAAAGGTGCTGGTGACTGGATGCAAGTTGCTATTCTGGCTGTTGAAAAAGGGATGAAAATCGGAGAACTGTCGAGTATGATTTACCCTTATCCAAACCACACTGCAGCCATAGAACGAGCCAGCAACGAATACTGGAGAAGCAAGTTGTTTAGTGGCGTAGTCCCATCCATCACCGAGAAGTATATTAAGTGGTTCAGATAAATAACAAGAGCTGCCGATGGTTACACATCGAGCAGCTCTTTTGATGTTTTCTATATCGTTTAAACCATTTGTAAAAGGGAATTTACCGAAGAGAGTGTAATGTTCTTACACCTTGTTACTCGTATTACCTTGCGAAACGATTATAAAAAAGGAGGAAATGATTCATGGCAGAACAAAAGTTTCATGTAACCACAAACTCCAAAGGTATGAAAACTGAAATTAAAGCAGATGAGCACACTTTTGTTATAGACGAGCCCGCAAAAATGGGAGGCACAAATGAAGGAGCTGATCCTCTTTCTACCCTTCTTGGCTCCTTAGCTGGTTGCGAAACCGTTGTGGCAAACATGGTCGCGAAAGAAATCGACTTCGATTTAGAAAGCATTGAATTTAATATTGATGGCTCTCTTGATCCCCGCGGATTAATGGGAGATGAGAACGTTAGACCTTATTTCCAAACGGTCACCGTTCATGCATTGGTGCACACCAGCGAAACTCAAGAACGAATCAATGAACTTCAACGCATTACAGACAAACGCTGCCCGGTTTACACGACTCTAAAAGCCGCTGGCGTTGAACTAACACCTAAATGGGAAAAAGCCTAAAATAACTCAGGAAGCCGCCTTTTTAAGGCGGCTTTTTTTGTATATATCATCACCCCTCCGCCCTTTATAGGCAAACGTCCATTTTTAATGAAATCGCGGAAGAACCCAACCAATTTCGGGTCATCTGCATATTGTAGTAAAGAAGTCAGATCTTGAAGGAGGGATTCAAATGAGTGAAGGATACGGCACAGGATTCGCGCTCGTGGTGGTTCTTTTCATCCTACTAATCATCGTAGGAGCATCGCAATTTGGAGGACACGGTGGCTACGGTTACTAAGTTTAATGAAAAATGAATGAATCTCTTAAGATCAAAAAGGAGGAAGATGTTATGTACGGTTATGGTGGATACGGTTGTTGTTACGGAGGCGGCTACGGCGGTGGCTACGGAGGAACATTCACACTTATCGTTGTACTATTCATCCTACTAATCATCGTAGGCGCAACAGCATTTAGGTACTAAGAAAAGCGCAGGCGACTGTTCAGCCCCGTACGCATAAGCAAGCTGGCGGAAGTTCGCGTAGCGAAATGTAGTCAGATTGCTTATGACGCTAGGGGCTAGGAGCCGGAGCTAGATCTCAAGAAAAGCGCAGGGGGCTAGGTCAAAGGCGTACGGATAAGCAAGCTACTGTAAGTCTGCGCAGCAGACTGGAGGTAGATTGCTTATCGCGCTAGCCTTTAGCCCCCGGAGCTAGATCTCAAGAAAAGCGCAGGGGGCTTGCCCTGTGAAAAGAGGAAGTTCGACTAAGACCGCCACGTCAATAGCGAACGTCGAACGACCCCACCTCGTGTGGGGACCAATAAAAAGCACACAACTATCATAAAAAAAGAGGTCATCCCAAAAGGGTGACCTCTTTTTCATGCAAAACCCCACGAATCCTAATACTCAACTTTCCCTAATAAATAAGCAACCAACAAGCCGCCAATAAACGTAATCAAGCAAAGAATAAGGTCACCCGGCATACCCGGAAAAACAACAAAAACAGACCCAATGACAAGACCGATTACGGTTGCGTACGTATGAGATGGGAAACGTTTAAATAAATAGCGTATCGCCTTACTACTTATTAGAAGACCAACAGCGACACCAGCTCCAATGAGAGCGATGCGTCCGATCTGAAGCTGAGATACAGCTTGTATGGCCGTTTCATAAACTCCCACTAAAAGTAAAAGGAAAGATCCACTGATTCCTGGCAAGATCATTGCCATACTTGCCATCCACCCCGAGAAGAATAACGCGAGCATTTGTCCAGTAGACAAGCTCCCTTCCCACGCTTCTGGCTCTCCTGTCTCAAGGAAGGCCATAGACGCGACGAGCGCTGCAAAAACAAGCAGGAACACCATGTGACTCCCTTTAAAGTTTTCTTTATAATTAGCTTGATGTAATAGGAAAGGAATAACTCCGATAATCAGCCCAAGAAAGAAGTAAAGCGTCGCTTGTTCGTGGTGTTCAAACAAGTACTCAATCAATTTACTCAACGATACAATCGAGATTCCTACACCAATCCCCAATGGAATGAGGAAGCCTATATACTTCTTCCACTCTCGACTAAAAACACCCGATATTGCCTCAATCAAGCGATCATAAATCCCCAACAGGACAGCAATCGTTCCCCCACTTACACCTGGGACCACGTCGCTTGCTCCCATCAACATTCCTCTATAAATGTTTCTCCACTCCATAAATCTCTATCTCCTTTAAATCACAGGTTCCTTTTGACAATGCTTGGCCAGTTCAGAAGCAATGTCTCGTATTACGTTAAGGTCTACTTCATGATACCCTTCATCTTTAATTCCATCAATTATATATACAGAAAATTTCCAAATATCCTCAATGATCTCCCCTTCATTTACAAGAGCTGTTTTATATAAGGCTTCTAACACTCCGTTCATGACAGAAACATCATTTTTCCCATATAAACGGATTTGGTAAAAGCTCTTATAAAGATATTCACTATAGGGCTTTGGCTTGAGTACAATTCTTAAACTTTCCTCATTATCTGTATAATAACGAAATGGTTTGTATTTATGTCCTAATTCAGCTAATAACGACCCGATTCGGTTAATGCAATTAATAGCCGTGTGAGGGTCATTTATGCCAGGGGATATAGCTCTAAGAGCAATCTCCACTAATTTTTGTATCGAAAACTCAATATCCTGCAGACTCGTTCGTTCCTTCCCTACAATCATACAATTCAAACCAGCACTTTCATTTATGTCCGCTTCTCCTTCGTTTGTCCGATAAGAAAATAAAGGGATTCCCTTCTCTACGTAATCGCCAACCTGTACATGCATCCACGCCGTTATGTTGTTTTGCTTTGCCCATTGTATAAATGCTTTAAATTCAATATGCTGCAAATAACCAGAACGCTCGACATATACCACTCGGTTCAGGTTAGATTGAACTTCTTCCACCTCTTTTTGGTCCCACTCTTGAAAAACATCATACTGTTTCTCAGAGAAGGTCCTCCCAATTACATCATATGTTTCATGTTGGATTTTACCTATTAAATTATTCACCTGCACCCAGCGAGTCGAGTGATGAATAAATACAACAAAGAACCCAAGTGTCGTAATGGCCACTAGAACTGTAAGGAACGGACTAGCAAGCAGACGTTCTTTGTCTTTTGTAAGAAGGAGTAAGTTACACAGTGTATAAATAAAGCCAAAGACATAAACACCTAATACGTGCTGTGTGGTCCTGTCACTCATAAAATCCTGCAGAGTCCTTGGAGAGAACTGCTGTGAGTATGTTGTTAAAACAACCATGATGGAAGAGAAACTAATGGTCGTCATCGTTAAGATTGATGTAATGAGAGCTGTGTATAGCGACATGGCTATACTTCTATTAGTCAGAAATATAGATGGAATAACTTTTGCAAAATCTTCTACGAAAAATAGGTCAGCTATTGTTGTTACCCCAACCGCTATGATTGAAAGAATGCTGTACACACTTGGGAGAAACCAATAACTATTACGTATACTTAGCCACCACGCTGTGTTTCTCATATGTAAACCCCTTTCTATTCCCAATAATATATTGTACTGGATGCCTAAAAAAATCCCCCTGTATCTACATTTAAACAGGGGGACATGAATTTATCCTAATGCAACATCTAAGGTCATCATAACGGCAAAGCCGATGAGAAGACTAATAGAAGCGATCTCAGTATTCCCTTTTTCCTGCGAGCCTGGAATAATCTCTTTTGCAACAACAAAAATCATCGCTCCGGCCGCAAAGCTTAATGCGTATGGAAGAAGAGGTTCAATGTAAATAACCGCCGTTGCACCAATTAAAGCGCTTATTGGTTCAACCATACCAGAGAATTGCCCAAAGAAAAAGCTCTTCTTGCGTGACATCCCTTCCCGGCGTAGCGGCATAGATACGGCAACGCCCTCCGGGAAATTCTGAATTCCAATCCCAATACCAAGGGCAATAGCTCCAGCTAGAGCAGCTTCTGAGAAGGAAGAAGCTAGTGCACCAAAAGCCACACCGACAGCTAACCCTTCAGGAATATTGTGAAGTGTCATCGAAAAGACTAGTAAGGTCGTTCGTCGTTTATTATCATTCGTATCAATATCATGCAAGTATGGGTAATTCTTAAACATTGGCAACAATTTATCTACTAATAGCAAGAAGAATCCACCTAGCAGGAATCCAACAACTGCAGGGAACCACTGAGGAACTGCCTGGTCTGATGCCATCTCTATTGCCGGGGCAAGTAAAGACCAATAACTGGCTGCAATCATAACACCTCCGGCAAAGGCAAGCATACTATCCATAAACTTTTGATTCGTGCCTTTTGAGAAGAACACAAGGGCCGCACCGGCTGCTGTCATCCCCCACGTGAATAATGTAGCAATGAGAGCTTGTATAACAGGGGACATTGATTTAAAGCCTTCATATATTGCTTCAAATGCTGTAATCATGTTTGTTTCACCTCTTTTTATTACTATATCCTGTCGAAATTTGCGCATACGCAAATTTTATTGTCGAATTCATTTTATATGGTTTTATGAAAGAACGTCAACGTTTAGGAATTAAACGTTCTAGAAATAAAAAAGCAGCTACGAGGACAAAGGCCCTAGCGCTGCTTTCATATGTTCGGTATAGGAAAGTAGTTGCTGATCCACATCTTTAAAAAGTACCGTAACTTTTGCTACTTTATCCATCACCAACAAAAGCCCCATACTTCTCAAAGGAAGGATGGGGCTTTGTTTACTTACATCGCCTTACAATCGTCGCTTCTTTATCAGGTTCTATACCAACACGCATATCTGTGTCTTCTCTTTCCTCAAACCATTTCCTCGTATCTTCTATTGTTTCTTCTAACTTTCGGAACGTGAGTCCCTTTTCTCTCGCCTTCTTGTTCGAAGCAAGAATAAAGCCGTGAGGATGATCTTCTGAGACCGGTATCCAAAGTGGCAAGTCAGAGGATGGTTTTGCCTCGTTATCTAACAAGCACTGATCACTGATCCACTGATCCTCTGCATTAGGATTTTGCTTAATTAAAGCATCAACAAATGTCTTCATTGTTAATTCTTCATCATATCCAACCGCATTGTATGTGCCGGTTTCCTCTTGTTCAGCCATTTGGATGATCCATTTAGAAAGATCGCGAGCATCAATCCACTGTATAGGACGATTTTGTTTACCTGGAACAAGTACCTCTCCTCCGCGCCCAAAACGCATAACCCAATAGGTAAAACGATCGGTCGGGTCATGAGGCCCTACGATGATACCAGGTCGTATGTTCAGAACCCTTCCCGGCATAACCTCTTCAAGCTTCTTCTCGGCTAAAGCTTTCAATGGACCATACGTTTGGGCATTCACTTCTTCTGTTGTTTCATCCTCTAGTTGTCCAACAGGGTAGGTTTCGTCTACGTATTTTTCGTGGAAATCTCTGTACGCTGAGATCGATGAAATAAAAATGTATCGCTTCACCGAATCTTTCAGTAATTCAGCAGCTGCCGTGGCCTGACTTGGTGTGTATCCTGAAGCATCAATGACTACGTCCCATTCCCGATCCTTTAATGCCTCTAAATCATCCGAACGGTCCCCTTTTAGCTTTTCAACATCGGGGAATAAATCCTGGTTCGTACGACCGCGATTAAACAAGGTCACCTCATGACCGTTTTCTAATGCTGCTTCTGTTAAATGGCGCCCAACAAAAACCGTGCCACCTAGAATTAATATGCGCATATAAGCGCCTCCTTTAAACCATAATCAGAATATGTAAAAGGTTTTCCTTTTCCTTATACATTCGAAACGCACCAGCTGAATTCCTCTTTCATTGAATGTGTTAACGCGGTTAATCAAAAAAAGATCTCGGAGAGGTGGAACTCCGAGATCTTTACGTTCTTGCTTGCCCATCTAGGTCGTACTTATCTTGTAGAGATGGTGGGGCCATCTTTACTATTTGTTGTAGAACAAAAGTGAAAATCGTTACATCGTCAAGCACCCCGAAAAACACAAGGAAGTCAGGGATAATGTCAAAAGGAATGACAATATATAAAATCAAAAAGCCCACAGACAGAATTTTTTTCTGGATTGGGACTTGCCGGGTCGTAAAGAACTCCCACAAGAACGGAACAGATTTACGAACATTAAACAGAAAGCGTATTCTCCTCCATATCTTACGCATACCTTCACCCACATTTCAGTCATAATATTATTGAGGTTATAGTATAACTTTACCCGCTATGTATTCGTATGTATCACCTTTTTCACAGAAAAAATGCATGCTTGATTGTCAGCATGCATTTGAAAATAAACGATTAGCATATAATGTTGAGCTTGAAATTACGTTATAACTTGTTTCCTCATCGTTAAAGTTTGCATAAGCTATGAAAATAAAAATGGCTGTTAGAATAATTAAAGCCATTATGAGAAAGATTACCTTCCACAGCAAACTAATACTCTTTTCATTACTCTTCTTCACTGCCACATTTATCGCCCCTTCCACCCCTTAGAATGCACCGAAACCCTAAGATTACTCATACTTCATCTAATTAAAGGGTGCCAGACACCCTTTGGCGCGGTGATGTAATAGCGGAGTGACGCGTGTCTGGCACCCTTTAGTGCTGTGCAGTGTTTAAGAGCATGTCTACATGCGGGATGCCGTCTTCGAGGTAGACCTGACTAATATTGGTGAAGCCGAGTGATGTGTAGAAGTCATTTAAGTAGTGTTGAGCTTGAATTTTGATGGCTTGTTCTCCCCACACCTGAATAATGGTATGTAACGCTTTTTCTAGCAACAATTGAGCATGACCTTCGCCTCTCCTTGATTCTTTTACGAATATTCGTCCAATCGATGCTTCTTTATATTTAATGCCAGAAGGAAATAGTCGACAATAGGCTACAATCTCTCCACCGTCTTCAAGCCATAGATGTTCTGCTTGATCATCATCTCCATCTACCTCCGGATAGGGACAGTTTTGTTCTACTACAAATACTTGAACCCGCTCCTTAAATATATCGTGCAATTCCCTTTTGCTTAGCTCTTCATACGATTTCAATTTCCACTCCATGTAAGAACTCCCCCCTCTAAAACATTTATTTTATTATAAGGAATAACTTTAGTCTAAAAAAGAATAAATTGTTAGCGAAATAGTTTTATGGAAGTACACCAAGGGGAAAGAGGGTACTTAGAAGGAGGACCGATCGACTCATGAAAATCATCCCACCAGGAATCCGAAAATATTTAGAAATGTCACAGAGACTAAGGAAACATGAGCTACAACTAACTTTATGGTTCACACCTGCCCTCTACATTTTAGGCTCATTTTTCTTTGCAGCAGCCACCTTATTAATCGATTTAAACGTTCAGTTAGGGAATTTGGTGCCTAAATTCTTACAATCAAAAGCATCTGTTTCAAGAATGCTGATTACAACATTAATTGGAGGAATTTTAACCCTAAGTGCCTACACGTTAAACTCCATACTTGTGGTCCTTACAACATTTAGCGGGCAATTCTCACCAAGGATGTTACTTAACTTCGTCTCAGATAAACGCACACAGCACGTCCTTGGAATCTTCAATGGGTGTTTTGTTTATGTATTAACGCTCTTTATTTTTATAACGAATTATGAAAATCAAACTTTCGTGGCTATTCCTTTAGTGACGACCCTTGTTGCATTATTTGCTGCGGTCACCTTTATTTACTTTATTAATCATGCCACAACGTGGATGCAAGTTCATAACATATCTTTCAATATGCAATCGATCTCTAAACAAATCCTAAATCAGTCGATTAAACAAGAAATGTCCCCCTACCGAAGCACGGACACGCTGTATCATGGAGAAGAAGCTAAGAAAAAACCTGAGCATCCAGAGAAAATCTACACAAAACAGTCTGGGTACATTCAACTGATCAACTTCGATCAAATCATTGATCAAGCACAGAAAGATAATGTGGTCGTTCAGTTAGAAGCAAGTGTTGGTACATTTTTATTAGAAGGAAATCCAATCCTGTCATACTGGAGTGGGAATGGAGAACCTAAAGATATTGATCATGATTTATACTTAAGCATGTTAGAGGTAGGACAAAAACAAACTGAAATACAGGATGTGGAGCACGGTCTAAACAAGTTATCGGAAATTGCCATTAAAGCGCTAGGGAATAATGATCCAAAGACTGTAAGCAATGTTATTCATCAATTAGGTGAGCTACTTCTAACCATTTCAAGAATGATGAACATTCCTCCTTACCTCGTCGACAACGAAAAACAACTGAGGTTGATTATACCAGGCGAGAGCTTTGAATATTATTTATACAAAGGGTATGGCTACATTCGCCACTATGCAGAAGGGAACATCCAAATTATCACTGAGATTCTACGTGTGATGAATTTATTAGCTAAATCCGTTGACAGTGAACACCACACAACCTTGTGGGAGTTTGCCTGTAACACCGTTTACGGTTTCCAATCTCTTCACATTTATGAACTAGACCAGCACTACCTTCTAGAAACCCTTAAAGATTTGAGTGAAACCACGGGTCATAAAGAAAAATACGAAAGCATTAGTGAACAAATCATTGAAGCAGATCAACCAACAGCAGACCCTTATAAAAGCCAACAAAAAACTGCCCAATATGAATAACGGGCAGCTTTTTTCTAACCAATGACTTTACCACATTAACGCACAGCAGGGTGTCTGGCACCCTGCACTACTCTAAAGCGTCAGAGGGTGTCTGGCACCCTTCACTTCTGTAAAGTAGTAACGCGGGTTATTCTTCTTCTGAGTCTTCAGGGTGGGACCAGGAGCTGTTTCGTTCGTTCTTCTTCGGATCCCAATCCTCTTCTTCATTTGTTTCAACAATCCCTAAGGATACATCAGATATATCATCATTATTAAGCAGACGATCCCAAACTTTAAATTTAATATCATCCGCTTCTGCTAACGATAGCCCCTTCTCTAATTCAAGCATGGCTTCCACATGATACGTCCTGCCTTCTTTCACAATACGCATCCTTCTTATATCAACTACTTGTTTATGTTGTAATATAGAATCAGCTACATCACGCTCAACATCGCGAGGCGCAGCCACCCCTATTAAACCGATCATGTTCTCGTACCCAACACGAAACGCTACAGTAAACATCAATAGTCCGATTAGAAGGGTCACTACTCCATCAAGAATCGCAAAGTTTGTAAACGTCGTAATGGTAACTGCAATTAGAGCAAGCAAGGCGCCTGTTACAGCAACTATGTCTTCAAAAAAGACGAGCCTAGTGGGCGGTGAAGCTTGAGGAAGATTTTGAACCGCTTGTGATGGGATATTCCACCCGGAAGCTTCTTCTTTCGCCTCTTTGTTGATTTCCTTCATCGCTTTAATTAAAATCCAGCCATCAATCGCAATGTTCAAAAGAAGGATCCCTGCATTCAGCCAGAAGCTTCCTGATTCTTTCGGGTGCTGAATTAAGTGCCATCCTTCTTTCACCGACTCATAGCCTAATATCGTAACGATAATAACAGCAATCATTACAAAGATATTAATAACCCTACCAAAGCCCGTTGGAAAACGAGAGGTCGGCTCTTTCTTAGCTAACACGCTCCCTGCAAATACAAACCCCTGGTTCACAGAGTCTGCAAAAGAGTGAAGAGTAGAAGCAAGCATAGCGCCACTTCCACTCACAAAAGCCCCTATCGCTTTTGCTATTGCAATAATAAGGTTGCCTGTGGCCGCGTATGCTGCCGATTTATTCCCTTTTTTAATTAAATCAACCCATGATTGGGATGCCATACCCCATACCTCCTGCCTTACAAATGCTTATGCTATTATTAGTATCCCGAAATCTGCGCATTTCATGAATGAAACTAAAAAAGCCAGTCCCCTATTACAGATAGGTGACTGGCCTTTAACATTCATTCTCAATTATCATGACGCTCTCCATTGGGCTTCGAAACAGCAAGGACCCACCAAATCAGTAATGGTTGGAACAAGAGGCGAACCCAAAGAAGCGTGTTATTTACTTCATCTGAACCTGGAGCTGGAATACCTGCAATGGCAGCATAAATATTTGCCGGGAAAATAAGTACCAGGTAAATAGCTGTCCAAATCCCAGCTTGTCTACGAGTCGAAGGGATAAGTAATAAAATGGCCAATATCCATTCAATAATGCCTGTAGCATAAACAATCATATTTCGAAATGGAATAATGTCCGGAATCATAGCGGCGAATCCTTCTACTTGAGTAAAGTGCACAACGCCAGCAAAGATAAAAAACAAACTAAACAGGATAAGGCCTACCATTTTTAAAATTGACTTCACGATTAGAACTCCTTTCTCATCTATCTTGTATCTTACTTGATTGACTGTATAGCATCAAAACATGACTCTTTGCTTATTTTGTAAAGCATACTTGACGAAACCGCATATGTAAAGTAAGCTTCACTTATTAGATTACAAATATTGGAGGTTTTGCTTGGTGGAAATCGGTGCTCTTGTTATGATGTACATGGGATTGCTTGGAGGTTTAGGAGGATGGTATTTCGGACGTAAACAAGCTCGTAAAAATAGGGGACTCGATGAAAGGTACGAACACATATGGAAAACTGCACGCTCATATTCTTGGTATGCAACTTTATTCGCTATCTATGTTGTATTAACCCTAGCTATGGTCGGTGTTGAGTTATCCGTTGTTCCCATTGTCTCCATTCTATTAGCTGTCCACATTTTCAGTTGGGGGCTTATAGGAGGAATCTTATCCATTCAGATGTCACCCACTGAAGCCCCTGATTATTTACTTAAATTCATCGGTGGCCTTGCTTTAGGAGTGGGTAGCATTATTCTGTTCATTATCTTAACCATCGCCACAGGTGATTACCGTTTCCTTGTTATTATGACCCTCCCCGTCCTAATCGGAAGCATCATCTCTATTCAAGCCAAAAAAAGTGCCAGACACCCTTTAACTAAGTAAAGGGTGTCTGGCACCGTTTAGTTCTGTGCAGAGATAAAGGATCGGAAGTTTGTGAGAAGGGACTCGGGACTTTCTTCGACCATTACCATGTCACGGTTGTCTTTCTTTAAGAATTTCTGTTCAACCATATGATCAAACAGAGAGATTAAAGGTGTATAGTATTGGTTCGTGTTCAGAATTCCAAATGGCTTCTGATGAATTCCAATTTGAGCCCAAGTGTATACCTCGAAAAACTCCTCAAGGGTCCCAGCTCCACCTGGCAAGGTGATAAACGCATCGGATAACTCCGCCATCTTTGCCTTCCTTTCGTGCATGGAATCCACAACGTACAGTTCCGTAAGACTGGCATGGGCAATTTCTCGCTCTACTAGTTTCTTTGGAATCACTCCAATGGCTTCGCCTCCTTCAGCAAGTACTGTATCCGCAACAGCACCCATCAGACCGACGCTTGAACCTCCGTAAACAAGGGTAATACCTTGTTGGGCAAGAAGACTCCCTAAACGTACTGCATCCTCTTTGTATGCAGCAGAGGCGCCTTCACTTGATCCACAAAATACAGCAATCCTTTCCATCCAATCACCTCGATAAGTATGAAATTACTAAAAGTATAGAGGATTTTTCAAATGAATAAAAGCAGGGAAATGTAAAGATATATAAATGACTCTAGGAGGCGATTGCAATGTTCCCAGAACATTTACGAAAACTCGGTAACAAGCGTATTGAACCTTATCAAACAGAGGGATTCGTTCCTGGTAAAGGTCCGAAGTATCCAGATATTATGGTAATTGGAGAAGCACCAGGAAGAAATGAGGTTATAGAAGGCGTACCCTTTATTGGCCAGGCTGGCGAGAAACTCACTGAGTTCTTTGAACATATCGGGGTAGACCGAGACGAGTTATATATTACAAGCGTAGTAAGAAGTCGTCCTTACAAGGTTGTAGAAACGACAGATCGAAAAGGAAATCCCATAACCAAAACGCCGAATAGAACCCCAAACCAAAAGGAAATACTCGCTCACGCTCCTCTTCTCGATTATCAAATCGATGAAATGAAACCAAAAATTCTCGTCACACTTGGTAACATTGCATTGAGACGCTTAATCGGAAAAGACTACAAAATCTCAGACGTGCATGGAAAAGTTTTAAATCAACCGATATATAAATGGACTGGTGAAGAAGATGAATCCTATGAACTCACAGAAGAACCCTACACCATCTTTCCCATGTATCACCCAGCAGCTGTTCTCTATAATGGCTCACTAAAAGACACGATCTATCAGGATTTCGAACACCTTAAAGAACTGTTGAATCACTAGCTTGCTTTACTGCAGTAAAGAGTGCCTGACACCCTTTACTTCACTAAAGAAAATTTATGATAAGAAAAAATTGTTGACTTTAGCACTTTTAAGCGTTTAAGATATAAAGCAAGCAACCGTTCGAATGAAGTATAAAAGCTTCGATGGATTTGAAGTAGTAACTCTTTCCCTGTTTCAGAGAGCTGGTGTTCGCTGCGAACCAGTACATAAAGACGTTACGAATTACGTTTCCTTAGCTTTGATGTGATGTGCACCACATCAACGGGTCTGTTCCGTTATCAACGATTAAGAGATAATCTCTTTCGAATAGAGATTATAATCAGGGTGGTACCGCGAATAAATTCGTTCGTCCCTGCTGGCAAATAAGCTAGCAGGTTTTTTTATACCCAAAAACTTTAGCACTTAAAAGCGTTTAAGCGTTAAGGAGTTACCTCCACTCCTGCAATGCTTTAAAGATAAGAAGTGAACCTGACACCCTCTAGTGCACTAAAGCGCTAAATGGTGCCTGACACCCTGCGTTGCTGTAATAGATTAAAGAATTTGAGGTCTGGCGGGTTGTGGGTTGGACGATGGGGAGTTGAGGGGCTACAATAGGTGTAAGGAGGAGAGGATGATGAGAAAATTCGGTGTTGTTCTAGTTTATTTAGCCGTATTTGCAAGCGGAATGATGTTTGCTTTACTATTGTTCACTCCGTCTCAGCGCAAAGCGCGCATTCGTTCTACGCCTCACACTGTTCAAGCCCCTACAATTCAAACAGAACCAAGTCACCAGAAGACAGAAGAGACAGAGCTAGTTGAGTTTGCAGAGGAAGAAGAGTTTAAGAGCTTAGAAGAGAAAGATGAGTTAGTAGAGGCCAGTTCAGAACAGAGAGATCCGTTCGAAGAGACGAGAGAAAGTATTAGAGATGAGATGAGATCGGTAGTTGAGATGAGCGATATTGGACGCTCCCTTAACCCGCAACCCATTAAAGGCAATCAAAATGCCAAAGGGGAAAAAATTTATCACATGCCTGGCGGTCAGTATTACAGTCGCGTAAAGGCTATTGAAGTTTTTGAAACCCCTTCAGAAGCAGAAGCAGCAGGATATAGAAAATCCAGACGTTAAAGGTTTGCTTCCATCGGTAGCAAGCCTTTTTCTTTTGATTAAAGATAACCGCCATTTTTCTACAAAATCCCCCCTTTCCATAGTCCCATCTAACCTAGGTCAAAATGGGTATTTTTACAAAAGTCAGAATATTGTAATTTATTTATTCCTCTCTTTCGTGTACGATTCAAGTAAACATATTAAGGAGGGGTTATCATGGAGAACATGTATCTGATTCCTTACCAAACGGAAGATGTATTTGAAAGCACATCAATGATCCCAGAAGGCGTACGCATGATTGAAGCACCTGCAATTTGGGAGCAAACCTCTAAAGGAAAAGGTAGCGTTGTGGCCGTTATAGATACAGGGTGTCAGCTTGATCATCCAAATCTAAAAGGGCAAATTATCGGTGGACGTAACTTCACAACAGATTATGAAGGAGATGAAACCAACTACGCTGATAATAATGGCCACGGGACCCACGTGGCAGGAACTATTGCCGCTTCTGAAATAACAACCGGTGTTGTAGGTGTCGCTCCCGCCAGCAAACTCCTAGTCTTAAAAGTCTTAACCGGATCTGGACGCGGGAATTATGACTGGATTATTGATGCCATTAACTATGCAACAAACTGGGAAGGTCCAGACGGTGAACGTGTCCGAGTCATGTCCATGTCGCTTGGAGGCCCCAAAGATGTACCTGAGCTTCACAAAGCAATTAAATCAGCTGTTGAAGCAGGAATTTCTGTCGTTTGCGCAGCCGGTAATGAGGGAGATGGTCGTGAGGATACGAATGAATATGCCTATCCAGGGGCTTACAACGAAGTCATACAGGTAGGTGCCTCAGACTTCAATCGGAACATCGCTGACTTTACCAATACAAATGACGAAATAGATCTTGTAGCTCCTGGCGTTAACATTCTTTCTACTTATACAGAAGGTCGTTATGCCCGCTTATCAGGTACATCCATGGCTACCCCACACGTATCGGGTGCTTTAGCGCTACTGATCCACCTCGCTGAAAAGCAATTAAATCGAAAGCTTTCAGAAGCGGAAGTTTATGCTCAACTAATCAAGCGTACCGCTCCAATCGGAAGTTCACCACAAGCTCAAGGGAATGGTTTCCTCACACTTGGTTTAGTTCATAAGCTTGAGAACCTTTTAAACCTCTATACTATCGACTGGAGCGATATGGTCAAACGAAACACAGACAAAGTCGAAGTTTAAAAAAAGACTTGTCCCCCCTTTTCCGCGGGACAAGTCTTTTCCTTACATTTGCTCTGTCATATGAGTTAATCGATCTGCTGAAGCCGCTACCGTTGCGGAAGCTTGATCCATTTCTTGAATATTCTCGAGCAATTGCTTCGTCTCCTGATCAATGCGTTCGTTATGTTGAACAGTCTCTCTCATATATGTAAGGATTGTAACGAAGGAGTCTGTTGTTTCTTTCATACTCCCTTTCCCCAATTCTACAAAAGAACGAATAGAATCGATCGATTCTGTAACATGAGAGCTTTGCTGATTCACATCTTTAATAAGATCTGCTACGGTTGAAGTGGATTGCTTCGTCTGTTCTGAAAGTTTACGGATTTCCTCCGCTACTACTGCAAATCCTTTTCCATATTCTCCTGCACGAGCTGATTCAATCGATGCATTTAAAGCAAGCAGATTCGTTTGTTCAGCAATTCCACTTACAATATCAATGACTTCAGTAATCCGCTTGGAAACTTCCCTTAACCCTTGGGCATTCTCTGTAATTCGTTCCATCCCTTGCTCCATACTGTCCATATTTTCATTCTGATATTCGACCTGGCGCTTACCGGCTTCAGACGCATCCTCAGATTTTTTGGCCAGTTCAGTTCCCTGGTTCGCCATCTCTTTAACATTTTGTGATTGAGACGTTAGCTCTGTAATCGACGAGCTTGTTTCCTGTGAAGTACCTGCTAGTTCCAGTGCCACTTCACGAACCTTACGATGCAGTTCGTCTGCTTGAGCTTGCTGCTCATGTCTCAGCCGCTTATGCTCTTGTTCATAAGCCTCAATGACTAGTTGTTGTTCAAAATTCAACATCTTCGTTAAAGTTTGGATCGCTTCAGTGAACTGTGTAGGTTGCTCGATTTCTACACGTAAGATATCAAATAACGAATTTAACAAACTTTGAAACGCACCAACATACCACTTCGTTTCTAACCCCACACGTACATGGGCAAATGCAATACGATAACGCTTCTCGAGAAAATCTTGATCCACTCGACCATCAAACAGCTCTTCTATATGTTGCTTCAATGTTGTTTTCAACCGCCCTAGCGTACTATGATCCTCAATAATCTCCATCAAGTTGGGTTGTTTAGTAATATTGGCATAAAACTGTTCCGTAATATCATCAATATGCTCACGAATGGTTGGCTCTAATGACCTCATAACTTGTAAGTCTCTCTCGGTCAAACCAATGACCTCAAGCTGTTTCTTAATTTCCTCTGGAACCTCAATGTGAACTTCCAAACTCTCTAGGTTAGTCTCCTCCTTTTGACGCTTTTTATCTTTAGTCAATAAACTCAGTAATGGCATATGAATTTGTCTCCCCCTGTAACATAAAAGCTACTTTATATATACATGTCTATCTTATATTTCGTCAGCTAGGAGATATTTGTTAAGGAAGAATAAAGAAAGTAACAAATTTGAAAAACGAAATGATTTAAAAACACTTCAATTACCGTTAAAATAAAGAAAACACCTTAGAGTGGAAGGGGAATAAACAGATGAGAAAAAAAGTTCTTACAATTGCAGGATCAGATAGTAGCGGAGGAGCTGGAATCCAAGCTGATTTGAAGACATTTCACCAGCACGGGGTATACGGCATTTCTTCTTTAACAACTATTGTGGCTATGGACCCGGAGAATGGATGGGCTCATAACGTATTTCCAATGGAGCTTAATACCGTGAAAGAACAGTTAAAGACCGCAACGTCTTTAGGAATAGATGCAGTAAAAACAGGAATGCTAGGTTCACCTGGTATCATTGAACATGCAGCAGAGGTTGTAGAGCAAAACGGAATCACTGATGTTGTCATCGACCCTGTTATGGTTTGCAAAGGTACGGATGATGTCCTTCATCCAGAGAACCTTACAAGCCTTCGTGAATCTCTCGTTCCACGTGCCAAAGTAACAACACCTAACCTCTTCGAAGCTGCCAAACTTGCAGGACTTCGTCGTATTGAAACGGTTGAAGAACTAGAAGGTGCAGCAAAAACCATTCACGAACTAGGTGCACAAAACGTTCTAATCAAAGCTGGAACGCTTGTAGACAAAACAAAAGCTACCGATCTTCTATATGATGGACGAGCCTTCCACTATATCCAAACTGACCAGTTCGATACAGGAAACGTCCACGGAGCAGGTTGTTCCTACGCAGCAGCGATTACCGCTGAACTTGCAAATGGCAAAGAAGTATTAGAAGCCATTAAATCCGCGAAAGCCTTTATCACAGCAGCAGTAAAAGAAGGCTTCCCTCTAAACGAATATGTTGGCCCTGTTTATCAAAAAGGTGATGCTAGTGTAGTTGAAGTTTCCGTCACAACGAAATAATGGTACTAAAAAAGAGCTTGAATGGTAATTCAAGCTCTTTTTCTATTTGTTCTCCATAAGAGTTATGTCTTAACGAAGACTCGAAATTGAGAGAATACTTCCGTTTACTTTTATTGAGCGTAAGGTGGTTCGGGAAATCACTCGCTTTCCGCGGCGAGCTGGGGAGCCTCCTCGTTCGCTAACGATCTCTGTGGGGTCTCCCCTAGGCTCCTACCGCCGCAGGAGTCTCGCAATTTCCCGAACCACCTTTACCATATGTAGAAGATGCGGAAGCATGCTGCATAAGAGAGCAGGATTATGAATATCCTCTATCACAAGCGAGCAGCAGGGCCGTTCTACCAATTTTGAAAAGGGGTGTCTGGGGAACGGGGAGACTCCTGCAGGAGAAAGAGGTCGACGAGACCCCGGAGCGAACGCAGTGAGTGAGGAGGCTCTAAAAAGAAGGAGGAAGTTCGACTAAAACCGTCACGTCCTGTGACAACGTCGAACGACCCCACGTCGTGTGGGGCCGCCTGCGGAAAGCGAGTCGTTCCCCAGACACCCCTAGCTCTCAACAACATAACGGCCCCATCCGTTCTAACACATCTCAACTCCGAGGCTTCAACATCCTGTCCTACTCTTCATTAAGCATAAAAAACGCATGTGGTCTCAATTTGAGACCACATGCGTTATCGTTACTTATTCAACGGTTACACTCTTAGCAAGGTTACGCGGCTTATCCACGTCACAGTCACGGTGAAGAGCTGCGTAGTATGAGATCAGCTGCATTGGGACAACCGATACAAGAGGAGTTAAGAGTTCGTGCACCTGTGGAATGACAAATGCATCGTTCTCTTGGTCTAACCCTTTCATACTAATGACACAAGGCTTCGCACCACGTGCAGCTACTTCCTTCACATTACCACGAATTGAATAGTTTACATTCGCTTGTGTCGCAAGCGCCACAACCGGAGTCCCTTCTTCAATAAGCGCAATCGTACCGTGCTTCAGTTCGCCACCTGCGAACCCTTCTGCTTGAATATAAGAAATTTCTTTTAGTTTCAACGCACCTTCTAGGCCAACATAGTAGTCTTGGCTACGGCCGATAAAGAAGCAGTTTCTTGTTGTTGATAAATAATCAGCGGCAATTTGTTCAAGCTCTTCTTTTTGATCACAAAGAGCTTCCATTGCATTCGCTGCAATACCTAATTCTTTCATAGGGTTAAACTCTAGCTCAATTCCTTTTGCTTTGGCTGTATCAACAGCTAGAATCGCTAGAACAGCCATCTGAGCTGTGTAAGCTTTCGTAGAAGCTACAGCAATCTCAGGTCCTGCATGTAAGTGTAGCGTGTAATCCGCTTCACGAGAAAGGGTAGAACCAGGTACGTTCGTAATCGTAAGGGCCGGATGTCCTTTTGCCTTCGTTTCAACAAGTACTGCACGACTGTCAGCTGTCTCTCCACTTTGAGAGATGTAGACAAATAGCGGCTTCTCAGAAAGAAGAGGCATGTTATAGGAGAATTCACTAGCTACGTGAACCTCTACTGGCACTTTTGCTAGTTTCTCAATGAACTGCTTTCCGATTAAGCCAGCATGATAACTTGTTCCACAAGCAATAATGTACACACGGTCACAGTCCATCATAGCCTGACGAACGTCTGGGTCTAATTTAATTTCATCATTTTCATTTTGATATTCTTGGATAATTTTACGAATCACAAATGGTTGTTCATCAATCTCTTTTAGCATGAAGTGTGGGTAGGTACCCTTTTCAATATCACTTGCGTCGAGTTCAGCTGTAAATGGTTCACGGTTCACTTGTGTACCATCTAATTTCTGAATCTCTACTTCATTACGACGTACAAGTACGATTTCTTTGTCTTCTAATTCAACAAATTGATCGGTTACCTTCAACATTGCTAATGAGTCACTTGATACAACATTAAATCCTTCTCCTAAACCTACAAGAAGAGGACTCTTATTCTTAGCTACGTAAATGACGTCCGGGTTTTCAGCATCAATAATTCCAACAGCATATGAACCTTTTAATAAAGAAATGGCTTTGCGGAAAGCCTCTTGTACATCGCCCATTTCATTATGAAGGTTCTCAACAAGTTGCACGATAATCTCCGTGTCTGTTTCGCTGTTCATCTCTACATTAGCCAAGTATTCGCGCTGAACCTCTTCGTAATTTTCGATTACACCGTTATGAACAATAGTGAAGCGGCCAGACGCGCTTTGGTGTGGGTGAGCGTTCTCAAAGCTTGGCGCGCCATGTGTCGCCCAGCGGGTATGACCAATTCCCATTGTTGCTTCGATATCTTTCTTCTCAACTTCTGAACGAAGAGCAGCAATGCGTCCTTTTACTTTCGTAACATGAACACCTTCATCATTTAACTCTGCAATACCAGCTGAGTCATAACCACGGTATTCAAGTTTCTCTAAGCCTTGTAATAAAATTTCTGTTGTATCTTGTGTTCCAATATATCCTACAATTCCACACATATCGTTGTTTCCTCCTTAAAATAAGGGGCAAATCAACGTTCCGATGGTTCGGGGCTTGATCTGCCCCTTCCTCATGAATTTTATCTTACAATCACCTTGCTTCGATTCTTTGTGCAAAGGGTCACCCCTTTGTTTTAGAATAAAAGCTTACGATTGAGGTGAATCCAACCGGGAGGCATCCGCCGATACTCGATGAACCTCCTCCTCGTCAACTACCTTCTTTCCGAACGGAAGATAGTCCAGGCGCTTTAGTCAAACTAAAATATAACTCAACTTCTTACGTTTCACAAACATGCCTTAATGTATTAAAGCATACTTAATGTTAGTATCCTTTATGAATACGCTTTAAACATAGAATGTGAAATTTACACGGAACAAATTTCATTCTACTCTATTTCTTCTTATAAGGTCAATATCTGAAGCATTACATGTTTATTACAATGGTTAATCTGTTCCATATAAAATATGCGCAGGGACACATATTGTGCCACCTGCGCATTTACTTTAGGCTTCCTTCATACCTAGTTCAGCTTGAACGATTTGGACCACTTGATCTACATATTTCTCACAATCTTCTTCTGTCGGTGCCTCAACCATGACACGGACTAGTGGCTCCGTTCCAGAAGGGCGGACAAGAACACGACCTTCATCTCCCATAGCTTCTTCAACCGCTTCTATTTCCGAAGTGATGCGAGGGTTAGTCATGACTTTCTTCTTATCAATAACACGTACGTTCTTTAACACTTGCGGATATTTCTGCATTTCAGCAGCTAATTCTGACAGCGATTTTCCAGTTTCTTTCAACACATTTACTAATTGTAACGCTGAAAGCAACCCATCTCCTGTTGTATTGTAATCCAAGAAGATAATATGTCCAGACTGTTCTCCGCCAAGACTGTAATCGCCACGACGCATTTCCTCTAACACATAGCGATCGCCTACATTTGTCTTATCACTCTTCATACCATTCGCTTCTACAGCCTTGTAGAAGCCAATATTACTCATAACAGTTGAAACAACAGTATTATGACGAAGGCGGCCTTGCTCATTCAAATACTTAGCGCAGATGAACATGATTTGATCCCCATCAACGATTTCACCTTTCTCATCCACGGCAATTAAACGATCCCCATCACCATCAAACGCTAAACCAATGTGAGCTCCCTTTTCTTTCACAAAGGATTGTAGTGCTTCTGGGCTTGTAGAGCCAACATCATCGTTAATGTTCAAGCCATCTGGAGATGATCCCATTGTCGAAAGCTCTGCCTCTAAATCCGCAAAGATATGTGGGGCAACAGAGGATGTTGCACCATGTGCGCAATCTAAAGCAACGTGCACCCCATCAAATTCATAATCAATGGTTTGCTTCAAATATTGCATGTATTTTTGACCACCTTCGAAGTAGTCATTCACAACCCCTACATCAGCTCCAGTAGGTCTTGGAAGTTCATCTGTTTCTTGATCCATTAGTGCTTCTATTTCATTCTCTTGTTCGTCTGTTAATTTAAATCCATCAGGACCAAAGAATTTAATGCCATTATCTTCAACAGGGTTATGAGAGGCTGAGATCATGACTCCCGCTTCAGCTCCCATAGATTTTGTTAAATAGGCTACACCTGGAGTTGGAAGAACTCCAAGGCGCATAACCTCAGCTCCGATTGACATTAATCCTGCTGTTAAAGCGTTCTCAAGTAGTTGACCAGAAATCCGTGGATCACGGCCTACTAATATTTTTGGCTTTGGTGTGTCTTTCGTTAACACATAGCCTCCGTATCTTCCTACTTTAAATGCTAGTTCTGGTGTTAACTCCTGATTGGCTACGCCACGCACACCATCTGTACCAAAATATTTTCCCATTATCAATCGCTCCTTCATTCTAGGCAAATGAGGTAGTTACTACTCTATACGAATTAGAGCTTCATCATTACTTGTTTGCCATTCAATACTTTCAGGTCCATTCACTTGAACGGGTACATTTGCTTCGCCATTGACGAGCTGTTCAACATCAATAAAGACTTCGAAATCTTCCTTCGTAATATTCTCTAATTCCTGTTTTGTACCTATTAACGTTAAGTCAATGACCTGTTGTTCTGGTGTAATAAAAGTTAGGTTTTTACCTGAACCCAGGTTATTTACATTAATCTCTACATTGCTAATTGTTTTTTCTGTTATTTGCTCTACATTGACTTTTGCTTCAATCGTTTTTGGCTTAACTGTTTCGATTCCATCTGGCATAGGAAGGTCTACCTCAATGGTGGCGTCCTCTTTAAGATCCGTTATATCCACTTCTATATCGGCAAAAGCACTAACCCCTTTTAATGCATCTTGTGAACCATATACAGCTACTTGCTCTGGTAAGGGTTCAATAGACACCAGGCGGTACCCTTTGGCAAGGTCCCCTTTAGCCTTTAACGCGATGGGGACTTCTTTACTCGGAGGCAATAGAGGTACAGTTACTTTGACCGTACTTGGTTCTACGACGACATTCAGTTCATTACCTTGTTCATCATAAACCTTCACAGGTGACTCTTTCTTTGTAATATCACTCTCAGCATTCTGCACATCAACAATGGCTTTCACTAAAGATACTTTTGAAACCTCTGTTTCTGAGCCTATGACATCTACCTGGTTAGGCGTCACTTCTGGTGTGCCTAATTGGTAGCCCTCTTTAATGGTGTCGCGGTGTATGTAATCCGCACCAACCTGAAACTCTTTTGAAGATCGTTTCTCTAAAACCACAGTAACTTCCTGAGGATCTATAGAAACAGATAACTGATTTGAGATACCTTGAGTTTGTATAGGAACCGTTTGAGAGCCGAGTTCAAGCCCTTCTAAATCGATGTAAGCTTCGAACGTCTTTTGCATAACAGTTCTAGTCACAATAGAATTCGGTCCCTCTACGGTAACAGTGACGCTCGATGGCACTTCTTTCACTACATATTTTTCCTCATTCATTTTTACTTGTAAAGGGATATTATTCATTGCTGCAATTTTATCATTGCCTTCAAGAAAGATAGAATCCGAACTCGTTTGCCCGTCATCAAGGTTTATTGAGGCATACAAGAGGAGTGCTAATATTAAAGAAATCGCTCGAATGAACCACGGACTTCTTAACCACTTATCCATCTTTTTTCCCCCTCCAATCCCAATTCTTTGAGCTAGGAGCTTTCGTCGCTCGTTCTAATTCTCTTTCTAAAATATCGCGAAGGGCTTGTTCATCTAATCCCCTATGCAATTCTCCATTCCGCGTACAGGATATTCCACCTGTTTCTTCGGAGACCACGATGGTAAGGGCATCTGTGACTTCACTGATTCCCATAGCAGCACGGTGCCTCGTACCTAATTCTTTTGATATAAACGGACTTTCAGATAGAGGCAGGTAACAAGCAGCTGCCGTAACCTCATCTTGCTTAATAATAACCGCTCCATCATGAAGAGGAGTATTAGGGATGAAGATGTTTGTTAACAGTTCACTCGATAACCTTCCCCTAATCGGTATGCCGGTCTCGACATAATCGCCCATACCCGTCTCTCGTTCAATCGTAATAAGAGCCCCAATCCGACGCTTGGCCATATAATTACACGACTTTATAATAGCCTCTACGGTTTGTTTCATTGAATCTTCTTCACTACTCGAATTTCTGGCAAAGAAACTACCTCTCCCTAGCTGTTCTAACGCTCTTCTGAGCTCAGGTTGGAATAAGATAATGACGCCTAGAAAACCCCATGTCATCGCTTTGGACATTAACCACATTAACGTACTAAGTTGAAGAAAGTAGCTAACAAGCCATATTCCAAGTACTACAAAAATTCCTTTCAACAACTGAACCGCTTTTGTACCACGGATTAACATGATTAATTTATACAAAACAAACCAGACAAGGGCAACATCAATAATAATTCGAATGTACTTTAATCCATCTAATTGAACATTCAATCCCCCATCAAGCATGTGTACACTTCCTTTTATTCTTGAATTCAACTATCGAATTAATCTTATGTATCAAATTCACAATAGTTTTATTATAGCATACTTCTCTATAGTAAAAATAACACTAAAACGCTCCAACTAAACAAAATAAAAAAAGCCACTATAAAAGTGACTTTTGAACCCTCTATCGGGTGAATGAGAAAATATCTGTCGTTGTTTTCTTAATGTTGTACCACATCCAACCAAAGACTTGGTCTACTTGATTCAGATCCCCTGTCACTTCACCGGCGGAGGCTTTTAGGTGATCACCATTTATTAATACAACGTCACCATTAACTTTACCTTCAACCTTCAAGTTCCCATTCTTCACGACTAAATCGCCTTCTACAGTCTTCCCTTGAGGAACAATAACCGTGTTTTCCTGAATGATGATATCTTTTTGTTTAGATACGCTTAACTGTTGATCTTGGCTCCAAGTAGAAAAGATACCACTAAACATCATAATAAAGAATATAGCTGCTGCCGTCACCACCGGGTGGGCCTTAAACCACCTCTTATATCCTGATCGTTTCTTTTCTTTAGGCAGGCTTCCCATTACCTTCGCAGTAAAGTCAGAAGGAGCTTGGACTGCACTTGTACTTTGGACCATTGCTACAGCCCTTTTAAGTTCATGAAAATGGTTCTGGCAATCATCACATTGTTGAAGATGTTGCTTTAATTGTTTTCTCTCTTCTTCGTTTAACCCGTCGTCTAAATGTTTATGCATTAACTGAATGACTTCATTTGCACACTTCATTTCCCATCACTCCTTTACACGTGACGAAGTTTCTTACGAAGCGCTTCGCGTCCCCGATGAACCCTTGTCTTAACCGTTCCAACCGGTATGTCCAATATGTCACTAATCTCTTGTAATGAGAGTTCATCTATATATCGTAGTACGATAACAGATCGATACTTGGCTGGAAGCTTGAGAATCTCTTGATGAATATATTCCTGCAGTTCTAAGCTTTCCACTTCATCTTCAGGCAAATCTTCATCTGCAGAAATTTGAGAGTACATGGTTAAACCCTCTGTACCTTTTACTTCAGCATCTAAAAAGTAATCTGGTTTCTTCTTTCGAATGCGATCAATTGATAGATTGGTCGCAATCCTATATAACCAAGTAGAAAATTTCCGATTCTCATCATAAGAATGAATATTAGTGTAAGCCCGGATAAATGCTTCTTGAGCAATATCTTCTGCTTCATGTGCATTACCAAGCATACGATAACATATTTGGTACACCTTGTTTTGGTAAAACGTCACTACATCTTCAAAGGCCGAGTGATCACCTTTTTTTACTTTTTTAATCTTTTGTTTTATAAATATTTCCATGCACTATACCTCCGCTAGATCTGCGGTCATTCTACATACGAATACACCTGCGATCAGGTTTCAAAATCAATTAAAAAAAATAAAAAAGAATTTTTGTATGTACAAAAGTTATACATTTGATTTTTTTAAATTAAGAGGTTTAACTTTAAGTAGAAAGGATATATACAACTATAGTATAGTACTAAGGTTTTAGTAGGGGGGAAATAGAATGTGTAAAGAACTTTTGAACGAGATTGAAATGTGTAGAAATGAAATGATTCAGCTTAGCTCTAGCTTACCTTTATCATCTCAAGAGGTCATTGAGGCAAGTTCAAAATTAGATGGATTACTAAATGAATATGAGGAAAGAAAAAATAAATAACGGAAACAGCAACTTATGTGAATAAGCTGCTGTTTCGCCCATTTTTTCTCTATAACTCTATTATTTTAAATTCTCCCCAAATAACGATCCCATTAACCCAACCGCTACCGTAGCTGTTTTATTCTTCTCATCCAATATCGGATTGACCTCAACAAATTCCGCCGAAGTAATAAAATTCGCTTCTGCAAACATTTCCATCGCTAAGTGACTTTCCCTATAGCTCATTCCACCCATAACAGGTGTCCCAACTCCAGGTGCCTCATTAGGGTCCAAACCATCCAAATCTAAGCTCAGATGCACCCCATCCGTTCGATCCTTCAAATATTCTACAGATTCTTTAATTACTTCTGGCATTCCCATGCGATCAATCTCATGCATTGTATATACCCTAATTCCTTTTTCTTTAATTAATTGCTTTTCACCCTCATCAAGAGAGCGTGCTCCTATGATAATGATGTTTTCTGGTTTAATTTTAGGCTCATATCCATGAATGCTCGTCAAACGTTCATGACCAATACCTAAGCTTACAGCTAAAGGCATTCCGTGAATATTGCCAGAGGGGGAAGATTCTCCTGTATTTAAATCCCCATGAGCATCATACCAAATTATGCCAAGATTGTCATAGTGTTTTGCAATTCCAGCAAGAGATCCAATCGCAATACTGTGATCCCCTCCAATAATTAGAGGAAATCTACCTGATGAGACAACCTGATCCACAGCCTCAGCTAAGTTTTTATTTCCTTCTGCTACTTCTTTTAAATTTCTCAAGTGACTCTCTTGTTCTTCTTTTCTGTTTGGACGAGGAATATGAACATCTCCAAGGTCCTCTATATCATATTCTAAACGTTCTAGCCGCTCAATTACCCCTGCATAACGAAGAGCACTTGGCCCCATATCCACACCTCTACGATTTTGCCCTAAATCCATAGGGGCTCCAATAATTGAAAGTTTACGATTCATTGTCCCATCATCCTCCTTTAACTCTACACCTATTGTAGGCACAGTTGGGAAAATGACTCAACTGGACAGGAATTTGTATATATATGCGGAAAACACGGGGTATTGAGAGAATTTTCTCATAAATAGCCATCCTTAACTATTTTAGATATAGAAAAAACCTTAAGCCTAATTAGACTTAAGGTTTTGAATGGAGCCTAGCGGGATCGAACCGCTGACCTCCTGCGTGCAAAGCAGGCGCTCTCCCAGCTGAGCTAAGGCCCCGTATATATGGAGCGGAAGACGGGATTCGAACCCGCGACCCCCACCTTGGCAAGGTGGTGTTCTACCGCTGAACTACTTCCGCAAACTAAAAACACATCAACTAAGTTAATGTGAAAAGTGGTGAGCCATGGAGGATTCGAACCTCCGACCCTCTGATTAAAAGTCAGATGCTCTACCAACTGAGCTAATGGCTCTTTATAAAATGGCTGGCCCAGCTGGATTCGAACCAGCGCATGACGGTACCAAAAACCGTTGCCTTACCGCTTGGCTATGGGCCAATAAATGGTGGAGGGGGCAGGACTCGAACCTGCGAACCCAGAGGGAGCGGATTTACAGTCCGCCGCGTTTGGCCAACTTCGCTACCCCTCCAAACACAAATAATAGTATACCATGCTTGCACTTTATTATGCAAGAGTTTATTTAATTGAACATAACTTGCTGGTGCCGACCGAGGGACTCGAACCCCCAACCTACTGATTACAAGTCAGTTGCTCTGCCAGATTGAGCTAGGTCGGCAGATAGATAAATATATGGTGGAGGATGGCGGGCTCGAACCACCGACCCCCTGCTTGTAAGGCAGGTGCTCTCCCAGCTGAGCTAATCCTCCATGATAATAAATGGTGACCCGTACGGGATTCGAACCCGTGTTACCGCCGTGAAAGGGCGGTGTCTTAACCACTTGACCAACGGGCCAAAAATAAATTTCTTACAGAGAGCTTCCAGCCGGACTTGAACCGGCGACCTCTTCCTTACCATGGAAGTGCTCTACCGACTGAGCTATGGAAGCAAATTGGCTCCAACGGCAGGATTCGAACCTGCGACCGATCGGTTAACAGCCGATAGCTCTACCACTGAGCTACGTTGGAATATTGTCAAATCCATCTGTCCTAGAAGAAGTCTCTTGGATAGCTTTATAAGATAACAAAGCATGGCGGCGTCCTACTCTTGCGGGGGTGAAACCCCGACTAC